>CAWAKK010000006.1:0-196607 GCA_963782605.1 uncultured Solirubrobacterales bacterium
AGCAGGCTGCCTGCCACAGCGCCCGAAGGTGTTCGCGCCATAGAACCAGCCCAGCTGCGATAGACCTTCGCGCGTGCTCGACACCCACCGGGCAATCGCCGGAAGCGTGGCCCCCATACACACCGTTGGCGGCAGCAGCACCAGCGCGCTTATCAGCGCGCGCAGCGGCAGATCACCGGTCCCCGGTTGCCCCCACGCCGCGTACAGCCGCTCCACCGTCGGCAGCAGCGCCAGCATCAGCAGACCGTATCCGGCAATGAACAACTCCAGTACCGCATACACGCGCAGCGGATGGCGGCGCGGCGACACGCAACGCGGCAACGCGAGGCTGCCGAGACACAACCCGCCCATGAAGCTGGCCAGCAGAATCGCCAGTGAAATGGTGGTCGCGCCGAGCACCAGGCTCAGCTGGTGGAACCAGACCACTTCGTAGATGAGGGCCGCGCAACCGCTGCCCAGAAACATTGCGAGAATGGCGAACGTCGAGCGTCCCTGCATCGTCGGGCCCTCCTGATCGTCAAACGACGACACAGGAGGACGGTACTGAATTTGCTGAAATCAGCCAATGCCAATCGGATCGTTTAGCCGCGACCCGGAGGGGAGCGCGTCTTGACGTGGATGCAGAGCGCTCCTCTCCGGGTCGCGGCTAAACATCACGCGAACCGCAGGGCGAACACGGGCGGCAGCAGGGCGTCGACGCGACGCCACTCGTCGCTGCCGTTGTGCGTGGTCCAGACGTGGCCGGTCGTGGAGCCGAACGCCAGCCGGTCGCCGGTGGTGTCGATGTCCAGACAATGGCGGTACACGAGGTCGTAGCTCGCGCATTCCGGCAAGCCGCGCGTGAGCACGTCGCACGACTGGCCGCCGTCGCGCGTGCGCGTGACGACGAGCTTCCCGTCGACCGGCACGCGCGTTTCATCTTTCACGGCGGGAACGAACCATGCCGTGTTCGGGTCGCGCGGATGCACGACCACGCCAAAGCCGAACGACGACGGCTTGAGGCCGGTCACGTGCGACCATTTCTGCGCCCGTCCGTGGTGCGGAACACGCCGTTGTGATGCTGGACCCACAGCGCGTCGGGAGCGGACGGGCACTGCACCATGCGATGCGGGTCCTGGATGTTCGGGTTCTCGCGCTGCTCCGGAGGCATGTATTCGGCAAACATGCCGTCGGCTGCGGAAGTCCAGGTCTGGCCGCCGTCGCGCGTCCGGCAGATGCCTCCGCACGAGACGCCGACCAGCACGTGCCGATGATCGCGCGGGTCGACGCAGATCGAATGAATGCCCGGCTTCTCCGCCCCGCCACCGAACCACTGCTGGCGCTCCGGACGCTCCCAGAGCGGTGAATTCAGCGTCCATGTCTGTCCGCGGTCGGACGAGAAGAACAGTCCCCCCGGAATAGTGCCCGCCCACAGTCCATCGCTCGCTTTCGGACCCGCCGCTTCCAGCGACCAGATCTGGACCAGCGACGGACCGTCTTCGGTCTCCGTTTTGGGATAAGTGGGCACGGCGACTTCGGTCCAGTTTTCGCCGCCGTCGTCCGAGCGGTGCAGCTTCACGCCGAAGTGGCCAAGGTTCAGTGCCGCATACACGGAGTTGTCGCGATGATCGGTGAGGATCATCGACACTGGGCTAGCAAGGAAGGCGACGTGATCGATCCGCCACTCGTTCCCTTTCGGCCGCAATCGAAACAGGCCCTTCTTGGTGCCGACCCACAGCGTCTCGGACATCGATCAACCTCCGGAAAGAGCTTGAAAGACGAAGATTTCGTCAGCGTCGCGAACGGCATCCGATTGCCGGGCGCGGTCCCGCAGCGTTTCGCCGTTGACGAAGATCGTGACATGCTGCCTGAGTCGGCCCTGATCGTCCAGCAGGTAGCCGCGCAGCTTGGGCTGCACGGCGAAGGCATGCTCCAGGACATCGGCTACGGTCGTGCCGGGATAGCGGCCAGCGGGACACGCGAGGTGCAGTTGCAGATGGGGGGTGAAGGCCAGTTTAGGCATGGGGTCATGGTAGGCACCCCGGCTGCTGGGAAGCAGCCGGGGTGCTGTCGCTTGCTTGCGGGCCTCGCGATGGGAGTTTTCGAGAAAAAATGGTGAAGACACCCTTGAAAGATAGACGACGTGTCTGTATCTTTGTGGACAGGTTCCCAGGTTCAGGACATTCAGAATGGCACGCAAGTCTTTGAACATCCCCGACGCCGAACTGGCCGTCATGCAGTGCTTGTGGGAGCACGGCTCGGCCTCGGCCCGCGATCTGACCGACTGGCTCTACCCGGGCGGGGGCACCGCCCAGGTGGCCACGGTGCAGAAGCTGCTCACGCGACTGGAAGAAAAGCGGTGCGTGCGTCGCAACCGGGGCACCTGGCCGCACTTGTTTCAACCTGCCGTTCAGCGGGAGGACGTGATTTCCAGCGAGCTGCAGGGGGCCGCCGACCGTCTGTGCGAGGGCGCCCTGCATCCCCTGTTGACTCATTTGGTGAAGGCCGGCAATCTGAGCGCCGACGACCGGCAATCGTTGCGGGCATTGTTAGACGATTTGGACGATTCGCCGGGTCCTGCGAAGAAGTAGCTGCAGGCGAAACGCCAAAATCCAAACGCCAAAATCCAAGGAAACGTCACGAAATCTGAAGTAGTCCTGGTTCACGGAACTTGTCCCTTGGAGTTTGCGTCTTGATTGGAGTTTGGTTTTTGGAGTTTGGAGCTTCAACTTCGCTGGCCCCGACGAAAGAGCACGCTCATGGTTCACATCGTGGAATGGGCCGTCGTCAACTCGCTGACAGTGCTAGTGCTCGCTCCGGTCGTGTGGGGCGTGGGCCGACTTTGCCCTTGGCCTTCAGTCCGGCACACGCTGTGGCTCGTGCTGCTCTTGAAGCTGCTGACGCCGCCGCTCGTGACCGTGCCCGTCGAATCGCTGGCCACCGATCTCTTCCGCCCCGTCAGTTCGGTGGAATTGAGTTCCTCTGCGACGAACCCGGCTGACGCTGCGCTGCCGCTACCGCTGCCAGTCAATCCAAGCAATGCCGCCGAGCCGTTGATGCGACCGGTGGAACCCGATTCAATCGTCGCCCTCACTCCCGCTTCGCAAACCGAGAGCATCGCGCTCGACGCCTCCGCTGTTGCAACGACTCCCAGTGTGATCGAGTCCGCGGCAGCGCCATTCTTCTCGCGAGAGGTTGCGCAGGCTGTCTTGCAGGGCTTTCTAGTAGTGTGGTTGATCGGGACCACGGTGTTCTTCGCCGTGCAGATGTTTCGCCTGGTGCGATTCGCCCGGCGGCTAGGCCGGTTCAGCCTTCCTTGCGAGCGGTTGGAACGCGAGACCGCGGCGATCGCCGCACGGTTGGGGCTCGCGGCGTTATCCGCAGGCCCGGCTGGTGGATGGCGTCGTCTCGCCGATGTTGTGGGGCGTCGGCCGCATGTCGCGCGTACTGTTTCCCGCGGAGCTGTTCGAGCAATTGAACGCCGACGCCCGCGGCACGCTGCTGATGCACGAATTGGCACACTATCGCCGCGGCGACCATTGGGTGCGCAGTGCTGGAATTCGCGGCCACAACGGTCTTCTGGTGGCATCCGGTCGTCTGGTGGCGCTGTGCGAGATAGAATCGGCGGAAGAAGACTGCTGCGACAGTTGGGTGATGCAGCGCTCGACGTCGTCGCCCAAGTGCTATGCGACGGCGCTCTTGGACACCATCGACTTTCTGTGCGAACGTCATCCCCTCGCACTGCCCGTGGCGAGCGGGCTGGGCAACCCCACCGAACTGCGCGGGCGATTGGTGCGGATCATGACCGGCACCGCGCAGGCGACGTTGTCACCTGTCGGGCGCGTGGTGGTCTGGTCGCTGGTGGTTTTCCTGCCGTTGCAGCCGGAGGCGCTGGCGAAGATCGCGTCGTCGTTCCGCGAACTGATGCCGCGGCGAGTCACGCGATGCGAGACCGCCCGTCGCCGATGTCGACATTTCGCGCCAGGTTCTCGCCGCAACGAGCAGCAGCTCCCAAGTGTTGCCGCCTCAGGTATCGCTGTCGCCGGCGGTCAGTGTGTCTCCATCTGCGTTGTCGAGAGATGCGCAGGAATGGGCGCGGGCGATCTCACCGGACGGGCGGTTCCACATTGTGGCGCGGACGCCGAGCCGCATCGAACTGCACGACGTGCGGCAGTCCCGCACGATCGATCTGAGTGGCGAGGAAATCAGCGCCGTCGCTTTCGTACCCGGCACCACGAGCTTTGTCACCGGCGGATTGGACCGCCAGGTCCGCTTGTGGGACGCTCGCACCGGCCGAGTGCTGCAGACCCTGGGCGAACACCCCCGCCAGGTAAAGGCGCTCGCAGTCTCAGCGGACGGTTCGACGCTGGCTTCTGGTTCGTGGGACGGCACGGTGATGCGCTGGTCGCTCGACGCCGGTGGGCCGCGGCTGGAGGGACAACTGTCGCTCGAAGCGCCCGTAAATTGTCTGCGATTCTCGCCGGACGGACGAACCGTCATTGTCGCGACGGGCAGTTATCGTTCGGCGGACTCGGGAGGCCTGGCAACAATCGACGTTCCCGCGTGGGAGGTTCTCGGCCGCACCGCGCTGCCGTCGCCGATTGGTGCGGTCTAGCGATACTTGGTGGCACCGATCGTTGCGTATTGCTACATCGAAGCGATCATCGACACCCGCGACTACGAGTCGAACCAGTACCTCTTCTTCGCCACCAAGAAGGGGCAGGTCAAGAAGACGAAGTTCACCGTGTACGACTCGTCCCTGCGTGCCGGCATCATCGCCATCAGCCTCCGCAACGGCGACGAGCTGGTGAAGGTCATGCCGTGCAACGACGGCGACGACATCTTCATGGTGGGTCGGTCGGGCATGACGATCCGCTTCAGCCAGGACGACGTGCGAGCCATGGGCCGCAACGCCGCCGGGGTGCGGGGCATGAAGATGAAGCCCGAGGACGAGGTCGTTTCCTGCGATGTCGCTCGTGACGACACCGCCATCCTCATCGTCACCGATGCCGGCTACGGCAAGCGCACCCAGCTGGACCGCTTCAACCAGCAGGGGCGCGGTGGCCAGGGTGTCCGAGGCATCAAGCTCACGGCCAAGAAGGGCTTCGTGGTCGCGGCGTTCATGGTCGGCCTCGACGACGAGATCTTCGTCATCGCGTCGGGCGGCACGGTGATCCGGATGCCGGTCCGCGACATCTCCTCGCAGGGCCGCGACGCCACCGGTGTGCGGGTCATGAACCTCGACGACGGTCACTCGGTCGCCGCCGTGGCGCTCGTCCTGCAGACCGACGACGACTGAACAACCCGCTCGCGGCTCGCGCCGCCACTCGCTTCCCCTGACAGACCGTTCGCGACGCGCGCGGCGCGTCGAGCACGAGGAGCACGCGATGGGCGCAGGACATGGTTCGGCTGGTGGCAGTGCGTGTCGTGACCGACGATGTCGGGATCGCTTGCGTGGTGAGCGGGGCCAGGTGCTGCCGTTGATGGCGGCGGTGGTGGTCGTGGCGGGCGCGCTGGCGATCGGGGTCGTGCACCTCGCCGATCGCGGCCACCGAGCGGGCCCGGGCCCAGAGCGCGGCGGACGCGTCGGCGCTGGCCGCGGCCGGCGACGATCGTGCGGCCGCGATCGAGGCCGCCGAGGCCAACGGCGCGACAGCTCGAGACGCTGCGGACGGTCGGCGACGACGTGGTGGTTCGTGTCCGCTTCCGAAGGGCAACGGCCCGGGCCCGGGCTCGACTGGTGCCCGACGAGCTCCCCGGCGGCTCCGAGAGCCGCACGGGTCGTCCGGTCGAGGGCGCCAGATCCTCAGCTGACGAGAGCGTCTGGCGGACTCATCGCGCCGAGAACTCGGGGGTGGTCCCGTAGACTCGGGCCCCGTGTCTCCCGACGATCGCCCCGCCGATCGCCCCCCGCCCGCAGACGAGGTGCGCTCGCCCCGCAGTGCCTCGGGGGCCGAGCGAGGCGGCTACGCGTCGGACCCGGGCCTGGAGGGGGCAGTAGCGGGACGTAGCGGTGCCCCGCGCGGGCCGGGCGGACGGCCGGTTGCCGGTCGAGGTCCTCGTCGGTCATCCGGCGGTGACGGGTCCGCCGGACGTGCCGGCCCACGCCCGCTAGAGACCACGCAGGGGGGCTCACGACCGCCCGTCTCCGGGCCACCTGTCGACGTCGCCGGGCCGCGGCCCGCTCCGGTCACCGACAACGGCTGGTCCGATGATCCGACTGCCGTCGGGCCGGTCGCCCGGCCGCCCGCACCGGGCCCCGGCCGCCGCAGCCAGCCAGGTCGAGCCCGCTCCCGACGTGCGCCGGCGCTCGACGCCGCGAGGTGCGTCGTGGCCGGCGCGTGCACCGCGTCGTCCGCCGCGTCGAGCTGTGGTCGGTGCTCAAGCTCTCGCTGTTCCTCTACCTGTGCCTGTACCTGGCCGTGCTGATCGCCCTCGCCGTGCTCTGGGGGCTGGCGTACTCGACCGGGCAGCGTCGACAAGGTCCAGTCCTTCCTCGCGGACGTCGGGCTCGACAACTTCAGGTTCTACGGCGACCAGATGTTCCGCGCTTGCGCGGCCATCGGCGGGGTGCTCGTGCTCGCCGGCACCCTGTCACCGTGGTCACGGTGGCGCTCGTGAACCTCATCAGCGAGCTCACGGGTGGCATCCGCCTGACGTGATCGAGGAGGACGTCGACGATCGCCCCGGACCGGGACGCGGCGCGGCATCGGCGGACGTAGCCAACGGTGCACGGACCAGATCGGGACCCGCCGGCGGCCGGTCCGCCGTCGCCGTTCCGACCGGATCCGGGTCGGGTGACGGGGTAGCGCCTCGCCGCTCGGACCCACTACGGTCATCCGACGCCCCGGGGCTATAGCTCAGTCGGTTAGAGCGCACCCCTGATAAGGGTGAGGTCGCTGGTTCGATTCCAGCTAGCCCCACCGAAGCCCGAGGCCGTCGCCGGCCGTGCCCCACCTGGGAGTCGTGGTGACCCTGATCCGCAGAGCGCTGGTGGCCCTGGGGATGGCGGGCATCGTCGCCGCCGTGCTGCGAGCTCGCGGCACCGGCGGAACCCCACCGCAGCGTGGTGGCTGGCGCGAGCTGACGCCCGACGACCTGCGCTGATGCGCGTCGCCGTCCTCGGTCTGGGCGCCGGCGGCGCGCGTGCCGCCCGCCAGCTGGCCTCGACCGACTCGGTCGAGGAGGTCGTGGTGCGGGACCTGCGCCCGGCGCGCGTCGACGAGGTGGCCGCGTCCCTGGGCGACAAGGCCACCGGTGAGCGCGGGCCGTACAACGCACCCGTCGAGGCCGACGTGGTCGTGCTCGCGGCCCCGGCCGGCCTGCACGTCGAGCTGGCGGGCCCGCTCGTCGCCAGGGGTGTCCCGGTCGTGTCGATGTCGGATGCGGTCGACGACGTCCGGGGCCTGCTCGACTTCGGTCCCGAAGCCGAGGCGCGTGGCATCCCGGTCGTGATCGGGGCCGGCTTCGCGCCCGGGCTCACCTGCGTGCTCGCCGCCCAGGCGGCCGCCGACTTCGAGTCGGTGGACGAGATCCACGTCGCCCGCCTCGGCACCGGCGGTCCGGCCTGTGCACGCCAGCACCACCGCGCCGCTGCGGGGTTCGGCGATCGACTGGCGCGACGGTGGGTGGGTGCGGCGTCCCGCCGGCTCGGGCCGCGAGCTGTCGCTGGTTCCCCGATCCGGTCGGTCCGGCGGACTGCTACCGAGCGGCCCTGCCCGACGCCCTGCTGCTCGTTCCGGTGTTCCCCGGCATCTCCCGGGTCACCGCCCGGCTGGCCGCCAACCGACGCGACCGGCTCACGTCCCGCCTGCCCGATGCTCCGCCCGCCGCATCCCGGAGGGCGGCGTCGGCGCCGTGCGGGTCGGAGGTCCGCGGCCGCGTCGGGGGATCGAGCCGGGTCGGGATCCTACGGGGCGATCGACCGGCCGGGCGTCGCCGGTGGGGCGGTGGCAGCCCTCGCCGCCGTGCGAGGCCGCTCGGGGCAACCTGGCCCGCCCCGGTGCCGCCGGCCTGGCCGGCCTCGTCGACTCGTCGGGCGTTCCTCGTCGAGCTGGCCCGGCGTGGCGTGAAGGTGGCGATGTTCGAGGGGGCGGGCTGACCACACGTCGCCGGACGCGGCCGGCTCGGACGGCCACCTCGTAGCGTGTGGACGTGGCCAGCCGGCAGTGGAGCACCGAAGAGGTCGGCGCGTGGTTCGCCGGCCGCGTCCCCGGCTCGCTGGTTCGACGAGCCGCCCGACGTGCGCATCGACCGGGAGGAGATCCTCGTCGTCGGCGTCCTCCGCGACCCGTGTGAACGGCGTGATGGACGGCGACGAGCCGGTGCTGCGGCTGAGCCACGTCGAGGCGTTCCGCGACGAGTCGCGCCAGACGCCGGGTCGCGATCGCCGATGCCGCCGAGACGATGTGGGGACGCAAGGTCTCGTGGGGCGTTCGGTGCGGGGGACACGAGGTGCGCTTCACGACCACCGCCGTGCCGGTGATGACCCGCCTGCGGATGGAGGAGCGGGCGGTGCTCGACACGCTGATCGACGCCGGCGTCGCTCGCAGTCGGTCCGAGGCCCTGGCGTGGTGCGTCCGCCTCGTCGCCCGCCACGAGGGCGACTGGATCGACGAGCTGCGCACCGCGCTCGACGCGGTGGCCAAGGCACGGGCCGGCGGTCCCGACTGTCGGCTGAACGGCCCTGGTCATCGGCGGACGGTGGCCGTGGGGCAGACTGCTCCGGTGATCGTCGACGCCGCCAGGTACGTGGACGGCAAGCGCGAAGGTGGCCGGCTGCCGATCGACGGCATCGGCGAGGCCGCGAGCGGCCCGGACGCGTTCGTGTGGATCGGGCTGCACGACCCATCGCCCGAAGAGCTCGTCGGTGGTCGACCAGGAGTTCGGCATCCACGCACTGGTGCTCGAGGACGCACTCTCGCCCCCACCAGCGTCCCAAGCTGGAGGACTACGGCGACACGCACCTGGTGGTCCTGAAGACCGCCGGTCTACCAGGAACCTGATCGGCTGTCGTTCGCCGAGCTGCAGCTCATCGTGAGCCATCACTTCGTGGTGACGGTGCGCCACGGCCCGGCCAGCCCGCTCAGCGAGGTGCGCAAGCGGCTCGAGCAGAACCCCGAGCTGCTCGCCCATGGACCCGCCGCGGTCCTGTACGCCGTGCTGGACCGGGTCGTCGACGACTACGCGCCCGGTGATCGACCAGCTCGACAAGGACGTCGGCGAGGTCGAGAACGACGTGTTCAGCGACGAGCGGACGAACCCGGCGCGCCGGATCTACCAGCTGAAGCGCCAGCTGCTCGACTTCACCCGCTTCATGCAGCCGCTCGAGGACGTGCTCGAGCCGCTGGCCCGCAGCAACCCGAAGTGGTGCCCGACGGCTCTGTCGCCGTACTACCGCGACGTCGCCGACCACCTGCGACGCGTGTACACCCGCACGCAGATGCTCGTGCAGCTGCTGTCCGACGCACTCAGCGCCAACCTGGCGCAGGCCGGTGTCCGCCAGAACGACGACATGCGCACGATCTCGGCCTGGGCGGCGATCTTCGCCGCGCCCACGTTGCTCGCCGGGGTGTGGGGCATGAACTTCGAGCACATGCCCGAGCTGGACGAGTGGTGGGGCTACCCGCTGGCCGTGCTCATCATGGTCGGCGTGGCGTGCGGCCTCTACCGCCAGTTCAAGCGGTCGGGCTGGCTGTAGGGCGCGCCACCGCTGCTGGCCGCGGCGCGCCGAGGACACCTGACCGCACCACCACGACGGCGACCCCGATCGCGACGCCGGCAGCCAGCGCCGTGCCGGCCCGGTCGATCGGCGCGGCCAGCACGCGTCGGCAGGACGGCATGGGACAGCACCGGAAGCCGCATCGAGCACCCAACCCGCCAGCAGGCAGGCCGACCCGAGTGCAGCGATCGAGCGCGGCCCGTGCCCGGTGGGTGAGGGCCGCGACGACGCTGATCGCTGCGGCGACGAGGGCGCCGAGCGGCAGCAGCCAGGTGACCGGCGTGCCACCGGCGGCCGGCGGCACGGCCTCGTGGGTGGCCCACCCGGCGACGCGTCGCCAGACCGGCCGCGGTCAACGTGGCGATCGAGATCGTCGGCACCGGCCAGCGAGCGCCGATCAGCACGACGAGGATGGCGACGACGGCGATCGCCACGTACCAGGGCACGGGGGACGGGGCGTCGAGCAGGTCGAGGTGCCCCGACAGCGTCGTCGGCCGACCGTCGACGCAGCAGGTCCACCGACCAGTCACCGTCGGGTCCCCCGAGGTCGACCCGACCCGAGCGGTCCGTCACCGACGGGGGCTTGCTCGGCGACATCCAGTGGATGCGATGGTCGTGCCAGACGTGGGAGCCGTCGTCGCCGACCGTGGTCCAGTCGGCCCGAAGGCCCGGTTCGAGCACGCGGGCCGGGACGTCGGCGCCGTACCGGGAGTCGTTGTAGTAGTAGCCGACGGCGTTGCGGTTCAGCTGGACGGTGCCGTCGCGCTCGATGCGCAGGTAGGGGCGGGCGTCACGCTCGCCGGGCTGCCTGGCATCGAGGACGAGCACCTCGTGGCCGTCGCTGGACAGCTCGAGGAACCCGTCGCCCCCGACCACCTTCGCGGTCACGCCGGCGGGCAGCGCGCGGCTGCGACGCCGGTCACCTCCGACCGGTAGTTCGTCGGCTCGGCGGGATCGGCGGACGCCACGTCCGGCGTCAACGCCAGCGTGGCGAGGACCACCAGGACGCCTGCCGCGAGCCGCTGACGCAAGCGGCGTGAGCGCGCGAGGGAGCAGACGGTGGCCGGCACGACGTGGTGGTCGTTGCTGACGGTCCCCTGGTTCCCGGCGGGGCGCGTGACCGATGGCGCCAGGCGTGCCGCGAGTCCGCTCCGCCCGGTCAGGCGAGGAGCCGGAGCAGATCGTCGTGGAGGTGGCCGTTCGTGGCCAGCCCGCTGCCGCCTCCGGGGTCGTTCGTCGCCGTCGAGGCCGCTGAAGCGACCGCCCGCCTCGGCCAGGATGACCGGCATCGGCGCGAGGTCGTACAGCTCGGCGATCGGGTCGTACATGGCCTCCACCCGGCCGGTGGCCACGAGCACGTAGCCGTAGCCGTCGCCCCAGGTGCGCAGCTGCATGCCGGCCCGCTTGACCCGCGAGCAGGACGTCGTCGTCCCAGCGGCTGAAGCCGCTGCTGGTCAGGTAGGAGCCGGCCATCTCGGCCCGGTCGTTCACCCGGGCCGGCTCGCCGTTGCAGAAGCACCCGAGGCCGCGCGCCGCGTAGACGGTCTCGCCGAGCGCCGGCATGTTGATGACGCCGACGGCGATGCCGTCGTCGTCCTCGACGGCGACGAGGTTGGTGTACAGCGGCACCCCGTGGGTGAAGGCCTTGGTCCCGTCGATGGGGTCGATGATCCATCGACGACCGGACGTGCCGATCTTCTCGGCTTCCTCCTCGCCGAAGATCCCGTCGTCGGGGTGGCGCTTCTCGAGCTCTTCGCGCAGGAGGCGCTCGGCGCCCTTGTCGGCGACGGTGACCGGTGTCCCGTCCCCCTTCTGCTCGATCTCCAGGTCGACGTTGCGGAAGTAGCGCAGCGTCGAGCTCGCCGGCCGGCTGGTGTGAGCTCGACGGCTTCGTCGAGGAGCGTCTGGTCGACGGGGGCGGTCATGCGGGCATCATCGCATGCGCCCGTCGTCGTCAGAACCGGTCGCGGTAGGCAGGGCCCGGTGCGAATCGTGCGGATCAGGTGCGGTGTAGCCCGCCGGCTCGCCGGAGGCGCTCCAGCCAGGTGTCGTACGTCGACGCGGTGGGGCCGCGTCGGAGCATGGCCTCGAAGACCATGATCAGCAGCATCTCGCCGTGGAGCGCCATCTTGGCCACGTCGGACTGGGAGATCACCACCAGCAGCTCGGCGCGGCTCGGCACCGGCTCGGGTCCACACGAGGGCGCTGTCGATCTCGGCGGCGGTGGGCGCACGGCCCAGCACCCGCGTGAGGGCCGTGGTGGCGAACTGGATGTCGCTGCCGCCGAACCGGGCCTGCAGCTCGGGCTTGGCGAGGTACGCCGCCGCCTGGGTGGACAGCGAGCCGCCGACGCGCAGACGGCGGGCCCAGATGATCAGGTTGCGGTCGGGCATGCGGTCGTAGACGGCGAGCCAGAGCCGCGAGACCGAGCCCATGGGCCCGAGCGACTCGGGCAGGCCGAGGAGCTGCTGGATCGCCTGCTCGGCGGTGATCTCGCCGCTGCCCAGCCGCCGCTTCCAGACCGGCAGACCCCGTTCGGAGATCGGCCGGTCGAGGATGTCCACGCTCTGCTGGACGATGAACGGTCCCGGCGAGGTCCACGGGTCGAACGCGTCGGCGGGCGGTGCCGGGAAGGCGCCCGGGTCGGCGGCGACCCGGAGTGAGGGCGCGGCGTTGACGGCGGACGCGTTCCACACGCTCTCGTTCGGCATGCGGATCTCGAAGTGGAGGTGTGGGCGGTGCCCTCGGCGTTGCCGCTGTCACCCAGGTAGGCGACGTGCTGGCCCTTCCGGACGCGACTCGCCGACGGCCGAGGCCCGGGGCGAAGGCGTGATCGAACCGGTTCGCCCCGTCGTCGGTGCCCGGCGTGTCGTTGTTGATGTGGAGGTAGTCGTAGTACCAGCCGTCGTCGCCCTTGATGTAGAGCGAGTTGCCGGAGGCCTGGTGACGCAGGACGACCACGGTGCCGTCGACTGCCGAGACCAGCGGCTGCATCTTCCGGCCCATGAGGTCCTGGCCCTCGTGGCGACGGCCGTCGGACCGCGGTGCGAGGTAGGTGTCGGTCCACGAGACCTCGCCGATGACCGGGAAGACGATCGGCCGGACGTAGACCGCATCGGCGGGCTGCGGCGGCAGGAAGGAGAAGTCCCGCTGTGGCGCCGTGCTCGCGACCGGGGGAGGCGGGGTCGGCGCAGTGGTCGCCGGCGGCGCCGTCGCGGGCGGTGGCGTCGTGGGGATCGGCCGGATGGTGGTCGGAGGCCGTGTCGTCGTCGGGGGGCGAGTGGTCGAGGGTGGCCGGGTGGTCGTCGGGGGCCGGGTGGTGGTCGTCGGGGGTCGGGTGGTGGTCGTCGCCGGCCGCGTCGTCGTGGTGGACGTCGGCCGGGTCGTGCTCGTGGGCTCGGACGTCGGGACGGTCTGGGCCGCGGCAGGGGCGACCGTGGCCAGCAGGCCGACGACGACGCCGGTGGCGGCGGCGCGCGAGTCGCCGGCGGCGACGCAAGGTCCGCAGAGGGCTGTGCAGGGTCATGGTGCTACCGGAGTGGGGTGCGGGGGACTGGTCCGAGGCCAACCGACCCGGCAGGACCGGACGTGACGGTACGGTTACGAAACCGTGGCGGCAAACCGTGGCGCCCTGACCTGGGTGATCCGATCGTTTCAGCGCGGATTCTCAGTCGTTCCCAATCTCGGTAGGGTGCGGGCATGCGTGACGACGTCCACACCGCGGTCGCCGAGCGGCTGCGGGGGAGCGGGCAGCGCTACACGAGCAATCGGCGGGCTTGTTGTGGCAGTACTGGCCGGTGAGCAACGACGCGCGAGAGCCCGAGCAGGTCGGCGCCGCGCAGAACGCCTCGCGGAAGAGCACCCCCTGGTCGGCCAGGAGCTGGATGTTCGGCGTCGGCACCTGGAAGCCGTACGGCTGCACGTAGCGGCCGGTGTCGTGGGAGTGGATATAGAGGATGTTCGGCGGTGTGGCTGGGCTCAAGTCGTTCCTCGGATTGGCGCGGTGGAGCTTTGTTGACTGGATAAGTCTAGAAGCTCGCTGGCGATAACGTGCCGCGCCATGCTGTTCCGGCAGGTTTTGCACGAGGACCTCGGTTGCGCCTCCTACCTGATCGGCGACGACGGGGTCGCCGCAGTGGTCGATCCGCAGTGGGACATCGACCCCTACCTGCGCCTCGGCCGCCTTCACGGAGTGCGGATCGAGCACGTGCTCGAGACCCACAACCACGCCGATCACGTCTCCGGGCACGGGCGACTCGCGGCCGCCACCGGCGCGACCGTCCACGTTCATGAGGACGCCGGCGTCGACTACCCCCACGAGGCCTTCGCCGACGGCTGGCGGCTCGAGCTGGGCGAGCTTGCCCTGGAGGCGCTCCACACGCCCGGCCATCGGCCGGAGCACACCTCCTTCCTCATCCGCGACGCCTCGGGCGAGCCGTGGGCGCTCCTCGGCGGCGACTCGCTCTTCTGCGGCGATGTGGCCCGGCCCGACCTCGCGATCGAGAAGGCCGAGGGTGCGCGCGAGATCTTCACCTCGCTTCACGATCGCGTCCTTGCGCTCGGCGACGACGTCGAGCTCTGGCCCGGGCACCTCGGCGGGTCGATGTGCGGCTCGGGAGCGATCGACAACAAGAGCTCCTCGACGATCGGCTACGAGCGCCGGCACAACCCCGCGCTCGCGATCACCGACCCCGAGGAGTTCGTGCGCTCGACGCTCGCGAGCCTGGGCGAGCAGCCCCCGCATGTCCAGCACGTGGTCGCGCTCAACCGCGGGCCCTTCCGGGAGGAGACGTCGGCGCCCGTTGCCGCTCAGCCCGCGCGGGGTCGAAAGCGCGGTCGACGACGGCGCCATCGTCGTCGACGCCCGCACGAACGAGCAGTTCGACGAGGCCCACATTCCCTGCGCGATCTCGGCGTCCGCATACGACACCGGCTTCGCGACGAAGGTCGCTCGGGTCGTCGATCCGGATGCCAAGCTGGTCGTGGTCGCCGCATCCGACGGCTACGAGATGGAGGCGGCGGAGCTCCTCGGGGCCGTGGGGCTGCGCGTCGCCGGCTTCCTCGAGGGCGGGATGACCGCGTGGCGCTCGGAGGGCAGATCCGTGGCCCGGATCGAGCTGATCGATGTCGACGAGCTCGCCGCGCGGCTCGAGACGGACGATCCCCCGCTCGTTCTCGACGTGCGCGACGCCGACGAGTACGCCGAGGGGCACATCCCGGGCTCGGTCCATATCCCCTTCGGGGAGCTCGGCGACCGCCTCGACGAGCTCCCGCGCGAAGGCGCGATCGCGGCCGTGTGCTCAGGCGGAAAGCGCTCCGGGCTCGGCGCCTCGATCCTCCAGCGCGAGGGCTTCGAGCGCGTGGTCCACGTCGCCCACGGCGGGGTCGGGACGTGGCGACGTCAGGGACGTCCCGTCGAGGGCCGGAACCAGGCGTAGACGCCGGCGCTATCTGCGCCCGGGATCACTGCGGCCGCCAGGCCAGTTATACGGGCATGAATGACCGCACTGGACTGCGCCGCTTGCGTACCCTCGTGCCATGCCGCGGCACAACCTGCGACCGCTCTTCGACCGCGTGGTGATCAAGGAGCTCGAGCCCGACCGGATGCGCGGCTCTGGGCTTGTGGTGCCGCCCGGCACCACGGAGGCCCCGCCGCAGCAGGGGATCGTGCTCGAGGTCGGGCCCGGGGTCGACTGGTGGGAGCAGGCCGGCGTGAAGATGCCGGTGCGGCCAGGCGACCACGTCTTCTTCCCCGCCTCAGCGGGCGCCTGGGTCGAGGTCGACGAGGAGCGCCTGCTCGTCTGTCGCGTGGTGGAGCTTCTGGGCGTGCTCGAGGAGGTCGCTGACAAACCCGGCAGCGGCCCTGAGCTGAACGACGCCCTGCACGAGGACTGAGCCGCCTACCTCCGGCCCGCCAGGAACTCGAACGTCCACAGCTTGTTGCCCAGAAAGTTGACGGGCATCGCGACGGCCACGGCGATCGCCTGGGAGGGCAGCTCTGCGAGCTCGGCGCCGTCGACCAGCAGCGCGAGCACGCCGAGGTTGACGCCGAGGCCGATCAGGCTGACCGCGAGAAACCGCCAGGCCTGCTCGCCCGCGTGGCCGCCCGCGGCGTCGAAGGTCCAGTGGCGGTTGAGCAGGAAGTTGTTGGTGACCGCGACCAGGAAGGCGCCGATCGCGGCGGCGATGTGGTGGACGCCAATCCCCTCGACGAGGATCGCGAAGACGATCAGGTTGACCGCGTAGCCCGTGGCCCCGACCACTCCGAACTTGAAGAGCTGGACCCAGTTGGTCGGCTCGCGCGCGCCGATCCCGATCCGTCGCAACAGAGCCCAGCTGCGATGGGCCGCGTAGGCGAGGGGGCTCTGCGGCTCCCTCGGGGGAGCCGTCTCGACGGCGTCGGTCATGGGCTCAGGATCGTAGGGCGGGGTCCGCCGCGGTCTGGGCGTTCTCGGCCTCCCGGCGCGCGGCAACTCCGAAGTGATCCGCGACGAGCTCGGCGATGTCGCTGATTCGCCACTGCTCGCGCGTGTCGGCGAGCCCCGGCTCGCAGCCCACGAGGAGAAGCGGCAACAGGGAGTCCTCGGCCTCGAGTGCGCCGTGGCTGCCACCGCCGGCGTGTGTCATGCCGCCCCAGTCCAGGGTCTCAAAGCCGGGAGAGAGCGAGACGAGCAGGTCCCCGGAATGCCCCGCGACGAGCGCCGACCAAAGGCGCGCCAGGGGGTCCGGGTGGCTCTCGCTCACGACGCTGCCCGTCGCGGTGCTCGATCCCGAGGACCGAAAGCTCGCCGGCCAGATCCCAGCGGCCGCCGCGGAGGTCCTCGACGCTCGAGCCGGGCCGGAAGCGAAGCTCTCCCGCCGCACCGTTCACGCTGCCCGTGCCGGCCTCGATCACCGCCTCGACCCCTTCCAGCGAGGCGAAGCCGACGGCCGAGCGATCCACGGGCTTGCCGTCGGCGGCGGCGAGCCAGGCGGTCACGTCGACCTCACGGCGGTTTCGCATGCGCTCCCGCGCGTCGGCGTGTGCGCGCAGCCGCCGCCCGCCATCGGCGAGCACGTAGATCCCAGCAGCTCGGGCCGTCGGGCTGACCGCGATCTCGGCCGCCTCGGGGCTCTGGTCGTTGGGGCCCAGGACCCGCCACTCGTCGGCGAACACCTCCACGACGTCGAAACCTTCGTCCACGTCGGACTGGGCGTGGTCGGCGGTGAGGATCACCGTGTGCTGGTCGCAGAAGGCATCGATCCCGCCCGCGGCGTCCACGAGCTCCCCGAAGGCGGCGTCGGCGAGCGCGATCGAGGAGCTCTGCCCCTCCGGCCCGCCACGGTGGGAGTGGTAGTCGTTGTCGGGCAGGGAGAAGAGGAGGAAGTCGTAGGCGTCGTCGCGCAGGAGCTCGCGCCCAACGCAGCCCGAGTACTCGTCGCGCGTTCCGGGACGGGCGAGGGTCGGCTTGCACGGCACTCGACGGCTCGCGTAGAGCTCGCCCCAGAAGAGCTCCTCGGGCCCCCACGTGGCGTGGTGGAACTTGGCGGCCTCGGCCGCCTTTCGCAAGAGGCCCTCGAGCCCAACCTCGTGGCGCGTGCGGCCGCGATAGACGAGGAAGGGCGTGCAGGCGCTTCGCACCCCGGCGTCGCCCAGGCGCTCGAAGATCGTCTCCACCTCGTGCGAGAGGTGGGACATGTTCAGGTTGTAGACGATGTCGTAGAGCGCCCGGAAGAGGCCGAAGGCGCGAGTCGCCTCGAGCGAGTTGCCGTACTCCACGTAGCGCTGCTCGACCCGGTGGTACCAGTTCATCCCAACGATGTCGTGACCGGGCGAGCCGTCGGGCATCGGGCCGGGGCCGACGCCGGTGACGATGTCGGCGCTGCAGACCGGGGTGACGGTGGGGAAGGAGGAGACGCAGTCGGGGACGAGCTCGCCGCGGTCGAGCAGCGCACCGAAATTCGGGGCGTCGCCGGCGACGACGGTCCGCAGCAGCATGTCCGTGCGCAGCGAGTCGACGACGATCAGACAGAGCTTGCGGGGCACTCTTCGAGGCTAGCGCTGGAGAGGCTTTGCGACCGCCCGCTAGCGCAGGATCCGCAGGCCCTCGTACTTCTCGCTCGCGCGGCGGCGGCGCTGGATCGCCATGAAGACGAGCGCGAGCGCGACCACGATCGAGACCGGCGCCGCGGGAGTGAGCGAGAGGGCCGCGAGCACGGCAGCGGCCGCGATCGCGATCACAGCGATGAGCGCCGCCGACCCGCCCTCTCCCGCACGCGCCGAGGCGCCGGCGACGACGCTGCGGATGACGACGAAGGCGAAGACGCCAACGAGCGCGCCGACGAACCAGCCCGGCCAGGCGGGGTGGTCGTTCGCCGTCTCGAGCGAGGCACCGAAGAGATACGCCGCGCCGATTCCGGCGATTACCAGGAGGACCGAGGCGACCAGCCCCTGCTCACGAGGGCTCACCGCGCCGGTGATGGCGCCGCCGATCATGCCGGCGGCGAGGGCGAGGCCGAGCCCCTGCGTGGTTGCCTCGAGGAAGTCCATGCGGGGGCCGCAGGCTAGTGGACGCGCCGACCCCGAAAGCGAGCCCGCGACCTGCGCCGGGCGCCCCCGCGCGACCGCTCTAGACCGGCTTCGTCGTCATCGCCCAGAGGGCGACCAGGTAGGCCACGATCAGGATGCTCGTCGCGCCCGTGGCGATCGAGAGGCCGGCACTCGAGGGGCTCGCCGCGCGGCCGCCGGAGCGACTCGCCACGCGGACCGCTACCCCGGTGCCGATCAGGGCAGCGCTGAGGAGCAGGACCCCGACGTCGCCGGCGATGAAGCCGATCGTGATCCAGGCGAAGTCGGCGTCCGCGAGGCCGAGATCGTCGGCCAGAAGCTGTCCTGCGACCCGCATGAGGAGATACGAGGGGAGCGCGGCGTAGAGCAGCGTGCGCCAGGCCCAGCGCACGCCGTCGAATGAGGCCGTGCGGCGGGCTGCGAGAAGAAACCAGACGGCCGTGACGAGCGCGCCCACCAGCGTCGCGCCGCCCAGGACGTGGAGGAAGAGGAGAAGATCCACCGCTCAGGCCCCCGGCTTCCAGACCATGAGCACGAGGATCGCCAGAATCGAGAGGGTCCGCAGCCAGTGCCACATCGTCACCTGGCTGCGGGTGGCGCTCTGGGCGTCGATCTCGTTGAGGGTCTCCATCCGCGCTCGCGCCCCGAAGAAGCTCGCGAAGCCGAAGAGGACGAGCGCGCCCAGGATCCAGCCGTCCCAGAGCTCGTAGCCGTCGATGTAGAGAGCGAGCCACACGCCGAAGACCAAGAGCAGGAGCCCGCTCAGGTTCCAGCTCGCGTCGGCGAGGGTGAAGCTGCCGCGATCGGCGGTCACGCCCAAGCGCGAAGGCCGAGAACATCACGATGGTCACGAACGCGACGAAGGCGCCGAGGACGTGGAGGAAGAGGAGGGTCTCGTACATGCCCGCGCGGGTTCTAGCAGCCGCCGCCGTCGGCGCTGTTGGTGGTCAAGGGCAGCGCTGGGATGTGAGGGCGGTCACGGACCCGTGCCTGAGTGACCCGCTGTGTGGGCGCGGGCACACAATGCCCTGGAAATGCGGCCTAACTTGGAACGCGGTCGAAGGTTTTCAAGGACGAAGAAGGAGCACCAAATGGGACCGCTGTTCGCAGCCGCACTGCTCGCCGATAAGGCCTCGCAGCCCATCGAAGAGCGCACAGTCCGCCAGGACATCCGGCATCGCCGGATCCGCACCCGCACCAAGGACTAGACCCAGACACATCAAGGCTTACTCGGCCACCCCGGGAGCGCGGCCCGGGGTGGCCGAGTTTTGTGCGCAGAAGAAAGAGTGACGCCCGGCTACGACCGTGCCCACCGCTGAAGCGACCCCCGACGGCGACTGCGGCAGGCACGGCCGTGACACGACCAGTTCTTGGGGCGTGGTCGGTCGCCGGACGTCTTGATGGGTTCTAACCGGCGAGCGCCGGTTTGCTCACGCTCTTTTGTTCAGTTCTCGCAGCCGGCGAAGAGGTCGATCATATCCCCCTCGCACTGGTCGTTCTCTCCCTTCCCGCCGAAGAGCTCGTCGCTCTTGTCGTCGGTGCCGTTGAGGACGTCATCGCCGTCGCCGCCGTAGATGTCGTCGAAGCCGTTGCCGCCGATGACGGCGTCGTCGTTGCCGTCGTTTCCGCGGACGTCGTCGTTGCCTTCGCCGCCGTCGAGCTCGACGTCGCCCCCCTTGTCGCCGTGGATGACATCGTCGCTGCCGCCGGTGATCGTGCCCTGGTCGGCCTCGCCGTAGATGGAGTCCTTGCCGTCGCCGCCCTCGAGCAGGTCGTCGCCGGTCTCGACGAGCTGGTCGTCGCCGAGGATGAAGTCGTCGTTGTTCTCGCCGTCGATGTCGTCCTTGCCCTCATCACCGACGAGTCGGTCGCTCCCGTTGCCGCCGCAGATCCTGTCGTTGCCGCCGAGGCCCTCCACCTCGTCAGCGCCGCCGCCCGCGACGATCACGTCCTTCTCGGGCGTGCCCACGATCTCGTTGTCCCCGTCGCCCTTGGAGATCGTGGCCTTCTTGCCGAAGCACTTGGGCTCGTTGCCGGCCCCCGAGGCGCTCGGAAGGGCGAGCACGACCAGGCTCGCCAGCAACCCCGCCGCTCCGAACATCAGCCTCGCCGTCATCTGGACCCCTCCCGGTCGCGCTCGCAAGTTCGCGGCGATCGTACGCCAGCCCGGGAGTCGCGTCTAGTCCACCAGCCGCCGCTCGACCGCCCAACGCGAGAGCTCGTGGCGGCTCGAGAGCTGGAGCTTTCGCAGGACCGCGGAGACGTGTGCCTCCACCGTCTTCGCCGAGATCGAGAGCTGCTGCGCGACCTCCTTGTAGAGGTAGCCGCGGGCGATCAGGCGCAGCACCTCGCGCTCGCGCATCGTGAGCTGGTCGAGCTCGGGGTCGACCTCCTCCGGCGCGATCTCGCCGGCGAAGGCATCGAGGACGAAGCCGGCGAGGCGCGGGCTGAAGACCGCATCGCCCTCGCGCACACGCGCCACCGCGGCGGCGAGGTCCGGGCCCGAGATCGTCTTCGTCACGTAGCCGCGGGCGCCGGCGCGGACCACCGCGATCACGTCCTCGGCCGCGTCGGAGACCGAGAGCGCGAGGAACCGCTGTGCGGGGGCCACGTCGCCCACCTTGCGGATCACCTCGACCCCTCCGCCGCCCGGCATGTGCACGTCGAGCAGGACGACGTCCGGTTTGCGGTCGAGCACGACGCGCACCGCCTCCTCGACCGAGCCGACGTCGGCGAGCACGTCGACCAGTCCCTCGAGCTCAGAGCGCACGCCCGCGCGGAAGATCTCGTGGTCGTCGACGATGACGACGGTCGGCGTCGCAGGGCTCACCCGCCACCTCGTCTCAGCACGAGCTCGACCTCGGTTCCCTCTCCCGCTTGGGAATGGATCTCCGCGCGTCCTCCATGACGCTCCATGCGCGCGACGATCGACTCACGCACGCCACGGCGGTCGCCCGGGATGGCTTCTGGATCGAAGCCGGGGCCGCGGTCGCGCACGAAGACCTGGAGACGCTCGTCGTCGGCCTCGGCGTAGAGCGCCACGGGACCCGAGTCAGGAGCGAACTTGGCCGCGTTCGTAACCGCCTCGCGGGCCGCCGCGACGACGGCCTCCGCGCCATTCTCAAGCCGCGCGTCCCCCACAGCCACCACCTCGACCGGCACACCGTGCGCGTCCTCGACCTCGGTGGCAACCTCCTCGAGCGCCGCGGCGAAGCTCTCCGAGGCCGGCTTCGCGCGGCCGAAGAGCCAGGAGCGAAGCTCGCGCTCCTGGCGGCGGGCGAGCGCGGCGACCTCGCGCGGATCATCCGCTCGCTTTTGCATCAGCGTCAGGGTCTGCAGAACCGAGTCGTGCAGGTGCGCGGCCACCTCCGCGCGCTCCTGCGAGCGGATCCGCTCGGCGCGCTCCGCCGCGAGGTTGCGCCCCATCCGCCACAGAAACGGTGCCAGGATCAAGGCCAGGGCGAGCACCGCGACGATCGCGGCGAAGGCCACGTCGCGGACACCACCGAGGGCATCGTTGGCCGACGAGGAAGAGAAGCCCCGCGCCGATCACGAGGGCGACGCCGAAGCCGCCCTTGTAGAGGTCGGGCAGAGCGCCGCTCGCACGCTGGGGTCGGGCTGGGGTGGGCCCGGGGTCGGCCAGATCGGGAGCGGAGAGAGCCCGCGATTGCCGCCACAGGACCGCGGCGCCCGCCGCCGCGAGCACGAGCGGCCAGACCAGCGCGTCGCTCCACCAGATGCCGAGCTCGCGGAAGGTGAGCAGAGCGGCGAAGGTGAGCAACGCGGCTCCGGCGGCCACGCGCCAGCCGGGATGCGCGAGGGCGCGCGGGCGCGAGGCGGTGGCGGTCGCTCGACGCCCCTCCGCCGTCGGCACGACCGCCCACGCGATCGCGTAGGCCAGGAGCGCGAGACCGCCGGTGAGGAAGACGGCGACGACGAACAGCACGCGGACGACGGTGGGGTCCGCGTCGAGACGTGCGGCCAGACCGGAGAGGACGCCGGCCAGAACCCCCGTATCGGGGTCGCGCCGAAAGGGGGTCGCCCGCGCGATCGCGTTCACGAGGACATGGTGACGCGCTCAGCGCCCTCCGCGATCGCGCTCGAGGCCGCTGACGAGCAGGATCAGGCCGGCGGCGGCGCTCAGCGCAACCCCCGCCCATCCCAGCTCGAGCTCGATCGCTCCGGTCTGATCGAGCAGCAGCAGCGCTCCCAGAGCCGTCAGCACGAGCCCCGCGACGAGGGCCGTCCTGTCCGCCCGCGAGCTCACGCTGCGCAGGCCTTCGTCCTCGCGGCACGCATCGCCTCACCCAGCTCGCCGTCAACGCCTCTCCGGGCCACGTCCAGGGCACGGGCGTCGGTGTACAGCACTCTCAGCTCGCCGAACTGGACGTCACCGGTGAGCTCGAGCCGCGGAGTGGCATTCGCGGGGGCGTCCTGCGTGATCTCGGCCTCGAACCCCTGCTGCCGCTCGCCGGCGACGGCGAGGGAACCGCTCTTCGCGCTCACGTCGGCTTCGACGCAGACGTTCGAGGGCACGTAGACGTTGCGCCTGGCCCATGCCGAGGTCGACGTCGAGGGCGACGACCTCCTCGCGCTTCCAGTCGAGCTGGCCCAGGTGCACGTCGAGCTTGCCGATGCCGAGCTCGTAGCCGTCGTCCGGGATCTCGTTCGCGCTCAGGGGCGTGTACGCGCGATTGCCGATCGTGTCGTCGACGTCGATGTCGGCCGCCGCGGCCACACCGACGCCGAGCGCGAGCGCGAGCGCCGGGACGATCAGCCAGCGCAGACCGCCGCTGAACGCTCCCACGATCAGCGCAAGCCCGGCGATGACCACCAGCCCGGCCGCGATCTCGCCGAATCCGAGCGCCGTGACCGCCGCGGCGATCAGCGCCAGGAGGAGGAAACCGGTGACCGCCGCGGCCGCGAGGAACACAGCCGCGATGGCGCCGCCGGCCGAGCCCGGGCCGCCGCGATCCTTGAGGATGGCGTAGGCACCGACGGCGATCGCTGCCGGGACGATCAGCCAGAGGGCACCCCAGGACCCCCACCCGGGGCCGCCGTCCCAAAAGCCCCAGCCGACGGCCGGGACAAGGACGAGGCCGATCAGGACGATCGCGGCGACCAGTGCCACGCGCGAGCTCTTGACCGCGGCCTCCCCGGACTCGTCGGGCAGGAAAAGCCAAAGGGCAACATAGGCGAGCAGCCCGAAGCCTCCGAAGAAGAGGGAGACTCCGAAGCCGATCCGGAAGATGACCGGGTCGACGTTGAAGTGCCTGCCCAACCCGGCGGCGACGCCGGCGAGCATTCCCTCCGAGCGCAGTCGGGTCAGCTTCGGCCGGGCGTTCCCGGCGTCATCGGCCGGCGAGCCCCCCGGGGGGAGCTCGCGCGTCTCGGCCGTCCCCTCGGGCGGCGGAGTGTCTTGCGGCTGCTCCTCGGTGCGATCGTTCTCGTTCATCGGTGTCCTCCAGACGTGGTCTTGATCTGACCACGCGAGCGTCCCACCGAGTCTCGAGCCTGTCTATTGGGGATGACCCTCACTGCCCCCGAGAGCGTCCCTTGGGTCAGGCGCCGGCCCATCTGGCCGGCGGAGGTGCGCCTACTGCTCCTCCTCCTCTTCGCCGGCGGCGAAGTCCTCCGGGGAGACCTCGTCGAGGAAGTCCTTGAACTTCTCGACGACCTCCTCCTGGTCCTCGACCTCGTGCTCGAACTCGATCGACGATTCCTCGATCACGTCCTCGGCCGCGAAGATCGGGGCCGAGGTGCGAACGGCGAGGGCGATCGCGTCGGAGGGACGCGAGTCGATCTCCATCTCCGAGCCGTTCATCGAGATCGTGATCGTGGCGTAGAAGGTGTTGTCCCGAAGCTCGGTGACCGAGACCTTCTCGCACTTGGCGTCCATCTGGTCGAGGACGTCGGAGAGGAGGTCGTGGGTCATCGGCCGCGGCGTCGAGGCGCCCTGGAGCTTCATCAGGATCGCCGCCGCCTCGGGATGGCCGATCCAGATCGGCAGGAAGCGGTTTCCGTCGACCGTCTTCAGCAGCACGATCGGCTGCTTACCGACCATGTCGAAGCTGACGCCGTAGATCTGCATCTGCTGCACGGTCGAAAGCCTCCGTTGTCGTTAGGCCGGGGGCGGGTCCTTCGCCCTCCGGGCACTGAGCGGCAATTGTAGATTGGGATTGTGTCAACGATCCAGCAGCAGACCTTCATCGACGCCCCGATCGAGGTGGTGTGGGAGCTGGTGCGCGATGTCGAGCACCATCCCGACTGGTGGCCGCGGGTGGTGGAGATCGGCGGCGAGGAGTTCGAGCGGGGCAGCCGCTACCGCCAAATCACGCAGGGACCGGTCAGCCGCGACGAAACGCTGCTCGAGATCGAGGAGCTCGACCAGCTCGAGCAGCTCTCGATCCGCTGCCTCGATACGGGCACCTACATCAGCTTCCTGCTGACCGAGGCCCAGGGCGGGACCTTCGTCAACGGTCGCATGGGCATGGACCCGAAGGGCCTTCGAAACCGCCTGTTCGACGCGGTGACGGGACGCCGCTACTTCCGCAGCTGGCTGCGCGAGACGCTGAGCTCCCTAGCCGAATCAGCGCGCCGAGCTGCCAAGCGCTCGCAGGCCTGAGCGCGGACGGCGAAGTGGGCGATCCTGGACTCGAACCAGGGACCTCCTCCTTATCAGAGAGGCGCTCTGACCGACTGAGCTAATCGCCCCGAGGCGGCCATTGTAGAAAGCTGTGGGCAACGTGCCCCGTCGCCCGGACATGCCCCCGCTTCGCCGTGAGGACCTCGCCGAGGATCCGATCGAGCAGTTCGGCGGGTGGTGGGAGCTGGCCGAGGCGGAGGTGCCGTTGCCCGACGCGATCTGCCTTGCGACCGTGGGCGAGGACGGTACCCCGGACGCGCGGATGGTCCTCCTGAAGGGCTTCGATGAGCGCGGCTTTCGCTTCCACACGAACTACGAGTCGTCGAAGTCGCGCCAGCTCGAGGCCTCGGGCCGCGGCGCGATCGCGGTCTATTGGCGCGAGCTCGACCGCCAGGTTCGGATCCGCGGCTCGGTTGAGCGCCTGAGCACGGAGGAGTCCGACGCCTACTTCGCGACGCGGCCGCCGGAGAGCCGGATCGGTGCCTGGGCATCGCCCCAATCTCAGCCCCTCGACTCACGAGCCGAGCTGGACGAACGGATCCGCGAGGTCGAGGAGCGCTTCGCGAGCGGGGAGATCCCGCGGCCCGAGCACTGGGGCGGCTTCCTGCTGCGCCACGAGGAGGTCGAGTTCTGGCAGGGCCAGGTCGGGCGCCTGCACGACCGCTTCCTGTACGAGCGCGAAGGCCAGGGCTGGCGAATCCAGCGCCTCGGGCCCTAGCAACCTCAGGTTCGGCTAGGGAATGTTCGAGAGGATGTCGCAGGCGAGTTGAGAGTCCAGCGGGGAAGCTAACGCCTGCGATTGGCGAAGGCGTTAAGCGCGTCGAGGTCGTCGAAGTGGAGCTCGGCGCGCAGGCCCTTGCGCATCCGCTTCAGCGTCACGCCCGTGCCGAGCGCGGATTCGAGCTGCTCCTCGGCTTCGCGCAGCGCCTCGGCCTCGTCGGGATGCAGCTCGGCCCGGGCTGCCGGCGCCGCCTTGCCGCCGGCACGCCGCTCCGTCTCGCGGACCGACCAGCCGCCCCGGGCGGCCTCGCGGGCCAGCCGACGACGCGCCTCGTTGCCGCTCGCCCGCAGGATCGCGCGACCGTGGCCCTCTGAGAGCTCGCCCGAGGCCATCAGGTCGAGGGCCTCGTCGGGCAGGTCGAGCAGGCGGATCAGGTTGGAGATCGCGACCCGGCTGCGACCCAAACGCCGGCCGAGCTCCTCCTTGGAGAGGCCAAGCTCCTCGACGAGCGCGGCACAGGCCCGAGCCTCGTCGACCGGATTCAGATCCTCGCGCGCCATGTTCTCGATCAGGGCGATCTGCATCCGGTGGACCTCGTCCTCGTCGCGGACGATCGCCGGCACGGTCTGGATCCCGGCGTGCTGCGCGGCACGCCAGCGGCGCTCGCCCGCGATCAGCTCGTAGCGACCATCGTCGAGCGGACGCACGATCAACGGCTGCACGACGCCTGCGTCGGCGAGCGAACGCGCCAGGGTTTCGATCGACTCTTCGTCGAAGCGCTTGCGCGGCTGGGTTGGATTCGGGCTGATGAGCCCAACGGGAATCTCGCGGTAGCGCGGCTCGGCCTCCACGCTCGCCGGCAGGATGGCGGCGAGCCCGCGGCCCATCCCCCGCTCAGCCATTCGCCTCACCCTCAACCTTCACTTGAGGGTGATGGGAAACGGTGACCCAGTCCGCCTCCTCGCGCCGGGCGAGCTCGGCCGCGAGCTCGGCGTAGGCCTCGAGACCCGCGCGACCCGGGGCGTGCTCGCCCACGGACACGCCGAACGAGGGCGCTTCCGCGACTCTGACGCTGCGCGGGATCACGGTGTCGAAGACGAGGCCATCGAAGTGTCCGCGAAGCTCGCGTTCGACATCTTGGGCGAGGCGAGTCCGCTCGTCATGCATCGTGATCACCACGCCGGTCAGAACCAGCGAGGGGTTGAGCTCACGGCGCAGCAGCCCCAGCGTGTCGAGGAACTGCACAAGGCCCTCGAGGGCCAGGTACTCGGCCTGGACCGGCACGATCACGCGGTCGGCCGCGACCAGGGCGTTCACCGTGACCGGGCCCAGCGATGGCGGGCAGTCGAGGAGCGTGAGCGCGAAGCGATCGCGGACGGGCCCCAGCCGGTCTCGCAGACGGCGCTCGTAGCCGTCGATTCGTGGCAGCTCGACCGCGGCGCCGGCAAGATCGCGTGAGGCCGGCACGAGCCAGAGGTTGTCCGGGCCCGCGGGGCGCGCCGCCTCGGCGACCGAGGTCTCGCCTGCCAGGCAGTCATAGGCGGAGGGGCTCGCATTTCGGTCGCCGCCGAGGGCGACGGTCGCGTTGCACTGCTGGTCGAGGTCGGCGAGCAGGACCTGATGACCGCTTGCCGCCACACAGGCGGCGGTGTTCACGGCCGTGGTGGTCTTCCCCACCCCGCCCTTCTGATTCGCGATCGCGTAGATCCTGCCCATGCACCGCCGACGATAGCCGCGGCCTAGGCGGAGCCGAACGGCCTCTTCTTCGCCATCCCCGCTCGTCGCGGCAGGCCCGGAGGTGTCGCTCCGCTCTTGCTGTAGACGTAGAGGTGGCGGTGCTCGAAGCCCGCGGCCGACCCCGGGCCCTCCGCCATCGATCGCACCGGGCCCGGCTCCATGGCGAGCCGCTCGCAGGCGCGTTTCGCCTCTGCCTCCTCGTCCGCCTCGCGCCTTCCCTTCCAGGCCACGAGCGTGCCGCCCTCGCGAAGGAGCGGCGAGGCGAGCTCCGCGAGGGTGGCGAGACGACCCACCGCGCGGGCGGTGACAACGTCGGCCTCACCGCGGCCACCGTCGGGGGGCCGGGAGGCCGCCCACTCCTCGGCGCGCGCGCAGACGACCCTCGCGTTGTCGATCCCGGTCCGCTCCGCCAGCGAGCGCATGAACTCGCATTTGCGCGAGGTGGCTTCGACGAGGTCCACGTGCGCCTTCGGCAGCGCCGCGGCGAGGACGATGCCCGGGAAGCCGGCGCCTGCGCCGACGTCGACGATGCGCTCCGCCGAGGCGAGCTGCGGCACCTCGAGGCCGCTCAGCGAGTCGAGGACGTGCGTCCGCCAGGCCTCGTTGGGGTCCCTCACGGTCGTCGGGGCATGCTCGTCGGCCGCGAGGATCTCGACGACCTCGCGCAGCGCCTGGACGCCACCGACGGGAACTCGCGAGAGAAGCTCGGCCTCTGGGTCGCTCACTCGGAGACGAGCGGGGCCACGATCACGCTGCGCTCGGGCTCCTCGCCCTCGGAGAAGGTCTCGAGCCCGGACCGCTCCACGAGATGGTCGTGGACCACCTTGCGCTCGGTCGCCGGCATCGGCTCGAGCTCGATCTCCTTGCCGGTCTCGAGCGCACGCTCGGCGGCGCGATCGGCCTGACGCTCGACCATCTCGCGGCGGCGTTGCCGGTATCCGGCCGCGTCGACGACGACCCGCTTGCGGTCGTGGTGCTCCTGAAATGCGGCGCGGTAACAGATGAGCTGGACCGCGTCGATCGTCTGGCCACGGCGGCCGATCAGCAGGCCGACGTCCTCCCCTTCGACGGTGCCGAGAATCCGCTCCTCGTCCTCGGAAACGGCAATCTCCGCCTCGAGCCCCAGCGCGTCCACGATCCGCTCGAGAATCGCCCGAACGCGCTCGATCGGCTCGGCGGGCATGCCATCGGCTGGCGCCTCATCGACCACGGCGCGAGTCTAGTCGCGCGCTCGCTGAGAAGGCCTTCGCGCTCGGGTCCCGAAGTAACCCGAAGCAGGCGGTTTGCGCCTACTTTCGCTTCTTCTTCTTCCGCGGGGGCGGGGGCGGGACCCTCGTGGCCTTGACCTCCTCCACGGTGGCGATCTCCGGGGCCGGCCAGAACGCCTTGACCACGTATTGCTGGCCGATCGTCCAGACGTTCGTCGTGATCCAGTAGAGGATGAGGCCGGCGGGGAAGCTGATGATGAACGGGGTGAAGATGACGGGGAGGGCGAAGAGCATGATCCGCTGGGCGCCCTCGGCCTGCGCGGCGGAGACCGCCATCGAGGCGACCATCGTCACGAAGTAGAGGATGAGCAGGGCGATCAGCACGCCGCCCGTGGTCTTCTCGGTCAGGTCCGGGATGAAGAGGAAGGCCCGGGTCGCCATAGGCCGCGACCTCGTCCTGGAAGCCGTCGCTTCGCAGCAGCTGGAACAGCGCGAAGAAGACGGGGAGCTGCAGGAGGAGGGGAAAGCAGGAGGCCAACGGATTGATGTTGTTCTCCTGGTAGAAGCGCATCAGCTCGCGCTGCTTGCGCTGGGGATCGTCCTTGTAGCGCTCGTTCAGCTCCTTGATCTGCGGCGAGTACGCCTGCAGCGCGCGCATCGACTTGATCTGCTTGATCGAGAGCGGCAGGATCACGATCCGGGTCACGAACGTGAGCAGGATGATCGCGATCCCGTATCCGAGCGCCATGTTCTCGGCGAAGAACGTGAGGACCGCGTCGGCGACGTCGATCGATCGGCTGCAGGATGTTGGCGATGGGCAGCATCAAGCGTGGGTCTCGTGCGTGTGGCGGGGGGCGGCTTTGCGGCGACGCGGCGGGGGCACCTCATCGACGCCGCCCCGGCTCCAGGGATTGCAGCGTACGAGACGCCACGCGGCGAGCGCGCCGCCCCGGGCGATGCCGTGCCTGCGAATCGCCTGCTGCGCGTAGTCAGAGCACGTCGGGTAGTACTTGCACCGCGCCGGAAGCAGCGGGGAGATCAGGCGGGAATAGGCACGAATCGGCAGCAACACCACCCAAACGAGCGCCCGGCGGACCCGGTCTTGGGCCCGAGGCTGACCGTTTCACGTTTTACGCCTCGAAACGGCCCTGTTCACGTCTTGCCCCCGGCGAGCCCAGCCTCGGTGAACAGCTCCTGCCATCGCCCTCGTCACGCCGCTCGCCCCCTCGCGCTCGACGAGCCCCGCAACGTCGGGTCGCGCCACGAGCACGAAGTCGTGGCTGTCGGGTACGTCAAGGGTCCAGAACGCCTCCTTCAGCGCCCGCTTGACGGCGTTTCGCTCGACGGCACCTCCAACCTTGCGGTTGACCGAGACGCCGAGGCGAACGTCGTCCTCGGCGTCGTCGCGGCGCGGGAACGCGTAGAGGACGAGAAAACGGTTTCCGTGCGAGGCGCCCTCGCGGTAGACCCGATCGAAGTCGCCGCTGCGGGAGAGGCGCCCACGCTTGCGCCCTTCGCCCGGCCCTTGGGACATGGTTAGGGAGTGAGCCGCTTGCGGCCCTTGGCGCGACGGCGCTTCAGGATCTGGCGGCCGCCGCGGGTACGCATGCGCGCACGAAACCCGTGGGTCTTCGCGCGCTTTCGCTTCTTCGGCTGGTAGGTCCTCTTCAAGGCGACGGCCAGTATAGGGCCGCTCCTAAAGCGGCCGCTAAGCGCAGCGGCGGGGGCGCAGCTTTCTTTTCGCGCGAAATGCGGGGAGCCCCGGCGAGGCTCCCGGTGACCCGACCTATAGTCGCTCGTCGTGTGCGAACAGGCATCCTCGGGCGAGCTCAAGACGATTTGGAACGGGGTTCGCGAGGAGCTTCGAGCCTCGCTGCCGGCGGCCACGTTCGAGCTCTGGATCGAGCCGCTCGAGGCCGTCGCGGTCCAGCCGCCGCTCCTTCTCGTAAGCGGGCCGGCGCCCGCGCGCCGCTGGGTTGAGCGCCGCTACGCGGAGCGGATCGCGGCGAACCTGCGCACGCGTACGAGCGATCTCACCGGCGTTGGCTTCGTCGACTCCACGAGCGCGGAGGAGGCGCCGCGCGACCCGCGCGAGCCCGTCTCGACGCCGATCGACCCGGCTCACACCTTCGACAGCTTCGTGATCGGACCCGGAAGCCGCCTCGCTCACGCTGCCGCGCTCGCCGTCGCAGAGAGCCCGGGCGAGGCCTACAACCCGCTCTTCCTCCACGGGCCGCCCGGCCTTGGCAAGACGCACCTGCTCGGGGCCATCGCTGAATACCTGGCGCGCAACCATCCCGGGCTGAGCGTGCATGGGACCACCGCCGAGCGCTTCACCACCGAGTTCGTCGGCGCGCTTCGCCACGACGGGCCCGCCCGCTTCAAGCAGCGCTACCGCGGCCTCGATGCCCTCTTGATCGACGATGTCCAGGTCCTCGAGGGCAAAGCGCGCACCGAGGAGGAGTTCGTCCACACCTTCAACGCCCTGTTCGCGGCCGGGAAGCAGATCGTCTTGAGCTCAGATCGCCCACCCGAGGCCCTGGCGCAGCTCGCCGAGCGGCTTCGCGACCGCTTCCAGTGGGGCCTCACCGTCGACCTCGAGGCCCCGGACATGCGAACCCGGGTCGCGCTCTTGTGGCGGATGGCCGCCCGTTCCGGGCCAGAGCTGCCCGAGCCCGATGCGCTTCGGGAGATAGCGGGGAGAGTTCCCGGCAACGTCCGGCTTCTCGAGGGTGCGATGACCCGCGTGGTGGCCACGGCCTCCGTCCTCTCGGAACCGATCACGACACCCCTTGTGCGCAAGGCGCTCCCCGCGGCCGGCGACGGTGGCACGCCGGTGGTTGGCGCCGGCGCTGCCGCGCCAACCGTGAGCGCGATCCAGGAGGCCGTCTCCGGAGTCCTTGGGGTACCGCGATCCGAATTGCTCTCGAGCCGGCGCACTCCTCGCGTCGCTCGAGCACGGCAACTGGCCATGTACGTGGCGCGCGAGATGACCGAGCTCTCCCTGGCTCAGATCGCCCGGGAGTTCGACCGCGACCATTCCACCGTCCTACACGCCATCCGCTCGGTCTCCCAGCGCCTCGAGCCGGGATCGGAGACCGCGACCGCCATCCACAAGGTCCGAGCGCAGTTGGGGACAACCGGCGTGGTCGGCCTCACGACCGAGCGCCCCCTGCACGACCGAAGCCCCCGTCCACAGGATTGATCCACAGCCCTTTCGCCCATGTCCATGCGGCGAGCCGAGTACTTTCCACCGTCACCCACCAGCTAAATACATCTGACCCAAGTAGAAGGATGAGCAGTTCAGCCCAATGAAGTTCTCGATCTCACGTGAAAAGCTCTTCGACGCCCTCCAGCTCGCCGGGCGCGCGGTCTCGAGCCGCAGCACCCTGCCCTCGCTGGCCGGCATCTACCTCGAGGCGGGTGAGAGCAGCGTCGTCATTCGTGCCACCGACATGGAGCTTGGGCTCACGCTCACGCTCGATGACGTCTCCGTGGAGCAGGGGGGCTCGGTCCTGCTTCCGGGCCGGCTCTTGGTCGATGTCGTTCGCAGCCTGCCGGAGGGGGAGGCGACCCTGGCCCTGCGCGCGGAGCAGCGCGACGTGGAGCTCACGGCCGCCAGCGCCCGCTTTCACCTGCGCACCCTCCCCGCCGAGGATTTCCCGCGGCTTCCCGAGGCGGATGGTGAGGCCGCAAGGCTTCCCGCCGCGCCGCTCGCCGAGACGATCGAGCGGGTCGCGCGGGCAGCGTCACGTGACGAGGTGCGCCCGATCCTCACCGGGGTCTTGGTCCAGGCCGAGGGATCCAACCTCACGATGGTCGCGACGGACTCCTACCGGCTCTCGGTCAAGCACACGGAGCTCGAGGGGGGTGGCGTCGGTGAGCCGATCGAGGCGAACGTCCCCGCCCGCGCCCTGCGTGAGCTGGCGCGCATCATCTCCTCCGAGGGCGCCGACGAGGTCGAGCTCGCCATGCCGCGCAACCAGGCGGTGTTCCGCGCCGGCGGCATCACCCTCACCTCGCGGCTGATCGATGGGCAGTTCCCGAGCTGGCGGCAGCTCATCCCCGAGTCCTTCGACCACGATGTGCGGCTGCCGCGCGAGGAATTCCTCGAGGTCAGCCGGAGGGTGAGCCAGCTCGCCCAGCGAAACGCCCCCCTGCGGCTGGCGCTCGCCGAGGGCGAGATCACCGTCGCGGCCGAGACGCCCGACATCGGCGACGCCAGCGAGGGGATGCCCGCCTCGTATACCGGCGAGCCGATGGAGATCGCGTTCAACCCGCAGTTCTTCGTCGAGGGGATCGATTCGGTCGACGGCGACGAGATCTCGCTGCAGGTCTCCTCGCCACTGCGCCCGGGCCTGCTGCGGCCCGTGGGCGGCGAGGACTTCTCGTACCTCGTCATGCCGATTCGCCTCAACGTCTGAGCCGCATGCGCGCCCGTCGCGTCGCCACGCTCGGGCTCCGCAACCTGGCGGATGCCCAGGTGGAGCTCGGCGACGCAGTGACGCTCGTCTGGGGACCGAACGGCGCCGGCAAGACGAACCTGCTCGAGGCCCTCTACCTCGGCCTGGCCGGGCGGTCACCGCGGACGCGTACCGATCGCGAGGCGATCGCGTTCGGCCAAAAGCTCGGGCGTGTGGAGGTGGAGGTCACCGACGGGCCCGAGACCAGCACCTTCCGCTGGGCCCTCGAGCGGGGCTCAGAACGCCACCACCAGGTCGACGGTCGGCCGGTCGATCCCACGGCCGCGGCCGAGTTGCGCCCCGCCCTGTCGGTCTTCATGCCGGATCGACTCGTCCTCGTGAAGGGGCCGCCGGCTGCGCGGCGCGCCCACCTGGATCGATTCTGCGCCGCGCTTTGGCCCGCCCGCGCGGAGGCGCGCCGCCGCTACGGCCGCGCCCTGGCCCAGCGCAACGCGCTGCTCGGGAGGATCCGCTCGGGAGTCGCCGGCGAAGCCTCGCTCGACGCGTGGGACGCCGAGCTGGGGGCGGCGGGGATCGAGCTCATGGAGATTCGCGCGAGCGCGGTCGGGTCGCTCGCTTCGCCGTTCGCGACGGCGGCACCCGAGCTGGGGCTCGAGGGCGAGCCCACGCTCGCGTACCGACCGCGCAGCGATGCCGCTGCACCGCACGAGTTGGCGGCCGAGCTCGCCGAGCGGCGCGCATCCGACCTGGCTCGGGGGTTCACGTCGCATGGCCCGCATCTCGATGAGGTGGCCATCTCCCGCGGCGGCCGGGCCCTTCGCCGCTACGGCTCACAGGGCGAGCAGCGACTGGCCCTCCTCGGGCTGCTCTTCGCGGAGCGCGAGGTGCTGGTGGCGGAGGGGCGCCCAGGGCCGCTGATGCTCCTCGACGATGTCACCTCGGAGCTCGATCCCTCACGCCGACGGCTTCTGTGCGAGCGGCTTGAGGCGGGCGGGGGCCAGGCGCTCATCACGGCAACCGAGCCGTCCCAGCTGCCGGCGGAGTGCCCGCGGCTCGAGCTGGCGATGCGCGAGGGCAACGTCTTCACCGAGGCCCGCGATCGCGACGGCGGGGACCCGGATGCTTCATCGGCGGCCGCGTGAGCCCGCGGCGCGACCCGGGTGCCCGCGGGCCTCGTCGCATCGGCGACGCCATGGGCGTGGTGCGCTCCGACGCCGCCCCTGCGACGCCCCTGGCGGCCGCTCAGGGGGTGTGGGCGCAGGTGGCCGGAGAGACGGTCGCGGCCCAGTCGGAGCCGGTTGCCGAGCGCGCCGGCGTGCTCACGATCGCGTGCCATTCGGCGACCTGGGCGCAGGAGCTCGACCTGATGGCGCCGGACCTCTTGGGGCGGCTCAACGAGGCCCTGGTGAAGACGGGTTCGGAGCCGTTCGAGCGGCTTCGCTTCACCGCCGATGCCGCGCGACACTTTCGTACGTAATTTGCAGGTAATTCGTTCGGTTTCGCAAGTCTTTCCGCTGCTCCTGAGTGCTATCCTTATGTGAACTTGGACGGATGCCTCGCCACGTCTGAATCCGCCGCTTATTCGTGGCTTGACGGTCGGGGTTTCCACTCTCCATGCGCGGGTTCCTGCGGGTTCCCGGGAGAGGCCCGAGGGACCCGATCAGCATGAGCGAAAGGATTTAGTGGCAGACGCTACGAACGCCGCCAAAGAGGCGGCGTCTGCGAAGAAGGGGGCCAAGAAGGCCACCGCGAAGAAGAAGGCGCCGGCCAAGGGCAAGCGCGGTGCGGCTGCGGGCAACGGCGACTACGGCTCGAACGAGATCACGGTCCTGCGCGGGCTCGATCCGGTGCGCAAGCGGCCCGGCATGTACATCGGCTCCACCGGCCCGCGCGGGCTGCACCACCTCGTCTACGAGGTCGTCGACAACTCCGTCGACGAGGCCATCGCAGGCCACTGCGATCACATCGAGGTCACGATCCATCCGGACAACAGCGTCACCGTCATCGACGACGGGCGCGGCATCCCGGTCGACGAGCATCCCGAGGAGAAGCGCCCGGCCGCCGAGGTCGTGCTCACGGTGCTCCACGCCGGCGGCAAGTTCGGCGATTCCGGCGGCTACAAGGTCTCCGGCGGCCTGCACGGGGTCGGCGTCTCCGTCGTGAACGCACTGTCCGAGCGGCTTCACCTCGAAGTGCGCCGCGACGGCTACAAGTGGCAGCAGGACTTCGCGCGCGGCGAGATCCAGACCGAGCTCAAGCGCGGCGAGAAGATCAAGGGCACCGGCACCACGATCACGTTCCTCCCCGACGCCGACGTCTTCGAGACGCTCGATTTCGACTACCAGACCCTCGCCGAGCGCATGCGCGAGACGGCGTTCCTCACCCGCGGGCTGAAGATCGACCTCGTCGACGAGCGGGGCGAGAGCCAGAAGGACAGCTTCCAGTACGAGGGCGGCATCGTCGACTTCGTCGCCTTCTTAAACGAGAACAAGGATCCCCTGCACCGCAAGACGGTCTACTTCGACAGCGAGACGCCCGACGGCCAGGTCGAGGTGGCGATGCAGTGGAACTCCTCCTATCAGGAGTCGGTCTTCTCGTTCGCCAACAACATCAACACCCACGAGGGCGGCTCTCACCTCTCCGGCTTTCGCTCGGCGCTGACCCGCACGCTCAACGCCTACGCGCGCAACAAGGGCCTGCTGAAGGAGAAGGACGCGAACCTGACGGGCGACGACGTCCGCGAGGGGCTCACCGCCGTGATCTCGGTGAAGCTGGCGGACCCGCAGTTCGAGGGTCAGACGAAGACGAAGCTCGGCAACCCCCCGGTCGAGGGCCTCGTCAAGGAGACCGTCAACCGCAAGCTCGGCGAGTTCCTCGAGGAGCAGCCCGGCGAGGCCCGCCGCATCCTGGGGAAGGCCGTCGACGCGGCCCGCGCACGCGAGGCCGCCCGCAAGGCCCGGGATCTGACGCGTCGCAAGTCCGCGCTCGAGAACTCAACCCTTCCCGGCAAGCTCGCCGACTGCACGGTGCGCGACCCCGCCCTGGCCGAGCTCTTCGTGGTCGAGGGCGACTCGGCCGGCGGCTCGGCCAAGCAGGCGCGCGACCGCAACACGCAGGCGGTGCTGCCACTGCGCGGCAAGATCATCAACGTCGAGAAGAGCCGGATCGACAAGGTGCTGCAGAACAACGAGATCCAGGCGCTGATCACGGCGATCGGCACGGGCGTGGGCGACGAGGAGTTCAACATCGAGGACGCCCGCTACCACAAGGTCATCATCGCCACGGACGCCGACGTCGACGGAGCGCACATCCGCACGCTCGCGCTGACCTTCCTCTACCGGCAGATGCCGCTGCTGATCGAGGCGGGCTACGTGTTCATCGCAAAGCCGCCGCTCTACCGCGTCAAGAACGGCAAGCGCGAGACGTACCTGGAGAAGGAATCCGAGCTCGAGGCTCTGCTCCTGCGCGACAAGATCGAGGACTTCGAGCTCACCGACGCCAACGGCAAGGACCGCAAGCTGACCGAGACCCGCTGGCAGCGGTTCAACCGCAAGCTGAACGAGTACGAGGGGTGGGCCGAATCGCTGCAGGCCGAGTTCGGCCATGAGGCCGTGCGGTTCCTCGCGGAGTCGCAGATCCTCGACGCCGGCGCCGCGACCATCGCGGGCGTCAGGAAGCTGATCGAAAGCGAGGATCCAGCCGAGGAGCCGTTCGAGACCGAGCTGGTCTCGTCGACCGACGACGTCCTCGAGGTCAAGGCGGTCGCCCGCCGCGACGGCCTCGCCAGGACGCATCACCTACCGGCGGCGCTGTTTAAGTCAAACGATTACCGCCGCCTCGTCGAGGTCCACGCCGATCTGCTGAAGCAGGTCGGGCGTCCACCCTTCGAGCTCAGCCTCGGCGAGCGTCGCAAGACCGCGGACTCGTTCGCCGAGCTGCGTCGCTGCATCCTCGAGCTCGCCCGCCACGGCGTCACCATGCAGCGCTTCAAGGGCCTGGGCGAGATGAATGCCGAGCAGCTGCGCGAGACCACGATGGATCCTGAGAGCCGCACGCTGCAGCGCGTCACAATCGATGACGGCGCGATGGCCGAGCGGGTCTTCGCGGACCTCATGGGCGACAAGGTCGAGCCGCGCAAGGCCTTCATCGAGAAACACGCCAAGGAAGTTAGGTTCCTCGATGTGTAACGACCGTCAGGATCTCCACCCGAGGGCGATCTAGATGGAAGCTGGCGGACTCGCTGCCCTGACGGGCAACATCGAGGAGCGCGAGCTCACGCAGGAGATGCGCTCGTCGTATCTCGATTACGCGATGAGCGTGATCGTTGGGCGGGCGCTGCCCGACGTCCGCGACGGCTTGAAGCCGGTGCACCGCCGCGTGCTCTATGCGATGCACGACCTGGCGCTGCAGCCCAACCGCCCGTACCGCAAGTCGGCGTTCATCGTCGGTGAGGTGATGGGCAAGTACCACCCCCACGGCGACTCGGCGATCTACGACACCCTCGCGCGCATGGCGCAGGACTTCTCCCTGCGCTACCCACTCGTCGACGGCCAGGGCAACTTCGGCTCGATCGACGACGATCCGCCGGCGGCGATGCGCTACACCGAGGCCCGTCTCGCTCGCCTCGCGACCGAGATGCTGCGCGAGATCGAGTCGGACACCGTCGAGTTCGTCCCCAACTACGACGAGTCGCAGCAGGAGCCGCTCGTGCTGCCCGCGCGCTTTCCGAACCTGCTCGTCAACGGGGCCACCGGCATCGCCGTCGGGATGGCGACCAACATCCCACCGCACAATCTGAGCGAGGTCGCAGGGGCGGTTCGCGCATACGCCGAGAACCCGGAGATCGACCTCGCGGGCCTGATGGAGCACGTCAAGGGGCCCGACTTCCCCGGCGGCGGGATCATGAGCCTGGAGGGCATCCGCGACGCCTACGCCTCCGGGCGCGGGAGCGTCCGAGTGCGCGGCCGGGTGCACTCCGAGCCGCTCAAGGGCGGCAAGGACGCGCTGGTCATCTCCGAGCTGCCGTTCATGGTGAAGAAGGGCGGCGACACCGGGCTGATCTCGAAGATCGCCGACCTCGTTCGCGAGAAGAAGCTCGACGGCATCTCGGATCTGCGCGACGAGTCCGACCGCTCCGGGATGCGCGTGGTGATCGAGCTGAAGCGCGGCGCCGACCCGAACATCGTCACCAACAACCTCTACAAGCGCACCCAGCTCCAGCAGGCGTTCGGGCTCAACATGGTGGCGCTCGTCGACGGGGTGCCGCGCACGCTCTCGCTGAAGGAGCTCGTCCATCACTACACGATCCACCAGCGCGAGGTGCTCACCAGGCGTACCCAGCACGAGCTGCGCCGCGCCGAGGCTCGCGCCCACATCCTCGAGGGGCTGCTGGTCGCGCTCGACAACCTCGACGCGGTGATCGAGCTGATCCGCGCCTCGTCCGACACCGATGTCGCGCGTACGGGCCTCGTGGAGCGCTTCGAGCTCTCCGAGGAGCAGGCGCAGGCGATCCTCGATATGCGCCTCGCCCGCCTGACGGCGCTCGAGTCCGACAAGGTCCGCACTGAGCACGGGGAGCTCCAGGAGCGAATCGCCGAGCTGCGCGCGATCCTCGGAGACCCGGCGAGGGTCGACGCCCTGCTGCTGGAGGAGCTCGACGCGCTCGAGCAACGCTACGGCGACGACCGCCGCACGGAGATCACCCACTTCGAGGGCGACGTGGACATCGAGGACATGATCGCCGAGCAGCAGATGGTCATCTCACTCACCCACTCCGGGTACGTGAAGCGCCTGCCGGTCGCCACCTACCGCCAGCAGCATCGGGGCGGCGTCGGCGTGATGGGGATGGAGATGAAGGAGGGCGACTACATCGAGCACCTCCATATCTGCTCGACCCACGATTGGCTGCTCTTCTTCACCAACCGCGGCAAGGTCTACCGGCTCAAGGTCTACGAGCTGCCGGAGGGCTCGCGGACCTCGAAGGGCCGCGCGCTCGTGAACGTGCTGCCGCTTCGCGACGGCGAGCGGGTGATGGCCGTGATCCCCACCCGCGACTTCCAGGAGGCCAAGTACCTCGCCTTCGCGACCGCCAAGGGTCTTGTGAAGAAGACGGAGTTCACCTCCTACAACACCCCGATCCGCGCCGACGGAATCATCGCGATCAAGGTGCGCGACGGCGACGAGCTCGTGCAGGTGCGGCTCACCACGGGCGATGACGACCTGCTCTTGGTCTCGCGCTCAGGTCACGCCTCCCGCTTCTCGGAGAAGAAGGTGCGTTCGATGGGGCGTGACACCTCGGGCGTGAAGGGGATGAAGGTCGAGGGCAAGGTCGGCCGTGCGGCCAACCGGGTGCTGGCGATGGACGTGGCCCGCGACGACTCAGAGCTCTTCGTCGTCACCGAGAACGGCTACGGCAAGCGCACGCAGGTCTCCGAGTACCCGACCAAGGGCCGCGGGACCAAGGGCGTGCTCACGATCAAGCTGACCGAGAAGAAGGGCGGCCTAGCCGGCGCCCTCATCGTCCGCGAGCATCAGGACCTGCTGTTCATCTCCGTCAACGGCATGGTGCAGCGGACCCAGGCGGGCGGCATCTCGCAGATGGGTCGAGCGACCCAGGGCGTTCGCGTCATGAACATGCGCGAGGACGACACCGTCTCCGCGGTTGCACTCGTGGTCGAGTCGAGCGCCGGTGCGAGCGTGGCGGAGGAAGCCGAGGCGGTCGCCGAGCAGGCCGCGGAGGGCGCGAAGCCCGCAGCGGCTCCGGGGAGCGACGGCGCGAGCTGAGTGCGCGGCACTCGGCGTGCCGGATCCGCGGCTCAAGTCTCGGGGAAGCCCTACCGATAACGGAGCTGTGCCCCGTGCAAGCTTCGCGCTCGCTGCCCTCTTCGCAGTCCTCCTGCTGCCGGCTCCCTCGCTGGCGGCTCCCGACATCCTGCGGACAAAGCTGAGCAACACCAGCGAATACGACATCGACAACGACCCGCAGGGGCCGTCGGGCGGCGATCAATCGGGCTCGAAGGGCGAGCTGCTGAAGGGCGGCGAAGTCGTGGGCCGCTTTGTCACCGGCTGCAGGGCGGCCGCTGCCAACGTGGGGATCTGCGAGGGCAGCTTCTGGTTTTCGGGTCGGGGGCAGATCTACGCAGCGGGCCGCTTCCGGGGGGACGCAGAACGCAATCAGATCCCGATCCTTGGGGGCACCCGCGAGTTCAAGGGAGCCGGCGGCCAGCTCACCGTGTCGAGGGTCTCGGACCCGGGCCTCACCCGGCTCGTGTTCAGGTTCTCTCGCTGAGCGGCCTGCGACGGGCGGCACCGCCCAGGAACCGGCGGCACGCGTCTAGTTCGAGACCGCGCGGCGGTAACGGCGCACCGAGAGGTACGCGAACACCAGTGTGATCCCGACGCACCAGAGCACGGCGATCCAGATGTCGTTGCCCGCCGGGGTACCCAGGAAGAGGGCCCGGGCAGCATCGACCATGAAGCTGAACGGATTGATGTCCGCCGCGAAGGTCTGGAGAGGCTCGGGCATCGATTCGGGCGGGGCGAAGGCCGACGACGCGAAGGTGAGCGGAAAGATGAGGATGAAGCCGAACGCGTTCGCGCTCTCCGGCGTCGAGGAGTTCAGCCCGACCCAGGCGAAGACCCACGAGAACGTGTAGCCGATCAGCAGGAACAGCCCGATCCCGGCCAGCACCTCGAGCGGCGAGGTCGTGATGTCCCAGCCGACCACGATCCCGACCGTGAAGAGCACCACGAGCGAGATCGAGTTGGTGACGACGTCGGCGAGCGTGCGGCCCGTCAGCACTGCCGAACGGGCCATCGGCAACGAGCGGAACCGATCGATGAGCCCGCGACCGAGGTCCTCCGAGAGCCCGAGCGCGGTCACGAAGCCACCGAACGCCATCGACTGGACGATGATGCCCGGCATCAAAAAGTCGGTGTAGTCGCCGAACCCCGGCGTCGCGATCGCGCCGCCGAAGACGTAGACGAACAGCACGACGAACATCACGGGCTGGATCGTGAACGCGGTCAGCAGATCAGGCTGGCGGGGAATGCGCCGAAGGCTGCGCTCGGCGAGCACGAAAGCGTCGGAGACCGCCATCCGCAGGGAGCTCATCGGGCCGCCTCCTCGCGCTCGGGCTCGGCGTCTTCGGCGTCCTCGCCGTCGGCGTGCTCCACGTGCTCACCGGTCAGCGTCATGAAGACGTCGTCGAGCGTGGGCCGGCGAAGGGTGATGTCGTCGACGCCCACCCCGGACTCGTCCAGGCGGCGCACCGCATCGGCGATGGCGCCCTTACGGTCGGCCAGGGGGATGCGAACCGTCCCATCGAGCGACTCCGGCTCCGACTCGCCGATCCCCCGCAGCGCTCTCCCAGCGGCCTCGGCTTGGGAGGAGTCCTCGAGGCGGACCTCGAGGCGCTCGCCACCCACCTGAGCCTTGAGCTCGTCGGAGGTGCCCTCGGCGATGAGGTTGCCGCGGTCGATCACGGCGATCTGGTCGGCCAGGCGGTCGGCCTCGTCGAGATACTGCGTCGTCAGAAGGACGGTGGTGCCGCCTGCGACCCGGTCCTCGATCGTCTCCCACAGGCCGATGCGGCTGCGGGGATCGAGCCCCGTGGTCGGCTCGTCCATGAAGAGCACGGGCGGCCGCGCCACGAGCGACGCGGCGAGATCAAGCCGCCGGCGCATGCCTCCCGAGTAGGTCCGGACCAGCCGGTCGCCGGCCTCGTCCAATGCGAAGCGCTCGAGCAGCTCGCTCGCCCGTACACGCGATTCGGGGCGACCGAGGTGGTAGAGCCGCCCCACCATCTCCAGGTTCTCGGCGCCCGTCAGGTTCTCGTCGACCGCCGCCTGCTGGCCGGCGACGCCGATGTGGGCGCGAAGCTCCTTCGCCTGGGCGACGACGTCGAAGCCCGCGACCTGTGCGGTGCCGTCGTCGGGCTCGAGGAGCGTGGTGAGGATGCGGACCGCCGTCGTCTTGCCGGCTCCGTTCGGGCCCAGGAGTGCGAGCACGGTGCCCGCGGACGCGGTGAGGTCGACGCCGCACAGCGCACGGACGTCGCCGAACGACTTCTTGATCCCTCGAGTCTCAATCACCGCTTCGTCGGCCATGCCTTTCAACCTAGCGACCGGGCTCGGAAACCGAAGTGGCATCTAGCATCAGCGTCGTGAGATCGCCGCTGCCACGCGCCGTTCGCCGGCGCCTGCGGGCGCGGCGGGCCGACGAACCCGCACCCTTCGTGGTTGGCGCCGCACGCTCGGGCACAACCCTGCTGCGGATGATGCTCGACTCCCACCGCGAGCTCGCGATCCCGTTCGAGACCCAGCTCTTGCCGGAGCTGATCGACGCCTCGCGCGATGACGCGACTCCAGCGCAGCTCGCCGACATGCTCATCGGCCATCGCCGCTTTCCCGACTTCGACCTCGATCCCGACGAGATGCGAGCTGCGTTCCTCGCTCCCGACCCGTTCAACCTCGCCGACGCGATGCGGGCCTTCTACCGCGCCTACGCCAAGCGCCAGGGAAAGCCACGCTGGGGCGACAAGAGCCCGGGCTACGCGCTCCACATCCGCAAGATCGCTCGCCTGCTGCCGGAGGCCCACTTCGTTCACCTGATCCGCGACGGGCGCGACGTGCGCCTCTCGCAGCTGCGTCGCGGGCACAACCCGCCGGGCGCCGGCAAGCACGCTCGGCGCTGGAAGCGCCGCGTGCAAACGGCGCGCCGCCAGGGCGCGCAAGTCGACCACTACATGGAGCTGCGCTACGAGCAGCTGATCGCAGACCCCGAGCCCGAGCTGCGGCGGATCTGCGAGTTCGTCGGGCTGGAGTTCGACCCCGCGATGCTCACCTATCACGAGCGCGCGGGCGAGCGCCTCGGCGAGATCGACCGCGACCTCGAGGCCGGTCAGGAGCTGGCGAGCGAGCGCGAGCGCCCGGTATTCAGGGCGGAGGACCGGCTCGACTTCCACAAGCTCACGAAGGAGCCCCCGCGTGGCGACCGCGTTGCGAAGTGGAAGCGGGAGATGCCGCCAGATGATCTCGCGGACTTCGAACGCGTTGCGGGCGATCTGCTCGAGGATCTGGGCTACGAGCGCGGGCTAGCCTCCCCGCGATGATCCACGTGGCCACGGTCCATTGGCGCGATGACCGCTGGGTCGACGTGCAGCTGGGCTACCTCGAGCGTCACCTGCCGCAGCCGCACCGCGTCTACGCGTTCCTAAACGGCATGGACGAGGACCACTCGGAGCGCTTCTACTACGCCTCGGACGAGAACGTGCGCGAGCACTCCACCAAGCTCAACCTGCTCGCGGACATGATCGCCTTCAACGCCGAGAGCGACGGCGATCCGCTGCTCTTCATCGACGGCGACGCCTTCCCGATCGCCGACCTCGGCCCCCTGATCGAGTCCGACCTCCCACGCGACCGATTGATCGCCGTTCGCCGTGACGAGGCATCCGACGTGCAGCCACATCCGTGCTTCTGCCTGACGACGGTCGGCACCTGGCGGGAGCTCGGCGGCGACTGGCGCAAGGGCGGGCACTCGTGGACGAACGACGCCGGTCGCGAGGTGAGCGACGTCGGCGCCCGTGTCCTCAAGGCGGTCGAAGATCACGACCTGGACTGGCGCGCCCTCAAGCGCTCCAACAAGCAGAACCCCCACCCGCTCTTCTTCGGCGTCTACGACGATCTCGTCTACCACCACGGAGCCGGCTTTCGCAAGGCGCGGGGCGGGCGGCTGCGCATCGCGGAGGCCGGAGTTCACGAGGCACGGGCGTCGTGGCGAGCGCGCGCGATCGAGGCGCTGCCGAAGAGCAGGCTGAAGCGCTACCTGCGCGAGCGCTTCCATCCCGCCCTTCGAATCAACCGCCAGCTCCAAAAGGAGGCGCAGGCGCTCTCCGACGAGTGGTTCGAGCGCCTAAAGAGCGATCCCGAGTTCTACCGGGCGCTGATCTAGCCCCGTGCGCATGGAACCACACGCCGACCTCGTTCCCGCTCCGTTTGTGGTCGGCTCGGGCGGCTCGGGCACGACGACCCTGCGCCTGATGCTGGACGCACACCCGCAGCTGGCCGTGCCGCCCGAGACCGGCTTTCTCCCGGACCTAGCGAAGGCCGCGGAGGCGGATGAGCCAAGCGCCGATGACATCGTCGGTGTCGTTCTCGCCGATCGCCGCTGGGGCGATTTCGGGTTCGAGCGCTCGGAGCTCGAGTCCATCTTCGGTTCCGTCGCGCCGCTGACGGGAACGAACGCCGCGCGCGCGTTCTACCGCGCTTACGCCGATCGCCACCGCAAACCCCGGTGGGGCGACAAGACGCCCGCGTACGCGAAGTCGATGCGCAGGATCGAGCGGCTGCTCCCCGAGGCTCACTTCATCCACCTGATCCGCGATGGCCGTGACGTGCGGCTCTCGCGCCTCAACCGCACCGACGATCCCCCCCCGATCGAGATCGCCGCCAAGCGCTGGCGCCGACGAATCGAGCGCTCGCGCCGCATCTCGAACGACCTGGCCCATTACATCGAGGTGCGCTTCGAGGACCTGATCACGGACGCCGAGCCCACCCTGCGCCGCGTCTGCGAGTTCATCTCGCTCGACTACGACCCGGCGATGCTCGCCTACCACGAGGGTGCTGGGGACCGCCTCGCGGAGATGGCTCACAACCTCCCCGCCGAGGAGGGAAAGCAGGACCGTCCCGGCACCCGCCTCGAGCGCAAAGGATCGAGTCTCAAACCCCCGGATCCATCGATGATCGGCCGCTGGCGCGAGCGGATGAGCCGCGAGGAGGTCGGCGCCTACGAGGCTGAGGCCGGCGACCTCCTGAGCGAGCTCGGCTACCCGCTGGTCACGCGATGAGCACGCTCGTAGCCGTCCTGGGCATGCACCGCAGCGGCACCTCGGCGGTCGCAGGGACGCTCGGCGCGCAGGGGCTCGAGCTCGGGCCCGTCTCCGAGCGCAATCCGTTCAATCCGCGCGGAAACCGCGAGATCCCCCGCATCCGCAAGCTCCACGACAAGATCCTCGCCCGCAACGGCGGGTCATGGTGGGATCCGCCACGCGAGATCAAGATCACCGCCGGCCAGCGTGAGCGCCGCGACGACATCCTGGCCACCATTCCCGGCGACCTGCGCGCGATCAAGGACCCTCGCATGCTCGTGGTGCTCGGCCTGTGGCGCGAGCTCGAGCCGGCCTGGATCGGTGTCATCCGCAATCCGGTCGCCGTCTGTGCCTCGCTGCGTCGCCGCGCCGAGGCCCGCGGCAAACCAACCCTCGACCTCGACGAGTGGGAGGCGCTGTGGCGGCGCTACAACCAGAACCTGCTCGCCGAGCACGCACGCTCGGCCTTTCCGATCGTCGACTTCGACCGTGCCTCAGAGCTGGATTCCCAGGTCCGAGCTGCCCTCGCATTCCACGGGATCAAGCCGCCACGCTCGGCCTCGTTCTACGACCCCGAGCTCGACACGGCGGGCGCGGAGAGCTGGCGCGAGCGGGTGCGCTCCACCGAGAGCCTAGAGCTGTGGGAGCGTCTGAGCGAGCACAGCGCAGTCGCGCATTAGCCCGGTGTCGCCCGAGAATCAAGACGAAGCCGCCCGGGCGCCCGAGCGGAAGGATCCGCCAAAGGGCCGCCTCGAGACCGCCGACGAACGCCAGCCTCCCGACTTCATCATCATCGGCGCCCAGCGGGCGGGGACCACGTCTCTTTACCGCTACCTGACCGAGCATCCCCGTGTCGGCGGCGCCTGGCGCAAGGAGGTTCACTACTTCGATTACAACCTCGAACGCGGCTGGCGGTGGTACCTGGCGCACTTTCCGAGGCGGGGCAAGTTCCAGGCGGTCGGCGAGGCGAGCCCCTACTACCTGTTCGACCCCGATGTGCCTGGCCGCGTTCATGCGGCGCTCCCCGATACTCGGCTGATCGCGTTGCTTCGAAACCCGATCGACCGCGCGTTCTCTCAGTACCAGCTGGCCACCCGGCGCGGATTCGAGAGCGAGAGCTTCGCCGACGCTGTGAGGATGGAGCCCGACCGTCTCGCCGGCGGCGACGCGATCGCCCTGCGGCGGTTCTCCTATCTGCGCCGCGGCCACTACGCGGAGCAGCTCGAGCGCTGGCTCGAGCACTTCCCACGCGAGCGATTGCTCGTCCTAAAGAGCGAGGAGCTCTACGCCGATCCCGCGCGGGCCCTGGACGAGACGCAGGAGTTTCTCGGCGTCGAGAGCCACCTTCCAGAGGAGCTTCGCCACTACCACGCGTCCGACTACGAGACCGTGATCGACCCGGCGACGCGGGCGGAGCTGCGCGCGTATTTCGAGCCCCACAACCGCCGGCTCTATGCGCTGCTCGGCCGCGACCTCGGGTGGGAGCCGGATCGCTAGTGGCTCGTAGCGTGGCAAGGCGCGAAGCCCGTCACCTAGGCTGTCCCACGTGCTCTTCGGCCGCAAGAAGACGACCAAGAACAACATCCTGGTCACGGGTACGGGTCGTTCGGGCACGACCCTGACGTGCCACCTGCTGAACAAGCTGCCCGACACCGTTGCCCTGTTCGAGCCGATGAAGGTGAGCAAGTTCCCCGAGCTCGGCACGCACTCGAAGATGTGCCGAGAGATCGAGCGCTTCTGCGATCGGCAGCGCCAGACGCTGCACGAACGCGGGGTGGCGATCTCCAAGAACGCCGACGGCGCCATTCCCGACAATCCGTTCGGCACCGCCCGGACCGAGGACGGGCTGCGCCGTAGGTCGATCAAGAAGGGCGAGGTCGCGATCGACAAGCAGCTCTCGCAGGATTTCACCCTGATCGTCAAGCACATCTCCGCGTTCGCGGCGCTCTTGGGCGAGCTGGTCGAGCGTTTTCCCGTGTACGCCGTCGTCCGCAACCCGCTCCCCGTCCTGGCGTCGTGGAACAGCATCGACTTCAATCTGCAGCAGGGCCACGTGCCGGCCGCCGAGCGGATCACGCCGGCGCTGAAGGCGGACCTGGCGAGCATCGATGACCCGCTCGACCGCCAGATCCACGTCCTCGCGTACTTCCACGGGCAGTTTCGCCGCTACCTGCCCGACGAGTCGATCCTTCGCTACGAGTCGATCATCGAGAGCGGTGGGTCGGCGCTCAGCGTGATCCACCCCGCCGCCGCGGAGCTCAGCGAGCCGCTGCAAAGTCGCAACGTGAGCGAGCTCTACGACCGCGACAGCCTGCGGCGCATCGGCGAGCGGCTGCTGCGGTCGGATGGCGCCCACTGGCAGTCGTACTCGCAGGAGAGCGTCGAGGAGCTGCTCGAGCTCTCACTTCAGGATGCCCGCTGACGAGCGCGTGCGAACGGTCCTCTTCTACCGGAACTTCAAGAAGTTCCACGGCGGCCACCTGAAGGTGTGGGACTACTTCAATCACGTGCGCGCCTCGCCTCAGCACACGCCGAGGATCGCGTTTACGCCGCAGACGAGCTGGGACGAGAGCAACCCGTGGGCGACGGACGGCGAGCTTGTCGTCGAGGACGCGACCGCGGTGCATCCCGACATCTTCTTCCTCGCGGGGCGCGACTGGGAGATGGCCGAGGAGCATCCCGCCTTTACGCCGGACGTGCCCGTCATCAACTTCCTCCAGCACGTGCGCCACGCCGATCCCGAGAGCTCGCGGCATGGGTTCCTGCGGCGCAAGGCGATCCGCATCTGCGTGAGCGAGGTGGTCGCGGACGCCGTTCGCGAGACCGGGCTCACCGAGGGCCCGGTGCTCGCCACGCCGAACTCGGTCGACCTCGATCGCCTCCCCGCCCCTGGCGAGCGCGAGCACGACATCGACGTGTTGATCGCCGGGCTCAAGCGGCCGGCACGTGCTCGCAAGCTGGAGGCGCGGCTCGAGGCGCCAGGACGGCGGATCGTGCTGCTGCGCGAGCTGCTCCCGCGTGAGGAGTACCTGGATCACGTAAAGCGGGCGCGCGTAACCGTCTTTCTGCCCAACGACACCGAGGGCTTCTACCTGCCGCCACTCGAGGGCATGGCCATGGGGACGCTGGTCGTCTGTCCCGAGCACGACGGCGAGCACGCCATCTACCGCAGCGGCGAGAACTGCTTTCGGCCGGCCTATGAGCTTGACGACCTGGTGGCCGCCGCCGAGGCCGCGCTCGCGCTCGATCCCGAGGGCACCCGGGCGATGCGGGCGGCGGCGCGCAAGACGGCGGAGGGGCGCAGCATGCAGGTCGAGCGGGCGACGTTCCTCGAGATCCTGAACAACGTCGACGAGCTGTGGTGAGCGCGCCCGATCCTGCGAGCGTGCAAGAGAGCCCCGCCCCGTTCATCGTCGGGGTCGGGCGCTCGGGCACGACGCTGCTGCGACTGATGCTCGACGCGCACCCGCAGCTCGCCATCCCGCCGGAGACGCAGTTCATCCCCGAGCTGGTCGAGGCGGCGCAGACCTCCGGGGCCACCGCTGAGGTGGTTGCGGATGTGCTCGTTTCGCACCGGCGCTTCGGCGACTTCGGGATCTCGCCGCAGGAGGCCCGCGACGCCTTCGCCGCGCTTGATCCCTTCGACCTCACCGCCGCCCTGCGCTGGTTCTATCTCACGTACGCGCAGCGGCACGGCAAGGAGCGCTGGGGCGACAAGAGCCCCGGATACGGCTGGATGATGGAGCCGGTCGAGCGCGCCCTCCCAGAGGCGCACTTCATCCATCTGATCCGCGACGGTCGCGACGTCGCGCTCTCCAAGCGCGCGAAGCGCGACGACGACCCCAGCGCCGAAAGGCTGGCGCGCCACTGGGCCAAGCGGATCCGGTGGACGCGCGAGCAGGGCCAAGTTGCCCGGCATTACATGGAGCTGCGCTACGAGGATCTCGTCGCCGAGCCGGGGCGAGAGCTGCGTCGGATATGCGAGTTCATCGAGCTCGAGTTCGATGTGGCGATCCTCCAGTACCACGAGGGTGCCTCGGACCGCCTCTCGGAGATCGCCCGGGACCTGCCCGCCGGAACGGAGCTCGACCCAGGTCGCACGCGCGATCCGGTGGCGGCGGACAAGCGAGTCGCCATTCACCAACTCGCCACCGAGCCTCCGCGCGCCGACCGGATCGCGAAGTGGAGGACGGACATGTCCGAGACCGAGCGGGTCGAGTTCGAGCGCGTCGCCGGCGACGTTCTGACCGAGCTGGGATACGAGACGCTCGAGCGCTGAGCTCATCCCCCCGATTTGCTTCAATCGGTGGACCAGAGAAAGGAGGTGGTCCTACTGATTCACATGCTTAACGGGACGCTGGAGGTGCAGGGCCGCTAGGAAGGCCGCGTCGGTCCCCATCCGCGTGAGCGGAGGTGAGGCCGCGCACCGTGCGAGCCGTCCGGTGGAATCCACCCCGGGCACCGGCGAGCCAAGGAGGCGGGATGCTGTCCCACCCCGCCGTTAATCCGGCGCTCGCTCCCAAATCGCACCTGCGAGGGGCCGTCCTTTGGGGCGGCCCCTCGTCTTTCTCAGGCGGCCTGTGGCAGGTAGGTCTCCCAGGCGACCGGGATCCGCGGGCTCGCGATCCGGATGAAGACCGTTGGGCCGGGCGGCTTAGGCCGATTCGCTGGGTGCATGCGCGCCTCGTGCGGCGTCCGGTTGCCCTTGCGGCGGTTGCAGGGGGCGCACGCCGCCACGATGTTGTCCCACTCCGACAGGCCACCGCGGCTGCGCGGGATCACGTGGTCGACCGTGAGCCCGGTTGCCTCGTGGCCGCAGTACTGGCAGGTCCAGGAGTCACGGGCCAGGACTGCCTTGCGTGTGATCTTGCGACGGTGCACGTCGCGGGGGATGCGCACGTAGCGAACGAGGCGGATCACGCAAGGCTTCTCCAGCTCGAGCCGCTCCGAGCGCAGGACGCCCTCGCGCTCCTCCAGGATCTCGGCGCGCTCCTTCAGGACCAGCACGGCAGCCCGCCGCATCGTGCAGACGTTGATCGGCTCGAAGGAAGCGTTCAGAACGAGGACGCGCCCTCCCGGCCGATCCGGCCCGTGGCCGTTGTGGCCGTTTAGCGACCTGTGACCGTTCATGACGGCCGGTGCGACCCCCGTCTTCATTGCGCAGGAATCTTAGACCGGCGGCTAGCCGGACCGGGTGGAACGCCTACGCGCCGGGGACCCCGGGCGCACCCACCGGGTAGCTGCCCAGCACCCGCACGGACTCGGCCTTGCCGCGCAGCGCCGTGATCGCCTCGTCCACCAGCGGATCATCGCCACGGCCGTCGAGGTCGATGAAGAACATGTAGCGGCCGAGGCCGCTGCGGCGCGGGCGCGATTCGATCCGGGTGAGGTTGATGCCACGGCTCGAGAACTCCGTCAGGGCTTCGACGAGCACTCCGGCGTGGTCCTCGCCCAGCTCGGAGAAGATCAGCGTCGTCCGCCACGGCCCCTCACCCTTGGATCGGGTGCCGGCTGGCGCGATCCAGACGAAGCGCGTCACGTTGTCCGCCTCGTCCTCGATGCCCTCGCGGAGCACCATGGCCCCGTAGAGCTCGGCCGCAACGGGCGACCCGATCGCCGCCCATGGCTCCGCAGCCTGGGCGACGATGCGAACCGCCTCCGCGGTGCTGGAGACGGTCCAGGTCTCGGCCTTGGAGAGGTGCTCTCGAGCGAACCGCGCGCACTGGGCGCTCGCCTGCGGGTGGGAGAGCACCATCTCGATGTCACCGAGCGCGAGCTCGCTGCGCGCGATCAGGGAATGCGAGATCCGCTGATCGTGCTCGCCCGCGATCGTGACCTCGGGGGCGTCGAAGGCCAACGCGTCGAGCGTCGTGCGAACCGAGCCCTCGATCGAGTTCTCGAACGGGACGAAGGCACGCTCAGCCGTCCCGTCGGCCACGGCGCGGATGGCGTCGTGGACGGTTGGCTCCGGCCCTGTCTCGATCTCGGCATCGCCCGCCGCTCGGCGCAGCGCGTCGTCGGTGTATGTCCCCGCGGGCCCGAGGAAGGTGACCTTCATGAAGCGCGCGACGGTAGCGGACGGCGAAGGCGCCGGGAGGGCGCAGCTACTCGAAGTTGACCTGGAAGGTGGCCATGTTGTTCTCGGTGACTTGCTCGTCGCAGACGGGCAGCACGTTCACCTCCAGCGTCAGATCCTGGCCGGTCGCCGGCTCGGGATCGATCTCGATCTCTGCGTCCTCACTCGCGCCGGGCTCGATCCGCTCGATCTCGGCGCTGCCCTCGAACGTCTCCTCGCCGCCACTCAGGGCGGCCTCCACCGGTACGGCGGTCTCCTCTGTGTCTCCCTGGTTCTCGGCGGTGACCGTGATCGTGTACGGCGGGCCCCCGGCGACGACCGTGAGCGCATCCGGCGTCAACTCGGTGTCGTTGATGACCGTGTTGACGCGCGCGAGGCCATGGACTCCGGGCGGGCACTCACCCCCGATGGCGACCCCGGAGAACGCCGTGGAGAGTGTGTTGACATCGAGGAAACTGTCGTCGGGAAGGAAGTTTTCCTCCGGCAGGCGCTCGTCCTGGGCCACCGGCACGTCCTCCTCGTCGATCGTCGTGTTGATCTCCTCGCGTGCACGCTGATAGAGCACGTCGGATGCGAGGAAGTAACGCATGAACACGGCGATCTGGTCCAGCGCGTCGCTCTCGTTCTCGGTGCCGAGCGCCGTATCGACCTGCTCGGCGATGCCGCTGATGCCGTCCGCCCGCAGCTCGTAGGCCGTGACCAGATCGTCCTGAGCCCCGGCCACCTCGTCGGGTGCGTCGAGCCCCTCGACCCGAGCGAGCAGGCTCTCCGCGGTCCCGCGGTCGGAGAGCACTTGTGCGCGGAATGCCGCCTCGTCGAGGTTGCCGGGATCCCCAAGGAGCTTGAAGAAATCGTCGGAGAGCTGCTGCGATTCGACGGCGATGGCGACGAGGTCGCTGTTGTAGTTCTCGAACGCGCGCTCCTTGCGATTGTCGAGGCATGCCTTGAAGCCGATGACGATGAGGATGATGATCCCCACGCCGACCACGAGCGCCATCAGGCGCCGTGCCAGATAGGGCCGTTGCTGGGGCGCTCCAAATCGCTGCGACCGGTCCGGTTGATCCTCCTCGAACCCGTCGTCGTCGTCCATGAAAGCCAAGGTGTCCTCCGTGGCTCGATTGGCCCCGTGGGAGAGGGGGCCGCCAAGCCCAGTTGGTGGCGCAGAGTATGAAACCTGGTGCGGAGGGCACTTCCCGCCCCTGCGAGTCCAAGCGTCGATCGCAACAAGCCGACCAGGCACGCGCTGGGCAGGAGGGGGGTGCGGAGCGGCGAACGGGAAGTGAGGATGGTGGGTGAACTCGTAATGGACCGGTTCCGCTTGCAGGAGCGGATCGGATCTGGCGGTATGGGCACCGTCTACAAGGCCTTCGACGAGCGTCTCCAGCGACACGTCGCCGTCAAGGAGGTGATGGCGGGGGACCCCGCCCGCGTCGTGCGGGAGGCACAGGCCGCCGCGCGCCTCAACCACCCGGGAATCGTCACCCTGTTCGAGCTGGGGATCGACGGCCACCGGGCGCTGCTCGTGAGCGAGCTCGTGTCCGGGACGACCCTGGACGAGCTGGTCCGCGACGGTGACCTCTGTGACCGTGATGTCGGCGAGCTGGGCGCCGACGTCTGCGAGGCGCTCGAGCACGCCCACGAACGCGGCGTGGTTCACCGGGACGTAAAACCACAGAACGTGATCGCGAGCGGCGCGGACGGCGCCGGCAAGCGCGCCAAGCTGATGGACTTCGGGATCGCCAGCCTGATGGGCTCACCGACGCTCACCGCCACCGGAGAGGTGGTGGGAACGCTCGCATACATGTCGCCCGAGCAGGCGGAGGGCGCTCCTGCGGAGGAGGCGTCCGATACCTATTCGCTTGCCTTGACCCTGTACGAGTGCTGGGCGGGGGAGAACCCCGTGCGCAGGGCAACCCCAGCGCAGACGGCCCGCGACCTCGGTTCACCGCTGCCACCGCTTTCCGCCTACCGTCCGGACCTTCCGTCCGACCTGTCCCTGGCAGTCGACGCCTGCCTGCGAGCGGACCCGGAGTTGCGTGCGCCCCTGGCCGACCTCGCCCAGGCGCTCGAGCGCAAGATCCCTGAGCTCGACGACACCTACGCTTTGCCGACCCCCGAAAGCGATGCCGCGAGCGACCCGGGCGTGCTTCGGCTTTCAGCTGCTCGGCTGGCTCCAACCTTGGCCCTCGTTGCCCTCTGCGTGGTGCTGGCGGCACCGGCTGGCCTGCCGGGCCTGGCGCTCGTGACGGCGACCCTCTGTCTTCCCGCTCTGCTCTTTGCGACCTCCCCAGCGCGCCTCGCCCTGCCTGGCCTCTCGATCGTGCTGGGAGCGCTGTCGCTGGGCGCGGCCTACCCGGCCGCGGTTGCCGCCGGCGAACGGACGCTCCTCTCCCGCTTCGCGATGGGAGTGATCGGATGGATGTGGCTGCTCGCCGCCTGCGCTGCGCTCGGCATCGCGCCGCCCGCCGATCTCATGGAGCCGCCGCCGGCGAATTGGGACGAGAGCATCGCCACCGCCTCGAGCGCCCTCCTGGTCCCGCTCACCGAGCCGGCCTCGCTCCTGGGCTTCGCCGCGTTTGGCCTTGGCGCCGCGACGCTTGGGCGCATCATCGAGGCGAGGCATCTCGCAATGGCCGTGGTCGGCTCGCTCCTGTGGGCGGCTGCGCTGGCGGCGGCGATGAGGTTCGTCGGCGACGGCGGGCTCGACTGGGCACCCGCAGTGATCGTCGCTTCGGCGCTGCTTGCCCTCGCGAGCAGGCGCGGGTATCGCCCGCCCAGGCCCCGCTTCCGCGGCTTCACCGCCCCTGGCCGAGTGCCCGCGCACCACTAGCAGGGTGCTTACGCACCACTAGGATTCTCCCGTTCATGCGCCGTTGCGCCGGGCTGCCCATGGCCCGGGGCTGCGGGTCGCAGCAAGGGAGAGTGGACCATCAGCGTTCTTCGCAACCTGGAACAACGGCTCGAGAACCTCGTCGAAGGGGTGTTCAGCCGTGCCTTCTCCTCGCAGGTCCAGCCGGTCGAGATCGCGCGCAAGCTGGCGAAGGAGATGGACGCGCACAAGACGACGTCGATCTCCCGGATCTATGTCCCCAACGAGTACACGGTGTTCACCTCCACCGAGGACCACAAGCGCTTCGAGGGGTACGAGAGCTCACTCGGGCAGGAGCTCTCCGCTTACCTGCTCGAGCACGCGCGCCGACACGACTACGCGCTGCTCACTCGCCCGGAGGTAAAGCTCGAGGTGGACGACCGCCTGCGCCTCGGCGAGTTCGGAATCCAGGCGCGGCTGGTCAAGCCGCCGCAGCGCCAGGGCGAGCAGCCCGCACAGGGCGAGGAGGGCCACACCATGGTCTATTCGGTCCCGCCCAAGCAGCAGGCCAAGCGCAAGCGGCCGCCGGCCGCGGGGCTCACCGAGACGCGCGCGATCGTGTCCATGCAGGATCGCCGCTACGTGCTCGACGGCCCCGTGGCGTCCCTCGGCCGCTCGCGCGAGTGCGATTGCGTCTTCGCCGACCCCAACATCTCCCGCAAGCACGCCGAGCTGCGTCGTGGGCCCACGGGCGATTGGCAGATCGTCGACCTCGGCTCCACCAACGGCGTCAAGGTGAACGGCCGCCAGGTGGAGAGCTCACGCCTGGCACCAGGGGACGAGATCTCCCTCGGGACCACCTACTTCAAGTTCGAGATCGAGGCCTGAGTGAGCAACTCCCGACACCTGGTCCGCTCCCGCCCGAAATATCTTGCCCTCGCCTACGGCTCGGGCATTTCCATCTGCTCCCGCGTCCGCGCTGTCGGGGGTGGCTAATGGACACCGAGCCTGTGGCAGTTGCGCTCAAGTTCGGGTTCCTGATCGTCCTCTATCTGTTCGTGCTGTGGATCGCGCGCTCCGCCCTGAAGGAGGTTCGGCGATCGACCGCGCCCGCGCCTGAGGTCACCGGCTTTCACCCGGTCGCGGGCCCCGGCGGTCGGGCGCCGGGGACCGACGCCTTCCTGGTCGTGATGAAGGGTGGCGGGCTCGAGGCCGGCGAGCGGTTCGACCTCTTCGGCGGCCTTTCAATCGGCCGGTCGACGGAGGCCGACGTGCGCATCGAGGACAGGTTCGCCTCGGGGGTGCACGCCCGCATCTATTCGCGAGCGGGCGGCTACTACGTCGAGGACATGGGCTCCACCAACGGCACCTTCTTAAACGGTGAGCAGCTTCGGGGCGAGGAGCGGCTGAACGACCTCGACGAGGTCCGCATCGGCGACACGGAGTTTCGGTTCGAGCTGGAGGTCCCCGCCTGATGAAGCTGCGGGTTGTCGAGCAGGCGCACGTCTCGGATACGGGCCGTCAGCGCACCGCCAACGAGGATTCGTTCTTCGCGGGCTCGCCGGTCTTCGCCGTCGCCGACGGCATGGGCGGAGCACAGGCCGGGGAAGTCGCCTCGCGCATCGCCGCCGAGTCTTTCGGCCCCGCTGAGCGCGGCGAAGGTTCCCCCGAGGCCTACCTTCGCGACATCGCGATCGCGGCGAACCGGCGGATCCACGACCTCGCGGCCGAGGACGAGTCGCGCTCGGGGATGGGCACCACGTTCACCGCCGCGCTGGTGGAGGGGGAGGACGTGAGCCTCGCCCACGTGGGGGATAGTCGCGCCTACCTCTTCCGCGATGGCGAGCTGCGCCTGCTGACCTCAGACCACTCCCTTGTCGAGGAGCTGCGCCGCCAGGGCAAGCTGACCGACGAGCAGGCGGCCGAGCATCCGCAGCGCTCGATCATCACCCGGGCCCTCGGGCCCGAGGAGGAGGTCGAGGTCGACACCATGACCTACCGGGCGAAGCCCGGCGACGTCTTCCTCCTCTGCTCCGACGGGTTGACGACGATGATCAAGGACGACCTGATCGCGGGCGTCCTCGAGCGGTCCGAGGGCCTCGAGGACGCAGCGAACCAGCTCGTGGAGGAGGCGAACCTCGCCGGCGGGCGAGACAACATCACCGTCGTCGCCTTTCGGGTCGAGGAGGCCGGCGACGCCGCGCCGGTCGACGAGATGGCCACGCTGGTCGGCCCGACCGCCGCCGGGGCGGGGCTCACGGGCGACGACGTGCGCGAGCGCGTCGCCACGGATCGCGAGGAGCGTGCTGCGCGGCGCCGCTCGCGAGAGCCCGTCGCCGAGAAGCGCTCCCGCGGGCGGCGGGCCTTGAAGGTGCTGATCGTTCTGCTCATACTCGCCGGGATCGGCGTCGCCGCCGTCGTCGGGGCCAGGCAGATCTACTTCCTGGGCGGCGACGAGGGCCAGGTGGCCCTCTACCGCGGGCTGCCCTACGACCTGCCCTTCGGCATCGAGCTCTACTCGCCGGTCGCCGGCGGAGGTCAGCACGGTCGCGATCGCCGACCTCTCCTCAGAAGACCAGGAGCTTGCCACCAACCACGAGTTCCGCTCGAAGGAGGACGCGCTCTCGCTGCTCGAGGACCTCGAGGGACGAGTCGAGCCGGAGCCCTCGCGGACCAAGCCCGACGCCGGCGGAGGAAATGGAGACGGGCAGGGCGGTGGCCGCCAAGCCGACAACCGCCCCAACGACGGGGACAGACGCGAAGGGGCCGGCGGGCAACAGGGCGGCGGCCAGAACGCCGCGAGCAACAACTAACAGGCCTCAGATGCGAAGCGCGCGCAACCGCGAGCTCCTGGCCCTGATTCCCGTCGCGGTGCTGCTGATCGGGGGCTTTTCCGCCGTCTTCATCGTCCGCTCCGAGGAGATCGGCGACCTCAGCCTGATCTACGGCGGCTACTTCTTCGCGCTCTGCCTCGCGGCGCACTTCGTGCTGCGAATCCGGCTCCCCAACGCGGACCCCTACCTCTTCCCGCTCGCCGCCCTGCTTGCCGCTGTGGGCCTCGTCGTCATCTACAGGATCGACGACGGCCTCGCCGGTCGGCAGGCGACCCTGTTTCTGATCGGGCTGGTCGTGTTCGCGCTCACGATCATCTTCCTGCGCGACTACCACGTGCTCGAGCGTTACCGCTACATCATCGCGATCTGCTCGATCGGCCTCCTGATGTCGCCGCTCCTTCCTGGGATCGGCGGCACCGCGACCAACGGCGCCTACCTCACGCTCAACCTGGGCCCGATCTCCTTTCAGCCGGCCGAGCTGGGAAAGATCGGCATCATCATCTTCCTGGCCTCGTACCTGGCCGAGAACCGCGAGATGCTCTCGATCGCGGCCCGCCGGTTCATGGGCTTGACGCTGCCGCCGCTAAAGCACTTCGGGCCGCTGCTCGTGGTCTGGGGTGCCGCGATGGTGATGCTCGTCTTCATCCGTGATCTGGGCAGCTCGCTGATGTTCTTCGGCGCCTTCCTGGCGCTGCTCTACGTCGCCACGAATCGCTTCTCCTACGTCCTCATCGGCGTCGCGATGTTCCTCGCGGGCGGGTACTTCTTCGCGAAGAGCGTCCCGCACGTCCAGGAGCGCTTTGACATCTGGCTCGACCCCTTCGCTGCCAACGCCCCCGAGGGCGCGGGTCAGATCCAGCAGTCCCTCTTCGCGCAGGCCGACGGCGGCCTCTTCGGTGCGGGCCTCGGCGAGTCGCTGCTACGCCTTCCGGGCCCCTTCTTTCCGACGGAGATCTGCGAAGGAGATCCCTTCCCGTTCTGCGGCTCGATCCTGCCCGAGCCCCACACTGACTTCATCTACGCGGTGATCGTCGGCGAGCTCGGCCTCTTCGGCGGCGTCGGGCTCATTTGCGTCTACGCGCTGATCGCCGCCCGCGGGTTCAAGACGGCCGTGATGGCGCCCGACGGCTTCTCGAAGCTCCTGGCCACCGGCCTCACCGCGGTGTTCGCGCTGCAGGTATTCGTGATCATCGGCGGCGTCACCAAGGTCATTCCCCTCACGGGGGTGACGATGCCCTTCGTCTCCTTCGGCGGGTCGTCGGTGATCGCGAACATGATCCTGATCGCCCTGTTGTTGCTGATCTCGGATCGAGCGCGAAGACCGCCACCCGAGCGCGACGTGCGCGACGACCTCGCGGAGCTCCCGGCGTGAACACGCCGATCGTCCGCCTCTTCGTGCTCGTGCTGCTGCTGTTCGGCTCGCTCGTCTACTTCACGTCGAAATGGGCGGTCTTCGACGCCGACGCGCTCGAGGAGCGCACGGAGAACCGGCGACCGCTGATCACCGAGCAGCAGACCCCGCGCGGGACCATCACGACCGCAGACGGCGTCCTGCTGGCCGAGAGCCTCCCCGAGGGCGGGGGCCAGCGCCCCGTCTACGTGCGTCGCTACCCGGCAGACGACCCCGCGACGTTCGGCAACCCCATCGGGTACTCGTTCGTCGACGTGGGGCGCACCGGGATCGAGTCGTCGGAGAACGATCTTCTCTCGGGCGAGGAGAACGAGTTCGCGACGATCATCGATCAGCTCCGAAACGAGCAGCCGGAAGGCGCCGATCTCACCCTCACGATCGACGCCGAGGCTCAGCGGATAGCCGTCCAGGCTCTGGAGAGCGCGGTCGGGCCGGGGGTGGGCGGATCCGTGGTGGCCCTCGACCCATCCACCGGCGCCGTCAAGGTGATGGCGTCGGTTCCAGGCTTCGATCCGAACGCGGTCCAGGACGAAGCCGCGTTCGAAGCGCTCAGGACCGATCAGGCCGCGCCCCTCGTCAACAGGCCAACCCAAAGCCGCTACCAGCCGGGCTCGACGATGAAGGTCGTGACCGTGTCGGCGGGCCTCGACTCGGGGGAGATCGAGCCGGATACGGTGATCAATGCCGACTCCGGGAAGGTGATCTCCGGGGTCCCACTCGAGAACGCCGGCGGGGCAGATTTTGGCGATATCGATGCCACGGAGGCACTCACCAACTCCGTGAACACCTATTGGGCGCAGGTTGGCGAGCGGCTCGGGGCGGGCACCATGGTCGAGTACATGGAGCGCTTCGGCTTCTACTCGGACCCGGAGCTCGACTACCCCTCTGGCGAGATGATCGCCAGCGGTCCTGTGGCAGCGGACCAGGAGCTGGTGCGCGACGGCTTCGACGTCGGCCGGGTGGCTATCGGGCAGGGCGGCGCGGAGGGGCAACTGCTGGCGACGCCGATCCAGATGGCGGAGGTGGCGGCGACGATCGCCAACGAGGGCACGCTGATGAAGCCGACCTTCCTGCAGGAGGCGAAGGATCCTGACGGCCGCACGATCGCGCAGCTCGACGCGGACCCGGCCGGGGACGTCCTGAGCGAGGAGACCGCCCAGCAGGTGGCGGAGATGATGACCAACGTGGCCAACGAGGGAACCGCCTCCGGCCTCTCGGTGTCGACGGGCCCAGGCACGCTGGCGGGCAAGACCGGAACCGCCGAGATCAACGTCGAGGAGAGCCTCAACCGTCCGTGGTTCATCGGCTTTGCGCCGGTGGACGACCCGCAGATCGCCGTCGCGGCGATGATCGAGGAGTGCACCGGCTGCTTCGGCGGCGAGGTCGCAGGCCCCATCGCCACGCAGGTGATGGACTCCTTGCTCGAGGGCTGAGGCGTTCGGTGGAGGGGCTGAGGAGGTTCGACGCCGGCCAGGAGATCGACGACCGCTATCGGTTGCTTGCGCGCGCCGGGTCGGGCGGCATGGCCGACGTCTGGGTCGCCGACGACACCATGCTCCAGCGCCGGGTGGCGCTCAAGTTCCTGCACGAGCGCTTCTCGCAGGACCAGCAGTTCGTCGAACGCTTTCGGCGTGAGGCGAGCGCCGCCGGCGGCCTCCAGCACCCGAACGTCGTGGGTGTCTACGACCGCGGCGAGTGGGAGGGCATCCACTACATCGCGATGGAGTACGTCGAGGGCGCCTCCCTGCGCGATTTGATCGCCCGGGGCCTCTCGGTGGGGGAGTCCGTTGAGATCGTCCGCCAGATCCTCGCCGGGGCCCAGTTCGCTCACGAGAAGGGCATCGTCCACCGCGACCTGAAACCGGGCAACGTGCTCGTCGACGCCGAGGGCCGGGCCCGCGTGACGGACTTCGGGATCGCCCGCGCGGGCGCATCGGAGATCACCCAGACGGGCTCGGTGCTCGGCACGGCCCACTACCTCTCGCCGGAGCAGGCCCAGGGCCTCGAGGTCACCGAGTCGACGGACATCTACTCGACCGGCGTGATCCTCTACGAGGCGCTGACCGGCCAGGTCCCGTTCGACGGCGACAGCGCCGTCACGATCGCGCTGAAGCAGGTCTCCGAGCGTCCCCGCTCGCCGAGCGAGCTGAATCCCAACGTCTCCCCGGCGCTGGCTGCGGTGGTCCTGCGGGCGCTTGCCAAGGACCCGGCCAATCGTTTCGCCTCCGCCGCGGAATTCGCGCGCGCCCTCGATGCGGCCGAGGCGGACCCGACGGGTGGTGCCCTGGGTGACACGGCCGCCTATGGCGCCGTCGCGGCCGGTGCGGCCGCGGGCGCCGCGGGTGGACTCGCCGCCGGTGCGGACCCGGCGGAGGCGGCGATGGCTTCCGAGCAGCAGGCCGCGCAGGCCGAGGAGGACCGTCGGGGCTGGATGACCCGCAAACGGGCGCTGATCATTGCCGCCGTCCTCCTGCTGCTGGGAGGCGTGGCGGCTTTCGCCCTGACGCGGCCGGAGACGGTGGTCGTCCCCAACGTCACGGGTGACGATGCCGACGAGGCGCGTGCGGACCTGCTCGAGCGAGGTTTCGACGTCGCCACGCGGGAGGAGCCGTCCTGCCAGGAGCCGGGCACGGTCGCCGAGCAGGATCCGAGCAACGGCACGAAGGTCGATGAGGGCTCGACCGTCAGGCTCGTGGTATCCGACGGGATCGAGGTCGAGGTGCCCGACGTCGAGAACCTGCGCGCCGACAAGGCGGCCGACGAGCTGCAGGCGGCGGAGCTTCGCCCAAAGCCGCGCGAGCAGTTCTCGAAGCGAGCCAAACGCGGGAACGCGATCGGCACCATCCCATGCCAGGGCGCCCAGGTGCCATGCCAGTCGCGGGTATCGCTCCTGATCTCGAAGGGGGCCGACCTCGTGCTGCTCCCCGACGTGCTGGGGCTCCAACGGGAGGAGGCGGAGGCTCAGCTCGAGCGTCGCGACTTCATCGTCGACGTCGATACGCGGGATGCCGATCAACCCGAGGGCGAGGTGATCGGCCAGGATCCCGGCCCCGACAGCCGCCTCAAGCGGGGCACCACGATCACGATCATCGTCTCTACGGGCGCCGGGTCCGTCATCGTGCCGAGTGTGATCGGCCAGACCGAGGATGCTGCGGCGGCGAACCTGACAGGGCGAGGGCTCAACGTCTCCATCCAGACCGAGACGACCGAGGACGAGTCCGAGGACGGCCGGGTGATCGATCAGGCGCCCGGCGGCGGGACGCGCGTGCTCATGGGCGAGCAGGTGACGATCGTCGTGGGCGAGTTCGAGGAGCCACCGGAGGAGGAGCCGCCGCCCGAGGAGGAGCCTCCGCCCGACGACGAGACGAATCCGAAGGCGGCGCGGCGATGAAGGTCGTGGTCTTGAGCGGCGGCCGCTCGAGCGAGCACGACGTGTCGCTCGCATCGGGTGAATCCGTGGCTGCGGGCCTCGAGGAGGCGGGACACGAGCCTGTGCGGGTCCTGATCGAGCGCGACGGGCGTTGGCTCTGCGACGGCGAGCTGGTCGAGCTGCGTCCGACCGAGGGACTGCTCGGCGCCGACGCGGTCTTCCCCGCACTGCATGGCCCCTTCGGCGAGGACGGGAGCATCCAGGGGCTGCTCGAGGTCCTCGACGTTCCCTACGTCGGCTCCGGCGTGCTCGCCTCCGCGGTGACGATGGACAAGCTCGTCTTCAAGCGCCTCTGCGCCTTCTGGGACCTGCCTCAGATCGAGTTCTGCGAGGTTGGGGACCCCGGCTGGCGCGAGCACGTGGCCACGATGGGCCGGCCCTTGTGGGTCAAGCCCTCGAGGCTCGGATCGAGCGTTGGGATTTCAAAGGTCTCGAACCCCGAGGCCGAGCTCGACGCCGCGATCGGCGAGGCGGCCGGCCACGACCCTCGGGTCATCGTCGAGGCCCACGTGGAGGGCAAGGAGGTCGAGTGCTCGGTGATGGGGAACGCGGAGCTCGAGGTGTCCCAGCCGGGCGAGATCGTGATCGATTCCGAGTGGTACGACTACGAGGCCAAGTACACCGAGGGCATGATGGAGCTCGCGGTGCCGGCGCGGATCGAGCAGGCGGCGATCGACCGAGTCCGTGAGCTCGCGGGTCGCGTCTTCAGGGCGATCGGAGCCACCGGCCTCGCCCGCTGCGATTTCTTTGTTCGCGACGACGGCGAGGTGCTGGTCAACGAGATCAACACGATCCCCGGCTTCACCGCCACGAGCGTCTTCGCCAAGCTCTTCGACGCCTCGGGAGTGCCGTACCCGGAGGTCTGCGACCGCCTCGTGCGGCTCGCGCTCGAACGCCACGCCGAGGAGCGCGGCCACTCGTACTAGTCGGGGCTAGCTGCTGATCGCCACGTTCTCGATCACAACGTTGAAGCCGTCCTCACCCTCGGCGAGGTCCGTGATCCAGATCAGGAAGAACTGATTCTCGCCGGGCACGTTCAGGGTCGTGCTCTGTTCGGTCTCCGCATCGGTGATGCCCGCGAGCGGCTCACCCCATCCGGCGAGGTCGTCCGGCGGGCCGTCCGCCGCTCCGTAGATCTCACCGGACCAGCCGCCCACCGCTGAGGTGATCTCCATGGTCCGCCCGGCGATGGGCGCTTCCGTCTCGACGATGAGGCCGACGCCCGGCTTGGCCGCCGCGTCCTCGACATTGGTGCCGGCCTCGTAGCTCTCGGTCGACCAGGCCGTGGCCGGGTCGCCGTCGATTGCGAGATCGACCTCTTCCGCGTGTTCGGCCTGATCGCCATCGGGGTCGAAATCGGCAGCCGAAACGAGCTCGACCTCAGCGCCGCTGGGCGGTGCGCTGGGCCCCCCGTCCCCCCGGTCGGGCCGGTTCTCCTCGCCCGTGAGCACGGCGATGCCGATGGCGACCGCAGCCGCGACCGCCACCAGCGCGATCCCCGCGATCGACACCTTGCGCCCGGGCAGAAAGGAGCGCTTGCCTTCCCGGACCGACTCGATCACGGTGGTCGCCTCGCCCGTGGCGCCGCCGGCGCGAGCGACCTCCACGTCGAGGGCGCTCTCGAGGTCGGCGAGCAACGCCGACATGTCCGCGTAACGCTTCTTGGGGTCCTTCTCCGTTGCCCGTTCGATCACGGAGGCGAATACGGCGGAGACCTCCGGCCGTGCGCGCTGCACGTCGGGCATCGGCTCGTTCACGTGCTTCATGGCGACCCCCACGAGCGTCTCGGCCTCGAATGGGACGCGGCCCGTGAGCATCTCGTACAGCAGGATCCCGAGCGAGTAGATGTCCGAGCGAGCGTCTACGTCCTGGCCCATCGCCTGCTCGGGGGAGACGTAGTCGGTGGTGCCGAGCACGCGACCGGTCTTCGTCAGCCCGTCTGATTCGAGCGAGAGAGCGATCCCGAAGTCGGTGACCTTGGCGCGCCCAGCGGCATCGATCAGCACGTTCTGCGGCTTCACGTCGCGGTGAACGAGCTTTCGAGCGTGAGCTGCGGCAAGGCCCCTGCCGACCTCGATCGCGTAGGCGGCCGCCTCGTCGACCGGCAGGCGCCCGAGGCGGTCGATGCGCTGCTTCAGCGTCTCGCCGTCGACGTATTCGAAGACGATGTAGGGGTGGCCCTGGTCCTCGCCCGCGTCGATCACGGCGACCACGTTGGGATGCGAGAGCTGCGCCACGGCCCGCGCCTCGCGGCGGAAGCGCTCGAGCTGGTCCGGCTGGTCGGAGATGCCCGCGTGCATGACCTTCACGGCCACCGGGCGCTCGAGCGTCTCGTCGCGCGCGAGGTAAACCGTCGACATCCCGCCCGACCCCAGCTTCGAGTCCAGGCGGTAGCGACCCGAGAGAACGCTTCCAATCGGGCTCGAGGTCAGTCCTGGTATCCCCTCGGGGCTCACGTCATCAGTATTTTCGGCACTGCGGAGCGCAAGCGCGAACGTCGCCCCCGCCCTGCATGTACATATGCCGATAGAGGTTCGCTATTACACCGATCCGGCCTGCTCCTGGTCGTGGGGATCCGAGCCAAAGCTTCGACGTCTGATGTGGGAGTTCGGCGACGGTCTGCGCTTCCGTTGGGTGATGGGAGGGCTCGCACGATCCTACGGACCCGACTACCGCGATCGGGCGTCAGGAATCACCGGTGATCGCGACTGCTTCGACGCGCTCATGTCGCACTGGCTCGACGTTGCTGTCGAGACGGGGATGCCGATGGACCCGCGAATCTGGCGCCAAGCGCCGCTGAGCTCGACTTACCCCGTCTGCCAGGCGGTGAAGGCGGCAGCAGAGCAGGGACCGGTGGCGGCCGGCGCGTACCTGCGCCGCACGCGCGAGGCGATCTTCATCGAGCGCCGCAAGCTTGACCACGCGGCCGCCCTGATCGAGGAGGCGGGCGCCGCCGGGCTCGACGTTCCGCGCTTTGAGATCGACCTAGGCTCGCACGCCATCACCGAGGCCTTCGGCGCCGACCTCGATGAGGTTCGCGACGTGCCCGAGGAGGCTCGCAGACTGGACAAGATCGGCGAGACCGAGGGCCGGGAACGGGTCTCGTTTCCCTCGGCGGTGTTCGTGGCTGCCGACGGTGCGCGGCATGGCGTGTGGGGTTGGCAGCCGTACGAGAGCTACCGCAACGCGGCGCTGGCAGCGGGAGCCGAGGTGGCCGAGGTCGAGCGCCCAGAGGTCACCGACGCGATCGAACGCTTCGGCCGCTGCGCGACACGGGAGCTCGAGGAGCTGACCGGCAAGCCAAGACCGGTGCTGGAGGCGGAGTTGTGGACCCTGGCGACGGAATGGAGGCTGAAAGCGATGCCGGCGCTCACCGGCACGTTGTGGGAGCTCGCCTGAGCCACATCATCTGCGGCAGCTTCGCTGCCTTACATGCTGCTGCCGAGACACTTTGTGTCTCGGCCTCTCATATCTGCGGCACGCCCGGGCTTCCGTAGAGGAAGAACCACACGGTTACGACGACCCCCACCACGATCGTCGTGATGATCAGGATGTTCTCCAGGAAGTTGGTCTCGGGAGCCGATTGCCGCTCGTCCCGGAGACTGCGGTTCCAGGCGTAGCGCTCGTTGCGGGCCGCGCCGGGGACCTCGGTGTTCCGCCCCTTGATCCAGGCTGCGATCAGCGCCACGAAACCGTAGGAGGCCATGCAGCCCGTGACGACCGTCGCGATGGCCGTCGCGCTGGGCGTGGTGCCGCCCTGAACCTGGGAGCCGACCCATATCCACAGCAGTGGGATACCCCCTGCCAGGAGGGCCACGAGCAGCACTCCGAAGGTGAACTTGGCGACGGTCAGAACCCCGTCCTTCATGGGTTCGAAGGTAGCAATCGCCGCCCTCTCAGGCGGCCGGTTCAGTCCTCGAGCTCCTTGAAGCGCTCGATGGTCTCGGGGGTTGCCTTGTGCGGCGAGCCCGAGTCGAAAGGCGGCTCCGGGTCGTACTCGATGGCGAGCTGAATCGCCTTCGCGGTGTGCTCACCGGCGATCTCGCCCGCGAGCGCGAGGCCCATGTCGATTCCCGACGAGACCCCCGCCGCGGTTGCGACCTTGCCGTCGAAGACCACGCGCTCGTGGACCGGTTCCGCGCCGAACTCGGCCAACCGGTCGACGTATGCCCAGTGACCCGTCGCCCGCAGGCCGTCGAGCACCCCGGCGGCGCCGAGCACAAGCGATCCGGTGCAGACGGAGGTGGTCCAGGTGCTGGTCTGGTGGACGCCCCTCACCCAATCGAGCACCTCGTCGTCGCGAAGCAGCGGACGGTTGCCCTTCCCGCCCGGGATCAGCAGGATCTCGGGGTCCGTCACCTCGGCGATCGCCCGATCCGCGGTGAGCGCCAGCGCTCCGGTGTCGGTGCGCTTGGGCCCCGTCGTTTGACCCACGAACTCGACCTCGGCGCCGGGTATGCGCGAGAGCACCTCGTAAGGCCCCACGGCGTCGAGCGCCGTGATCGCGTCGAAGATCAGGATCGCGATTCTCACCGGCGCACAACGCTCCCTGCGAGGTCGTTGACCTGGCCGATCCTTGCCGCACCGGGGTGGCGCAGGTTCAGGAGGACGCGCGCGGCCTCCGCATCGGCCTCCGGCACGACGCAGACGAAGCCGAGGCCCATGTTGAAGACCGAGTGCATCTCCTCGTCGGAGACGCCGCCGAGGTCCTGGATCAGCCCGAAGATCGGGGGCACCGGCAGGGGCGCATCGATCTCGTATCCCACCTTGCCGGAGAGGCGCAGCAGGTTGTTGAGGCCGTCCCCCGTGATGTGTGCGAGGCCCCTGACCTCCACCTCGGAGCGCAGCAGCTCGAGCACCGCGCGCACGTAGATCGTCGTGGGCTCGAGGAGGATGTCGCCGAGCGGCCGCCCGAGGCGCTCGTCGCTTGGCGACACGTCGTCGAGAATGCTGCGAACGAGCGTGTACCCGTTGGAATGAAGCCCGGACGAGGGGATGCCGATGAGCGCGTCGCCCGGCTCGATTCGCTCCCCGGCAACGATCTCGTCGAGGGCCACGAGTCCGATGGCGCTGCCGGTGAGCTCCCAGCCCGAGACGACGTCGCCGACCTGCGCGATCTCGCCCCCGGGGATCTCGATCCCGGCGAGCTCGGCGCCCCGTCGAAGCCCCTGTCCGATCGCGCCGCAGATCACCGGCTCCGCGTCCGAGCAGAGGATGAAGTCGAGCATTGCGATCGGCTCGGCGCCAACGCACACGAGGTCGTTGACGTTCATCGCGATGCAGTCGATGCCGATCGTCTCGAAGCGTCCCAGGCGCTCGGCGACGACCATCTTCGTCCCAACTCCGTCTGTTCCGAACGCGATGCCGGTGCGCTCGTCGATGCGCAGAACGCTCGCGTAGTGGCCAGGAAGGTCGACGGCCCGGGGTGGCTTTCCCGTGTCGATCTGCTCGAGGTGCGCGACCAGCGCCCGCACCGAGGCATCGGCATGGCGCTGGCTCACCCCCGACCGGGCGTATGCGTCCTGCTCGCTCATCAGCGTCTCATTCTCGCCACAACCGCGGCGGCGAGGCCGACTCGGTACGCGGCGTACGGCCAAAGCGCCCGGTCGCGCTCGACGAGGCTTATCAGTCGCTGCGAGGCGAGGGTGGAAGCGAACGAGGCGGCCACGCCCGCAGCCAACGTCCGCCGCATCTCGGGAGCGACTCCCCGCGCGCGCAGCCTGGCGCCCTTGAGCGCTGCCGCCCCGACGATCACGGGAAGGGCGACCGTGCGCGAGAGAAGGTTCGCCTGCGCGCGGTCAAACCGCCGCCAGCGCGCGGCCGCCAGGGTGGCGCCGTTGCGCGAGACACCCGGGGCAAGGGCGGAGGCCTGGCCGAGGCCCAGCGCGAGGCCGTCGAGGGGTCCGGCGTCGCCTGGCCCGCGCTCCTGCGGGCTTTGGTCGGCGACGACCATCGCGATCGAGCCGGCCACCAGCCCGGCGGCGGTTGCGCCGGGGCCTCCCAGGCGATGCTCGATGGGACGCTCGAGGAGATAGCCGACTACGGCCGGGGGCACGAACGAGAGGACGATGATGCCCAGGCGACGTACGGTCAATGCTCGGAGCTCGCTCGCGATCATCGTGCGCTGCCCGATCAGCAGGGCGGCGGCGCCGCCCGCATGAACAGCGACCTCAAAGCTCTTGCGTGCCTCCGGCTCGGCCTCGTGCCAGCGCCAGCCGGCGAGCCACGGAAGGAGGGCGAGATGGGCGGAGCTCGAGACCGGCAAGAGCTCGGCGGGACCTTGAATCGCCCCGAGGATGGCCGCTCGCAGCGGATCGAGCCCCGGCGTCTGGGCTGCGGGCACGCGGCTCCTACGCCGGGGGCGGCGCGTCGGCGGGCTCGCCGGGCGGGCCACCCCGTCGCCGCCGGATCAGGAGGTAGATGATCCCGCCCACGATCGCGGCGAAGACGATGTAGTCACCGTAGTGGAGGTAGTCGCGCCACTCCTCCCACCGGTCGCCGACCTCGCGGCCGATGATCCCCAGCATCAGCACCCACGGGATGCAGCCGGCAAGTGTCAGCAACGTGAAGCGCCAGAAGGGCATGCGTGCGACGCCCGCCGGCAGGGAGATGAACGTCCGGATGATGGGGAGCATGCGCGTGAAGAACACCGTCGCGTCGCCGTGGCGCCGAAACCAGGAATCCGCCCAGGCGAGGTGCTTGCGGTTGATGTGGATGAGGCGGTTCTTCTCGAGCAGCTCGAGCCGTCCGAAGTAGCCGGCCGCCCAGGCGATCCAGGAGCCGACGACGTTTCCGAGTACGCCGGCGACCGTGATCCCGAAGAGCGTCATGTCGCCCTCGGAGACGTTGAAGCCCGCGAAGAGCATGATCGCCTCGCTGGGGACGGGAATGCAGGCCGACTCCAGCAGCATCAGGAGGAAAACGCCGACGAGCCCAACCGAGTCGATGAACTCGGTCGCCACATCGACTATCGGATCGACGATGAAATCGGTCATTCAAGACGCCTCCCGGCGGGGCGACATCTTAGGGCGGGGCCTGAAGCCCCCTTAGAATCGCGCGTCATGGCGCGCTTTCGGGATGCATCGCTAAGTCGGCGTGCGCTCCAGTTCGGGATGGACGCCGCGCTGGCGGCGATCGCGTACTTCCTCGCCTTCAAGCTCCGCTTCCTCGAGGCTCCCGACGGCATCCCGGGGCGCTACGAGACGATGCTGGTGGGGTCGATCGCGTTCGTGGCGATCGGCCAGGCCGCCATCTTCGAGCTGTTCGGACAGCACCAGAACTGGTGGCGCTACTTCCGGCTGCCCGACCTCTGGCCGCTGGTCCGCGCCACCGTCGTTGCGGTGGCTCTGCTGGTCGTGGCCTTCGCGATTCTCCAGCCATACCCCGACGACCTCCCGCGCTCGATCGTCGTCTTCGACTTCCTGTTGCTCACGGTGCTCACCGGCGGCTCCCGCCTCTTGCGCCGGAGCATCTCGGAGCGGCCAACTCGCGCCGCCCGCGGCCGCAAGGCAAGGGGGGTGCTCGTCGTCGGGGCCGGGTCGGGCGGCCAGATGGTCGTGCGCGAGATGCAGCTCAACCCGAACCTCGGCTCCCGGGCGATCGGATTCGTCGACGACGACCCGCGCAAGCGCGGCATGCACAACCTCGGGCTGAAGGTCCTCGGGACCACCGATCAGATCGGCGGCCTGCTCGACCGCCACAAGCCGAGCGAGGTCATCATCGCGATCCCCTCGGCGCCGGGCACGCTGCGGGCGAAGGTTGTGGCCGCGTGCCGCGAGCGCGACATCCGCGTACAGACGTTGCCCACCGTGTTCGAGCTCCTACGCGGCGGCGTGCAGCTCACGCGCCAGCTGCGCGAGGTCCAGGTGGAGGACGTGCTCGGGCGGGATCCCGTGGTGATGGAGCTCGACCGCGTCGGTGCCTACATCGAGGACCGCATAGTCCTCGTCACGGGTGCGGGCGGATCGATCGGCGCCGAGCTTTCACGCCAGATCGCCCGCGTGCGACCACGCCTTCTGATTCTGCTCGACCACGCTGAGGGGCCGCTCTTCGAGATCGACCGCGAGCTCACGAGCGAGTGGCATTTCACGGCTGTCGAGGCCGTGCTGGCCGACTGCAAGGAGGCTGACCGGATGCTTGAGGTGATGCAGCGCTTCAAGCCCGACGTCGTCTTCCACGCCGCCGCGTACAAGCACGTGCCGCTGATGGAGGCCAACCCGCTCGAGGCGGTCCGCAACAACGCCATCGCAACCCGGGTCGTCGCGGAGACGGCGGCGGTGGCCGGCGCAGAAAGGTTCGTGCTCGTCTCGACGGACAAGGCGGTGAACCCGCGGACGGTGATGGGGGCCTCGAAGGCGATGGCTGAGTGGATCGTCGCCTCGGTTGGGCAGAGCCACCCCCGCACCCACTTCATCACCGTCCGGTTCGGCAACGTGCTCGCCTCCTCGGGCAGCGTGGTCCCGATCTTCCGCTCTCAGATCGAGCGTGGGGGCCCGGTCACAGTCACCCATCCTGAGATGAGCCGTTACTTCATGACCATCCCCGAGGCCGTGCAGCTCGTGATTCACGCCGCCGATCTGGGCGGCAGCTCCGGCGAGGTGTTCGTGCTGGAGATGGGCGAGCCGGTCCAGATCCTCGATCTCGCGCGCAACATGATCACGCTCGCGGGATACGAGCCCGACAGCGATATCGCGATCGAGTTCACGGGTGCGCGCCCTGGCGAGAAGCTGCACGAGGAGCTCTTCAACGCCGACGAGCGGGCGAAACGGACCAGCGCCGACCGGATCGTGCGCGCGATTCGACTCACGCCGCTCGATCCCGACTGGGTCGAGCGCACCATCTCGGAGCTCGAGGGTCTGGTCGCATCGGGCGACGAGACGGACCTCGCTGCGAGGGTCGTGGAGCTGGTGGGGAACGGCGGCACGACGTCGCCTCTCGAGCTGGACGCCTGAGCGGCGCGTCGCGCCCGCCTCAGGCGCGCTCCCGACCGCCCTGACCCCCACTAGCATCCTCCGGCCATATGGACCTGATCGAGAAGATCGGGCCGTTTGTAGGCCTCGCCGCCTTCATCGGCCTCGCGGTCCTCGCCTTCATGATCTTTCAGCAGTCGCGCGACATTCGCCGGCTGCGAGAGTGGGCGGGACGCGCACCGGAACGCGCCATGGAGGCCGCGGACGCCTCGCTGGCCGCTGCGGAAGCCCGCGGCGAGGCGGCGGGCGAGGAGCGTCCGGGGCGTTTCGCCCGCGCGCGGGCCGCGATCGGCGGCTTCACGAGCGCGCGCTACGAGTCGTTCGACCGGCACCTGCCGGTTGACGGTCGCATCGTCTTGGGCGGGATTGCGCTCGCGCTGGTGATCGCGGCAGGCGTGCTCACGAGCGGCTTCGGCCTGATCGGTGACGACGGGAAGGACCAGCGTGCGGACGGCCGCCAGGAGGAGCGACCAAAGGTGACCGTGCTGAACGCCACCCAGGACGCCGAAGGCGGTCCGATCGGCGGCCTGGCCGACGAGGTTGCGAGCGAGGTGGTGCGCCAGGCCGGCTTCACCATCGGCGAGAAGGGCGACGCTCCGGTCGGCTTTCCCACGACCGTGGTCATGTACAAGCCGGACGCCAAGGCCGACGCGGCCCGCTTCGCGCGGGGGATCCAGGAAAAGCTCGGCGAGACGCCGATCGAGGAGATGACCTCCGGCATCTCCTCGGAGGCAGGCGGCGCGAAGATCGTGCTGGTCGTCGGCGCCGACGACGCGGGCTTCTAGCGCGATGGACGCGTTCGTCGTCGGCGCCCTGCAGCTCGATCAGGCGATCGAGCAGGCGCCCGCGTTCGTCTCGATCGCTGCGGGAGTCGCGCTTTTGCTCCTGCTGCCTCTCTATTTCTCGCAGCGCCGCGACCTCAAGCGACTCGTCGCGTGGCAGGAGCGCGAGCCTGATCACCCGACGGAGGACGTGGCCTCCAGCGAGCTCCTCCTCGACCGCGCCGAGGCTGAGCTCGAGCAGCTCGTCGGAATGGAGCCCGAGCCGGTGACGGAAGTCGAACCCGCCCCGCGCCGGTGGCCGTGCGGCCTGAGACGGGGGACGTGCCGCTGACCGCCGCCCAGCGCGTCACCTCCGAACGCCCCGCGCTCGAGCGGATAACGATGGAGCGGGAGGCCCTGGCCCCGCATCCCCGGTGGCGCCGGTTCGCCAACCGGGTGATGCAGCCGCGATGGCTGATCGGGATCGCGGTGGTTGCCGTGCTCCTGGCCGGAGGGGCGATCTTCGGCTCGGAGCTGCTGCTCGAGCTGCGCGATGAGGAGCCCACGACGCGTGAGGGAGCGCTCGATCCGGCGGGGGTCAGCGTCGCCGTCCTAAACGCGACTACCGAGGGTGGCATCGGGGGCAAGGTAAGCGACGATGTCGAGTCCGAGGGCTACGACCTCGGCGCCGTCGGCACGTTTCCCCAGCTCTCGGAACAGACGGTGGTCATGTTCGACGGGAAGCGAAACGAGCGTGCCGCCCAGAGGGTGGCGCGCACCTTGGGAGGGGCGCCGGTGCAACCAATCGATCGGCAGGTCCAAGAGCTGGCCAAGGGCGCGGAGGTGGTTGTCATAGCCGGCCAGGATCGGGCCAGCGCTTGAGGTACGCCGTCTAGTGACAGGGGTCCGGAGGGCCACGGCCCTCTTCATGATCCTGTTCGCCGCGGCCCTCGCGACCACGGTTTTGGTTGTCGGCTCGCGGTCGCCTGACCTTGTCCTCGAGGTCGTGAAGCTTCCCGACCGGATCACCCCGAACGGGGATCGGTTCCGCGACCAGGCGGAGATCGAGTTCTTCGTGCGAGAGTCCGACCCGGACGCCGAGGTCTACATCGTCGGCAGGGACCTCGTCGAGGTGAAGACGCTCGATTCGGGCGTGAGCCTCGAGGCCAACGAGCCGGTTACGTTCTGCTGGGACGCAACGACCGACGACGGCGATTCAGCACCGACCGGTCGCTACCGCCTGCGGGTCGTGCTCCCGAACCGCGATCGCGACATGGTCTTCCCGCCGAGGATCAACCTCGAGCGCCCGCCCCCGCGAACCGGCGCCGTGACGGTTGACGCGGGCGTGTGTGCCGACGAGGACGCACAGTGACCGCCGAGCCGCTCGAGGCGGTTGGCCTCCTGGTGGCGACAGGCGCCATCGCGGCGGCGGTGCTGGGACCCGGGAAACGCTGGCAGCCGCTGGCGCTTGCGGTGGCGCTCGTGGCTGCGCCGCTCCTGCTGCTCGGGGACGTGTGGGACGAGCCTCGGATCGAGGACCTCCGCTCGAGCCCCGGGATTCTCGCCGCCGGGGCGCTGGGGCTCGCTGTCGCGGTGGCGGTCGGAGCGGCAATCGCACGACGTTGGGCATGGGCCTTCCCCGTAGCGGCATTCGCCGCGCTCTCGCTCCGAGTGCCGCTGCGGATCGGCGACGAGACCTCACATCTGCTGATCCCGCTCTACCTCGTCGTCGCCTGTGGCCTGGTGGCGTCGCTGTGGGGTCTGGTGCGTGCGCGCGGCGGCGCTCCCGCCGCTCCAGAGGAGCCCGGCGCCGTCGTCTGGCTGCGACGGGCCCTCGCCGCCACGGTCGTCCTCTACGCGCTCCAGGCGCTCTACAGCGAGGACGTCTCGAATGCGATCGAGAACACCTGCTTCTTCCTCGTGCCGTTTGCGGCGCTCTTCTGCCTGCTCGCCGAGGTCCGCTGGGAGCGCAGCACGCTGCTGGCCGTGCTGGCAACGGTGGTGGCGGTCGGGTCAGCGGAGGCTGCCGTCGCGCTCGGGCAGTACGCGGCCCACGATCTGTTCCTCAATCAGGACCTGTTCGAGTCGAACCAGATCAAGCCGTTCTTCCGAGTCAACTCGATCTTCTTCGACCCCAACGTCCTCGGCCGCTATCTGGCACTGGGGATCATCGCGGTGGGAGCGGGGATCGCGTGGTCGCGGGGTGGATGGCTGGCCGGAGTCGGCCTCGCCGCCGGCGTGCTCTTGCTCGTCGGCCTCGCGCTTTCGTTCTCCATCACCAGCATCGCCGCCATGCTCTTGGGCCTCGGGGTCCTTGCCGTGCTGCGTTACGGGCTGCGCGGAGGGGTGGCCGCCGTCGCGGCGATCCTGATCACAGCGGTCGTCTTCGCGCTCTCGGGCGGAGCCGACCGCACGGACATCGGGCCGACGCGCGGGATCGACGAGGAGACCTCGGGGCGCGTGGATCTGATCGAGGGGGGCGTCGAGCTGGTCGAGGCAAAACCGGTTCAGGGATGGGGATCTGGCTCCTTCGGGCGCGCGTTCTATGACGAGATCCGCCAGACCGAGACGACGACATCGCACTCCGAGCCGCTCACGGTCGCGGCCGAGCAGGGGGCTCCCGGCGTCGTGGTCTACCTCGCGCTCCTGGTCGCGATGGCCCTCGTCCTGTTCGGAGGTGGCGTGCGGCTCTCGGCGGGTCGCGCGGCCGCTGCCGCCGCGATGGCGGTGCTCGTGGTCCACAGCATCGGCTACGCGGGGTTTCTGATCGACCCCGCAACGTGGGCGGTGCTGGCGCTCGCTGTCGGCCTGCGCCGGCCCGAGGCTGGAGTCCCCGCGGCGGAGGACTGATGAGCTACCTGCGGCGGCTCGCGACGACCGGCGCGGCCTACACGGCGTCGAGCGTCGTCTCGAAGCTGATCGCGATCTTCCTGCTGCCGATCTACACGGCCTACCTCACCCCGGCCGACTATGGCGCCGCCGAGGTGATGCTCGCGTCGGTGATCGCCGCCTCGATCGTGATCCGCTTCGGCATCATCGAGGCACTGCTGCGCTTCTACTACCTCGGTGGCGAGCGGCCGGAGCGGGTGGTCTCCACGAGCTTCGCCGCGCTTGCCGTGACCTCGACGGCCGGGGCGGGCATTGCCCTTCTCTTCGCCGAGCCGATCTCCGAGGCGCTCCTCGAAGAGCCCGACGCCGGGCTGGCGCGGCTCGCGATCCTCGGGCTCTGGACACTGACGCTGTGGGAGTTCGTGCTCACGCTGCTGCGTCTCGACGAGCGCGCTCGCGCCTACTTCACGATCACGGTGATCAACGTCCTCGTGACGATCCCGTTCACCGTCTATCTGATCGTCGATCGTGACCTTGGCGCCGACGGGATCCTGCTCGGCACCTTCGGGACCGGTGCCATCTTTCTCCTCTACAGGCTGTGGGTGGAGCGCCGGCGGCTCTCGCTCGTGCCCGACGTGGCGCTGTTGCGACGGATGATCCGCTTCGGGCTCCCGACGATGCCGGCGGAGCTCACGCTCTACTCGCTCAACTTCATCGACCGGATCCTCATCGTGCGGCTCGCGGGTCTCGCCGAAGCCGGGCTTTACGCCCTGGCCATCAAGTTTGCCAATGGCATCCAGGTCCTCGCCCGCGGCTTCCAGCTGGCGTTCCCGCCGCTCGCCTACGCCATCCGCGACGACGACGAGGCACGCCGTACCTACGCGTTGCTGGTTACGTGGTTCGCAGCCGTCCTCGCGTTCGCGGTGACGGGCCTGTGGCTCGAGGCGAGGTGGATCGTGCGGTTGCTGGCCACACCCGAGTTCTTCGCCTCGTATGAGGCGGTGGGGCTCCTCGCCACGGGGATCGCGCTCTACGCGCTCTACCTGGCGATGGTCGTGGTGCTCGGCCGCACGGGTCGCACCGAGTTTGGGCTCCCGGCGACGGTTGCGGCCGTCGCCGTCAACATCACGCTCAACCTCATCTTGGTCCCGGCGGAGGGGATCGTGGGAGCGGGCATCGCCCTGGTGGCGTCCTACGTGGTCGTGGTCGTGCTGATGTACGTGTTCACCCAGCGGCTCTTCTTCGTGCCGTACGAGTGGCGCCGACTGGGGCTGGTGGTGGTTGTGGCCGCCGGGCTGGTGGGGCTTGGAGAGGCCGTCGTGCCTACCGATGGGGTCGATGGATTCCTCTTGAGGCTGGCGCTGTGGCTGGCGTTTCCGGTGGTGCTTTGGGGGTTGGGGTTTCTCACGGCTGAGGAACGGAGCACGATTCGCGAGCTGCTCCAGCCCGCCGCTATCCGTTCGCGGCTTGCCGCGCTGCGGGCCGCGGCGGATCGCCAGGGGGAGCCGGCCGAGGGGTTGGGCTCGTCGCGTGGGCGGCGGATGAGGCGTCTCGGGCCGGGGCGCCCGAAGCGTTCGAGGAGGCCGAGCGGGACGCCGACCGGCTCTGAGGGGCTGATGGCCGACTTCACCGGATTAGTCCGGCTAGCTCGCCATCGCTTGTGAGCGTTGCGTGATCTTTGGTGCTGCCCCGGGTCTGCTCGTCGATGGGACGAGTAGCGGCAGTGCTTGGGATCGCTGGGCTGCTCCTGCTGCCGCCCGCCGTGGCGGCGCAGGCGCCGGAGTACGACTTCACCAAGGTTGCGGATAGCGCCGAGGAGGGCTTCGACCCGTTCTCATTCGGCTGCGTCGGGATCAACGGGCCAGGGGACGTCGTCTTCAGGACGGCGAAGATCGCCTCGGACGGCGTCAACACGGTGCCCGGAATCTTCCGCGCCGATTCCGGCGGCCGACTTACAACGATCGTGCAGGACCGCGACCGGTTCGGCTTCATCTCCAACAACCCCTCGATGAACAACCGTGGGGACGTCTCGTTCGCCGCGAACATCGAGCGCGGCAATGAGGAGGGGATCTTCCGAGGTGACGGGGGGCCGCTCACCCGCATCGCCACGACGAGGGGGAAGTTCAACTTCTTCGGGTTCGATACATCGATCAATGACCGTCGAAAGGTGGCGTTCAAGGCCGAGCTCGACGCCTCACGTGATTTCGCCGAGGGCCTCTTCTCGGGTGGCCCGGCGAGGGTGCGAACGCACTACCTGAATTCGCGGGACGTCCTGGTCGACGGGAGCCCCGCGCGTTTCGGCGGCAACGACTCCCGGCCGTCGATCAACGACCGGGGGCGCATTGCGTTCGACGAGGGGGTCGAGCCCACCCTGGACCCGGGCATCTTCGTCGGCCGCGACGGAGTGTTCGAGACCATCGCGAGCCCTGATCCGGAGCGCTCGGTCGGGGCGCCGGTCCTCAACAACGAGGGCACGGCGGCGTTCGAGACCTCGTTTACGCAGGACGAGGAGTTCGTGACCGCGATCGTCACCGGTGACGGCGGGCCGCTCGTGACGGTGGCCGACACGACGGGGCCCTTCAGCTCCTTCGGCTTCAGGCCGCCGGCGCTCAACGATGGCGGGGGCGTCGCCTTCGACGCCACACTCGACGACTTCGAGACCTCCGGGATCTTCGTGGGGCCGGACGCCGATGCGGATCGGGTAATCGCCACCGGAGACACGCTCGATGGCGAGACCGTCAGCAGTCTCACCTTCTGCGAGGAGGGCCTGAACGACGAGGGCGAGCTGGCCTTCCTGGCAGGGTTCGAGGACGTGAGCGCTCCGAAGGGCTCCCGGGTCGCGGTCTACCGCGCCAGCCCGCGGTTGTAGGACTCCGCCGCCTCCCGGAGGCCTTCCCGGGCCCAGGGGCGAAGCGCGATCCGCGCGTGCACCCAGTACCACCCGGGGGAGTGGTCCGGCAGAACGATCGCGACGAGAGCACGGGGGACGTAGCTCCAGAAGGCGAGAACGCGAGCGACCGCGGCGGCGATCCTGCCGTGATGCTTTCTCATGTAGAGATCCCGGCCGCGGTGGAACTCCACGACTCGCCGCGATCCTGCCGAGCGGTCGGTGGCGAGCTGCTCGTGGTGGACTGCCTTCGCTGCGGGCACGTGAAGGATGTGCCAGCCATCGGAGTGGAGTCGCTTGCAGAAGTCTGTCTCGTCGGAGTAGACGAAGAAGTCTGGATCGAGATACGCGACCGAGTGCGCGGCATCACGCCGGACGAGCATCGCCGCCGACTGCACCCAACCCACCTTGCGGATGCTCTCGCCGCCGCTCTGCGTGACGAGCGCTCGGTGCAGGAAGAGCGCCTGGGCCAGCGACGTGCCGAGACTGGGGAGCCGCCACGCGCAGGCCAGCGGCTCGCCCTCGGGATCGAGCAGTAGCGCCCCCGCGGCGCCGGCCCGCGGGTCGGCTTCGAGCGCGACCAGGAGATTCAGGGTCGCGTCCGGACGCAGCTCGGAGTCCTCGTTCAGCAACAGGCAGTAGGTGCCCTGGGCTTCGTGCAGGAGCAGGGAGTCGTTCTCGGATTTCCCCGCGCGACGGTCGCGCTCGATCACCCTGACGACCTCGCCGATCTCACCGGCCTCGGCGATCCATTCCTTGACGGCGTCGGCCGATCCGTCGTCCGAGGCGTTGTCCAGCACGAGCAGCTCGGCCTCCACCTCGCTCGGATGCGTGGCGCGGATGGCGTCCAAGCAGGCGAGCAGATCGTCGCGCCCGTTGGTGTTGACGATGCAGTAGGAGAGCAGCACGGGGAGAATCGTGGCTGATGCGCGTCCAGATCGTCGATCCGCCCGCCTACACCCCGCCCTACGACGGGTCGCTCGCGGCCGCGCTCGCGCGCGCCGGGATGGACGTCGAGCTCGTCACGAGCCCGTTTACGTGGGGCAGTGTCCCCGCCCCGTACGGCTACGAGCTGACTCGAGCCTTTTACTCGCGGTCCGCGCGCCTCGACCCCGACTCGCGCCTGCGGCGACCGCTGAAAGCGCTTGAGCACGTCCTCGATATGGGCCGCTACCGGGCGAGCGGAGTGAAGGGAGCCGACATCGTTCACTTTCAGTGGTCGACCTTTCCGGGCTTCGATTCGCGGGTGCTCCCGTCGAGGGTTCCACTGGTGCAAACGCCGCACGGCCTCCTGCGCGCTGAGGCGTGGGGTGAGCGCGCGGCCGCTCGGGCCCGGCTCCTGCGCCGCATGGACGCACTGGTCGCGCTCTCCGAGTACGGGGCCGGCGTGCTGCGCGATCGCGCGGGGGTGGACGCCGATCGCATCCATGTGATTCCACACGGCCCGCTCGACTACCTCACGCAGCTCCCCGACGAGGCACCCCTACCCCCGGAGCTCGCCGAGGTCGAGGGCCCGGTGGTGCTGTTCTTCGGTCTGCTTCGCCCCTACAAGGGCGTCGACTTGCTGCTCGAGGCGTTCAGGGAGATTGGGACTGCCGAGCTGTGGGTCGTTGGCCGCCCCTTCGGCGTTGAGTTGGGCGCGCTGATGGAGGCGGCGGGTCGTTGCTCGGCGACCGTCAGGTTCGTCCCGCGTTTCGTCGAGGACCGGGAGGTTGCGGCGTTCTTCCGGCGGGCGCAGGTGGTGGTGTTGCCTCATCGCGATGCGGAGCAGTCGGGAGTGCTCTTCACTGCCCTGGCGTTCGGCAGCACGATCCTGATGAGCGACGTCGGAGGGTTCCCGGAGGTCGCCGCGCTGGGGGCCGGTCGCACCTTCGCGACCGGCGACGCGTCGGCGCTCGCCGCCGCTCTCGACGAGCTCCTCGCCGATCTCGCGGAGCGCGAGCGTCTCGCGGCGGGCGCCCGCGCCGCGGTGGCGGGCCCCTACGCCTGGGATGAGATCGCCGCCCGGCACGCCGCCTTGTATGGCTCGCTCGCCGGGCCATAATCGCCCGCCATGGTCGTGCTCGAGATCATCTTCTGGCTGGCGGTTGGACTGCTCGTCTATACGCACCTGGGGTATCCGCTGGTCCTTTGGGCCCTGAGCAGAGCCCGGCAGACCCCCGAGGCGGTTGAGCCAACGCAGCTGCCGCGCGTCTCGATGATCGTCGCCGCTCACAACGAGGAGGGGAGCATCCTCGACTGGGTGCGCTCCACGCTCGCGTCCGACTACCCGCGCGAGAGCCTTGAGGTAGTCGTCGTCTCCGATGGCTCGACCGACCGCACGCTCGAGTGGGCCATAAAGGCGGGGGCGGATGTCGTCGTCGACCTGCCGCGCGGGGGGAAGGTGACCGCGCTCAACGCGGGCGTCGAGCGGGCAACGGGCGAGATTCTCGCCTTCTCAGACGCCAACTCCACCTGGGACCCGAGCGCTCTGCGGCGTTTGGTGTCGCGCCTCGCCGAGCCCGACGTGGGATACGTCTGCGGGCACGTCGCCTTCACCGCGACGGAGGGGGCCTCGAACCAGGAGGGGCTCTACTGGCGGTACGAGATGGCGGTGCGCGCGATGGAGTCCGAGCTCGGTGGGATCACTGCGGGCAACGGGGCCATCAACGCCGTGCGGCGGCATGCGTACGTCGCGCTCGGGGCCGATCGCGGCCAGGACATCTCGTTTCCGTTCGAGCTCGCAAAACGAGGCTGGCGCTCCGTCTATGAGCCCCTGGCGCGGGCCAGCGAGCCGATGGCTCCCACGATCGAAGGCGAGTTTCTGCGCAAGCGCCGGATGATGACCGGGGCCTGGAACACGCTGCTTCACACCTCCTTGCTCTCGCCCCGTGGGTACAAACCGCTCTTCGCGTTACAGATCTACTCGCACCGGCTGTTGCGCTACATGACCCCGATCCTCCACCTGGCCGCGCTCGTCACCAACGCCTTCCTGCTCGGGGAGGGGACCCTCTACATCGTCACGATGGCGGCCCAGGTGGCGCTCTTGGCCGCGGCGCTTCTGGCCCGCGTGGTGCCGCTGCGCCCGCTGCTCGTTGCCCGCTACTACGTCGCGGTCACCGCGGCGAGCGCCGCAGGCCTGTGGGACCTCATGCGTCACGGTGTTCCACGGACGTGGGAGAGCGTGGAGGGAACTCGGTGAGTGGCGTCGGGGAAACGAGCCGAGGGCTGCCCAGGGCTGCGGAGGTCGTGATCGCTTCGCTCGCGCTGGTCGTGCTGTCGCCGGTGCTCGCCATCGCCTGCGTCGCGATCAAGCTCGATTCCCGTGGACCGGTGCTCTACCGCTCACGGCGGGCCGGCCTGCGCGGCGCGCCGTTCGAGCTCCTGAAGCTGCGAACGATGCGGCCCAAGTCCGACCCGGTGGGAGTCGGCACCCCCGTTCTCGAGGGCGATCCGCGGGTCACACGAGCCGGAGCGATCCTGCGGCGGTTCTCGCTCGACGAGCTGCCGAACCTGGTCAACGTGCTGCGCGGGGAGCTCGCGATCGTCGGCCCCCGCCCCACGCTCGAGGCGCAGGTCGACGAGTACACCGCGCGTCAGCGCCGCCGCCTCGAGGTTCGGCCCGGCATCACCGGCTGGGCCCAGGTGAACGGGCGCGCCGGGATCCCCTGGGAGGAGCGCATCGAGCTTGACGTCTGGTATGTCGAGCACCGAACTCCCTGGCTGGACCTACGGATCCTGGGGCGCACCACCCGCCTGCTCGTGACCGGGCACGGGCTCTACGGGTAGCCTCGGGCGCTCTAGTGGCTGCCAGCGTCAACCTGCGTGATTTCGAGCCCCGCGACGCGCCGGCGGTGCACCGCTGGTTCAACGACGAGCGGGTGACCGCGGAGCTCGTCGCCAGCCGCGACGAATTCAGCTTGGAGGACGCGAAGGGCTGGGTGGAGCGAGCGATGAACGCGTCGGGCGACCGCAAGTGGGCGATCACCATCGACGACTCCGACGAGACGGTGGGCTTCGTTGGGCTGTTCGGTCTCGAGCGACCGAACGGTCCGGAGCTTGGGATGCTGATCGGCGACCCATCGGCGTGGGGCAAGGGCGTCGCTCGCGAGGCGGAGCGCCAGGCCTGCGTGCACGCGTTTCGGGAACTGGGCGTTCACAGGGTCCACGGCGAGATTCCCGCCACCAACGTGCCGGCGCAGAAGGTGGTGACGTTCCTGGGCTTTCGCCTCGAGGGTGTCATGCGCAAGGCGATCGTCCGAGGCGACGAGGCCGTCGACAACCAGATCTGGGGCCTGCTCCCTGAGGACTTCACCGGCTTTCCCGAGGAGGGCTGAGCCGCGACTCTCTCGGCCGAGCTCCACGCTGACGGCGGGGCCGCCGCCTCCTCAGAGGACTTCTTTCGCTCCCGCGCGTTTCTCGAGGCCGAGGGAGCTACTCACACGCTGCAGGCCGGGAGCACGCTGCTGCCGGTGCTCGCGCGCGAGATCCCGGACTCCTCTGGGCGGCTGGACGCGATCTCGCCCTACGGCTATCCGGGTGCGCTCCGTTCCGACACGGAGGGGGCGATCGATCCCGCGTCGGTCGACTGGTCGCCAACCGGCCTCGTGAGCCTCTTCGTTCGCGATCGCATCGGGGAGCCTCCCTCGTTCGCGGGCGCGACCGAGCGCTCGCTCGTCCACGTCCACGACCCACACAAGGAGCGTCGCGTGCGATCTCGCTTCGGCTCGCAGCTGCGGCGCAACGAGCGCGCGGGGTGGACCATCGACGTGACCATGGGCCCCGACGCCTCCGACGCGCAGCGTGCCAACTTCCTCTCGCTCTACACGGAGACGATGACCAGGGCCGGGGCTACGCCCCGGTACTTCTACGACGCCGACTACTTCGGGAAGGCGCTCGAATTCCCGCAGTCGTGGTTGGTCCTGGGGCGCTCTGAGGAGATCGACATCGGCGCCGGCGCGATCGCGGCGCTCTCCGACGGCGTCCTTCACTACTACCTGGGAGGTACGGCCGATCGAGCCCTCGACGCCTCGCCCTTCAAGAACGTGGTGGTCGCGATGATGGATCTCGCCGATGAGCTGGGCGTGCCGCTCAACCTCGGCGGCGGAGTCCGCCCGGGCGATGGGCTCGAGGACTTCAAGCGTGGGTTCGCCAACACCGAGCTTCCGTTTCGGACCCACGAGGTCATCTGCGATCCCGTGGCCTACCGCGAGCTTGCCGGAGGCCGTGAGGTCGGCGAGTTCTTCCCGGCCTACCGGGCGCCCTAGCCCTGGATGCGCTTTGCCGTCTCGCGCCGCAGGCGTTCCATCTGTCGTTTGAGCCCGTTGCCGGGACAGGCCGTGTAGTCGACGGTCCCGTGGCGGAAGACGCGCCGCACGCGGACGCGGGTACCACGTGGGTAACGGTTGACCTCGCCACCGGCCGAGATCAGGACCGTCTTTCCGCGGGCGCCGTGTCCGTTCAGGTCGAGCTTCCAGGCGAGGTAGTTGCGGAGGCCTCTGAACGCTCGGCCTGACACACCGCCCGAGGAGTGATCGCCGATTGCCGCGACGCCGGCGCTCTCGGCGTTGTAGCCCTGTGCCTGGGCGCCGACCACCGGCTTGTCGACGCCGCCGGCACGACCGGCGAAAACGCGCCCGAAGCGGTCGACCAGGGCGTTGTAGCCGATGTCGTTCCAGTTGTTTCCGTTGCGGTGATAGCGGCAGATCGCGAGCACGATGCCCGGCGCCTGCGACTTCGAGTACGAGTTCGATGTGACCGTGTGGTGCACCGCCACGGCTTTCACCTTGCCGTAGGCCGGCCTCGTGCGCGGCTTGCACCCGCCTTGATCGCGCTCCGCTCCCCAGCCCTTGCGGCTCATGAACTTCGGCTTCCTGGCGGCGCCGTCCGCGGTCGGCGAGATCAGACCGGTGGCCGAGACGAATGCCGAATTGAGCGCGGACCGCACGTCGGTCAGCGCCGTCTGCGCTGCGCTGGTAGTGCCGGTGACGTTCACGTAGTGGAGCCGACCGTGCGGTTGCCAGCCTCGGGTTCGCAGTTGCGCCTCGTGCGCGCCGCCCACGACCACCAGCGGATCCCCGCCGGCGACCTCGAACCAATCCGTCCAGCCCTCGCCGTCGAGGCGAGCGCGAAGCTCCACGGGCCGGCGCTCGCGGGCGAGCCCGACAGCGTCAAAGCGCTCGGGTGCCCGGATCACCGCGCTGCGGTGGGTCACCGGTCCCTCGCCGGCGCGCTGACCGTCCGCCACCTTGGCGGCCGAAACAGCGCGGGCGTCTCCAAGCGGCTGCTCGAAATCCACGGCCTCCGGGATATACGGGGTCGTCGAGAACGCCGGAGCCGCGACCCAGACCGAGGCCACGGTGAACACCAGCGCTGCTCCCCATAGCAGTCGCTTGCCGTTACCCACCGCCTTCGAGGGTAGGCGAAGCGATCGCGGCGTGCAAAGCGCCCTCCGCGGCCGGGCGAGCCCGTTCAGGTGCGCTCAGCCCGTGACGAGCGCGACTGGCTCGGGCCCCTGGCCGCGGTATGTGTCGCGGAAGTCGCGGATCACGTCGAGGGTCGCGGAGCCCTCATACGTCTCACAGCCGACGATCTGGCCCCCGCCGCTCCCCGTCCAGGCGGCAGCGGCGACGTCCCACGGCATGTCGGGGTCGGGGAAGAAGAGCATTCCAGCCGGGTCTTCGTCGAAGACCCCCTTGAGCTCGAGCTGCTCCTGCTCACTCAGGTCGGGCGAGTAGTGAATGCTCACCCGGCCGTGCTCCTGCGAGTGGACGACGTAGGCCGGATCGGGGGTCTCGACGTAGGCTCCATCGGCCTGCTGTAGACCAGGGTCAATGTGGTCGCCCGAGGTCGCTGGGCTCGTCTTGTAGCTGGGCGCGTTCGCTGGATCGTCGCCGATGTGAGTGTTGCCCTCGTCCTCGAGATCAAGCTGCAGCTCGCAGCCCGCCGCCTTGGCGGCGGCCTCGAGGTCTCCTTGCTCGAGCGGGGGAGGCACAGTGCCCTCACGGTCATCTGGCTCGTAGTCGTTTGTGGCTCCGCTCAGCGCCTGAATGTGGGCGTTCTCGGGGAAAGAGGCCGAATCGCCCTCGCTCCCACTACCCGAGCCACCGCCAGCCAGGACGATCACCAAGCCCACGACGATCGCTAGCGCCATCGCCCCGGCCACGATGTAGCCGGCCATGAGCCGCCGCCTCGCGGCGAGCTGCTCGCGCTGTTCCTCGGCCAGCCGCTCGGCGCGGCGGCGTGCCTGTTCCTCCTTGCGGGAAGCCACGGGCGCGTGAGGCTAACCGATCACCCGTAAGGCTCCTTAAGCAGCTCCGGCGGTTCGGAACGCGTTCCTACCCGTTGTCAGGCGGCCGTTCGCGCAGCGCGGCCGCTCGCGTAGAAGTCCTCCAGGAACCGGGAGAGCTCCTCGTCGAGGCGCTCGGGGCTGAAGCGCCACTCGAAGATCGATTTGGCGTTCACCAGACGGGCGCGCGGCATCTCCTCGGCGACCATGTCCGCGTCGGTGAAGGGATGGAGGGGGTCGGAGGGATGTCCGATCACGAGCGCCGGCATCTCCAGCCGACGGCGCTCGGAGCGGGGCGGGGCGGTGCGACCGAAGAGGATGCCCTCCAAGACGGCGCGCGAGGGCTCGGGATCCTGCCGGATCCAGTCCAGCCCCATGTCCACGAGCGGCGTCGTACGCGGCACGCGCCGGGCGGCGGCCGCGAGCGCCTCGAGTGGGCGCTCGCCGAAGCGCAGCATTATCAGCACCGGGGTGAAGACGATCGCGGCGCCGAGGAGCGCGTTGTCGAGCACCGGCATCTCAATGAAGAGCGCGCCCGCGCGCTCCGGGTGGCGCGAGGCGAGCTCGAGCGCGACGTTCGCCCCCAGTGACGTGCCGCCGACGGCGGGCGCCTCGAGCTCGAGGTGATCGAAGAGACCGACGAGCTGCTCCGCGAACGCGGTCATGTTGTAGAGGCGCGAGTCGATGGGCCGATCGGAGCGGCCGTGCCCCAGCAGATCCACGGCGACCACCCGGTTGCCCCGCTCAGCAAGCTCAGCCCCGAGGCGCTCGTACATGCGGCGGTTCATGAGCAGCCCATGGACGAGGACGATCACGCGCTCGCCCTCGCCATAGAGGTCGTAGGAGATGCGGTGGTCCGCGAAGCGGAAGGAGCCCTCGGAGGGAGCCATGAGCGCGAGAACCCTACGTGGTGGCGGCGACGGGCCGCGCACGTTCCCAGGGTCGCGAGGCCCGCAGCGCGCTCAGCACGGCGCGCACGCCGGGGGCGCGGTTTAACGCATAGAAGTGGATCCCAGGGGCGCCACCGGCCAAGAGCTCGTCGCACTGACGGGCGGCATAGGCGACCCCCAGCAGGACCTCGGCTTCGGCGTCACCGCCGAGCGCGCGCATCGCCTCGTCGAGCTCGACCGGGATCGTGGCGTCGCACAGGGAGCACACTCGCAAGATCTGAGCGTAGGAGGCGATCGGAATCACCCCGGGGATGATCGGCACGTCGATTCCGCGCTCACGCGCGGCCGCCACAAAGTCCCAATAGACATGATTGTCGAAGAAGAGCTGGGTGATGAGGAAGCTCGCTCCAGCGTCGACCTTGGTCTTCAGATACGCGAGGTCCGCCGCCAGGTCACGCGCCTCGGGATGCACCTCGGGAAAGCAGGCGCCGCCGATGACGAAGTCGTGGCGCTCGCGGATGAAGCCGGTCAGCTCGGCGGCGCTCGAAAGGCCTTCGTCCGGGCGCGTAAAGGTCGTCTCGCCGCGAGGCGGGTCGCCGCGCAACGCGAGCACGTTCTCGACTCCGGCGGCGGAGAAGCGCTCGAGCAGCTCGGCGAGGCCCGCCTGCGTCTCGCCCACGCACGAGAGGTGGGCCATCACCTCGAATGCCGTGGTCGCTGTGAATGCGACGGGCGATCTCAACCGTGCCGTCGCGCGTCGCCCCTCCGGCTCCGTAGGTGACCGAGACGTAGTCCGGCTCGAGCGGCTTCAGCGCCTCGACCGTCTCGAAGAGCTGTTCGAGTCCCTCCTCGGACTTCGGCGGGAAGAACTCGAACGAGAAGACGGGTCGCCCACGTGCGAGCAGCTCGTCGATACGCATGCGAGTGATGGTAGAGCCGCCGCGCTAGCGCGTGAGCTGCACGGCGGTTGCGCGGCTGGGGGCGATCCCCATTCGGATCTCGTCGCCGCGACACGAAAGCGCGGCCGCCTGCTCGGGCTCGGAGAAGAGTGCGTCCACGGCTCCCTGCTCGGGCCGATCGGTGGTGGCCTGCGGGTGCCCGGCTCCGTACCACGCCGCCAGCGCCCCACACAGGCGCTCCGCCTGGGGAAGCTCAACCAGCGAGATGCCCAGCGCCCGTTCAGCGCCACGGGCCCAGAGCTCGAGCTCACCGCCCGCCCAGCTCGCGACCAGCGCGCGCGGCTCGGGCAACTCCGCCTCGGGATCACCGCCGGGGGCGGCGAAGAGCCACTGCAGCTCGGCAGCGCCCAGCTCGCGACGGACGGTCGAGGTCCACCCGGGTGGTTTGCCGGATGCGCGAGGATCGGCCGGCGGTCCGTCGCCGTAGCGGCCCGGGAAGAGGACCTCGTCGGTCGACTCGGGCGGCTCGCGGTAGAGCTCGTCAACGGCTTCCCAACCGCCCTTCAGGTACCGGTGGCAGACGAGGCGCAGCCCCTCGAGGTAGGGGAAGACGGAGTTGCGCTGAACGTAGTCGGGAAGCGAGGCGAAGTCGGCCGCGCCCGGGACCGCCTGCTCTTGGACCTCGAGCTGTTCGGCAAGGCCGACGTAGGCCAGGGCGTAGCGCTGCATGAGCAGCGAGGCGTCGCCCTCCACCACAGCGGTGTAGGCGAGGGTGCGGTCGGCTGTCCCGATGTCGCCGGGGTCATCGCGGATCCCGATCGCCTGATCGGAGAGCGCGTGCTGGAGCTCGTGCGCGAGGGTGATCAGCTCGAAGGAGTCGGTCTCGCCGGACGATTGAACGAGCAGCTCCTCCTCCCTCGTCTCATAGAGACCGATGATCTGGCCCCCCAGCGCCTCGCGAGTGAGGGCGCCGAGGTCTGTATCGGGGGGAATCGCCCCGAGCAGCACGAGGACCTCCTGCTCGGCGGCGATCTCGTCCGGCTTGAGCTCCTTCTCGAGCAGGGCATCGATCTCCGTTTGCAGCTCCTCGGCCTCGAGGAAGCGGGCGTCGATGGGCTCCGAGAACCGCAGCTCGCGAAGGTCCTCGACCTGCCGGGAGACCTCCTCGATCACGGCGTCCGCCTCGGACGGTGCGGCGAAGTCCTGAGAGGGCGGAACGTCTGCGGTGAGGCATCGCAGGAGGCCGGCGGGGGGACTCTCCAGCAGGTCGCTGGGGGGCGCCTGAGCTGCCGTGCCTGGCTCGGGTGGCGAAGTCTCGGCCGGGTCGACGAGGATTGCGAGGGCGCCGGCGGCGCCGAAAACGAGCAGGATCAGAGGAAGGTCTGGGCGGGGCACGGGAGGGGATTCTGCCGCGCGTAGCGGCGCCCGGCGCCGGCGTTCACCTCGAGGACCGCGGCGGCTGCTCGGCAGCCCGTCACCCGGACGGGGACAACCCCTTCCCGCACGTCGATGAGGCCGCCACGTGAGTCGAGGAAGAGCACGTCAAGGGCGAAGCGCATCCCGAAGGTGTGGACGGATTGACAACGCGGGATCAAGAGACCCCATCCCTGCGGTAGGCCGGCGAGCCCCGCCAGCCCGAGCGTCCGAGCGCTTGCCGTCGTCGCCACGGCTACGAGCAAACCCCCACCGACGTCAAGAACCGGCAGTCGCCGGAGGCGGGCTGGTGCGAGAGCGGGCTCGTCTGTGGGAACCATCGACAGGTTCAATCCAAGAAACCTCGAGCGCGCCCCCGGGTAGTCCCCGCCGATGGCAGCGCCCGACGCGAAAGAGGCCGTGGAGGCCACGCGCGAGCCAAACTTCCTGCTGGCGAAGCCCGAGCGGAGGCTGCTTCGGGCAACCGCAGCCCGGCTGCCCCGCTGGGTGCTTCCAGACGACCTGACCATCCTCGGCGTCCTCGCCGCGATCGGGATCTGCGTCGCCTACCAGCTCTCAAACGAGTCCAACGACTGGCTCTGGGTGGCGAGCGCGCTCTTGGTCGTGCAGTGGCTCGGCGATTCGCTCGACGGGACCCTGGCGCGGGTGCGGGGCATCGAGCGTCCAACCTACGGCTATTACGTCGACCATCTCGTGGACGCGATCTCAACCGCGGCGATCGGCATCGGGCTCGGCCTCTCTCCGTACATGCTGCTCTCGGTGGGGACGCTGATCGTCGTCGCCTACCTCATCCTCTCGATCAACGTCTATCTCGAGAGCTATGCGTTCGGCCGCTTCTCGATCGGCTACGGGCTTCTCGGCCCGACGGAGATGCGGTTGATCCTGATCGCGCTCAACACCGCGCTCGCGCTCGGCCTGGGCCTCGACTTCCAGATCGGGGACCTCGACCTGACCGTCCTGGACGCGATCGGGCTGGCCATCGCGGCGACGATGATCGTGCTGCTGTTTGGCAGGGCGGCGCGGAACCTCAATGAGCTGGCGAAGCGAGAACCGGCAGCCTCAAGGCGCGATCGCGATCGAATCGGTTGATTCCGGGCCTCTTGAGGCGACTTTTTGTCGCAGATTGCGGGAATGCTCCGTGCAGGGCTGAGAGCGTTCGTCTAGGTTGATCCTTGCAACCGGGAGAGAGAGGAACCGCAAAGCCAAGCGGGCTCCACTCTCGAAGGTGACGAGAAAGCTTATTCCGTGCGAAGGCTACGCGCGGGGCAGGCAGAGGCGTCACCACCGGTTGCGTTTTATTTCCCCCCTTGGACGCCCGCCGAAGGCACGTCCGATCGCCTCTCTAACTTCCGAATCGCGGCGACGCCGTCGATCATCGGAAACCTGCCATTCCGAGATCGCGCGACCGGGGCGCAATACCCGGGAGCAGGGCGCCGCGGGCTCCACCCCGGAGTCGGCCCCCGGCTAGCCCGCCCGCTCCCACCCAGGCCAGCGGCTTCACTCGAGGCTAGGGGTAGTCCGGCTTGCGCTCCGGGAACCGAGGCAGCCCGTCGTCGGGGATCTCCTCCCAGCTCACCGCGTAGTCCGTAAACGCGCGGAAGCTCGGACGGACTCCCGGGTCGCCGTCGAAGGCGCTCATTCGAATCGTCATCCTCGGGCCCTCGGGGTCGCGGCTCATAAGATGAGCCCCGCAGTTCGTGCAGAAGCACTTCTCCATGCCCCCGTCGGGGTGGCGCCAAGCTCCGAGCAGCCCCTCGCCCTGGGTCAAGCGGAAGGCGTCCTTGGTCGTCCGGGCGGATGCGGAGAAGCCCGATCCCGTCCGTCCCTGGCAGCGTGTGCAGTGGCAGTAGCCCGCGCTTTGCGGCGCCTCGGAGAGCTCGAAGCGGATGCCGCCACAGAGGCAGCCGCCCGTCAGCGGCGAGCTCGGCGCGAGACTCGGTTCAGTCATCCCTGGATCCTCCCGCTCATGAGCAAAGCGTGCGTTTTCAGGCATAGAATCGAGCCGCGCCGCCAGCGACGAAAGGACTCCGATGAGTTACCGCCAGCGACTTCCCCAGCTCGATGGCGACCTCTTCCTCACGGACGGTGGCATCGAAACGACCCTGGTCTTCCACGAGGGCATCGACCTCCCGCTGTTCGCCGCGTTCGGCTTGTTGAGCGACGAGGAGGGCACGGAGGCGTTGCGCGGCTACTTCAAGCCATACCTGGAGCTCGCCCGCGACCGCGGCACCGGCTTCGTGCTCGAGAGCCCCACTTGGCGCGCGAGCCCCCGCTGGGCCTCCGAGCTCGGGTACAGCGACGAGGAGCTGGATGGGCTCAACCGCAAGGCGATCGTCCTGCTCGAGGAGCTCCGCTCCGAATACGAGGGCTCCGGTCCGATCGTGATCAGCGGGTGCGTGGGTCCTCAAGACGACGGCTACAGCCCCACGATCAAGCTGAGCGCGGACGAGGCAACCGAGTACCACTCAACGCAGATCAACACCTTCGCCGACACCGCCGCCGACATGGTCACCGCCCTCACGTTGACCTATGCCAACGAGGCGATCGGCATCGCGCGGGCCGCTGCGGCGGCGGAAATGCCCGCGGCGATCTCGTTCACCGTGGAGACCGACGGCAGGCTGCCGAGCGGTCAGGCCCTGGGCGATGCGATCCGCGAGGTGGATGAGGCGACGGACCGGTCCCCCGCCTACTTCATGCTGAACTGCGCGCATCCGACCCACTTCGAGGACGTTCTCGGCAAGGGTCAGGGGTGGCAGGAGCGGGTGCTGGGCTTGCGGGCCAACGCGTCGACCAAGAGCCACGCCGAGCTCGACGAGGCGACCGAGCTCGACGAGGGAGACCCGGAGGACCTGGGCGCCCGGTACGCGGATCTGCGTGAGGCGCTTCCGAGCCTGACGGTCCTCGGCGGCTGCTGCGGTACCGACGACCGCCACGTCGCATGCATCGCCCAGGACTGGCAGGCCGAGGGAGCCGCACGGTAGGTCCCAAGACGGCGAAGGCCGGCCCGCATCGCGGACCGGCCTTCTTTCCCTCCCAGGCTCGCGTTTGGCGAGCGCGGTGGCTCCCTCGAGCGATCAGTGGCGGGTGATCACCGGGCTGAGGTCGCCCTTGCAGTCGGCGGTCTTCTTGGCCTGGGCGTAGAAGCGGCCCTTCTTTAAGCCCGAGTTGCCGATCGACCACATCGCGTTTGGACCGTTCGGCGAAGCGGTGTCGCTGCCGATCTTCTGGTCCGACTGCGGGTCCGGCGTATGCCCGGGAGCCAGCTTGAAGACGTTCACCTTGCGATCGCTCTCGCAGTTGTCCTCGTCGGGGCTCTTGACGTAGCCGTAGTAGTCGCCGTTTTGACCCTTGATCGTGACCTCGGTCGGGGCCTTCTCGTTGGCGGCGGCACCCGAGGCGGCAACTCCGCTGATCGTGACTACGGCGGTGGCAATGAGCGTCTTGACCTTCATGTGTCTCACCTTCTGCCCGGCTCGTCCGGGCCTCGATTGACGATGAGAGAAGGATCGATCCGATCGGCACCGGCTACCAGGGGCCCAAGGCAGGGCCGGAGCACGCTCGGGGGGTGGTCGTGATCACCCCTGGGTGGAGCTCGCTGCGTCTGCCTCGGGGGGCCGCAGGAGCTCAACGGTCTTCCACGCCGGCCGAAAGCCGAGGCGTGCGTAGAGCTCCTTCGGGCGGTCCTCGTCGTCGGCCACGATCCAGAGATCGCGGGCGTCGCTCGCGGCCTGGATCGCGGTACGGGTGAGCGCCTCACCGCGGCCCGAACCGCGGTGATCAGGATGCACGTAGACCGCCACGATCTCAGCACCCTCGCTGTCGCCTTCGATCTGGGCGAATCCGACCGGGGTGGACCCCTCGGTCACGGCGAGGACACGAGCCCCAAGTCCGAGCGCTACCTCCCGTGCATGAGGCTCGTGCGGCGCGTAGTCGATACCCGGGAAATCCTCTTGATGCCAGGTGGCCCTGAGGTCTCGAACGGCGTCGTAGGGCACCTCCTCGACTCCGATCACGGGTCCCGGCGCCGACGCCGCCTCGTGACGCATCCAGAGCAGCCGCTCGGTCATCCATCCGCGGCGTTCGAACTCGGGACGCAGCGGCTCAGCGACTTCAACGAGGTCGAACTCAAAGCGCCGATGCTCGCTGGCCGCCAGCAGCTCATCCGCGACGGCGATCAGCTTCTCGACGCTCATCCCCGGGTCGTCTTCGACGCGAATGAGGTTGAAGTCCCAGTAGGTCGGATGGCGAGTAGCTCGCACCACCGTCCCGTGGTCCCAGGGCTCGATCACGTCACACACCGCGGCGTGTGCGGCATTCCGCCAGCTGCGCGCGCGTTCGGCGACGTTGTCAGGAGGGCTCGAGGCGGTCACGCCTCCAGGCTATCCCGGCGGGCTTCGAACCCGGGCGCCTCAGCTGTAGGGGCTGGTCTCGAGCGAAGCGCCGTGCTTGGCCGCGCATTGGTCGGCCATCAGCTCGTCGTTGCCGAAGTTGGCGTGGCAGAGCTCGTGGGCCACGACGTAGTAGGTGGGGTTGGAGATCGAGATGTACGGGCCTGCGCCCTCGGGGCACTCGGCATAGGGGCAGGTGACGCCCCAGTGGGTCCCCCCTTCCCAGTCAAGACCCGGACCCGGGCAGCGAAGGTCCCAGCCCGCCGGGACGCGAAGCCCCTTGGAGGCGGCGATATCGAGGTTGAGTTCGCACGGGCTCTGCGCTTCCGGGGCCGAGCTCTGTTCCTCCCGGTCGTCACCACCCCCGGTCGCGACCTGCGCGACCGGGGGCGAGATGCGCTCGCCTCCGGCCCCCAAGTCGAACCCGGCCATGGCGCTCTCCGCGAAGAGCAGCGCACCGACCGCAAGCAGCACGAGAACACACGGGATGCGAGCGATGGCGGGAATCCGCAGGGGCACATAAGGACCATCGGCCCAAACGTTCCAAGCGAAACCCCCGCCCCACGGAACTGGACGTTTGATCTAGGCAGGGCGGCCTCAGCCGCTGTGCCCAGGCAGCGAGCGGGCGCTGGAGCTACGCGTCCGCGTCGTGGAGGAGCCGCATCTCACGGGCGAGGGCCGGGCTGGCGTAGGGCCCTTCTCCCTCGAGCTCTCCGATCACCGAGCCGATTACCTCGTCCTCCTTGTCCTGGCTCAGCTTGCGCTTGGCGACGATTCTCGTTGGCTGCAGGCGCAAGCCGACGGTGCCACGGCTGAGGCGTCGTGCGTTCTCCAGGGTGGCCTCGTCTGCGTCCAGCGGCCGCGGGTTGGGGACCCGGTCCTCGAAGTGATCGACCAGTCTCTTCAGCACCGCGAAGTTCTCCTCCTCACTGAGGACCTCGGGCACTCCCGAGAGGTGCGCGACGATGAAGTTCCAAGTGGGCACCCAGACGAGGTCGCCGTACCAGCTGGGCGAGATGTATCCATGCGGGCCCTGGACGATGACCAGGAGCTCATGCTCACCGAGCTCGTGCACCTGCTCGTCCGGACGGCCCAGGTGCGTCACGATCGAGACGTCATCACGGTCCTCCTCGAGCAGGACCGGGTAGTGCGAAGCCACCAGCCCGCTGGATGCATCCGAGACGAGCGTGGCCCACGGGTTCTCGCGGATGACGCGCTTGATCACTTCCACGTCGTCGAGGGCGTAGTAGGGGTTCTTTCTCATCGGCTCAGGTGAGGACGGATTTCAGGTCGGCGACGAGGTCATCAGCGTCCTCGACGCCGCAGGAGAGCCGGACGAGATCGGCCGGGACGGCTGCGTCGGAGTCCTCGACCGACTGGTGCGTCATCGCCTGCGGCACCTCGATCAGGGATTCGACCCCGCCGAGCGACTCGGCGAGGGAGAAGATGCTGGTCGCCGACGCGATCCTGATTGCCTCCGGGTGCCGGAACGAGACCATGCCGCCGAACCCTGGCCAGCGCACGTCGGCGACGCCCTCGGCCCCGCGCAGGTACTCGCTCACGGCGCGTCCGTTCTCGGTGTGGGCAGCGACCCTCAGGTGCAGGGTCCGCAGGCCCCGGTGGACCAAGAAACAGTCGAACGGGCCGGGCACCGCTCCGACCGAGTTCTGGACGAACCGGACGCGCTCGTGCAGGTCAGGATCGCCTACGACCACCGCGCCCCCGACGGAGTCGGAGTGGCCTCCCAGGTACTTGGTCGTGGAGTGCACGACCGCATCGGCGCCCGACTCGAGCGGGCGCTGGATCGCGGGCGTGGCGAAGGTGTTGTCCACGCACACGAGCGCCTCACCCGAGCGCTCCACCACGGCCTCGATGTCGACCACACCCAGCAGCGGGTTCGTGGGCGTCTCGACCCAGACCAGCCTCGTCTCCGGCCGCAGGGCCGCCGCGACCGCATCCGGGTCGGACTGATCGACGAGATCGTGGTCGAGGCCCCAGCGGGAGAGCACCTTGTCGACCAGCCTGAACGTGCCGCCGTAGAGATCGGCCGGGAGGATCACGTGATCGCCTGCAGCACAGACGGCGGTTATGACCGCGTGCTCGGCGGCCATCCCGCTCGAGAACGCAGTTCCCAGGCCTCCCTCGAGCTCGCCGAGCGCCGTCTCGAGCGCCGCCCGCGTCGGGTTCGCCGAGCGCGCGTAGTCGAAGTCCTCCGTGAACTCGCCCGGGGCCGGCTGTATGTAGGTCGAGGTCTGGTGGATCGGCGGGATCACCGAGCCGTAGGTCGGATCCGGGTTCAGCCCGGCATGGACGGCGCGCGTGGCGAAGCGCGCGCCCTCGGGCGGTCCGCTCATCGCGACGCCAGCGACTCCAGCAGGTCGGCGCGGGTGACGATTCCCGTCGGGCGGCCCTCCTCGGTGACCAGCAGGGCCTCGGTTTGCCCGCTCAGCAGGTCGACGGCTTCGCGCACGGGGTCGCTGGCCGGCACGGCGTGGAATGGGGCCTCGAGCACGTCGACGATCTCGGCTCCGAGGAGCGAGGGATCCTCGATGCCGCGTCGCAGCAACCCTCGCTCGGTGATCGCGCCGGCGACGGTCTGCGGGTCGTGGGAGGAGACGACGACCACCTGCGAGACGCCGTGCTCGTGCATGAGCGCGACGGCGTCGCGAACCTTGGCGTGCGTATCGACCGTCAAGAGCGGCGGAACCTCGCCCTCGGCGTGCTTGTGGCGAAGCACCTCGCCCAGCGTGGGCTCGGCCTCGCGCTCGAGGAACCCGTACTGGCGCAGCCAGGCGTCGTTGTAGACCTTGGAGAGATAGGAGCGCCCTCCGTCGGGGAGGATCACCAGGACCAGCGCGCCCGGGTCGTCGATGCCCTTCGCCACCTCGAGCGCCGCGTGCACGGCCATCCCCGAGGAGCCACCGGCGAGAATGCCCTCGGTCTCGGCGAGGCTCCTCGTGGTGGCGAACGCGTCGCGGTCGGAAACCGTCACGTAGCGATCGACGACCGAGGGGTCGAAGCTCTCCGGCCAGAAGTCCTCGCCGACGCCCTCGATCAGGTACGGCTTTACCTCGCCGCCCGAGTAGATCGAGCCGACGGGGTCGGCGCCGATGATCTCGATCGCGGGATTGCGCTCCTTGAGGAAGCGGCCCGCACCGGTGATCGTGCCGCCCGTGCCCACCCCGACGACGAAGTGCGTGATCAGTCCCCCCGTCTGGCGCCAGATCTCCGGCCCGGTCGCGTGGTAGTGCGCGTCGGGGTTGGCCTGGTTGAAGTACTGATTGGGCTGAAAGGCCCCTGGAATCTCCTCGGTGAGCCGATCAGCCACGCGGTAGTAGGACTCGGGCGAATCGGGCGGCACCTCTGTGGGGGCGACGACGACCTCGGCGCCGTACGCGCGCAGGAGGTCGATCTTCTCCTTGCTCATCTTGTCCGGCATGACGGCGATTACGCGGTAGCCCTTGAGGACCGCTGCGATCGCGAGCCCGGTCCCGGTGTTGCCGCTCGTGGGCTCCACGATGGTGCCGCCCGGCTTGAGCTTCCCGCTCCGCTCCGCCGCCTCGATCAGCCCCAGCGCGATCCGATCCTTGATGGAGCCGCCGGGATTCAGCATCTCGACCTTGGCGACGAGCTGAGGGCGCACGTCGGCGATGCGCGAAAGGCGTACCAGCGGCGTTTCGCCGATGGCCTCGAGGATCGAGTCCTTGATCTCGGTGGCCGTTGCCGACTTCGTCTCCATCAGGCCCTCCCAGGCACCATACCGCTGCGGGCGTCGCGGCTTGGTGCGTCCCAGCACCGCGGGCTGTGCGAGGATCGCGCGCATGGACGTCAGCGTTCGCCATGACCCGAGCTTCGCCGTCGCCCGGTGCACGCTCGCAGCCGGCGAGGCCGTGAAGGCCGAGTCGGGAGCGATGATGGCCACGTCGGCCGGGGTCTCGGTCGAGGCGGCGATGCAAGGTGGGCTCATGGGCGGCCTCAAGCGCAGCGTGCTGGGCGGGGAGTCACTCTTCATCTCCACCTTCACGGCGCCAGATGGCGGCGGCTGGGTCGACTGCGCCGCGAACCTGCCGGGCGACATCGCGGTGATGGAAGTCTCCGACGCGCTCAACATCGCGAAGGGCAACTGGCTCTGCTCCTCAACGGGCCTTGAGCTGGACACCACGTGGGGTGGGTTCAAGAACCTGGTTGGCGGCGAGGGTGGGTTTCTGGTTCACATCACCGGATCCGGGCGTGCTGTCGTCTCCTGCTACGGAGCCCTCGACGCCGTCGAGCTGGGAGCTGGTGAGTCGCTCGTGCTGGACTCGGGCCACCTCGTCGCGTTCGACCCCTCGGTTCAGTTCACGACGCGGAAGGTCACGCAGGGTCTGATGGCCACGCTCAAGAGTGGGGAGGGCTTCGTCATGGAATTCACGGGGCCCGGAAGGGTCTTGACTCAGTCCCGAAGCCCCGCTGCGCTCGTCACCTGGCTGACGTCCGCGCTTCCGTTCAGCCGTTCCTGACTCCCTTCGGGTCCGTCCGGCGATACTTGAGGTGGTGTCCCAGAAGAACGTCGAGACCGTGCGCCGGTGGATGAACGCGATGAGCAGCGAGGATTTCGACACCGCGCTCGCGCTGGTTCATCCCGACGTCGTGTTCGTCCCGCCGGGTGGTCAGGCGCCGCTCAAGGGTGTCGAGCGCCTGCGGCGCTGGATGGAGCCTGACGCGTTTCAGCAGCAGGCGGTCAAATCACTTGACGTCGTGGTCGCCGCGGACAAGACCATCCTCGCGCGACAGCACCTCGCGGCCCGCGGCGCCGGGAGCGGCATCGAGCTGGACGTCCACACCTGGTCCGTCTGGACCTTGGACGGCGACGGCCTCATCACGCGGATCGCGATTTACCTCGACCACGAGGAAGACAAGGCCCGCAAAGCCGCCAGTCACTGGTCGACCACCGGCGCGGAATAGGGCTCGGCGAGACTGCAGTGGCGGCGAGTAAACCTAGACGACGCGGTCTCGACGCTCGATTTCAGTAGCTTGATTCGCGATGGTTTCGCAGGGGAAGATCGCTTGCAAGGGCTCGTACTGGAAGATCGTGGCCTAGCCCCGCGGAGCTGTCTGTGTCGTCAACCGTCCTCTACATGTCGATGTCCCTGGACGGATTCATCACCGGGCCGAACGAGGGCCCGGACAACGCGCTGGGGGACGGCGGGCATCGCCTGCACGAATGGGCGTTGGGCACCGAGGCTGACCGGGCCAAGGGCCATGAGCATGCGCTCGAGCGTCTGTCAGGAGCCGATCGCGAAGTCTTCGAGGACATGATGTCCACCGGGGCGGTCCTGGCCGGACGGGGCACGTTCGAACCCGCGGGTGGATGGGGCGGCGACCATCACGACGGTGTGCCGATCTTCATTCTCAGCCGGCACGAGCCCAGCCCCGAGTTCGCCCAATGGCCCACCGTCACCTACGTGAGCGACCTCGAATCAGCCGTCGGTCAGGCGAAACAGGCTGCCGGAGACAGGAACGTCCTCGTCCACGGCGCATCGATAGCGCAGTGGAGCCTGGCTGCCGGCCTCCTGGACGAGTTGCAGATCCACCTCGTTCCGGTCTTGTTCGGGGATGGCCGCAGGCTCTTCGAGCACCTTGGGACCGAACAGCCGGAGCTGGAGCCGATCCGAGTGGCGCAGGGTCGCGACGCCACGCACCTGCGTTATCGGGTCCGACGCTGACTTCCGCGGCCGGGCGGCGGCTGTAGCTCACCCCGACGTGTTCAGTTCCACGGCGGCGCGAATGAGCTCCTTGAACGCCTCCTCATCGATCTCATCGTCCTCATGGAAGTCGATCGCGCGCCTCGTGTTCCCCTCAAGGCTGGCGTTGAAGAGGCCCGACGGATCGTCCAGAGCCGCTCCGTTCATGAACGTCAGCTTGACGCGGCTCTTGTAGGTCTCACCGGTGCAGATCACTCCGTCGTGAGACCAGACGGGCACACCCGCCGGAGCCGAGGGCTTCCTCCACTTCACCTCCTCGACGACTTCGGGGTCGGCCTCGTTAACGAGAGTTCGGACCCGAGCGAGCGTCTCGCCCCGCCAATCGCCCAGCTCCTCGATTCGCGCATCTATCTCCTGAGAGGGAGATTCTCCTTCTTTTCCTTCCATCGAGCCGTCCTTTCCCTCTTCGTGCTCGTTGTCGCTCGCCCTGTCACCTGAGTATCACGCACCTCGCGCTGACCGGACCGAGTCCCGGCTCGGCGTAGGCTCGAGTGAAAGCTTGAACTGGGGCCTCCGCCGGCTCACCCCGGCTCGATCCCGATCGCATCGTCCAGCAGCTTCACGATCTCAGTCTCGCTAGGTGGCGCGTTGCAGGCGACCGTGTACTCAATCTCGCTCTCGGCGCCATGGAGCGACGTGAAGGAGACCCCGGCATCACCCCCCTGCGCACAATGGAACGACGGCCCCCCGGGACGCTGGTAGATCCAGACGCCGAGCCCGTAGAAGGTGCCGGGGGTGGATGCCGGGACCTGCGGCCCGAGGAAGCGCCGGCGCCAGTCGCGGCCCACGATCAAATCGCCATCGAGCGCTGCCCAGAAGCGCGCCATGTCGCGTGCGGTGGAGAACGCACCGCCGTCAGGCCCGCCTACGACGGGAAGGTTGTAGACGTTTGTCCTCCAGGAGCCGTCCGCCGCGTCGACGTATCCGAGCGCGGTGGACCCTGGGAGGGCATCGAGGCGGAAGAAGCCCGAGTCGGACATGCCGGCCCGGTCGAAGATTCGCGCCTGAACGAACTCCTGGTAGGGAACGCCCGCGAGCTCTTCGATGACAAGCCCGAGGAGGATGAAGCCCGAGTTCGAGTAACTGAACCGTTCGCCGGGGCGGAACTTCTGCGGCAGCTCCGCTAGGAGCGGCAGGTAGTCGCGCGGCCGTTCGAGCCGGTACCAGGGGATCGAGACGTGAAAGCTCGTGAAGTCGGTGACGACCTCCTCGTCGTAGTGGTCGCCGACCCCCGAGGTGTGCGTGAGCAGCCGCTCGATCGTCACCTCGCGCGGAACATGCGGGAGCGACACGTCGAGCACGTCCGTGAGGGATGTGTCGAGCGTCAGCTGGCCATCCTCCATCAGCGCACAAACACCGAGCGCTGTGAATGTCTTCGTCGTGCTCGCGGTGCCGAACCGAGTCTGCATCGTGTTCACGACCTCGTTGGCTCGATCCGCGTAGCCGTACGCCCGCTCCAGCACGAGATCGGGACCGAAGCGCACAGCGACCACCCCTGAGAAGCCGTTCGCTGCGCGGCCGTGTCGAGCCTGGCGAACAGGCCTTCAGCGCTCTGCACATCCATGCGCCGCCGAGGCTAGCTACGTGGCCGAGCGACGGTGGGCTACGCGCAGCCAGCGACCGGGAGATGGAGCTAGCCGGACTCGGACCGGCGACCTCTTGGGTGCGACGACGGTACGGGCCACCCTCAGCCAGCGAGAACGATCATCACGATCACCACGGCACCCAGCAGCGGCCCCGCAACGACCAGAGCCGGCTCGATGAGCGAGGGTCGCCTCCGCCCGCTGAGGTTCAAACTCGCGACCGAGCGTCCCCGAGCAGTGCCCTCGAAGAAGAGGGCGGTCCCGTAGATGGCGAAGGCGATTCCGACCGCGGCGTAGGGCCAGGTGGTGCCCGAGTCGCTGAGCTCGGGCACCACCCTGCCGAGGCCGACTGCCACCGCCAACGCCGTGAGCCCGGTTCGCCACCAGGCAAGCTGAGTGCGCTCGACAGCCAGCGATGTTTGCCGATCGGTCACGGCCGTCCGCTCGTCGTTCCGCTCGTCGTTCACCCGACCTCCCCGAGTCCTCGTCGCGACCCGGCGACGCGATTCACAACCACTTCGGTGGAAACGTAGAGGGCGTCGCGGATCTGGGCCGGCGTGGGCCCTCGCTGGAGCTCCGGCTGCCGTGTCAGGCCGACCGGGTCAGTCCCAGTAGGCCTGCTGGTTCCAGCGGACCGTCAGCTGGTAGATGATCGTCACGTCGAGGATGATGATCAGGAACGCCCAGAGCGGGGCGGCGGGGAACCACACGATCTGCGAGATCGCGCTGACCGTCAGCAGGAACACCGCCACGATGCGAGCGACTCCGCGCCCGACCAGCAGGCCGACGCCCGTGAGCGCGACGGCGGATCCGAGAATCAGATGAACCCAGCCCCAGGTTGTGATGTCGGCGATGATCGCCCCCTGTCCGCCGACGACGACAATGTCGTCGTTGAGAATCGCGCCGAGCCCCCAGAGCGCATCAAGGGACCCGACGATGAACATGACGAACCCTGCGAAGGCCGCCCAGCCAGACTCTCCACCCCGGTCCTTGCTCGTCGACTCCATCCTTGCTCCCTTCGTTTCATCCGCCCCGGTGACATCCGTAGGCGCGTCACCGGTTCGACGCTGGCGGACAAAACCCTGCCCGAAGACGAGACCTTCCCGAGAATCGCCGCCGGCCCGACGGGGCCTCTTCTGGCGCCGCAAGGGCGGCACTCAGCCGCGGGTTACGACGCGTTCAGCTCAGCCGCTGCACGGACGAGAGCTTTGAAGGCCTCCTCGTCAATGCCGTCTCCCTCGTGGAGATCGATGGCGCGGCTCACCTTGGCCTCGAGGCTGGCATTGAAGAGGCCGGCTGGATCCTCCAACGAGGCTCCCTTGGCGAAAGTCAGCTTCACCTTGCCCTTGAAGGGCTCGCCGGTGAAAAGCATCCCGTCGTAGGACCAAACGGGGACGCCGGAAGGGTTTGACGGCTTTCGCCATTTGATCTCTTCGACGACGTCGGGAACAGCCTGCTTGGTCAGCCCGCGGATTCGCAAGAGCATCTTCCCGCGCCAATCGTCCACCTCCGCGATCCTTGCGTCGACGAGCTCAGACGGTGTCTCTGGTTCGGATTGGGCGGGCATGATTAGACCCTTGCAGATTGCACTCGGGGGCGGAACGCTCGCGCACATGGTCTCGGGCCCGGGCTACGCGCGCTGGTGGGAGGCGGCCATCACCGCCGCGCCCGTTCCGCCGCTTCGGTGTGCTCGAGAATCGCGGCGACCAGCATCTCCCAGTCGTCGCGATAGACACCGTGCCCGGCGCCCTCCAGGGTGAGCAGCCTGGCACCGGGAATGTCCGCGGCTAGAACCTCGCCATGCTTGAGCGGAAACATCGGGTCGGCGGCCCCGTGGATGACGAGCGTCGGGACAGTGATCGAAGACAGCGGCCTCGACGATCCCTCGCCGTGGGACATGAGATCGTGGTTCTGCACCGCGGCGAAGTCCCGTGCCCGCTCGACGTCGCGCCGGACGAGCTCACGCGCTCGGGCCTCGTCGAATACCCGCTCGCCGCCCGCAAGGAGGTGCCAGTAAGCGACCAAGTAGTCGATGACGGAATCGGGGTCCGACCAGTCGGCCTCGGCCGTGGCGATGAAGCGACTGAACGCTTGCGTAGGCGGCGGCAGGTCGCGGTCGCTGCCGGTCGCGGGGGAGGTGCTGATCAGGGTGAGGGAAAGCACCCGATCGGCGGAGTCGAGAGCGAGCTCTTGGGCGATCCCTCCACCGGCCGAGACGCCGACCAGGTGCGCGGCCGAGATGCCGAAGCCATCGAGCACGCGGGCGACGTCAGCTGTGAGATCAGCCCCGGTGTACTCGGGCCGGCCGGGCTCGTAGGTGAGCGAGCGGCCGGTGTCGCGGTGGTCGTAGCGGATCACGTACCGCCCGCCGCTCGCGAGCATCCGGCAGAAGTCGTCCTCCCACCAGAGCATCGACGAGCCGATGCCCATGATCAGCAGGATCGGCGGATGCGCTGTGTCGCCGAACGGCTCGGCACACAGCTGGACACCGTTCGCTTCGATCGTTCGCTCGGCCACGCTGCTCCTCTCTCTTGGCCGATCTCCCAAGGTCGGCATCAGCCGATCGCGGCCGCGTCGCCTGGAGGTCTGGCGGCGATGGCGGCGTCGATCGCGACGGGCGAGAGGACGTGCTCGGTGACCATCGCCGCTGCCCCGATAACTCCTGCGCGATCCGCGAGCTGGCTCCGGACCACCCGCAGGTGCCGGGTCGCGAGTGGCAGCGAGCGCTGGTAGACGACCTCGCGGATCCCGGCGAGTAGCTGCTCGTGGGCCTGAGCCACGTCCCCGCCGATCACCATCACCGACGGGTTGTAGAGATTGACCGACGCTGCGAGCACCTCTCCGATCAGCCTTCCGGAGTCCCGTACGAGCGAGACCGCGGCGGGCTCGCCGGCACGCGCGAGATCGACCACCGCTCGCGCGTGCGGAGCGTCGAGCCCCTGCTCGCGCAGCCGCCGGGCCATCGCCCCGCCCCCAGCGAGCGCCTCCAGGCAGCCCACGTTTCCGCAGGAGCAGCTCACGTGCTCGGCCTCGTCTCCGGCTGCCACCCTGATGTGGCCGATGTCGCCCGCCGCCCCATCGGCGCCCCGGTGGATCCGCCCGTCGCTTACGACGCCGCAGCCGATGCCGGTCCCGACCTTCACAAACAGCAGATGGGCCACCGAGCGCCAATGCGTCCAGTGCTCGCCGAGGCCCATGATGTTCACGTCGTTGTCGACCAGCACCGGCACGCCGTAGCGGTCGGCGAAACGCTCCGGAACCGGGTAGCCGTCCCAGCCGGGCATGATTGGCGGATTTCGGGGCCGGCCCGTCGCATGCTCCACGGGGCCCGGGACGCCGATGCCGATGCCGCGCACGTCGTCGTCGCCGCGCCCGATCTCGCGGAGCAACGCGTGGAACCGTTCGTCGGCCCAGTCGAGGACCGGCTCAGGACCGGCGGCGATCTCGATGTCGCCGCGCTCCTCTGCCAGCACCGCGCCGCCCAGGTTCGTGACCGCAAGCCGGGAGTGGGTCGCCCCGAGGTCCGCCGCCAGGACGACGCCTGCGTCGTCGTTGAAGGTGAGGACCGAGGGAGGCCGGCCGCCCGTCGACTCCTCGCTGTCGAGCTCGCGGAGCAGCCCTTGCGCCTGCAGCTGTCCGAGGCGCTGGGAGATCGTCGACCGGGCCAGCCCGGTCAGCGCCGCCAGGTCGGCCCGCGTGGCTCCGTCGGCCTCCCGGATGAGCCGCAGCATCATCCCCGCGCCGAGCGGCTCCGGGGCGCCGGACCAGGGGTCGGAGGCCATTGAGCCCAGTCAATCAGCGGCTTCAGACCTTGTCAAGCGCTGAAGTCTTGGCTTTGCGAAGCGGCCATACGCACTTCCGCACGACATTCGGCAACTTTTGCTTGACATCAATTCAAAAGCCCTATAGGTTCGCGGCATGGAGGAGGGCGGAGCCCTGGTCGCAGAGGCGCGAGGCAAGCAGCCGGCGTCCCGGCCGTTGCGCGCGGGCGTCATCGGCGCCGGGTTCATCGGTCGCGTTCACGCTCAGGCGGCCCGTGCCGCCGGCGCCTGTCTCGCCGGCGTCGTCGCGTCCTCCCCGGAGCGAAGCGCCGAGGTAAGCCGCGAGCTCGGCGTGGACGCCGTCTACGCCACCTCCGGGGAGCTGATCGCCTCGGAGGAGATCGACGTTGTGCACGTTTGCGCTCCCAACGACCTGCATCTCAGTCTCACGGAAGCGGCGCTCCGGGCTGGCAAGCACGTCGTGTGCGAGAAGCCGATCGCCTTCGACTCCGGCGGCGCCGCGGAGCTGGTCCGCGCGGCCGAGGCCGCGGGCCGGGTGGCCACCGTCCCTTTCGCATACCGCTACTACCCGATCGTCCGCGAGGCGCGGAGCCGCATCCGCTCCGGTTCGATCGGCGGGATCCGCCTCGTTTATGGCACCTACCTCCAGGATTGGCTTCTCACCCCCGAGGACAACAACTGGCGCGTCGACGCGCAGCGGGGCGGGCCCTCGCGCGCCTTCGCGGACATCGGGGCGCACTGGTGTGACCTCGTCGAGTTCGTCACGGGCGATCGCATCGCCGCGCTCACCGCTCGGACGATGATCGCCGAGCCGGAGCGCCGGAACGGCGGTGGGCATTCGTTCTCCTCCGTCGGTGACGGTAGGAACGTCGCCTCCCGACGCGTCGAAACGGAGGACGTCGCCACGTTGCTCTTCGAGATGAAGGACGGGGCGCTTGGGTCGCTCGTGGTCTCGCAGGTCTCGGCCGGCCGCAAGAACCGGCTCTGGTTCGAGGTCTCCGGAACGGAACTCGGCATCTCCTTCGATCAGGAAAACCCGGAGACGCTGTGGGTCGGGGGGCGCGGCGGAAACCTCTCCGTCCCACGCGACCACGGGACCCTCGCTCCGGAGGCGGCCGCCTACGCGACGCTCCCTGGCGGCCATCCACAGGGCTTCAACGCGTGCTTCGACGCGTTCGTGGCCGACACCTACAAGGCGATCGCCGGGGAACGCCCGGACGGACTCCCCGGCCTCGCCGACGGGCTCCGCGCGACCGAGATCACCGAGGCCGTGCTGAGCTCCGCGGAGTCCCGCGACTGGGTCGAGGTGCCCGCGTGAAGCTGGGGTTCCTCACCGCTTGCATGCCGGAGCGTCCACTCGAGGACATCGCGGCGTTCGCGGCCCAGGAGGGCTTCGAGACGCTCGAGCTCGCTGCCTGGCCCCGCCTCGGCGACCGCCCCTTCACCGCGAGCCACATAGCGGCGGACGTCCTCGACGACGCCGAGGTTGAGCGCGTACGCGGTGCTCTTTCGAAGCACGGTCTCGAGTGCTCGGCCCTCGCCTACTACGACAACAACCTCCACCCCGACTCGGCCGAGCGGGACGGCGCCCACCAGCACCTCCGCGCCGTGATCGATGCGGCAGCCGCGCTCGGCGGCATCCCCGTGGGCACATTCATCGGGCGAGACCCCAGCCGCAGTGTCGCGGAGAACCTGCAGGAGGCCGAGCAGGTCTTTCCACCCCTCGTGGATTACGCCGGCGAGCGCGACGTGAGGCTGATGATCGAGAACTGCGTCATGGAGGGCTGGCACCCGGACGGCTACCCCGGCAACCTCGCGTACTCACCCGAGCTGTGGGAGTGGATGTTCGACCTGGGCCTCTGGCTCAACTTCGATCCCTCGCACCTCCTGTGGCTGGGGATCGACCCGGTCGCCGCGCTCCGCCCCTATGTCGACAAGGTGGCCCACGCGCACGCGAAGGATGCCGAGACCTTCCCGGAGCGCCGCAACCGCTATGGGTTCTTCGGCCGCACCTCCACCCGCGGCGAGGACCCGTGGGACATGGGCTGGTGGCGGTACCGGATCCCCGGTCTCGGCCAGGTCGACTTCCAACGGTATGTCGACGCGCTATACGAGGGTGGGTTCGACGGCGTGCTCTCCATCGAGCACGAGGACCCGGTATGGGGCGGGACCCCCGAGAAGGTCGAGGCGGGGCTGCGCGTCGCACACACCACGCTTCGCCCGCTGGTGGTTTCGTGATGGAGGCGACGCCGCTACTTGAGATTCGAGCTCTGGAGAAGGAGTACCCGGGCGTGCGAGCGCTGCAGGGCGTGGACTTCGACGTGCGCACCGGCGAGGTCCACTGCATCGTCGGCCCCAACGGCGCGGGCAAGTCGACGCTGATCAAGTGCGTTTCGGGCGCGGTTGAGCCGACGTCCGGCCAGGTGCTGCTGGAGGGGGAGCCGCTGGCGGCCGGCAGCCCCTCCGGGGCCATCGACCGGGGCATCGCGACGATCTACCAGGAGCTTGATCTGGTCGAGGACCTCTCGGTCGCCCAGAACGTCTTCCTCGGCCACGAGCCGCGCCGGGCACGCCTGCTCGACCTGGGCACGATGCGAAGCGACACGGCCGCGATCCTGAAGCGGCTCGACCACGAGGGGATCTCGCCGCGCGCGTTCGTCCGCGACCTGCGGCCCGCGGCCCGCCAGGTGGTGTCGATCGCCCGCGCCCTGTCGCGCAAGGTACGGCTGCTGATCATGGACGAGCCGTCCGCCATCCTCGACGACGGCGAGATCGAGACGATGTTCGGTGTCGTCCGCCGGCTCACCGCCGAGGGCGTCGGCGTGATCTACATCTCGCACCGACTCGACGAGATCGGGCGCCTCGGTGACCGCGTCACGGTGCTGACCGACGGCCGTACGGTGGCCTCCGGGCTGCCCGCATCCACCTCGGTTGACGAGATCGTGGAGCTGATGGTGGGCCGCAAGGTCGACCAGCTCTACCCGGATCGTGTCACCGGGAACGGAACCGTGCTCCTCGAGGTGCGGGGCGTGACCCGGCTTCCCGACGTCCGGGATGTCTCGTTCGAGGTCCGCGCCGGCGAGGTGCTGGGAATCGGCGGGCTCGTGGGGGCTGGCCGGAGCGAGCTGCTGCGCGCCGTCTACGGGGTCGACGGCCGCGACTCCGGTGAGGTCCGGGTGGCCGGGGAGCCGCTCGTGGCGGGGCGGCCCGACAAGGCGATCGCCGCCGGCCTCGGTCTCGCGCCCGAGGATCGCAAGTCCCAGGGCCTCCTCATGGAGTGGAGCCTGGCAAAGAATGTGAGCCTTGCCAATCTCGGCCGGTTCCTCCGCCGGCGGCTCCTGAGCCTGCGTGCCGAGCGCGAGGCGACCGCGCGCCAGCTCGATGCTCTCAACACGGTTCCGGCGGAGGTCGACCGGGCCGTCGCCGAGCTCTCCGGCGGCAATCAGCAGAAGGTCGTCCTGGCTCGCTGGTTGCTCCGCGAATGCCGGGTCCTCCTGCTTGACGAGCCGACGCGCGGGGTGGACGTGGCGACGAAGGCCGAGCTCTACCGGGTGATCACCGACCTGGCGGCACGGGGCATCGGCGTGGTCGTCGTCTCCTCCGAGCTCGACGAGCTGGCGGGCATCTGCACCCGCGTGCTCGTCATGCAGGAGGGGAGGCTCGTGGCCGAGGTCGCGGGCGAGGAGACCAGTGAGCTCGACCTGCTGCGCCACGCCGTCACGGCGTCGGGCCAGGCCGAATACCGAGATGAGATCGCGAAGGAGGCCCAGTGAGCACGCAACGGATGTCGATCCCGAGCCTGGGGGCGGGCCAGCTGCGGACCCAGGAGGCCGCGTTGGTCGGGGTGATCGCGATCCTGATCCTGGTCGGGGCGATCCTCGAAGGAGGCAGCTTTGCCTCGGCCGACAACTTCCGGGCGATCCTCACGCAGGCGAGCGTCGTCGGGGTCATTGCGGTCGGGATGACGTTCGTGATCGCCACCTCGGGGATCGATCTCTCGGTCGGCTCCATGCTGGCAGCGGCGGGTATCGCCGGCGGCCTGCTCGTCGACTCGGGGTCGGCCGCCTTCATCCTCGGTGCGCTCGCCTTCGGACTGGTGATGGGCGGCTTCAACGGTGTCGCGATCGCCTATGGGCGAGTCGTCCCCTTCATCGCGACGCTCGCTATGTTCGCGATGGCCCGGGGCCTCGCCCTGCTCATGAGCGACAAGCTCCCGATCAGCCTGTTCAGCGCCGATGGGGTCCGCTGGTTCGGCACCGGCGAGATCATCACGATCCCGGTTTCCATCCTGATCTTCCTGTTGATCACGGCCCTCGGTTGGGTCGGGCTCAACCGGACTCGCTACGGGCGCTACGTCGTGGCCGTGGGCGGAAACCGGGAGGCGGCGCGCATCGCCGGCGTCCCCGTGCAGCGGATCATCTTCAGCGTCTACTGCCTCACCGGGCTGCTCGCGGGGCTGGGGGCAATCCTGCTATCCGCCCGGCTTGCCAGCGCGTCGCCTGTCAGCGGCAACCTGCTCGAGCTCGACGCGATCGGCGCCGTCGTCATCGGCGGCACGAGCCTCGCGGGGGGCCGCGCGACCATCGTCGGGACGTTCCTCGGCGTAATCGTGTTCGCGATCATCTTCAACCTGCTCACCCAGCTCAATCTGGCCACCGAGTGGCAGCAGATCGTGAAGGGGGTGATCATCCTCGCGGCCGTCCTGATCCAGCGCCCGGAGCGCATCTGAGCCGCGAGCCCAGCACCTCGCCCCGGGACATCCCGGGGGGACCAAGAACCACACCAACCTCAGGAGGAGATTTCGAAGATGTCGTTCAGGCGACTACTCATGTGTTCAATGCTGGCGCTCGTTTTGGCGCTAGGCGTCGCGGCGTGCGGCGGCGATGATGACGGCGATGACGGCGGCGGGAGCGACACCAGCGCCTCCAGCGGCTCGGCAGAGGAGAGCGGAGGCTCGGGCGAGACCGTGACGATCGCGGCGAGCGTGCCGCCCACCGACCACGGCTGGCTCGGCGCGATCTCAAAGAACGCGCAGGAGGCCGCGGACCAGTTCGACGATGTCGAGTTCGAGCTGGTCGAGGCCGCTGATCCGGACTCGCAGGCATCCCAGATCGAAACGCTGATCAACGAGGAGCCCGACGCGCTGGTCGTTCTCCCGCATGACGGCGAGGCACTGACCCCGGTCGCGGAGAAGGCGATGGAGGCCGGCATCGCCGTCGTCAACGTCGACCGCCTGTTCTCGACGCCGGAGGCCGCGCGGGCGACCATCCTGGGCGACAACTACGGGATCGGCGTCCAGGCCGGCGAATACATCGCCGGGGAACTCGACTGCGAGGGCAACGTCGTCGAGATCCAGGGTCTTGCGGGCATCTCGGTTACCGAGGACCGCAGCAAGGGGTTCGAGGACACCATCAATGAGCTCTGCGGCAACGGCATTGAGATCGTCGCCCAGCAGCCTGGTGACTTCAACCCAGACACCGGGCTCGAGGCCATGGAGGCGATCCTCCAGTCTGAGGACCAGATCGACGCCGTGTACACCCACGACGACGACATGGCCGAGGGCGTCGTCGCCGCGATCCAGAACGCCGGCCGCGAGGACGAGATGTTCCTCACGGGCGTCGGCGGATCGTGCAACGCGTTCGACGCGATCGCGGAGGGCGGCCTGTACCGGTCGACCTACCTCTACAACCCGACCATGGCGGGGTCCGCCGTGAACATGGCGCGGCTGATCGCCCAGGGCGAGGGCTTCTCGGACCTCACTGAGCCCGAGGTTCCCTCGCAGGTTGTCGTGCCCCCGACCGAGGTCACGGAGGAGAACGTCGAGGACCTGCGCGACTACTGCTTCACCTAGCGGTCGCGAAGATCTGAAGACGGATGGCCCGCCGGCGCGCGTTTGTGCCGGCGGGCCGCCCCCGTGCCTCGCTTCGGAGCCACTCTCCTTCCTTGCAGCAGGCGTTCGCGAGTGGATGCCGGGCCCGAAGCATCGCAACGCGCGCTCAGATCTCCAGCCGCGACTCTTCGAGGTCGAGGTCGCGCTCGACTCGGCGCATGACGTCCGCCGAGATCAGGCCCTCGTTTCGCATCCGCACGATCGCCGCCCGCTGGGCCTCGATCACCCCGCGCAGCAGGCGCTGGTAGGCGAGCGATCGGTCGACGATCCCGTCCTCGTCTTGCTGGTCACCGCGCAGGGTGGCGAATCGACGGCGTCGGAACCCGTACATCCCCCGCATTCGCTCGACGGTGTCCTCGCGCACCCACTCCTCGTCAGCGAGCCGGTCGAGCTCCTCGAGCGCCGCCTCGGCGGCCGCGATTCGGGCGGCGTGCTCCTCGTCCTCCTCCTCCGTGCCGTCGTCGACGACTCCCAGACGGCGGATCAGCGCCGGCAGCGTCAGTCCCTGGACGACGACCGTGAACAGCACGACGCAGTAGGCGATGAAGATCACCAGGTCGCGATCCGGAAACGGCGCGCCCGCGTCGGTCTCGAGCGGCAGCGAGAGCGCCGCAGCGAGCGAGACGGCGCCGCGCATCCCGGCCCAAGCCATGACCACCCGTGGGGCGGCCCCGACCCGCCGCTCGACCTGGCTCGGGCGGCGGTCGAGCGCCCGGAGCATGTACGGAGTGGTGAACACCCACAGGAACCGCATCCCGACGACGACGCCGATCGTCGCCAGCGCGTAACCGGCGAGGGTGACCTCGTCGATCCCAGAGACCGCGTCGAGGATGCTCGGGAGCTGGAGCCCGATGAGCACGAACAGCACGGCGTTGAGGAGGAAGACGATCAGCTCCCACACGGCGAACCCCTGGATCCGCATCTGGGCGGTCGAGATCTGGGGCGCGAGCCAGCCGAGGTAGAGCCCGGTCGTCACCGCAGCGAGCACGCCCGAGACGCCGAGCTGCTCGGCTGGAAGGTAGGCCGCGAAGCCGCTGAAGATCGAGATCGTGATCTCGACCGGGACGTCGTCGAGACGCCGCCGAACCTCGGCGATCACGGCACCGACGACCAGCCCGACGACAATCCCACCCAGCGACCGCGACGACGAAGTCGACGCTGGCGTCGAACAGCGAGAAGCTGCCGCCGATCGCGGCGGCGATCGCGACCCGGTATGCGATCAGCGCCGAGGCATCGTTGACGAGGCTTTCGCCCTCGATCATGTTGACGAGCCGCCGCGGGGCGCCGAGCTGCCGCGTGATCGCGGTCGCGGCGACGGGATCGGTTGGCGAGACGATGGCGCCGAGCGCGAAGGCGACGGCCCACGGTAGGCCTATGAGCTCGTGGCTGACGACCCCGACCGCGCAGGTCGTGAGCAGCACCAGTCCGATCGAGGTCAGCGACAACGCGCGGGCGTCGGCACGCAGGGCCCGCAGATCGGCGAAAAAGGCCGCCACATAGAGCAGCGGCGGCAGGAAGATCACCAGGACCAGGTCGGGCTCGAGCTCGACGTTGGGGACGCCGGGCAGGTAGCCGAGGGGGATCGCCCCGAGGACGAGCACGATCGGGTACGGGATGTCGAGCAGGCGCGCGATCACGCTCAGCAGCGGGATCGCGACGCATAGGCCGAGGATCAGCAGCTCGGTCTCATGCATGGTCGGCCCGTGAGCTTAAGCTCCGAGGTGAGCGCCTTTCGCGCTCGCCCGCCCGCCGGTCGTCGGCTCGCGTTGCATGGGCGTGGAAACGGGGCTCAGGGAAGCGGGTGGGACTGCGCCAGCGGCGGGCCCAGGACCGTCATGCCCGCGTCCTCCGAGAGCGCCGCGAACGCCTCCCGCACAGCCGATTCCTCGCCTGCCACCTGCGCAAAGCGCTCGAAGAACCGCTCCATCCCGGGCGATGCGGGGGTGAAGACGAAGAGCAAGTGGGCCTGACCCTCGCTCACGTTCTGCCAGCTGTGCGGTGTATCCCGCGGGACGAACGCGAACGAGCCCGGTGACATGTCAATGACCTCATCTTCGATCCGCAGGCGAAACGCGCCGTCGACGAAATACATGACCTCGTCCTCGTTCGCGTGCTTGTGAAGGGGCGGACCCTCCCCGGGCATCGTGACGCTCTCGCAGGCCGTCAGCGCTCCGCCCGTCTCCTCGCCGCGAGCCTTGATCTCGAGCGGCCCCGCCGTCGCAACCGGATTACGCAGCGAGTCGCCCTTTCCCCGCGCCGCGTGGATCGGTCGGGCGTTGCTGCTCATGGCCTCTCCATGCGCGTGTCGGGACCCGGGTTGTCGGCGTGGCGGTGGATGATCTTCCAGGCGCCGTTCTCACGTCGGTAGACGTGCGTCACGCGAACCAACACGGGCTCCACGGGGCGCCCGGCGATAGATCCGTTGAAGCGCTCGAAACCCAGGGTGTAGGCCATGCCTCCATCCACGCCGACGAGCTCGACGTCGAAGTGGAAGTCGCTGACGTCGGAGAACCGCGACGCGACCCACGTAAACGTCGCGCTCAGCTTGTCCCACCCGGACTGGGACATGCCGATCGCGCCGAAGAGCGTCACCGGGTCGTTCTTCGACCAGAGATCCATTCTTGGCCCGGGATCCCCATTGGTCACGAACGCCTCCTCGGCCTCCATTTGCTGCGCGAGGACCGTCGAGCGAAACTCCTCGACCTCGGCCGGCTCGCCGTGTTCCTCAATTACCACCTGACCTCCCTCGGTCGCGTCCGCGGCCCGCGATCCGGCCGCGCGAGCCGAGTCTCTCACGCCGGAGTCGTCCCCTTCGGCCTAGTCGTCGAAGGCGCTCCTCCCGCACCCCCGGCCGCTCCTCGACCAGCGCCGAAAGAGCGCTGCGGTTCGTCGAGCCCAAGCGGCTCAAGCGGGATCGAGTTGGCGTGCCAGCCAGGCGCTCAGCAGCGACCCGGTAGCTGCTAGGCCGAGGGTGCCGGGGAAGACGCCTGCGCGCAGGTGGCGGCGGGCGAACAGGCATGCGACTGCGTCGATGCCGTCGATCACGGCCGACGCTTCGAGCCAGCCGCGCGTGGGGGCGTCCCGGTCCAGGGCGACCTGGAGCCCGAGGCCGACTCCGAGATCGCGGGCGCCGATCATGCGTACGAACAGGCGCATCCCGTCCTCGGAGCGGCCACCGCCGGTCATCGTGCGTGCCACGAGGCCTGGCGCAAGGAGCGACACGACGCCGAAGGCGATCCTTCCGCGTGCCAGGTTGACCGCTAGATCCCGTGCCTCCATCCAGCCCGATCCTATGAGATCGACAGCCGGCGCTCGCGGTGCCGGGATACTCCGGGCATGGCTGATCCGGATCGACGCAGGCGGAGCCCTTCCGGCCAGCTCCGCGACGCGGCGGTGTGGGGAATAGCCCTGGGCGCTGCGTCGGGCGCCGTGCTGGGCGCTGCGATCGACGGAGTCGGGGCGGGCGTTGGCGCCGTGGTCTGTGCCGCCGTGTACGCACCCGCCGAGGTGATCACGACCATGAGCAGGAGCGTCGGCGAGATCAAGCCGCTTTGGCAGCGCATCTTCGGCAGCGCCCTGCTGATGGCCTTGCTCGGCTGGTTGCTGGGCCTGATCTACGGTCCCGACGAGCTCCTGCTCACCGCGATCATCAGCGGTGCACTCCTCGGCCTTCTCGGTCTACGCCCGGGGAAGGCGGCTCTCGGACTCTTGATCGGCGTCGCCTTGGGGGTTCTGTTCGAAGCTCTCGACGCCGGTCTCGAGTCGGCGCTGGTAGCAGCGGCAGTGGCGATCGTCTACCGCGTGGCCGCCGCGATCGCCTACCGTGATCAGCCCCTTGTCCGCGTGATGGCCGAAGAGGTACCGGCGGCGGAGCTGCGATATGTCGTGCCCTTCGAGGCGCGCTCGCGGTATGTCGGCGCCGATTACGTCGAGCAGCTGGCGACGCTCCGGGGCGGCACCTTCCGCCGCAACCCGCCCGACGTCGGAATTCTCGCCTCGCTCGACGGCTTGAACGGGCCGACCTTCGAGGCGGGCCGCGTGCACCCCCTGATCCGCGAGTTCTACGAGCACACGAGCCGTTTCAAGCTCTCGATCATTCCCGAGTGGCGGCGCTGGATGAAGCCCGGATACGAGATCTTCAAGTTGCTGGTCGCGCAGCCGCTCGGGCAGGCCGCGATCCCGTCGAACATCGAAGAGGCCCAGCGGGGAATGATCAGCACGATCGACACGATCGCTCTGGACGGCAACGAGGCTATCGACATCCGGGGCTGGATTCGGACGTACGCGGACTCGGGCAAGCCGATCTACGTCGGCATCTACACGAGCTTTAGGCACGAGGACCGCGGCTATGTGAGCGTCGGTTTTCCGATCCCAAGCGCCAACTTCACCGCCACCCTGCTTCCCCAGAACGCCGGTGAGCATGACTTTGTATTGACGTCGCGAACCGAGCTCGCGTTTACAGGCCACTACCTGAGCTCCGTCGACAGCGAGAGAGACGCCCTGACTGTTCTCAAGTTGCTCTATTTCCAGGAACACATCTTCGTCTACGTGGCCGAAGGCGAGCTGAAGACAGACCACAGCTTCTTCCTGGCCGGACACCGATTCCTCACCCTCCGCTACGAGATCGAACGCCTTGGCGGAGGCGTGGCCACGGCATAACCGAAACAGCGCTCCCTCCGTCTCGCGCAACAAGCGCCACAGCCGCCGCCGTTGCCAGCGAATACGATCGCGTTGTGGCGTTTCGAGCAGGCAGGCATACGGTCGGCCGTGACGACGGAACGTTGCAGGTACGAACGTACCGGGAGGGCCTTGCGCAGAAGGTCGGCCACGACCTGATCATCGATGTCGGGCAGTGGGAGGCCACGGCTGAGGTCCGGGAGGATGGGACGCTCTCCGCTGTCCAACTTGTCGCGGACCCGCGCTCACTTCAGGTGCGCGAGGGGTTGCGTGGCGTTAAGCCACTTACCGACAAGGACCGTGCCGACATCCGCAAGACCATCGACGAGACGATCCTGGGGGGACGGCCGATTGTCTTCCGCTCGACTGCGGTCGAGTCTGGAAACGGTGCACTGACCGTCCGCGGCGAACTCGAGCTCGCGGGTACGAGGCGGTCGGCGAGCTTCGAGCTCACCGCGGCGGTCGACGGCCGCGTCCGTGGGACGCTGCCCGTAACCCAGAGCGAATGGGGGATCAAGCCCTACCGGGCGATGATGGGCGCGCTCAAGGTGCGCGACACCATCGAAGTCATTCTCGACGTGCCACTACCGTCGAAGTAATCACCTCCGTCCGGCTTTGCGCGTCAAGCAAGAGCCTCCCCGGTCCGCATAGCGCAACCCCCCTCGCTCGATTTGGGCACCGGAACAGGGCTGGTGCCCGACGGCAACGGCCCGGCCGCGGCGGGATACTGTGGGCGATGTCGCAGAAGGGAACCGCCTGAGCACCAGCGCTGCCGATGTGAAGCTCGACGAGGCCGCACTGCGCGAGCTGGGAGACGCCTTTCGTGGCCAGCTGGTTCGGCCCGCGGATCGCAGCTACGACGAGCACCGCAAGGTCTGGAACGGGTCGATCGATCGGTCCCCGGCGCTGATCGCGCGTTGCGCCGGCGTGGCGGACGTGATCGCAGCGGTCGGGTTCGCGAGGAACACCGGGCTCCCGCTCGCCGTCCGAAGCGGAGGTCACAGCTTCCCCGGACTGTCCGTCTGCGACGGCGGCGTCGTCATCGACCTGGCGCCGATGAAGGGGATCCGCGTCGACCCGGAGGCGCGCACCGCGAGGGCGCAGGCTGGCGTGCTCTGGGGCGAGCTCGACCGCGAGACCCAGGCGTTCGGACTCGCGACGACGGGCGGGATCGTCACCCACACCGGTGTCGCGGGGCTCACGCTGGGCGGGGGAATCGGCTGGCTTCAGCGAAAGCACGGGCTGACGATCGACCAGCTCCTATCCGTCGACCTGGTCACAGCCGACGGCGAGCTCGTGAAGGCAAGCTCGAGCGAGAACCCCGACCTCTTCTGGGGCCTGCGCGGCGGCGGCGGAAACTTCGGGATCGTCACCGAGTTCGAGTTCCGTCTGCATCCCGTGGGCCCGATCGTCTTCGCCGGGCCGATCTTCTGGCCGATCAAGGAGGCGCCTGAGCTTCTGCGCTTCTACCGCGAGTGGAGCGCCGAGGCGCCGGACGAGCTGATGACGATCGTCGTCCAGCGCAAGGCGCCGCCGCTTCCTTTCGTCCCTCAAGAGCTTCACGGCAAGCCGGTCGTGAGCGTGGCGTGCTGCTACGCGGGACCCGTTGAGGAGGGGGAGGCGGTGGTGCGGCCGCTGAAGGAGTTCGGCCGCGCCGGTGCTCGATCTCTGTGAGCCCAAGCCCTACGTCGTCCATCAGGCGATGTTCGACGCATCCTTCCCGCACGACCGCTGGTACTACATGCGCGCGTGTGACGTGGTCGAGCTCAGTGACGAGGTCATCGACATCGCGGTGGACCATGCACGGCAGATCCGCTCACCGCTCACCACCTTCCCGATCTGGCAACTCGGAGGGGCGGTGGCGCGTGTGGCTGACGACCAGACAGCCTTCAACGGCCGCGGCGCCGGGCACACCTTCAACATCACGGCCATGACCGCGACGGCGGATGGCTTCGACGAGGAACGGGACTGGGTCAGGAACTTCTGGTCAGCGCTCGAGACTCACCACACGAGCGTCTACGTCAACTTCCTCATGGACGAGGGCCAGGAGCGGGTCCGCGAGGCCTACGGATCCGACAAGTACGATCGCCTGCAGGCGCTGAAGCGCAAGTACGACCCCGCCAACCTCTTCCGCCTCAACCAGAACATCCCGCCGGGCTAGAGCTCGTCCGAGGAGGAGTGGAGCTAGCCGGACTCGAATCGCGGCCTCCTGGGTGCGATGCAGGGTGACTTCGAATCCGCGCTGTCGCTCCCATGTGGAGACGAGAAGCCCGGGTCCGCGGCTGGACCTACCCGTCGCCCTTCCGCGCGACCACGAGCAGGTACTCGTAGGCGTATTCCGCCGGACCCCCGGGCACGCCTTGGTTTGAACGCGTAGCGAAGTCCAGGAAGTCGCGGTCGAGCGCTGCCGTGCGGTCGGGATCGTCGGCAAGGCTCGCGTATGTCGCGACCACGGGCCCGAACGTCTGCCTGAAGAACTCGCAGTAATCGGGCGGACTGCCAACCCGTTCGACGTATTCGCCGCGCGTCATCTCCAGCAAGGCGAGTCGGTCGCCGAACAGCCCCCGCACGTGTTCCTCGCTGCCCCAAAGCGGCGGCGGCATCGCTCCCGCTGGGGGTGGGGGCATGTAGGGGGCCAGCGCGCCGAAGAAGTCGGAGATCAGGCCCTCCGGGGTGAAGTTGAGCATGCCGATCGTGCCCCCTGGCCGGCATACGCGCAGCATCTCGTCGGCGACCGCTTGATGGTTGGGGGCGAAGATCGCGCCGAACGACGACGTGACGACGTCGAACTCGCCAGCGGCGAAGGGGAGAGCCTCGGCGTCGGCCTCGACCCACTCGAGCTCGACGTTCTGTGCATCAGCCTCGCGGCGCCCGGCGTCGAAGTTCTCGGGCGTGAGGTCGGAAGCCACGACGTCGGCCCCTGCCTGGGCCGCGCGTATCGCCGTGTTCCCGGTGCCCGCGGCGACATCCAGTACACGTTGACCCCGCGAGATTCCGCACGCCTCGATGAGCACTGGCCCGACCTCCCATACCGTCGCCTTAGCGAACCGGTGGTAGTCGCCGAGCGCCCATGCCTGTCGTGCGGCCGCCTTGACCTGGCGATCCGCATCCGCGTTCACCTTCGTCTCCGTCGCTTGATCCGCGGCATGCTGATCCTCGCGTGCACTTGCCATCTCGCGCATTCTCACACGCACCCGAGAAGCAGGAGCCTCGGCGGCACGGCTCCTCCATTCACGCGGGAGCAGAAGCTCGCCGAGGGCTGTCCTCAGTCGTGGAACTCGGGCGCGAACGAGATCCCGATGATCGAGCCTTCCGATTGAAGCCGAGCGACCGTCTGGCCCCACGGCTCCTTGCGCCGGTCGTGCAGCAGGCTAAATCCAAGTTGCTGTAACTCCTCGGCGGCTGACTGAACGGCATCCGCGTCGCTCACCTCGAACTCGAGGCTCATTTGCGGGACGACGTGATCCGCGGGCCAGTTCGGTGTGCCGAAGCACGCCTGGGCGGCTTCCGACAGCGGCCACACTCCGAAGTGCTTGATCCCGTCGATCTGCTCGCTGTGGAAGTACTCGCTGCCGGGACCCGCCTCGACGAGCGGGAGGCCCAGGGCATCCACGAAGAGCTTGCGGCTCTTCTCCGGATCCGGCGTGATCACAGCGATGCTGGCCACAAAGCGGATGTCCATGCCCGCAGTGTATGACCGCGCCGTCTCGCTGGCTTGAACGAAACCGTGGTACCGCTGCGCCTAGCGCGAAATGGGGCCGGGAAAGGGGAGACGGCATGCTCGGCCGATACGAATCGGCTAGGCACCCGTCCCGACGTTGAGCACGACCTTGCCCGCGACGCCCCCGCCGTGCATGAAGCGGATTGCCTCGGCGGCCTCGGCGAGCGGGAAGGTGCGGGCGACGACCGGCGTCACCTCGCCCGCCTCGATCCGCTCCCGCAGCGCCTCTAGGTCCTCGGCGCACTCCTCGTAGACCACCGGCCGAAGCCGCTGGCCGACGAACAACGAGAGCAGGGGCCCGCGGAGGATCTGGCGCCCGAAGCCGCCGGTCCACCGCCCACCGCCTTCGCCGCCGACGATCACGAGGGTCCCCCGCGGGGTTAGCGCGCGGCGAAGGTGCGAGAGCGAGCGGCGGCCCGCGGTGTCGACGACCAGGTCGAACTGGCGCCGGCCGTCGGCGAAATCCTCGCGGGTGTAGTCGATCGTCTCGTCGGCGCCGATCGACCGGACGAGCTCCGCTTTACTGCCGCTGCAGACGCCGGTGACGTGGGCGCCAAAGGCCTTCGCCAGCTGGACGGCGAATGTCCCGACGCCGCCGCCGGCGCCGATGATCAGCGCTTGTTGTCCGGCCTCGAGCTCGCCCCTGTCGCGGAGGCTGTGAAGTGCGGTGCCGCCCGAGACCGGGACGGCGGCCGCCTGCTCGAAGCTCACGTTCGACGGCCTCGGCGCCAGGCGGTCCTCGCGGACGGGCGCGTACTCGGCGAACGAGCCCTCGCAGACGCCGAACACCTCGTCGCCTGGCCGAAATCGGGTCACGGCTGCGCCGACCGCCTCGACCCTTCCCGCGACCTCGGTGCCGCGCACGCGGAGCTTCGGCGCCCGCAATCCGAAACCCATGATTCGCACCATGTACGGAAGCCCGCTCATCAGGTGCCAGACGCCCTGGTCGACGCCCGCCGCCTCGACGGCGACGAGCACTTGGTCATCGGCGATCGCTGGCTTCTCGATCTCCCGCAGCGCGAGCACCTCGGTCCCGCCATAGGTGTCCTGGACGATTGCCTTCACCGACCCGGCAAGCTTCCACAAACGGGTCGACGGCGCGCTCCGGTTAGGCTGGCCCCGCGATGAGCAAGGTTCGAGGACAAGGCGCTCAATGGGCACCAGTAGAGGCTAGAGTCCGGCAAGTCCAGCCCTGATAAGAGCGAGAGATCCGCACAAGTGCAGGGCTTTTCGGAGATGGAGCTAGGGGGACTCGAACCCCCGACCTCCTGGGTGCGATCCAGGCGCTCTTCCAACTGAGCTATAGCCCCTCGATTGGCCCCGGGAGGCCCGTTCCCGGCGCCGCGGCGAAGGATAGCCGTGGGCGTGCGACCTACGTATGCAGGAAGAATCGGCGTGGTTCAGCCGCCGCCGATCTAAGCTCCCGTGGTCAGTGAGCTTTCGCGGCCGCCTGACGCTGTTCTTCTTGCTGATCGTCGTCCTGCCGATGGTCGTGATTGGCGTGCTCGCTTCCCGCACTGCGGAAGACGCTTCGAGCGGAAAGGCGGACGCCCGGCTCTTCGGTGGGCTTGAGACGGCGACCGCGCTGTATGAGGACCTCACGGCCCAAGCCGTAAAGACCGCTGAGCAGATCGGATCGGACACACGGCTGGGAGCGGCGATTCGCTCGGGGGATGGAGCCGCTGCGACCGCTGCGGCCGATCGACTTGCCACCGACCATGGCGCGGTCGCGCTGGAGCTGACCACCGGCGAGGGCGAGGAGCTCGCGAGCGTCGGGCAGGGCGAGCCGTTTGCGCCAGCCCTGATCGAGATCGACGACAACGGCGAGGTCGCTGCCAGCCTGACGGTCTCGGTCTCCTCCTCTCAGGACTACATCGACGAGGTCGAGCGCCTCACCGGACGCGAGGCGGCCGTCTACTCGGACGGCCAGACGCAGGTGGAGCTCGAGGATGGCGAAAGCGTTGAGATTCCTGCCAGCGGAGGTGCGGACGTCACCGCGGACGGCCGCGAATGGCGAGTCTTGACCGGCGAGCTTCCCGGCGGCGAGGGCCAGCGGATCGCGCTCTTCGGCCCGCCCGCCGAGGCCGGGTTCTTCGAGTCGAGCCCGACGGTGATCGCAGTGCTCGCCGCTGTCCTCGGGATCGCGCTCCTGATGGTGTGGTACCTGCGGCGCCACCTCTCGCGGCAGGTCGCGGTGATGCTCGCGGCCGCCAAGCGCATCGGCGCCGGCGACTTCACCGAGGACGTGCCCGTCATCGGTGGCGAGCGCGACGAGATGGCCGGGCTGGCCATCGAGTTCAACAAGATGACCTACCGGCTGGTCGAGCAGATGGAGCAGCTGCGCCGTCAGCAGATCGAGATCGACCGTTCGATCCGCCGCATCGGTGACGCGGTCGCCTCGGGGCTTGACCGCCAGGGGATCCTGAGCGTGCTGGCGGAGACCGCCGTATCCGCCTGCGGCGCGGAGTATGGGCTGATAGCGCTCACCGGTCGCGAGGGCGCCGAGGCCCGCTCGGGAAAGGCGAGTGGGCCGATGCAGGACGCGATGCTTGCTGCGGAAGCGGAGGCCGACCGCACCGACGAGGCGATCTCGCGCGACGTGGAGGGGGCGCACGCGCTCTCGGCACCGCTGCGGCGCATAAACGATCCCGGCCGCAACCTCGGCCTCATGACCATCGCCCGCTCGCAAAGCTCGTTCACTCCCGGCGAGCGCGACGTCTTCCTCTACCTGATCGGCCAGGCCGCGGCCTCGATCGAGAACGTGGCCCTCCACGAGCTCGTGAGCGAGCAGGCAGTCACCGACGCGCTCACCGGGCTCTCAAACAACCGCGCCTTCCGCGAGGCTGCCGAGAGGGAGGCAAGCCGCGCGGCTCGATTCGGACATCCGCTCTCCCTCGTGATGCTCGACGTCGACAACTTCAAGCGGGTCAACGACACCCACGGCCACGTCCAGGGAGACGAGGTGCTGCGAAGGATCGGGCGGATCCTCGCCGAGGTCTCGCGCGAGATCGATGAGCCGGCCCGCTACGGCGGTGAGGAGTTCGCCGTTGCCCTGCCCGAAACGGATCCCGAGGGCGCCGCCGAGCTCGCCGAGCGCATCCGCGAGCGGATCGAGGCCGAGCCGGTTCCGTTCCCGGGTCGAGACGAGGTCCTCCACGTGACCGCGAGCCTGGGGGTGGCCACCATGTACGGCTCTGCCACCGACGTGGCGTCGCTCATCGCCGCCGCTGACGCGGCCCTCTATGCGGCCAAGCGCGGCGGCAAGAATCGTGTGGAGCTGGCGCCGGCAGGGACGCGCGCCGAAGCGGCGAAGTGAGCCTGGAAGCGGCATTGCGCCCAGGCGGGCGGCTCCTTCGAGCCGCCCGAGGCGGGTAGTCTTGGGGCCGGTTCGAGCGCCATGGGAATTCTCGACGACGCGATTCGACAGCACCTCGACTTAAAGCGCCAGCATGGCGCGGATGACTCCGAGGTAAAGCAACTCGAAGACGAGGCTTTCGGGCCGCCGACGCGGCCCGGTGAGCCTGACTTTCCCGAGTCTCAGGACCAGCCTATTGTCGGAGATGCGACGGATGCGGGCGCCCAGGCGTCGGCCGGCGAGGACCGCTCCGAGGATGCGACGGCGCTCTTGGATCCCTCCCCGCCGGCGACTGAGGAGCCCACGGCTCCAGCGCCGGTAGAACAGTCCGCGCAACCGGCGACCGAAGAGCCGATGGCTCCAGCGTCTCCCGCCGAGACCACCTTCGAGGCGTCCGAGCAACCGTCTCTCGAGCCCGAGGCGGTCGAGCAGGCGCCCGTCGATCCGGTCGCCGAGGACTCGCCGGCTCCCGACGGCGGAGGCTTCTACGACCAGGCGAGCGAGGCGGGTGAGGCCGAGCCGTCAGCCGAGCCCGAGGCACCGCCGCCGAGCGAGCCGGAGGCAGAGCTGCCCGCTGAGCCGGCGCAGCCCATCTCCGAGGAGCATCCGATCGAGCTGCTCGAAACCGAGGAGCACCCGATGGAGGAGCTGCTCGCGGACGAGGCAGGCGTGGACTTGGACGAGGCACGCCCGGCCGCACCTGGGCCGCCCGCCACGGACGAGCAGCCCCTGGCGCCGGACACAGATGAGGAGGCACCGCCGCCCGTCACCGACGAGGAGCCTTTGGCCCCGGCCACCGACGAGGACGAGCTCCTGCCGCCGGAGACCGGTGAGGAGCCGCTCGAGGAGAGTGGCGAGACCGACGCGGAGAGCGAGGACGTCTTGGAGGAAACGCCGGAGTTCCTGCGCGATCAGCCTGAGGACGACGAGCTCTGGTTCGAGCAGGGCGAGCCGAAGGACTTCGACTTCTGATTCCGTCCTAGCTGCGCCGGGTCTCCACGTCGACGTAGCCGCGGGTCTGCGCCGCCTCGACGACCCGCTCGATCCCCACGAGGTAGGCCGACGCTCGCAGGTCGAGCTTCTCCTCCTTCGCTCGCGCTGACACCTCGCGGTAGGCGCGCCGCATGATCGTCCCGAGCTTGTCGTTTACCTCCCGCTCGTCCCAGCGGAAGTGCTGGAGGTTCTGCACCCACTCGAAGTAGGACACGACGACGCCGCCGGCGTTCGCCATCACGTCGGGGATGACGTAGACGTCCTTCTCGCGCAGGATCTCGTCGGCCGCGGGCGTGGTGGGGCTGTTCGCGCCCTCCACCATGACCTTGCACTGCATGCGATCGGCGTTGCCCTCGTGGATCATGCCGCCGAGCGCGGCCGGGAGGAAGACGTCGCAGGGGACCTCGATCAGATCGTCGGGATCCATCTCCTCGACGCCCTCGAAGTCGGAGATCAGGCCACCGTCCGGAGATGTGGTCGTACAGGGCGTTGGCGTCGATCCCATCGTCGGAGCGGATCGCTCCGTTGGCATCGGAGACGGCGATCATCTTCGATCCGAGCTGCTGCATGATGCGCGCCGCCCAGGAGCCGACGTTGCCATAGCCCTGAACGACGAAGGTCGTATCGGCGGGGGAGAGCCCGAGGTGCGGGGCGGCTTCGCGAAACATGTAGACGCAGCCACGCCCGGTGGCGGCCTCGCGACCGTAGGAGCCCTCGAGCGCGATCGGCTTGCCGGTGCAGATGGCAGGGGTGTGGCCGTGAAGCTTTCCGTACTCGTCCATCATCCAAGCCATCGTCTGCGCGTTCGTATTGACGTCCGGTGCGGGGATGTCGCGGGTGGGCCCGAGCACCTTCTCGATCTTGTCCATGAACGAGCGTGTGATCTTCTGCAGCTCGGCCTGGCTCAGGTCGCCGGCGGGGCAGTTGATGCCGCCCTTGGCGCCGCCGAACGGGACGCCGGCCACCGCCGTCTTCCAGGTCATGAGCGAGGCGAGGGCACGGATCTCGTCGACGTCGACCTCGGGGTGGAAGCGGACGCCGCCCTTGTAGGGGCCACGGGCGCCGTTGTGCTGGATGCGGTAGCCGGAGAAGACGTGTGTCTTGCCGTCGGAGAGCTTCACCGGGATCTGGACCGTGACCTCCCGGTAGGGCGTCCAGAAGACGGTCTGGATGTCCTCGGGGATGCCGAGGTGGTTGGCGGCCTTGTCGAAGTAGTGCCGGACGATGTCGAGGTTCGAGACTTCGGCGCGGCCCTTGCCGTCCTTGCTCTTGCCCTTGGCGTCCTCCGTTGCCTCGGCGGACTTGTCGGGATGCTCGCGCTCCCCCACCGCCTCCGCCGTTTGCGTCTCAGCCATCCGTCTCCTCCGATTGCCTCGCGGCCCAGCGCCGCATCCTCTCACAAGGGTTCCCGATCCACGGGCCCCTGAACGTCAAGCGCCGGTGAACGTCGTCTTGCCTCTTGGTCGAAATGGAGTGCGCGACCTACAATCGAGGCGCTGGGGCCATAGCTCAGTTGGGAGAGCGTTCGCGTTTGCATCCGGAGGTCGCGGGTTCGAGTCCCGCTGGCTCCATTGAGTCCCGCGGGTGCGGTTGGTACTTGCGTTCTCCGCGTGGCGGCACTAGGCTCGACGGGCTCCGTTGGGGGGTCGAGCTGTCGGTTCTGGGAGGTGCCTATCAGCGCAGTAGTCAGTCGTTCGTGTTGGCGCGGATGGTTTCTGCCGGCCGGCATCGCCTGCGCCCTTGCGCTGCAGACGGGCATCGCTCAGGCGGTTGAACAGTCGCCGGTCGACCCCCGCGAACCGTTCACCCTCAAGTCGGAAACGACCGCGAGCGCGACCGAGTCTGCGAAGGCCACCGGCGCCAAGCGTGGAGGGGGGCAGAGGCTCGAGCTCTTCCAGTGCCGCGAGGCGCCCGGCGGACGCTGCGGGACGCTCCGCGTGCCCTTCGACCGCTCCGATCCCTCCGCCGGCACCATCCCGATCTTCTTCGAGTACTACCGTCCCCGCGACGGTGGGCCCACGAACCAGGCGGTTGCGACATCTGGCGGGGGGCCGGGATTCTCGGCGACGCAGGACCCGTTCTTCTCCGACTTCGTCGGCGACGTGCTCCTGGGGCCCGCCCTAGAGGACCGCGCCTACCTCGTCGTCGATCAGCGTGGGGTGGGCCGATCGGCCGCGGTCAACTGCCGGAAGCTGCAAGCCGGCACCGACCGGCCCTACCAGGCGTATAAGGCCTGTGGCCGCTCCCTGGGCCACGGCGCACAGCTGTACGGCAGCGGCGACGTGGCCCTCGACCTCGAGGCGATCCGCAAGGCGCTCCACATCAAGAAGCTCAACCTCTACGGGGGTTCGTACGCCGCCATGGACATTCAGGCCTACGTCACCCGATTTCCAGGCAGGGTGCGAAGCGCGGTCCTCGACGGCCCGGTGAGCTTTCCGGGTTACGACCCCTTCTTCCCGGAAGGCGTCGCGGCGCACGACCGTGCGGCGCAGCTCATCTGCGAGCGCTCCGCAAGCTGCTCCCTCGAGCGCGACGCGCTCGACAGCCTCGCCTGGCTGGCGGAGCGCCTCCGCGACGATCCCGTCGAGGGCGTCGGCTTCGATGCCCACGGTGACCCGCGCGACGTGGTCGTCGACGAGAGCTTTCTCATGTGGTTCCTCCTCTGGACGGATGCCGGCGGCAACATCGCGCTGAGCGAGCTCGGCGCGGCCGCGGACGCGCTCATGGCGGGCGACGAGACGCCGTTGCTGCGGCTCGCCGCGGAGCACGAGGGTCCGTTCTTCGCGGAGGAAGGTCGTCCCCGGGAATTCTCGGCGGGCCTCACCGCCGCGCGCACCTGCACTGACCTTCCGTTTCCCTGGGACAAGCAGGCGCCAAGCGCGATCCGCAGGGAGCAGTTCGCGGATGCCCGCGACGCCCTGCCCGCTGACAGCTTCGCCCCTTACTCGGTCGAGGGCTGGCTGGCGCCCTTCCCCGACGGCGTCTTCGGCCCTGATCCCTGCGTTGCCTGGCCGGCGCCCGAGGGCGAGGTCGCGCCACCGGTCCCAACCGGCGCGGAGTTCCCGCCTGGCGTTCCGGCCATGATCCTGAGCGGCGACCTGGATCTCGACACGCCGACGGCAGAGGCCCAGGTGCTGGCAGACGAGTGGGACGGCAGCGAGCACATCGAGATCGCCAACGCGGGCCACTTCTCGGGCATCAGCGCGCGCTTCGAGTGCTCCGCCACGCTGATCCAGAGCTTCATCCAAGACCTCGCGCCGGGCGATCAGAGCTGTGCTGCGGACGAGGATGCGGTCTCTTTCCCCGCCGTGGGGCGCTTCGCCCGAACCGCGGCCGATGCGCGGCCCGCGACGATCAAGAATGCCGGGATCGACGAGTCGACCGTGCTCGACCGTCGCGTCGCGACCGTGACCGCCGCGACGGTGACCGACTCGATCAGACGCGCATTCCTCCAGGACCGGCCGACGAAGGCCAAGGCCCTGCGCGGCGGGACCTTCACACCCTCCTTCTCGGCATCGGCGACGCTCGCCGACCTCCGCAACGCTCGCTTCGCCGAAGACGTCAGGGTGAGCGGCTCGGTCAAGTACCCGAACGCAAGCGAGGTGATCAACGCGCACGTCGACGTCGACGGCCCCGGCACCGAGGACGGCACCCTGCACATAAAGGGCGTGTGGTTCGGCTTCCGATCGCCGACGACGGACCTGCGCATCCGTGGGACGCTCGACGGCAGAGAGCTCTCGCTGCTCGTTCCCGCCAGCTGAGCGCGCGGCGACGGTAGGCGGCTAGCGCCCGGGCGGGTTGCGCATCGCGCCGATCAGCCCGATGCCGATCATCGCGATGATCACGAACGAGACGATCCCCAGGAACACGCCGAAGGGCGTGACGGCCTCGAAGATGGCGACGAGCGAGGCGCCGCCGAAGAGGATGCAGAAGGCGATACCGGCGCCGAGGAGGGCACCGCGAGCCTCCGGGCTCACGGGGAGTTCACCAGCGCTCGCGCGACGCGCCCCGCGCGCACGTCCCGGCCGCCTCCCCGTGGTCGGCTAATAGCCCGGGTTGTCGTCCGCCGCGTCCTCCACCTGGTCTTGAGCGTCGTCGGTGGCTTCCTCGGCCTCTTGACTGGCATCCTCGGCAGCTTGTTCGGCGTCATCGGAGCCGCAGCCGCTCCAGGCGGCGCCGCTCGCCGCGAGGACAGCAGCCGCGGCGATCGCCGCCACTCGACTGCGGATCTCAAAGCCGTCGCTCATCTCGACCTCCCTAGTTGTTCCCGATGTCGAGGTCCTCGAGCTGCTCTTGGGCTTCCTGCGCCTCCTCTTGTAGCTGCTCGAGCTCTTCCTCGCTCAGGTCCTGAGCGTTCTCGAGCTGCTCCTGCGCGTCGTCGCTCAGCTCCTGGAGGTCCTCCTCACTGAGGTCAACATCGTTGAGGGCGTCCTCGAGCTGCTCCTGAGCCTCGTCCGCCTCGTCCTCGCCGCCGCATCCCGACCAGGCGACTCCCGCTATCGCGATCGATGCGGCCGCGACGATCGCTGCAGGCCGGCTGCGCCATGAAGCCATGCCAGTCACTTCATCCTCCTTCATCGATTTCATCCTCTCATCGGCCGGGCGCACGCTCAACTCAACCCCCCGACGGTCAGCGCGAGACGATCCTAGACCCTGTGCACGACGCAGCCCGGGGCTACGCAGCGGCGGCGCGGCTCTCCGCCGCCTCGCGCGCCGACTCGTCCGCGTGGTAGGACGAACGCACGAGCGGGCCTGAGGCAACCGAGGCAAAGCCCATCGCCACGGCCGCCTCGCGCAATGCCTCGAACTCGTCAGGGTGCCAGTAGCGGACCACCGGTAGGTGATTCTCGGTCGGGCGCAGGTACTGCCCCACGGTCAGCACCTCGACCTCGTGCTCGCGCAGGATCTCGAAGGTCTCGACCATCTCGTCGAACTCCTCGCCGAGGCCGACCATGAGGCCCGACTTCGTCACCACCTCGTCGCCCGCCATCTCCTTGGCCAGCCGCAGTACACGGGCGGAGCGCATGAAGTCGGAGCCGCGGCGCGCCTTCGGGTAGAGCCGGGGCACGGTCTCGACGTTGTGGTTGAAGACGTCGGGCCGCTCGGCGATGACGCGCGCGAGCGGCATCTCCTGGCCACGGAAGTCCGGTGTCAGCACCTCGACCTTGCAACCGGGCGCCTGCATCCGGATCGACCGGATCACGCCCACGAAGGCACTCGCGCCGTAGTCGGGAAGATCGTCGCGATCGACCGAGGTGACGACGGCGTGGCGGAGGCCCATGCGCTTGACCTGGTTGGCGACGCGCATCGGCTCGAGCGGGTCGTTCCAGGTGGGCTTGCCGGTCTGCACGTTGCAAAAGCCGCAGCGGCGCGTGCAGACGTCGCCCAGGATCATGAAGGTCGCGGTACCTCGCTCCCAGCACTCGCCCACGTTTGGGCAGTTCGCCTCCTCGCACACCGTGTGGAGGTTGTCGGCCTCGATCGTCGACTTGAGCTTGCGATAGGTCGGCCCGCCCGGGGCCGGCACCTTGAGCCACGGTGGCTTGCGCTCGCGAAAGGGTCGTCCCTCGGCGATCTGCGCCCCGCCCGGGTTGGCCCGGGAGCGGGTGACGTGAATGCGCTCGGTCGTCTCGGGCATCGTCTCTACCGTACCTGGAGGGGGGCCTCCGCCAGAAGCGCATCGACGCCGTCGACTCGCGCCGCGAGGTCGCCCGGGGTGAGTTCGACTGCCTCGCGCCCATAGACCTCACCGAAGCGGTCGCGGATCGTCGTCGCGAACCCATGCAGATCCTGCTCTGTGCCCAGCTCGCGGGTGAGCGAGGTCATGCGGCATGCCTCGATCCCGCAGGGCACGATCCATTCGAACGGCTGCAGATCGTTGGCGACGTTGATGGCGAATCCGTGAGTGGTGATGGCGCGCCTTATGTGGATGCCGATCGAGCCGATCTTGCGGGCGGGCTCGGCGCCGGCCGCGATCGCGGCGAAGTCGTCGGGTCGCGGACCGGTCGTCCAGACTCCGGTGAGACCCTCGATCAGACCCGCTTCAACCCCCCGGTCGCCGAGCGCCGCGATCATCACCCGCTCCATGCGGCGGACGTATTCGTGGACGTCGTCGCCGTAAGGCTTCAAAGAGACGATGGGATAGCCGACCAGCTGGCCGGGGCCGTGGTAGGTCACGCGGCCGCCACGATCGGTCTCGGTCACCTCGATGCCCTGCATCCGGTACCAGTCCTCGCCCATCGGGAGCTCGCCGGCGGTGGTCCGGCGCCCCTTCGTGTAGACGGGCGGATGCTCGAGCAGGAGCAGCACGTCGGGGATCTCCTGCGCATGGCGCGCGGCCTCGAGCGCGGCCTGCGCCTCGCGCGCCGGACCGTAGGGGACCTGTCCGCTGCGAACCACCCACAGCTCAGTCACGGTCGCGCAAGCTCCTTGGGGCGATTGGCGAGCTTCGCCTCGTCGAAGGCGCGCTCGGCGGCGAGGGTGTCGAGCTCGAATGGTCCCGTCCCGGGATCGTAGAGGTCACGGTCCGGCTTCACGCTCGGGCTTAGGCCGCGACGCGCAGGCGTCCGTGCGCGATGGCGCGGGCGGCTTCGAGCGGCGTCTCGCCGCGCTCACGCGCAGTGGCGATCACCGTCGTCATCGTGTCCTCGATCCCGAGCGCCAGCTCCAGCGCCCGGCCGGCGCCATAGCCCCGGATTTCGCGGAAGACGTTGATGATGCCGCCCGCGTTGGCGATGAAGTCGGGCGCGTAGAGGATGTCCCTTCCGGCGAGCTCGCTCGCGAGAGCGTCGTCAGCGAGCTGGTTGTTGGCGGCGCCGCAGATGATCTCGCAGCGCAGCTCCGCAGCGGTGTGAGCGTCGATGGCGCCGCCGAGGGCGCATGGGGCGAGGACGTCGCACCGCGCGGCCATCGCGTCGCGGGGCTCGGCCCACAGAGCGCCCAAGCGCTGGGCGATCTCCCGCTTGGAGGCCACCACGTCCGAGACGATCAGCTCACAGTCGCTTGCCTTGAGCCCCTCTGCGAGGGGAAGGCCGACATGACCGAGGCCGACGATCGTGACCGTCGTGCCGGCCAGCTCATCGCGCCCGAACCGCTCGCGAACGCAGGCACGTATGGCGCCCTCGACGCCGACGGCCGTGATCGGGCTTGGATCGCCGGAACCGCCGCGATCCGGTGGGAGGCCCGTGATGTGGCTCGTGCGCTCGGCTACCACCTCGATGTCACCGGGCGAGACGCCGACGTCCTCGGCGGTGATGTAGCGGCCGTCGAGCGACTCGACGAGGTCGCCGAAGTCGAGCAGGGCGGCCTTGCGATGCTCGATGCTCTCGAAGCCTTCGGGCGGCTCGCAGACCACTCCCTTGCCGCCACCGAGATCGAGCCCCGCCGCCGCGGCCTTGAGCGTCATACCTTTTGCCAGCCGGAGCGCATCGCGCTCGCCGTCCTGGGGTGTGGGATAGCACCAGACACGCACCCCGCCGAGCGCGGGGCCAAGCGCTGTGGAGTGCACGGCGATCGCCAGATGCGCGCCGCTGCGAGCACCCTCTCGCACGGCCAGCTCCTCGTGCTCGAAGCGGACGGGCGGCACCGCCGTCGGCACGCTCCCGTTACGGCTGGGCTTGACCGCGACGGCCATCAGTCGCTCTCCCAGCCCTCGAGGCGGTCCTTCACCTTGGCCAGGAACCGGGCCGCCACGGCGCCGTCGAGCGCCCGGTGATCCCAGGACATCGGCAGGTAGGTCATCGGCCGGATCGCGATCGAATCGCCCTCGGGTCCCTCAATCACCACCGGTCGCTTCACGATCGCCTCGAGATCGAGGATCGCGACCTGTGGCTGGTTGATGATCGGCGTCGCGAGCACCGCTCCGAACTGGCCGGGGTTCGTGATCGTGAAGGTGCCGCCATGCACCTCGTCGGGCTCGAGCTTGCGCTCGCGAGCGCGTGTGGCCACATCCGCGATCGCCGCCGCCATGCCTTCGAGGCTGAGTCGTTGAGCCTTCGGGATCACGGGCACGATCAGTCCCTCATCGAGAGCCACGGCGATCCCCAGGTTGACGTCGTCGTGCAACACCAGCTCGTCGCCGTCGACGGAGCCGTTCAGCACCGGGAAGTCCTCAAGCGCCTCCACCGTCGCCCTGGCGACGAACGCCAGATACGTGAGGGGCACGCCACGACCCGTCATCGCCGGTTTCAGCTCCGCGCGGCGGGCGGCCACACGCGAGAAGTCGACCTCGACGATCGTGGTGCAGTGCGCCGCCGTCTGCCGGCTTGCGACCATGTGCTTCGCGATCGCTTGACGCATCGCGGTCATCGCCTCACGGCGCTCGCCCGCACCATCGCCATCGGCGGCACCGGCTTCATCAGGCTGATACGGCGACTCGATGTGAAGCGGGCGCGACTCGGACTTCTCAGTAGCGGCATCGCCGTTCTCGACGTGCGCGAGCACATCCTTCTTCCGCACGCGCCCACCGATCCCGGTGCCAGCCACCTGCTCCAAATCGATGCCATGCTCATCTGCAACGCGCCGCACGACAGGCGAGTAGAACCGCGACCGATCCGCACCCGAACCGTCAGCCGCCGACGCACCTTCCGCGGGCGGTGCTGGGATGGGGGTGTCCTCGGAAGCCGAACTATCGGGTCGGAAGTCCGAGGACACCCCCTCCCCAGCGACAGGACCCGCGGCCGTTACCTCATCAGCCGACCCCTGGGAAATCTCAGCAATAGGGGTGCCAACAGAAACGGTCTCTCCCGGCTCAATCAACAGCTTGGAGACGACACCTGAGGCGGGCGACGGGATCTCGACATCCACCTTGTCGGTCGTCACGTCCGCCAGCGTCTCGTCGGCGTCGACCTCGTCCCCCGGCTGTTTGCGCCACTCGACGAGCGTCCCCTCGGCCACGGAGACGCCCATCTGCGGCATCAACACCTCTACCGCGGCCTCAGTACGCGAGGAGCTCACGGCACGCCTCCTTCATGTCGTCGAGCTGCGGCAGGACTGCCTGCTCCAGCGGCGGGCTGAACGGAATCGGGACGTCGGGGGCGGTCAGCCGCCGCACAGGAGCGTCGAGGTCCTCGAAGGCCTGCTCGGTGACGATGGCCGCGACCTCGGCGCCGACGCCGCACGAACGCGTCGCCTCGTGCGCGACGAGGACCTTGCCGGTCTTGCGGGCGCTCGCGAGGACCGCCTCGGAGTCGAGGGGGCAGAGCGAGCGAAGATCAAGGACCTCGATGTCCTCGTCGAGCTCCGCGGCCGCGTCGAGTGCGAGGTGGACGCTTGAGCCGTAGGCGACGACGGTCATCTCCTCGCCCTCGCGCACGACCCTGGCCTTGCCGATCTCGACTGTGTGGTCGCCGTCGGGAACCTCGCCCTTGATGTGACGGTAGAGGCCCTTGTGCTCGAGGTAGCAGACCGGGTTCGGGTCGCGAATCGCGCTCACGAGCAGGCCCTTGGCGTCGTCCGCGAACGCCGGGGCCACCACCTTGAGACCCGGGGCCTGCAGGAACCAGGCCTCCGGGTTCTGCGAGTGGAACGGACCGCCGGAAAACCCGCCGCCCGAGGGGAGCCGGATGACCATCGGCACTGCGACGCCCTGCCGGTAGTGGAGCTTCGCCGCCACGTTCACCAGCTGGTCGAAGCCACACGCGATGAAGTCGGAGAACTGCATCTCGCAGACCGGTCGCAGCCCTTCGACGGCGGCGCCAACGGCGGCACCGATGATCGCGTTCTCCGCCAGCGGGGCGTCGATCACCCTGTCGGCGCCGAACTCCTCGAAGAACCCGTCCGTGATCTTGAAGGCGCCGCCGAACGCTCCGATGTCCTCGCCGAAGCAGATGACCGTCTCGTCCCGGCGCATCTCCTCGCGCAGCGCAGCGGAGATCGCCTCGAGGTAGCTGAGCTCGCCGGTCTTCTCAGGGGTTTCGATCGCGGCAGGGCTCATGTGTCGCTCCTCGAGCGGTCGCTGTGGGCCGACCACGGCGCCTTGCCATCGCCCAGGGGCTCCCAGGCCTCGGCGAAGACCCCGGTCTCGGCGACCTCCGGGTCCGGCATGGGCGAGTTAAGCGCCTGCTTGGCGCATTCGTCGACGTATGAGCGCACCTCCGACTCGATGCCCTCGATCTCGCCGGCGTCGAAGCCGTGCTCGGAGGTGAGCTTGGAGCGGTAGCGCTCGATGGGGTCGCGGCGGGCCCATTCCTCGAACATCTCGGGGGGTACGTAGCTCATGTCGTCGTGGGCGCCGTGGCCGTGCATTCGCATCGTGCGGCACTCGATCAGGGTCGGCCCCTCACCGGCTCGGGCGCGCTCGACCGCAACGCGGGCCGCTTCGAATACGGCCTCGACGTCGTTGCCATCGACGCTCTCACCCGGAAACCCGTAAGTACTCGCGCGCTCGATTGGGTCGACCGCGAACTCGAGCTCGTTTGGCGTCGAGTAGGCGAACCCGTTGTTCTCCAGCATGAAAACGACCGGGACCTTCTGCACTGCCGCCAGGTTCATCGCTTCGTGCCACTGCCCGTTCGCGGTCGAGCCTTCGCCGAAGAACGTCATCGCCACTCGCGGCTCCCGCCGCAGCTTCATGGCCATGGCCATGCCCGTGGCCACGAGAGCCATGTCCGGCAGCATCGAGACCATCCCGACGCAGCCGAGGGCCGGGTCGCCGAAGTGCATATTCCCGTCCTTGCCGCCGGTGAGGCCGCCGCTGCGGCCCATGTAGTTGGCGAGGTAGCGGTCCGGGGTGACACCGCGGATGAAATGCGCTCCGAGGTCGCGGTGCAGGATGCACATGCGGTCCTCGGGGGCCAGCGTGTAGGCGGCGCCGACGGAGATCGCCTCCTGGCCGCAGCCGTCGTAGAACGATCCTGGAACCTTGCCCTGGCGGTAGAGCGTGATGCCGCGCTCCTCGGCGGCCCGCATCATCGACATGAACCGCAGCAGGTTGGCCCGGTCGCCCCGGGTCAGGTGCTCTTCCGCACCCCGCTTGCCGTTGGGCTCGGCGTGCCGCTCGGCCAGCTCGCGCAGCCCGAGATCCGCGCGATCACGCGCACGATCGCTTGCGACAGCGCTGTCGCTCAGCTTCATCTCTCCGCCCTTCGTGTCTGGCCTCCCCTCTGGGATCTCCTCGGGGCCGGCCGCTTCCGCCGCTTTGGGATCTCCTCCACGACGCCTATGGCGATGGGATCCAGGGGTTCCGCCCCGGTTCCCTATTTCCGGATCCGCGGGTTGATGCGAATCGCCACAGCGATTGTATTCCCGGCAGCCGACATTTCAACCAGCGGGCGGCAGATCAGCCGTGCTCGGCGCGGCGCTTGACCGCGCGCAGGATGCTCGTCGTCGCCACGACGTGCCCTTTGGTGCCGATCACGAGGGTCCTGTACGCCTGGCCAGCAAGCCCCGGGAAGACAGCGTGCGTGATCGCTTTGAGGCGAGAGCCGCCCCCGAAGGGCACGATCTCAAAGGCGAGGCGGTATCGCGAGAAGCGATGACGTCCCTCCAGCGTGAGCACGTTCGGAGGCTCCGAGCGCGCCACGCGAAAGCCGACGACCGTCGACCCCTCTGCCGCCGGCTCGCCGGCACGCTCCCACGACTCGCAGCCGAGCAGGCGCGCGAAGGCGCTCCTGGCACTGCCGCCGAAGGTGCGCTCGGAGGTTCGTACGAGGGCGTTCCAGGTGCGCTGCGGCGGGGCGGATACGTCGACCGAGTGTTCATCGACGAACGGCAGGTTGGAGGGGATACCGGCTCCTCCCACCTCAGACGTCCACGAGCAGCTCTCTGAACATGAGGAGGAAGCTCGCGGCGTCCGCGCCCTGAAGCATGCGGTTGTCGCACGCCAGCGAGAGCGCCATCGTCCCAGTGGCTTGCACGGCCCCCGCCGTCAGGATCGCTGCCTGTCCCCGCTGGATCACGGCGTCACCGCGCGTGATTCCAACTGGCCCCAGGTCAACGATCGTGAAGGTCCCCGCAGCGAGCTCGGGTCGGGTGATCTTCCCCTGGCGTGCCCTCTCGGCGAGCGTCGCGATCTCGGTGCCGATCTCATCCGCCCCCTTTGAGTCGGCGTCGAAGATCGTCGGGTAGACGAGTGCGTGACCCACTGGGATGCCGACCTGGACGTTGACGCGGGAGTAGAGCTCGAAGCGCCCGTCGCGATAGAAGCCGTTGACCCGCGGCACCTCACGCAGGGCGAGCCCCGCCGCACGCACGAGCGCCTCCGTCGCCACCTCCCGGGCCACCTCTGCCACCACCTCGTAGTGAACATGGGGAATGGTGGCCCTCGATTCCGCCACGCGCCGGGCATGCGCCTGCTCGAGCGCGCTCGGCTCGACGCTCTCGACGCTCCCACGCGCCGACTCGGAGGCCATCTCTCAGCGCTTTCGCTTTGGCGCGTAGAGGTCGGTCACTGTGCCCTCTGCCATCTCGGCGGCGAACGCCACGGTCTCCGAGAGCGTGGGGTGGGCATGAATCGTGAGTCCGATGTCCTCGGCGTCGGCGCCCATCTCGACCGCCAGGGTCACCTCGGCAATGAGCTCGCCGGCGTTGGGGCCCACGATCCCGGCCCCGAGCACCCTCCGCGTCTCGGGGTCGACCAGGAGCTTCGTGAGCCCCTCGGCGCGGCCCAGCGCCAGGGCTCGGCCTGAGGCCTGCCACGGGACCGCGGCCTTCTCGTACGCCGTGTCGGAGTCGACCGCCTCTACCTCGGTGAGCCCGGTCCATGCGACCTCCGGATCCGTGTAGGCAACGGACGGGATCGCTCGCGGGTCAAAGGCGACGTTCTCGCCGGCGATCACCTCCGCGGCGACCCTGCCCTCGTGCGTCGCCTTGTGGGCGAGCATCGGAGGACCGGTCACGTCGCCGATCGCGTAGATATGGCCGACGTTCGTGCGCCGCTGCTCGTCGACCTCGATCACCCCGTTCTCAGCGACCTCGACCCCCGCCTCGCCGACCTCGAGCAGGTCGCCGTTGGCCTGGCGGCCGATCGCGATCAAGACGCGGTCGAAGATCTGGGCCTCCGGCGCGTCCTCGCCCTCGAAGGCAACCTCGATTCCCCTCTCCGTCTCCGTGACCGAGGCGACCTTGGTGGAGAGGAGGATCGCGTCGTAGCGTTCCGCGATTCGTTTGTGCAGTGGCTTTACGAGGTCCGGATCGCAGCCCGGGATGAGCTGGTCGGTCATCTCGACGACCGTGACGGCGCTGCCCAGGGCCTCGTAGACCGTGGCCAACTCGAGGCCGATGATGCCGCCGCCGACCACGAGCAGCCGTTCGGGCACATCGGGGAGCTCGAGCGCTCCAGTCGAGTGGACGATGCGTTCGTCGTCGGGGAGGTCAGGGAGCATGGCCGCGCGGGAGCCAACGGCGAGGATGCAGTTCTCGAACGCGATCGAGGTGCCGTCGACGTCAACCGTGTGATCAGAGGTGAACTTCGCCGCTCCGGTCACGACCTCGACCTTGCGTTTCTTGGCCAGCCCGCCGAGGCCCCCCGTGAGCTTGCCTACGACCTCCCCCTTCCACTCGCGCAGCCGGTCGAGATCGAGCTCGGGCTCGCCAAATCGCAGACCGTAATCGGCTGCCTCCTCGGTCTCGGCCACGATCCGAGCCGTGTGCAACAGCGCCTTCGAGGGAATGCAGCCCACGTTGAGGCAGACCCCGCCCAGTGACTCGTAACGCTCGACCAGGACCACGTCGAGGCCAAGATCGGCGGCCCGGAAGGCGGCCGTGTACCCGCCGGGCCCCGAGCCGACCACGAGGACCTGCGCCCGCTTATCGGCATCGGGCAGCTCCTGCTTCGGCTCGTCCTTGGACGATTCGGTGTCCGCCTTCTGGTCCTCCTCCTCCTCCTCCTCGTCGGAGCGCTCGTCCTCTCCCTCATCCTCGTCCTCCGCGCCGTCTGCGTCGTCCTTTGTGTCGGCGTCTTCCCCGGAGTCCTTCTCGTCGGCGTCCTCTTCCTCGGGCTTCCCCTCACCCTCGCTCTCACCCGAGTCGCCGTCCGACTCCTCGAGCTCGAGGATCGCGTCCCCCTCGGAGACCTTGTCGTTCAGCTCAACCAGCATCTCCTTCACGGTGCCCGCGGCCGGTGAGGGGACGTCCATCGTCGCCTTGTCCGACTCGAGCGTGATGAGAGGCGCTTCCTCCTCGACCTCGTCTCCCGCCGACACGTGGATCTCGATCACCGGGACTTCGTCGAAGTCGCCGATGTCCGGGACCTTGACCTGCATCAGAGGAGAACCCGTCGGAGATCCGCGAGCTCGCTGGCGAGGTGGGCGACGAAGCGCGCCGCTGCGGCGCCGTCGATGACGCGGTGGTCGTAGGAGAGGGACAGGGGCAGCATCAGCCGCGGCACGAACTCGGAGCCGTTCCACACCGGCTGCGTCTTCGAGCGCGTGACGCCGAGGATGGCCACCTCAGGGGCGTTGACGATCGGCGTGAAGCCGGTGCCGCCGATGCCGCCGAGCGACGAGATCGTGAACGTCCCGCCGCGCATCTCCTCGGCCGTGATCTTTCCCTCACGTGCCTTACCCGAGAGCTCGCGCAGCTCGCTCGCAATCTCGAGCAGGCCCTTGCGGTCGGCATCGCGGACGACCGGCACGAGCAGCCCCTGCGGGGTGTCGGCGGCGAAGCCGATGTGGTGGTAGCGCTTGATCACGAGCTCATCGCCGTCGAGCGATGAATTGAACTCGGGGAACTGGCGCAGCGAGCCCACGCAGGCCTTGATCAGGAGGGCGACCATCGTCACCTTCACGTCCTGCTCGGAGTTGATCTGCTTGCGGAACGCCTCGAGGTCGGTGATGTCCGCCTCGTCGTCGTGGGTGACGTGGGGGATCATCACCCAGTTGCGGGAGAGCGCAGGGCCGCTGATGCGCTTGATCCGTGAAAGCTGCACGCGCTCGACCTCGCCGTACTGCTCGAAGTCGATGTCCGGCCACGGCGCCAGCTCCAGCCCGGGGATGCCGCCGCCCGCCTTGCCCGCCCCCTCGTCTGCGGGGGCCTCCTTCGCCTTCTTTACGTCGTCCTTTGTGATGCGGTTCTTGCGCCCGGTTCCCTGGACTCCTTCGAGATCGACGTCGAGCTCGCGTGCAAGGCGCCGCACCGAGGGGCTCGCGTAGATCGCGGCGCCGGAGTCACCGGAGGCCTCTGCATCGGAGGGCTGTGCTTCAGCCCCCTCATCCCCGTCCTCGGGCTCGGCGTCCTCGCCCTGGTCCTCGTCCTCCTGCTCGTCCTCGTCCTTGTCCTCGGCGTCCTCGTCCTCCTGCTCGTCCTCGTCCTGATCCTCGTCCTCGTCCCCCTCGTCCTCGCCGGAGCCCTTCTCGTCGGCGTCCTCCTCCTCGGCGTCACCGTCGCTGTCCGCCGGCTCGCCGTCCCCCTCCTCTTCGTCCCCGTCCTCGTCCGGTTCCTCGTCCCCGTCCCCGCTGGGCTTCTCCTCCTCGCCTTCGCCCTCCTCCTCGTCATCTCCGTCGCCTGCCTCGATGGTCAGGACCACGGTGCCCTCGGAGACCTTGTCGTCGACCGAGACCTTGAGCTCGGCGACCTTGCCCGCGAAGGGGGCGGGCACGTCCATCGTCGCCTTGTCTGACTCGAGCGTTACGAGAGGATCGTTCTCGCTCACCTCGTCGCCCTCGGATACGAGGACCTCGATCACCGGGACGTCCTCGAAGTCGCCGATGTCGGGGACCTTGACTTCCTTCGCGTCAGCCATCAGGAAACCGCTGGATCCGGTGCATCGGGGTCGACGTCGTAGCGCTCGATCGCGTCCGAGACGACCGAGGACTCGATCGATCCGTCCTGGGCCAGAGCGGAGAGGGCCGCGACCGCAACGTGATGGCGGTCGACCTCGAAGAAGCGGCGAAGGTGCTTGCGGAAATCGCTTCGGCCGAAGCCGTCGGTGCCCAGGACCTCGTAGTGCCCCGGGACCCATTCGCGGATGCCGTCGGGGAGCGCCTTCATGTAATCGGTTGCCGCGACCACCGGTGCGTCGCTCTTCCCCAGGCACTTGGTGACGTACGGTCGCTTGGGCTTCTCCTCAGGGTGCAGACGGGCCAGTCGATCCTTCGCGAGGCCGTCGCGGCGAAGCTCGGTGAAGCTGGTGACGCTCCAGACCTCGGCCGGGATCTCGAAGTCCTGGCGGAGCAGGTCCGCGGCCGCCTCGACCTCACGCAGAATCGTGCCCGAGCCCAGCAGTCGCACCTTGGCGTCGTCGATCTCGCGGATCCTGTGCATGCCGCGCAGGATGCCCTCCTCTGCGCCTTCGGGCATCGGAGGATGGCGGTAGTTCTCGTTCATGACCGTCAGGTAGTAGAAGACATCCTGCTGCTCGGCGATCATGCGCCGCAATCCGTCGTGAACGATCACGGCGAGCTCATAAGCGTAGGCGGGGTCGTATGAGATGCAGTTGGGGATCGTCTGCGAGAGCACGTGGCTGTGTCCGTCCTCGTGCTGGAGCCCCTCGCCATTCAAGGTGGTGCGTCCGGCGGTTCCCCCGATCAGAAAACCCCGGGCCCGCGAGTCGCCCGCCGCCCAGGCCAGATCACCGATTCGCTGGAAGCCGAACATCGAGTAGAAGGCGAAGAAGGGGACCATCTGCACGTTGTGGTTCGAGTACGAGGTCGCGGCGGCGAGCCACGAGGAGAACGAGCCCGCCTCTGTAATGCCCTCCTGTAGGACCTGACCCTTGCGGTCCTCGCGATAGAACATGAGCGAGCCGGCATCCTCGGGCTCATACAGCTGTCCCACGCTCGAGTAGATGCCGAGCTGGCGGAACATGCCCTCCATGCCGAACGTACGCGACTCGTCGGGCACGATCGGCACGACCCGCGGGCCCAGTTCCTTGTCGCGGAGCAGCGCGGCGAGGACACGAACGAAAGCCATCGTGGTCGAGATCTCACGTTCGCCGGTGCCGTCGAGCTGGCTTTGAAAGACGTCCAGCTCGGGGGTCGGCAGCGGCTCGTCGACCCGCTCTCGACGGGCCGGCAGATACCCCCCGAGCGCCTCGCGCCGCTCGCGCATGTACGTGAGCTCCTCGGAGTCATCCGGCGGCCGGTGGAAGGAGACGTCGCGGACCTCCTCGTCCGAGATGTCGAGGTCGAAGCGGTCGCGAAAGACCTTGAGCGCCTCCTCGTTCATCTTCTTCTGCTGATGGGTGATGTTCTGGCCCTCTCCGGCCTCGCCCATTCCGTAGCCCTTGATGGTCTTGGCCAAGATCACCGTGGGACGGTGCTTTGCGTTCTGGGCCGCCGCGTAGGCGGCGTAGACCTTGCGGGCGTCGTGACCGCCTCGGTTTAGGTCCCAGATCTCCTCGTCGGTCATGTCCTCCACGCGTTCGGCGAGCTCTGGGTACTTCCCGAAGAAGTGCTCGCGCACGTAGGCGCCGTCGCGCGCTTTGTAGAGCTGGTAGTGCCCGTCCAGTGCCTCCTCCATCCGCTTGACCAAGAGGCCGTTGTGATCGTCCGCCAGGAGCGGATCCCAGCGATCCCCCCAGATCACCTTGATCACGTTCCACCCGGCCCCGCGGAAGATCGTCTCGAGGTGCTGGATGATCTTGCCGTTCCCCCATACCGGACCATCGAGACGCTGAAGGTTGCAGTTGATGACGAAGACAAGGTTCTCGAGCTTTTCGCGGCCCGCCAGCGCGATCGAGCCGAGCGACTCGGGCTCGTCGGTCTCGCCGTCGCCGACGAACGCCCAAACCTTGCGCCCCGCCGTGTCGTGGATGCCGCGGTCGGTCAGGTACTTCATGAAGCGAGCCTGGTAGATCGCCATGATCGGCCCGAGGCCCATCGAAACCGTGGGGAATTGCCAGAACTTCGGCATGAGCCAGGGGTGCGGATACGAGCTCACGCCGTCCCGCGAGACCTCCTGGCGGAACCCTTCGAGCTGCTCCTCGCTGATCCGGCCCTCCAGGAACGCCCGGGCGTAGATGCCCGGGGAGGAGTGCCCCTGTATGTAGACGAGGTCGCCTCCATGCTCCGCCGAGGCCGCGTGCCAGAAGTGGTTGAAGCCGATCTCGTAGAGCAGCGCCGCCGACTGGAAGCTCGCGATGTGGCCGCCGAGCTCGGACGACTCCTTGTTGGCGCGCAGGATCATCGCGATCGCGTTCCAACGGATGAGCGAGCGGACGCGGCGCTCGAGCCCGGGATCGCCGGGGAGCGGGGGCTCATCGTCGGCGTGGATCGTGTTGACGTAAGGCGTCGGGCCCACGTACTCGATCGCAGCGCCGCGCAGCCGGGCACGCTCGACTACGCGCTCGACGATGTCATGCCCTCGGCGCGGTCCGTCGTTTTCGACGACCGCGTCCAGCGCCTCGAGCCACTCCTCAGTTTCGACAGCGTCGATGTCCACCAGCAGTCGAAGATAGCCCTTAGCGGTGGGCGGCAAACTCCGCGGCGTCCTCGAGCCGATCATCGCCCCAGAAGACACGGTCACTCACGACCACCGCTGGGACCCCAACGACCCCGAGATCCCCGGCGTGGTCGGTGGCGGCGCGCAGAGCCTGCTTGACCGTGTCGCGCTTTGTCGCGACCTCGATCGCGCGCGGGTGCATCTCCGCTGCCGCCGCGGCGATCATCACGTTGTCGGGCACGGAGAGGTCGCGTCCGGCGGCGAACGCCTGGCGGAACGCGGCGAGCGAGAAGGCGACGGTCCGCCCGATCTGCTTCGCGAACGTGGCGACGCGCATCGCGTAGAGGCCGTCACCGGGCCAGGGCTCGGGCCAAGCGATCGGTGGCAGCCCGTACGCGGATGTGCGACGTTCCACCTCCCGCATGCCCTCCGCGCGGGCGTCGGTATAGGCCCAGGATCCTCGGTCGAACCGAGCAAAGAGCCCGCCGAGCAGCACCGGCTGCCACTCCGGAACCCCGGCACCGGCCTCACTGAAGACCGCGTTCACGCGCTCGGCGGCGAGGTAGGCGTAGGGAGACCCGAGGTCGTAGTAGAAGACGGGACGGCTCACATCAGCTGCGACGGCCGGCCGCGGATCACACGCTCAGGCGTGCGTCGCCCATCCGTCCACCGCCCGGGCAGCTTCAAGGATCGCCTCCGAGATCGTGGGATGGGGGTGGACGATGCGGGCGAGTTCCTGGTAGCCGCCCTCCAGAGCCATCACCGCGACCAGCTCGGCGATCATGTCGCAGGCCCGGTTACCGACGATGTGCGCGCCGATGATCTCGCCGTACTTCTGATCGGCAATCAGCTTCACGATGCCGTCGCGGTCGTCGTATACGGCCGAGGCACCCACGCCACCGAGCTTGAACTTGCCGATCTTGACCTCGTGGCCCGCCTCCTTTGCCTCGGCCTCGGTCAACCCGATCGAGGCGACCTGCGGGTGGCAGAAGGTTGCCCCGGGGATCAGGTCGACATCGACCGGGTGGGTCTCGGCGCCCGCGATGGTCTCGACTGCGACGACGCCCTCCTCTGAAGCCTTGTGCGCGAGCGCCGGGCCTCGAACCAGATCGCCGATTGCGTAGACCTTCGAGTTCGACGTGCGCTGAAAGTCGTCGACCTTGATCCGGCCGCCGTCCTCGGTCTCGATCTTGGCCTCGGCGAGATTCAGCGCCTCGGTATCCGGCGCTCGTCCTCCGGCGATGCAGAGGTAGTCGACCTCCTCCTCGGTCTCGCCCAGCTTGAGCTTCACCGACGCACGTCCCTCCTCGACCGCCTCGATCTTGGTCCCGGTGGCGACGTTGATCCCCTGCTTCTTGAACGTGCGCTCGACGACGCGGGCACAGTCGCGGTCCTCGAGCGGCAGGATCTGGTCGAGCATCTCGATCAGGATCACCTCAGTGCCGTAGCGGGCGTAGGCCGAGGCGATCTCCGAGCCCGAGGCTCCGGCGCCGACAACTGCGAGCCGCTTCGGTTTCCCCGGCAACGACCACGCGCCCCAGGTGTCGACGACGCGATCGGAGAACTCCACGCCGGGGATCGGGAGGGCCACCGAGCCGGTCGCGAGGACAACCGAGCCCGCCTTGAGAGTCTCTCCGCCAACGGCGACGTCTCCATCGGCGGTAAGCGAGCCCTCGCCATCGAGCACCGCGATCTTGTTTTTGTCCCAGAGCATCCGGACCCCGTTCGAGAGGTTCTCCGAGACCTTGGCGCGGCGCTCGCCGAGTGCCTGCCAGTCGATTTCCGCCTTGGAGACCTTGATCCCGAGCTCGGCGCCGTTTACTGCGTCGTCGAAGACCTCAGCGGTGTGGAGCATCGTCTTGGCCGGGATACAGGCGTAGTTGAGGCACCGACCGCCGGCCTTGTCGTTCTCGACGACCGCGGTTTTCAGGCCGAGCTGCGCGGCTCGGATCGCGGCGACGTAGCCACCCGGCCCGCCACCGATCACGATCACGTCGAAGGGGTCAGCCATGGCGGCCGACTCTAACCATCTCCACCGCTCAGGGATCGCGCGGGCGGGGCGCTGGCATCTGGATCCGCGCCATCGCCTTGATGTTCAAGTAGAAGAGGACGCCGGACCCGGCGATGATCAGCACGTTGCCGATCGCCTGCTGCCACTCGCTCGCGAGCACGAGCGACAAGGAGGCGCCGATCAGGGCCAAGAGCAACACGGTCTGAAAGCCGAGGACGGCCCAGTACCTCGCCTGCCACATGCCCCATGCCATGACGGCGAAGATCACAAACGGCGCCACGACCTGGGCGATGTTCGGCCGTCCTCCATCGACCTCGACACCGGCCACGTAGCCGATCACGATCGAGAGACAGATGAGCGCCGAGATCACCGCGCCCACGGTCACCACCCGCGGGCGCTCCTGTGGCTCAAGGGGCTCGAGCGCCTCACGGGCGCGCTGGTTCTTGGCCTCGGTGCGCGCCGCCGTCCGTGCGCGGCGCTCGGCCAAGGCTGCCTGGCGGTCGGCGGTTCGCTCCTTGCGCTTGTGCCGATCGGCGCGCTTTCGTTCCCTGTCCGCCACTAGACCCTCGACCCAGTCGCTAGCGCTGAGCGCAGCTCGCGCGCTGCGCCCTGCGGATCGTCCGCATCGCGGATCGCGCGGACGACGACGGCGCGCCCAGCTCCTGCGCGGACGACCTCGCCGACGTTGCCCGGGTCGATGCCACCGATCGCGAACCACGGGATTGTCGCGTTGGCAGCCGCGTAGCGGACGAGCTCGAGGCCAGTCGCGGGACGGCCCTCCTTCGTCGGGGTTTCCCACACGGGGCCGACGCTGATCTGGTCGGGACGGGCGCCCCCACCGGCTGAACATGCAGCATCGATCTGCTCCTCAGAATGAGTTGACAGGCCAACCAGGGCCTCGGGCCCGGCCGCTGCGCGGGCCTCTGCGACCGAATCGTCGTCCTGGCCGACGTGGACGCCGTCCGCCCCGCAGGCCCCGACCAAGTCCGGACGGTCGTTGAGGACGAAGAGCGCGCCGTGGGTATCGGCGAGGCGGCGGAACGGCTCCGCCAGCGAGATCACCTCCTCTGCGCATCGCGGTGCCTTGTGGCGAAGTTGCACGAGATCCGCACCGCCTCGAAGCGCTGCGTCGAGCACCTGGTCAGGCGCGACGCCGCCGGGAAGCCCGTCGCAGACGAAATAGAGCCGGGCGCTCTCGAGCCGCTGGATCCGGTCCTCGCGATTCATCGTGAATCCGAGCCTAGTCTGCGTCTCTCGCGGGTACCATCCGAGGTGTAACGGGAGCCCCACCGGTGGGCTGAGAGGGCGGCATCACGGTCGCCGACCGTCTGAACCTGACCCGGGTAATGCCGGCGCAGGGATGGTGGCCCGGCCGGCGCCCCCAGGGAAGGAGCGAATCGTGCCCAAGCGAGCCGACGAGAACCTCGACGTGGTCGTCGTTGGCGCTGGCGCGATCGGCCTCGCATGTGCATGGCGGGCAGCCCAGCGCGGGCTGCGTGTGCGCGTCCTCGAGCGCGATCAAGCCGGCTCGGGCGCCTCAGGGGTTGCCGCCGGGATGCTGGCGCCGGTGAGCGAGGCGACGTGGGGCGAGGAGGCTCTGATCGCGCTCGCCCAGGTCTCCCATCGCAGCTGGCCGGGCTTCGCCCGCGAGCTCGGTGTGGCGAGCGAGGCTGATCCCGGTTTCCTCGCCGCTTGGCGCGCTTCACGTGGCCTTCGATCCCGACGAAGCCGCCGAGCTTCGCCGTCGTTATGAGCTCATGAGCGAGCTCGGCCTCGAAGCCGAATGGCTGCGCGCCAGGCAGGCGCGCGAGCTGGAGCCGGGTCTCTCCCCGCGGCTCACCGCCGCGGTTCATGCCCCGCATGAGGCCGCGATCGACCCGCGGGTATTGGTCTCGGCGCTTCAGATCGCCGCCGAGCGCGCTGGAGTGGAGCTCGTGGAGGGAGCGGAGGTGACCGAGCTGCTGGTTGCCGGCGGGGCGGTCGCGGGTGTGCTGACCGCGAATTCTCGGGAGCATCACGCGGCCGCGGTCGTGGCGGCGAGCGGCGCCTGGTCCGGCGAAGGGGGCTGGCTGCCTGCCGGCGTGGTGCCACCGGTGCGCCCCGTGAAAGGCGAGATCGTGACCCTGCACGGTCGCCCGCCGTGCCAGCGGATGGTTGCGTCGGAGCGCATCTATGTGGTGCCACGCGCCGACGGTCGCGTGGTGATCGGGGCGACGGTCGAGGAGCGTGGCTTCGACACGTCGATCACCGCCGGGGGCGTGATGGAGCTGCTGCGCGAGGCGTACCGGGCACTGCCGGACATCGGCGAGCTCGAGCTGGTCGAAACGATTGCCGGACTGCGCCCTGGCACGCCCGACAACGCACCAGTCGTGGGACCCACTGGGCTCGACGGGCTCATCCTCGCCACCGGCCATTTCCGCAACGGGATTCTGCTGGCGCCGGTGACCGCGGACGCCGTGGCAGCGCTGCTGCTCGGCGAGGAGCCCGCGCGAGAGGTGGCCATGGCCGATCCAGCCCGCTTTGCCGCGGCGGAGGCGATCTCGCGATGAAGGTGGAGTTGAACGGAGAGGCCACGGAGCTGCCGGAGGGCGCGACGGTCGCCGATGCGGTTGCGGTCGTGGGGGCACGGGACGAGAGCCGCGGGGTCGCGGTCGCGGTCTCCGGCGAGGTCGTTCCACGGACGCAGTGGGGCGGAAGGGGTCTTAATGCCGGTGATGAGATCGAGGTCGTGCGGGCGGTGCAGGGTGGCTAGCGCCGATCAGGTCGAGCGCGTCACGGTCGAGGAGTTAAAGCTCGGCGGCAGGACCTGGGGGTCGCGCCTCATCGCCGGCACGGGTGGCTTTCGCTCACTCGAAGTCATGGAACGTGCCTTGGAGGCCTCGGGGACCGAGATCGTCACCGTGGCCCTGCGCCGGGTCGATCCGCTGGCGCAGGGCTCGGTCCTCGACCTCATCGAGCGCCTGGGCCTCTTCGCGCTCCCCAACACCGCCGGTTGCTACACGGCACGTGACGCTGTCAAGACCGCGCAGCTCGCCCGCGAGGCCTTCGAGACCGAGTGGATCAAGCTCGAGGTGATCGGCGACGATCGCACCCTGCTCCCGGACGCGGTCGAGCTTCTGGACGCTGCCGAGACCCTCGTCGCCGAGGGGTTCACGGTGCTGCCATACACGAGTGACGACCCGATCCTCGCCGCGCGTCTCGAGCAGGTGGGCTGCGCCGCTGTCATGCCCCTGGGCTCCCCGATCGGCTCGGGCGCCGGCATCCGCAATCCCTACAACGTGCGACTCATCGTCGAAGCGGCAACCGTGCCGGTGATCCTCGACGCGGGGATCGGTACCGCCTCGGACGCGGCGCTCGCGATGGAGCTCGGCTGCGCCGGCGTGTTGCTGGCGAGCTCGGTCTCTCGCGCCAAGGACCCGGTCGCGATGGCGTTCGCGATGCGCAAGGCGGTCGAGGCGGGCTTCGCGGCCCGTCGTGCGGGCAGGATCCCGCGCCGGCTTCACGCCAAGGCCTCGACGCCCGAAGAGGGATTGCCGGAGCTCTGAGACCTCACGCCGGCGCCGGTACGGGCACCGCGCCGGACAGCGAATCCCGCCGCGCCAGCACGAGCAGGGCTCCCATCGTCGCCACGCCCACGCCGGCGGCTATCGCTGCGGCCCAACCGCTGGCGTCGACTATGAATCCTGCCGACGCGACCCCCGCGGAGAGCCCTCCCACAAGCGCTGTGAGCGGCCAGGTGAACGACTCCGTCACGGCGCCGCCCGGGGCGAGAAGGGAGACGATCTCGTTCCTGCTCGCGATCAGCGGCGCCAGCGGGATTCCCGCGAAGACGACGAGGATCGCCATCGAGACCGGGGGACCGGCCGCCAGGAGTGGAAGGTTCGCGAGCGGCAGCAGAAAGGCGAGGCGCGTATGGACCTGAACCAGTGAGAGACGTCGCCGGCGTGTGCCGTAGACGAAGCCCCCGGCTGCGCTGCCGACGGACCAAATCGCGAGCAGCACCCCGGCAAGCTCGGTCGTTCCATGCGAGTCGCTGAAGGCGGGCAGGCCGACCTCGATCGTCCCAAGGCAGAAGCCGACCGGAAAGCTGGCGAGCGCCATCGTCCGGATCGCTGGCGATGTAAGCGCCCCGAGCAGGCCACTTGCAGAGCCGTCCGGATCCCGAAACGAGGAGGGAGCGGGCGGCAAAAAGGCGACGAAGATCGCGGCGCCGGTCAGGTTTAGCGCGGCGGAGACGCCCAGCATGATCTCCGGGCCAGCGAGGGCGATGCCCACCGCCGTTACGAGCGGGCCGGCGATGAACGCAACCTCGATCATCACCGAGTCCAGCGCGTAGGCGGCGGTCACGAGCCCGGTGCGCCCACCGAGCAACTGCGACCAGCGCGAGCGAAGCACAGAGCCTGTGGGCGGGAAGGCGATCCCGGCGAGGACGGCGATCGGCGTGAGCGCGGCCGTGCCCGCTCCGGCGCTGCCAAAACCCCAGATGGCAAGCAGCGCGCTCGAGTGCACGACCGCCAGCGCCAACAGCATGCTCTCGCCGCGGCGGTCGACCAGCCGGCCCTGAAGCGGCGCGCCGCAAGCGCTGCCGAGGGCGAGGCCTCCAGAGACGATCCCAGCGCCGGCGAACGATCCCGTGACCTCGCGCGCGAAGAGGAGGACCGCGAGCGCGTTGATGGCGAAGGGGAGCCGGCCGAGAAGCGTCGCACCGATCAGGGCAGCAACGCGCGGCCTTCTCAGAATCTCAAGATAGGAGCCCACGTCCCCAGCATGGCAACCCCGAATCGGGAGCCGCGCCTTAACTCAAACCCAGGAATCTTCCGCGCGCTGGCGGGTACGGTTCCGACCCATGGCGGAACTCGTGCTCGGACCGCTCCTTCGCTACGTGGGCAAGACGGACGCAACGATCTGGGTCGAGACGGACTCCGCCTGCGAGGTCGAGATCCTCGGCCGCACGGCCAAGACGTTCTGCGTCCACGGGCACCATTACGCCCTCGTCTGCTTCGACGACCTGGAGCCGGGCTCGAGCGAGGAGTATGAGGTGGCGCTCGACGGGGGGAAGGTGTGGCCCATGGAGGGCTCCGAGTTTCCACCGAGCGTGCTGCGGACGTTTCGCGACGAGGAGCAGATCGAGCTCGTCTTCGGTTCCTGCCGGGTGTGTGCGCCGCAGGGACCGCCGTTCACGCTTCCCAAGGAGGAGGACGCTGAGAACGGCCGCGGCTTCGATGCCCTGCACGCGCTCGCGCTTTCGATCCTCGGCGAGGACTCGCCCTCGTACCCCGACCTCCTCTTCCTCTGTGGCGATCAGGTCTACGCCGATGAGGTCTCGATCGGGACGCTCAAGTTCATCGCCGAGCGTCCGGCCGACGAGCGCCCGGCCGAGGCCCCTTTCGACCAGGTCGCGGACTTCGAGGAGTACACCCACCTGTACCACGAGTCGTGGTCGGAGCCGGCGATCCGCTGGCTCCTCTCGACGGTGTCGAGCTCGATGGTCATCGACGACCACGACATGCACGACGACTGGAACATCTCGGAGAGCTGGTGTGAGGACATGGAGGAGCTCCCGTGGTGGAAGGAGCGAGTCATCGGCGGGATGACCTCGTACTGGATCTACCAGTTCATAGGCAACGTCTCCCCATCCGATCTGGCCGAGCGGCCACTGTGGAAGGAGGTCCAGGAAGCCGACGGTGACGCCGAGCCGCTGCTGCGCGAGTTCATGGAGCAGGACGACCAGGAGCGGGACGGCAAACGATGGAGCTTCTGCCGCGATCTCGGCACGATGCGCCTGATCGTGATGGACGTTCGCACCGGCCGATGCCTGGACCCGGGGGAGCGCAAGATCGTCGACGATGACGAGTGGGATTGGATCGTCGAGCACGCCACCGAGGGGGAATTCGATCATCTGCTCTTCGGCACGTCCGACCCATTCCTGCTGGCCCCGACCTTCCACAACCTCGAGGCGTGGAACGAGGTCGTCTGCGACGGCCGGTGGGGAAAGCTCGCTGCCCGCCTGGGGGAGAAGATGCGCCAGGAGCTCGACTTCGATCACTGGGCGGCGTTTGGCGAGTCCTTCCTTCGCCTGAAGGGGCTGATCGAGGAGGTCGGCTCGGGCAAGCACGGTAGGCCTCCCGCGACCATCGGGGTGCTTTCCGGCGACGTGCACCACGCTTACCTCGCGGACGTCGCCTACAAGGGCGACGCGAACGTGGAGAGCGCCGTCTATCAGGCGGTCTGCTCGCCCTACCGGAACGCGCTCGACGACACGGAGCGCCGGGTGATCAAGCTGTCGCTCACCCGACCCGCTGCCGAGGTGACGCGTCGCCTGGCCGACGCGGCCGGCGTCGACGACCCCGGCATTCGCTGGCGCTTCCGCGAGGGCCCCTACTTCGACAACCAGGTCGCAACGGTCTACCTCGATGGACGCGACTCGTCAATGAAGCTCGAGAAGGTCCCGCGCGACCCGAAGGGCCGCGACGAGCGCCTCGAGCACGTCTTCGAAGCCCAGCTGGCCTGACGCGCTGAACCGGCGCTTTTGCCGAAACGGCTCTGCTACCCTGCCCGCGGCTAATACCGACTAAACCAATCAAGAAAGGTCACAAAGAACATGCGACGACTTGTGAAGCCCCGCGCCGGTGGGGCCGCGAACGCTGCGACAGCGGACGCGCGGCCCCGCGGACGCGGACTCGTTCTCTCGGGCATCCTCGCCCTCGGGCTCGCGAGCGGCATCGCCGCCTGCGGTGGTAGCAGCGGTTCCGAAGGCAGCAGCGGCGAGGGCGGGTCGGTCGATCTGGTCGCCTACTCCACGCCTCAGACCGTTTACGAGGAGACGATCATCCCGGCCTTCCAGGAGACCGAGGAGGGCGCGGACGTCGAGTTCTCGGCCTCATTTGCTTCCTCCGGCGACCAGTCGCGCGCCGTCGAAGCCGGCCAGCCGGCGGACTTCGTCCACCTGCCCCTCGAGCCAGACATTCAGCGCATCGTGGACGCGGGACTCGTCGCCGACGACTGGAACACCGCCGAATATGAGGGCGGCATCCAGAACTCGGTCGTGTCTTTCATCGTGCGCCCCGGCAACCCGAAGGACATCCAGGACTGGGATGACCTTCTGCGTGATGACGTCGACGTGATCACCCCGAACCCATTCACCTCGGGTGGTGCTCGCTGGAACATCATGGCGGCCTACGGGCAGGTCATCGAGAACGGCGGCTCCGAGGAGGAGGCGCTCACGTTCGTGGAGGACATGCTCCGGAACACCGTCGTCCAGGACGCGAGCGCGCGTGACTCCCTGAACACGTTCATCGGCGGCCAGGGCGACGTTGCCCTCTCGTACGAGAACGAGGCGATCGGCGCGATCGATGCCGGCGAGGAGCTCGAGTACATCGTCCCCGACGACACGATTCTGATCGAGACGCTCGGCGTCATCCCGTCCGATGCCGAGGACGGCGACGTAGCCACGGCTTTCCGCGACTTCCTCATCTCCGAGGAGGGGCAGACGCTGTTCGCCGAGAACGGCTATCGCCCGGTCGACGAGAAGGTCCTGGCGCAATTCGAAGATGAGTTCCCGACGCCGCCCGGCCTGTTCAACATCGATGACTTCGGCGGCTGGGAGACCGTTGCCACCGAGTTCTTCGATCCGGAGAACGGCAAGGTCGCCGACGTCGAAGCTGAGCTCGGAGTACCGCTCGAGTAGTGGCTTCCGTAGCTCACAGTGAGGCGCCCCCCAGGCGGGTTGCAGTGCCCCGCCTGGGGGGGCCAGCCCTCACCCGAGGGCTTGTGGTCGGCTACCTCTCGATCATGGTGCTGCTGCCGATCGCGGCGGTGGTCTCCAGGTCATTCGAGGAGGGTCTCGCCAGCTTCTGGGACGCCATCTCCAGCAAGGAGGCGGTTGCCGCCATGGAGCTGACGCTGATCGCGTCTTTGATCGTGGTCGCGATCAATGCCGTCTTCGGCACGATCATCGCCTGGGTCCTGGTGCGCGACGAGTTCCCGGGCAAGCGCTACGTGAACGCGATCATCGACCTGCCGTTCGCGCTGCCAACGATCGTCGCCGGCCTGACGTTGCTGGCGCTCTATGGCGACAACGGGATCCTCGGGATCACCGGCGTCTCCTTCACCAGGATCGGCGTCATCATGGCGCTCCTCTTCGTAACCCTCCCGTTTGTCGTCCGGGCGGTGCAGCCGACGCTGCTCGAGCTCGACCAGGACATGGAGGAGGCCGCGGCTTCGCTCGGCGCCCGGCCGCTGACGATCTTTCGCAAGATCGTGCTGCCGAACCTCGCTCCGGCGATGTTCGCGGGCGTGGCGCTGGCGTTTGCGCGGGCCATCGGCGAGTTCGGCTCGCTGATCCTGATCTCGGGAAACATCCCGTTCGAGACCGAGGTCGCTTCGGTCTTCATCTTCAAGCAGGTCGAGGCCGGCAACGAGACGGCTGCGGCTGCGGTTTCGGTGGTGCTGCTCGCCGTCTCCGTGGGTGTCCTCTTCCTCATCAACTGGCTGGGAAGGAGGTCGATCCGGCATGAGCACTGATGCCTCCGAGATCTCAACCAAGAACATCGTTCGGGGTAACCGGGCATCCCGCATCGCCCTGCGTTCGGCCGCCCTGGGTTACCTCGGCGCGCTGCTGATCATCCCCGTCATCGTCATCTGCTTCGAGGCGTTCGAGGACGGGATCGGCAACGTCGTGGACACGCTGACGACGCCCGAGGCACAGCACGCCTTCTACCTGACGATCGTGATGGTCCTCGTGGCCGTGCCGCTGAACACCATCTTCGGAGTGGCCTGCGCGCTCGTACTGGTGCGCCAGAGGTTCCGCGGCAAGGGCATCATCAACGCGCTGATCGATCTGCCCTTCGCGATCTCTCCCGTCGTCATCGGGCTCTCGCTGGTGCTCGTTTACGGGTCGATTGACGGCTGGTTCGGCCAGTGGTTCCTCGAGCAGGGAATCCGGATCATCTTCACGCCGATAGGGATGGCTCTGGCGACGATGTTCGTCTCCCTGCCGTTCGTCGTGCGCGAGGTCGAGCCGGTGCTGCGCGAGATCGGCGACGACCAGGAACAGGCCGCCTCGGTCCTGGGGGCAAACGGCTGGCAGACCTTTTGGCGGATCACGCTTCCTTCGATCCGATGGGGCGTCACCTACGGAGTCGTCCTGGCGACGGCGCGTGCGCTGGGCGAGTTTGGCGCTGTCTCGATCGTCTCGGGGAACATTTCTGGCGAAACGGAGACGCTTCCTCTCTTCGTCCGAAAGCAGTTCGATGTCTTCAACGTCTCCGGGGCCTATGCCGCGGCGCTGGTCCTGGCGCTGATCGCCGTCGTGACCCTGTTCGGAATGAACTTCATCCGCCGCAAGGACAAGAACGTGACCGGCCTTGCGCCAGAAACCATGACCCTCAAGGAGGAAGCCGCATGAGCATCGTCGTCGAAAATGCCGTCAAGAGGTTCGGCGACTTCGTCGCCCTCGGAGGAATCTCGATCGAGGTGCGTGACGGTTCGCTCACCGCGCTGCTTGGTCCCTCTGGCTCCGGCAAGTCGACCCTGTTGCGCGCCATCGCCGGGCTCGAGGAGCTCGACGACGGAACAGTGATCATCAACGGCACGGACATGACCCACACCCCGGTGCAGGATCGCGGCGTCGGCTTCTGCTTCCAGCATTACGCCGCGTTCAAGCACATGACCGTGCGACAGAACGTCGCCTTCGGCCTCTCCATCCAGAAGCGGTCCAAGGATGAGATCGAGGAGCGGGTACACGAGCTGCTGCGGCTGGTGCACTTGGAGGGCTTCATCGACCGCTACCCCTCGCAGCTATCGGGCGGGCAGCGCCAGCGCATGGCGCTGGCGCGGGCGCTCGCGGTCGAGCCGAAGGTGCTCCTGCTCGACGAGCCGTTTGGCGCACTCGACGCAAAGGTGCGGAAGGAGCTGCGGCAGTGGCTGCGCCGCCTCCACGACGAGATGCACGTGACCACGATCTTCGTCACCCACGACCAGGAGGAGGCGATGGACGTCGCCGAGCAGATCGTCGTCGTAAACGATGGGCTCGTCGAGCAAGTCGGCCCGCCGCGCGACCTCTACGAGGATCCGCAGACGGAGTTCGTGATGAGCTTCATCGGTCCGGTCAACCGCCTCGGCTCGACCTTCGTGCGCCCGCATGACGTGCAGATCCGCCACCTCCCCGGCGACGACGCCGAGGAGGCGATGATCGACCGGATCGTGCACCTCGGATTCGAGGTCCGCGTCGAGCTCACGCTCGCGAACGGCGACGGGCTGTGGGCTCAGATCACAAGGGCGCAGGCCGAGGAGCTCGAGCTCGAGAACGGACAGCTCGTCTATGTGCGGCCTTCCCTCACGCGGATGTTCGACGAGGGCCGCCCCCACCAGCCGACCACCGAGGAGCTCGCGGCTGCCTAGCGGGCGAAGGGCTCGACGCGACCGTTGGGAGACTGGTCAATGGAGCTGAGCACCGCTGTCCTGGTGGCCTTCATGGCGCTCTTCGTCGGCTGGCTGCTCTTGGTCCTCGCCGCCACGTGGTGGCAGGTGCGCGACGAGAGCAGACGAGCGGCGGCGGCGAAGAAGCGGCGAAACTCAGTCTGAGGTTCCGGCGTCCGGGCGGTCCAGAGGGTCCTCGGCCTGGTCTGGTGGCTCCGCGAGGCCTTCCGGAAGCTGACCGTCGACCACGTCCGCGAGCGTGATTCGGTCGAGCACGTCGTGGATGCTGGCCTCGAGCGCGATCCAAACGCGCTGCAGGGGCTCGGCCGCTCCTGAGTAGGAGGTCGCCGCGGGGGCCTCACCGCGGACGCTCGCGAGCGGGCCTTCGACGGCGCGGACCACCTCCGCGATCGTGACCTCACGCGGCAGACGGCTGAGCCAGTAGCCACCGTCGGCTCCCCGACGGCTCTGGACGAGCCCGCGATGGCGAAGCTCGGACAGGATCCGCTCGAGAAATGGAATCGGGATGCTCTGGGCAAGGGCGATGTCCTCGCCCTTTTGCGGCCCGTCCGCCGTGTGTGCGGCGAGCTCGACCATCGCGCGGACGGCGTAATCGGCCTTCGCGGAGACTCTCACGTGGGCGATTCTGCCTCAACGGAGGTACTGCGCGTCGCGCCCGCCTCCTCGGGATCGAATCGGACCTCGAGCGGATCGCGGTCGTCGCGCAAGCCCTTGAACGATGGCGCGCGAAGCGTGCGCGCGTTGGTCCACTCCCGAAACTCCACCTCAGCGACGAGCTGCGGCTCGACGAAGTGAGCGAGCTTGGGGGGCTGCCGACCCGCAAACGGGGAGCCGTCCGTGCTCTAGCTTGCGGAGCAGCGTGGTCAGGCGGCGGAGCGTCTGCTCGTTGAATCCGGTGCCAACGCGGCCGGCGTAGCGGAGGGCGAGCTCCCCATCGTGGCCTGGCTCGTAGTAGCCGACTAAAAGCGCGCCGAGGGTGTTGGAACGCCTGCCCTCGCCAGGCATCCAGCCGCCCACCACCAGATCCTGGCTGCGGGTGTTCTTGACCTTGAGCCAGGCGCGCGAGCGGCGGCCCGGGGTGTAACGGCTGTCCAGACGCTTCGCGACCACGCCCTCCAATCCACGCTCCCTGGTCAGCGCGAGCAGGCTCGTGCCCTCGCCCTCGTGGTACGCGGGTGTCTGCCAGGAGGGGCCGTCGAGACCCAGCTCGGCGAGCCGCTCGCGGCGCTCTGAGTACGGCAGGTCCGTGAGGTCGTGGCCGTCCAGGAAGAGGAGGTCGAACAGGACGTACGTCACGGGCGTGTCGGCTGTGCGCCGGCGCACCGCCGCCTCCGAGGCGAGGTGCATGCGGCTCTGAAGTCGCTGGAAGTCGGGGAGGCCAGAGTCGTTGAAGGCCACGATCTCGCCGTCGAGGATCACCTGTCGTGCTCCCAGCTCCGCGGCGAGCGGGCGGACCTCCGGGTACTGCGAGGTGATGTCGCGACCGTTCCGGCTCTCCATCAGCAGGCGTCCGCCGTCGCAATAGGAGATCGCTCGAACCCCGTCCCACTTGAGCTCGAAGGCCCAGCCGGACTGGTCGCGCGGGAGCTCCGCCAGGGCTGCCGCCATCGGCTTTAAGCCGCTCGGCATCGGCCGGACGTCGGGGTCGCTCGGAGTGTCCATGCGATGAATCATCCAGTTGCGGCCCTTCGTGGGAAAAAGCCCGTACGTCCCCTTCACCCGCTCGCCGAGCAGGTGGACGGTGACCTTCTTGTCCGTCCACTCCTCGGCGGCGTAGACACCGCTGTCCCACACGGTCATCGTGCCCGCTCCGTACTCACCCTTCGGGATCTGGCCCTCCCAGGTCAGGTACTCGAGCGGGTGATCCTCCGTGTGGACCGCGAGTCGGTTGTCCTTCGGGGTTGGCGGCAGCCCCCGCGGTAATGCCCACGAGACGGCCACACCGTCACGCTCAAGCCGCAGGTCCCAATGGAGCCGACGCGCGTGATGCTCCTGAATCACGAAGCGCCCATCAGCCGCGCCGGGAACGTCCGAATGCCCCTCCTCCGCGTCGCCACTCGGCTCATGGGTGCGATCGAAGGACCGCTTGCGCTCGTACTCGCTGAGCTTGCGCGCCATCATTCAGCCGATAGTAGGCGGAGCGCGGCCCCGTCCCGAGTGAAGCGTTGAGCCGGCTATGACCGGCTCGGTCGATCACCGCTGCTCAGGCGGTGAGCGACGGCGCGCAAGATTGACTCAACGTAGTCGGCCTCGTACTTGATCTGGTGATGAGTGAAACGCAAGGGCGTGAGGCCGGCCGCAATGTGCGCTTGATCGCGTAGGCGGTCTCGCTTCTGCTCGACTGAGTCCGGTGGTAGCGAAGACCGTCTGTCTCGACAACCAGCCCCAGCTCGGGCCAAAAGAAGTCCACCTCGAAGCCGTTCAATATGGCGTCCGTTTCCGGTCGAGCCAGTGACGCCCGATAGGCGATCGGAAGGAACAGATCCTCGAGCTCCGAGTCGGTGAGCACGAAGGTATGTCGATCGAGCAGCTGGCGAACGATTGCCAGGCCAGGACGTGGCGACAGCTGGTCTAAGCGCTTTCGCAACGCGTTCGGATCGATCAGATCGCGCTTGTCTGCCTCGTTGATGACGCGTTGAAGCTGGGTCCTCGTCGCTGAGGGAGCCAGGTCAACGACGGTGGTCGCAGGATCGGTACAGGGAATACTTCTTGTGGTTGCGATCTCGTCCCGTGCCAGCGAGCTTCGTCGGTGCACGCGGATCCCGGCTCGCCTCCTCACACAGTTCTCGGCCACCGAGACATGGACCAGCCCCGAGAGCGCCTTGTGAATGCCCCACAGCGCCCCCGCGCTCTGGTGACTGAGCACCGCGGATGGACCGCACGTGAGAACCGCTGCCATCCACAGGCCCTCAGGCGTCAGGGTCGGCGTGCCCACTGCGTAGACGCCTGGCCAGATCGGGTGCAGCCGTCCCGTGCGGGTTCGGTGCGCGATTGCATGGCGTGTGAAACCGAGTTCAAGCAGCTGGTCTCGTTCGATGACGTCGTGCTGAGCACGCGCGAGCCTCCAGGCTGCTGACGACGAGTGATGTCTTGAGCCGGCTATAGCCGGTCTAATGCTTCAGTGGCCCTGGATTAGCCCCCCGAGGGGTTACATTGCGCTCACCGAGGGGGCGTGGCCCGAAGGTCGGGCTGCAGACTTTTAATCTGCTGGTCTCGGTTCGATTCCGAGCGCCCCCATCTCAATGGGCCTGCGCCACCCGGCCCGCGATCTCGACGTAGCCGCTCTTCGCAGGGCTCGCGAAGATCACCGAGCCCTCGCCCTGGCGGATCTCGATCTCGCGGTCGAGCTCAGCGCTGAGCAGGATCGCGGCGGAGCCCGTGGCCTCGTCCTCCGGGATGCCTTCGGCAGGCACGAACACCCTGGCTCTCACGAGCCCTTGATTCTCGTCGAGCCATGCCCACATCCCGAGGAAGCCACCTTCACGCGGCGGAGGCGCGGGCAGGGCGTCCACTTCTTGCGGCGAGCCGAGCTGCTCCCACTCGAACGGGGGGCACCATTCCGGCCGCGCCTTCGCGTAGGTGAGCTCGCCCTCGAAGCGAATCGGGACCTCGCCGGCGGGCGTGCGCAGAACCCCCGGCTCGTGCCCGGCTTCCCTCAGCACCCACGCCGTTCCGAGCAGGGGATGACCCGCCAGCGGCAGCTCCGTCACGGGGGTGAAGATGCGAATGACGCCGCGCTCCGCTTCGTCCACGAAGACCGTCTCCGGAAAGCCGAGCTCGGTCGCGATCGGCTGACGCTCCTCCACCGCGACAGCACCTCCGTCGACGAAGACGCCGAGTGGGTTGCCACCGCCGCCGTCTGCCGCGCCGAACACGCGTACTACTTGAAGACCCGGGTGCTCGGCGGCGCCCACGTTCTAATGCCGGAAGTGCCGGCGTCCGGTGAACACCATCGCGGCGCCCGCCTCGTCGCAGGCGGCCACGACCTCGTTGTCGCGCACGGACCCACCGGGCTGGATGAACGCATTCGCCCCGGCTCCCATCGCCATCTCGGGGCCATCGGGAAAAGGGAAGAAGGCATCCGAGGCAACGGCCGAGCCGCGCAGCAGCTCGGCAGCCTCGTCCTCACGCGCCTCCCGGCACTTCGTCACAGCGATTCGCACGCTGTCCACCCGGCTCATCTGACCCGCTCCGATCCCAATCGTCGCCCCGCCGCGGGCGAACACGATGGCATTCGAGCGCACGTGACGGCACACCTTCCACGCGAACAACAGATCCGCCCATTGCTCCTCGGTGGGTGATGCTTCGGTCGCCACCCGCATCGAATCACGATCCTCGGTCACGCGATCCGGCTCCTGCACGAGCAATCCCCCGCGGACGTACTTGACCTCGCGCTCGCGCGGGGAGCGACCACGCGTCTCGGTGTCCTCGAGGATCCGAACCGCCTCCTTCTGGCGCAAGGCCTCGAGGGCGCCCTCGTCGTATCCGGGGGCGATCAAGACCTCGATGAAGTTCTCGTGAAGGAGCTCGCCCAGTGCAAGATCCACCTGCCGGTTGAGCGCGATCACCCCGCCGAACGCCGACAGCGGATCGCAGGCAAGGGCCTTGCGATACGCCTCGCCCACGTCGTCGCCGACGGCCGCACCGCATGGGTTGTTGTGTTTGACGATCACCGCTGCGGGCTCCTCGAACTCCTCCAGCAGCCGTCGCGCGGCATCGAGGTCGAGCACGTTGTTGAACGAGAGCGCGCGCCCGTGGAGCTTCGCCACCCGCGAGAGCACGTGTGAGCGCCCGCCGGTCTCGACATACAGCGCCGCGGCCTGATGGGGATTCTCCCCGTAGGAGAGGTCCAGAAACTTCTCGTGCGACATCACCCAGTGCATCGGGTAGTCCTCGTAGCGCAGGCCAAACCACCGCGAGATCGCCGCGTCGTACCGGGCGATCACGGCGAACGCCTCGTTGGCCAGCCAGTGCCGAGTCTCCGCGGAGATCTCCGCACCCGAGTCCTCGAGCTCGGCCAGCACCGCGTCGTAGCTCTCCGGCCGGACCACCACCGCCACGGAGCCGTGATTCTTCGCCGCCGCGCGAATCATCGTCGGCCCCCCGATGTCGATGTTCTCGACGGCCTCCTCCTCGCTCACGTCCCGGCCCGCCACGGTGCGCTCGAACGGATAGAGGTTCACGCAAACGAGGTCGATCGGCTCGATCCCTTCGTCGGAGACGGTTGCCTCGTGCTCCGGATCGCCACGCTTGTAGAGCAGGGCGCCATGGAGCCGCGGATGCAGCGTCTTTACCCGCCCACCGAGGATCTCCGGCGATCCCGTGAGGTCGGCAACATCGCGCACGTCCAACCCGGCCTCCCGCAGCGCAGAGGCCGTGCCGCCGGTTGAGACCAGCTCGATTCCGAGCGCACCGAGGCCACGCGCGAAGTCGACAACGCCGGTCTTGTCGGAGACCGAGATCAGGGCGCGGCGAACCCGCACCCTGCCGCCGCGTGGAGCGTCCCCCTCCTCAGCTTGCGCGCCGGCCTCCATCCCGGGCGAGTCTATTCGCCGTCTGCGGGGGCGACCCGTACCAGTCTCGGGTCGGCCTCGTCGATGCTCACCCGTCCCTCCGCGATCAGCGCGATCGCCTGCGGGAGCAGCGAATGCTCGGTCGCGTGGATGGTCCTCTCGAGCGCCTCCCGGTCGCCGTCGGCAGGCACCGGAACCGGCCGCTGCAGGATGATCGGCCCCGAGTCCACCCCCTCGTCGACGAAGTGGACCGTGACTCCGGTGATGCGAGCCCCGTGCCGGAGCGCCTGGCCGATTGCATCGAGCCCCGCGAAGGACGGCAGAAGCGCGGGGTGCACATTGATCATGCGATTGCGAAAGCGCCCGACGACCTCGCTCGAGAGCAGCTCCATGTAGCCCGCCAGGACCACGAGGTCAACCCCGAGGCCCTCGAGCCAATCGCCGATCGCTGCGTCTCGCTCGTCGCGGTCGCCGAAGTCCTCGCCGGCGAAGGTCGCGGTCTCGATCCCTGCGTCCCGCGCCCGCTGGAGCGCGTACGCGGCGGGCTTGTTCGACCCGACCCCCACCACTGCCACCCCATCGTCATCGGCGAACCGATCGATGATCGCCTGCAGGTTCGTGCCAGCGCCCGAGGCGAGCACGGCGATGCGGAAGACCTTGCCCTCGGAGTCGCTTCGCTTTATTGTCCCGTCCATGCGCGGGGGCATCGTATGGCTGGGGACCGCCGTCGCAATGGTTGCTCTGCTGGCCAGCGCGGAGGCTGCCAGCGCTGCGAAGGTCAGGGTCACGACCGAGCTTGACGAGTTCGGCGGTCCGACCCCGCTCTGCTCGCTCCGGGAGGCGGTGCAGACGACGAACTCGAACGCGGACTTCGGCGGCTGCGTTCGCAAGGGTCAGGGCAACGCCGACACGATCCGCCTCACGGGCGGTACCACCTACACCCGGAGCCTCGGCGGGTCGGCTGAGGACGCCAACACCGCGGGCGATCTCGACGTCTTCGGCCGCACGACGATCGATGTGACAGGCGAGGGCAGGGCGACCATCAACGCCGACCTCATCGACCGGGCGATCAAGGTGCACGACGGTCACCTCTCGGCCTCGAGGCTCGTGATCACCCGCGGCTCCCCGACGCCGAACCCCCCGGACTTCGACACGGGCGGCGGCGGTATCTCGGTGGATTTCGATGCGTCGCTCGACCTCCGCTCGAGCCGGCTCGAGAGCAACGTCACGCCCGGCACGAGCAATTGCGCCTGTGGCGGCGGGATCGTCGCCGGCGGAGAGGTGACCCTGCGCAAGGTGAGCATCGAGGGTAACGGTGCCGAGAACATTGGCGGCGGGCTCGCGAAGACGGGCAGCACCGACGTCCGCATCGCAAACAGCCGCATCATCGACAACGACGCTTCCGGCACCGGGGGTGGCGGCCTTTATCTCGGTGGCACGGGTGGCAGGGTGACGATCGACCGCTCGACGATCGCCGAGAACAACGCCCTCGACTTCACGTTCGGCAACGGCGCCGGCGTCCGCGTGTCGGGCCCCAGGGTGGTGATGACCAATTCCACGGTCAGCGGCAACGAGGCGCAGGTCAGCGGGGGCGGCATCTTTGGCGGAAACCTGAAGCTGAACGGCGTCACCATTCACGACAACGTCGCGAACGTCGACGCCAACAGCAGTGGCTCCGGCGGCGGCCTCTCGGTCCAGGGCACGAAGGCGCGCAACTCGATCATCGCCGGTAACTTCGATTTCAGCCCGAGCGACCCGGAGAACGAGTGCGACGGCCAGCTCACAGGCAAGCCAAACCTGCTGGGCCTGAACTTCGGCTGCAGCGTCGATCCAGCGAGCGTTGTCACTGCCGATCCGAAGCTGATGCCGCTCGCCGACAACGGCGGTTTCACCGAAACGCACGCGCTGCGTAAGTCGAGCCCGGCGATAGGGCTGGCGTCGGGAAGCGTCCCGAACAAGGACCAGCGAGGCGTAAACCGCGACTCCCACCCCGACGTCGGAGCCTACGAGCGCTGAGCCCGTCGGTCAGGCCGCCCGCCGCTCCACGCGCAGCTTCGGGAACCGCCCACCGGTGGAGGCGAGTCGACCGGTGTCGATGAGGCCGTCGACCTCGGCCAGCAGTTCGTCCGCGCGCCATGCGTGCAGCGATCCGTAGCCCGGCAGCTCGTCATAGCGGTACTTGACGATCACCTTCGAGCGACCACCGCGCAGGATCTCGACGACGCGGGTGCGCCCGACGGACGGTGAGGCCTCCTCGACGACGGTGAGGATCGCGTCGGCTGGGTCCGCGCTTCCGGCGCTCGCCGCGGAGCGTGACCCGACCGCCGGGCGGCGCGACGTCCGGGTGGGAACCGTGCCGTCGAGCGGGCCATCGCAGACGTCGCAGCAGCGCCCCTCCGCGACCGGCAGCGCCCGATCGCCGAAGTGGCGCAGGATCGCGGCCCGTCGGCAGGCGTCCCCGTCGACATAGCCCCAGACCTCGCGGTATTGCCGCCAGCGGTGATTCTTGGCCTCGGGATCGTCGATCTGGTTGATGAAGAACACGTGCAGGCCCTTGTCGCGATTCTCGGCGAGCAGCACGCAGCGCGAGGGCAGGCCATCCCGCCCGCCGCGGCCGGCCTCCTGGTAGTAGGCCTCGAGCGACGACGGCACGGTCTCGTGAATCACCGTGCGCACGTCGGCCTTATCGACGCCCATCCCGAAGGCGTTGGTCGCGACCACGACGGGGGTCTCCCCGGCCATGAACGACCGCTGCGCCTCTGCCCGCGGCTCGCGCTCCATGCCGGCGTGGTAGGCGGGGACCTCGATCCCAAGGGCGCGGCCGATGCGCCCGGCGGTCTCCTCGGTCTTCTTGCGGGTCCCGGCATACACGATCGCCGGCAGCGCGCCGGGCTCTCGCAGGAGGGCCATCGTCGCCTCCTGCTTCGAGCGGGCGGAGGCCACAGGAACCACGTCGTAGGAGAGGTTCGGACGGTCGAACCCCGTGGTGATTCGCACCGGATCGCGCAGCCCCAGCCGGCGGATGACGTCCGTGGCAACGCGCGGCGTCGCCGTCGCCGTAGCCGCGAAGATCGAGCGCGCGCCCAGCTCACGAGCCACAGCGCCGAGGCGAAAGTAGTCCGGTCGAAAGTCGTGTCCCCACTGGGAGACGCAGTGCGCCTCGTCGACCACGAACAGCCCGATCTGCGCCTCACGCAGGCCCTCCACGAATCCCGGAGCCGCGAAGCGCTCCGGTGCGACGTAGAGCATCGCCGCCTCCCCGGCAACCGCGCGGCCAAGCGCGTCGTGGTTCTGCGCGGGTGTGCGCTGAGCGTTGATCAGCTCGGCCCGTCCGCCGAGGCTCCCAACCTGGTCCACCATGAGCGAGACAAGGGGGGAGACGATCACCGCGAGGCGACGGTCGCAGAGGGCCGGCAGCTGGTAGCAGGCCGATTTGCCCGCTCCCGTGGGCATCACCAAGAGCACGTCGCGACCCGCGATCGCCGCCTCGACCGCCTCGCGCTGACCCGGGCGGAACTCGGGGTGGCCCAGATGGCGGCGGAGCGCTGCTTGAGTGTCGATGGCCTGCACCCACCGATAATGGCCGACGGACCGGCGATTCTCCCCGCGCGCCGGACGAGGCCTTAGGAAACGGCTGGACTTTGGGAGACCGGGGCGTGCCGTCTAGCCGCCAACGCAAAACGGCCGCGTGCCCACGGGATCATCACGCCCGAGGACGCCGGCGCAGTCGCGGAGGTCGGCAAGACGCTGTTCGAGATCGAGCTGTCGAGCTTCGAGATTCGAGCCCGGATTGGCCGGAAACAGGTTCTCGACCTGAAACGGGTCGTCCGCGAGCTCGTAGTGCTCGACGGCATCGGTGGGCTCGCAGGGCTCGCGCCGCTTGGCGCGCTCGGCCTGCTCGTGCTCCACGTAGGTGCTGGCCGGTGTACGTAAGCCCCGGTATGAGCACGGCATCCCGCGGCCAAGTGGAGCCGGATCGGCGAGCTCGAGGAGCAAGTCGCGTTGGGGCAGCGTTTCTCCTCGCAGCGACCGCATGAGCGAGATGCCGTCCATGGTCCGGCAATGCCCACTCGAGCGGCAAGAATTGGCGCCCGCCAGCCTGAGGATCGTCGGTGCCAGGTCGATGTTGGCCGCGAGCCCGCTCACCTTCCTCGGCGCCTGCCCGCGCATTCGTTGAGGCAGCCTCACGACCAGCGGCACGTGCGTCGCCTCCTCGTACGGGAAATGCTTGCCCTCGCGGATGCGGTGCTGGCCGAAGTAGACGCCGTTGTCGGAGGCGAAGACGATGACGGTGTTGGTGAGCTCCTCCTCGCCGGCCAGCGCCTCGACAAGTTTCCCGACGCCACGATCGACACTGCGCAGGGAGGCCAGCATGCAGCCCCACGAGCGGTCGATCTCGCGCACTTGTGGTCCGGCGAGCGAGTCACGGCCCGCGACGAAGTCCGGCTTGTCGTCCGTGTCTTGCTCGTTGAACGACGGACCTCGCGGTGCGTTGGCGTTGCGGAAGCGCAAGACATCGCGGGGCTCGGGGACCGGCGCTCGTGCGCAGCGGCCGGTTGGGTCTTCCGGGCCTCGGTGAGGAGCCGGGAAGTCGGCTTGAAGGTAGAAGGGGCGCCGCCCGCTCAGGTGCCGGACCTCGCTCGCGGCCAGCCGGCTCGTGACCCGGCCAAGGTGATCTTGCGGCCTGCTGCCGAAGTGTTCGGCGCCACGATCGAAATGCACGCGGTAGCCGTAGTATTCGCCGGTCCCGGTGGAGGCCCAGCGATCCCAGCCGGGAGCCGGGCCATCGGCAAACGGGTATCCGTTCATGAACTTGCCGACGTGGCTCGTGCGATACCCCCGGCGCCGGAGCCAGGCAGGCAGCACGTTCTTGCGCTCGCGCAGCAGCGTGTAGTCGTTGCTCAGAACGCCGTTGTTATGCCCGTATTGCCCGGTAAAAAGCGAGGCGCGCGACGGGCAGCAGAGCGGGGTGGTGGCGATGTAGCTCTCGAAGGTCGTTCCGCGCCGCACGAGGAGACGATGCGTCTTCGGCATGACCCGTCGGGTGACCGTGCCTGCGGGCTGATCGTCGGTCTGGATCACGACCACGTTGGGTCGTGCAGCCAAAGCGGTGCCCGGGGCCGCGAACGCGGCGGCTGCGAGGCAAGCCGGGAGCGCAAGCGCCGCTGCCAGAGCCCTGTGGGCCTGAGCGCTCGCCAGACGTCTCAAGTGGCCGCCGGGACCACCGGCAGCTCCTCGAGGGCGTACTTGCCGTTGCCCTCGCCCCCGTCGCCCAGCGGATAGGTGCCCGTAAAACAGGCGTCACAGTGATGCTCGCGTGGTGTGCCGATGGCCTCGTAGACGCCTTCGAGCGAGAGATAGGCGAGCGAGTCCGCCCCCACCTCGACCGCGATCTCGGCCTCGGTGCGGCCGTGGGCCACCATTTCCTCGCGCGTCGACAGATCGATTCCGTAGTGACACGGGTGGCGGATCGGCGGCGCCGTGATTCGCAGGTGGACCTCCTTGGCCCCGGCGTCACGCAGCATGCGAACGATCCGGCGCGTGGTGTTGCCGCGCACGATCGAGTCGTCGACGACCACCAGGCGCTTGCCGGCGATGATCTCCGGCAACGGGTTGAACTTCATCCGGAGCGCGTGCTTTCTCAGCTCCTGACCAGGCTGGATGAAGGTGCGATGGACGTACCGGTTCTTGATCAGCCCGTCGTCCTTGGGGAGCCCGGATTCGCGGGCGAACCCGTTCGCAGCCGGATTCGAAGAGTCGGGCACAGCGATCACAAGATCCGCATCGACCGGTGCCTCCCGGGCCAGGACCTCCCCCATCCTGCCGCGAACCTCCTGCAGCACCCTCCCCTCGAGCCGGCTGTCGGGCCGGGAGAAGTAGATGTGCTCGAAGACGCAGTGGGCCGGCCGCGCGGGGGGCACGACCTGGCGAGTCTCGATTCCGCGCTCGGTAAGCGCGATCAGCTCACCGGGCTGGACCTCGCGCAAGAGCTCGGCACCGATGATGTCGAACGCGCAGCTCTCAGACGCCACGCAGTAACGGTCGTCGAGCTTGCCCAGGGATAGTGGGCGCACGCCGTGTGGGTCGCGAAAGGCGACGACGGCCCGCTTCGTCATAACGACGGTGGAATAGGCGCCCTCCAGCCGTGGCATCACGGCGGTGACGGCGTTCTCGATCGGGCGCTCCGGCGCGACGGAGAGCAGCGCCGCCATGATCTCCGAGTCGGACGTGCCGCGAAAGCGAAGGCCCCGCTCGAACAGCTCCGTGTAGAGCTCGACCGCGTTCGTCAAGTTGCCGTTGTGGGCGAGGGCGACCTCCCTGCCGTCGTCCCGCCAGACCGGCTGGGTGTTCTCCCACGACCCGCCGCCGGTGGTGGAGTAGCGAACGTGGCCGATCGCCATGTCTCCATCGAGGGCCAGCAGCTTCTGCTCGTCGAAAACCTGGGAGACGAGGCCGGTCTCGCGAAGGGTGGTGATGTGACCGCCCTCGCAGGTGGCGATCCCCGCCGACTCCTGACCGCGATGCTGGAGCGCGTAGAGGGCGAAGTAGGCGAGCCGCGCCACATCGCGCCCAGGTGCGTGGATGCCGAAGACACCGCACTCGTCGCGAGGGCCGTCACGATCGGCGACGCCGATCTCCTCAGTGGCCGAATCGAGCCGCTGATTTGAGGTCATCCGGGCTTCTCGGTGAGAAGTCGAAGGGAAACAGGCGGGACCCCGCCTGCACTCGCAGGCTAGCAGCGGTGGCGGATTCGCTCGCCGCCTACTCGCAGAACCCGCTGGCTCCCGGCGTGGCGGGATCGCGGCCTTCAATCCCCGCGCAGTTGCGCAGGTCATGGAGGCGGTCTCGAAGGGCGGGAGGCGTGCCCCCGGCGCCCAGGTTGCGGAGCTGAAACGGGTCGTCGGCCAGGTCGTAGCGCTCGGTCGCCGGAACGTGGCGACAGCCCTGGGTGCGGGTTGCCGTCCGGGGCGTTGAGTGGTGCTCGACGTAGAGCTGGTCGCTCGCGCGGATCGCGCGATAGCGGCAGTTGTGCATCTCGACCAACAGGCCGCGGTCATCGGGCCAGGCGCCGCCCCGCCGCTCCAGCAGCGGCACCAGCGAGCGCCCGTCCATGGTCCGGCAATCCCCCTGCCTCAGGCAGGGGTCGCCGCCGGCGAGCTCGAGAAAGGTAGGGGCGAGGTCGATTTGCGCCACGGGAGCCGAGATCCGGCCGGGCGGCGACCCTGCGACCAGAGCATTGGGGACGTGAGCCACGAGCGGAACCTCGACCGCCTCGCTGTAGGGGAGCCGCTTGCCACCGGCGAGGCGATGTTCGCCTTGGAAGAGGCCGTTGTCGGTCGTGAAAACGATGATCGTGTTGTCGAGCTCGCGCTCACGCTTCAGCGTCCCGTAGATCCGCTGCACCCCCCTGTCGACCTCGCGCAGCGAGGCGAGGCGACAGCGGTGGTTTGCCTCGATCGCCTTCACCTGGTCGCGATCGAGTTTGTCGAGGCGGCGCATGAACGCGGGCTTGTCATCGATCGCGGACTCGTTGAAGGAAGGGGGACGGGGTAGGTCGGCGTTCCGAAACAGGTCCTCGTCGCCTGGCGCCGGCACCGCCTTGCCCGCGCAGGAGTGCTTCGATGAGCGCCCGTTCTCGTCGTGAGGCGCGTGCGGGGTGAGCCAGAGGAAGAACGGCTTCGACTTCCGCGACCATCTGCGCGTGAGCTGGGTCGCCTCGCGGTTGAGATAGGAGGTCTGGTAGGCGCTGTCCGAATCTCCAAGTTGGACCCGGCGCCCATTGACGGAGACGTCGTAGTCGTAATAGCTGAGCGGGCTCAGCAGCATCCGCCACTCGTCCCAGCCGCGCTCGGGGCGCGTATCCGGCCCTCCCCGGTCGTAGTGGTTCAGGTACTTGCCGACCATTGCCGTGCGGTAGCCCTCCCGGCCCAGCCACGCCGCGAGCATGTTGGCGGGGTCCTCGAAGGTGACGTAGGAGTTCCAGGCGCCGTGGTTGTGGGTGTAGGAACCGGTCAGAAAGCCGGCTCGCGAAGGACAGCAGAGAGGTGAGGTCGTGATCGCGTTCTCGAACACCGTCCCCTTGGAGGCGATCTTGCGCCGTGTGAAGGGCATCACCCGGCGGTTGAACGACGACAGTGGCTGGTCGTCAGTCTCGATCACGACGAAGTTCGGACGGCCGGTTCCACCCCGCTCGGCGGGATCCTGGGCCGGCGCCGACCCTGCTGCTCCGAGCCCGGCGATCCCCGCGAACAGAGCAACCGCGCTCGCAAAACCGCCCGCGCGAAACACGCGGGAACGGCCCACTGTCTGCGAAGGCCCTGCCGCCAAGCAGCTAACTATGCCGATTCGGCATCCGGAGCGCGCAGAGCCGCGACCGCGATCCGCACGGTGAACGGCGTGCACCAGAGGATCACGGAGTCGTACTTCGAGAGGTCGGCCTCCGCCGGGATGTCGTACTGCTGGTCGCCGACGTTGCCCTTCAGTCCTCCAAGCTCGACGCGATCGGAGATGTCCTTCGTGTCAGGGGTGAGGTAGACATCGACGTCCACCCCAGGGTCGACGTCGAACTTGGTGAACGTGAGCGTCCGCACGCCCCCTGGCACCTGCACGATCTCCGCGGTGCCCGTGCCCGCGTGTCCATCCTCACCGGTGAACATGCCCGTGGCGAGGGAGACGGGGCCCTCGGGCTCCTCATCCTTCTCCTTGGCGACCTGGGCACCACCGCCGGCGGGCCCGCCCTCACCGGCCCCCTCGAGGGCATCTGCCCGCTCGGATGAGCTCGCCTGCGAGGTCGCGACGACCACGTCTTCGTTGACCTCTTGATCACGAAAGCCGGTCCAGTAGCCGACAGCGATGGTCGCGACCGCGATGGCCCCGAGGGTGGCGAAAACCGGCGCTCGCAGCTCCGAGCGCGAGCGCAGGAGGAACACGGCCCCGATCGTCACGACCACAAACCAGGCGATCACCAATACGATCGCCGCCCCGCGCGTCTCGGCCACCCATCGCTGCAGCACGAGCGAGCCAACCCCGAGCGTGGCGGCGGTGATTGCGGCGGCGAGCAGGGCGTTCTTGGTCTGCGGCTTCATGGTCGTTGGACCTTCGGCAAGCGAATCCATTACCGCCCCGGCGGCTAAAGACTTCCTAAGTGCGCCGGCGCCGGGAGCGCCCAACGTAGTATCGACCGCATGGCCAAGTCATCCGACATGGCCCAGCGGGGGATCGGCCGAGCGGGGTTGGTGACCGGACTGGCTTTCGTGGCCACCTGGGTTGCCATCACGGCCTTCCCCGGCGATGCCGCTGCGCGGGGCCGCTGCCCGGCTCCATACCTCGTTCACGCCGCAAGCGAGTTCGACTCGCAAGAGGTACGCCGCGCACGCCATAACGTCTTCCAGGTCCACCAGCGCAACCTCAAGCTGCGGCCGCCTGTGCGCTGGACGCGCGACCCGTACAGCTCGCGCCGCTTCCGTGGGGCTCTGAACACCCTCGCCTGGCTCGACGTGCTCTTCTACGACTTTCGCGAGAACGGCCGCCGCCAATCTCTGCGCCGCGCCCGTGACCTCGCGCTCGACTGGATTCGGTCGAATCCGCCGGGCTCGGATCGAACCGACCGCACCTGGGACGATCGGATCTCGGCGACACGAGCCACCTACCTCGCCTACGCCATGCGGGCATCGGACTGCCGCGGCATCCTCAACGAGCGTAAGAAGCGAGCGTTTACGCGAGCGATCTTCCACCACGGCCAGCTCGCGTCGAGCTCGAAGCACTACCGGGCGACCAACCACGGGCTGTTCGTGGACACCAACCTGATCATGCTGAGCCGCGCAGCGCCCAACCTCGCCAAGGGGCGGGGATGGGGGCGAACGGGAAAGCGCCGCTTCGGGCGCACGCTCCGGGGCCGGATCGTGGAGAAGGAGGGCTTCTGGCTCGAGCACTCGGCTTCCTACCAGCTGGCCATTCGCAGGGAGGTGGCCTTCTTCCGCGAGCTGACCCGGGGCGACGCCCTGGAGGTGCTGCTGAACAGGATGACCAACGTGGCCGGTTGGCTCGTGCAGCCCAACGGACAGCTGACACTGCTGGGCTCGACCAACCGAATGCGCATCCCCAAGCCGATCAAACAGGAGGCGGGCAACGACGACGGGCTTAAGTGGCTCGGCCGCAGCGGGCTCGCGTTCGTAAAGCGCTCCGGGAGCTACCTGTCGCTGGCGGCGACCTTCTTCAACGGCTCCCACAAGGATTCGGACGAGCTCTCCTTCGACCTCTACGACTCGGGCCGCCGCCTCATCACCGACTCAGGGGAGTACGACAAGGACGAGCGCGCATTTGGGCGCTTCTCCGACTCGCCGGCCGCCCACACCACCCTCATCGTGGACGGGCAGGGGTTCCCCCGCGATGGCAGGTTCGCGTACAAAAGCGGGCTCGTGGCGCGGGGTGTTGGTGACGGTTGGTTCGCGCTCGCGGCGCGCAACCCCCTCGCGCGCCGGCAGGGGGTTGGCCACCAGCGCCTGTTGCTCTACCGCCCTGGCCTCGGACTCATCGTCGCCGACCGCGTCCGTTCCGATCATCGTCATACCTACCGGCGCTTCTTCCAGCTCGCCCCGACCCTCACGGCCAAACGAGAGTTCGGGCACATCACCCTCTCCCAAGGGGGTTGGAGCGGTCGCCTGGAGGACGAGACCAGGCGGGGCGATCCAGGCCTGGCTCTTCACCGAGGCAGGCGCCGGCCCTCGATCCTCGGGTTCGAGTTCCCCCGATTTCGCCAGCGCCTACCGCGTCCCACCGCGGTCATGCGCACTGAAGGCGCGGATCTCGACCACCTCGCGGTCCTCGATGCGGGGGGGAGCCAGTCCCTTGAGGCGCGGCTCGTTCGTGCCAACCCGAAGCGCACCGACGTTGCGCTTGAGATCGACGGCGCGCCCGCCGGCACGCTCTCGGCCGAGCGCCACGGCCATCGCTTGCGAGTACGTGTAGAACCCTAGGATGCGCCAGCTCCCGCTCCGGGCCCTCGTCGCCTGCGCGATCGTCGCGATCGTGGGCGTCGGCGCTTGCAACCGCGATGACGAGCGGGGGGGTCGAGCGGAATCTCCACCCGAGCGCCCCACGCCCGAGGGCCCGAACGTGGTCGTGATCACGACCGACGACCAAAGCAACCATTCCTGGCGGCGGAACGTGATGCCCAACACCTTCGAGCTGCTCGTCGATGCCGGCACGCGCTTTCGCTCAGCGATCGCCGCCCCCCCGCTGTGCTGCCCCAGCCGGGCGGGCTTTCTCACCGGGCAATACCCGCACAACAACGGCGTCTTCGCCAACGAGCCCGGCTATCCGGATCTCCGCGAGCCCAAGTCCATCCTGCCCGCATGGCTGAACGAGGCCGGCTACACCACCGGGTTCGTCGGGAAGTACCTGAACGGAACCACCGATGCGCTCAACGGCAAGCCGCCACCCGGCTGGAGCTCCTACTTCCAGGTCGACGACCTCTCCTACCGCAATGCGACGGCATTCGACGACGGCGAACGCGTGAAGCTCGGCCACGCCTACACGCCCATGGTCTTGAACCTCGAGGCGGCGGACTTCATCGCGAGGGAGTCAGGGAGCCGTCCGTTCTTCCTCTGGCTCGCTCAGACTGCGCCTCACCCTCACAACGACGAGGACGGCACCTGCAAGGGCAAGGCGGCACAGCCGCTGCCGGGCGATCTGGCCGATTCCCAGAACGTGCCACCTGCCGCGCTCGCCGAGCTTCGACGAGCGCGACGTCTCCGACAAGCCCAGCGACATCGCAGCCGAGCCGCCGCTCGAGCAGGACGAGGAGCAGGCGACCGAGAAGCTCTATCGATGCACGGTTGGAGCGCTGCAGGAGGTCGACAGGGGCGTCGAGGACATCGTCGAGGTGCTCGAAAGGAGGGGAACTCGACGACACCGTGATCCTCTTCCACTCCGACAACGGGATCTTCTTCGGAGAGCACCGGATCCGCTCAGGAAGGGCCTCCCTTACGAGCCGCGCTGCGAGTCCCGATGACGATGGCGCTCCCGCCCCAGACGCCCGGCAAGCCGCTGCCGTTCGTGCGCGAGGTGGTCTCGAACGTCGACATCGCCCCGACTCTTCTGGAGCTGACCGGAGTCGAGCCCTGCGTCGATCGGAGCGGCTGCCGCAAGCTCGACGGCCGCTCGCTCGTAGGACTCATGAACGGCGACCGAAGAGCTTGGGCCCGGGACCGCGGCATCCTGGTCGAGCAGGCAAACCACGGCTGCGACTACGCGGCCATCCGGACGGCCAACTGGCTCTACACGGAGAACCTCGACGGCGACCCCGCAGGGGGGTGCGAGCTCACCTCCACGGAGCTCTACGACCTGCGCAGCGATCCGGACCAGCTCGAGAACCTTCTCGCCGACCCCCGCCCCGGCGCCGGTCCGCCCGAGCTCCTGCGCATGCTCGACGACCGCCGCATGGCCGAGAAGCTCTACCGGCGCCTGGCAGAGCTACGCGACTGTGCGGGGGCCGTAGGCAAGAACGCCTGCGAGTAGCGGGCGGCTCAGGCCGCGACCGGCTCGGCCATGCGCTCCTCGAGCGAGCGCCAGGCGCCACGAGCCTCATCCAACGGGACGCTGAGCTCAAGCTCGGCGGCGGAGATCTCGATGCGCTGGCCGCCTGCCTGGCCGATCCGCCATGCGTCGACGCCGGCGGACGCTGCGGAAGCCAAAAGCTGCTGGACCACCTCCGGCGAGGCGGCGATGACAAACCCGCCCGGGCCCTCGCCGAAGGCCGCGGTCTCCCCGGAACACCCCCGCGCCTCCACGAGCTCGTCGATGTCCACGCGAAGTCCGATCGCCCCCGCGATCGCGCACTCCGCCAAGGCGCACGCGAGCCCGCCCTCGCTGATGTCGTGGATGGCGCTCGGCCCGCGCACACGCGCCACTTCCCGGACGAACTCGATGGCGCGGCGCGCGTCCCGCAGGTCCGTCTCGGGGAGTCCCGGGCCGAGCTCGCCGCGCACCTTGGCCAGCTCTGAGCCCGCCAGCGAGGGCGCGAACGGCCCGACCAGCGCCACGTCATCCCCTTCGTGCGGGTCAACCCCGGGCGAGACGGAGGCGTCGGGAATCTCGCCGACGAGACCGACGACCGGGGTGGGGTAGATCGGCCCCCTGTCGGTTTCGTTGTAGAGGGACACGTTGCCGCCGACGACCGGGATGCCCAACTCCGAGCAGGCGTCGGCAAGGCCCTGGGTCGATCGGTCGAGCTGCCAGGCGACGCTGGCCTTCTCGGGGTTTCCGAAGTTGAGGCAGTTCGTGAGCCCGAGCGGCTCGGCGCCGACACAGGCCAGGTTCTGCGCGCACTCCAGCACCGCCTCGATCGTGCCCAGGTACGGGTCGCACGCGACCCGCCGCCCGTTGCCGTCGATGGCCACGCCGATGGCCACCCCGGCCTCGGGAATAACCAGCACCGCCGCGTCGGCACCTTCCGGGCGGCTCACGGTGCGCGAGCCGACGATCGAGTCATACTGCTCAAAGGCCCAGCGCTTGCTCGCGACGGTTGGCGCCGCAAGCAGCGTGGTCAGGATCTCGCCGGGCTCGGCCCCGTCGTCGAGCACCGACTCGTTCGAGTACATCCACCCCCGCGGCTCCTCCGGCTGGAGGTCGTAGAGGGGGCACCCGTCCACGAGCGCCGACACCGGCACGTCGCCGGCCACCTCGTCGTTGCGCAGGACGCGGATCGCGCCCGAATCGGTGACCTCGCCGATTCGAGCTGCGTTTGTGTCCCAGCGCTCGCACAGGGCGATCACCGAATCCACGTTCTGCGGTTCGACGATCGCGAGCATCCGCTCCTGTGATTCGGAGACCATGATCTCGAAGGGCTCCATGTCAGCCTCCCGCAGCGGCACCCTCCCCACGTCGACGTCGATCCCGACCCCTCCGGCTGAGGCCATCTCCCCCGCGGAGGAGGTCAGCCCGGCGGCGCCCAGATCCTGGAGCGAGACGAGCAGCTCGCACTCCAGAAGCTCGAGGCAGCACTCGACCAGCTTCGACTCCTCGAACGGGTCACCGATCTGGACCGAGGGACGCTTCGACTCATCCTCCTCGTCGAGCTCGGCGGATGCGAGCACCGAGGCCCCGCCGATCCCGTCCCGGCCGGTCGAGGCGCCCATCAGCACCACCGCGTTGCCTACGCCGGCGGCCGCGGCCCGCACCATGCGGTCGGTTTGCGCCAGCCCGACACACATCGCGTTCACGAGGCAGTTCTGCTCGTAGGGGGCCTCGAAGTAGACCTCGCCGCCAACCGTCGGCACTCCGATGGAGTTGCCGTAGTGGCCGATGCCCGCCACCACGCGATCGAACAGGTACCGCGAACGCTGCGACGAAAGCTCGCCGAAGCGCAGCGAGTCGAGTACCGCGATCGGGCGAGCGCCGAGGGCGAAGACGTCGCGCAGGATGCCGCCGACCCCGGTCGCGGCACCCTGGAACGGCTCGACCGCGGAGGGGTGGTTGTGCGACTCGACCTTGAACGCGACGGCCCATCCATCGCGCAGCGAGACCGCGCCGGCGTTCTCTCCCGGGCCCATCACGACCCGCTCGCCCTCCGTCGGCAGGCGCCGCAGGAGCTTGCGCGAGTGCTTGTACGCGCAGTGTTCGCTCCAGAGGAGCGAGAACATCGCGAGCTCCACGTCGTTGGGCTCGCGACCCAGGAGCTCGACGATGCGGGCGTACTCGTCGTCGGTCAAGCCAAGCTCGTGGTGCCTTCGGTCTGGATCGGATGCCGGCGTACTCACCAGGCTCAATCTATTGGGACGCGCGGAGGAGTCGTGGCAACACTTCTCGGGGCCCTGCGGAGCGGTCGGATGCGTTTTCTACACTCGCCCGATGAACACCGCCCGCCTTGCGGGGGCGGCGCGCGTTGTTGCGGCCGTTGGGTTGATGCTCGTCCTCTACGCCTGGGGGAAGGAGGAGAGTGAGCCCGTCGCCTCCGCCTCGACCGTTCCGGAGTGCGCTCCCCCGCTTTACCGGGAGATCGCAAAGAACGCTGCGTATGAGGACAAGACCGTGCTCGCGGCCCGGGAGGAGAGCAGCTTCAACCTGAAGGGCGAGAAGCTCATGCTCGAGCCGCCGATCAACTGGGACCAGAATCCGAATCGCTCGACCTCCTTTCAGGGCAAGCTCAACGACCTCACCTGGATCGACCCTCTTCTCTACGCCTACCGAAACGGCGACGAGGCCGCTCTGGCGCAGGCGCGTGACATCGTCGTGGATTGGATCGAGGGCAATCCGTTTTCCAATCCCTATGCGATCGGGCGGGTGCGGGGCGACTCGAAGCCGTGGATCGACAAGGTGGCCGCGGCGAGAGTGCAGTTCATCGCCTACCTGGCGGCGACCGCGGAGTGTGAGGGCATGCTGGAGCCGAAAGAGCGGCAGCTCATGCGGGGCTCGCTCGAGCTCCACGGCGCCTTCTTGGCGGACGATGACAACTATCACGAGACCAATCACGGCCTCTATGTGGACCGGGGCCTCTATCTGCTGGGGAAACTGGCGCCCGAGTTAAAGGACGCCGAAGCCTGGCAGGACCTCGCGGCCGCGCGCTTCTCCGACACGCTTCGCCTGCGCCAAGTCGGCGCCGAGGGCTTTTGGCTCGAGCACTCGGCCGCCTATCAGCTCGCGATCAACCGGCTGGTGGACGACATGGTTGAGCTCACCGGTTCGAAGGAGCCACGCCTGCACAAGATCGCGAAGGAGATGCGCACGGTCGCGGGCTGGATGATCGAGCCCGATGGGCAGACGCTGCTCTATGGCGACTCCAACCTGAAGGAGCCTTCCGCGTCCGAGCTGCTCAGCTCACGCAGCTATCAGGGTCTTCAGTTCCTGCCCAAGACGGGCCTCGCGTTCGTCCGTCGTCAAGACCCGGGCGCGTATCTCGCGATGCTCGCGAGCTTTCACTCAGACACGCACAAAGACGCCGACGAGCTCTCGTTCGATCTCTATGACCAGGGCCATCGGATCGTCTCCGACACCGGCCTCTATCACAAGGACTTCGACGAGTACTACGACTTTCAGGACTCGCCCCAGGCCCACTCGGGGCTCCAGGTGCGGGGCGCCGAGGTTCCCATCCTCGATGCCAACGCGTACGGCTCAGGCCTCTACGCGGCCGGTGGCGACGCCGGGTGGTACGCCGTCTGGGGCACGAACCCGCTGCTGGCCCAGCTGGGCACAGACCACCGGCGACTCTGGCTCTATCGTCCGGGTTACGCGCTCGTGGTGGTCGATCTCGTGCGCTCTCAGGCGACTCAGACCTACGACCGCTTCGTCCAGTTCGGCCCTGAAGTGGAGGTCTCCGAGGCAGGCGATGGCGTCTTGGAGCTCAGCGCCGAAGGCCTCGACGCCACGTTTTCCACCACCGCCTCGACCGACCAGGAACTGGAGTTGGTGCGCGGCCGGGAGGAACCCCTCGGGGGCTACGTCTTTCCCTCGTTTCGCGAAAAGGTCCCGCGCTACAGCGCCAGGATCTCCACCGAGGCGGCAGACCTCGACGCCGTCATGACCTTCGGCATCGATTCCTCCGAACAGGTGAGCGCCGAGCTGCTCCCCGGCGCCTCGGACGAGGTGGTCGGCCTGCGGCTCTCAGAGTCGGGCACCGACGTCGGTCAGATAGTCGTCACTCGCGACGGACGCGCGCTGGGCGTCGCGGTCTCGCCGGAGCTCGCGGGCGAGGCGCTGCCGAGGAAGGTCAAGCCGGCCCGGTAGCGCCCACTGGCCGGATGGCTCAGCCGAGTGCGCTCGAAAGCCACCTCTGCACCGCCTCCGCGACGGCGGGAAGATCCTTCTTCAGCCCGTGGTTTCCCGCAACGGTGACGACGTCGCGGTTGGGCGCCTTCTCCGGCATCCCGAAGGGGTCGCTCTCGCCCTGGACGACGAGCGCGGGCACAGACACCCCGTCGAGCTCGTCCATGCGCGACTTCTCCGGCTTCCCCGGCGGGTGGACGGGAAACGCGAGACAGATGACCGCCACCGCGTCGATCTGCGCGGCGGTGCGGCAGGCCACCCTGGCCCCGGCAGAGCGACCACCCGAGACGACCGGCAGGCCCTTGAGCTCGTCTGAGCGCAGCTGCTCGGCCACCGCGATCCATGCCTCGTCGAGCTTCCCGGGAACGGGCGAGCTCTTCTTTCCGGCCACCCGATAGGGCTGCTCGACGAGGGCGACCGTAAAGCCCTCCGCGACCGCAGCCTCCGTGGCGGCGACGAGGTCCGGAGCGCCGACGCTCCCGCCCGCACCGTGTCCCAAAAGCAGCGCTCCCCTGGCGCCCTTCGCCGGGTGCAGGTGCGCACGGGCCGGCCCGTGCGGGGTATCGAGCTCGAGCTTGCTCACCCGCGCCGGTACAGGCGATTGGTAAGCGGCGCGAAGATCGCCGTCAGAACCGCGGCGGTCGCGAGCACGACCAGGATGTCGCCTCCCTGAGCGTTCCCCTCCATGAGCCCCCGCGAGGCGTCGGCGAGGATCGAGATCGGGTTGACCTCGACGAACGCCTTGAGCCCCGAGGGGAGGGTCTCGGGATCGACGAACACGTTCGAGAGGAAGGTGAGCGGAAAGATCGCCATGAACCCGGCGTTCATCACCGCGTTCGGCGAGCGCATGAGCAGCCCGAGCGTGGTGAAAACCCATGAGAGGCCGAACGCGAAGAGCACCACGAGCCCCAGCGCCGCCACGGCCCCGGGCACCCCGGCGCCCGGGCGGTATCCGAGGATGACGCCCAGCACGATGATCACGGTGCCCGCCAGCACGTAGCGAACGCTGTCGCCGAGCAGAGACCCGACCAGCGGGGCCGGCTTCCAGATGGGTAGGGAGCGGAACCGGTCAACGACCCCGCGCGTGAGGTCCGTGTTGAGCGCGATGCCCGAGTAGACGGTGGTGAAGAGGACGGACATCACGAGGATTCCGGGCAGGATGTAGTCGAGGTACTCGCCCGTCGATCCCGCGATCGCCCCGCCGAAGAGGTAGGTGAACATGAGGACGAACATCACCGGCGTGATCGTCACGTCGAGCAGCTGCTCGGGTACGTGCTTCACCTTGAGCATCCCTCGCCAGCCGAACGTGATCGCCGCCGAGACCGCGCTTGCACGGGCCGGCCGTGGGCTCGAAGAGAGCGCGTTGCGGATCCCTTCGTCGGAGTAGACCTGATTCGGGCTCTGGGTGGTATCGGTGCTGCTCATGCCGCCTGCTCCTGCGTCTCGGGTTCGGTGGCCGAGTCCTCGGCCGTGTGGCCGGTGAGGGCCAGGAAGACCTCGTCCAGGCTGGGCTGGCCGAGCGAGAAGTCGGCGATGCCGATGCCGGCCCGGGAGAGCTCGGCGACGGCCTCGGCCCCGCGGTCGGCGTCCGCGCACTGCGCGGACAGCGCGGCGGGATCGGGCTCAAGGTGGACGTGGTCGAGCTCGCGCTCGAGCAGGCGCTGCGCCTCGCCTCGCTGCTCGGGGTCGAGCAGCCGGACGTGGAGCGCGCCGGAGCCGACGGATGCCTTGAGCTGCCCCGGTGTGCCCTCGGCGATCACCTTGCCATGATCGATCACGGCGATGCCGTCGGCCAGCTGATCGGCCTCATCGAGGTACTGGGTGCAGAGCAGGATCGTGGTCCCACCGGTCTGCATCGCGCGGATGATGTCCCACACCTGGTTGCGCGAACGGGGGTCGAGGCCCGTCGTCGGCTCGTCAAGGAACATGAGCTCGGGCGTCACCACGATCGAGGCGGCGATATCCAGCCGGCGACGCATTCCGCCGGAGAAGTTCTTGACCAGACGTCCCGAAGCGTCGGCCAGTCCGAACGCCTCCAAGAGCTCGTCTGCGCGCGCCTTCGCATCGCCTCGGCCCAGTCCCAACAGACGGCCGATCAGGATCAGGTTCTCGCGGCCCGTCAGGTCCTCGTCAACGGAGGCGAGCTGACCCGTGAGGCTCACGCCGCCCCGGACCGCGTCGGCGTCCGCGACGATGTCGTGGCCGAGCACGCGCGCGGAGCCCGCGTCCGGCCTGATCAGCGTCGCGAGCATGCGAATCGTGGTGGTCTTGCCGGCACCGTTCGGGCCCAGGACACCGTAGACCGACCCCCGTGCGACCGCGAGATCGACGCCGTCGACGGCCTTGGTGTCGCCGAAGCTCTTGGCAAGGCCCTCTGCCTCGATCGCCAGTGCGCTCTGCGCTGTCATCGGTCTCCTCGGATTTCGGGGGTTGTCGGGCGGGTTACGGTGTGGAGACCGGCGGCGCCGGCAAAAGTCATCGGTCCTGGACCTGACCGCGCTCGTAGCCCAGCTCGTCCAACAGCGCGCCGGCCTCCTCCTCGAAGGTAGCGACATCGGCTGCGGACATCTCGGTACGCCATCGCGCCGCCCGGTCGGTCTGAAGCGGCCTGGAGACGTTCGCCTGATGCCTGGCTCGGGCTTCCGCTGTGACGGTTGGACCCTCAGCCCGGTCGAAGTCGCGGACGATCTCCGCGATCCGCCCGCCCGCGCGGGCTTGATAATCGAGCATCGCGTCATCCCAGGACAGATCGGTGGCCCCGCAGATCTCGCGCAGCACGGGCTCTGGATCGGCGACCAGGTCCTCGTAGCGGACCTCCGAGTAGTGCCCCACCTTCGCGCCCTGCCGCCGAGCCTTGCGGATCTCGGCGTCCCATTTCTGGGCGGCCTCCCGGATCGACTGCGGCCCGAAGTGCACGGCGACCAGCGACAGAGCCACATCGCGACCGTCGCGGATCAGGTGAACGAAGCGCGCCTCGGGTAGCGCCTTTCTGATCGGCTTCAGCTTGCGCACGTAGTTGGTGGACTTATCGCCCCAGCGCGCCTTGCCCTGCTTGGCGACGTACGCGCCGTAGAACTCGCGCATGGCGTCTCCGGGTGTGAGCTTGCGATGGCGGGCGAACCGTTTGCGCAGATCGGCTTCGTCGAGGCCGAAGTCCGGCCAGCGCCGGTGGCCGACGATGACTTCGAGCGCGTCCGCGTGCGGGTCGGCGCCCTCGTCGCACGCCCTGATCACGGCCGGGAGGAAGTGGGTCTCCGGAGGAATCGCGAGTTCCGGATGGGCGTCGAGCATGAGGCGCAGCAGGGTCGTGCCCGAACGAGCCACGCCGACGATGAAGATTGCTGGCTTAGCCCCCCGTGGTGGCGAGCTGCCTCGACCGAACCTAGGCATCCGCATTTGACTACTACTGTGGCAGCTTCCCGTCTTCTTCCCGATTGGGAACTGCTGAGATGCTCGGCCGCAACAAACCCAGCCCCGACAAGAACACCGGAGAGCTCCCGCCGCCGCGCTGGGCCCGGCCGCTCGAGATCCCCGATTGTCCGGAGGGCTGGGTTACGGGCCCCCCCGACTTCGTCGGGATCGGGGCGCAGCGATCGGGCACCTCTTGGTGGTACCGGGGCATCGAGGAGCATCCGGGGATCGCCGTCCTACCCGGTCGTCAGAAGGAGCTCCACTACTTCAACCGCTTCTGGCAGAGCGAGCCGACCGAGGGATGGATCGAGCAGTACGAGCGGTTCTTCCCCCGCCCGGAGGGGACCATCTCGGGGGAGTGGACTCCCCGCTACATGGCGGATTTCTGGAGCCCACCTTTGATCCGCCGAGCGGCGCCCCATGCCAAGCTCATGGTCGTGCTGCGCGACCCGGTCGAGCGTTTCCGCTCCGGCATCGATCGCACGATTCGCCGCTCCCCCGGTGGCCGGCCGATCGACCTCGTCCACGTCTCCGACCAGGTCTACCGCAGCATGTACGCGGGGCAGCTGCGACGCGTCCTCGACCACTTCCCGCGGGAGCAGCTGCTCGTGCTGCAGTTCGAGCGCTGCCGCGACGAGCCCCTGGAGATGCTTGCGCGCACCTGGCGCTTCCTCGGGCTCGAACCGTTGGCCGACGTCCCCGCCTCGATGCTCGATCGCGGGGCTTCGAGCGAGAAGCCAGAGCTCCCCGAAGCATGGCGCCGGGAGCTCGTGGCGACGCTCGCCGATGACACCCGTGAGGTTGCCCAGCTTTTCCCTGAGGAGATCGAGCTCGAACGATGGGCGAGCGCGCGCCCTCCGTCTCAGCGCTCGTAGACGAGGATCGACACGCCGTCACCAACCGTCCTCGAATCCGCGAGCTGCAGCGGCTTCTTGTCGGTGGTGTCCCCGAAGAGGCGCTTGCCCCCACCCAAGACGACCGGGAAGACCATAAGGCGCAGCTCGTCCACCAGGTCGTGCTCCATCAGCGTTTGCACGAGTTGGGCACTGCCATGGACCAGGATGTTGCCGTCGACGTCGTCTCGAAGCTTCGACACGTCCTCCGCCACGTCGCCCGAGAGCACCGTCGAGTTGTTCCACTCTGGATCGGTGAGGGTCGAGGAGACAACGTACTTGGGCATGGAGTTGAACTTGTCGGCGAACTCCCCCTCCCGCGAAGGCCAGGCTTGAGCGAAGCCCTCGAAGGTGATCCGACCGAGGAGCATCGCGTCCGCGCCCATCGTCTCCTCGGCCTTGAACTCATCGCCCTCGTCTCCGCGCGAGATCTCGAAGCTCCAGCCGCTGTGCTTGAAATCTTCCGAGCCACCCGGGTCCTCGATGACGCCGTCGAGTGAGATGAACTCAGTCACCACGATCCGTCCCATGCTGTGCTCCTTCCGATCCGCGTTGTGGGCGTCTGGTCAGACCACTATATTCAATTGGACGGTTTAGCAAGGACTTGCCTGAATACGGATGTCAACTGACCAGCTGAGCAGCACCTTCGCGGCCCTATCGGATCCAACCCGCCGAGCGATCCTGGGCCGGCTCGCGGAGGGCGAGGCGACGGTCAACGAGCTGGCTGAGCCATTCCCGATCAGCATCCAAGCCGTCTCCCAGCACTTGAAGGTGCTCGAGGGCGCGGGGCTCGTAACCCGTGGCCGCGTGGCTCAGCGCCGGCCCGCCCGTCTGCACGGCGCCCCTCTAGGTGAGGCGGTGGACTGGCTCGCTGACTATCGCCGGTTCTGGGGCGCCGGCTTCGATCGCCTGGAGGCGCGGCTGCGGGTGCGAGGGAGCGATGACTCGGGTGGGTGAGTCCGCCGGCATGGAGACAGGGGGAGATGGCATCGCGATCACCCGCATCTTCGAGGCCTCCCGGGAGCGCGTCTGGAGGGAGTGGACCACGCCTGAGCGCTTTGCCGACTGGTACGGCGGGCCCGAAGCCGAGATCCCCTTGGAGACAGTTTCGATGGATGTGAGGGTGGGCGGCAAATGGGAGGCCACGATGATCGTCGGCCGGCGCGAGATCCACTGGCACGGCGAGTATCGCGAGGTGCTCGAGCCCGAACGGCTGGTGCTCACCGTGTCGGATCAACCAGGCGACGCGGACGAGCTTCTCACCGTTGTCCTCACCGACCTCGGCGACGGCTCCACGCAGATGCGCTTCACGCAGACCGGCGGCGGGCTTACGGCCGAGGGATACGAGCGCGCCGGCCAGGGCTGGACCGGTTTCTTCGACCGGATGGAGGAGGGCCTCCCGAGCAGCTGAGCCTGGTGCCTACTGCGCGAACGCGGCGTCGGGATCCTTGGCGAACAGTGCGGCGGCTTCCCGGACGAGCTCGCGCAGGACCTCCTCGTCGACTCGCTCGAGGCGCGAGAAGCGCACGCAGCCCTTGCCGATGTTCGCCTTGGGGAGCCGATGTCCGTAACGGCCGGCGATGTATCCGTCGCCGTCCGCCGCGCAGATATACAGAGAGATGTAGCGCTTCTGGCTCGCGAGCCCGATCAACGACCAATCGCCCTCTCGCCCAGACTCGTACCGGTAGTGCACGGGCCCGTAGCCCAGCATCCCGTACGCGAGGTGGCGCTCTAGCTCCGGCGCCTCCTCGCGAATCAACCGGTCGAGTGCCTCGATGTCCGCCCGTCGCCGTTCGTCGTCGATCTGGGCGATGTAGTCGTTGGGGTCCTTCGCGTTCTCGGGCTTCACCGGACTCATGGTCCCGATGTTCTATCCCATCGCCACTCCCCCGGCCGCGAACGCATTCGCCAGCGAAGCGCCATGCGTGGCTGCATCAGCCGCTGCCGAGCTCGTAGCCCAGCTCGTCCAAGAGGTCTCCGGCGACCCGCTCGTACTCGGCGATGTCCTCGGAGCTCATCTCTCGCTTCCAACGAGCGACGCGGTCCGCCCGCGGTGGCTCCGACGCCAGGGCGTGACTCTGCATCCGCGCCTCGGCCGGCTGCACGCGGCCGTCGGACTTGGGCAGGTCGCGCGCCTTCTCTCGCAGCCGCTCGGACGCTCCCTCGTGGTAGTCGAGCATCACCGGGTCGAACTCGAGCTCGATGAAGCCACAGACCTTCCGGAGCGTGGGCTCGGTCTCGAGAATGACGTCCTCGTAACGGATCTCCATGTAGTGGTCGACGCCGCGTGACTGGCGGCGGGCCAACCCGACCCGCTTGCGCCAGAGCTCTGCCGCGTCGGTGACGGTGTCGGGCCCGAAGTTGAGCGGCAGCAGGGAGAGGGCGACGTCGCGGCCGTCGCGGATCGTGTGGACGAATCGCGCTTCGGGAAGCACGCGGTGGATCGCCCGGGTCTTGCGGATGTAGCCGGGCGTCTTGTCGCCCCACCTTGCCTTCCCCTGACCCTCCGCGTAGAGGCGAAAGAACGCGCGAGTCGCGTCGGCCGCGTTCAGGGGCTCAAGCGCAACCAGACGCTCACGCAGCTCGCCGGGTTCGAGCCCGAAGTCGCCCCAGCGCCGATGCTCCGTGATCACGGCGGTGAGCTCGTCGGCGGTGACCGGGCCTTCCACGCAGCGTGCGATGAGATCGGGCACGAAGTGGGTCTCCGAGGGGATTGCGAGCTCGGGGTGAGCGTCGAGCATCAGTCGCACGAGCGTCGTCCCGGAGCGGGTGGCGCCGCAGATGAACGGCGCCGGCGGATCAGGGGGACCGCCCTGGAGCCTCGGGGCCGCCTTGCGCAGACGCCGGTGACGCCGGTGGCGCCGGATTCGCTTCAACCGCCGCCTCGCGATCCCGACTGGGCCGGGCTCCGCCTTGCGACGCTGAGCTGCCTCGCTCACGGCTTGCCCCTCTACGAGGGCTCCGATTCCCTCGACGGTGCGGCTCCAGCTGCGCTCGCCGTCCCGCAGCTCGAGCTGGCCTTGAGCCAGGCGGGCGCGCAGCTCATGATCGGCCAGCCGCTCGATCGAGGCAGCGAGGTCGCCAACGTCCGGCGTGTGCACCGGGATGCCGGAGCGGGTCGTCTCCCCATCTTCAGACGAGCCGACGAGCAGGCCGTTTCGCTCGTGCTCGATGGCCTCGTTGAGCGGCGGATCGTCGTTCGTGATCACGGGCATTCCGAACGCCATCGATTCATACAGCGGCAGCCCCAGGCCCTCCCAGCGAGCTGGGGCGACGCATACGTCGCAGCTCGCGAAATGCCGCAGATGGTCGGCGGTGGCCTCGTCCTCGATGAAGATCTCGATGCGCTCGTCGCCCTCTGCGGCCTCGCGCACCGGCCGCAGCTGCTTGCGCTTTACCTGGGTCTTCACCAGCAGGCGAAGCCGTGGGTCGGTCGTGCGTGTGAACGCCTCGATCACCTGCTCGATCGGCTTGCGGTGGCCGAGGAAGCCGCCCGGGAACACGAAACGCACCGTTTCGTCGGTGTGCAGCTGCCGCGCATCCCCGATCGCCACCAGCTCGGGGTGACAGCCCCAGGTCACGTACGGGCTCTCGATCCCGAACTCGCGGTAGCGCTCCTGCTCCGCCCGCGTGAACGAGTAGATGACGTCGTAGGCTGCCTTGGCGCCCTCGACGTGGCCGGCTGAGAAGTGCTCCCAGACGAACCGCCCCACCGTCCGCACACCGCGCTCTCGCAGGCTGCGGATCTCGTCGAACTGGTAGTTCTGATCGCAGAAGACGACGTCGATCCCGTTGGCGTTCACCCACGCCTCGTACTCGGCGGCGGGGATGTCGTAGGCCGAGCCCTCGGTGACGCCCGGCTGATCCCAGACATCGTCCTTCGCGAGCGCGCCCGGCATCGGGCCGCGCTCCTTCTTCGGACGGGCGAGGATGACGGTCTCGTGTCCCAGCTCATCCAGCGCCGAGCGCAGATAGCGGCCGACCACCGGCTGGCCGCGGTTGAACCACTTGGTGATGACACCGGCTCTCATTCCGACTGCACCGGATAACCGAGCTCCGCCAGCAACTCGCCCGCCTCGGCCTCGAACGCGGCGCGATCGTCGTCGCTCATCTCCGTGCGCCACTCGGCCACCTTGCTCTCCTGTGGCGGCGCGGCGGTCATCGCGTGCTTGGCCTGTCGGTGCTCCGCCTCGCGCCCGCCCTTGCCTCGCTCCGCGGGCAGCGGGTGGGCGAGCTCGCGCAGCCGCTCGGACGCGCGCTCGTGGTAGCTCAGCATCTGCGTCTGGAAATCGAGCTCCGCGAACTCGCACACCCTCCGCAAGGTCGGCTCGGTGTCGGTCACCAGGTCCTCGTAGCGGATCTCGAGGTAGTGCTCCACCTTCTCTCCCTGACTGCGTCCCTCCGCGATCCAGCGCCGCCACTGATTCGCCCAGGCCTCAATGGGTCGGCTCTCGGCGCCCGCCCGCTCGCGCCAACGGCGCCGCGAGAGCGCGACGTCGCGCCCGTCGCGAACCAGGTGGACGAACCTCGCCTCGGGCAGCGCCCGCTCGATCCGGTTCATGGTGAGGAGATAGGCCGGGGTCTTGTCGCCCCACCGCGACTTCCCCTGTCCCTCCGCGTAGACGACGTAGAACGCGCGCAGCGCCCGCCGCGCATTCGCCGCGCCGTCGCGATCCATCCGCATCGCGAGGGCGTCGGCGTTGAGGTGAAAGTCCTCCCAGCGTCGACTCGACGTGATCACCGCGGTCAGCTCCGCCGGGGTCGGCATGCGGTCGTGCTCCTTGCGGATCTCTCGGGCGCGCTGGATCACATCGCCGATGAAGTGCGTCTCGGGCGGGATCGCGAGATCGGAGTGGGCGTCGAGCATCATGCGAAGCAGGGTCGTCCCCGAGCCGGGGTTGGCCACGATGAAGGGCGCGGGGTCGGCGGCCATTGCGTTAGCCCTCCGCGGCAGTCGTCGCGCGCTCACGGGCGCCGTCGCCGACGGGATACTCGAGCTCGCGCAGCAGCCCGCCGGCCACCGACTCGAAGGTGGCGAGATCGTCCTCGCTCATCTCCTCCCGCCAGGCGAAGATCCGGTCGCGCTCGGGGGGCCTGGTCGTCATCTCGTGCTTGGAGAGCCGCTCGGAAGCAGCGAGAGCGTTGCGATCCTCGCGCTCGGGAAGGGTGTGGGCGATCTCGGCGAGCCGCTCTGCCGCATGCTCGTGGTAGGCCAGCATGGTCGGGTCGAACTCGAGCGCAATGAAGTCGCAGATGCGCCGCAGCGCCGTCTCGGTCTCGGCGATCAGATCCTCGTAGCGGATCTCCAGATAGTGGCCGACCTTCCCACCCTGCTTGCGCGCGACGGTGATCGCCTTCTGCCACTTCTTGGCGAGCCGCTCGACCGGCGGCTTGCGCCCGACTCGCTGGAGCCTCCACCTGGTCCGCGAGAGGGCGACGTCGCGACCGTCTCGGATCACGTGAACGAAGTGCGCCTCGGGCAGAGCTCGCTCGATCGGCCGCATCATCTCGACGTACTCAGGCGTCTTGTCGCCCCACCGTGGCTTGCCCTGGCTCGCGGCGTAGAGGGCGAAGAACGAGCGCACCGCGTTGCCGGCCGTGAGCGGCTCGTGCTCGTGCAGGCGTGCCAAGAGCTCGTCGGGCGAGAGGTGGAAGTCCTCCCAGCGACGGTGTGCGCGAAGCATCGTGACCACGTCCTCCGGAGTGGGCCTGCCGCCGTCGAACGCCTCGATCACCTCCGGGACGAAGTGGGTCTCGGACGGGATCGCCAGCTGCGGATGGGCGTCGAGCATCATGCGCAGGAGCGTGCTCCCCGAACGGGGGCTCGAGACGATGAACGGGGCCGGGGGCCCGGCGTCGCGGTCGCGGCGCCTTAGGTTCAGGACGACCACGGCTACAACCCCGCGCTTCGCAGCGTGCTCATGCCGCGACCTTCGCGCCCACGGGGTAGCCGAGCTCCGCGAGCAGATCGCCCGCGGCCTCCTCGCACGCCCGCTGGTCGTCCGTGCTCATCTCCTCGCGCCACGACGTGATTCGCTCCTTCGATGGCGGCTCCGATGCCATCGCGTGCACGGCCAGCCGGTGCTCGCCCGCGACCACGCCCTTGCGCTTGCCCTCCGCGTCCGGCAGATCGCGAGCGATCTCGCTCAAACGCTCGGAGGCCTGAGTGTGGTAATCGAGCATCGCGGGGTCGAACTCGAGCTCGCAGAAGCGGCAGACCTGACGCAGCGTGGGCTCAGTGTCCGTGACGAGGTCCTCGTAGCGGACCTCCAGATAGCCACCGAGGGTCTCGCCCTGCGCCCGCGCCTGGCGGATCCGCTTCGCCCAGCGAGCGGCGACGCCACCGGGGCTGGGCGGCTTCTCGCCGCGACCCTCGACCATCTTCACCCGGCTGAGCGCGACCGCGCGCGCGTCGCGGATCAGGTGGACGAAGCGTGCCTCGGGTAGCGCGTCCTCGATCTGGCCCATGACCAGCGAGTACTTGGGGGTCTTGTCGCCCCAGCGGCTCTTGCCCTTGCCCTCGGCGTAGGCGAGGTAGATCGCCCGTGCGGCCGAGGTCGCGTCGAAGCGTGGCAAGGCACGGAAGCGCGCGCGGATCTCCACGTCGTCGATCCCCATGTCGCCCCAGCGACGGCTGCTCCTGAGCACTTCGACGACGCCGTCGGGTCCGTCACCGCGATCGGCAGCTCGGATCACGTCCGGGATGAAGTGGGTTTCAGGCGGTACAGCCATCTGCTGGTGGGCGTCGAGCATCAGCCGAAGCAGCGTGGTGCCCGAGCGGCCGACGCCGACCACAAACGGCGCGGGCGCAGGCGCGTCCTCCCGGGCGGCGCGCCGCCGCCGGCTCATCCGGCGCATTGTGGTCTGCCCCAACATTCAGCTCGGGGCCTCCTCAGTGCGGCCGGGAGCCGTGGCGTGCGGCACACTGCTCGCCAGCTCGTAGCCCAGCTCGCTCAGCAGCTCGCCGGCCTCTCCCTCGAACTCGGCAATATCCGCGGGGCTCATGCGCTCGCGCCATTTGCCGATGCGCTCGCGCCGAGGGGGCTCAGAGGTGAGCGCATGCGGAGTGAGCCTGCCCTCGGCGGGCTGGTCGGGAAGGTCGTCTCGGCCGGCAAGGTCTCGGTTCATCTCCTCGAGGCGGTCGCGTGCGCCGGCGTGGTATTCGAGCATCTCAGGCCGGAAATCGAGCGCGACGAAGTCGCAGACGCGACGCAGCACGCGCTCCGCGTCGCTCACGAGTTCCTCGTAGCGGATCTCGAGGTAGTGGTCGAGGCGCTCGGCCTGCCGGCGGGCGCGCTCGATCCGCTTGCGCCAGCGGGTGGCGACGAGGCCGGCCGAGTCGGGGTTTCGCATCGGCCGGTCCACTTCGGGCATCGTGAGGATGGAAAGCGCGACGTCACGGCCGTCTCGGATCAGGTGCACGAACCGTGCCTCGGGCAGAGCGGCGCCGATCTCGGCGATGTTGGTCAGGTAGGCGGGCGTCTTGTCTCCCCAGCGCGGCTTGCCCCTGCTCTCGGCGTAGAGATCGAAGGTTATGCGGATGGCCTCGGCGCCCGAGGGCCTGCCGTCGCCGGCGCTCATCCGGGCGCGAAGCTCGTTCTCATCGAGCCCGAGGTCCGCCCAGCGGCGGTGCGAGACGAGGACGTTCGCCAGCTGCCGTCCGTCGGCGCCGCCGTCGGCCGCTTCGATCAGGTTCGTCACGAAGTAGGTCTCCGGCGGGATCGCCATGTCGGGGTGCGCGTCGAGCATCAGCCTCAGCATCGTCGTGCCGGAACGGGGGACGCCGACGATGAATGGGGCGGGGGCGCGGGCGTTCATGGCTTGTCGGCGGTGCCGATGTGGCGCAGGGGCTTCCGCAGCCGCTCGAGGCGGCGTGAGCGCCAGCCGCGATTCTTGCGGCCTGGCTTGGGGAGCGGCGCCCTCACGGAGGGCTCGAGCGGCAGGTGTTGGTCCAGCCAGCGGTACTGCTCGCTGGAGGGGTCGAGCGGCGGGCGCAGGTCCCGCAGGAGGTTGCGCCGGTTGAACCACTGGTGGTAGTGGAGGTGCACGATCTCGGCAAGCCCCGCGCGCTTCATCTCGCCCTTGTAGAAGGGGCGACGGCCGATGTTGTAGTTGTAGTCGCGGCCGAGGTTGATGAACCGCTCAGGCCTCTGCGCGACGGCGGCGGCGATGGCGACCTGGTCGGTCACCATCATCTTGCCGTCGGGGAAGTGCTCCTCGGCGAGCAGCGCGCGCCAGAGGGCGAGCCAATCCGACATGTACCCGGAATCGCGGCGGGCGGCCAGGATGCCGGCGTTCCAATACCCGCGGATCCGCTTCTGCTTCTCCACCGTCTCGACGTACGGAGCCGGCTCGCTCGCGCCGGCCAGCTCCCACACGCGCTCCCAATACGGCTCCATACGGTGTCCCGGTCCGGTCGATGCCTTGTTGACGTGAAAGGCGGGGGCGACCGCCACGTCGACGTCCTCGGACAGGTCGAGGGTGTTCGGCTCTGCGAGGAAGACGGTGTCGGAATCGCAGAAGACGAGCACATCCTCGGTCAGGTTGCGCTCGGCATCAGCGGCGGCGTAGATCTTGTTCGCGAACGGGTAGTAGTCGTGCTCCGCGTTCAAGACGTCGGTGTGCACCGTGACGCCCAAGGCCTCCAGCTTGGTGCGGGTCTCGGCCGCCGGCACACGGCCCTCCCGCGGTGCGTAAGCGTGAATCGCACAGCCGGCGAAGCGCCCGCCGAAGCGACGCAGCGATTGAGCGAAGAGGATCCCCTGGGGCTCAAGCTGTCCGGCCTCCACGCAGATCAGAAACGCGACGCTCGGCTGATCCGCCCTCGGGTAGCCGAGCTCAGCGAGGGTTGCCCCTGCCACCCGCTCGAACGCGGTGCGATCTGAGTCGCTCATCTCCTCGCGCCAGCGCGCTGCGCGGGTTGAGTCCGGCGCCTCGGTGGTACGCCTGTGGGTCTCCATGCGTCGCTCGACCGAGAGCTGGGATGAGCCCTCGCCCTCGGCCAGCTCGCGACGCATCTCCTCGAGCCGCTCTCCCGAGCGCTCGTGGTAGTCGAGCATCGCGTCGTCGTAGGGAAGCTCGAGGAACTCGCACACCTCCCCCAGGACCGCTTGCGGGTCGGCCACCAGGTCCTCGTAGCGGACCTCCAGGTAATGGTCGAGCTGCGGCGCGTCATCGCGCGCCCGCTCGATCTTGCGCCGCCAGCGGCGGGCGACTTCGGCCGTGTCGACGTCCTCGCGCACCGTGCGGTCGAGCACCGAGAGCGCGACATCGCGGCCATCTCGGATCACGTGGACGAAATGCGCCTCGGGAAGCGCGCGCTGGATCAGCGGCATCTTGAGGACGTAGCGGGGGGTCTTCTCGCCCCACCGCGGCTTGCCGGCGCGCTCGGCGCAGGCTTCGTAGAACGATCGCAAGGCCGCGCCCGCCTCGAGCGGGTCCAGCCCCTGCAGCCGTCCCAGCATCTCGGAGTCGGAGAGGCCGAAGTCGCCCCACTCGCGGTGCTCCTTCATCGCGGCGAGTGCGTCCTGCGGTGCGGCGCGACGAGCGCGCAGCGCCTTGATCACGTCGGGGACGAAGTGGGTCTCGGGCGGGATCACCAGCTCGGGATGCGCGTCGAGCATCATCCGCAGCAGGGTCGTCCCCGAGCGGTTCATGCCGACCACGAACGGGGCGGGATACGTCGCTTTGTCTGTCCGGGGCATTGCAGCTCCGAGGCTAGGCGCCGACCTCGTAGCCCAACTCGCTCAAGAGCTCCCCGGCGACAGCCTCGAACTCGGCGCGGTCGGGATCGCTCATCTGGTCCTTCCATGCCGCGATCCGCTCCGGGCGCGGCGGCTCCTTCGCGAGCGCGTGGGCGGCGGCCCGCTCGGAGCCAGCCCGAGCGGCCTTCGAGCCGGCGGCGGGAAGGTCACGCGAGATCTCCCCGAGGCGTTCCTCCGCGCGCTCGTAGTAGCGCAGCATCGCGTCGTCCCATGGCAGCTCGATCGCTTCGGCGACCCTGCGCAACGTGGGCTCCGTGTCGACCACGAGGTCCTCGTAGCGGACCTCCGTGTAGTCGCGAAGGCGCCTCGCCTGCTCCCGTGCTCGGAGGATCCGCTTGCGCCAGGCCTCCGCTGCACGCCCCGGGGTCGCCGGATCGCTCGCACGCTTCGCTCGCGAGATGGAGACGTCGCGGCCGTCGCGGATCACGTGGATGAACCGCGCCTCCGGCAGCACCTTGGTGATCAGCGGCATGCGCTTGACGTAGGCGGGGGTCTTATCGCCCCAGCGCGACTTTTCCTGCCCCTCCGCGTAGAGGCCGTAGAGGATCCGCAGCGCCGCCGAGGCGTCGAGGCGCTCCGCGGAAGCGAAGCGAGCGGAAAGCTCGGCTTCGTCCAGGTCGAAGTCACCCCATGTGCGCTGCTCGCGCAACAACGCGATCACCTCGGACGGATGCGGACGCCGCCGGCGAAACGCGCGGGCCACCTCGGGTACGAAGCCCGTCTCTGGCCCGATCGCCAGCTCTGGATGCGAGTCGAGCATGAGCCGGAGGAGGGTCGTCCCGGAGCGCCCCATGCCCACGATGAAGGGCGCCGGCAGGCCGGCGGGGGTGCCCCTGCGTCGGAGCCCGCCACGCCACCGGCGCGGGAGCGCGGTCACGAGCTGTCCCTGCGCACGCGCCGCAGGGCGCCGGTCACCCGCCGCAGCGTCTGGCCACTACGGTCGGTGCTCTCGCGCTGAGACCGCTGAAGTTGGTCGTCCTTGCGGTCTGCCCGCCGGCGCAGCTTCTCGCGCTGGCGGATGAGGCCCTGCTGGGCGCGGGTCAGGGCCCGCATGCCCTCGAATGCGACGTCGGCTCGCTCGGCCTCCACGTCCTCGTCGGCGATGGCCGCCACCGCGCCCGGTCCGTCGCCATCCGCGTATTGGGGGAGGACTCGCGCGAGCCGCTCGTCTATGACCAGCGCCCCCTCTTCGACACCGCGTGCCGCCTGCTCGTCGTCGACCGCCTGCTCGGCATAGAGCTCGTCCAGCCCGTCGGTCTCGTAGGCCTCACGCAGGCGCTCTCGCGCCTGGTCGTCGAAGCCGCCGCGAAGCATGATCTCGACACGGCGGCGGTAGTGCTCGAAGGAACGCAGCGGCAGGTGCAGGACGCGAGCGGGAAAGACGGGGGCGAAGACGAGACGTCCGTCGTCGACGGTCTCGCGCTCGCGAATGCCTCGCAGGACCGGCCTCCCGGCGCGCGCGATCTCGCCATCCTCGACATCGATGTCGTGCGCGCCCCGGCGCAGCATCAGGTCCGGCTCGGGGCGATGCGCGAGCTTCGGGCGCAGACTCGAGCGCGCCTCGCGAACGGTGAGCCGCTCCCAGAACGGGCCGGCGCCGTCGGGGCGGGCGACGAACTCGGTCCGCGGCGCAACGACGACGCCGTACTCGCCAGGTACCCGCGCGAAGGCCGCCTTCAGATCCTCACCGGCGGGCCACCAGAACTCGTCGGCGTCGGCGTGCAGAACCCAGTCGGCGCCGAGGTCCGCACCCATCCGGCCCATTCGGGTCACCCACCAGTGTCCCTTCTCCTTGAAATCCTCGGCCGCGGGCTCGGAGATCAGGCGTAGGCGACCGTCGTCGCGCCAGCGCTCGAGAACCTCGAGCGTGCCGTCCGTGGAGCCGTTGTCAGTGACGATGAACTCGTCGATCCCCTGCCCGGCGTGGTAGCGCAGGTTGAGGTCGATGACGTCCACTTCGTCACGGACCTTCATGGCCATGACCAGCTTCATCTAGCGGCCAAGTGTAGGTAGGGCTAGGCGCTCAACCGGCGACGCTCGGCCAGAGCGAGAGATCGACATCCGGGCACAGCTCGGCGGTGCGCCGGGTGTCCTCCGCCACGCGGCTTCGCAGCTCCCCCACCAGGTCAGGCTCGAGCGCGAGCTTCTGCCGGGCCTCCCCGACCTGTCGGTCCAGGTCTGCAGGCATCTCCGTGAGCGGATCGAGCTCGAGGAAACGGTGCGTGCGCTGCATCTCTGCGACCGGATCCGCGGTGCACCGCTCGTACTGAAGCACGAGCACGCGCTCGCGGCCGAAGAGCTCGAACAACCGCTCGAGCTGCTTGGCGTACAGGCTCCGGTAGACGCCGTCGCCCACGACGCTGATGTCCACCGGCTCGTCATGGCGCTCGGCCGCTTTCCGCTCACGGCTCATGCCCGAGCGAAATCGATCGAGAGGATCCCGGAGCATCACCAGGAGCTTCGCCTCCGGCGCACAGCGGTGAAGCAATGGCAGCGTCCAGAAGTCGTGCATGTAGCGGGGCGTCCACTCCCCCGTGATAGCGCCCTCGGGTCGCGGGAAGTGCCGGGCGTACTCATCCGCGAGGTCACCTGGGATCTCGCGCCCGTCCCAGAAGCGATCGAAGAAGTGAAGCTCCTTGCCCGGCTTGACCTCGCGCACGAAGCCGGGATGCGAGCGGATCGCGCCGCGCCACCACCACGTGGTGCCGGCTCGCTGCGCGCCCACACCAACCAGATCGGGCGGGCCCGTCCGCTGTCCGTCCGGGACCTCCGGATACTCGGGCGCGTGGGTGCCGGGGCGAATCCGGGCCATGAGCCTGTCGTTAGGCCGTCGCAGGCTGTTTTGCCAGCGAGGTGAAGAGGCGCAAGCCGTCGGCCGACCCTGTCAGTGGATCGACGGCGTGCTCGGGATGCGGCATCAGGCCGAGTACGTTGCCCGCCTCGTTGATCACCCCGGCGATCTCGCGCTCGGAGCCGTTGGGGTTCTGGCCGGGCGCGTAGCGCAGTACGACCTGCCCGCTGGACTCGAGCTCGTCGAGCAGCTCGGGAGGGGCGAAATAGCGGCCGGTCATGTGCTTTACCGGGACCGAGAGACGCTCTCCAACCGAGCACTCACGGGTGAATGGGGTATCCGCGTTCTCGACGACAAGATCCACCTGCGTGCAGATGAAGCGCAGCCCTTCGTTCGGCAGCAGCGCCCCGGGCAGAAGCCCTGCCTCGCAGAGCACCTGGAAGCCGTTGCAAATGCCAAGGACGTGGCCACCGCCTGCCGCGAACCTGGCGACGGCCGCCATCATCGGCGAGAAGCGGGCGATGGCCCCCGCGCGCAGATAGTCACCGTAGGAGAACCCCCCCGGGACCACGACCGCATCGATGCCGGAGAGGTCCGTGTCCTCATGCCACAGCATTCGTGCCTCGCCAGCCCGCTCACAGGCGCCGAGGGCGTCGCGCTCGTCGCACGAGCCCGGGAATTGCAGGACGCCGAAAACCATCGGTTTTTAGCTCCCGTCCTCGCGTGAGCCCGACCTGGGGCGTGGGAGGGCATGCCCTTCGCCGAGGTGCGCCGCTCCCACGCCGAGGACCTGGCCGCCCTGGCCCGCGGTGACGACGTCGCCCTCGGCGGCGGCGAGCGGCTCTCGACGGTGGCCGAGCGCACCGTCGAGGCCTTCGAGCACCTTGTCGACCGCGTCGGCCCCGGGGGGACGGCCCTGGTGGTCAGCCACGGGGTCGCCCTCACCGCCCTCATCGCATCACAGGTGGGTCTGTCCCGGCCGGCACCGTTGCGACTGATGGCGAACACGGGTGTCGCCGTGTTCGACGTGTGGCCGCGGGGCGCCCAGCTGGCGACGTACAACGACACCGCCCACCTCGACGACGACCCACCCCGCCGGGCGGGGGAGACCGATGTCGTGCTGATCCGTCACGGCGAGACCGCGGCCAACGTCGAGCAGCGCTGGCAGGGTCACGGGGACTGGCCGCTGAACGAGGCCGGTCTCGCCCAGGCGGCCGACGCCGCCGCCGGCGTCCCCCCGCTCGACGTCCTCTACACGTCACCCCTGACCCGGGCCCGGCACACCGCCGAGACGATCGGGGAGGCGCAGCGGCTCGAAGCCGTGGTGGTCGACGACCTCAAGGAGATCGGGTTCGGATCGTGGGAGAACCTGACCACACCGGAGATCGCCTCGGCCCACCCGGAGGAGTGGAGCCGGCTGATGGCCGGGGAGGACGTCGTGCGCGGCGGCCACGGCGAGACGTTCATGGGGGCACGCCAGCGGATGACGGCTGCGGTCGAGTCCATCGTCGCCGCCCATCCCGAGCAGGTCATCGGTGTGGTCAGCCACGGGGGCACCACCAGCGCGTACGTCACCGGGCTGCTCGGGCTCGGGTTCGCCGACCGTCCCCGGCTCCGGTCGCTGGGCAACACCGCCCTGGGCCGGGTGGCGTACACCGACCGGGGGCCGGTGCTGGTGGCGTGGAACACCGGGCGCCACCTCAGCGGACGCCGATCGTGACCGCTCCGGTGGGCACCGCTCCCAGGCTGGGCATCGTCACCAACGACTTCCTACCGCGGCCGGGCGGCATCCAGCAGTACCTCGCCGGGCTGGTGGCCGCCTATCCCGGCGAGGTGGTGGTGCTGGCCCCCGCCGATGGCCCGGCCGACACGCCGGCGACGGTGATCCGTCACCGGCGGCGCTTCATGTGGCCGACCCCGGGCACGTCCGACTGGGTGACCGCCGAGTTGCGGAACGCCTCCGTCGAGCTGGTCCTGTTCGGTGCGCCCTGGCCGCTGCCGGCGATGACCGAGCGGTCCGTGCCGGCCTCGACGTCCCGGTGGCGGTGGTCGGCCATGGCGCCGAGGTCACCTTCCCGGCGTCGGTCCCGGGGCTCTCGACGGGGCTGCGCCGGGTGCTGGCGGCCGCCGACCTGCGCTTCGCGGTCAGCAGGTTCACGGCGGCGGCGCATGGAGCGGCTCACCGGGCTGCCGGTCCACTACCTGGGCGCAGGGGTCGACCTCGACCGGTTCGCACCCGGCCCACGGCCGGCGCAGCCGGCGACGGTGGTGGGGTGCGTCAGCCGCTTCGTGCCCCGCAAGGGCCAGCACATCCTGCTCGACGCCGTCGCCGAGCTCATCGCCGAGGGGATCGACCTCGAGGTGGTGCTCGCCGGGCGGGGACGGCGGGAGCGGTCGCTCCGATCCCGGGCCCGCCGGCTCGGGGTCCCGGTGCGCTTCGTGGTGGACGCCCCCTGGGACGATCTACCCGCCATCTACCGTTCGCTCGACCTGTTCGCCATGCCCTGCATGTCGCGCTGGTTCGGGCTCGAGGTGGAGGGCCTCGGGCTGGTCTTCCTCGAGGCGGCCGCCAGCGGGCTGGCGGTGGTGGCGGGCGACTCCGGTGGGTCGCCCGAGACCGTGGCGGACGGCGTGACCGGTCTGGTCGTCCGCGACCACCGCACCCTGGTCGAGGCCCTGCGCCGGCTGGTCACCGCTCCCGACCTGCGGGCTCGGATGGGGATCGTCGGGCGGGCCCGCGTGGAGGCGGAGTTCACCTGGGAGGCGGTGGTGGATCGCCTGCGGGCCGGGTTCGCCGGTGCCCAGGGTTGACAGATCCGGCGCGTCTCGATCAACCTAGGAGGGCGAAGCGCAGAACCGGCTCGTTGTCTGCGACCACACATCACTGGAGTGCCGCACCATCACCTCTACTGTGAGCCGGAGAACCGATTTTTCAGCACCCTCCTAACGTCGTCCCCTCGCCCCAACGGTGCCCGACATGCCAACCAAACTCGTCATCGTGGAGTCGCCGGCCAAGGCGCGAACCATCGCCGGCTACCTCGGCGCGGGCTTCGTGGTGGAGTCGTCGATCGGCCACATCCGTGACCTCCCCCAGTCCGGTTCCGACATACCGGCATCGGTGCGGGGCGAGCCGTGGGCCCGGCTCGGGGTCGACGTCGCCAACGACTTCAAGCCGGTGTACGTGGTGCCCCCCGAGAAGAAGCAGCAGGTCACCAAGCTGAAGAAGCTGCTCAAGGACGCCGAGGTCCTCTACCTGGCCACCGACGAGGACCGCGAGGGGGAGTCGATCGCCTGGCACCTGCTCGAGGTGCTCAACCCCCGCCAGCCGGTGCACCGCATGGTGTTCCACGAGATCACCCCGACCGCGATCCGCCAAGGCGCTGGAGCACCCACGTGACCTGGACCGCCGCCTCGTCGATGCCCAGGAGGCGCGCCGCATCCTCGACCGGCTCTACGGGTACGAGGTGTCACCGGTGCTGTGGCGCAAGGTGCGTCCAGGGCCTGTCGGCCGGCCGGGTGCAGTCTCCTGCCACCCGGATCATCGTCGAGCGGGAACGGGAGCGGATGGCGTTCGTCAGCGCCGCCTACTGGGGCCTGACCGGGACGTTCACGGTGCGGGACGACCCGACCCGGTTCGACGCCGAGCTGGTCACGGTGGCAGGGGAACGGGTGGCCACCGGCAAAGACTTCGCCGACGACGGCACGGCCAAGGCCAAGAAGTCGGCCCGGCTCGTGCTCGACGAGGCGGCCGCATCCACCCTGGCCGGGCGCTCGAGGGCGTCGACTTCGCCGTGTCGTCGGTGGAGTCCAAGCCGTACACCCGCCGCCCCTACCCGCCCTTCCGCACGTCCACGTTGCAGCAGGAGGCGGGTCGCAAGCTGCGCTTCGCCGCCCGGCGGGCGATGGTGGCGGCGCAGCGGCTCTACGAGGCGGGGTACATCACGTACATGCGCACCGACTCGCTCACCCTGTCGGGGGCGGCGGTCGCCGCCGCCCGGGCCCTGGTGGCCGAGCGGTACGGGGTCGACTACCTGCCCGAGCAGCCGAGGGTGTACACCGGCAAGGTGAAGAACGCCCAGGAGGCGCACGAGGCGATCCGACCCGCCGGCGACCGCTTCACCGACCCGGGTGTCGTCGCCCGCTCGTTGGGGGCGGAGTCGGACGAGGCGAGGCTGTACGACCTGATCTGGAAGCGGACGGTCGCCTCGCAGATGCGGGACGCCGTCGGCGAGAGCGTGTCGGTGCGCCTCGCCGCCACCGGCGGTGACGGGAGACCGGTCGAGTTCACCGCCTCCGGGCTGACCATCGCCTTCCCCGGCTTCCTGCGGGCGTATGTCGAGGGACGGGACGACCCCGATGCCGCTCTCGATGACCAGGAGCGCCCCCTGCCGCCGATGCAAGCCGGAGACCCCGCGGCCGCCGAGGAGATCGTCGCCGAGGGCCATGAGACCAAGGCCCCACCGCGGTTCACGGAGGCTTCGCTCGTCAAGCGGCTCGAGGAACTCGGTATCGGGCGGCCCTCGACGTACGCCTCGATCATCTCGACCATCCAGGACCGCGGGTACGTGTTCAAGAAGGGCTCCGCCCTCGTCCCCACCTTCACCGCCTTCGCCACCACCGGGCTCATGGAGGACTTCTTCGGCGACCTGGTGGACTATGAGTTCACCGCCCGGATGGAGGACGACCTCGACGACATCGCCGGTGGGGAGAAGGAGGCGATCCCGTGGCTGAAGCGCTTCTACTTCGGCAACGGGCACGTCGGGCTCCACGACCTCGTCGCCGGCAACCTCGACGCCATCGACCCCCGTACGGTCAACGCCATCCCCATCGGGGTCGACGCCGAGGGCGTGCCGGTGGTCGCCCGGTCGGGGCGGTACGGGCCGTTCGTCAGCCGCGGCGACGACACCGCCAGCATCCCCGAGGACCTCCCGCCCGACGAGCTCACCCTCGACAAGGCGATCGAGCTGCTGTCGCTGCCCTCGGGTGACCGGGAGCTGGGCCACGATCCCGATTCGGGCGAGATGGTGTCCCTCCGGCACGGTCGCTACGGGCCCTACGTGCAGCTCGGCGAGGTCGACCCGGACGCCAAACCCAAGCAGGCGCCGCGCCGGACATCGCTGTTCAAGTCGATGACGGCCGAGTCGCTGACGCTCGAGCAGGCCGTGGAGCTCCTCCGCATCCCCAGGGTGGTCGGTGAGCATCCCGAGGGCGGCGAGGTCGTCGCC
>CAWAKK010000007.1:0-25001 GCA_963782605.1 uncultured Solirubrobacterales bacterium
CTGATCGAGGGGAATCTCTTCGGACCTGGGGGCGGCCACGCCTACAGCCTCACCTGGTACTCCGACGACAGCTCGATCATTCGGCACAACACTTTTCTCGACGACAAGTGCAACTTCAACCTGCGTTGCGGCATCATCAGCCTCGGATACAAGCCGGGGGACGACCCGGGAAGAGGCACCCTCATCGAGGACAACATCCTCACCTCGATCGACACCAGCGGTAACGGCGAGGGCGGCGGCCGCTCGGCGTTCTCCTCGAACCACAACCTGCTTCGCAGCCAGAGGCCGATCGGGCCGGGAGACGTCCGGGGAGCTCCGAGGTACGTCGGGCGGCTGACATCCCCGAATGCGGCGCGGTCGAAGGCGTTCGCGGGCTACCAGCTCCGCCGCGGCTCACGCGGCAGGGGCAACGCTTCCGACGGCACCGACCGCGGGATCCGATAGGTCCTTTCGCTTACCAGCTCGGTCCCCGGATCGGGACGCTCAGTCGGAAGTCGCCGTCTCAAGTCGCCGTTATCCAGGTATGCAGTCGGCTCGCCACGCCCGAGCGCACGGCCCGATGAGCACGGGCCGCGCACCCGTCTCGATCGTTTGCGTTTCCAACGACATCGCGGTACGCGAGCGCACCCTCGATCGCTCGATCGCCGATCACCTACACGAAGCGCCGGAAACCGAGTACCTCCCGATCGACAACTCGATGGGGGCGTTTAGGAGCGCCGGCGAGGCGCTTAACCACGGTGCCTCGATGGCCCGCCACGACACCGTAGCCTTCGTCCATCAGGACGTCTATCTCCACTCACTGCGAGCACTCGGGAAGGCGGCCGACATGCTGGCGCACCGGCCGGACATCGGGATGCACGGGTCTTCCGGTGTGACCGCGGACGGGCAACTCATCGGCCGGATCCGCGACCGCGTCGTCGTGATCGGCCAGCCCGTCGCCGAGCCGACAGACGTCGACAGCCTGGACGAGGTTCTGTTCATGGTTCCGCGTGAAGCGATCCTCCGCGAGCCGCTGGTCGATGCTCCGGACCTCGCGTGGCACGCGTACGCAGTCGAGTACGGCCTGCGGGTTCGTTCCGAGGGAAAGCGAGTGACCGCCGGGGGCATCCCACTGACCCACAACAGCCTTACGGCCAACGTCGACCGGCTTGATGTCGCGCATCGGTCCGTGGCCAGGCGCCATCCGTCAGTGATGCCGGTTCAAACAACCTGCGGACTCATCTCCGAGCGGGCGCCGCGACCGCGTCCGCTGCAAGCGCACCGGTGGCGATACCGATGGTTGAGGGGATCGGTTGTCGCGCACCGAGCGCGCCGCGCCGTCGGCCGCAGACCCGTGGTGCTGAGCGACATCCGACACGACATTGATGAAGCGATCGCCGGAACCCCGGGGGTGCTAGAGATCATCAACCTCGAACATGAGCGCATGTCGCTCGGGGACCATCAGTCCGGCCCCGTCGAGCTCATGCGATACGGCCAGACCGTCTCGGTCAGGTCGGCGCTGATCTCGGAGCTGAAGCACGCGGTCGCCACTCGGCGACCCGATCAGTCGCTGCTGATCGCGAACCTGGCTTTGTCCGATCTGCGGCGGCTAGGCGACGACCTGCCGGCGCAGCAGTGCCTCATCGGCTACCACCACAGCGTCGGCTATTGGGTCATGCTCGGCGAGCCCGCCACCCGCGCCGCACACGCACCTTTCAGCTCGCCCGCCCGCGGCGCCGTTGGGCATGGCTCGGCTACTCACGAGGGCCCGTCGCGCCCTGAGCGCCGCGTGGCACTCAGCGCCAGCGCTTCGCCACGAGCTTGGGCTGCGCCGAGAGCGCCCGGAAGGGGCTCGGCCGGACAGACAGGGTCCGCTCGACCGCCTCAGCCCCCTGCCCGCTTTCGAGGCTGGTCCGCGGCTGGAGCCATGCGTCCGGGCGGGTCAGGCCGCGATCGCTGGTATAGACGCGCTCGTAGCCCCGACGGCGCAGGAAGGTCAGCACACGACGGTCGTATGATCCGAAGGGACAGGCGGCTTCTGTCACCGGCTGCTCGACGATTGCCTCAAGAGCCTGTCTCGCTACAACGAGTTCCTCGCGCAGCGCCGAATTATCCAGACCCCGCCATGGGCGGTGGCGCATGCCGTGACAGCCGATGGTCATCCCGGCGTCCAACAGGGTGCGGACGCCTTGCTCGTCAAGGAAGCCCGGGGATCCCAGCCGCCCGGCAACCACGAAGAAGGTCGCATTCAAGCCCCGCCGGCGAAGAGCCGGAAGGGCGTGCGCCACGTCGGACATGTTGCCGTCATCGAAGGTGATTCGCACATCAGGCCGGTCGGCGATCGCGTCGAGCGCCGATCCGAACGAGTCGAGGTCCAGCCAGAACCGCTCCTCCCCTCGCTCCGGCGCTCTGGGGAGCTCCCCCACGCCGTGAAATGTGAGATTCAATTTGGACCTCGACCGCACGCCGCTCTACCAACGTGAAGCGTCGGGGATCGCTTTCGGCTGTTGGCCACGAACCGGTCAGGGGTGGGTCCACAAGAAAGCTCGCAGCCTGCCCGTTGTTGCGTCAGCCGATGGAAGCAGTCACAATCCTCCGCGAGCTGTGGCGCCGGCGCCTGGCCGTCGGCTTAGTCGCGCTTGCCGCAATCCTGGTTGGCCTGCTTCTGGCCTACCGCCCGGGATTTCCGCCCCGAGAGCCGCCGATACGACGTGGGTATCGCCACGGCTCGCGTGCTCGTCGACACTCCGCAGTCACAGGTCATCAAGGTCGACCCGAAGGGCTCTGACACGCTGGGGCTGCGGGCCAATGTCCTGGCGAACCTGATGGTCGAGGGCGAAGCGAAAGCGGCGATCGCCCGGCGAGCCGGTATGAGCCCAGGCGGCTGCTCGGTTTCGCGGAATCGGAACTCGAACCGCAAACGGTTTCTCCCAGGGCCCTGCGAAGGCCGGACATCAACCTGTTGAAGACCCGCGTCGTGATGAACCTCGATGGCGAACAGCTGCCGATCATCGAGATCGAGACCCAAGCCCCGGACGCGGACCGGGCGAAGGCGCTGGCCAATGCCACCGTCACGGGTCTAACCGACTACCTCGACACCAGGGCGGCAGCCGACGAGGAGATCGAAGCGCGCAAGCGATTGCGTGTGAGCGGTCTGGGCACTGCACAGGCGACTGTCTCGACTCGCGGGCCCGGCCGGCTTCTGGCCGTAGGCGCGACGATCTTTGTGTTCCTGGCGGGCTGCGCCGCCATCCTCCTCGGTTTCGCCCTCGCCCGAGGATGGCGGCAGGCCGAGGCCTCGGAGTACGTCGCGGCGGAGGATCCCCGTGGAGGAGTTCCGCCGACGACCTCAACTTGGACCTCCCTCGCTGAGCCTCGCCCTCGACCCGTCTGACGGCGACCGCGAAGCGAGGGCTTCCTAAGTGATCAGGGTCGCCGTGGTCGGCCTCGGCAAGATGGGCATATCCCACCTGGCGCTCCTAAGGGCACATCCGGAGGTGGAGCTCGCCGCGGTCTGCGACTCCTCGAGCTACGTCCTGGGCGTGCTCAAGAAGTACACCGGGGTGCGACCCATTCGGACTACGAGAAGATGCTCCGCGACGTCGAGCTCGACGCGGTGCTCGATAGCCACGCCCACGCGCACGCACGCGCGTATGGTCCGAAGCGCGCTCGAGCGGAATGTCCACGTCTTCTGCGAGAAGCCGTTCACGCTGAGTACGACCGACGCGCAGGAACTCGCGTCGCTCGGCGCGGAACGCGGGCTGGTGACGCAGGTCGGCTACCACAACCGCTTCGTAGGAGCCTTCCGAGAGGCGAAGGCGCTGCTCGACGCGGGAGCACTCGGCACGGTCACCACACGCCCTGGGTGAGGCGTACGGGCCGGTGGTAACCAAGCCGAAGGGATCCACATGGCGCAGTCAACGGGCGGAAGGCGGCGGCTGTCTCTACGACTACGCTGCCCACCCGATCGACCTGCTGAACTGGTTCCTCGGTGAACCCGTGGGCGTTGGGGGCACAGTCCTCAACCGCATCTTCTCGCGCGAGACCGAGGACGAGGTCTTCAGCACCCTCTACTACCCGGAAGGCAGGACCGCGCAGATCTCGGTCAACTGGTCCGACGAGTCGTACCGAAAGATGACCACCCGGGTCACGCTGTGGGGCACCGCGGGGCGGATCTTCGCAGACCGCCAGGAGTGCCAGGTCTACCTGCGCGACGACGCGCCGCTGCCGCCCGGCTACGAGCCGGGCTGGAACGTCCGCTACACGACCGAGCTGACCGAACCCGTGTGGTTCTACCTTCGCGGTGAGGAATACAGCGCCCAGCTCGATCACTTCGTCGAGCGGATCAGCGAAACAGCGCGGACGGCGGTCTCAACGGCTTTGGCAGCGCTGCGGTCACCGACGGCGTGATCGCCATGCTGCTCGCCGACGCCGAAAAGGGAGCGGCCACCCGCATCCCCGACGCGAAACGGCGCGAACCCGACCGGCGCCTGCTCGGAGGTTCCGCCTCGGCCGGCGCCTGGCCGCCCCGCGCCAGGCCCGAGCCGGCCTCGAGACGGGAGGACGCTCCTGATGGATCACCTGCTGTTCGGCGACAATCAGTTCTTCGGGGTCAACCACATGTCCGAGGAGAAGGCGCGGGCGCAGGCCATGCGCTTCAAGGACTTGCCGCGGTGATCGACGTCCTGGACGCTGCGTACGACGAGGGCGTCCGCACCTTCATGTGCACGACCCACGAGCGGATCGCCAGCCGTGTGCGACCACGTGCGCGCCCATCCCGACCGCTACGCCGATTTCGACTTCTACCCGGGCATGCCGTACGCCCACAAGTACGCGAACGCCGTGACCGAGAACGGGATGCTGGGAGCGGTCAAGCGCTTCCTTCCCGACGAGGGGCTGTTGAACGCGGCCGTTCGCGGCGGCTCCTCGATGGCCAGCAAGGACATCGAGGGCAGTGACCACGCTGTTGATCGATGCCGAGATGAAGATGTTCGAGGGGCTCCGCACCCCTGTGATCTTCCTGCAGAACGTGGTCGTCGACCTTCTGCTCGGGCTCGGCTTCGACGAGGCCTTCCGGATATTCGCCGACCACGTAGGCGATCGCTACGACGCCGAGCCGGGCTTCATAACCATGAACCTGCCCGCGCTGCTCCCGGTTCTCGAGGACAGGGAATCGACGATCCGATCGTTTGCTCCAACATCAACAAGATCGGGTTTCGGATGTGCGGCGGCTCGGAGGCCTACGAGACCGCCCTTCGCGAGCGCAGGTTCCGCGCGGTGGCCATGTCGGTCTTCGCCTCGGGAGCGATCCCGGCGCCGGAGGCCATCGAGTGGGTCTGCGGGCAGCCCAACATCGAAGCGATCGTGTTCGGCGCGTCGAGCAGGGCGAACATTCGCAACACCCGCGAACTCGTGGCAAGGCACTGGGGCGAATCGGCAGCGATGGCCGGCCGGGGCTGGCGGCGGCGGGTTAGCGGCCGCAGGTCCGGAAGGGCGGCTCCTCCGCGAGGGTCCTGACCCCTCGGCCCGCCGCGGCGAGCAGGTCGTCGTGGGTGAGAGCGTCTGCCTCCACCGACAGCGCCAGCCCACGGCTCTCGAGCTCGCGGCCGATCTGGGTCTGGTGATCGTCGACGTGCTCTCCATGGGCCAGGCGGCGCGGCACGAGCACGGGACACTTCCCCACTTCCAGCGCGGCCAGGGCTGTGCCGACCCCCGCGTGTGCAACCACCACGTCCGCCTCCTGCATCGCCTCAGTGAGGTCGCGCTCCGGTATCGCGTGGTGACCATCGATCCCGAGAGCGCTCGTGTCGGTGTCGCCGGTCTGCCACAGCACCTCGGCGTCCGCAGGGAGCAGCTCGACCAGCCGCCGCACGAGTCGAGCGAAGCCGTATCCCCGAAACGTCCCCAGTGTCACGACCACCCGACCGAGCTCTCCGGAGCCCCCTCGCGCGGATCCTCCGCGGCGAACGAATCGAACACCGAGCCGCGGTAGTTCCATCGGCCGTCGGCCCAATGGGGGTACTGGGTGTAGCGGAACACCCCGGGAATCCGGCCCATCAGGCGTCCGGTCGCCGAGGGCCCGTCGCTGCGCGCGGCGCTCTCGATGTAGTGGCAACTAAGCCTTCGTGCGCGGCCCAACGCGAAGAAGGGCAGGGCCATCGACGATCCGGTGCTCACGATGGCCTGCACGTCGTGGTCACGCAACATGCGGTCGGCGGCCGGCGCGTTGCTCAGGACGTTGAGGGGATCTCGTCCCCCGACGAAGCGGACGAACCTGACCGTTTCACCGTCGAGCAGGGACCGGCTCTGTGGTGTGTCGAAGGTGGCCCACTGAAAGGGCCCGTCCATCCCCGTCAACCGCCGGTGCAGCCGATATAGCTGCTTGAGGTGGCCGCCGGTCGAGGCGACCAGCAGGGTGGTCAACTGCGTTGGGACGTCTTGCGACGCTGCGCGGGACGGATCATGCGGCCTCATTACAGCATCGCAGGGGGGCCTCATGGCCGGGCGGCGCTCACAAGTCCCCGGCGTGGTCAGTCGTTGGTTTCGGGATGACCACCGCGTTGCTAGTCGCTGCGATCCTGATCGGCCTGCCAGGCCTCGGAGTCGCCTTGCACCTGGGGGGGCTGACGCTTGCTTCGCTCTTCTACGCAGAGCGGAGGCCGTGGGCTCATCCGGAGCTCCGATTCCTCGTTCTGGTCCCGGCTCACAACGAGGAACACGTCATCGCCGGGTGCCTTGAAGCGATCGAGGCCGACCGCCGGGAGCGCGACCTCGTTCTGGTGGTGGCGGACCGTTGCACCGACAGGACCGCGCAGATCGCCCGGTCGTTTGGAAGCTCGGTGCTGGAGCGCCCAACCGAAGCACCCGCTGGGCGCGCTCATGCGCGGCAGGCCGGGCTCGAGCACGCGCGCGGGTTCGACTGGGACGCCGTGCTGATGTTGGACGCCGACTCGATCATCGAGTCCGGTTTCTTCAACGCCTGCGAACAGGCCCTGGCATCAGGGGCCACCGCGGTCCAGGCCCGCAGCGAGGGCAGCAAGGATCGCGCACTGGCAGCCCAGCTCTCGCAGGTGGCCTTCGCCCTGCAGGGCGTCACCATCCCTCGGGGGCGCGACCGTCTTGGCCTCTCCGTGCGGCTACGGGGAACGGGAATGGCGATCCGGCGCGACGCGGCCCTGGGGCACCGCTTCACGGCGCCGGCTTCTGAGGACCTCTACTACACCCTCGACCTCCTCCTCGACGGGATCCGCTGCCGTCACGTGGATGACGCCCGGCTGCGATCAGACGCCGCCGGCAACTGGAAGACCTTTGGTGGGCAAAAGGTTCGCTATGAAGCAGGGCGGATGAGCGCAGCGCGCGCGTATCTGCCGCGCCTCCTCCGCCGGGTCGCGCGACACCGGGACCCCGCCTGCCTCGAAGCGGCCTGGTTTCTGCTGACTCCGCCGTTCGCGCTCGGCGCATTCTCGCTGGCGATAGGAGCGGCCCTAGCAGCAGTCGCCCAAGCGTGGCTGGCCGTAGCCCTCCTCGGATTGGGGCTTGTCATCCTGGCGCTCGCCGTGGCAATCGGGCTCGTGCAGTCCCGCGCGGGCCTGCGCACGTGGCTCGCGCTGCTGGCGGCTCCCTGGTTTCTAGGCTGGAAGCTCGTGGTGCAGTTGCGGGCGCTCGCCAGCGTTCTGCGCCGCGAAACCTCCTACCCGCCGACGGCACGCGTCTGATGCTGCTGACCAAGGATCGAGCGGCGGAAGGATCGCTGTCGGTAGAGGTCGAGCCGATCGCGCCCTCCGATGTGCTGCGCGTGGCCGACTTTCTCCACCGGCACCTGAACTCGCAGGTCACGGCGGATGCCTGGGCGCGCGCGATGAATGTGTCCTGGGACGTCGCGAAGCCCAACAGCGGCTTCATGCTCCTCGAGGACGACACCGTGGTGGGCGCCTATCTCGCCTTCTACTCCCGACGCGAACTCGGCGGGGAGCTCGAGCGAGTGTGCAATCTCGGTGCCTGGTGCGTCCTGCCGGAGCACCGATTCCACAGCCTCCGCCTGCTGCGTGCGCTTCTGGGACAGCAGGGATACAGCTTCACCGATCTGTCGCCCAGCGGCAACGTGGTCCCGATCAACTCCAGGCTCGGCTTCGAGACCCTGGACACCACCGCCCGCCTCGTGCCGAACCTCCCATGGCCGGGACGACCCCGCGGGCAGGTAATCAGCGCCGATCCCGAGCTGATCGAATCCACTCTCACCGGTCCCGACCTTCGGCTCTACCGCGACCATGCCGAGGCCGAGGCGGCGCGGCACCTCGTTCTCATCCTGGACGGGCGGTGGTGCTACGTGATCTTCCGAAGGGACCGGCGCAAGGGTCTACCGCTGTTCGCGTCCATCCTGTACGCCAGCGATCGCGACCTGCTGCGAGCGATGGCGCGCCCGCTCACGTTCCATCTGCTGATCCACCATGGCGCCCTGGCCACACTGGCCGAGGAGAGGGTCGTCGGCCGCCTGCCGTTGCTCTCCCTCGGGCGCCCGGCGCGCCCGAAGATGTTCCGGAGCTCGCGCCTCGAACCGGCGCATGTCGACTATCTCTACAGCGAGCTGGTGTGCGTGCCGTGGTAACCCAGCTCCACCACCTGATCGAGCAGACCGCCGCCCGGCGAGGCGACTCGCCCGCCCTGACGTTCAAGGACACGACCCTCACCTATGCCGAGCTCCAGCGCGAGTGCGAGTCCTTCGCCGGCGCGCTGAACGCCATCGGGCTCGAGCGCGGCCAGCGGGTCGGGGTCTACCTCGACAAGCGCATCGAGACGGTGGTCTCGCTGTTCGGCGCCTCAGCCGCCGGAGGGGTGTTCGTGCCGGTCAACCCGCTCCTGCGCGCCCGGCAGGTCGCTCACATCCTCAACGACTGCGACGTACGGGTGCTCGTCACATCTTCGGAGCGTCTCAAGCTGCTCGAGGAGGAGCTCGAGACCTGCGGGTCGGTTACCCACGTGATCGTGACCGGCGGAGAGCCGGGCCCCGCCGGCCGACACCCGTACGAAATCCTGGCCTGGGAGGACGTGTGCGACGCGTCCCCCGAGATCCCCAACGAGCGGGCGGACATAGACGCCGACATGGCGGCCATCCTGTACACGTCGGGCAGCACGGGCAAGCCCAAGGGGGTGGTGCTCTCCCATCGCAACCTGCTCGTCGGCGCCGAGAGCGTGAGCGAGTACCTCGAGAACAACGAGGAGGACTGCATCCTCGCCGTTCTCCCACTGAGCTTCGACGCCGGCTTCAGCCAGCTGACAACCGGGTTCTGGGCCGGGGCCCACGTGGTGCTCATGAACTATTTGGTGCCCGGAGACGTGATCCGGCTCTGCGCGCAACACCGAGTGACCGGGCTCACCTGTGTGCCGCCCCTCTGGATACAGCTCGCCGATCAAGCCTGGCCGCCCGAGGCGAGCGCCAGGCTGCGCTATTTCGCCAACACCGGCGGGCGCATGCCCAGGTCAACACTGCAGAGGCTCCGCTCGACGTTTCCCAACGCCAAGCCCTATCTCATGTACGGCCTCACCGAGGCCTTCCGCTCCACCTATCTCCATCCCTCCGAGGTGGATAGCCGGCTCGACTCGATCGGCAAGGCGATTCCCAATGCGGAAATTCTCGTCGTGCGTCCCGACGGATCGCGCTGCGACCCGGGCGAGCAGGGCGAGCTGGTTCACCGCGGAGCGCTTGTGGCCATGGGCTATTGGAATGACCCGGAACGAACTGCCGAGCGGTTCAAGCCGGCGCCTGGGCGTGACTACGGACTAGGCGACTCGGAGCTCGCCGTGTGGTCGGGCGACCTCGTGGTGGCCGACGAAGACGGCTTCCTCTACTTCGTCAGCCGCAACGACGAGATGATCAAGACCTCCGGCTACCGCGTGAGCCCGACCGAGATCGAAGAGGTCGTCTACGACACCGGCCTTGTCGGCGGCGCGGTAGCACTGGGCTTGGACGACCCGGCGCTGGGCCAGTGCATCGTGCTGGTGGTCAGCCCGGCCAGCGGCAACGGGCTCACGCCGGAGCTGCTGCTGACTCGGCTGCGGCGCGAATTGCCGATGTACATGGTTCCCAAGGAGGTCATGGTGCGCCCCACCCTCCCCCGCTCTCCCAACGACAAGTTCGACCGCAACCTGCTCCGCCAGGAGCTCACCACCGGCTCGTGAGCCCCGTTGCTGCCGCCGAGCGCGAGACCGCCTGCATGAGCATTGGAGGAGTGGCGCTCGACCGCCTCGCAGAGCGAGCCGGGGGCACCCCATTCTTCGCCTACGACCGCACACTTCTCTCCGAGCGCGTCGCGTTGCTGCGGGCCACCATGCCCGCCGGGATCGATCTCAGCTATGCCGTGAAGGCAAACCCGATGCCGGCGGTCGTGCAGCACCTGAGCGGTCTCGTGGACTCTTTCGACGTCGCCTCGGCCGGTGAGATGCGCACGGCGCTCGACACTCCGATGCCGGCTGAACGAGTGAGCTTCGCGGGGCCGGGCAAGACCCCGGCCGAGCTGACACAAGCGGTGGCCGCCGGCGTGACCATCGAGATGGAGTCGGAAACCGAAGTCGGCCGCGTCGTGGCCATCGGGGAGCGCCTCGGCATCCGCCCGCGCGTGGTTGTGCGCGTGAACCCCGACTTCCAGGTCAAGGGCTCGGGCATGCGCCTAGGCGGGGGACCACAGCAGTTCGGGGTCGACTCCGAAATGGTGCCGGACCTGCTTCGAACGCTAGCCCATGCCGACGTCGAGTTCCTCGGCTTTCATGTCTTTGCGGGATCGCAAAACCTGAACGCCGACATCCTGTGCGAGGCACAGCGCAAGACCGTCGAATTGGCGGTTCGCCTCGCCGAGGAAACGCCGCAGGCAATCCAGTACCTCAACATCGGCGGCGGCTTTGGCATCCCGTATTTCGAACGCGATGGGGAGCTCGACCTGCCGGTTGTGTGCGAGCACCTCGACGGGCTGCTGTCAGGAACCATCCGTCCCAACCTGCCGGAGGCGCGCGTAGTAGTCGAGTTGGGGCGCTACATCGTCGGCGAATGCGGCTTCTATGTGACCCGCGTTGTCGACCGCAAGCAGTCCCGCGGCAAGACCTTTCTGGTGGTCGACGGCGGCCTGCATCACCAGCTGGCCGCCTCTGGAAACTTCGGCCAGGTGATCCGCCGAAACTACCGGCTCGCGATAGGCAACCGCATCCACGACGACCCGGTAGACGTGGTCAACGTTGTTGGATGCCTGTGCACCCCACTCGATCTGCTGGGCGACGACGTGAGGCTGCCGGCGTGCGATATCGGCGATCTGGTGGTCGTCTTTCAGGCTGGCGCCTACGGGCTCACGGCGAGCCCCACCGCCTTCCTGGGCCATCCTGCGCCGATCGAGATGCTGGTCTGACCAAGGAACCAAGAGATGAACCCTGACTCCACAATTTCCCTCGACGACGTGAAGGCGGTGCTGGTAACCACCCTTGGCGTCGAGGACCGGGCCGCTGACATCCAAGCCTCCACCCCTCTCTTCGGCCAGCTTCCGGAGCTCGACTCGATGGCCGTCGTGGAGCTCGTCTATGCGCTCGAAGATCGCTTCGCGATCACGATCGAGGGCGAAGAAATCACGGCCGAGGTGTTCGAGACGCTCGGTAGCCTGGCGACGCTCGTGGCCGCCAAGACGGGCTGACGTCATGGACTTCGGCGTACGGCTACGAAAGCTGTCGGAAATGAAGGCGGGCGTGGCCGTCTGCCTGGTCATCGCCCTGATTGCGGCCGTGTGGAGCCTCGAGAGGGTCAGTCTTCTGCCGCCGAAGCTCACGCCTCGCTCGCTCGAGATGGCCACGGCATCAACCCATGCCGTGGTGGATACGCCGCGCTCCACGCTGCTCGACCTCCGTCAGGACACCTACGAGCTCGAAGGGCTGACCAAGCGTGCCGTGCTTCTGGGGAACGTGATCGCCAACGGCCCGGTCAAGGAATCGATCGCGCGCCGGGTGGGCATTCCGGTGACCGTTCTACGCGTTGACGCTCCGCTCACTGCGAGGCAGCCACGGGCGAGGGTCGAGGCCGGGAACGAGAGGAAGGCGAGCGACATCTTGAAATCCAACGACCAGTACCGCCTGAACATCCAGGCCAACCCGACCGCGCCCATGCTCGACATCTACGCCCAGACGCCGACCGCGAGAAGCGCCGAGGCTCTGGCTAACGCGGCCGTGAAAAGCCTGCAGGACCACCTCGCCGACCTGGCCCGGACCCAGAATACCCCGGAGACGCAACAGATCAGGCTCGTGCAGCTGGGCACCGCGCGCGGAACGGTGATCAACGAAGGAGTTCGTTGGCAAGTCGCGTTCCTCGCGTTCCTTCTTACGTTCGCGTTTGGCTGCGCGACGTTGGTCTTTCTCTCGCGCGTTTCCAAAGGCTGGCGTCTCGAGTCGCTGTCCGAGCGCGCAGCGGCCAGCAGCTGATCGGATCAGGCCGTGGAGCTTGGTGCCATCCTGCGCTCGCTCTCCCGGCGGCCGATTCTGGTCGCGATCGGCGCCGTGGTGGCGATCGCAGTCGGCGTATTGGCGGCCGGCGGACCCACCCAGAAGAGCGGCACCGCGTCCGCCCGTCTCGTACTGGATACCGCGAAGTCACAGCTAATCAATCAGGCTCCCATCGGGGGCGAGACGCTGACGTGGCGCACCGTGCTGCTCGCGGACCTCGCCGGCAGCATCCCGCTGACGGACCGTATCGCGGGCGAGGTCGGCATTCGGAGCAGCGAGCTCGTCGTAGTCCAATCCGAGTTGAGCGCTCCGGCGATGCCCGCCGCGCTTCCCACCCGCGCGGCGACTGTGGCGGGCGTGACCTCAGAGAAGTATGTGTTGACGGTGGGTCTCGACCCGCTGCTTCCGATCATCTCGCTCAAGGCCGAGGCGCCCGACCGCGGTGCAGCGGTCCGCCTGGTCGAGGCAGCCATGGGTGCGCTGAAGGACGCCGGGCGCTCAACACGCACGACGGCCCAGCTTCAGGGCCTGACCGTCGATAGTGTCGGCCCGGTGCGCTCCAAGGAGATCGTCGACAAGCCCCAGCCGCTCTTGGGAGTCGCCCTCGCCCTGGCTCTGTTCGGACTGTGGTCCGCAGGCTTGGCATTCTTTCCGCGCCTGCTGAGCGCTTGGCGTCGCATCGGCCGACGGCCTCAGCCGGCGTAGGCCGGGCTCAGCGAGCGGTCCGCGCGTGATGCCCGGCCCGCAGGCGACCGGCGGATGGTCGGCGCACCCGCCCCTCCTCGTGTGGGCCAGGCGCAACGGCCGGCGGGGCGGCCGCTGCCTGGTTCTCCTCCTGCTCGTCGCGCGAAGCGACGACCGCAGCCACCAGACCGGCCGTGTAGAGAAAGATCAAGACGGCGTGCGGAAACGAGAGCACGTCGAACAGCGCGCCGAGAACGAGGAAGGCCGCGGCGGCGGCAGCTCCCACCAACGCCAACGGCGCCGACCGCGGATCGCGCCCGGCAATCGTCCTTCGTGCGCTGAGGATCACGGACAGGCACATGAGCAGGAAGGCGACCAGGCCTATCACGCCCATCTCGACCGTCCGGTGGAGAATCTCGGAGTCGAGGATCCGGTAGGTCTCGTGGTTGTAGCTCCCCCAACCGCGACCGAATATCAGATGGGTCCAGACGTCCGGACGCACGGCGTCGTAGTCGGACGCGCGATCGCTGACCGTCGGCACGTCGAGCCGGTCAGGTCGCACGAACTGGTCCAAGGTCGACTTCAGTGCGCCAGGCGAGAGGAAGCTGACGAGCACCACAAGCAACATGCCGAGGGGAGCCAGCTTCAGCAGCTCTCGCCGCCGGAAGTACGCAAGCGTCAGGACCACGGCGATCGGCGCCAGCACTGCGCTCTTGCGATAGGTCGCGAAGGTGGCCGCAATCAGCGCGCAGGCGGCCAGCCCGTAGAGAATGCGCCCGCGCCACTCCTTGGAGTGCAAGAGTCCCACCAGAGCGATCGGGAGGGCCATCGCGAGCATCGCTACGGCCTCCAAGGGCGTCTCGGCCGGACCCTGGACGACGCGGCGCCCGATGCCGTCAAGTTCTGTCGCGTCGAACTCGGTCACCTCGAACAATCCCGGCAGGATCTTGCTCGACCATTCGTAGAACAGATTGTGCTCGAAGCGATACTCGAAGATGATGCCCATGGCGCAGATCGCGGCGAGTATCAACGTGTAGTTCAAGAACGCCGGGATCTCGCTGCGCCGGAGGCCACTGGCGGCGATCACGAATAACGAAACGAACGAGACAAGCAGCGGAAGCTTCTTGAAGGCCAGGTCGAGCTCGAGCGTCTGGCTGAGGTATCCGGCGTCGAGTACGACGCTCAGGAAGGCGCAAGCCACGAACAGGCCGATGGCGGCATGTATCCAGGTCAAGCGGATAGTCGGAGCGCCACGGCCTCCTGCGGCGAAGGCGAGGACCCATGCGCCCGCCACGAAGGGCAGCACGAGCCGGTCGAGCGTGAGGTCGATCGGAAGCGACGCGTTCAGTTCGATCGCATTGAACGGAACCAGCCAGAGAACCGCCACGAAGACGGCCAGTGCCCAGGGCAGCACCCGCGTGGTGTTCGGCCAGTCGTCGGCGCTTTCGGGACCCTGAGGCGGGGCCGCGAGTCGCGGCGCGCCGCCTGACACGGTGTTGATAGCCAGCCAGATGAGGAGCAGCACGCTGGAGGCGAGCATGAACCCGACGGAAAAAGCGAGAACGCCAACCGCCAGCGGGGCACGGCCGTTTACTGTGCTTCCGCGCGCGTCGCCCAGCTGTCGAAGGGCCAGCGGCTCTCTTGAAAGCTGCTGATCAGCCGCCAGGTCGCGGATGTACGCCTGCAGCCCCGGTACCGCAGCGTTCGCGAGGCGCTTTGCCTCCTCGGCGGACGGGGCCCGGGTGTAGACGTCTATAACCGGGGATGTCGGCCTGGCCTGCACCTCGATGCCGTAGCGCAGGTTGGACCGCGCGATGTCCGCGGCCCGTTGCTCGCTTCCGGGTTGCAAGAGAGCCTCGGGCACCGATGTGGTGATGCGAGCGGAGCCTCCGACCGACCCCGGGGGCAGTCCCACGCGTACAGCGATGCCGTCGAGGACCTGAGGGCTGACCATCACCCGCCCGAGCAGTTCCGCATGCTTGATCAGCGTTTGGTGGTCTTGCTCTAGCGCACGCCGGTGCAAGATCGATGGGGACGGCGTGTCGACCAGCACGTGGGTCTGCGCGGCGGCGACCCCTATTGTGCTCGACTTGAGCTTCGGTGGGAACAGGCCAAGCGTCCCGGTCGCCAGGCCGGCGCACACGAGGCCCACCAGGACGCTGACAGCGACGCCGCCGATCAGCAAAGTCCTGCGTGCGAAGGGAAGCCTCGTCATCTGTTCAAATCAACGTCGCCGGCGACCCCGGACTTCCTAGCCGGCGACCCCGGACTTCCTAGCCGGCGAGCCCGGACGAATGCGCTCCGGGTAGCGTCGGTTAGAGCACGGCGCCGAAGCGCTGTATGCGGGGCTCCAGCTCGTGCATCAGCTCGAGCCAGCGAATGTTGTAGTAGCGCGGATCGGTGAGGCTGGAGCGGTCGGACAGGTCGATCTCGGCCAGCATCTCCGAGACCGCCTCCACCACTGAGCGACACGGCGAGAACCCGAGCGTGTGGCTCAGCTTCGCGTTGGAGCACTCGTAGTCTCGGTTGAGCCGCGGCGCGGGTGTCTCCTCGAGACGGACCGTGCGCCCGAGCAGCTGGACGGAGCCGGCCACCAGCATCGCCAATTCGCGGATCTGGTAGTTCGAGTGCAGGACGTTGAACACCTCGCCCTGCACCACGTCGGCCGGAGCCTCGAAGGCAGCGATCATCGCGTCGGAGACGTCCCTCACGTCGACGAGTGGCCGCCACATCCAGCCGCCCCCGTGCAGCAGCAGGCGCTCTTGGAGAAGGGCGTCCTTCACGAAGGTGTTGACAACCAGGTCGTAGCGCATCCGCGGGCTGAACCCGTACACGGTCCCGTTGCGCAGGATCACCGGACAGAGGCCCTTGTCGATCAGACCGAGCAGCGCCTCCTCGCCGTAGCGCTTGGAGGTCGCGTAGGCCCCACGCGGGGTTATCGCCGCGCTCTCGTCATGCATTCCGGCCGGGAGGCCGTCGTACAGCGAGCAAGAGGACGCGAATACGATCCGCTCGATCCCGCGCTCGACGCACGCGTTGCCTAGGGCCTCGGTGGCTACCGCGTTCATCTGCCAGTTCGCGTCCGGGTCGTACTCCGCGGTCGGATCGTTCGACAACCCGCGCGAGATGAATCACGCCATCGACGCCGTCCAGCGCCGAGCCGGGAATGTCCCGGACGTCCGCAACCTCGACGTCGATGCGGCCCGCGTAGGCCTCGAGCGGTCCCTCACCCCAGTACAGGCGGTCAAGCAGGCGAACGTTGTAGCCCCTCTCGAGCAGCCGGCCGGTGAGCACCGTGCCGATGTAGCCCGCTCCTCCGGTGATCAGGACCGTGAGCCCCTTCTGCGGTGGATTCGGCGCGAGGCCGTTCGTGCGGCCATGCTCGCGTTGCGGAAACTGGCCCCCGCGGGCGCCGCTTCCGTTGCCGTTCGAGGCCGTCGTCACGTTCGTAAACTCCTTCACCGTTGGCTGCCCGCGCGAGCGCGTGCGATGTCCCTACATCAACGGGGCCTGAATGCGCTTTCTTGCTCGCCCCGGCCGGCGCGAAACGCAAGCCCGGGCACGGTCGGGCCGTTGACTGGGCCGGATCGAAGAACGATGAGACAGGAGGCGACATGGAGCGATTGGACACACGGATAGAGGGACCCGTGTTGGTCAAGCCCGTGATCCACGGAGACGAGCGGGGCTTCTTCCACGAGAGCTATCGGCGCAACGTGTACGCCGACCTCGGCATTCCCGAGGAGTTCGTGCAGGACAACCACTCCCGTTCCGGGCAGGGCATCGTGCGAGGCATGCACTTCCAGGTCGGCAAGGGGGACGGCGAAGCTCGTCCGCTGCGCGCGAGGCACGATTCTCGACGTGGTGGTGGACCTCCGGCGCGGGTCTCCGACCTTCGGGGAGTGGGAGGGTTCGAGCTCACCGACGAGAACCTTCACCAGCTCTACTGCCCGATCGGCTTCGCGCACGGCTTCTGTGTTCTCGAGCGAGCAGGCCGACGTCATGTACAAGCAGGCGCCCTACTACAACGGCGAGGTCGGCGCGGCATCTCCTACAACGATCCCGACGTGGCCATAGCCTGGCCCGCGGATCTCGAGCTCAAGCCCTCCGAGCGCGATGCCTTCCCCCGCTGCTGCGGGACATCGCCGACGAGCTGCCGTTCGTCTACCGGGCGGAGGGCAGTGCGGCGAATTCAGCGCTGACCATGTAGTCCTGGGTTTCCCTCCAGGGACGCAGCTCGGCGAGGCCCGCGTCACGGCCCGATCGCACGAGAGCACCCCGTTGAGCGGCCGGTCCGCCCCACCGGGGGGTCGTACCGTGTCAACCGGCTCGACCGGCACCCCGAGCCCCGCGATGTCCATGATCGCGAGGGTGAACTCGTGCCGCGAGCAGGAGCCCGCGTTCGTCACGTGCAGCAGGCCCCGAACGTCCGCCGCCACGGCTTCGATCAGCGACCACGCCAGGTCGGCCGTGTAGTCGGCGAGAGCCGTTGATCGGCGACCATCTCGAGGAGCCCCCTGCTCTCGCCCTCGCGAGAGCATGCGCTGCGCGAATTTCCCGCCCTTCGAGGCGCTCCCGTGCTTGCCGTGAGACCACCGCTTCGCACCACCAGGGCGTCGGCGCGGTAGGCCAGCGCCGCGTACTCGCCGGCGAGCTTCGAGAGGGCGTAGATGCTGCGCGGGCTCGGCGCGTCCGATTCCGAGTAAGGGCCGTCGCGGTCTCCGGCGAAGACGTCGTTCGTCTCGGTGCACGAGCGTCGCCTCAACGCTCGAGCGACGCTCGGCGAGGCGCTTGACGGCGCGCGCATTGACCTCGAACAGCGATCCTCCTCGCGTTCACAGACCTCCACGTTGTGAAACGCGGCGCAGTTGAACACGACGTCGGGCCGGGCGCGCTCGAACTCTGCGTCCACCGCCGAATCCTCGCTGATATCCAGCTCGGAGCGGTTCGAGGGCGCCGCGCGCTTGCAACGGTCGGCGAGCGGCTCCTCGGATCGGAGGCCAACTGTCCCCCCACCCCCCGTGATCAGCACGTTTCGCCCGTCGATTCGCGTCTCTTCGGTCATGAGACGAGGGTGTCCCTGCTCTCCGACGACGGTAGGAGCCGTCGGGGTCGCGGCGCTCTGGCGCACCTGTGCGCAGGGAGACCCTGCTCGGGGGTCCATACGGCACGGGGGCCCGGCCGACGTGGTCGCTCCGCCTGACGGTTGGCCTGCCTCTTCCGGCACCCTGTCGCCCCGCCCGGCGTAGGCCGACCGCCGGGAATTGCCCAGACCCCAGCCCCGGCGTAGGCGCCGCGATGCACCGGCGAGAAGTACTTACGGGCATAGGCCTGGCGCGTCCAGGCGCCAAGGCTGACGATGTTCGGCTTCACGCCCGCTTTTCCGTCGTGGTGAAGAATCGTCATGGAGGGCAGGTGGCGCACTCCCCAACCCGCCGTCTTGATCCGCCGGCATAGGTCCGTCTCGTCCGAGTACATGAAGTAGCGCTCGTCGAGGTAGCCCGCGCTCTCGATCGCCTCCCGACGGGCGAGCATGAAGGACCCGCTCGTCCAGTCACAGGCTGTCTCGCGGTCGTAGGCCTGCGGGTCGAGCTCGCGCTCGCCGAGCCAGCGCGGCCGGCGCGGTAGCCGGTCGGCGGCCAGGGCCGCGCCCAGCGCGCGCAGAGCGTTCGGGAAGTAGCGGATCGTTCGGTCGAGCCGGCCGTCGGGGGTCACCTGCCGCACCCCGATCAGCCCGACGGTCGGCCGCTCGTCCATCGCCTCGACGAGGTCGCTGAACTGGCCCTCGAGGACCTCGGTGTCGGGATTCAAGAACAGGACATAGCGGGCGTTGCACGTCATGAGGGCGCGGTTGTTGGCGTGCGAGAACCCGTGGTTGCGTGAGGACACCACGCGCGCCATAGGGAACTCTCCGGCCACGAGCGCCCGAGTTTCATCGTGGGAGTCGTTGTCGACCACGACTATGTCGGCGCGTAGCTCGCCGAGGTGCTCCAAAAGGGTCCCCAGGCAGGGCCGCAGCCATGTGGCTTCGCTGGTGGAAACGATGATGACTGCGAGGTCGTGCACGGCGACCAACCAACGACGCGACTAGACCGCCTCTTTCACAGCGTCGGGCCTCCATGCGCGCACTCGAGCGGCAAAAGGCCGACTCCGAGTCGAGCGTTGGGTGGGTTATGCAACGGTCGAGCTCCTTCGGAGCGAGGTACGGGGACGTAGGCCGCCACGTAAGAACCGGCTAGCTGACGATGCCCGCGCCCCAACCACTCCAGTCGGCGCCGACCGACCGGTTCCCCCCGCTTGAGGAGGCCGAGCGCCCGCGTTCCGCGCAACCGCCGACCGACGTCGCGCCGCACGAGATCGAGCGTTCGCTCAAGCGTGGCGCCGTCTGGGCGCTTGCAGCCCAGATTGGGGTGCAGGCCATCCGGTTTGCCGGCGTGATCGTCCTCGCCCGGCTGCTCACCCCGGACGACTACGGCGCGGCGGCTGTTGCCGTCATGATCGGAGCGTTTTCGGTCGTGCTCGGCGATCTCGGGTATGGCCTGGCACTCGTTCAAGTCTCGGCTGCGTCGCGGCGCTGGGCGTCGACCGCATGCTGGTGCGCTCTCGGGGCCGGGATCATAGGGTCGGGATGCGCCGCGCTCGGGGCCTACCCAGCTGCTCTGGCGGTCGACGAGCCCGAGGTGACCGCTCTCGTGATCGTAGGCGGCCTGACGCTGCTGCTGGTCGCTGCTTCGTCGACCAGCGGTGCGCTTCTTCGCCGATCGATGAGCTTTGGCGTCATCCAGAGCGCGGGCCTGGTCGCATCGGTTTTGGCAACGGCTGGCGCGATAGCCGCCGCCGCTCTCGGGGCCGGGCCGTGGGCCCTCGTCCTACAGCAAGTAGTTCTGGCCGCGGTCACCTCTGCCTTGCTGATTCTGGCCGCGCGCTGGCGGCCATCGCTCGAGTTCTCGCGCACCGCCTTTCGGTCTTTGTCGAAGTTTGCCTTACCCCTCACCGGGGGGCAGGCCTTCGGCGTTCTCCAACCTCTGGTCACCGCACTCCTCATCGGGCACCTCCTCGGAGTCAAGGAGCTCGGGATCTGGACCCTCTCAATGGCTGCGGTGACGGTCCCTCTCTCGCTGCTCGCCTATCCCCTTGCGCAGGTGATCTACGCAGCGTTCGCCAGAATGCGCGATAACCCGGAGCGCGTGGCGGAAGTGTGGTTGAACGGATTCACACTTCTCGCCGCAGTGGTACTCCCTACGCTCTTCGGCCTCATCGCGGTGGCGCCGGACTTGATTCCGCTCGCGTTTGGGTCGCAATGGGTCGCGGCCGTTCCAGTGATCCAGATTCTTGCTGTGTACATCATGTCTCGAACATTGCAAACGTGGAATAGCCCGGTTATGGATGCGGCTGGAAAGCCGCACATAGCCATGGTCCTCAACGGGTTGGTGCTCGTCGCTCTGCCGCCCAGCATCTGGTTGGGTAGTGAGTTCGGCATCGAGGGCGTTGCCGTTGCTTTCAGCCTTGCGGCGCTCCTATGCGGCGAAATCCCATCGTTTGTGATCACTACCCGTGAACTCTCCCTGAGGAGATTGAGCGTGCTCGCCGGTCTCCGAGGAATCGTTCTCTCCTCTGCCGCGGCGTGTATTGCGGTTGTCTTCGTGCGACACGTGCTTGAAGGCGAGGGAGTGGGGGTCGAACCGCGTGTAGCGCTCGAGGTCATCGTCGGAGCAGTGACCTACGTCTCTTGTCTGGCACTGTTCGCGCGAAAGGTCTCACGCGAACTGCTGGGGATGGTTCGTGGGCTCGTGCCGGCGCTGCGACCCAGGAGCTAAGCTCGGCGGAGGGCGTCGCGGAGCCGCCGCCCTCCGAACTGGCCCACGACGAAACGCCACGTGGCGGGATCGAGCGCCAGGCGACGGTTGCGCCGGATCTCTCTTCCAAGAGCCCTGAATATCGCAACCTGACCATCGCCGGTACTGGCTCGCATGGACAGGTGCCCCACCACCTCACGCCGGTACCTCTTCTCGGCCATCTGGGCCAATCGTCGGGCCTCGGGCTCCGGCAGGTCGGCCTCGATGAGGAAGTTTCGCCTGTGGGCGTAGAGAATGTCGGGAAGGGAGCGCGATGACCGAAACCCGTCGGGGGTGAACCAGCCGAGCGAAGACGACGCTGCCTCAGAGTGCGCTGTCAAGACGGCGAGGGGACGGTTCACGTAGGCGTAGTCCCAGTCGGTCGCGACACGCATCAGCAGCGGAAAATCATCGATGACGCCGTCTTCTGGCCGCAATTGTCCGGCGCCGATGAGCGCTGCCTTGCGAAAGAGGGCCGATGAGAGGCACACGTACGGTCCCATCTTCATGCTGCGCTCGAGGAACTGCGCGCCCGACTCGAACTCAAGCGAGTGCTTGCCGTTGTCGGGACCGGCGTGCGCAACCAAGGTATTTCCATGCCCGTCGACGATCCCGTAGCCGGTGTGCGCAACCCCCGCCGTTGGCCAACGCCTGAGCGCGTCGACGGTCAGGGACAGGTGATCGGGGAGAAGCTCGTCATCGTCGCCCAGCATCAGGACGAACTCCGTCTCGGCAAGCTCGATTATCCGATTGAAGTTGGCCCCCATGCTGATGGTCCGCTCGGTTGGTCGATAGACGAGCCGCGGATCGCCAAACGAGGCCACGACGCCGGCGGTGTCATCGTCCGACGCGTTGTCGCATACCACCAACGTGAAATTGCGATAGCTCTGGTCCAGGACGCTCGCGATCGCCCTACCAAGCAGTTCGGACCTGTTCCGGGTGGGGATGCCGACAGTGACGTCCGCGCGTGCGCCATTCGTTGTGGCGTTGGTATTCATGCCTCGACATCCTCCGCCCGGCGGAGCCACGCTTCGCGCCAGTAGGGGTAGATCGCCCGTGGACACAACCAACGCCCCCTACTGTGTTCGCCGCTACACACCACGCCGTCCAAAATCAAGCAGTCACTGGGAATCTCGATCATCTGGCCGTTTTTCTCGTCGATGATCCGCTCCACGCGGTCCTGAACGCGATAGCGGCCGCCACAGTACGGCTTCATCTCCCAGTCGAACGACAGGCCGCGAGTATTTCCGCGCTCGTCGACGGTGGGCGCGATCTCCTTCGGTGACCGCACCTCCACCGTGTCGCCGGGCTGCAGGTTGAGCCCAGCTCGACCCGCACCGGCAACACCTTCTTGTCGGCGCGACCCGTAACCGCGGAATCGCAGCTTGCGGTGGATCAGGCGGGCCACGCCGCTTTGCCGTAGCGGCACGTAACTGAGGAGTCGGAGGCGGCGAAGGATCATGCCGCCCAGGGCGCGCGCCGCGACCTGCAGCAAGCGCGGCAACCCAACGTTTCCGAAGTTGAGCTCGCGGATGTACTGGCGGGGGTCGTAGCTGCTCAGGGGCTCTGTTGCGCGCAAAGCCTCGGTGGCCTGGCAGCGGTATGAGTCCACCGAAGCGCCGTCGAGGTCGCGCACTGCTCGCGTACCGTCGCGCGTGAGCTCTTCCAGTTGAGCAAGCCCATCGTCGTGGGCGACCTGGGCTCGTCCATCACCATTGCGACCCTCGGGCTCGGAGCCGGAATCGACGCGGCGCAGCCACGATTCCTTCCAGTAGAGGCGGCACCCGGCTTGGCAGCCCCCGTGGCCCGACCCGTCGCACCTCAGGTCCTCGAGGAGAACGGTGTCACGCATCCGCCGGCTATTTGGCGGGCCTCCGCTCACCGTGTCGCAGATCTTCTCGACCCGGTGCGAAACGGTGAGCCGCTTGCCCGCGAATTTGAGCATCTCGGGCATGAACGGCATTGAGTCAGCCGAGGCTTCCTGGTCGAGGGTCGCAAGGATCTCGGCCGCTGACTTGACCTCCACGACGTCTTCCGGACGCAGCGGCGGTTGACTCCTTGCTTTCTCGGATGTCACGGCCTTGCTTTTTCCAAGCGTTCGCTTCATGCCGAGCCGTCCATCCCTTTATCCAGCCGCGGCGGTTAGCCCAGTGGGCTTGTCGTATCCGGCGATGACGCCCTCGGGGAGGGGCTCCAGATCCGCTGCCCGCAGGAAGTCGCGAAGCGTCGTCCCCGTGCAATCCGAGTCGATGTTGGGCGCTGCTACGCCCTCGACCAGATCGTCTAGGTTGACCGTCCGGAAGTCGATGCTGAAGCGAGTCCGGCTGGTCGTGTTAGGGACGGTCGAGTGCAGTTGCGCGGCCGAGAAGGCGAGAGTGCCCCCGGGTGGGGTCACCACACGGACATCTGGCTCGAGCTCGAGTGGCTCCTCGGGCTGGGGTTGCTTTCGGGTCTCCTTCTTTACCTGCTTCGCCGCGTCCTGGCGACCCGTCTTGTTCCACTCCTCGTAGTCATAGGCCGCGGAGCTGTTGCGGATGGGCCTGTCGAAGTACTGCGGGTGGAAGGCCATTGAGTTCTCCGGCTCGATCTCGTAGACGGGCAACCACCAGTTGAGCTGCTGGTGCGGAGCCGAGAACCAGGTGTCGCGATGAGGGTGGAACTGGTAGGCGAGACCAGCATTGAGGTACTCGCCATGCGCCATCGTGCGCAGCCGCGGCACGTCGAAGTATGTCCGGGTGGTATCGCAGCCGAGTTCGGTCAGGAGGCCGGCGATCAGCTCCTTGGCGTCCGGGTGATGGATGAAGGTGGGCTTGAGCTCGGCGAGGATCTCGACGTATCGCTCCGCGGGCATGCTCTCCTGAGCGACCTGGGGGTCATGTGGAGCGAAGGCCGCCTCGCTGAGTTCGCGGGCGAGCTCGATCAGCCTCGTCGCGCTCTGGCTGGGCGAGAAGGCAAAGAGGTCACCGCCGTAGAGGCGATGGCGGCGCCTCTCGTCGTTGAGCGCGGGGTCGAGATAGATCGTCGGCATTTCTTCTCCTCAGTCCGAGTCCTGCTGGCGTCCAGCCTTGCTGTTCATCCAACGGCTCAGGGCACCCCGGCCTTTCGGGCGACTTTGCCGACCGGGCCCCAGGAGTGGTCACGGTGGAGGCCGTTGGCGGAACCAGGCGACGGTCGCCTCGAGGCCGTCCTCCAGGCTCGTCGTGGCTCGCCAGTCCAGGACCCTTGCCGTCCGGTCGGCGTCGACCTCGACCTCCTGCTCAAGCGCGCGCACAGGCAAGACGCCGTACACGGGCCGCCCCGCTGACGGTCCCACAAGCTCAGCGATCAACTGAACGATCTCGCGAACTGACGTCATCGTCCCCCGGCCGATGTCGATCGTCTGACCCGCCACCCCGACAGCCATGGTCGCCTGGACGTACGCCCGCGCGACATCCTCGGCGTAGACGCAGTCGAGGCGGCGCTCTCCCGAGCTCAGCTGCGGGTCCTTCCCTTCCAGCAATCTAGTGATCACGTACGGCACCAGCTTGGTGCGTTCCTGGCTGGGGCCGTACGCGAACGAAGGACGAAGGATCACGACGGGCGCGTCGAACAGCGCATGGAACATGCGTCCGTAGGCGCTCGCGGCCCAGCGAGAGGCGCCATACGGGGATGGCGGAACGTCACCCGTAGCGGGCTCCTCGAGCAGCGAGCCGCTCAAGACGATTCGCTCACAGCCCACCCGCGACACAGCCTCGAGTAGCTCGACGCTGGCCGCCAGGTTCGCCTGCAGCGTTGGGACGACCGCCTCCAGCGTGCGATCGCCCCGGACCACGCCGGCGAGATGGATCACGACATCAGGGCGTACCGAGGTGACGACGTCGCTGACCGCTCCGGGATGGGCGACATCGCAAACGAGCCACCGAACCCCGCCCCCGTCAGGACGCTCCAGGCGGCTCAGGGCGATGACGTCGGCCTGCGGGGCGAGTAGTGGGAGCACATGACTGCCGATGAGCCCACTGGCGCCACTCACAAGGACGCGCGCGCCCTCGAGTGGTGCCA
>CAWAKK010000008.1:0-76894 GCA_963782605.1 uncultured Solirubrobacterales bacterium
ATGAAGATCTCCCGCTTCTTCATCGACCGGCCGATCTTCGCCTCGGTGCTGTCGATCGTCTTCATCATTCTCGGCGGCGTTTCGTTCATCCGCCTGCCGATCGCGCAGTATCCGGAGATCGCGCCGCCGATCATCAACGTCAGCGGGCAGTATCCCGGCGCCAATGCCGAGGTCGTCGCCACCACCGTGGTCGCTCCGATCGAGGAGCAGATCAACGGCGTCGAGAACATGCTCTACATGTCGTCGAACGCGACCGCCGACGGGCGCTTCTCGATCGCGGTGACCTTCGACATCGGCACCAATCTCGATATCGCGCAGGTGCAGGTGCAGAACCGCGTCGGCATCGCGCAGCCGCGGCTGCCGGTCGACGTGCGCAAGATCGGCGTGACGGTGACCAAGTCCTCGCCCGACCTGATGATGGTCGTGCATCTCTTCTCGCCCGACCAGTCGCGCGACTCGCTGTTCATCTCGAACTACGCGACGCTCGAGATCAAGGATCAGCTTGCTGCGCGTCGACGGCGTCGGCTCGATCACGGTGTTCGGCAGCCGCGACTACGCGATGCGCGTCTGGCTCGATCCGGGCCGGCTGCAGTCGCTCGGCATGACGGCGAACGACGTGACGCAGGCGCTGCAGGCGCAGAACATCCAGGTCGCCTCCGGCGTGCTCAACCAGCCGCCGGTCGAGAAGCCGGGCGCGTTCCAGGTCGCGGTGCAGACGCTCGGGCGGCTCGCCAATCCGGAGGAGTTCGCCAACATCGTGGTGAAGCAGACCGCCGGCGCGGTGGTGCGGCTGAAGGACGTCGCGACGATCCAGCTCGCCGCGCAGGACTATTCGTCGAACTCCTATCTCGGCCGCAGCCCGGCGGTCGCGCTCGCGATCTTCCAGCGGCCCGGCTCGAACGCGCTCGCGACCGCCGATGCGATCGTGAAGACGATGGAGGGGATCTCGAAGCGCTTTCCGGCCGGCATCCAGCACGCCATCGTCTACAATCCGACCGAGTTCATCCGCCAGTCGGTCAACGCCGTGATCGAGACCATTCTCGAAGCGGTGCTGCTCGTCGTGCTGGTCGATCATCATCTTCCTGCAGACCTGGCGCGCGGCGGTCATCCCGATCGTCGCCATTCCGGTGTCGCTGATCGGCACGTTCTTCTTCATGGCGATGTTCGGCTTCACGCTGAACAATCTGACGCTGTTCGGGCTCGTGCTCGCGGTCGGCATCGTGGTCGACGACGCGATCGTCGTGGTGGAGAACGTCGAGCGCAACATCGCGGCGGGCTTGTCCCGCGCGAGGCCGCGATCCGCAGCATGGACGAGGTCGGCACCGCGCTGATCGCGATCGCGCTGGTGCTGTGCGCGGTGTTCATTCCGTCCGCCTTCATCACCGGCATCTCCGGGCAGTTCTACCGGCAGTTCGCGCTCACCATCGCGGGCGCCACGATCGTGTCGTGCACCGTCTCGCTGACGCTCTCGCCCGCGCTGTGCGCGCTGCTGCTCAAGCCGCACGATCCGCAGCACCGCGACCGCTGGTGGGAGGTGCCGATCCACGGCTTCTTCCGCCTGTTCAATTTCGGCTTCGACAAGTTCGCGCGCGGCTATGGCTGGATCGTCGCGCAAGGTCGTGCGCTTCGCCGCGATCATGCTGATCGTCTATGTGGCGATCCTCGCCTACGGCCTGAACGAGTTCCGCAAGACGCCGACCGGCTTCATCCCGCAGCTCGACCGCGGCATCATCATCGTGGCGGCGCAGCTTCCGCCCGGCGCCGCGCTCGCGCGCACCGACGCGGTGATGCGCCGCGCGCTCGACATCGCGCTCGAGGTGCCGGGCGTGTCGAACGGCATGAACGTGGTCGGCTTCTCCGGCGCGACCTTCACCAACGCGCCGAATGCGGGCGCGATCTTCCTCGTGCTCGACCCGTGGGAGGTGCGCGCCAAGAAGCCGGGCCAGTCCTCCAACGCGATCCAGGCCGAGCTGTTCAAGCGCTATGCGGCGATCCAGGAAGGCGCTGATCATCGTGATCCAGCCGCCGCCGGTGCCGGGCATCGGCAATGCCGGCGGCTTCCGCATGATGGTCGAGGACCGCGCCGGGCGCGGGCCGCAGGCGCTGCAGGCGGCGGTCGGTCGCCATGATGGGCCGCGCCGCGCAGACGCCGGGCGTGCAGCAGGTGTTCTCGCTGTTCGAGACCGCGACGCCGCAGCTCTATCTCGATATCGACCGCACCAAGGCGCAGATGCTCGGCGTCAACGTCACCGACGTGTTCGCGGCGCTGCAGATCTTTCTCGGCTCGGCCTACGTCAACGACTTCAACCTGTTCGGCCGCACCTTCCGCGTGACCGCGCAGGCGGGCGACGACTACCGCAACGATCCGAGCGACGTGCTGAAGATCCGCGTGCGCAATTCGAGCCGGCGAAACCGTGCCGCTCGGCTCGTTCACCACCGTGCGCGACATTTCCGGTCCCTATCGCGTGCCGCGCTACAATCTCTATCCGGCGGCCGAGCTCGATGGCAACGCGGCGCGCGGCTACAGCCAGGGGCAGGCGATCGAGATCATGGAGAAGCTCGCCGCCGAGGTGCTGCCCGACGGCTTCGGCTACGAGTGGACGACGCTCGCGTTCCAGCAGCTGCGCGCCGGCAACACGGCGATCTTCGCCTTCGCGCTCGCGGTCGTGTTCGTGTTCCTGGTGCTGGCCGCGCAGTACGAGAGCCTGACGCTGCCGCTCGCCGTCATCCTGATCGTGCCGATGTGCCTGGTCGCGGCGATCGTCGGCGTGATCCTGCGCGGCTTCGACAACAACATCCTCACGCAGGTCGGCTTCGTGGTGCTGATCGGGCTCGCGGCCAAGAACGCGATCCTGATCGTGGAGTTCGCCAAGCAGCTCGAGGACCAGGGGCGCAACCGCTGGGACGCGGCGGTCGAGGCCGCGCGGCTGCGCCTGCGGCCGATCCTGATGACGTCGCTCGCCTTCATCTTCGGCGTCACGCCGATGGTGTGGGGCATCGGCGCCGGCGCGGAGCTGCGCCAGACGCTCGGCACGACGGTGTTCTCCGGCATGATCGGCGTCACGGCGTTCGGCCTGATCTTCACGCCGGTGTTCTACGTGGTGTGCCGCTGGATCGCGCTGCGCACCGCGCGCAAGCGGCCGCCGCAGCCGGCGCCGCATCCGGCGGAGTAGGCTGCGGCAAACCGGCGCAGATCTCGGGCTTCTCCGCGCACCATCGCGTTCACCGAATCGTGATCCACGCCCGCTCGCCGCCCGCGCCTTCTTTTGAGGAATAACAAACAAGCGGCCGGGGTTGTCCGGAAAGCCGGGCACCGGCCCGCCAAGAGGGGAGAAACACGATGCTTCGTACCGTGCTCGCCGTTGCCGCCATCGCCATCGGCGTGACCGCCGTTGTCGCCCAGTCCGATCCGATCGCGGCCCGCAAGGCAGCTTGATGAAGGACATCGGCGCGCAGACCAAGACCGGCGGCGGGATGGCCAAGGGCGAGGTGCCGTACGACCAGGCCAAGGCGCAGGGGATCTTCGCGACCTACGTCGACGTCGGCGGGCAAGATGCCCGACCTGTTCCCGGAGAATTCCAAGACCGGCGGCGACACCGCGGCGCTGCCGACGATCTGGGCCAACAAGGCCGACTTCAAGGCCAAGTTCGACGAAGTTCGGCGCCGACGCCAAGGCGGCGCAGGCAGCGGTGAAGGACCTCGACAGCTTCAAGGCCGCGTTCGCCGGCGTGACCAAGAACTGCGGCGGCTGCCACGAGACCTATCGGGCCAAGAAGAGCTGACGCTGCCGATCGATGCGATCGAAGGGCGGCCGTCTGCGACGCGCCGCCCTTCGGCTTTTCCGGCGCGCGCGTCGGCGGCATAGACTGATCGCCGAGAAGAGGATCGCCGATGCTGCGCAAGCTGATCCTGCTCGCGGTCGCTGGCTGCCGTCATCGGCGCTCGCGGTGTTCTGGTTCGTCACCATTCCGGCGACCGTGCCGGCGAGCGCGCTCGGCGACCCACACGCCCAATCTCGCGAACGGCAAGACCATGTTCTACGCCGGCGGCTGCACCTCCTGCCACGCGACGCCCGGACCAGGACGACAAGACCAGGCTCGGCGGCGGGCTCGGGCTGAAGTCGCCGTTCGGCACGTTCTATGTGCCGAACATCTCGCCCGATCCGAACGACGGCATCGGCAAGTGGAGCGAGGCGGACTTCGTCACCGCGATGCTGAAGGGCACGTCGCCCGACGGCCGGCACTACTTCCCGGCGTTTCCCTACACGTCCTACCAGCGCATGCGCGTCGAGGACGTGCGCGACCTGTTCGCGCACATCAAGACGCTGCCGGCCGTGCAGGGCAGGGTGCGCGACCACGACGTGCCGTTTCCGTTCAACGTGCGCCGCACGCTCGGCGGCTGGAAGTTCCTGTTCCTCGACGGCAAGCCGTTCCAGCCCGACCCGTCGAAATCCGCGCAATGGAATCGCGGCGCCTATCTGGTGAACGGCCCCGGCCATTGCGCCGAATGCCATTCGCCGCGCAATCCGCTCGGCGGCATCATCGCGGCGCAGCGCTTCGCCGGCGGCCCGAATCCGGAAGGCGAGGGCTGGGTGCCGAACATCACGCAGCAGGCGCTGAAGGACTATTCCGACAAGGACATCGCCTACCTGCTCGAGACCGGCAACACGCCGGACGGCGACTCGGTCGGCGGCTCGATGACGCCGGTGATCCGCAACACCTCGCAGCTCACCGCCGAGGACCGCAACGCGATGGCGGCCTACATCAAGTCGCTGCCGCCGGTCGAAGGCCCGAAGAAGCCGGAGAAGAAGTAAGTCAGCGCCGCAACCGGCGTCAGTTGCCCGGATGCGTGCTCGCTGGATCGTCCGCGTGCGCGATGCATGACCGGGCGAGTCGTCCGATCCCGCGCGATGCACGATGAACATCCTCAAGGCCGTCCTGCTCAAGCTCGCCTCGGCGTTCCTGTTCGCCGTGATGTCGGCGCTGGTGCGCTATGTCGAGCGACGTGACGCCGCTCGGGCAGATGGTGTTCTTCCGCTCGGCCTTCGCGATCATTCCGGTGGTGGTGATCTACGCGTGGCGGCGCGAGCTGATGACCGCGGTGCGCACCTCGCGCCCGTTCGGCCATCTCGGCCGCGGCGCGATCAGCGTGGTCGGCATGTTCTTCAATTTCGCCGCGCTCGCGCGGCTGCCGATCGTGGACGTGACCACCATCACGTTCGCGTCGCCGCTGATCACGGTCGCGCTCGCCGCCGATCTTCCTGAAGGAGCGCGTGCGCATCTATCGCTGGAGCGCGGTCGCGGTCGGGTTCGTCGGCGTGATCGTGATGCTGTGGCCGCATCTCGATCTCGCGCGCTACACCAATGCGGCGAGCTCGGCGGCGGCGCTCGGCGCGCTGTTCGCGCTCATCAGCGCGTTCACCAATGCGGGCTCGGTGATCCAGACGCGGCGGCTCACCGACACCGAGACCACCTCGTCGATCGTGTTCTATTTCTCGCTGTTCTGCACCATCGGCGGGCTGCTGACCTTGCCGTTCGGCTGGATCGTGCCGAACGGGCCGCAGCTCGCCGCGCTGGTCGCGCTCGGCCTGCTCGGCGGCTTCTCGCACATCCTGCTCACCGAGAGCTATCGCTACGCGCCGGCCTCGCTGGTCGCGCCGCTCGACTACACGGCGCTGCTCTGGGCCTTCATCATCGGCTACTGGTTCTTCGACGAGGTGCCGACCGCCACGGTCTACATCGGCGCCGCGATCGTCGCGGGCTCCGGCCTGTTCGTGATCTGGCGCGAGCGCCAGCTCGGGCTCGAACGCGCCCGGGCGCGCGCCGCGGCCGGCCCGCCGACGGGGGCGTGATCACTCCGCCGCGACAGCTTTCGTTCGCGATTGCTTCGCGAGGAGCCGGTCGAAGCGGCGCCGATGCAGCGCGCCGTCGAGCACGTCGTAGTGCTGCGGCACCATCAGACGCGGATTGAGCCGCCGCGCCTTTTCGAGGCTCTGCCGGGATCAGCTCGGGCGCGCTGTTGAGGATCGGCGGCGGGAAATGCACGTTGAAGAAATAGCTCGCGAACAGGTCGCCGCTGAACAGGAGATCGTGCGCCTTGCTGTAGAAGCCGCAGTGGCCGAGCGTGTGGCCGGGCAGATGCACGACCCGCAGCCCGCCCCAGAACGGCAGCTCGTCGCCGTCGGCGATCGGCACGTCGATGATGGCGGCCGCCCGACGCGCAGCACCGCGCGGCCGGCGCGCTCCAGCCGCCCGCACCAGACGTTCGCGCCGGCGTACGGATAGGTGCCGTCGATATGCTGCTGCTCGGCCGGGTGCGCGTAGATCGGCGCGCCGCACCATGGCCTTGGCCCAGGCGAGATTGCCGGCGTGATCGAGATGGCCGTGGGTGAGCAGGATCGCCTTGATGGCGTCCGGCTTCAGTCCGAGCCGCGCGAGCCGCCAGCGGATCAGCCATGGCTCGCCGACCAGCCCGGTGTCGAGCAGCACGGCGTTGCGCTGCGCGTCCACCAGCAGGTGGCAGACGCCCATGACGCCGCGGATGGTGTGGATGCCGGGATAGCCCATCGCGCCGGCAGCGTTGTGCCTGATGTGGCGCGAAACTGTGGCGAGGCTACCCGAACGCCTTGAACGTGATGATCGTGCGGGTGTCCTGGATGCCGGGGATGACCTGCACCTTTTCGTTGACGAAGTGGCCGATGTCGGTCGCATCCTCGACGTAGAACTTCACCAGCAGGTCGAAATCGCCCGCCGTCGAGTAGATCTCCGAGGCGATCTCGGCATCCGCGATCGCGTTCGCCACCTGATAGGACTTGCCGAGATGGCATTTGATCTGGACGAAGAACGGAACCATCCGGCGTCTCCCGAGGCTGTCGCAACCAATCCAGCAAAATCGCGCGCCGCTGGCAAGCGCGCTAGTCCGCGCGACGATCAGCGCATCGAGCGCCAGCACGCCTTGCGGATAGGCGATCAGCGGATTGATGTCGATCTCGCGGATTTCCGGCCGCGCACGCATCAGCGCGCCGATCCGCATCACGACGTCGGCGACCGCCGCGACATCGACCGGCGGCGCGCCGCGCAGGCCGTGCAGCAGGCGCGCGCCCTTGAGCCGGTCGATTTCCGCCACGATCTGCTCGCGCGACAGGTCCGCCGGCATCAGCCGCACGTCGTCGAGCGCCTCGGTCCAGATGCCGCCGAGCCCGACCAGCACGACCGGACCCCAGTCCGGGTCGCGCCGCGCGCCGACGATCAGCTCGACGCCCTGTCGCGCGCCATCGCCTCGACCAGCATGCCGTCGAGCACGAGGCCCGGCTGCGCTTTCGCAAGACGCGCCTGCATCTCGCTGCCATGCGGCGTCGAGCGCGCGCATCGTCCGCGATGTTGAGCGCGACACCGCCCGCGTCGCTCTTGTGCGCGAGCGCCGCGGCCTGCGCCTTCAGCGCGACCGGATAGCCGATGCGCTGCGCGATTGCTTTCGCTTCGCCGACATCGCGCGCGAGCGCGCCCTGCGGGCACCGCGATGCCGAGCGCCGCCAGATAGGCCTTGCCCTGGTATTCCGGCAGCGTGCCGCGGCCGGGCAGGGGCGGCGCATCGATCGCTGCGGTCTTGCCTGGTTTCTCCGCCAGAGCCTGCCCATAGGCGGTCGCGTGCGCGAGCGCGCGCAGCGCGCGCTCGGTCGAGCGCAGCACCGGCACGCCCTGCCTCGCGAAACGCCGCGAGGAATTCCGGCGGCACCGGGAAATCATCGCCCAGCAGCGCGATCACCGCCGGCTTGTCGCGCTGCGCGAGCGTCGGCACCAGCGCGTTGAACTTGTCCATCGCGTATTTCAGCGAGCCGGCGACCATCGGCAGGCACAGGCTGCCGACGTCCGGATCGGCGAGCAGCGCTTCCGCGGTCTTGTCCAGAGGGTCACGTCGCGCAGCACATGCGCGGTGATGTCGACCGGATTGTCGAGCGAGGCGTAACCGGGCAGGATGCTCTTGAGCGCGTCGACGGTGGCTGGCGCAAGCCGCGGCACGTCGAAGCCGATCGCGTCGGAGAAATCGAGCGCGAAGCCTTTGACGGCGCCCGAATTGGTGATGATGCCCGGCCCTTTCACCGGCGGCTTCACGCGCGCCAGCAGCTCGGTGACATCGACCAGCTCTTCCATCGTCTCGACCACGTTCACGGCGGCATGGCGCAGCAGCGCCGTCGTGATCGCATGGTCGCCCGCGAGCGCGCCGGTGTGCGAGCGGGCCGAGGCCTGCGCGCGCTGGCTGCGGCCGGCGAGCAGCAACACGATCGGCTTTGCCGCCGCGCGGGCGCGCCGCGCCACCTCGAGAAACAGCTGCGGCTTGCGGATCTGCTCGACGAACAGCGCGATGACCTTGGTTTCATCGTCGTCGATCAGCGCGCTCGAGAAAATCCTCGACGCCGAGGTCGGCTTCGTTTCCGGTCGAGATGTAGAACGTGATGCCGAGCCCCTTGGACAGGAACGCCATGCGCATGATCGCGGCCATCGCGCCGCTCTGCGCCGCCATGCCGATCTTCGGGCGCGCGCTTGTCGGCCGGGCGCTCGACGTTGAACTCGAAGGTGAGCGCCGCGCCGACATCGAAGCTGCACATGCCGATGCAGTTCGGCCCGAGCACCGCGACATTCGCGGCCTGCGCGGCGGCGGTCAGCTTTTCCTGCTCGACGCGGCCCGCATCGCCGACCTCCGCGTAACCCGCGGCGAACACGATCGCGGCGCCGACGCCGCGCCGCCCCAGCGCCGCGATCGCATCGATGACCACGGCCTGCGGAACGACCAGCACCGCGACATCGACGCCGTGCGGCAGTTCGTCGATGCTCGGCACGCACGGCGCGCCCGTTGAACTCGCGTGCGCGAGCGGCTGACCAGATGGATCGCGCCCTCGAAGCGGCAGCGCTCCAGATTGGCGAGCACCGTGCTGCCCGGATGGCCGGGCTCCGGCGACACGCCGACGATTGCGATCGAGCGCGGCCGCAGCAGCCGATCGATCCGGGAGGTTGTTTTCGCGTCCATGCTAGCGGCGAAGAGCGCGGTGGAGCCGAATCGCTTGCATGAATAAAGCCTGCCTCCCGGTGTTTTTTACTCGCAGGTCGACACTGCGATGTCGCATAACAGCATCTGATTTGTTGACGGTCTACTGGCCGTTGCCTGATATGGAAGTGAAATGGCGGGCGCCTTTGATTTGATCGCGGGAGAGCTCGCCGACGCGGAAGCGCAATGGAGCCTCGGCACGTTCGGCGCGATTGCGGAGTTCTCGCGCGACGCCGATGAGCCGGCCGACATTCAGCATGGCGAAATGTCGTGTGCCGTCGTGACGCCGCGCGGCGGCATCCGGCTGCTGGCGCATCCCGACCTGCGGCCGGTCGCATTCGAAACGATCGCCACGCAGGGCTGGAGCCAGCGCGTCGCGTTCTGCCTGCCCGAGAAGGCCAGCGCGATGAGCGGGCGCACGGTGCTGACCGAAATCGGCCCGGACACCGAAGCGCTGCGTCCGCAGGACCGCGCCGCGGTGCTGTTCGATCTCGGGCTCGGCGCGCTGCAGGTCGATTGCTGCATCCGCACCGCGGATCGCGCGCTCATCGAAGGCCTGCGCGCGCATGCGGGCCGCTCGCTGTTCGAGCCGGGCAATCCCGCGATGGGGCTGATCCTCAGCCGCAGCCCGCATCGCGTGTTCATGACGCGCGGGGGGCGCGCCGAGGTGCACCAGGCGATTCCGCACCCGGGCGGCAAGGCGCCCGAAGGCCCGCACACCCACGTGCTGCCGAAGCTGCTCGCGCATAACCGCACGCACGCCGCGACCGAGCCGATCCCGCGCGGGCTTGTCTCCTGCGCGCATCTCTATCCGGCGCATCCGCTGCGCGACGGCGACGGCCGCGCGCGTCCGTTCGACGCCGCACGCTATGGCGCATTCCAGCGGCTGCTCTCGCGCTACGGCGATGCCGAGCACGTGCGCATGAAGCGCAACGTCATCAAGGCGGTCAGCGCCGGCGCCGGGCCCGAGGCGATCGCGATGCCCGCCGATCGCTTTGCGCAAGCGTCGATCCGCATCGCGCTGCGCCAGCTCAAGGCGAGCGAAGGGACATCGCCCGCGCTCGCCGCGTGGTTTGCGGCGCACGACATTGCCGCGCGCGATCAGGATGCGGAGTTGGACGAACACGTCGCGTGATATCGCGCGCGTTGCGCGCTGTGGCAGCGAGGCCGCGGTGCCGAAATTCGTGATGGAACTCTGGGCTCGCGCTGTTGGGCGCAAGCTCGAAATGGTGTATGCTTTTCCTGTCGCATGAAGTGCGGCATTCGTCAGATCGCTCTCGAACCGAAGGGAGACCGAATGACGCCACCGGGCCAGTTGCACGACCCTGCAGGCTGCAGGGTCACGGTGTGAGAAAGAGGCCGATCTAGCCAGGCAGCCTCTGGCTTCGCACCGCCGACAATTCAAATCGTGCGCGAGATTGGAAACGCCGTGGCCAGGCGTGACGCGATCTCGACATTGAACTGCTGAAGTCCAGACAAAGCTTCGCAAGGGTGGGCGTGCGAGACCACGCGATCCCACACCGAGGCGAAGACAAAAAGGGCCTCGCGATGCCACCGCGCACCGAGGCCCGCTTCTTTTTTGTCACCTCTCATCTTCCGCGAGTAAGAGCAGGTCGTCAGCCGCAGCACGCGCCCGCACCGCGATTGTCACGGCTTGCGCCGTTGCGGTCGGATGGGAGATCCATCGCGGGGTTCTCGGCAAAGAACCCGTTTGGCTTGAGCGTGAAACCGGCATGTTCAACGGGCATCACGGGGAAGTCCTCCGGCCGGCAGACATGCGTCGGGCCGAAAGTATGCCACACAACGATATCCTCATTCTCGATCGGCCGGTTCTGCGCGATGTATTTCGGCAAGCCGTCGCCACCGGCATGCTGGTTAGGGAATTCGCCGCTCGCGTACCGCTCATCCGGCGCGTAGCGCGTGACCCAGACGTGCTTGGTTGCAAACCCGCCGCGCGTGCGCATGAAGCAGCCATCCTGTGCGAGCATCAGCGGTGAGGCCTGGACCATCAGCTTGTAGCCGGTCGGGCCGCCGACGCTGTTCTTCCGGTTCGGGTTGATGATCTTCCAGTAGCGGCCGGTGCGCCCGTCCGCCTCGCGCGCGGCATCGCGCTCGCGCGACAGCGTGCGGCACGTTGTGTCGAACGCATTGCCGTGAGGGTTATCGGTGCCGAATGGGCGCGGAACGAACTCGTGCTCGGTGACCGAGTTGCGCTCGCCGTCCACCATCATGTGCAGGCGTGCATTGAAGAAGTGCTGGTGCGTCGGCCCGCCGAGGCCTTCGGCCACCATGCCGCCCCACGGATATGGCTCACCCGGTGTCACGGCCGCGGTCTGGATGATGCCGGTGAGCTTCACCTCCAGTTGGATCGAGCCGTCCTGGTAGAAGTACCAATAGAAGCCATAGTCGTAGTTTCCGACGGTGGCGAAGAACGAGACGACGAGGCGGCGCGAGCGCCGCACCTCGAACGTGTCGTTGCGGAATTCGTAATGCTTCCAGAGGATGCCGCTGTCCTCTTCGTGCAGGCAGACGGCGTTCTTCATGAGCATCGGCTTGCCGTAATCGTCGGCGACCGGCACGTCGAAATAATGGATGTGGCCGAGACAATCGCAGCCGAGCTCCAGTGCGTTCGCGAGCTTGCCGAGCCCGTATTCGCCGGCATCGAACGCGCTCTTCCAGAAGTGGTTGGAGGTCGGGTCGGCGTAGGGCACCACCATGTCGGTGACGCTGGCGCGATAGATGATCGGCCGCGCGCGCTTGCCGTCGCGAAAGCCGATCTGGTGGAGCACGAGACCTTCGCGTGCCGTCCATCCGACACGGAAGGACCAGTTCTGCCAGGACACCTTCCAGCCCTCGACCGTGAAGCTCGGCCCATCCGGCTGCACGATATCGAGCGGCTTGACGGTCGTGCGCACCGGCCCGAGCGCCTCGCGATTGTAGTTTCGCTGTCTCTTCGGGATCGGAACGATGTCCGGCTCATCGACGAGGTGCATACACCCCGGAGCTCGGCATCCTTCCGACAACCGAGCCGGCCATCTACGGGCCGACGCGAAATCCGTGGGATACCTCGCGGAGCTCGGGCGGCTCGAGCGGGGGATCCGCAGCCGCGGTCGCCTCCGGCATGGTCCCGATCGCGCATGCCAACGACGGGGGCGGCTCGATCCGCATTCCCGCTGCAGCCTGCGGCCTGGTGGGCCTCAAGCCCACACGGCAGCGCACCTCGGAGGGACCCCTGGTCGGCGACAGCCGCTCGGGGATGACCTGCGAGCTGATCGTCTCTCGAAGCGTCCGTGATACGGCACTCGTCCTCGACGCGGTTCACGGCCCGGCGCCCGGCGACCCCTATGTCGCCCCCGAGCCAAAGCGCGCCTACGCCCTCGAGCTCGATGCCGACCCCGTCCCGCTTCGGATCGGGCTCATGACTCACTCGCTGGCCGGACGCGAGGTGGAGCCGGTGGTTGTCGCGGCTGCCCAGTCGGCCGCCGAGCTGCTCGAGTCCCTGGGCCACGAGGTCGAGGCCTCGGCGCCGGGTGGATTCGAGGAGCTCGACCTGGTCCCGACCTTCATGGCCCGCTGGGCCGCGGGCGCGGCGGAATCGGTCTCGGTGCTCGGTGGCGCGCTCGGCCGCGAGCTCGGTCCCGACGACATGGAGCCGCTCACGTGGGCCCTCACCGAGCTCGGTCGCCAGGTCCCCGCGCCCGAGTACCTGCAGGCGGTGAGCCGCCATCAGATCATGAGCCGCATGGTCGCTCGCTGGTATGAGGAAGGGGGCTTCGACCTGCTTCTCACACCGACGCTCGGAGAGCTGCCGCCGGCGCTTGGGACCTTCGATGACTCCGGCCCCGACCCGATGCGCGCGATCGAGCGCGCGAAGGTCACCGCTACGTTCACCGGTGCGTTCAACGTCACCGGTCAGCCGGCGATCTCGTTGCCCCTCGAGTGGAGCGAGGAAGGACTACCCATCGGCATCCAGCTCGTCGCGCGCTTCGGGCGTGAAGACATCCTGATCAGGATCGCGGCTCAGCTCGAAAAGGCGCGTCCCTGGGCAGATCGCCGGCCGCCGGTGTTCGCCGCGGCCCACGCCGAAGCTCCCACGGCCCCATAGCTCCGGGCCATCCGGAATACTGAAATGCGGATGGCGACGATCTCAGGTGTGATCACCGCGATGGTGACGCCCTTCGAAGACGATGGGGCGGTCGACCTCGATGGGGCTCGGTCCCTCGCGCGCCGGCTCGTGGAGCAGGGATCGCACGGGCTCGTCGTCGCGGGGACGACGGGCGAATCGCCGACGCTCTCCGACGACGAGAAGGTCTCTCTGCTCGAGGCCGTGCTGGAGGAGGTGGGCGACCGCGCTGCGATCATCTGCGGCACCGGGTCCAACGACACCCGCCATGCGATCGCGATCACTGAGCGCGCAAGCAATGCCGGAGCGCATGCCGTGCTCGTCGTGACGCCCTACTACAACAAGCCCAACCACAGGGGCCTGCGGGCGCACTTCGAGGCCGTCGCCGACGCGGCATCCCATACGCCCGTCGTGCTCTACAACATCCCCTCGCGCTGCGTCGTGAACCTGTCGGTCGACTTCATGGCCGAGCTTGCCCGGGACATCCCCAACGTGGTCGCGGTGAAGCAGGCCAACAGCGAGGAGCTGGGGCCGATCGAGGGCCTCGACATCCTCGCGGGCAACGACGACATCTTCCTGCGAACCCTGGAGATCGGTGGGACCGGCGGGATCCTCGTCGCGTCGCACGTGGTCGGCACCGAGATGCGCGCCATCTACGACGCGTTCGAGGCCGGCGACGGAGTCCGCGCGAGCGAGATCGAGGCCGAGTTGCACCCGGTCTTCGAGGCGCTCACCGTGACCGCCAACCCGATCCCGGTGAAGACAGCGCTGGAGATGCTGGGTGCCATCGACAGCACCATGCGCCTGCCGATGGTCCCCGCGAGTGATCAGGAGCGGTCGGTCGTCCGCGCGATGCTCGAGCGCAAGGGCCTGTTGGTCGCGGGCGGCACCGCCTAGTGGCCGGCGACAAGGTGCGCATCCTCCCCCTCGGCGGCCTGGGGGAGATCGGCAAGAACATGACCGCGGTCGAGCTCGACGGCCGAATCGTGATCGTCGACGCGGGGGTCATGTTCCCGACGGCCGAGATGCTCGGCATCGACCTCGTCCTGCCGGACTTCTCGAGCCTGCGCGAGCGGGCCGGCGATATCGAGGCGATCGTGCTCACTCACGGCCACGAGGACCACATCGGGGCCCTGCCCTTCGTCGTGCGCGAGCTCGGGCTGCCCAAGGCGATCTACGGCGGCCCACTCACGATCGGGCTCGTGCGCTCGAAGCTCGAGGAGCGCAAGATCCGCGATGCGCCGCTTGAGGTCCTCGAGCCGCGCGACCCGCGCGTCAAGGCCGGGCCGTTCGAGATCGAGATGGTCCACATGTCCCACTCGATTCCCGACGCCTGTGCGGTCGCTCTGCATACGCCGCTGGGGGCCGTGCTCGTCACCGGCGACTACCGCTTCGATCAGACGCCGATCGACGGGCGTCCCGCGGACATCGCAAGGCTCGCCGAGCTTGGCTCGGAGGGCGTCCTGTGCCTGTGCGGCGACTCGACCAACGCCGACCGCCCGGGGGTGGTTCCATCCGAGGCGACCGTGGGCCCGGCGCTGCTCTCGGAGTTCTCGCGTTGCGAGGGACGGATCATCGTCACCTGCTTCGCCTCGAACGTCCACCGCGTCCAGCAGGTCGTTGACGCGGCCGTGGAACTCGACCGCCGGGTCGCGCTCGTCGGCCGCTCGATGCGCAAGAACTTCAACATCGCGCGCAACCTGGGCATTGCCGACGCTCCTGACGGCCTGCTCATCAACCCCAAGGAGATCTCCGACTTCCCTGACCACAAGGTGATCGCTATCTCGACTGGCAGCCAGGGCGAGCCGCTCTCGGCGCTGCGGCGCATGGCGTTCAACGATCACCGCGACGTCGAGCTTCACTCCGGGGACACCGTGATCTTCTCGGCGTCGCCGATCCCCGGCAACGAGCGCTCCGTGAACGAAACTGTGGATCGGATCTACGAGATCGGCGCGCGGGTCGTCACCGCGGCCGACGCCCCGATCCACGTCTCGGGCCACGGCTCGCGCGAGGAGTTGAAGCTGATGCTGAATCTGACGCGACCGGGCTACGTCTTTCCCTTCCACGGCGACCACAAGCGAATCAGCCTGCACGCCGAGCTGGCCGAGTCGGTCGGGATCGAGGCGGAGCGGATCTTCAAGGGCCGGAACGGGCTCGAGCTCGAGATTGACGAAGACGGCGCGCGCTGGGGCAAGGACGTGAAGGCCGGCATGATCTTCGTCGACGGAGTCGAGATCGGTGATCCCGACGACGTTGCCCTGCGAGATCGCCGCGAGCTCTCCGCCGACGGCATCTTCATCGTCGTTGCCACCGTCTCGAGCAAGGACGCCTCTCAGGTGGCCGCGCCCGAGGTCATCTTTCGCGGCGTGCCCTTCCTGGAGGACGCCGAGAGCGATGCCCTGATCGGGGAGCTGCGCGACGTCGTCGACTATTCCCTCCGGCAGGCCTCCGGCAGGGGAGTCACCGATCCCATCCTCCTCGAAGAGGACCTCCACGACGACCTCGCCGAGTTCATCTACGAGCGCCTGCGCCGCCGCCCGATGGTGCTGCCGGTGGTCGTCGAGGTTTAGACAGGTCCCTGGCAGCGCCTAAAGGCGCTGATACATTGACTCCTCAGGGATGGGAACCATTTCGGGGAGGAACAACTTGATCGCAGGCATGCGCGGACCCGTTGTTGGGTTGCTCAGCTTCGGCACGGCGCTCCTGTTGGCGCCCACCGCGGACGCAGCCGCAACTGCGGTTGAGCGGGCTCTGCGGACAGCGGACGCTCCGCCCGCGCAGCTCGAAGCCACATCCGTCCGGGCGCTCCCCAGCGGCTCGATCGTGACCCGCTTCGGCCAAGAGGTGGGCGGAGTGCCCGTCCAGGGCGCGGGCGCTGTGGTGCTCGATAGCGGAGGAGGCCCTCCGCAGCTCCTCTTCGACAAGACCGACGCGTCCGTCGCGTTTCCCGGCGAGGCGGAGCTCTCGAGAGCGCAGGCCATCGCCGCTGCGAAGCGCGCCGCCGGGATCCGCGAGGCCGGCGGGCCGGCCGCGGCGGAGCTCGTCATCGCCGGCGAAGGCGCGGGCACGCTCGCCTGGGAGGTCCTGCAGCCCTCGGCCCGGCCCCTTGGGGATTTCCTGGTGACCGTGGATGCAGCGAGCGGGAATGTCATCTCCAAGGACAACCTGATTCGCCATGCGACCGGCCAGGCGGAGCTCTTCAACCCGAACCCCGTCGTCGCCAACGACGGCTACGACGGGCTCCAGGACCGCAAAGACCAAGACTCATCGAAACTGACCTCCCTGCGCGAGCCGATGGCGCTTGAGCACCTGGTCGACGAGCAGACATGCCTCAAGGGTGATTACGCAATTGTCCGCGAGTCGGAGGCCGAGAACAAGGTCTGCAAGGACTCGCTGGACTGGTCGAACATCAAGCGGGAGTCCGACAAGTTCGAGGCACTGATGGCCTACGCACACATCGATCGCACGCAGGTGATGATCCAGGCGCTCGACCTGCTTTCGATCAACGCCGAACCGCAAAACGTGGTCGCGAACGGGCTGACCGACGACAACTCGTTCTACCAACCGAGCCAGGACGAGATCGGGCTCGGCACGGGTGGGGTCGACGACGGCGAGGACGGCGACGTGATCGTCCACGAGTACGGCCACGCGGTTCAGGACGCCCAGAACCCGGCCGCGTATCGCGGTGCTGGCCGACAGGCGGGAGCACAAGGCGAGGGCTTCGGCGACTACCTCGCGGTCGCCTATTCGACTGAGATGACCGGCTTCGATCCCGAGTGGACCCCGTGCGTCATGGAGTGGGATGCGACGTCCTATGACGCCGACACCCCCTCGAGCCCCGGCATCTGTCTGCGTCGCGCGGACAATCCGAACACCTGGGATCAGCAGATCGACGATTGCGGCGGCCAAGAGATCCACTGCATCGGGGAGGTTTGGGCCAGCGCCCTTCTCGACCTGCGCTCGACGCTCGGCGACGACGCCGAGACGGACAGCGTCATGGACACCGTCGTGCTCGCATCGCACGAAGTCACCCCGCCCGACCCGACGTTCCAGGAGGCGAGCGTGGCGCTGATCGCCGCGGACGAGTCCGAGTACACGCTCGACGACCACTGCGTGGAGATCCGTGACGAGCTGGCGGCGCGAGGGTTCCTCACCACTGATCCCTGCGTCTAGGGCTACTCGAAAGACTCGGGCCCGCCGGATCAAGGGAGTTGGATCCGGCGGGCCCTCTCATGGCCTTTGGCCACTGCGCCCGCCTGGTCCCGTGGAGGAGAAAGGCGGGCGTTGTCTCGTCCCAGGCACCAACCTAAGCCTCCGATCTAAATGACGGCTAAGAAGCCCTCGGACGGCTAGCGGGGCTGGAGCTCGGCAGCCTCGGCGTGAGTCACGGGCAGGCGAACCAGAAAGCGCGCGCCCCCGCTCTTGGATGAGCTCGCCTCGACGCTGCCGCCGTGCGAGGTGCTGACGGCCTTCACGATCGCCAGGCCGAGGCCGGTGCCCGAATCGGCGATCTGATCGCCCGGCCCGCCGACGCGGGCGAAGCGCGAGAACACGCCGTCGCGCTCTGTGGTCGGGATGCCTGGGCCATCGTCGGAGACCTCAAGTAAGGCCACGTCGCCGTCTCTGCGAACGTCCACTCGAATCGTCGAACCCGGGGGGGTATGGCGCAGGCCGTTGTCGAGCAGGTTCACGATCACACGGTGGAGCTCGTCGGGCGCGCAGTCAACGCCCACGTGCTCGAGGGTCCCGACCACCAGGCCATGATTGCCGGCGACGGGCCGGACCTCGGTGAGCGCGTCCTCGGCGATCTCGGCCAGATCGCACTCCCGGCGCGTGCCCGTTCTCCCGGCGTCGGCGCGGGCGAGCAGCAGCAGGTCGGCGATCAGCCGGCGCATCCGCTGCGAGGAGGCCAGGGCGGAGGAGACCATCTCGCCCTGATCACCGGCGCGCTCATGCTCGGAGAGCTCCTCGTGCAGCAGCTCGAGGTTCGCGAGGATGCTGGTCAGCGGGGTGCGGAGCTCGTGGGAGGCGTCGGCGATGAACTCGCGCTGGGCCTGGATCATCGCCTGCGTCTCGGAGCGGGCGGCGTCGAGCTCGCGGAGCATCGCGTCGAGGGTGCGCGCGAGCTCGGCCACCTCGTCGTCACGCTCGGGCTCCGGAATCCGTCGGGAGGGGTCACGGGTGGAGGCGATCTCGCGGGCGGCGGCGGTGAGCGAGGCGATCGGTCGCATCGCGCGGTTCGCTACGGCGAAACCGGCGAGCGCGGCCATCCCCGTGCCGGCGATGACCCCCGCGATCAGCAGGAACCAGAGGCGATCGATGGTGGCGTCCAGCTCGTCGCGGCTGCGCGCGTACTGTATGTAGGCTGGCGGGACCCCCGTGTCGTTCACGATGTGGAGCGTCGCGACGTCGAAGTTCGCCATCCGCTGGATTCCGAGAACGGGCGGTCCCATATCCGGGGAGTTGGCCGTGGACTCCAACGGCTCCCCGTTCTCAAAAACGACCCCCGCGGAGGCGTCACCCGCCATCGCGAACTCCTCGAGATCCGGGCTATCCTCGGAAAGTGCTGGCGCCCCGAAGGGGCCGCGCGGCTCCAGCTCGAGTTCCAGCGCGAGCTGGCTCGCGGCGCCGAGAAGCTCGTTCTCGAAGTCATTGCGGATCCTGTCGCCGGCAAGCCGGCCAACGACCACGGCGAAGACGATCAGGATGATCAGCGTGAGTGCGGCGGAGACGCCGGCGAGTCGCCAGCGAATCGGCCAGTAGGCGGGGTTCAGCCGCGTGTGACGATCAGGCGGCTTCATCCGCGGCGCGGGGCGCGCGAAGCACGTACCCGGCGCCGCGCTTTGTGTGGAGCAGACGAGGCTCGCCGCCCTCCTCGAGTTTGCGACGCAGATTCGAGATGAAGACGTCGATCGTGTTCGTCATCGCCGTGGGGTCATAACCCCAGACCTCCTCGAGCAGGCGCTCGCGGGAGACCACCAGGCGCTCGTTTCGCATCAGATGCTCGAGCAGCTCGAACTCGCGGTTGGTCAGCTCGATCGGCCGGTCGCCCCGCATCACCTCGCGCGTGTCGGGGTTGAGCCGAAGGTCATCGACCATGAACGATGCGCTGCCGCGGGGGGGACGTCGGCGCAGGAGAGCGCGAAGCCTGGCGAGGAGCTCCTTGCGCTCGAACGGCTTCATCAAATAGTCATCGGCCCCGGAGTCGAGGCCCTCGACGCGGTCGTCGGTCTCCGTGCGGGCGGTCAGGATCAAGATGGGAACGTCGGACTCGGCACGGATGCGCCGGCAAACCTCGACGCCGTCGAGCTTGGGAAGTCCCAGGTCCAGCACCACGAGGTCGGGCGCGAACTCCTCGGCGAGGCGCAGCGCCTCGACGCCGTCGACAGCGGATCGGACCTCATGGCCCTCTTGGCGAAGGGTGCGGCGCAGGACGTCGGCGATCGAGATGTCGTCCTCGACCACGAGGACACGTCCGGTGCTGTCGTCGCTGCGGAGCATGAATCCAAGGGTAACCCCGAAATTCCCGGCTCCCGGGAAAGGTTTACCGCGAATTTATCCCGCATCCGCAGCCCTATCCAGGCGCAGGGGTGCGGCCGTCCGTGTCGAAGTCCCACGCACGAGGCACGCCTGCGTGCCGCATCGAGAGCTGCTCCATGCGCCCATGAGAACCAAGTCCCGCCGCACCCGCAAACCCGCCAAGCGCCCCCCGGCGCGCGGGCGGAGCGCTCGCGGGCGACGCGATCGCCAAGCGCCCGCGCGTGACGTGCGCGCCGGTGCCCGCGAAGCAGTGGGGCGCCTCGAACAGCGCCACCTTGACGTGATCGGGATCTTCCTGGCGGCCATCGGCCTCTACCTCGGCTTCGTCCTCTACGGCGAGTGGGATGGGGGCCGGGTGGGTGCCTGGGCCGAGACCGGCCTCACCTACGCCTTCGGCCGGGTGGCGTACGTCGTGCCGGTCGCACTCGCCTGTTGGGGGCTCTCGCTCATGATGCGCCCCTTCGTGGAGGCTCCAGCGGCTCTTAACGCCGGCGCGATCCTGATCCTGTGTTCACTGCTCCTCGCGTTCGCCGCGGAGACGGCGGGTCTCGGCCCCGACCGCCCCCTGCGCCACGAGTACTTCGAGCCGCGCTTCTACACCGAGCACGGTGGCGCGGCCGGCGAGGGGCTCTACTGGGCCATCACCTCGCTCTTCCAGCGCCTTGGCGCCCAGATCGTCGCCGTCGGCATGTTCGTGAGCGGCCTCCTGCTCCTGACCGGCGCGACGGTTGCCGGGCTCGTTGCCGCGACGGGGCGCTGGGCGCGTGCTGCCGGTAGCACGACCATGGAGAGGGCGGGCACGATGCGCGGGGCCAGGCAGGAGAAGCTCGTAAAGGCCGAGGGGCCGACCTGGGAGGCCCCTGGCGAGCGGATCGAGATCTCGCGCACGGATCCCACCGAGCCGATCTCGAGCCAGGCAAGTGGAGCCGACGAAGAGGCAACGGTGGCAGATGAGCCGGAGCCCTGGCCGGACCCTGAGCAGGAGGCCGCCGAGGACTCCGAGACCGGTGGTCTGCTCTCCTACGAGGACCCGGGAGATGCCGAGCCTGAGCTGGTCACTGATCTACCCGACCGCGGCCAGACGCCGATGGGGAACCGTCGCGAGCACGAGGGCATCACGACCTCGGACGAGACCGAGTACGCCCTGCCCCAGCCGAAGGTGCTCGAACGCGGCAAGGGAGACCCCGGGCCGGACACGCGCGACCGCGAGGCCGTCTCGCAGGCGCTGCTCGAGTCGCTAAGGCACTTCGGCGTGGAGGCGCGGCTGCTCGGGGTGGTCTCAGGCCCCCACGTGAGCCGTTACGAGCTCCAGCTCGCCCCGGGCACCAAGGTGGCGAAGATCGCTCAGCTCAAGGACGACCTCGCATACGCGCTCGCGTCCACCGACATCCGCATCCTGGCGCCCATCCCGGGCAAGAAGGCCGTTGGTGTGGAGGTGCCGAACCAAAAGCGGCGGCTCGTCCGCCTCGGCGACATCTACGACGGTCGCCCCAAGGGCGCTTCGCCCCTCGCCGTGTGGCTGGGCAAGGACGTCTCCGGCCACTCGTCCTGGACCGATCTCGCCCTCATGCCTCATGCCCTTGTCGCAGGGACCACCGGCTCGGGCAAGTCAGGCTGCATCAACGCGATGCTGTGCTCGATCCTGCTGCACGCCTCGCCGAATGAGGTGCGGATGGTCCTGGTGGACCCCAAGCGGGTCGAGCTCAACCACTACGAGAAGCTCCCGCATCTCATGACCCCGGTGGTCACGAACCCCCGGCTTGCCGCGAATGTGCTCGCCAACCTCATCAACGAGATGGAAAGCCGGTACTCCGTCATGGGCGAGGCGCGGGCGCGCAACCTCCCCGAGCTGAACAAGGTGCGCCGGCGACAGGGTGAGGCGCCGCTCCCGCACATCCTCTGCGTGATCGACGAGCTCGCCGACTTGATGATGGTTGCGCCGGCCGAGGTCGAGGACTCGATCATCCGGCTCGCGCAGAAGTCGCGGGCTGTGGGCATCCACCTCGTGCTGGCAACGCAGCGCCCCTCGACCGACGTGATCACCGGGACGATCAAGGTCAACATCCCCGCGCGAATCGCCTTCGCCGTCGCATCGCAGGTCGACTCGCGGGTGATCCTCGACCAGGGCGGGGCCGAGAGCCTGCTGGGCCAAGGCGACATGCTGTTTCGCCCGATCGGCACGTCCAAGCTGGGCCGCATCCAGGGCGCCTTCGTGACCGAGGAGGAGATCGCCAGGATCGCCAAGCACTGGTCCGCACAGGGAACGCCCGAGTTCGACACGGAGCTTCTGGCGCCCCCGGAGCCGGAGGAGACTCCCGGCGACGACGGAGAGTTCTCTCCCGACGAGGACGATCTGCTCGCCGACGCAGCCCGCGTGGTCGTGGAGTCGGAGACCGCCTCGGTCTCGATGATCCAGCGACGCCTGCGGGTGGGTTACACGCGCGCGGGACGCCTGATCGACATGCTGGAGCGACGCGGGATCATCTCCGGGTACGAGGGCTCCAAGCCTCGCCAGGTGCTGGTTTCGGTCTCAGAGCTGCCCGGGCTCTTGAACCGGCTCGACGCGAGCCCGGGCGGTGCGCCGGACGCCGGGGGCGACGGCAAAGCCGATACCCAAAGCGACCTCGAGCCCGTCGGCAACTAGACGCCTCTCGGTACGTGAGCGCATCGCCGGGGGCGGGCGGGCCAAAATAGGGCGCGCATGACGCCCCCGAGTTATGAAGAGCCGATGCGAATCGGCGAGGTCCTAAAGCGTGCCCGCACCCGGCAGGGGGTCGACATCCGGACCGTTGAAGACCGGACGAAGATCCGCACGAAATACCTGCGTGCGCTGGAGGCTGAGGACTGGGATGTGCTGCCCAGCCCGGCCTATGCCAAGGGTTTTCTCAGGACGTACGCGCAGCTCCTCGGGCTCGATGCGGATGCGATCGTCGACGAGTTTCGCGTGCAGGTGGAGTCGAAGCTCGACGATTCACATCCGCTGCGGCTGAGCGAGCCCGTACTCGAGGGCCGCCGCAGGCCGGGCGACCGCGGCCGTGGGCCCAGACCGTGGCTCTTGGTCGTGCTGGGTGTGATCGTCGCGATCGGGATCCTGGTGGTGGTGGGCGTGATCGGCGGGGATGAGGACGGCAGGCCAGGCGGCGAGCGCCGCGGGGACGTTCGAGGCAAGCAGGACCCAAAGAAGAACCGCGAGGGCCAGCGAAATCAGGGTGGGTCGGGCGCGTCGGGCCAGGCAGAGGAGGAGCCCGCCCTGCTCCGCCTCACGGTTGACAGCGACGTTCAGATCTGCCTCTTGAGCGGCGCCGGTGAGGTATTGATCGACGGACAGGTCCTTAGCGCCGGGACCGAGGAGCAGTTCGAGCGCGATACCTTCGAGCTTCGTTTCCCCTCCGGGTACGAGCGCAGCCAGTTCGGCCTCACCCTCGACGGGTCGCGGGTCAGCTTGCCCGAATCGGCTCCGAGGGCGGCCTTCGAGCTCGATCCGGGCCTACCGGCCCGCGAGCTCGATCCGCCCGGCAAGGCCTGCCCGTGATCGTGCGCGCAGGGATCATCGTGACCGGGACCGAGGTGATCACCGGGACCATCTCGGATCGCAACGGTCCCTGGATCTCGGAGCGGCTGGGAGAGCTTGGGGTGGATGTCACGCACATCATCAGCGTGGGCGACAGGCCGGAGGACATGGAGGAAGCGCTTCGCTTCCTTGCCTCGCAGGGCGCTCACGTGATCGTCACGAGCGGCGGCCTCGGACCCACCGCGGACGACCTGACCGCCGAGGTCGTGGCGCGCTACGCGGGGCGCGAGCTGCGCCTGGACGAGGAGATGGAGCGCAAGATCGCCGGCATCCTCGCCTCCTTCGCGAAGCGGATGAGGTTCGATCCGGATGCACTGCGCATCGCCAATCGAAAGCAGGCCATGGTCCCGGTCGGCGCCACGGCACTCGACCCGGTTGGCACGGCCCCCGGGCTGGTGGTCCCGGTCGACGATGGGCCGACGGTGATCGTGTTGCCGGGGCCGCCCCGTGAGCTCCAGGAGATGTGGCCCGCCGCCGTGGCCGCCGCGCCCACGCGTGCGGTGCTCGACGGGGCGGAGCCCTACGAGACCGCCTCCCTGCGGCTCTTCGGCATCCCCGAGTCTGAGATCGCACAGACGCTGCGTGAGATCGAGCAGGCGACCGATCTCTCCGAGCTCGAGATCACGACCTGCCTGCGGCGCGCCGAGCTCCACGTCGACATCCGACACCGCCCCGGCGCCGGCGCGGCCCGCGAGCGTGTGGTGGAGGGCATCGTGGCGCGGCACGAGCGTCACCTTTTCTCGCGGGACGGGACGTCGCTCGACGAACAGGTCGCCGAGCTGCTGCGGAAGGACCACCGGATTGGCCTGGCCGAGTCGTGCACGGCGGGGATGCTTGCCGCCCGGCTCTCCGAGCCGCCGGGAGCCTCGGATTACTTGGCGGGCGGGGTGGTGTCTTACTCGAACGACGCCAAGATCCAGCTGCTGGATGTCCCTGGCGAGATGATCGAGACACACGGCGCCGTTTCGCCCGAGGTCGCCGAGGCCATGGCGGATGGAGCCCTGCGACGGTTCAACGCCGATTTGGCATGCGGCATCACCGGAATCGCCGGGCCGGGCGGTGGGACGGAGTCAAAACCAGTCGGCTATGTCTGCATCTGCGTCAAGGACGACTCGGGAGGTGCGCTCGCTCGTGATCTCGTGCTGCCCGGGAACCGGGCCGAGATCCGCGACCGCGCCTGCACCCTGGCGTTACACCTCCTGCGGCGTCTGCTTCGCGGCGAGGACTTTCCCTGGTGAATGTGACCAAGCCCGGCAGATCGAGCGGCCTTCGAGCCATAGTCACGCTTTCGCGCTGCCCTGGTTCGGGATTCGGTGCGCTCGTGCCTTGTCTGGCGCCGGTTGCGGGTCTAGCGTCCCGCCGGTGCCGAAGGAGCGACTGAAGAGCCCGCGCGCGCGCCTGTTTGTGGCGCTCGACCTCCCCGAGGAGATACGCACGAGGCTGGCGGCCTGGCAGCGTCGCGAGTGCACAGATGAGGCGCTTCGACCCGTCGCACCTGAAGCACTCCACGTGACCCTTTGCTTCCTGCACTACCACCCCGAACGGGTGGTCGAACGCATCGCCGCGGTGCTGAGCGCGGTGAAGCCGCGAGCGGTCGAGATGCGCTTCGAGCGCGAGCCGGTCGGTATCCGCGGGCGCCGGCCGGGCCTCTTCGCGCTCGGAGCGCCGAGCCCAGAGGCCGAACGGCTCCAGGCCGAGCTGTCGGAGCGGCTTGCAGCGGAGCGCTTCTTAAAGCCGGAGAAGCGCCCGTTCTGGTCGCACGTGACTGTCGCGAGGGTCCGTGCGGAGCGGGTTGACGCGGGTGGGTCGAAACGCCGGCGCCGGGGCAGGCCGAGGGTCGTGGAGAGGCCTCCTGGGGAGCTTGTGGAGGAGTTGTTGCAGCCGTTTGGAGCCGTCCGAGCTGCTCTTTACCGTTCGCATCTTCGGTCGTCCGGTGCTCGGTACGAGCGTCTCGCGACCCTTGAGCTGCCGCCTGCCACGAGCGGGCGAGAGAGGTAAGGAAAGAGATGGCAGAGAAAAAGGCGAACTTGAAGGCGACCGATGCGCAGGCGGCCAAGGAGGCCAAGGCGAAGGACTCGGCGCTGCAGGCCGCGGTGACCCACATCGAAAAGCAATTCGGGCAGGGCTCCGTGATGAAGCTTGGCGACAAGGGCACGGTCGCCGTTGAGGCGATCCCCACCGGCGCGCTTTCGCTCGACCTCGCGCTCGGCGTTGGCGGCGTACCCCGCGGGCGAATCGTCGAGATCTTCGGCCCGGAGTCCTCCGGAAAGACGACGCTCGTCTACCACATCCTCGCCGAGGCGCAGGCCCGCGGCGGTGTGTGCGCGTTCGTCGATGCCGAGCATGCGATCGACCCGATCTACGCCAAGCGAATCGGCGTCGACGTGGACGAGCTCCTGGTCTCCCAGCCCGACTACGGCGAGCAGGCGCTCGAGATCGTGGACGTGCTCGTGCGCTCCGGCGCGGTCGATGTCGTCGCGGTCGACTCCGTGGCGGCGCTTACCCCCGGGTTGAGCTCGAAGGGCAGATGGGGGAGACCCAGGTCGGGCTCCAGGCACGCCTCATGTCGCAGGCGCTGCGCAAGCTTGCGGGCAACCTCAATCGCTCGCACACGGTCTGCCTGTTCACGAACCAGATCCGGGAGAAGATCGGGGTCATGTTCGGCTCGCCGGAGACTCAGCCGGGCGGTCGTGCGCTCAAGTTCTACTGCTCGCAGCGTCTCGATATCCGCCGGATCGAGACCCTCAAGGAGGGAACCGAGGCGGTCGGCAACAGGGTGCGGGTGAAGGTGGTCAAGAACAAGGTCGCCGCGCCTTTCCGCCAGGCCGAGTTCGACATCGAGTACGGCGCCGGCATCTCCAAGGAGGGTGGCCTGCTCGACCTGGCGCTCGAGCACGACTTGATCCAGAAGTCAGGCTCGTTCTTCTCCTATGGCGAGCTCCGTCTGGGCCAGGGCCGCAACAACACCAAGCAGTACCTCGCCGAGAACCCCGAGCTCTTCTCGGAGATCGAGGCGAAGCTGTTCTCGAGCCTCGAGATCGAGCGGCCCAGCCTGCCGACCGAGGCACCGGTGGAGATGCCGAAGGCCAACGACGCCAAGACGGAGACGGCCAAGACAGCGACCGCCGAGCCTGAGAGGAAGGCCGCGTAGATGGCTGACTCCTCCGGGTAGGCGCGATTGGGGTCCATGGACGGAACATCCCCGCCCCAGCCCCCCGGGCAGCAGCCGGACCGCGAGCGGCAGGCGTTCGAGCGCGGGTTGGCTGCGATTCGCCGCCGTGAGCGCGGGACGGCCGAGCTCGCTACGTGGCTGGCCGAGCGGGACTTCTCACCGGCGGAAGTGAGCGCGTCCATTGCGCGACTCACCGAGGTGGGCGAGTTGGACGACCGCCGTTTCGCGATCCGCTTCGCCGAGGACAAGCGTGATCTGCGGGGATGGGGACCGCAGCGGATCCGCGAAGGCCTCGTCGCCCGCGGCATCCCGAGCGAGCTGATCGAGGCGGCTCTCGGCGCCGATGACCACGGGGCCGAGCTCGCCCGCGCCCAGGGGCTCCTGGCGAAGCGAGCGGGGACGCTCACGAGTGACACCGAGCGCCGCCGCGCGCTCGCCTTCCTGACCCGCCGCGGCTATGACCTTGAGCTTGCCTACGAGGCAATCCGTCGTCAGGGGCGAGAGGCGGCATGAGCGATACGATTCCCAGGCGGCATACCCAGCCGCCCGGAAACTCAGAGAACCGGCTGTTGCCAGCCAAACCGAGAACTCAGACGTTGAACCAGAAACCTTCCGACCGATTCGCCAAGCGGAGGAGGTGCCGGGCCTAGGGCCCCACCACGGCGAAGAGATCCTCCGCCAAACGCTAGATGTGATGCGATGCGGAGGGTGGGCGACATCCGACCCATGCGTTTCTGAGGCGGCGAGCACGCCGTTGGCGCCCACGCGGCGCTTCGATGAGACGACGAGGAGGGGCCGGCCACGCGGCCGGCGGAGAGGAAACGGATGGCCACACGCGCCCCTTGGTTGCCCTGGCGGCGAGATGACGCGGCGAGCACGGTCGAGCCACCCGCCGGACGCCTGGGGAGCGACGCCGTCGCGCCTTCGGACGAGCTGCGAGCGCGCCGCGAGGAGATCGCCCGCATGGAGGAACGAGCCCTTCGCAACAGCGAGTCGCTCGAGGCTCAGCGCGCTGACCTCGATCGTCGTGCGCACGCACTGGAGGACCGCGAGCGCAACCTCGCGAGTCAGCTCGAGGAGCTGAAGCGCTCAAAGCGCGTGCAGCGCCGCGAGCTCGAGCGGATCTCCACGCTTACCGCGGCACAGGCGAAGCAGCTGCTTGTCGCCGAAATCGAGCAGGAAGCCCGTCAGCAGGCCGGATTGCGGTTGCTGGAGATCGAGGAGGAGACCAAGCTGGAGGCCGAGCGCCGGGCGCGCAGCATCCTCTCCGTCGCCATGGAGCGCTTGGCCGCCATCCACGCGAGCGAGTCCACCACGCGCCTGGTGGAGCTCCCCAGCGACGAGATGAAGGGACGGATCATCGGTCGTGACGGCCGCAACATCCGTGTGCTGGAGGCGGTCACCGGAGTCGACGTCATCATCGACGAGACGCCGTCCGCCGTCATGCTGTCGAGCTTCGACGGCGTGCGCCGCGAGGTCGCCCGGATCACCCTCGAGCGCCTGATCGCGGACGGGCGCATCCAGCCCGCGCTGATCGAGGAGACCTACGAGACGGCCAAGGACGAGATCGAGACTCACATCGTCGAGCAGGGTGAGCGCGCCGCGCTCGAGGCACGCGTCCCGGGCTTGCACCCGGAACTGATCCAGCTCCTTGGCCGGCTTCGCTATCGGACGAGCTACGGCCAGAACGTGTTGGACCACCTGGTCGAGACCTCGACGCTCGCAGCGATGATGGCCAGCGAGCTCGGGACCTCGGTGGATACCGCCCGTCGAGCCGCACTGCTCCACGACATCGGCAAGGCTGTCACGCATGAGGTGGAGGGTCCGCACGCACTGGTTGGCGGGAAGATGGCGCGCCGCCTCGGGGAGACGGAGGCGGTGGCCCACGCCATGGAGGCACACCACAACGAGGTTGCGCCCCGCACGGTCGAGGCGGTGATCGTGCAGGCATCCGATGCTCTCTCCGGCGCGCGGCCCGGAGCCCGCGGCGACTCGCTCGAGCAGTATGTAGCCCGGCTCCGCGACCTGGAGGTGATCGCCGAGCGCCACGCGGGCGTCGAGCAGGTCTTCGCGATGCGAGCAGGTCGCGAGGTGAGGGTGATCGTCGACCCCGGCGAGGTCGATGACGAGTCCGCGGCGCTCATTTCGCACGAGATCGCGGCCGCGATCAAGGACGAGATGGAGTACCCGGGCCGGATCAAGGTCACGGTCATCCGGGAGTCGCGATCAACGTCGTTTGCGGATTGATCGCCGGGCCGTCCGTACGGGTCGGATGACCCTCATGACCCGGCGTCCCTGATAGATAGGATCGCCCCAGATGGAGAACGAAACCGTCTTTTACGTCCTCGGGCTCGGCCTCACCGCGATGGCACTCGTCGTGTCGTTCTTCGGCCTGCGGATGAAGAGCTTTCCGCCGTCGAAGCCGGTGCTGTTCGCGGGCGTACTGGGGTTCATGCTCGTCGTCGGGGGTACGGCGACGTTCGCCTGGCGTGGTGCTGAGGATGAGCAGGCGCACCGCGACGCCGAGATCGCGGCCGGAGAGCTGCCCTCGCCCGAGGAGGTCCAGGAAGAGATGATCACGGCGTCGCAGGAGTCCGAGGATGAAGCCCAGGGCGAGACGCCGCCGGACGAAGCGGGCGGCGAGACCGCCGCGATCGACGGCGCAGCGGTGTTCGAAGAGACCGGGTGCGGCAGCTGCCACGCGCTCGAGGCCGCCGGCAGCGACGGCGACGTTGGGCCCGACCTCGACGCGGAGCTTCTCGACAAGGACGTCGCCTTCATCGAGGAGTCGATCGTGGATCCGACGGCGGAGATCGAGCGTGGGTTCGACCCCGTCATGCCCGCGGACTACGCAACGCGGCTCGAGCCGGCCGAGTTGGAAGCGCTCGTGCGGTTCATCGCCGAGTCGGTCGGCGCCAAGGGCTGATCGCACCCATCGCCTGGGCCGGCCGCCGTCCCAGACCTACAATCAGCGCCGTGAGGGGCAAGCGCTTTCATGTAACCACCTTCGGCTGCCAGATGAACGAGCACGACTCGGAGCGGATGAAGGGCATGCTCGCATCGCTCGGGTACGCGGAGGCCGAGGGTCGCTCTGACGCGGACCTCATCCTCTTCAATACGTGCTCCATCCGCGAGTCGGCGGACTCCAGGTTCATCGCGCACCTCGGCGAGGCGAAGCGGCTCAAGTCGGAGGACCCCGAGCGCGTCGTGGGAGTGGGGGGCTGCTGGGCGCAGTCGGTGAAGGACGAGGTGTTCGAGCGCTTCCCCTTCGTGGACGTTGCGTTCGGCCCCGGTCAGATCCACCGGCTCGCTGAGTTCCTGAACTCCGAATCGCTCACCGCCCAGGGCTACTTCGAGTTCGAGGACTTCTCCGGCCATCTGCCGGCGCAGCGTGCGCGCGAGTTCCAGGGCTGGGTGCAGATCTCGCAGGGCTGCAACTGCCGCTGTTCCTACTGCATCGTGCCCTCCACTCGCGGACGCGAGGAGAGTCGCCCGCCAGGCGAGCTGATCGCGGAGGTCGAGTTGCTTGCGGCCGACGACGTCCGCGAGGTGACCCTTTTGGGCCAGAACGTGAACTCCTACGGCCGCGACCTGCCGAAGGACGAGCGCATTCGCTTCTCGGACCTGCTGCGCATGATCGATGCCATCGAAGGGATCCAGCGGATCCGGTACACGAGCCCCCATCCAAAGGACATGCGGGAGGACGTCATCCGCGCGCACGCCGAGCTACCGGCGCTCTGCGAGCACATTCACCTGCCGCTGCAATCCGGCTCGAGCACGATCCTGAAACGCATGCGGCGCACGTATAACCGCGAGCGCTACATGGACAGGGTGGCGTTGATCCGCGAACACGTTCCCGACTGCGCGCTCACGACCGACATCATCGTCGGGTTCCCAGGCGAGACCGATGAGGACTTCGAGGCCACGCTCGAAGTCGTCGACGAGGTCGGATACGACAGCGCCTTTACCTTTATCTTCTCGCCGCGGCGCGGCACCGAGGCGGCCGAGCTCGATGGCCAGGTCTCCCACGCAATCAAGCGGGAGCGCATGGGGCGCCTGGTGGAGCTCGTCCAGCGACGCGCACGCGAGCGCGCGCAGCGCTTTGTGGGCCGCACCATGGAGGTGCTCGTCGAGGGGCCCAGCCGCACCGACGCCTCGCGCCTGCGCGGGCGCACCCGGCACTCAAAGACGGTGAACTTCGACGGCACCGCCGAAGCCGGCACGCTGGTGCAGGTCGAGATCACCGCGGCGACCTCGCAGACACTGAGCGGCCACGAAGAGCTGCTGAGCCGGGTCGCCTAGCGCCGGCCCGTGACCGACATCCTCGCGATCTTCGGGCCTACAGCGGTGGGCAAGACCAGCCTTGCCATTGAGGTTGCCGCGCTCCTCCGCGACCGCGGGGACCGGCCCGTCGCCGTCAACTGCGACTCGATGCAGGTCTACGAGGGCCTCGAACTGTTGAGCGGCGCGGCGTCAACGGCCGAGCAGGAGGCGATCGAGCACCGGCTGCTCTCGTTCGTGCCGATCACGAATGAGTTCAGTGCCGGCGAATACGCAAACCTCGCCCATGCCGAGATCGATGGGCTGCTCGATGAAGGACGTCGGCCGCTTGTGGTCGGCGGGGCGGGCCTCTACCTGCGCGCGGCGCTGGCGGAGCTGGAACTGAGACCACCGGTGCCAGCGGGCGTGCGCGAGCAGGTCGAGCGGGACCTGGCCCAGCGCGGCACCGAAGCGCTGCACGCCGAGCTGCCGGGGCCCGTGGCGGCCGCGGTTCACGTCAACGACCGCAAGCGAATCGCCCGAATGACCGAGCTTCACCGCGCGGGCATTCCTCCCCATCTGAGCGCGGAGGGCCTGTGGACCGATCAGCCACGCCGGCCCACGACCTTGGTCGGCATCGAGTGCGAGCACGATGAGCTCGATCGGCGCATCGACAAGCGCGTCGATGAGATGGTCGCTGCGGGGGCGGCGGAGGAGGTCCGCAGGGCGGACAAGGCCGGGGCGTCGCGCACTGCGCGCTCTGCGATCGGCTTTCAGGAATTGCTCAGAGGCGACGTCGAGGCGATGAAGAGCGCTCAGCGCCGCTTCGCTCGCCGCCAGCTCACCTGGATGCGAAAGATGCCTGGGGTGCGGCTCGTCGACCGAGCGGGGCGCTCAGACCGGGCTCTGGCGACGGAGATCGCCGCGTTCCTGTGAGCGGGGTGAAGGGGCGAGGCGCTCGGCCGAACGGCTAGCTTCCGCTTCGATGCGCTTCGAGAAGTGGACGGCACTCGGCAACGACTACGTGGTGATCGAGCACGAGGAGCTGCCGTGGACGCTCACCGAAGAGAGGATCCAGCGCATCTGTGAGCCTCACCACGGGGTGGGGTCGGATGGGATCCTGCTGCTTTCGCCAGCCGATGACCCCGAGCACGTCGCGCAGCTGCGGATCTTCAACCCCGACGGCTCCGAGGCCGAGCTCTCCGGAAACGGCGCCCGCGAGGCGGTGCTCTACCTGCGCGCCCACGGCTGGACCGAAGCCGACACCTTCACGATCATCACCAAGGCAGGCGAGGTGACGCCGACCATCACAGGTCCAGATACCACCCGGATGGAGATCGGTCGCGCCGCCGTGACCTCTTCCGACTATCCCTCCGGCCCACCGGACGGCACCGGCGCGATCAAGTCCCGGGGACTCGAGTGGAGCTTCCAGCACGTGCATGTCGGCAACCCGCAATGCGCGATCGAGGTGGCCAACGGCCTTGAGGATCTGGACCTGAGCGCCATCGGCCCGGCGATCGAGTCGAACACCGAGCACTTCCCGAACCGCACCAACGTCTCCTTTTGGAGCGCCGACGGCTCCACGGTGCGAGCGCGCATCTTCGAACGCGGGGTGGGGGAGACGCTTTCATCCGGAACCGGTGCCAGCGGGGCCGCTGTCGCGGCCTTTCTGCGCGGTGCAGCGAGCCCGATCACCGTGAGGCTGGACGGCGGCGAGCTCGTCGTGGGGATCACGGACGAGCTCGACCTCACCCTCACCGGTGATGCGCACCCGGTGTACGCGGGGGAGCTCTCGGCGCAGTTCCTGCGGTCCCTCGACTAGGCGCCGCTCGTCAGGTGGAAGTGCTTGTCGAGCGTCCGCGGGCCGTTGCAGCCGGAGGTGTCGGGCCAGCTCACGAACGCTGCCAGAAATAGATCCTCGCCGACGTCGGCGCTCATCACCGCATCCCAGACCCGTGCCCCGTGACCGCGAGTGCGCGCTTGGAGCGTGACCGGCACCTCCACCGGCTCGCCCGCCGGATCGCCGCGGTCGTTTGCCCGGGACCAAGCCGAAACCACGGCCGCTTCGGGCCGCTGATGCCAGCGCAACCGTAGCCGTAGCTCCTTCAGGCCCGGTCCCGTGACGAGCGCCGTCGGAAATCCGCCTGGCCCGTCGCTCACCTGAGCCACGCAGCCGGTCTCGTCGCCACGCGTCCACGCGTAGAAGTGGAAGCTGCCCCGCTGTTGGCCGCTGTCCGTGCGGAGCAGCATTCCGCCGCTCCCCGGCTGGGCGGCGATCGCTTGGTTCGTCGCACCGCTGAAGGCGCCAAGGACCAGAGCAGCGCTCGCCACACCTGCGACGAACCAGCGCCTCCGGCCAATCATCTTCTCCCGAAGATACCCTCCTGCCCGCATGGCGCTGACTGACCCCTCCCGTCGCCTCGAGGCGATCCCGCCGTACAAGTTCGCCGAGCTCGAAAAGCAGGTGGCCACCAAGAGGGCGGCGGGGATAGACGTGATCAGCCTTGGGATCGGCGATCCCGACCACCCGACCTTCCCGCACGTCGTCGACGCGATGCAGCGGGCCGTCGCTGATCCCAGCACGCACCAGTACCCGTCCAATCGCGGCCGCGAGGAGTTCCGCCAGGCGCTCTCGAGCTTCTACGAGCGCCGCTTCGGTGTTGAGATCAACCCGGAGACCGAGGTGATGCCCGCGATCGGCGCCAAGGAGTGCATCTACAACCTTTCCTTCGCCTTCCTTGACCCCGGCGATGTGGCGTTGGTCTCCGATCCCGGCTATCCGGTCTACACGGGGGGCCCGCTTCTGGCCGGCGCCGAGGCGGTGCTGCTCCCGCTCGAGCCGGAGCTGGGCTTCGCCCCCAATTTCGAGAGGCTCGACGCCGAGACGCTGGGCCGCGCCCGCCTGCTCTTCATCAACTACCCGAACAACCCGACGGGCGCGATCGCACCCGACGGCCTCTTCGAGCGTGCCGTTGAGCTCGGCCGCCAGCACGACATCCTGATCGTTCACGACAACGCCTATTCCGAGACCACCTACGACGGCTACGTGGCGCCGAGCTTCCTGGAGACACCCGGGGCGAAGGGCGTGGGCGTCGAGGTGTTCTCGCTCTCCAAGGGCTTCAACATGACCGGCTGGCGCTGTGCGGCGATCCTGGGGAACGCCGACGCCGTGGCCGCGTACTGGCGGCTCAAGTCGAACATCGACTCCGGCCTCTTCGAGGCGGTCCAGCTCGCCGGCGTCGCCGCCCTCGACGGGCCGCGAGGGGCGATCGACGAGATGAACTCGATCTACGCGCGGCGGCGCGACCTTGTCGTGGGCGCGCTGCGCGAGATCGGGGTCGAGGTCGAGGCGCCGAAGGGGACGATCTACGTGTGGGCGCCGGTGCCCGACGGCCACACCTCGACCTCGTTCGCGGAGCTGGCGCTCGAGGAGGCCGCCGTCGTGATCTCACCCGGGTCGATGTACGGCCCCTCGGGTGAGGGCTTCTTCCGGATCTCGCTCACGACACCCGACGAGCGCATCACCGAGGCGGTCGAGCGCATGCGCGAACACATGGGCTGAGATGGGGTCCGACGAGCGCCGCGAGAAGCGCCGTCGTACCGCCTCGATCTCCCCGTTCGAGCCGCGCTACGCATTCTCGCGCGCAATCCGCGCAGGCGACCGAATCCTCGTAGCGGGCACCGCTCCGGTCTGGCCGGATGGCGAATGCGACCCAGATCCCGGCGCGCAGGCGAAGCGCTGCCTCGAGATCATCAGCGAGGCGCTCGGGGAGCTCGGCGCGGACTTAAATGACGTTGTCCGCACCCGCATGTTCGTGACCTCGCCGGATCACGCCGACGCGGTGGGGGAGGCCCACGCCGAGTTCCTCGGCGAGGCCAGACCGGCGGCGACGATGGTGGTGGTGGCGGGCCTGCTCGACCCGCGCTGGAAGGTCGAGATCGAGGCGGAGGCGCAACTCGATTCGAGCCGAGCCCGCCCTGATCTTCGGGCGCGTTAGGGTTCGGCACGCGGCGGCCCGCACTCTTGCCGACGACATCCAGGAAGCCTGCACGAACCTCGACAAGCGGGGACGGCTTCCTGACTCCGTCCGCCAGCTCGCGAAGACCCAGCCGGGCATGTAGATACCGGCCGGGCCTGGACCGGCCCGGACTGCAACCTATGCTTTTAGTCGGCGGTGAAAAGCGACGATGAATGAAGCGATGAGGCGGGGTCTCGGAGCGGCGATCGCCGCCGGCATGGGCATGCTGGCGGTGTTGGCTACCGCGGTCCCTTCCGGCGCCGGAGCGCCGGTTGCGGCCGAGAGCTGGGCGTTCGCGATCGGCAACCACACCCTTGACGGGCCGCCATCAGAGGTGGGCACGCGCTACGAGGGCTTCGACATCGTCGTCATCGACGGCGAGGAGGCCAGCCCGGGTGAGGTGAGCGCGATCGCCGACGGCAACACGCTCGCGCTCGCGTACCTGAGCGCCGGCACGATCGAGGGGTGGCGCGGCTGGTACGAAAAGGTCAAGCGCTATCGCCTCAAGGCATGGCAGGACTGGAGGGACGAATGGTTCGCCGACACATCTAGGCCTGCCTTCCGGCAGAAGCTCACCGCCATCGCCGAGGAGGAGATCCTCACGAAGGCCTTCGACGGGCTCTTCCTCGACAACACCGACATGGTCGAGGCAAAGCGCCACCGCGCTCAGCGTGCCGGCATGGCACGGCTGATCCAGATGCTTGACGGGGCGGCCGGCCCGGAAAGGCTGCTGTTCACCCAGAACGGGGCGCCCGGAATGCTCCACGGGTACCCGGGGCAGGATGTGGAACCCCTCATCGACCACTTCGAGGGATGGAACCGCGAGGACGTCACCTGGACGTTCGACTTCGACAGGCGCCGCTACGTGCGTAACCCCCGCGCTGACCGAGAGGCGGCGCTCGAGGAGCTGGCCGCGATCCGGGCGGAGGGGCTCGTCACCAGCGCCACCGACTACGTGGAGCTCGACGACGGGCTCTCGGCCGGCGAGTGCAGGTCGGTCGAAAACGCCGAGGGTGTGGGCGCGCTCTCCTATCTGGGCAACATCGGCCTCACGAGAAAGGCCGTTGAGGCGAACCCGCCTGATTGCGGGTAGTCGCCCGCCTACACTGCAACTCGTGCTCAAAGCGCGCCACGGTCACAACTCCGGAACGCCGAATGGCGCCGGTGAGGCCGGTGTCGCAAACGCCCGTGCGCGCCAGCGGGCGCTGGCTGTCGGCGTCGTAACCGGCCCGCCCGGCGAGGGCGAGGATCAGCTAGCCGAGCTCAAGGAGCTGCTGCGAACCGCCGGGGTGGCGACAGCCGCAGAGATGACGCAGGTCCGGCCCGAGCCGGATCCGGACCGCTACCTGGGCCGCGGCAAGCTGACGGAGCTGAGAGCGGAGCTGAAGCGCGCGAACGCCAACCTGGTCGCGACCGACGATGAGCTCGCCCCTCGGCAGGAGCGCAACCTCGAGGCGGCGCTCGGCGTGCCGGTGATCGACCGCACCGCCGTGATCCTCGACATCTTCGCCGACCACGCGCACACGGCCGAGGGCAAGCTGCAGGTTGAGCTGGCGCAGCTCGAGTACAACCTGGCCCGGATGAGGGGGCTGTGGACGCACCTCGAGCGCCTCGGGGCCGGGCGCATGGACGGGGGTATCGGCACCCGTGGACCGGGTGAGTCCCAGATCGAGACCGACCGCCGCCTCGCCCGCGACCGGATCGCGGCGCTGCGCCGGAAGCTGAAGGGGCTGGAGAAGAACCGGACCGTTATGCGCGCTCGGCGCGATGCTGCAAGCGTTCCCACCATCGCCCTTGCCGGCTACACGAACGCGGGCAAGTCGACCCTCCTGAACGCGCTCACCGGCGCCGAGGTGGGGGTGGGGGACAGGCTCTTTCACACGCTCGACCCCACCACACGTTCCTACCGTCACGATGGCCGCGACTACCTCATCACCGACACCGTCGGCTTCATTCGCAAGCTCCCACATCAGCTCGTCGAGGCCTTCATGGCGACGCTCGAGGAGACGCGGCGCGCCGACCTGATCGTGCATGTCGTCGACGGCTCCGAGAACCCGGAATCGAGACGCGGCGCGATGGAGGCGGTCGACTCGGTGCTGGAGGAGCTGGGCGCGGGCGATCAGCCGCGCCTGCTCGCGGTCAACAAGCTCGACCTGCTCGACGCGGATGCCCGACGGGACCTGCTGGTCGGGCGAGCGGATGTCCTCGGCATCTCGGCGGCCACGGGGGAAGGGCTCGACGAGCTGCGCAGCCGGATCGCGCAGGCTTTCGAGGAGACGCTGAGCGAGGTCGAGCTGCTGGTCCCATACGAGGACGGCGGCCGGCTTTCCGAGCTCCATGCCCTCGCCGGCGACCTCGAGCGTGAGGATCGCCCCGACGGCGTCCTCGTCAAAGCGCGCGTGCCGACATCTCTCACCCACCGCTTCGCCGAGTTTGCGGTGAACGGCACCGGCGATGGCTGGGTTTCGGTCGACGGCTCCCTGAGCGACGACTAGCCTCGGGCGCGTGGACCTTCTGGTAAGGCGCCTCTCGGACGAGGCCACGCTGCCAACCCGTGCGCACGAGGGAGACGCGGGCCTCGATCTCTACGCGGCCGAGGCCGCCGTGCTCGCGCCGGGCGAGCGCGCGAGCGTGGGCACGGGCGTTGCGGTCGAGATCCCTGCCGGGCACGCCGGCCTCGTGCTGCCGCGTTCCGGCCTTGCAGCCCGGCACGGAATCGCCCTGGTGAATGCGCCGGGCCTGATCGACTCCGGCTACCGCGGAGAGCTGCGCGTGCTGTTGCTGAACACGGATCGCGCGACCGGCTTCGAGGTCGTCGTGGGCGAGCGGATCGCCCAACTCGTGGTGACGCCCTTCGCTGAGGCCGTGCCCGTGGAGGCCGCTGAGCTGGCGGTGAGCGTTCGTGGTGAGGGCGGGTTCGGCTCGAGCGGTCGTTAGCTCCTGGATGGAATCGCTCTGAGCGCGATGCTCGCAGCGTCCGCAGGACTGGACGATCGTCAGCCGACGCCCGCGGCCGTCTTCGCCGACTCGTGCGCCGCATGCTCGAGCGTGTCGTCGAGCGCCGAGAGGTCGGGCAGGGCACCCTCGCGCCTTGAGAGGGCGAGAGCGATCAGGTAGTCGGCCAGCGCGCTGTTCTTCGGCAGGAGGGGGCCGTGCAGGTAGGTGCCGAACATGTTGAGCCGGCGCACGCCCTCGTAGCCATCGTCGCCGTTGTTGCCGTGACCCCGCAGCACGTTGCCGAGCGGGCTGGCCTCTGGGCCGAGGTACGTGCGTCCGCCATGGTTCTCGAACCCGGCGACCGTCAGGGGCGGGCTGTCATCGACCTTGACCTCGATCGCCACGTTCCCGATCAGCCGCTCGCCCTCGCCGCGTACGGTCTCGAGGTCCGCCAAGCCGAGGCCTTCGATTCGCTCGGGGCCGAGCTGGTAGGAGTGGCCGAGGAGCTGGTAGCCGCCGCAGACGGCAAGGACGACCGCCCCGTCCTCCACCGCGGCCGTGAGCCCGTCGCGCTTCGTGGCGCGCATGTCCTTCGCCACTAGTCGCTGGTCTCGGTCCTGGCCGCCGCCGATGTAGATGAGGTCGTGGTCCGCGGGATCGAAGCGCTCGCCGGGGCCCGCCACGGCGTAGGAGAAGTCGATGTCGCGCCACTCGCAGCGACGGCGCAGGAAGATGATGTTGCCGCGGTCCGCGTAGATGTTCATCTGCTCCGGATAGAGAGCCAGCAGGCGAAGCTCCATCATCGCTCTCTCTCGAGGAGGACCACGGTGCTGCCGACGTGGGAGTCGGAATCCGCGATCGGATGGCGACCGGCGGGCACAAGGTTCGCGGCGGCGGCCTCCCGTTCGAGGGTGGAGGCGTCGAGGACATCGAGAAGGTCGGTGTGCACGAACTCCTCGAGGTCGCCCTTCGGGGAAACGGTCTGGCGCAGCCGCCGCACCACGAGCTGGCCGTCGCGTGCGACGACGTCGAGCGGCAGGCTCGAGTAGACCCACCCGTCGCGCTCCCGGGCGTCGGGAAGCATGCTCTCGCCGGCCATCCCCACGACGCTCTCGGTTCCCTCAACGATCGCGAGCGCGGCCACACCACCCGGCGCGAGCGAACGAGCCATGCCCTCGAGAGCAGCGCGCCGCCCGGCGCAACCCTCAAGGAGCTGAATCAGCTGCATCGCGCCGATCACAAGCGAGTACGGGCCACCCGAGATCCCGTCACGGACGTCCTCCGTTCGCACCTCCACCGCCAATTGCTCGAGCTCAGCCCGAGAGTCGAGGATGGAGGCCAGCCTGTGGTCGAGCTCAACGGCGTCGAGCGTGTAACCACGTCGCGCCAGGTGAAGCGCGACGCGGCCCGTACCGGCACCGAGCTCCAGGATCGGATTCGCCACAGGTGCCGGCCAGGGTCTCCCAGAATTGGAGATCGTCGGAGTAGGCCCCGCACTCCACGTCGTGCCAAACGGGCTCGTGCCCGGTTGCGGCGTTCACGCCCAGTACTCCGGGGCGAGGCCGCGCTTGGCGAGCAGGGTGCGCAGCTCGAGGAGCGCCGTGTAGGTGGGGAGGGCGAAGAGGCGTTCCGGCGCCTCATCGACCGCTCGATCCAGGGAAGCCTCGATCCGCGGCTCCACCGCGATCGTCTTCGGGTCGAGTCCTGCGTACTTGAGGCGCACGGCCATCTCCGGCGCCCTGGTGCCCGCGCAGACCACGCGCCGGACCGCTCCGGCCAGTAGCTCGAAGTCCGCATCCCACACCCAGGAGATGTCGCGTCCGTCGGCAATGCGGTCGTTGAGGGCGATCCAGAGCTCGATCCCGTCCCCGTTGCCCGAATTCCCCGTGACGCTCTCCAGGCAAAGCGTGCGGAGGACCTCGTTGGCGCCGGCGGGGTTCTTGATCAGCAGGATCGAGACGTCCTTGCCGGCAACGGGGATGGTCTCGACGCGCCCGAACACGGCCTGTGTGGCTGCGATTCCCGCAGCTGCCTGTTCCAGGGAGACATCCAGCCGCAGGGCCGCCGCGAGCGCCGCCAGCGCGTTGTAGACGTTGTAGAGGCCTGGGAGCGGCAGCTCGAGCTCCACGGTGCCGGCCGGCGTGCGCACCCGGACCGAGGACCCCTCCATGCCGTGTAGCTCGATTCGCTCGGCGGCGACGTCGGGCCCTGGGCGGTCGGCGTCGCACTCAGGGCAGGTGTAGTGGCCGAGGTGGCCGACGAACGCGCGCTCGTACGAATATGCCGTCCCGCAGCGACGGCAGTGCTTGGCATCGTGGGCGTGCTGGAGCTCTGGCAGCGCCTGGCTTTGATCCTCGATGCCGAAGTAGGTCACGCCGGGGCGGCGGGCCAGGGAGCGATCGCGCCCCAGATCCGCGATCAGGGGGTCGTCGGCGTTCAGCACGAACGCAGCGCGGCCTGAGAGCTCGGCCACCAAGGACGCCCACTCGTCGGCAAGCGTCTCGAGCTCGCCGTACCGGTCGAGCTGGTCACGGAACAGGTTCGAGAGCACGATCAGCTTCGGCTCGAGCTCGGCGGCAACCTTCGGGAGCCAGGCCTCGTCGACCTCGAAGAGACCCTCCTCACCCTGCTGCTCGAGCAGCGCCGTCGCAACACCCCAGGTCATGTTCGACCCGGCACGATTGTGCACTGGCTCGCGCCCAGCGGCCCGCAGGGCGCCTGCGAGCATGCTCGCCGTGGTCGTCTTCCCGTTCGTTGCGCTGATGACGGTCGACCCCATTCCCAAGCCGGCCCCAAGGCGGGCAATGGCGTCGGGTGCCATTCGCAGGAGCACGCGGCCCGGCAGAGTCGTCCCGCCGCCGCGTCCGCTGCGCCGGCTGAGCGCCCCCACGGCTCGGGCGAGGCTCCGCTTGGCACCGAATGCCGCGGTCACGATGGATCTCCGGAGTCCGGGGCGATGATGCGCAATGCGCCCGGAAGGATGCTCACCATGGCGGGAAGGTCCGTGAGGTGATCTCCGTCCGCGTAAACCGCGAATGGGCGGTCAGCCGCGAGCTCGACCTCCCGAGCGCGCCTCACGGTGACTTCAGGCGTCTTTACATGCGTGCCCTTGAAGATTCTCCCGAGCACGCGGGTCAGGAACCTGAGCTTGGCCATCTCTGCAACCCAGACGACGTCGAGGTAGCCGTCATCGAGGGCTGCGCCAGGGGCTGCCTGCATCCCGCCGCCGTAGGCAGGGCCGTTGGCGGCCCCGACCGAGTAGCCGGTGAACCCCGAATCCTTTCCATCGAGCCTCAAGGTAAAGCGAGCAGGCTTCCACTCCGCGAGCGCGCGCAGAGCCGCGTACAGGTAGACGGCGCCACCGCGCATGCGCCTGGCCTCGTTGGCGATGCGATTCGCATCCGAATCGAAGCCGCAGCTCGCGATGCACAGGAAGCGCTTGCCGTTGACCTCGCCGACGTCGATCTCACGCACGGACCCTGTGGCGAGCACCTCGACCGCGCCCTCGATCTCGGTTGGGATCCCCAGCACCCGCGCGAGGTCGTTGCCACGCCCGGCGGGAATGACCCCGAAGCTCGCTCCTGTGTTGGCCAGCGCCCCACCGACCTGCCCGACCAGGCCGTCGCCTGACATCACCACGACGATCTCGCCCTGCTTCGCGGCGGCGCGGGCCTCGGCGCAGCCGTGTTCGAGGCTCGTGGTGACAACGATCCGCGGGTCGATGCCTGCAACCCGCAGCGCACCCTCGACGCGCGGGAGCAGCTGAGCGGTTCGACCGCCGCCGGCGGACGGGTTCACCAAGAGCAGGTGCCGGGCGTCGGGCGTCACCGCGTGGAGCCTAGATAACCCCCGCGCCGGAGCCGAATGTACGCTCACGGGCCTTGCCCGGTCCACTCTCAAAACGCGGGTTGCTCGCCCTCATAGCGCTTGCGGGTGCGCTCATGCTGGGCGCTTGCGGCGGCTCCGACGACGAGCCGGCCTCGGACGGGAGCGCCGAGGCGGAGTCGGAGTGCGAGGAGGTCCCCGCCGCGGAGCCCAAGCAGGTGAAGCTGAAGGCGCCGAAGCAGACCGTGAAGGCTGGCGAGAAGCTGACCGCGACGGTCGAGACCAACTGCGGCAGCTTCGACATCGCGCTGGATACGAAGGGATCCCCCAAGACCGCGAACTCCTTCGCCTTCCTCGTGCGCCAAGGGGTCTACGACGGGACCCCGTTTCACCGGGTGATCGACGGCTTCGTGATTCAGGGCGGGGACCCGGCGGCCGACGGGAGCGGGCACATCGGCTACGAGGTCGTCGAGAAGGTCCCCGCCGGCACGGAGTACACCAAGGGCGTGGTCGCGATGGCGAAGACGGCGGCCGACTTCGATGGCACCTCGGGCAGTCAGTTCTTCGTCGTCACTGCGATCGATGCCGCCCTCCCGCCGCAGTACGCCGTCCTGGGCGAGGTCTCGAACGGTTTTGAGACGGTTGAGCGGATCGAGGCGCTCGCCGATCCGACGCTCGCGGACGAGGTGCTGGCCCCGCCCACGACGCCGGTCGTGATCGAGAGCATCACGCTCGGCTCCTGAACGGGATGGCGACCGAGTTCGAGGTTGATGCCGCGGGAGTGGAGCTGGCGGGTGCGGTCGAGGAGGCGCCGGACTCGGCACCGCAGGCAAGCATCGTCACGTTGCACGGCCTCACGGCGACCCGGCGCACGGTGGTGCACGGCTCACGACACCTGCCGCGGGCGGGCTTTCGCTTGATCGCCTACGACGCGAGGGGCCACGGGGCGTCCGAGGCCCCGTCGCCCGGGTCCTATGGCTATGAGCGACTCGCCGCCGACGCCGCCGCGGTCATCGATGCGCGGGTGGGGGAGGAGGGTCCCTCCACGCCCGTTCTCGCAGGCCATTCGATGGGGGCCCATACCGCCGCGACGCTCGCGCTGGGTGACCCAGGCCGGATCGCCGGGCTCGTGTTGATCGGGCCTGCCGTGACCGGGGAGCCGGCGTCGGAGGAGAGCCTCGCGGGCTGGGATGGGCTCGCGGACGGCATCGACCGTGACGGCGTCGAGGGCTTTCTGGCCGCTTACGACCAAAACCTGGCGCCGGAATGGCGCGAGACGCTCCTGCGAGTCGCGCGCCAGCGACTGGAGGCTCACGAGCACATTGAAGGGGTCGCCCACGCCCTGCGGGAGGTTCCCAGGTCGCTTCCGTTCGAGGGCATCGGCTCGCTCGAGCGCCTGGACGTCCCTGCGCTTGTCGTCGCCAGCCATGACGAGGCTGATCCCGGCCATGCCTATGAGATCGCGGAGATCTGGGCGGACGCTCTGCCGCACGCGCGCCTCGTGAGCGAGAAGCCGGGGGAGTCCCCGCTCGCGTGGCAGGGTGGGCGCCTCTCCCGCGAGATCGAGGAGTTCTGCCGCTCGGAAGCCGTGCGGGAGCGGCTCGATTAGCCCGGCCGGTCCGCCAGTCGGTACACCACTCGCAGCCCGGACCATGTCTCGTCGATCGCGCAGACCTTGTTGTCCACGAGGCCGTTCCCGAGCGCGATCTCGCGCGCGACGTCCTCCGTCATATCGGTCTTCTCGCCCGAAGCGCGTTTCGGCCATGCGATCCAGAGGCCGCCGTCGTAGGCGAGGGCGCGCTTCAGAGCCCCGAAGCGACGCTCGAGTTGGGTACGCGCCGTGACGAAGCAGACCAAAACGTCCGAGCGGCAACGAGCAGCGGTGGTTATGGAAACCCCGTCGGGCAGCTCGCCCAGCGTGATGTCGAACCCGTCGGGCGCGCCCAGGAGGGCAAGGCGGTGTCCCTCCTTGATCCCAAGCTTCCTCGGCAGGGGCGTGCCCGAGTAACCGGCCATGGGAGCAGCCTATGCTTTGGCGGCGTGACCGACGAAGGGCATGCCATCCACTACAACGCCGTCGCACGGGGCACTCGCGTGGTCTCGGCGGACGGGGTTTTGGTGGGGACGGTCGACCAGGTCGTCGACAACTACCGCGAGCACATCCTGGACGGGATCGTGATCGACACGCCAGATGCCGGGCTTCGATTCGTCGACGGACCGGAGGTCGCCCGGACCGCTGAGCGTTTGGTGACGCTCGCGATCACAGCCGAGGAGGCGGCGCAGCTGGGTCCTCCCGAGAAGGGGGCGGGGGCCTTTCGGCCCAGCGTCCGCAGTGGGCGGCTCGGCAAGTTCCTCGGCGGTGGCTGGAAGCGCGAGTAGGAGGGCCGCCCGGGACTCAGCGGTCGTTGCCCTTGTCGTCGTCCCAGTCGCGGAACTTCTGGTCGCCCAGCGGCAGCGCCGCCCACAGTCCCGCGAACAGGATGGCGAAGCAGATCGCGCTGATGATCGCCTGAGTCTCGCCGAAGACGATGTGGGCGATCAGGGCGATGGCGCTCGTCATCGCAACTGCCAGGACCCCCAGCCCGATCAGCGAGAGCGTGTTGGAGCGCATGACGATCTCACGCTTCATTCCCTCGCGGAAGAGCACGCGATGGATCGCGGTCGGCGCGATCAGGAGCGCCGTCGCGACGGCCGTGGCGATGAGCACGAAGAAGTAGCCATTGCGCTCAAAGCTCGTGAGGGTCGGGAAGGCCTGGCTGAATGGGACGGTGAGCAGGAACGCGAAGAGGACCTGAACGCCCGGGAGCGCGACGCGCAACTCCTGGAGGAGTTGCTCGAGGTTCTTGTCGAGACGCTCCTTCTCGGTCTCGTCGTCGCGAGACCCGTCGGCCTCTTTGTCCTGGTTCCCCATGCAGCTTGAGATGAGGTCTACCCCGGAGCGGCTGAGGCGAATCCCCCAGCGCACTTCCTGGGCGTAGAACGACGCCTGCGCGGGTAGGCAAAAGCCGTGTTGGCCGCGGATCTTCGCCTCGTGCTTCCCGCACGCGCGGAAGAGGTGGCGGTGGTACGCCACGCTGTCGCCGGGCTGGCGGAGGCGCTCGAGATGGATCCGGCCCAGGTCGTCGACCTCAAGACCGTCGTGACGGAAGCGTGCATGAACGTCGTGATCCACGCCTACGACGACGGCATCGGACCAATGGAGGTCGAAGCCCAGCGCGACGGCGATTGCCTGGTGGTCGTGGTTCGCGACCATGGGGGCGGCATCCGCCCGCGGCCCGACATGAGCCGCGAGAGCCTGCGGATGGGCCTGCCGCTCATCGCGGCGCTCTCAACCGATTTCTCGATCGTGGGCGGCCCAGGGCGGGGGACCGAGGTCACCATGCGAATGGCCCTGGAGCCCCACGCGAGCGCCGACGAAACCCTCGCCCAGCCGAGCGCCGCTACCGATGCGAGAGGGGGAGCGGTCATGTCCATGCCGGCGGGCGAGCTCGTGGGTGCCGTGCTCTCCCGCGTCGTCTCCATCTTCGCGGTGAGGGCCAATTTCTCGGTCGATCGGCTCTCCGACGCGGTCCTTTTGGCTGACGCCATCTCCTCGCAGGCTGCCGACCACTTCCCTGATGGGACGGCCCGTGTCTTGGTCGACGAGGATGGGGCGGCCGTGAGCGTGAGGGTCGGCCCGCTCGTGGATGGAGCTGGCGATCGCCTGCGCGAGGACATGCAGATTCCCGGTATCGACGCCTCACTCGAGGCCCTGGCGGACACCGTCGCGGTCGAGCGCCAGGACGGTGAGGAGCACCTGTTGTTAGAGATCGCTTCTCAACCGGGCCGCTGAGCGGCGCCTAGCGCGGCTCGCCGGGGTCGGAGGCGGCGCGGACGCGCTCGAGCGCCTTGCGGAGGATGCGTGAGATGTGCATCTGCGAGTAGCCGACGCGCTCCGCGATCTTCGACTGAGTGAGGTCCTCGACGAAGCGCAGGCGCAGCACCTCGCGCTCGAGGTCGGTGAGGACGCGGGCGCCGGAGCTGATCGCGGAGCGCTCCTCGACCAGCTCGAAGCCGGGATCATCGCCGCCCACTCGATCTCCGATCGACGAGTCGCCGAGATCCTCGCCGCCGGCGGGCTGGTCGAGCGACATGGTCCGACGCGCATCCGACGCCTCCATCGCCTCGAGCACGTCGGCCTCACTGATCACGAGCTTGTCGGAGACCTCTCGCACCGTTGGAGAGCGCTCGAGATCGCTCCCCAGCTTGGTGATGGTGTCCTCGACGTCGCGAATCCGCTCTTGGAGGCCACGGGGGACGCGGAGCGTCCAGACGCGATCCCGGAAGTGACGACGCAGCTCGCCGAGGATGGTGGGGCCGGCGAAGGCGGCAAACGGCACCCCGCGCGAGGGATCGAAGCGCTCGAGCGCCCCCATCAAGCCGACGCTCGCGACCTGCACGAGGTCGTCCGACGGCTCCGCGCCGCCCGCGTAGCGCATCGCCAGGCTGCGAGCAAGGGGAAGGAAGCGGTTTACGAGCTCCTCGCGCAGCCTCGGATCACGCGTCTCCGCGAAGCGCTCGAGCAGCTCACGCTCGGCCGCGAGGCCCTCCGGAGGGCCGGGGGCGGGAGGAGTGGGATCGCCGCTTTGCGGATCCGGCGTCAACTGACCCTTTCAGACAACAGAAGCCCGGGGCATGCCCGGGCTTCTGTGCTGCCTCGCCGCATGTGCGACGTATATGTACCGCAGAAGGATCGTGCCGCTGTTGATCCCTGCTTAATCCCGCGCGCTACCCCGATTTGGGCCCCCGCAAACGGCGCGCAAACGCATGGCCGGCCGAGGCCAGCGGCCGGACAGAGCCCGTTTTGAGCGATTGGCCACGGGTACGAGGAAAGCACTACCGGGGAAGTTAGAGGCGCGTGCCGGCTGTTCGCCCCGCCGGCGCGCGTCCGTTCGTTTGTGGCGTCGTTCAGACACCCTCGGTGACGCCGCCCAGGTTTACCTAATCTGTGTTATCGAGCACAGGATTTCCGCCCTCAGTTCACCGACGGGTCCTCCGGCATGCGGGCCACGAGGGCGTACTGGCCACCCTTGCGGGCAAGAACGTCGCTCCAGAGGGTCTGGGGCTCGTCCGGGAAGAGCTCCCTGGGGATCGGGGGCTCGACGATCCAGGAGTCGACGTCCAGCTCGGCCTCAAGCTGGCCGGCGCCCCAGCCCGAGTAGCCCGCGTAGACGCGCGCACGGCGGACGACTCCGGCCAGGTCCTCCGTTTCGAAGTCGGCCGAGGCGAAGCCCACATCGGCGGTGACGATCCAGGCCGCCGCGTCAGGGTCACTGAACTCCGCCAGGACGACAAGGGCGCTCGGCTGCACCGGGCCGCCGACGTAGATCGGCGCCTCCGCACCGGCGACGTCATCGAGTTGTGGCACGAGCTCCCCCACCAGCGCCTCGGACGGCCTGTCGAGGACGATTCCCATCGCCCCCTCGTCGTTGTGCTCGGTGATCAGCACCACGCTTCGGGCGAAGTTCGGGTCGACCAGCGTGGGCGATGCGACCAGGAGCTTTCCGCGAAGCGATTCGTCCACGCCCTATATCTTCCCGCCCCGCGGCCGAGTTCACATAATTCCGTTGGCCCTCGCCCCCGGGCAGCCCTTCTCTAACCTCGTAATGGTGATCAGGGACGTAACCGAGGCCGAGTTCCAACAGGCCGTGATCGAGCGGTCGCGGGAGGTTCCCGTGGTCGTCGACTTCTGGGCCGAGTGGTGCGGTCCGTGTCGTCAACTCGGCCCCGCCATCGAGGCAGCCGTCACCAAGCGGGACGGCAAGCTCGATCTCGCCAAGGTCGACGTCGACTCCAACCAAGGCCTCGCCCAGGCGTTCGGGATTCGCGGGATCCCCGCGGTCAAGGCGTTTCGCGACGGCAAGGTCGCGAGCGAGTTCACCGGCGCCCTGCCGCCCCCGCGGATCGAGGAATTCCTGGACGCGCTCGTTCCCTCGGCTGCCGACGAGCTGGCCGTGGGCGACGACGAGGACTCGCTTCGCCGCGCCCTGGAGGAAGACCCGCGCCACGCCGACGCCAGCCGCAAGCTCGGTCGCCTCCTCATCGCGCGAGGCGATGACGACGAAGCCACGGAACTCCTAGCTCGGCTCGAGGGCGATTTCGTGGCGAACGGTCTGCTGGCGCGCTTGCGCCTTGCCTCCGGGGAGGCGACGAACGGCGTTACCTCCTCGACGCTCGAGCAGGCGTTCGCGGCGTGGGATGCGGGCGACCACGAAACGGCGCTCGAGACTCTTCAGGGCGCGATCACGTCCACCGATGACGCTGAGACGAGGGATCTCCTCCGTCAAGCCATGGTCGCGATCTTCACCGAGCTGGGACCCGCCGATCCGCTCGCGCGTGCCCATCGGCGCCGGCTGGCCGCCGCGCTCAGCTGAGAGGCCAGTGCCCCCAGACCCCGCATCGGGAATCGGGGTGGTCGCCGCCTTCGGGGCAGGCCTCGCGTCCTTCCTCTCTCCCTGCGTGCTGCCACTCGTGCCCGGGTATCTGTCGGTGATCAGCGGCGTTGCGGTGAGCGATCTCGACGACGCCGGCTGGCGCCGGGTGCTGGTCCCGAGCCTGCTCTTCATCGCGTCGTTCTCGGCCTTCTTCATCCTGCTCGGGCTCACGGCCACGGCGCTCGGCTCGAGCCTGCAGGAGAACCGCGATCTGCTCACCGACATCGCCGGCGTGCTCATCATCGTCATGGGCGCGCTCTTCGTCGCGAGCTACTTCATCCCGCGTCTAAACCGCGAGTGGCACTTCCAGGCGCTGATGAAGCGCGCCGGGACCGGTGGGCCGCTGGTGGCCGGCGCGGCCTTCGCGATCGCCTGGTCGCCCTGCATCGGGCTCACCCTCGGGCCGATCCTCTCGGCCGCGGCGCTGGCGGAGACTGAGGCCCGCGGCGCCTTCCTGCTCACCGTGTACTCGCTCGGGCTGGGCGTGCCGTTCCTGCTTTCGGCGATCGCGTTCTCGCGCATGGCGCAGGTCTTCGAGGTCGTAAAGCGCCACTACGCCCTGATCATCGCAATCGGCGGAGGCATCCTCATCATCATGGGAATTCTCATCCTCACGGGCGAGTTCTTCAAGCTGAACGTCGAGGCCCAGAAGCTCACCAATGAGCTCGGGCTGGACTTCTAGGCGCAGAAAGCCACTGGGCTAGGCTCGCTGCCAGTGGACTCCCAGCAGATCCTCGCCTTTCGCCTGGCCCGCTCCGGACTTGATGAGCGCGGGGCGAGGACGCTCGCCGAGGCCGCGGCCTGCCCCGCCTCGGACTTCGCCCGCGACGCCGCGCTTCAGGCGCTTGCCGCGCGCAGTGAGGGAGTCACCCGCGAGGGCTACGACGATGCCGTCGACTCGGGGGAGCTCGTTTTAGCCCATGTCATTCGATCCGCCATCCACGCCCTCGCACCCGACGACCACGCGGCGCTCGGCCGAGCCCTGATCTCGACCGACGACAAGGAGCTCACCGCTCAGCTTGGGACGAAATACCACCGCTCGGCGAAGGCGAGGACCTTCGCCCCCACCGAGGCGCTCGCCCAGGTTGCCGACGCGACGAGAGCGGCCCTTGCTCGGGGGCGCAAGCTCGGCAAGGACGAGCTCCACGAGGAGCTGCGCCAGCGGGTCGACAAGAACCTGATGCCGTGGTGTCGCAGCTGCGGCAGCCATCACGTCGCCCCTGCCCTGTGGCGCTACGCGACCATTCAGGCCGGCGCCCGGCTTGACTCCTCTCGTAGCTATTTGCTCGCCAAGCCCGGCAGGGCGTCGGCGGCTGAGGCGGCGCGCATGTTCCTGAGCTTCTACGCCCCAGCGACGCCGACCGAGTTCGCGGAATGGGCCGGCATCAACCCCACCCAGGCAGGGCGCATCTGGGAGCGGGTCGAGGCGGATCTCGACGAAGTCGCCGCCGGCAAGCAGAAGGGCTGGGCGCTGCGAGCGGATGCGGCAGCGCTCGATTCGCCACCCGAGGCCGCCGGGGTGCGACTGCTCCCACCGGGGGATCCGTATCTCCAGAAGGCGAACCGCGCGCTGCTCGCGCCCGAGGCCAATCTCAGAAAGCGCATGTTCCGCCCGGTGGCAAGCCCGGGGGCGGTGCTCAAGGACGGGCGTCTCGTGGGCCTGTGGCGTGCCAAGCGGAAGAAGGGCAAGATGGAGATCACGATCGAGAAGCTCGGGCGCTTCGCGCGGGCCGATGTGGAGGGCGAGGCGGCACTGATCGCCGAGCTTCGCGGCGCCTCCGAGCCGGCCCTCGTCTGGGAGTGATGAGAAGTCAGTGAGGCGCCCGGGGCTAGACGGGCGGCCTCTGCGGCTCCGGGACACCGATCTCGATCGGCTCTCCGATCGCTTCGACCTTCTCGAGCTCGGCGTCGTCGCCGTCCCGAGGGCAGATGATTCGAAACCGACCGGTCTCGAGGGCGGGATCAGCGGTAATCGGCAGTCCGCGGATCTCCTCCCAGCCGAGCCGCTCGAGCTCGAACGGGTTCATCCTGACCTCCGTCGCCGGGAATTGGCAGCTCGAGTTGTGCTGGTCGATCGCCTTGGAGATCGCCTCGAGGTTCTTCGCCTCGGAGCTCATGGGCGCGATTCTAGGCGTACGGGTCGCTTCTGAGACAATCGCGGCGGCGATGAATCGCGACCGGCTCTCAGGCCTCGACTCGTCATTCCTTCATCTCGAGCGGGGTCCCGCCCACATGCACGTCGCCTCAGTCTCGCTCTTCGAGGGCCAGGCGCCGGCGTACGAGGAGTTTCGCGGTCACGTCTCCTCCCGCCTTCATCTCGTCCCGCGCTTCCGACAGAAGCTGCGGTTCGTGCCCCTCCACCAGGGCCGGCCAAAGTGGATCGACGACCCGCGGTTCAACCTCTCCTACCACGTCCGGCATACGGCGCTGCCTGCCCCCGGTTCCGACGAGCAGCTGCGCAACCTCGCCGCTCGCATCTTCTCTCAACGCCTCGACCGGTCGAAGCCGGTCTGGGAGCTCTGGCTGGTAGAGGGACTCGAGAACGGGCGCTTCGCCGTGATCGGCAAGACACATCACGCCTTGGTCGACGGCGTCTCGGGAGTCGACATCACGACCGTCCTCTACGACACCGAGCCTGAGCCAGGCGAGGTCCCTCCTCCTGAGCCCTGGACGCCCCGACCTGAGCCAACCGACGCCGAGGTCTTGACCGAGGCGCTGGTTGAGCGAGCGACGACGCCGGCGGAGCTGGTTCGCGGTGGACGGGCCCTGTTTCGCGCACCGAGACGTGCGGTCCGGGGCGCCGTCGATGCGCTGGCGGCCGCTGGAGCCTTCGCCAGGACCGGCCTCGCGGCACCCCACTCGCCGTTCAACGTCCCGATCGGCCCGTATCGCCGCTTCGCCTGGGTGCGAGCCGACCTCGACCGCGTAAAGGCGATCAAGAACGAGCTCGGCGGCACCGTGAACGACGTCGTCCTCGCGGTCGTGACCGGGGCGCTCGGGAGCTACCTGCGCCAGCGCGGGCACTCCACACAGGGTTTGGAGCTGCGGGCGCTCGTGCCGATCAGCGTGCGGACGGCCGATGAGCATGGGGCGCTCGGCAATCGCGTTTCATCGTTCATGGCCCCGCTTCCGGTCTTCGAGGAGGATCCGGTCGAGCGGTTGCGGCTCGTGAGCCACGCGATGGGCGACCTGAAGGGCTCGAAGCAGGCCGTCGGAGCGACCGTGATGACCGAGCTCTCGGACTTCGCCCCGCCCACCATCGCGGGGCAGGCGGCGCGGCTCCAGCCCGCGCAGCGCTTCTTCAACGTCGTGGTCACGAACGTTCCCGGCCCTCAGTTCTCCCTCTATCTGATGGGGCGACGCCTGGAGGCGGTGATCCCGATGGTCCCGCTCGCGCGCCGGCAGGCGATCTGCTTCGGGGTCATGAGCTACGACGGCCAGGTGAACTTCGGGCTGACCGCCGACTACGACGAGATGCGGGACCTCGACGCGCTCGCGGACGATCTCTACGGCTCGATCGCGGAGCTCGAAGCGGCCGCCGGCCTCGATGCGCCGGGTGCGGATAGCACCACGGCTCGCGGCCTCTCCCCCACCTATCCCCCTGGATAGCGACCCCGCTCGGATCCTGTACGCGCGGATAAGGCGCAGGTGCTCACGCGCTCAGAGAATGGGTCGCGCGTGAGCCGAACGCTCGCGCCTGGCGCCACCAGAAAAATCGAACGGGGGAGGACCGTGAAGCTCGTGATCGGGATCGTCCGGCCGGAGAAGGCCAACGACGTCTTGGAGGCCCTATATCGCGCCGAGGTTCGCGGCGTCTCGATGAGCCGTGTCCAGGGCCACGGAGGCGAGCTCGACCGCGTCGAGACCTACCGCGGGACCACCGTGCAGATGGGTCTCTCGGAGAAGGTCCGGTTCGAGATCGCGGTCTCGGATGACTTCGTGGATCCGACGATCGATGCCCTCACCGCTGGAGGGCGAACCGGCGAGGTCGGCGACGGCAAGGTCTTCGTCATGCCGCTCGAGCGCGCGGTCCGAATCCGCACCGGCGAGACCGACCAAAGCGCCGTCACCCCGGTGGGCTCATGACCGAGCTCGCGAGCCTCGTGCCGGTCGGCAAGGTTGACTCGGGCGATACCGCCTGGCTTCTGATCGCGACCGCGCTGGTCGTGCTGATGACGCCGGCGCTCGGCCTGTTCTACGCCGGTCTGGTGCGCTCGAAGAACACGCTGAATACGTTCATGATGTCGATCGCCGCGCTTGCGGTGGCCGCGATCTCGTGGGCGCTCGTCGGCTACTCGCTGGCGTTCGGGGAGGGCAACGGGTTTATCGGCGACTTCAACTATGCCCTCATGAATGGAATCGGCTTCCAGCCTCTGGAGGGGATGACAATCCCGCACCTGGTCTTCTTCGCCTTCCAGGGCAGCTTCTGCATCATCACGGCCGCGCTGGTCTCCGGCGCCGTCGTCGAACGGATTCGCTTCGTCCCGTACCTCATCTTCATCGCGCTGTGGACGGTGCTCGTCTACCCGGTGATGGCGCACTGGGTCTTCGGCGGCGGCTTCCTGCAGGAGGGCGGCACGCTCGACTTCGCCGGCGGCGTGCCCGTCGAGATGGGGTCGGGCTTCTCGGCGCTGGCGGCAGCGCTCGTCGTCGGCGCTCGCAAGGACTATGGCCGCCTGGCGCTCCTCCCCCACAACGCCGTCTACGTGCTGCTGGGCGCCGGCCTCCTCTGGTTCGGCTGGTTCGGCTTCAACGGTGGCAGCGGCGTTTCGACCGGGAACTCGAGCGTGCTCGCCTTCACCAACACGTTGCTCACCCCTGCCTGCTGTCTGGTCACGTGGTTCGTGCTCGATCTCGTGCGCGGCAGGCAGGTGACCGCGATCGGGGCGGCCACCGCGATCATCGTTGGCTGTGTGGGCATCACCCCCGCCGGGGGGTTCGTGAGCCCGGGCTGGGCGATGGTCCTGGGGGTGGTGGCTGCGCTGCCGAGCTACGCCATCATCGTCCTGCGCCCGCGGACGCGCGTCGACGAGACCCTGGACGTCCTGGCTGCCCACGGAATCGCTGGCTTTACGGGCATCCTCTTCATCGGGTTCGTCGCCCAGTTCGACTGGAACGGGGTCTCCGATGGCCTGCTCTACGGCGGCGCCAGCCTGCTGGGAGACCAGGCGCTGGCGGCCATCATCGCTCCGATTTACGCGTTCGGCGCGACGTTCCTGCTCCTGCGCGGCATCGCGCTCGTCATGCCGCTGCGGGCGGCGGAGCGCGACGAGGCCGTCGGAATGGACGTGGTCGAACACGGCGAGGAGGCCTATGTCACCGGCGAGGGGGCGATTCTGGTGGCCCCGGAGACGGCCGGTGAGGCGCGTGTGCCGGTCGCCGACGCTGCATAGGTTCTCCGACCACCTCGGCGAGTACGTTCTTCCCCCTTGAGGGTTCGCGATGAGCTGACGATCCACGAGCACGGCTACGGGCCGTTGCTCGCCCTCATTCTCGTCTCGCTTTCCTTCCAGATGGCGGCTCCGGAGGGCGATCTGAGCCATCTGATCATCGTCGCCCTGCAGGGAACCACCTTCCTGGCCGCGCTCTGGACCTCGCAGGTGCGAAACCGCTTTCTTCGCCTCGCCAGCGTCCTTGTGGTCCTCGCGACCGCTGCCGCAACGATCGCCCTCGCGTTCAGCGGAGACGTCGACGGCGGCACCGCGCGCATCCTGAGCTTCTCGTTTGCGGTTCTGGCCCCGCTGGCGATCATGCACGGTGTCGCTCGCCACTTCCGTGAGGCGGGCCGAGTCACCATGCAGACGATGTTCGGCGTGCTCTGCATCTACCTCATGCTCGGGTCGCTCTTCGCGTTCGCGTTCGGGATCATCGACCACGTCGAATCAGCTCCGTTCTTCGCGCAGATCGGCGGTGAGGCGAACACGTCCGACTACCTCTACTTTTCGTTCTCGACGATGACGACGACCGGCTACGGCGACCTCACCGCGGCCACTGACCTCGGCCGCTCGCTCGCGATCACCGAGCAGCTCATCGGCCAGATCTACCTCGTTACCGTGGTCGCGGTAATCGTCGGAAACCTGGGTCGGCGGCGAGCGATGGGGTGACCGGCCCGGCCTTCAAGATCCGGGCCGCTCGCTGGGACGACGCAAAGCGCATCGCCCTGATTCACGCACAGGGGATCGAGGAGCGCGTCGCGACGTTCGAAACACACCACCCAAGCCAGGCGAGCGTCGAGGAGCTGATCGCGGCCGGCGGCATCCTGATCGTCGCCGAGCGCGAGGACGAGGTCGTGGGATTCGCCAAGCTCGGGCCCTATTCGGATCAGGCTCCCTACTACTCGGGCGTCGGGGAGCTCACCTTCTACGTCGCGCATGACGCGCGTCGGCAGGGCATCGGAGCGGCGCTGGTTGACGGCCTCGCGCAGGAGGCCGAGCGCCGCGGGTACTGGAAGCTCGTCGGCAAGGTATTCGCTTCGAACGAGCCGAGCCTCCGGCTGCTGCACGAGCACGGGTGGCGAGAGGTCGGGCGGCACCTAAGACATGGGAGGCTGGACGGCGAGTGGAAGGACGTGATCCTGCTGGAGCGGTCCCTGACGCCGACCGACGCCTGAGACGCGAGCGCCGCGAGCGGGCGCGCGCCGTGCGACGGAGACGGCTGGGGGCACTGCTGGCCGTCGCGCTGGCGGCCACGCTCTTGGGGGCGGTCCTCGGTGCCGGTAGCGACGACGGGTCGGATGCCGAGGGGGTGTCGGTTCCCTCGCAGTGTGAGGGCGACAGCGCGGCGGACCTCAGGGAGCTGGCCGCCCAGCGCATCGTGGTGCGAACGGACGGCACACCCGACAAGGATCTTCTTAAACGCGCGCAACGGGGGGAGATCGCCGGGGTGATCGTCTTCCCCGATGAGGGCGGCTCCGAGGCTGAGATCCGCCGCGGCCTGCGCGGCCTCCAGGCGGCCTCAGCCGAGGGTGAGCATCCGCCGCTGATAGTCGCGACCGATCAGGAGGGGGGCTTCGTAAAGCGCTTTGCAGAGGCTCCCCCACTCCGCTCCCCCGCCGAGCTGGGACTCGAGCCCGACTCCGACGCGGCCCGCCTCGAGGGTCGCGCCACCGGCACCTTCCTTTCCGGGCTCGGCATCAACACGAATCTGGCCCCGGTGCTCGACGTGCCTCTCGCCTCCGGGTCCGTGATCTCGGACCGCACCTTCGGAGAGTCGGTGAACGTGGTCACGGATTTGGGCCTCGCGTTCGCCGACGGACTCTCCAAGGAGGGCGTGAACGCCACGGCCAAGCACTTCCCGGGCCTGGGGCGCTCCACCCTCAACACCGACTTCTCCCCCAGCGCCATCGGAGCGTCGCGACGCGAGCTGGCCGAGGACCTGCGCCCGTTCGAGGCAGCGATCGCTCAGGACATTCCCCTGATCATGATCTCGATCGCGTCGTATCCACAGCTGGGCGCCAAGGACCCTGCGGCCCTCGAGCGCTCCATCTCCACCCGCCTCCTCCGAACGCAGTTGGGGTTCGAGGGCGTCTCGATCAGCGACGATCTTGGCGCTGAGGCCGTTGCGGCCTCCCACAGTGAGCAGGAGGCGGCAGAGCGGGCCGTCGCGGCCGGAACTGACCTGCTGCTGTTCGCGGGCAGCGCCGCCCCGGAGGTTCTCCGAAGCCTGCAGCGCTCGCTCGCCCGTGGGGCGCTCGATGTGGAGGCCGCCGCCGAGTCCTGCGTGCGCGTCGTCGAGTTGCGCGAAGCCCTGCCGGGTCCGCCTACCGCGGAAGCAGCTTGACGTGGAACCGCTGGTTCTTGCGGAGATACTCGCCGGAGCTCGAGATCCTCGGGTCGGCGTTTACGACGACCGCCGTGATGCGGTCGTAGTCACGCTCGGGCAAACGGGCGGCCAGGCGGCCGCCGTCGTCGTCCGAGATCGGGCTTGAGGTCACGGTTCCGCCCGAGGCGGTGCCCGTCCGCCCAACCAGGTCAATCCCGAAGTGCGTGCCCGGAGGCCCCGACACCAAGACCTTGAAGTCGGTCCCCAGCTTCGGTGGCACGTCGAACAGCGCATAGGACAGATGGTCGAGGGGGATCTGTTGCGTGCGGCGCGGCCTGAGCGTGCCGACCCTGTCCACGGTGGGAAGCTCATCCGCGTCGGGGAAGACCCTCGGGAGCGCCCGCCACTCCACCGTCGAGGACGCGAACCTGATGAACTCGTCGCCCAAGGCTTCGAACGGGTTGCCGCCGCCGCCGATCGCCCTGTCGTAGGCGGCGGCTGAATGGTGGGCCGGGAAGACCTGGTCGGAGACGGCCCACGCCTCGCGGATCTCGTTGTCGCCGTAAACCGAGCTCAGGTAGTGGTTCCAGACCGCTGCTCCGTAGATCTTGAGCCCGGATGGATCGTTCTTGGTGAGCGGAACCCTTGGGGTCCGTGCGAAACTGGGAACGTAGCCGAGGTAGTCGTCGACGCTCGGGTAGACCTGCTCCTCGGCCCAGGTCGCAGTGGACTCGAACATCCAGGAATCCTGTAGCGAGTCGTAGGCGAACTGGAGCACGTGGTTGTACTCGTGGGCCATCGTCACCTGAAGCGCCTCAGTCGCCGTGAAGCCGGGCGGATCGATGAACTCCTGCATGTCTTCGTCGAGAACCAGATAGGACTCCTTCTCCGCCACCGTCCCCTGCCCCTCATCGGGCGAGGCGTAGCCGAAGTAGTCGCCCCGGGTCTCGAGCAGATAGATGTCGGTGCGATTCATGCCACCGCCGCGAGGGCCGTCGGGAACTGGATTCCTCCAACCGAGCGTGCCGTTCTCCACATCCGCCGACCTATCTGCCGCTTCCGCGACCTCCTCGACGTAGTTCGGGATCTCGTCGCCGTTCGTGTCGGCGCTCGGCGGGGCGTCCGACGTCGTATCGACCCAGTGAACGCAGAAATTGGTGTCGCAAAGCGGCGATTCGTCGGCCTCGGGCGCCCTGAAGCCGTCGCCATAGCGATCAGCGCGCCCATCATCGGGACGCGTGAGAATCGAGCGGGCCACCCGCCGCTCGCGACGATCGAGCGCGGGCGCGGAGCGGGCGAGCTCGGCGAGGACGGGGGTCAGCTCACGGGTCGGCCGGGCTGGCGCCGGGCCTTGGAAGAGCTCGAGGGCCTCCTCGAGCGTCGCCTCGGCCTGAATCTCGGCTGCCTCACCGGGCTCCTGAGCCGTTGCGCCGGCCGGCACCAGCGCCAGCAGGAGCGCGGCTGTGGCAGCGCAGCCGGATCGCCTCCAGGTCATCTCACCCCCCATTGAGATTGGAAAGATAGGGCTTGAGCAAGCGATGTGCGGCCACCAGACGAGGATTGAGCCTGAGCGGCAGCGATACTTGGGCGATGGCCGAACCCACGCAGACGTTGCGGATCGCGCTCGCCCAGGTCAACACGACGGTCGGCGACATCGATGGCAACGCTCGCCGTGTGACCCAATGGACCAACCGAGCTCGGGAAACGGGGGCGCAGCTCGTCGTCTTCCCCGAGCTCACGGTGACCGGCTACCCGGCCGAGGACCTCTGGCTCCGGCGCCATTTCCTCGAGGCTGCCTCCCGCGCGGTTCATGAGGCGGCCTCAGAGATCGAGGGGATCGTGGCCCTGGTGGGCTTCGCGGAGGCCGACTCGGCCGTTCGGAACGCCTGCGCGGTGATCGCCGATGGCGCCGTCCAAGCCGTCTACCGCAAGCTCTTGCTCCCCAACTACGGCGTCTTCGACGAGCGGCGCTACTTCGAGCCCGGCGACGGGCCGGCGCTGATCGATCTGAACGGGATCCTGGTCGGCCTCACGATCTGCGAGGACATCTGGTTTCCTGGGCCGCCGGCATCGGTGGAGGCGCTCGCCGGGGCGAGCCTGATCGTCAACCCATCCGCCTCCCCCTACCACCGCGGCAAAGGGGCTTTCCGCGAGGGGATGCTGGCCGATCGTGCTGCCGAGACGGGAGCGGCGTTTGCACTCTGCAACCTCGTCGGCGGCCAGGACGAGCTGGTGTTCGACGGCCACAGCCTCGTCGTGTCGGGATCGGGGAGGCTCGTGGCCCGCGGCGCGCAGTTCGAGGAGGACCTGGTCGTCTGCGACCTGGAGCTGCCCCTGGCGGCGGCCTCGGCGCCGGACGCGGGGCTCGAGACGCTTGCGGGCGGACCGCACGCCCCGGTCGTGGCCACGCTGCGCACGCCGGCGACGCACACGGACCTGCCAGCGCAGGAACCGGTGGACCTACTCGATGCCGATGCCGAGATCTACAAGGCCCTCGTGGTTGGCCTTCGCGACTACGTCACCAAGAACGGGTTCGATCGCGTGCTGGTGGCGCTCTCGGGAGGAATCGACTCGGCGCTGGTTGCCCTGGTGGCGGCCGACGCGCTTGGCGGCGAGCGGCTCTCGTGCGTGGTCATGCCCTCCCCCCACTCAAGCGACGAGACCCAGGCGGACGCCCGCGCGATTACCGCGAACCTCGGGGCCGAGTTGATCGAGATCCCGATCGAGACGGCGATGGGCGCATACGAGGAGATGCTCACGGGGAGTGGTTCGGGCAGCGAGACGCTCGACCTGGCGGCGGAGAACATCCAGGCTCGGATTCGCGGCAACCTGATCATGGCCATCTCCAATCGCAGTGGATGGCTCGTGCTGACGACTGGTAACAAGAGCGAGCTCTCCGTCGGTTACGCGACGCTCTATGGCGACATGGCCGGCGGGTTCGCCGTCCTGAAGGACGTCCCGAAGACGCTCGTCTACCGGCTGGTGCGCCATCGCAACCAGGTGGCGGCCGAGGAGCTCGTCCCGGTCTCGGTGATCGAGCGTGCGCCATCCGCAGAGCTGCGTCCCGACCAGCGCGACGAGGACTCGCTCCCGCCGTACGAGGTCCTTGACCGGATCCTCGAGGCGTACGTCGAGGACTACCGGGGCCGCGAGGAGATCGTGGGCGACGGGCTTCCGGCTGCGGTTGTCGACCAGGTGATCGCGATGGTCGACCGCGCGGAGTACAAGCGGCGCCAGGCGCCTCCAGGGATCAAGATCACGCCGCGCGCATTCGGCCGCGACCGGCGGATGCCGATCACAAATCGATTTCGCGGCTAGCTCGACTTCACACCGAGGACAGGCCGGTCGCCCACCCAGTAGCGAGGTCCGGGGCCGAACCGAGCAGCGCGATCGCCCGGATTCGCCAGCTGACAGTGCTCGAGCGAGAGACAGCCACACCCGATGCACTCGGTGAGCCCCGCCCTCAAGCGCTCGAGCTCGGAGATGCGGTCGTCGATCCGGGCGGTCCAGCTCGCCGAGAGCCGGGCCCAGTCGCGCCGGTTCGGCGCGCGATCGGGCGGCAGCTTTGAGAGCTCGTTCCCAATCTCCTCGAGCGTCAGCCCGATCCGCTGGGCGAAGACGATGAACGCGATGCGCCGCAGCACCGGCCTCGGAAACCGCCTGTGGCCGGAGCCCGCGCGCTCCGAGCTGATCAGGCGACGCTCCTCGTAGTAGCGAAGCGCCGAGGCCGCGACGCCGCTGCGCCTTGACACCTCGCTGATCGTCATCAGCTCCACGCCCGAAGAAAAGCATGATCCAGGCTTGACTTCAAGCTCACTTGAACTTGTACCGTGCGTAAGCGATCGATATTCGAGACCGAGGAGCAGCCATGATCGAGACCAAGCCCGCGGCCGAGCGAATCACCGACGAGGTCACTTCGTGGCCCGGGGTCAGCATCGGCAAGAACGCTCGTGGCGGTGAGGCCTTTGTGGTCGGGCGCAGGGAGATCGGTCATCTGCACGGCGATAACGCACTGCACACGGGCTTTCCGAAGGACATCTGGACCGAGCTAAAGGCAGAGGGGCGTATCACCGACCATCCGGTCTTCCCCGGCAAGCCGGGACCGGCAGCCCGCGCTCTTCGAAGCGAGGAGGATGTCGACGACGCGATCGCGCTGCTGCGGATGAACTACGACCGCGTGATCGAGCGCTACGGGCTGCCGGACTCAGACTGAACAATTGCGCGTCAATCCGGGCGGCGGCTGGTGAGGTGCCAGCCCTGGCAGAGCGGGCACTCATAGATCCCTAGCACTCGCCCCTCCATGCGGGCGCGGTAAGCGGCATCGTCGGCCTCGCGCTCGCTCTCGAACCGGCGCTTTCGCCGACAGGCCTGCAGCGCGTTGGCGGCGCCGATTCGCAGCTCGTCGTCCATCACCCCTCACGCACCGGCCGCACCGCGATCGTCATGCGCGAGATCGCGCAGATCCGCCCGTCGGAGTCGGTCATATCGACGTCCCAAACCCATGTGGTCCGGCCGCGCTGGCGCGGTGTCGCATGCGCGGTGATGTGACCGTCCGAGACGGGTCGCAGAAAGGTCGTGTGGTTCGCCTGGCCCATCGCGATCTTGTCCTCGTCGCGGACCGCCAGCCACGTGCCCCGCGAGGTGATCGTCTCCGCAAGCGAGGCGAAGACGCCACCGTGGACGATCCCGAAGGGCTGGCGCAGATCGTCGGTAACGGCGATGCGACCGCGGGCATCCCCTTCCGGCGCCTCGAGGGTCTCGATTCCGATCAACTCCGCGAAGCCGTCAGCGCCAGTGTTTCGGTTCGTTCCCTCGCTCACCGGCGCCACCGAGCCAGCCTAGCCGTCCGCGGACCTGAGCCACGCTTTACCCGCAAACCGTAGGCTTCTGCGCTCATGGCCCTGTCCGCCGACGCTCAGGCCCTGCTCGAGCTGCTGCTCGCGAGAGGCCAGACATATGCCGACATCGGCTCGCTCCTCGAGCGCTCTGAATCCGAGGTGCGCCAGCGGGCCCGCGCCGCTCTGACCGAGCTGGGTGGCACCGACCCCGACCGCAACGTGGCCCTCACCGACTGGATCCTGGGACAGGCCGACCCGATCGATCGGGCCGACGCGGCCCGCCACGTCCGCGAGGACGCCGCTGACCACGAACTCGCGGCGTCGCTGATCTCCTCGCTGCGTGAGCTCGCTCCCGGCGCCGAGTTTCCCAAGCTCCCCGGCGAGCCGAGCCAGGGCCGCTTCCGGCGCCGCGGCATCCGGGCCGACGCCGATGTGACGCCTCCGGTCCCCGCGGCACCGAAGCCCCCTCGTGGTCGCCACTCTTTCACGTCCCTTGATCCGCGCCAGACCCGCTTGATGTTCGCCCTCGGGGGCGCCGCCATCCTGCTGGTGCTCGTCGTCCTCGCCATCGCCGGCGTCTTCGAGGGTGAGGAGGATTCCCCCTCAGAGCCCGTCGCGAGCACCACCTCGACCACCGCCGATTCAAGCGCCAACGGCACCCAGGTGACCGAGAACACCGCCTCGATCCCGCTGGAGCCCGTGGGTGGCGGCGACGCGTCGGGGGCGGTCACCCTCGGGCTCACCTCGGGACAGCAGGGCTTCGTCGAGCTCGAGGCAGAGAACCTGCAGCCGGCCCCGAACGGGTCCACCTACTACGTGTGGTTCATGCAGGACGAAACCACCGGTTATCCCTATCAGCCGCTCGCGGTAGAGGGCTCACAGACGACGAGCGAGCGCTTCGTGCTGCCGAACGAGGCGCTCAGCGTTGTGCTCTCCGCTCGCTCGATCGATGTCTGGATCTCGCCGCTTGACGAGTTGCGCAAGCGGATCCCCCAGGCGCTTGCGGACTCCACGGTCGTCGAGATTCCCGGCGAGCGGGTGCTCTCGGCTCCCGTCCAGCGCGCCGTCGAGGCCGCTCAGGGTGGCGGTGCCGAGGGCGACGGCTAGCTCGGGATGAGCTTGCCGGGATTCATGACCCCACCGGGATCCAGCCGCGACTTCACCGCCCGCAGTGCCTCGATGCCGACCTCCCCCACCTCGGCCTTCATGTAGGGCGCGTGATCACGGCCGACCGCGTGATGGTGCGTGATCGTGCCACCGTTGGCGACGATCGCATCACAGGCAGCGGCTTTCACCTCGGCCCACTGTTCCAGCTCCGCCCCGGGTCTCGCGGGCGCGATGAAGGTGAAGTAAAGCGAGGCGCCGTCGCGATAGGCGTGGGAGAGGTGGCACATGACGAGCGATCCCGCTCCCCCGCGCTCGAGTGCGCCCCGGATGGCTCCGCCCACTGCCTCATAGAGCGATCCGAGCGCTGACCACTCATGCGCCGACTCCAGCGTGTCGACGAAGTAACCAAGGTCGAGCAGAGCCTCCCGCAGGTACGGGCCCTCGAACCGACTCCGAAGCCACGCGCGCCCCGGTTCCTGCCCCAGCGAGACGGCACCGGAGGAGCGCAGGACCCTCGTCGAGACGACGCGACGCCGCTCGACTGCCTCCGACGTTCCCTCCCAGCCACAGATGACCAGGCCGCCCGCGCGGCGGCGGCGCAGGCCGAGATAGGCGTCGAGTGCCCGCCGGCGGCCGCCCGAGACATCCGCCAGCCCCAGCGAGGTACGGGTCTCGGCCTCGTCGGAGAGCCTCACGACATCCGGCAGGCAGTCCGACTGAGCGAGCTCCCGCACTGCCTCGCAGCCCTCCTGAAAGCCCGCGGCGACCCACGCCTCGTAGCGGCGCTGAGTGGGGGCGGGACGAACCCTCACCCCAACCTCGGTGATCACGCCCAGCGTGCCCTCCGACCCAACGGCGAGCTCGCGCAACGGCGGTCCCGCGGCCGTGTGGGGAATGTCGAGGGTCGCGAGCTCTCCCGCCGGCGTCGCCATTCGCAGCGAGCTCACCATCTCGTCGAAGCGCCCGTAGCCGCTGGAGGCCTGGCCGGCCGAGCGCGTCGCTGCGAAGCCGCCAATGGTGGCGTACTCGAACGACTGCGGGAAGTGCCCGAGCGTAAGGCCGCTCTCGCTGAGCGCCCGCTCGGCCTCGGGGCCGCGCAGGCCGGGGCCGAGCTTCGTCGTCAGCGAGCGCTCGTCGATGGACACGGCACGAAGGCGTCGCAAGTCGAGGGCAATCAGGCGCTCGAGGCCCGCACGGATCGGCTCGACGCCGCCGACCACGCTGGTGCCGCCGCCGAAGGGGACCACCGCGACGCGCTCCGCGGTGCACACCTCGAGCGCGCGCAGGACCTGCTCGGGCGTTCCGGGAAGCACGACGGCATCGGGCGCACCCTCAAGCCTGCCGGTGCGCAGACGGATCAGGTCCGGGTAGCCCTGCCCCGTCGCGCGGCGGATCCGGTGCTCGCGCCCGGTGAGGATCGCATGCGCCCCAAGGGCCGCCTCCAGCGCCTCGGGGAGTCGCTGCGGCTCCGGCAGCCCGACCTCCTCGAGCTGGACCCGCTCGGTGGGTGCTGCCGGCCCCACGACCTCCTCCAGCATCGCTCTCGCTTCCGGACCCAGCTCGGCGGATCGCGCGGGATCGCCCCACCCCCACCAGCGTGTGATCGGTGCCGTGGGCTCGCTCACGGGCCCACCAATGCATGATCGAGGTTCTCCAGGGCCTCGTCGAGACGCTTCCCGGCAGCGGTTCGCATCAGCGGTGAGCCGAGCCGAGAGAGCCCCCGCAGGCGCTCCTCGCTTCGGACCGTGACGCGCGTCGCCGTGTCGTTTTGCTCGCCGTCGAGGCGGATCTCGACGGTGGCCGAGCGCAGGATTCGCTCGAAGGGCGAATCGGTGAGCTCCTGTTCCCAGGCGAAGACGTTCGTCTCAGAGGCTCTCGTTCGCCGGTAGTCGCCGCGCACGCGCGTGCCACTCTCCGTACCGAGCATCTTGGTCCATCCCTCGACCTCGCCGTCGGCTTCGCGCACATCCTCGACTCGCACCGTGTTGGGCCACCACCGAGGCAGATGGTGCGGATCGGCGACGACCTCCCAGACGCGCTGGGGTGGCGCCTGGATCACGCGTGAGCGGCTGATCCGCGGCAGCTCCGCTGACCTCTATTCCCCGGTCAGGCGCCGCAGATCCCGTACGAGCAGAAGATGCTTGAGGTGACCGCAAATTCCGGCGAGGCTCTCCAGGTTCTCCACGGCCTCGCGGCGCCGCGCCTGACTGCGCGAGCGTAGGGAGGCGGCGACGATCTGTTCGAGCAGGGCGGCCTCGCGGTCGGCTGAGCTGCGAAAGACGCGCAGGTTGCGGCCCGCCACACCAAAGCGCGACAGCTCGGCTGCGGCGCGAACGATCTCCAGGTCGGTCTCGTCGTAGGTGTTGCCGCTGCCGCTTCGGTCGGGCTGGACGATGCCGAAGTCCTGCAGCTCGCGTACGAAGGACTCGGATACTCCAGCTTGATCGAGCAGCTCCTCCTCGGAGATCGCCCCGACGGCGGCATCCACCGACATCGCCCGCCGAGTGATCCCGCTCGACTCGCCGCCACGCGGCTTCGTGAAGTCGCCGGTCGCGAGCTCCTGACGAATGACGCGCAGCGGTAGAAACTCGTCGCGCTGCATGCGCAGGATCGCCCGCAGACGCTCGACATCGGTCTGGCTGTAGAGGCGATAGCCGCCGGCGGTGCGCCGGGGGGCAACGAGCTTTTGATCCTCCAGGTAGCGGATCTTGGAGATCGAGATGTCGTCGAACTCCTGGCTCAGGATCTTGGCGACGGCCCCAATCGTGAGCGCTTTGCGCGGCCGCGACGGCGACGGCTCGGGGGCCTGCCGGCCACCCCGTTCGGGCGAATTGCCCCTGGTTGTGAGCACCGCCATCGCTCAGCGCTCCAGGTAGCTCAGCTTGTATTTGCCGATCTGGATCTCGTCGCCGTCCTCGAGGCGATGCGATTCGATCCGGCGACGATTGACGTAGGTGCCGTTGAGCGACCCCAGGTCGTCGATGTAGTGACCGTCCTGGCGGCGCACGAGCAGCGCGTGGTTGCGCGAGACGGTGACGTCGTCCAGGAACAGCGCGGCGTCGGGCGTGCGGCCGATCGACATGCGGTCCTCATCGATCGTGAAGCTCTCGCCGGCGCGCCCGCCGCCGGAGCGGATGACGACGGCGGCACCCGCCTGCTCGACTTCCTCCTCGAGATCGACAGGCTGGTATTCGCCCGTCTCCTCGTTGACCTTGTACGTGACCGTGGAGTCCTCACCCGTCTCCTGGAGGGTGGCCAGATAGGCGCCACACTTCTGGCAGTAGTTCGCCGACTCGTCGTTGACGAAGCCGCACTCGGGGCAGTGCACGGCCATCAGCCGCCGCCTCGAGGGTTCTTCGAGTGTGCCATCACGTGATTTCGTCGTCGGGGGGTGGATCCGGGACCTTGCCGAGCAGGATGTCGGTGAGCGTCTGGACGTCGGCACCCGTGAGGGGCGCTTCCCCGCCCTCGCGCTTTGCCTTGAGCCGGTTGACGAGCTCCGCGCGCATGATGTCGATCTTGCCGTGGAGCAACCGGCGACGGTAGGAAACCTCGCGCTCTTCATCGGCGAGCGTGTCGATCAGGTCCTTCAGCTCATCGTCGCTCATCGAGCTGACGTCGGGGAAGGTGTCCTCCATGGTCGTGCTGCTCCTTACGCTCGGGTTACGCTCAGGTGCCTGGGCGGCACCTTCGAGGGCCGCCGCCGGATTATATGTTCGCTTCCGCCAACGTCAAGTTGAGGTTGAGGCATTGAAACGAACCTCCCTCATGGCCCGCCTGCCGGCGAGCGCGTAAAGAGTGGTTGCGTAGATGCCGAACCCGAGCCCGATCAAGAACAGGGCGACCGTCACCCAGGAGTCGATCACCAACGTCCAGAAGAGGCCGCCGAAGACGCCGAACGTCGCGAGCCTGCCTAGCCAGGAGATCTCCAGCTCGAGCCCACGACGAAGGGCGGCCCGCGCGAGCAGGACCGTGACGATCTCGCGCACCAACAGCACGATGAGCGCCCACCGCGGGAGCAGCTCGAAATGCCAGCAGACCGCCGCACCAGAGAGCGCAGCGAGGCGGTCGATGACCGGATCCATCAGGTACCCGAGCCGGCTGTACTGACCGGTGGCACGGGCCAGGAAGCCGTCGATGAAGTCGCCGAAGGTGATCCACAGATAGAGGATCGCCGCCGGCGCGGTGCGGCCGTCCTCGGATTCAAAGGCGAGGTAGAGGAAGACCGGTATCGAGGCGAGCCGCAGGTAGCCGATGACGTTGGGGAGCGTCCACGGGTGCAGCGGCTGCCCTCGCATCGTCGGGACGGGCGGAGCGCCGGAGCGATCGAGGCCGACCAGGCGGCGAAAGCCTGCCTTCGCCTGCTCCTGAAGCGGGGTGTCGGTCGAGCGGGGTGCCATGGCTCAGTCGAGACTTGCGAGGAGCTCCCGCACACGCGCCGCAGCGTCTTGCGAGGTGACCCTTCCATCCTGGCCGGAACGGCGAGCTTGGGTCTCCACCTCTCCCTCCGCGAGCGTGCGCTTGCCCACGGTGACGCGCAGGGGGCAGCCCAGGAGCTCGGCATCGGTGAGCTTTTCGCCCGTGCCCGCATCCCGATCATCGAGGAGGGCTGCGACGCCCTCGTCCACGAGCTCCGAGTAGATGCGTTCGGCCTCTGAGGCGACCTCGTCTCCCCCCTTGCCGAGGCCGACGACGTGTACCTCCCACGGGGCGATCGCACGTGGCCAGACGATTCCGCGCTCATCGGCCCCCTGCTCGATCGCCGCCGCGACGATGCGGGCGGGGCCGATTCCGTAGGAGCCCATTACGATCGGGCGCTCCGCGCCATCCTCGTCCAGGTAGGTGGCCCCCAGCGGCGTCGAGTAGCGCGTTCCCAACTTGAAGATGTTGCCGACCTCGATCGCGGTCTCGATCTCGATCGGGTCTCCGGCTGGAGCGAGATCGCCAACCTCGACGGAGCGGATGTCCACCTCCTCGAACGCGAAGTCGCGTCCAGGGACGATGCCGATCAGGTGCTCGTCGGGCCGGTTGGCCCCGCAGAAGTAGCCCTCTCCCTGGATGGCGACATCCTTCAGCACGGGAACGTCGGCCTCAACAGGGCCGATGGAGCCCGGCGGGCCCAGGTTGGCCTCGATCTCCTCGGCGGTGGCCTGACGAACGCTCTCGCCGACGGCGTTCGCGAGCTTGATCTCGTTGAGGCGATGATCACCACGCACGAGCGTCAGCAGGAACCCGCGCTCGGAAGCGACCACTGGGATCGCCTTCAGCGCGGCGCCCTCAGGCACGTCGAGGGCGCCGGCGACCTGGGCGACGGTGGTAAGGCCCGGCGTCCCGACTGCCTTCGGCTCGGAGAGACCGGCGGGAAGCTCGACCGGCTGCGCGGTGGCGGAGGCGATCTCGACGTTGGCCGCGTAGCCCGGGGCGAGCGCCACCTCGTTCTCCCCCGCGGCGCACGGCGCCATGTACTCGTGGGCGCCGGAGCCGCCCATCATGCCCACGTCGGACTCGACGCGATACCAGCGCAGGCCGGAGCGGTCGAAGATGCGATCGTAGGCCTCGATGTTGAGGCCGTAGGAGCGATCCAAGCCCTCCTCATCCCGATCGAAGCTGTAGGCGTCCTTCATCGTGAACTCCCGCGTGCGCAGGACGCCCGCACGAGGCCGCGGCTCGTCGCGCTCCTTGGTCTGGAGCTGGTAGAGGAGCTTGGGGAGATCGCGGTAGGAGCGGATGTCGCGGGCGACGTGGTAGGTGAGCGCCTCCTCGTGCGTCATCGCCAGCACGTGGGGCGAGCCCTTGCGGTCCTCGAGCTTGAAGAGCTCATCGATCGCGTAGCGGCCGGTCGCCAGCCAGGGATCGGCCGGCTGCAGGACGGGCAGGAGCATCTCTTGGGCGCCGATCGCGTTCATCTCCTCGCGGATGATCGTCTCGACGTTCCCGATCACCCGATGCCCAGCGGGCAGCCACGTCCAAAGCCCCGCGCCGAGCTGGCGTATGAGCCCGGCGCGGACCATGAGCCGATGCGAGAGCGCCTCGGCATCAGCCGGATCCTCACGCAGCGTCGGCAGCCAGTATCGGGAGAGGCGAGACATGCGCGGAGAGGCTACTGGCGGGGTGAGGTGGGCGCCGCGATCAGGACCGTCGGCCGCGCGTGTCGCTTTTCCTCCATGGGCCGGAGGAAAGGTGCCGCGCCGAACGGGCTCATGCCCGGGTGAAGCGCCTCGAGGCGGTCGGGGAGACCTCTTCGTCGAGCTCGACCTTGCGCCCCTTGACCGGCTTCATATAGGGCTCACCGTCCTCGAGCACCGGGCCATCGGCCGTGATGTCCTCGCCCGCAGCGGCGGCCGCGGCCTCCATCTGCGCGATCCGCTCGGGAGTGAGGTCGCCGGCGTTCTCCTCCTCGATACGGCGCAGCCATTCTGCCCCCTCGGCCGACTCACTCTCGTCGATCGTCACCCCTCCGCGCTCGACGGACTTGTCGATCTCCTCGAAGAGGGCGTTCACCAGATCCTCCTGCTTTACCTTCCTGATCGGCTCGCCGTGGGCGAAGATGAGGCCCTCATTGCGCGCTCCGGTGATGCCGAAGTCGGCGTGTGATGCCTCGCCGATGCCGTTGACCGCGCAGCCGAGCACGGCGACCTCGATCGGGTCGACGTAGGCCTCCAGGCGCTGCTCGATCTCGGCCACGACCGTGTCCATGTCGAACTGAAGCCGCCCGCACGTGGGGCAGGCGATCAGCACCGGGCCACGCTCGCGCAGCTGCAGCGCCTTCAGGATCTCCCAGGCGACCTTGACCTCCTCCTCCGCGTGGAAGGTCGAGAGGGAGATGCGAATCGTGTCGCCGATGCCGTCGGCGAGCAGCGTTCCGAGGCCGACCGAAGACTTGAGCGAGCCTGACCACTTGGTGCCGGCCTCGGTGATGCCGAGGTGCAGCGGATACGGGACACGCTCGGAGAGCAGGCGGTTGGCCGCGATCGTATTGGGGACGTTGGTGGACTTGATCGAGACCTTGAAGTTCTCGAAGTCGAGCGACTCCATGAGGGTCACGAACTCGACCCCGGCCGTGACCAGGGCCTCGACGGGGTTCTCCCGCTCGAGGGCGTGAAGGTGCTTGGGCAGGGAGCCCGAGTTGACCCCGACCCGCATTGGCACGTTCGCGGCGGTGGCCCGCTCGGCAACTTCGGCGACCTTGTCGCGGCCGCCGATATTGCCGGGGTTAAGCCGGATGCAGTGGGCCCCGGCGTCGATCGCCTTCAGCGCCAGCGTATGGTTGAAGTGGATGTCGGCGATCACCGGGATCGGGGAATCGCGGACGATCGTTCGGAGCGCCTCCACGTCCTTGTCGCGGGGCACGGCCACCCGCACCAGGTCGGCCCCGGCGTCGGCCACCGTGCGGATCTGCTCCATCGTCGCCTCGAGATTGGCCGTCTCGGTCTTGGTCATCGTCTGCACGGCGACCGGCGCACCACCGCCGATCGGCACGTCTTTCACCCAGATCTGGCGCTTGGATGCCATCGCCGACAAGGGTATCCCGCGCAGCGCTGCGATCTGATCTGATCCGCGCGCTCGTGCCGATGGGCACTTGCTCGCATGATGGACGCAGCCTGACGACTGCATGCTCGACCCGCTAGAGCACGTCGTGTTCAGCCGCTGAGGCGGCTTAGGCCGTCTCGCCCGCCCAGGCCTCGAGCAGCCAGCCGAGATGGTACGGGCGGTCGGTTCGGTTCAGCTCGACCGGCCGCCGCAGGCCGCCGAGGAGCGGGCGGCGCAGGGCGGCGGTCGCGGTGTTCGCGTAGAGGGCAAGCCGGTCGAAGGGCCGGCGGCGACGAATGGAGCGATACACGATCCTCTCCTCCCGATCGAGCATCTCGGCCTCCAGCTCGTTTCGCCCCCAGATCCACTCGAGGCCTCGCAGCGCTGCGTCGCGATACCGCGCCTCGCCGGTCGTTTCGCTGAGCGCGTTGAGCGCCATCGGTGCCATCGCGTCCTGGTGGACCGAATAGATCTCATAGGGCTCCACCACCCCGCTGCGGACGTCGAAGAGCCACGGCCAGCCACCATCCGGGCGCTGCAGCTCAAGGAGCCGGTCCGCCACAGATGCGGCGACGCTCCGCGCTTCCGTGTCCTCCCGCAGGCGCGATAACTCCGCCAGAGCCAGAACGCCGTAGATCTGCGTCGCGAAGTTCGGGAAGCGGGACCGTCGCCCTTTCCCCCTGTGCACGAACAGTCCGCTGGGGGTCTCAGCGCGCCGAAGTTGCTCGGATCGTGCCTCCGAGGCCAGGCGCTCGCCTGAGCGTTCCGTGCAGCCGGCGGCGACCGCGTGCGCGCAGCCGATCGCGATCCAGCTGAGCTCGAGGCCCTCGATTGCGGTCATGCCACCGTTTCGGCCCACGGCTCCGTCGAGGCGCTTCAGCACCTCGTCCGGAGCCTGCAGACCGGATCGCGAATCGGCCCAGAGCACCAGGCCGAGGTCACCAGGGCCCAGCTCGTCGGCGTCGAGCTCATCGAACACCACGGACTTGACGGCGCCCGCGTCCACAGGCGGTGGGACCCCGGCCCGCTCGGCCCGCAGTAGCCCGAGCAGCACGATCAGCGTGTAGCGCAGCGAACGGCCTCGAGGCGCGAGCTCGGGCGCCGCCACCTCGAAACAGAACGCGCCGTCCTCGAGCCGCATGGATGGCAATCGCTCGACGGCGAAGTCGAAGAGCTCGCCCGCGCGCCCACGATCACGCACGGACGCGGTCCTGGGGCGGCACGGTCGGCGGCGGCTCGGGGAGCGGGTGCGTGTAGATCGTGACTCCGTCGCTCACGAGGTGCTCGAAGACCGAGAACAGCTCCTGCAGGCGGATCGCGATGATCTCCCCGTGGCCCAGCCGTACGTCGCGGCCGCCTCCCTCGAAGATGGCGTCGCGAAAGACCGCTTGGAGCCGCGGGTTGGAGTCAATCCGCCCCGCGTGCAGGGCAGGGTTGTGGATCAGCGTGCGCACCCGGCGCTCGGCGCCGCTCTCATCGATGCAGCGAGCATCGAACGCGTGGTCCAAATCGAAGACGTCCAGCGGAAACGCGGGACGCCGGATGCACTCGAACGCGTGATACATCGTGATCGCACCCGTGCCGCACCCGAAGAAGAGCTGGAGCGCGTCGCGCTCGACTAGACGAGGGAAGGGGGTCCCCTCGCCAAAGGGAGTGGCAGCGGTCTCGTGACCCCCGACGATCTCTCTGGCTCCCGGGCCGTTCACCGAAGTCGGATGCGTCGGGTGCAGGCTGCGGAGCGCGGACGGGCGTTTTCGCAGCTCCTCGGAGATGGCCCCCATTCTCGAGGGGGTCGTGCGCACGTCGAAGACCGGATCCGAGGCGAGGTAGGCGATCGCCGGCGCGTCCAGCGGATAGCTCGGCATGGCGATCGTGCCCCGTGGCCCGACCACCGCCTCGAGCGCATCGACGACTGTGGCCGGGCCGTCCTCGAAGGCGCCGAAGACGCTCATCGCCGCCTGCAGAAAGACCGCGTCGCCATCCTCGACCCCACAGGCGCGAAGCGCATCCTCGACATCTGACTGGCCCAGCGACATCGGCCGCAGGCGCTCCCGCGTCCGGTACTGGAGGCTCCGATACCGGTTGCGACCCCGGCGAACGGCATCTTGAAGTGGCCGTGGCAGCCGGCGTGCAAGCTCGCGGATCATGGGCCTCAGCCTACGCGGCGGGGCTCTGGGGTAAATCGCCGTCTCGCCGGGCGGGCGCCTAGCGCTGGTAGAGCGCCTCGATCTCCTCCATGTACTTCTGGTCGATGGGCTTGCGCTTCAGCTTCATGGTCGGCGTCAGCTCGTCACCGCCCGGCGCCCAATCGGTCGTGAGCAGCTTGAACTTCTTGATCTGCTCGACCCGTGCCATCTTCGAGTTGGCCTCCTCGATCGCGGCCTGCACCGCCGCGATCATCTTCTCCTCCCCGGCGAGCTCCTCCAGGGTCTTTTCCTCGATGCCCTGCGACGCCGCCCACCCGGGCGCGAAATCCGGGTCGAGCGTGATCAGGGCCACGTTGAAGGGCCGTCCGTCCCCGATGGCCACGGCCTGCCCGATCAGGGGGCTGGCGGTCTTCAGCTTCGCCTCGATGTTCGCGGGCGACATGTTCTTGCCCGCAGCGTTGATGATGAGCTCCTTCTTGCGATCGACAATCCGCAGGTAGCCGTCGGAGTCGAGCTCGCCGATGTCGCCGGTGAGCAGCCACTCGTTGTCGAAGGCCTCGGCGGTCTTCTCGGGCAGGTTGCGATAGCCGGGCATGACCGACGGACCCCTCACCATCACCTCACCGTCTTCCGCGAGGCGGACCTCCACACCCGGAAGAGGCGGGCCGACGGTGCCCAGCTTCACCTTCTCGGGCGGGTTGAAGGTGCCGACTCCGCATGTCTCCGACATCCCCCAGAGCTCACCGATCGGGATTCCGATCGCATGGAAGAACTCGAGCACCTCGAGCGGCGTCGGCGCCGCCCCAACGCTGACCGCGATCGCGTCGGCGAACCCGAGGCTCTGGCGGAGCCCGGCAAAGAGCTGCTCGTCGGCCGCGGCTACGGCCGCGGCGAGCTGGCTCGGGACCTCCTCGCCCGCCTGCTCCAGGCGCACCTTCTGGATCGCTGCCTCCAAGCCCTTCTGCGCCGGGACACGCTGTTCGTCCGGCAGCTGCGCGAGGTTCGCCTCGAGGCCCGACTTGAGCTTCTCCCAGATCCGCGGGACGGCGAAGAACCAGGTTGGGTTCACCGTTGGCAGGAACTCCACGATCTTGCGCGGGTCGGGGCAGACGTGGATCGCCGGGCCCTTGATCACGGGCAGGTAGTAGTTGGCCGCGCGCTCGGCGATGTGGGCGGCCGGGAGCCAGGAGATCACCTTCGCGTGGCGCTCGGGGAAGTCGAGGATGTGCTCGACGCTCCCGATGAGGCTCATCAGGTTTCGATGGGAGAGCTGAACGCCCTTGGGGGGTCCGGTGGTGCCGGAGGTGTAGATCAGGGTGAGGAGGTCATCCGGGCCCAGGTCCTCCGCCGAATCCGTGGGGTCGAAGCCCGGGTCCAGGTCCTCGAGCTCGGCGAGCGTGTGGTCGCCCCCATCACCGTCGATCACGACCAAATGCTCGACGTCCGCCAGATCCTGGCGCGCCTTCTGAAAGACCTCGTCGAACATGCTCTCGATCACGGCGACCCTGGCACCCGCGTCGGAGACCACGTACGCGACCTGTTCGGGCGAGGAGGTCTGATAGATCGAGAAGGGCACCCCGCCAAGCGAGACGACAGCGAGGTCAAGAGCGAAGAACTCCGGCCGGTTGTTGAGCATCAGGGCGACGGTGTCCCCCTTGCCCACGCCGAGCTTGGCGAGGCCGCCGGCGATCCGGGCGACCCGGTCGCGAAGCTCGGCCCAGCTCGTGGCGTTTCCCTCTGCGTCGACGATGGCGGGGTCGTCGGGGATCCGCTCGACGGTCATCTGAAAGGCCTTCGGGAGGCTGGCCGCGTAGAGCTCTGGAGCCTCGCCCCCACTCGCGTAGCGCTCAGCCGTCGTCACTTCCATCTCGTAGCCCTCCTCCGAGTGGTCTCAGATGCAGGTGAAACTATCTCACCGAATGCCGAACTCGTCATTGGCGAAGCGGCTCAGGTCGTTCGTGAACCCGATCACGAAGATGACGAGGATCAGCATGAAGCCGACGACGCTCGCCTGCTCCATGGTGCGCAACGAGGCCCGCTTGCCACGGATCTTCTCGAGCACGCTCCAGAAGACATGCCCGCCGTCGAGCGGCAGGATCGGGAGGAGGTTGATCAAGGCCAGCGAGAGGGAGACGAGCGCGATCACGCGCAGGGCGACCTCTGCGTCGAACTGAATCGCCTGACGAGTCGTCTCGACGGCGCCGACGATGCTGCCGAGCTTCTCTCGCTCCTCGGCCTTGAAGAGCTGGGCGAACGTGCTCGCGGTCTCGGAGGTCACGAGCCACATCTGATCGAGCGAGATCTCCGCGGCCTTCGGAACCGAGGGGCTGAGGGGCTCGTATTCGGCGCCCTCGAACGCGAACCCGAGCCGCGATCGCTCCACTTCCTCGTCGTAGTAGGGGCGCAGGGTGAGCTCGACGGTCTCCCCGTCACGTTCGACCACAACCTGCGCCGGCGTGGTCGCGCGACAGCCGTCGGTCGGGGCGCCGCGGCACTCGTGCGTGTTCACTTCGTCCGCGAAGGCCGTCGCCTGCTCGGTGGGATCCAGGCCCGCAGCGGTAGCGCCGTCGACCGAGACGATGCGATCGCCCTGCTCCAGCTCGCCATCGGCTGGGGAGCCCTCCTCGATCGGGCCGACAGCGATGCCGGTGGCCTCCTCGATCCCGAAGGCGGTCCCGAACAGGATCAGGAAGGCCACCACGATGTTCACGAACGGGCCCGCCAGGATCACGAAGCACCGCTTCCACACGGGCTGCGCGTAATAGGCGCGCGGGGCGATCTCCGGAGGCAGCTCCTCCTCCGGGTTCATCCCCGTGATCTTGGCGTAGCCGCCCAAGGGGATCGAGCCGACGCCGTACTCGGTCTCGCCCCTCTGCGTCTTCCAGATCGGCCTGCCGAAGAAGAGGTAGAGCTTCTCGACGCGCATGCCGACGGCGCGCGCGGCGAAGAAGTGGCCCAGCTCGTGCAGGACGACCAGGACCATGATCCCGACGATCGCAAGCGCGATCGCAAGGGCGGTCTCCATCAGCCGGCCCCCAGACCGACGCTCGTGCCGATCCGGTCGGCCACGAGGGCGGCGTGCTCGCGCGCCTCGGAGTCGGCGGCGAAGAGGTCATCGAAGTGCGCCGGGGTCTCGGCTGGAAGCGCCTCGAGCGTGTCGGCGGCCACCTCGGCGATGCCCGTGAATGGGAGCCGGCCTTCGAGGAAGGCCTGAACGGCGACCTCGTCGGCGGCGTTGAGCACGCACGGCGCCGTCCCGCCGGCGATGCCCGCTTCCCGGGCGAGCCGCAGGCACGCGAAGAGGCCCGTATCGGGCGCCTCGAACGTCAACTCGCCGACTGTTGCGAGGTCGAGCTTCGGCGCATCAACGTCGGCGCGCTCGGGCCAATGCAGGGCATAGGAGATCGGCACGCGCATGTCAGGGTGTCCCAGGTGCGCGAGGGAAGCGCCGTCGTTCAGCTTTACGAGGGCGTGCACGATCGACTGCGGATGGACAACCACCTCGATCGCCTCGTAGGGGAAGCCGAAGAGATGGTGCGCCTCGATCAGCTCGAACCCCTTGTTCATGAGAGTCGCCGAGTCCACGGTGATCCTCCCCCCCATCTCCCAGGTGGGATGCGCCAGGGCCTCCTCAGGCGTCACGCCGGCGAGGTCATCCCGGCCCCGGAACGGCCCTCCCGAGGCGGTGAGGACGAGCCGGTCGACCGTCCCAGGCGCTTCGCCGTGCAGGAGCTGATGGAGCGCGGAGTGCTCCGAGTCGACGGGCACGAGTCGCGCGCCGCTGGCCTCGGCGAGCGCCATGACGAGCTCGCCGCCCACGATCAGGCTCTCCTTGTTGGCCAGGGCGAGGTCAAGTCCCCCGGTCAGGGCGACGATCGTGGGGCCAAGGCCCGCGAAGCCGACGATCGCGTTCAACACCACGTCCGGCTCGCTTGCGCCGACGAGCTCACGGACCCCGGCGTCGCCAACGAGCACGCGGACTTCCGAGCCCAATTGCTTCGAGGCCGCCTTCCCCGCTTCTGGCTCGGCGATGGCGATCTGCCCGACTCCGTGATCGCGTGCCTGCACGCACAGGCGCTCCCAGCGATGGCCGGCGGAGAGGCCGCACAACTCGAGCTCTTCGGAGGCGGCCACGACCTCGATCGCCTGCTCACCGATCGACCCGGTCGACCCCAAAATCAGGACCCGCTTGGGCATGCGCAGGAGTGTAGGGGCGGTCCTTAGCCCGGCCTAAGCCAGGCGAGCGGGTCGCAACGGCATCTCCTCCGCCCCGCACTCGAAGTCGCGGGCACCTCATATCCTGGCTCGAGTGGCGGCGAAGCTCAAGATCGGGGCCCACGTGAGCGGCTCGGACCCACTCGGGTCGGCCGCCGCGCTGGGGGTTGAGTGCGTCCAGATCTTCCTGGGTAAGCCGCAGGGATGGGAGAAGCCACCGGAGCGTGACGATGAGGCAGAGCTCGCTGCCTCGGACGTCGATCTCTATATCCACGCGCCGTACCTGATCAACGTCTGCTCTCCCAAGCCGAACATCCGCTACGGCTCGCGGAAGATCCTCCAGCAGCACTGCGACGCGACGGCCGCGGTGGGCGCGAAGGCGCTGATCGTGCATCCAGGGCACGCGGAGGACGGAATCGCCGAGGGCGTTGGCCGCTGGACGCGCTCGCTCGAGATGCTCGAAACCGAGGTGCCCGTCTACCTCGAGAACACCGCCGGCGGTGAGAACGCGGTCGCCCGTCGGGCATCGGCCCTCGAGCAGCTCTGGGAGGCGGTCTCTGCGGCGAAGACCGAAGTCGAGGTGGGCTTCTGCTTCGACACCTGCCATGCCCACGCCGCCGGTGAGGACCTTGCGGACGTCGTCGAGCGCATGCGGGCGATCACCGGGCGCCTCGACCTCTGCCACGCAAACGATTCCCGCGACCCACCGGGAACGGGGGCGGACCGCCACACCAACTTCGGCGAGGGCCAGATCGACCCCGACGCGCTGCGTCACATGATCCGAGCCTGCGAGGCGCCCGTGATCGTGGAAACGCCGGCCGCGGGCCACCCCGCGGACCTTGAGTTCGTGCGCGAGGCGCTGGCCGCGCCTCAGTAGACGAACGCGATCGAGAGGTAGTAGCCCGCCACCACGGTGAAGAGGACGGCGTCCAGGCGGTCGAGCAGGCCGCCGTGAGGGCCGAAGACGTTGCCGGAGTCCTTGACCCCGAGGTCGCGCTTTACGAGCGACTCGAAGAGGTCGCCGATCGGCGCCAGGATGGCGATGACCATCCCCATGAGGAGCGCGTCGAGGCCGGGGAGCCAGTCCTGGTAGAGGCCGGCGAACCAGAAGCCCATCGTGCCGCCGATGAAGCCGCCGACCATGCCCTCGAGCGTCTTGTTGGGCGAGAGGCCGGGCGCCAGGCGGTGGCGGCCGACCATGCGACCGACCGCGTACGCGGCGGTATCGGCCACGAAGGTCGCGACAACGGGGACACCTGCGCTCCAAAGGGTTTCTACGCATCTCATCGCCCGTTCTCGCGCCGCACCAGCGTCCGAGATGCCCGTCGATGTCA
>CAWAKK010000009.1:0-302120 GCA_963782605.1 uncultured Solirubrobacterales bacterium
ATCCCGCCCACGAGGAGCTCACCTCCCCAGACGGTGTGGTCCGGGCCCAGCCCGGCGCCGTCGTAGATCGCCCCGAGGGCCCGCCCGGTCTCGCCATGTTCGGCCAGGCACGCCGCGAGGTGGGCGTGATGGTGCTGAACCGCGACGTGCTCCAGCCCCTCGCGCTCAAGCGCGTATCTGGTGGAGAGGTAGTCCGGATGCAGGTCGTGCGCGACGATGCGCGGCTCGACGGCGAAGAGCCGCTCGAAGTGCTCGATCCCGCCGCGGTAGGAGCGCAGCGTCTCCCAGTTCTTCAGGTCCCCGATGTGATGGCCGACCCAGGCACGAGAACCCTTGGCGAGGCAGAAGGTGCTCTTGAGCTCGGCGCCGCAGCCCAGGATCGGCTTCTCGGCCGGGACGGGGAGGTTGGCGCTTCGCGGCACGTGGCCACGCGAGCGGCGCAGTAGCAGTGGCCCGCTCTGGACGCGGGCGTCAAGCGACCGCGCCACGGAGTCGTCGGTGCGCATGTGGATCGGGCGGTTGTGAAGGAGGAACGCGTCCGCGATCTCGCCCAGGCGACCGATCGCGTCGTCATCGGCGAACGCGATCGGCTCATCGGAGACGTTGCCGGAGGTCATGACGAGCGGGCGGCCGACATCTGCCAGGAGAACGTGGTGGAGGGGGGAGTAGGGGAGCATCACGCCCAGGTCCCGCGAACGCGGGGCAACTGCGGCTGCGACCGTCGCGCCAGGGCGGCGTCGCGAGATCACGATCGGCCGCTCGGGGCCGGTCAACAAGGCCTCCTCGGCCATGGTGATCTCGATCAAGGATCGGACGGCATCGAGGTCAGGCGCCATCAAGGCGAACGCCTTGTCCTCACGGTGCTTTCGCCAGCGCAGTTCCGCCACCGCCTCCTCCGAGTCGGCGCGGCAGGCCAGGTGGTAGCCCCCCAGGCCCTTCACCCCCAGGATCTGGCCGTCGAGCAGTCGCCTCGCCGCGGCCGCGACCGCGTCCCGGTCGCCGGCGACCGCAACCTCGATGCCGTCGGCATCCAGCAGCTTGGCCTGCGGGCCGCAGGCGGGGCAGGCGTTCGGCTGGGCGTGGAAGCGGCGATCGCTTGGATCCTCGTACTCGGCGCGGCACGCATCGCACATCTCGAAGCCGGCCATCGTCGTCTTGGGCCGGTCGTACGGCACACCACGCACGATCGTGAACCGGGGGCCGCAGTTCGTGCAGTTGATGAAGGGATATCGATACCGGCGATCGCCCGGATCACGCAGCTCGGCGAGACAGTCTCCGCATGTCGCCATGTCGGGCGCGATGAGGGCCTGCGGCTCTCCCCCGGAGCGGGAGGGGACGATCCGAAAGCCCCGGTCGCCGATCGGATCGATGTCCTCGCTCGAGACCGACTCCACCTCGGCCAGCGGCGGCGCCTCGGAGCTCACCCGCCGCAGCAGCTCGGCCACCGCCTCATTCGTGCCCTCGGCCTCAAGCAGCACGCCGTGCTCGTCGTTTAGCACCCAGCCCGCGAGGCCCCGTCGCTCTGCGAGCCTGAAGACGTGGGGGCGGAAGCCGACTCCCTGGACCGTTCCCGTCACGCGTACCCGGACACGCCGGGCTCCGCCAGCGCCTTTAGGGGCCGACGAGCTCAACCAGCTCCCGCAGGACGTGGTAGGCGCTCGCCTGCGCCTCCTGGATGCGCGGGAGGTGCTGGGAGCGGGTGATGATCACGTGGTCGGCCAGCTCCTCGGCGGCGATTCGACCGCCGTCGTAACCCACCATCGCGATCGTGAGCAGGCCCCGGGCGCGAGCCTCAACCAGCGCGGCGATGATGTTCTCGGAGCCGCCACTGGTGGAGAGGGCAAGCGCGGCATCCCCATCGTGCCCATAGGCGATCACCTGCCGCTGAAAGATCTCCTCCACCCCCACGTCGTTGGCGATCGCGGTGAGGATCGCGGCGTCCTCGGTCAGGTCGAGGGCGGGACGCACCGGCCAGCCGGTCCGGGGGTTCCTGAAGTCCGCCACAGCGTCCATCGCGTCGGTCGCCGAGCCCCCGTTGCCGAGGGCCAGGAGCTTGCCCCCACCATCGAAGCGCCCGCGCAGGGCGCCGGCGGCGGCGATCAGCTCGTCGCGGCCCTCGCCAAGGGTCTGCTCTCGGAGCTCGCCGACCTCCTGAGATTTCATGAGCACCGAGCGCCGCACGTCGTCGATCACCGCTTCGAGGTCGTGCTCGGACTCCGAGAGGAAGGGGTAGAGGAAGCTGGAGGCGCCCGTGTCGTGGACCGGCCGCGCCTCGCGGCCTTCGAGCAGTCCACGGTGATCGAAGAAGACGTGAACCAGCTCCCAAAGAACGTGGTAGAGGGTCTCGACGAGCTCCTGCGCCACGAATGGGTCGTCGCCGCGGGGGTCGAACTCCCACTCGGCGCCCGCCAATGCGAAGGCGATCGTCTGACAGCCGCGCTCTTTGGCGAGGGCCAGGGTCGCCCGCGCCTCGCTCGAGGCGTGCTCGCCTGTCCCGGCCCCGAACGCGATCGCGATGTCGTCGGGCTCCGCGACGGCGGCAAACTGAGCTTCGAGGTCGCCGCCTTCGCCCGCGAGGCCGATCGCGGGCAGCGCGCGCTTTCCGACGATCACCGGATGGACGAACTCAACGGCGACGTGGCGGGCGTCAGAGCGGGCTGAAGGCGACCGGCCGAACGCGACAAGCCGGCCACCCCTGGCGAATCGCTCCGCCATCGCGTGGCAGCAGTGTGCGAGTCGCTCGGCTTCCGCGGCGAAGAAGTCGCGGTTGGCCTCCGAGCGCCGGCGTGTCAACTCCTCGACCCGCTGTGCCAGCGTCTGCGTCCGGGCGATCCCGGTCACGGCTGAGCCCTCAGGCCGCGGCCCCGGCGCGCGCGGGCACGCCCGTCAGCCACTCGCGCCAGCGGTCAAGGCCCTCGCCCGTCTTGGCGGAGACGAGCATGTGCTCTGCGCCGGGGTTGACCGTGTCGAGGTTGGCGATGAACCGATCGACGTCGAAGTCGAGGTGCGGGAGCAGGTCGATCTTGTTGATCACGACCATCTCGCAAGCGCGGAACATGAGGGGGTACTTGAGTGGCTTCTCCTCGCCCTCGGTGACGGAGGAGACCATCGCCCTCACGTCCTCGCCGATCCGAAACTCGGCTGGGCACACGAGGTTGCCGACGTTTTCGACGATGAGCAGGTCGATGTCGTCGAGCGTTAGCTCCGGTAGCGCCGAGCGCACCATGTTCGCGTCGAGATGGCACTCGCCGCCGAAGCCGGAGTCGGTGTTGAGCTGTGTCACCGGCACGTGCAGGGCGGCGATGCGATCGGCGTCCATGGTTCCCTGGACGTCACCCTCGAGCACGCCGACCCGCGGCGAGGAAAGCCCCTCGAGGGCGCGCTCGAGCAGGCTCGTCTTCCCGGCCCCGGGCGCGCTCATCAAGTTCACGACCCGAACGCCCGCGCGATCGAAGTCGTCGCGATTCGCCCGCGCGATGGTCTCGTTCGCGTCGAGCGCGTCCTCGGTGACCTTGATCTTCGTGCGGTGCATGTGGTCGCTCCTCACCTACTACCCGATCGGAGCTGAGGCTCCCTCAGCGGCATCCTCGACCTCGATCGACTCTACCTCCAGCTCGCCGCCGGCCTCGACCTCGCCCGGGGTCCTGCAATCCGGGCAGCGGAATGTCGGAAGCTCCGGTATGCCCGCCGCCTCGGGATGGGTGGCGAGCGGGGCGGGCGCCGGATCCCATTCCCGCGCGCAATCGGGACAGCGCAGGCGTGCGGGCACCGTCTCGACCTCGAGCTGAGCCCCCTCGCACAGGGTGTCCCGGGAGACGATCTCGAAATAGAACTCGAGCGACTCGCGCACGACCTGCCGCATGGTGCCCAGCTGCAGGGTCACCAGCGCCACTCGGCGTCCACCCGCGTGCCGCGTGGCCGTATCGACTATCGCCTGCGAGACGGAGAGCTCATGCACGCTCCTCGGCCCCCTCGTAGCTGGCGCCCGCGCGCAGCTCATCCACCGTCTCGAGGACGAGCTGGACGGCCCCCTCGATCGCCGCCTCGACCTCCGGGGAGAGCCCGAGTCCCATCTCCTCGACGGCGGCGGGCTCGCAGGCGACGATCGTGACCTTGCCGGGCCAGCCCCCGACCGTCTTTACGAACCGAAGCGTGGTAAGCGGATCCATCCCATGCGGATTGACCGCCTCCCCGTCGTCGATCGGCTTGATCTCCTCCGGGTCCGGATCCATCACGTAGAGCGTCCCGGCGTCGCCCCCTTGCCGCGAGACGTCGATCAGGATCAGGGCGCCGTACCCACGCATCACCTCGTAGGCGAGGTCGAGGCCGCCGGTGCCGAAGTCGAGCACCGTGACCCCGGGCGGCAGCTCGCGCTGGCCAAGCCGCTTCACCACCTCGCCGCCGAAGGCGTCGTCCTTCATCCAGGCGTTGCCCACACCGGCGACGAGGATCGGGATGTCGCGCTCGCGGCTCACGCCTCGGCCGACTCCAGCTCGTCGGCCTTGAAGTAGAGGTAGCGGCCCGTCTCGCGGAAGAGCTGCTGGGCCGCGTCGTCGTCCACGGTCACGCCGACGTGCGGGGTGCCCTCGTAGTCGACGTAGAGCCGCTCGATCGTGGCCAGCCTTCCGTCCAGCATGCGGTCGTAGACGTCGCGCTCGGTTCCGGGCCGCAGGAGCACCTTCTCGCCCTTGCGGAAGGTCCTGCCGCCCGCGGAGATCTCAGCCTCGCCCGCCATCGGATGGCCCTCCTGCGGTGGGACGTGCTCGAGGCGGCCATGGAGATTCATGATCTCATCGGGCGTGGTTGCGAGCGCTCGATCCACCATCTCGCGAACGGCCGGATCCTGGGTGCCGATCGCGTCGCGCTCGGAGTCCGAGAGCGCGTGCACGTGCAGCAGCAGCGCCTCCTCGATCTCGGTGTTGTCGAACAGGTCAACGCGGCTCTCCGGCGCGACCTGCGGGTGGTCCGGCAGGATGATCGGCGCGCCCAGGACGGCGTCGTCGCCGGGGGCCGCCAGCACGGGCCAGGCGTTCACCTGCTCGCAGGCATCGACCATCTCCCCGAATTCGCCCTTGCGGTCGAGCGGCGATACGAACCTCCCGGCGGAGGTCTCGAGCAGGAGCTGCAGCGAGAGCAGCGAGCGCCTCAGGGCATCGCCGCGATCGAGCTTCGCAGCGTCCTCATCCGAGCCGAGCGGGCTCTCGTTCTCGACTCTGAGCTTCAGCCGCCAAAGGCGGCCGGCCAAAGGCCTCGCGCTCAGCCCCGAGCGCCCGGAGACGCGAATGCCCGCCTCGCCGGAGAAGTTGAAGGCCACCTCGACGGAGGACTCGCGCAACTCGCCGAGGGATGCAGCGGGCAGGTCGACCGCGCGTTCATCGGCCTGGTGGCGCTGACCGGCAGCCTGGAGGAACAGGATGCGGGACCCGATCCGCGCCTCGTCCGGGGCGAGCAGCAGGCATTCGATCTGCGCGTGGTCGAAGGCGTGCGGGTTGGCCTTGGCGTAGGCGGGCGGGTAGGCGATGCCGAACGGGGTGGGCGTCGCGTTCTTGGTGGACTCAGGCGTGTAGGGATAGAGCGCGTAGCCCTCATAGAGCAGGGACTGGGCGAGGACCTCTGCGGCCGGGTTCATTCCGGCGCTTCTCCCTTTTCCTCGTCCCGCAGCCCCTCTGCGGGGGAAGTCTCCTTCTGCTCATCGAGGAGCCCCGCCACGGTGGCGTCGAACGTGGTGAGTGCCCGCTCCGCCTTGAGTTCGGCGAGGCGGTCGATGGTCTCCTTGTGGAGCGGAATCCATCCCCGGAACGGGTAGTGCTCGTCGATCATCCTGCGCCAGGTGGCCACCGGCATCGGAAACCGGGTCGTGCAGTCCCAGGGCACCTGCACGAGTTGCATCGCGCCATTCGCGTCCGCGTAGAAGATCGTTCCGTTGAAGTGGAAGCGAAGCGGAGCGACGCCTCGCTCGAGCCCACCGAAGTACTTCGTCGCGGCCACCTCGAGGTCATACGTGCAGGGAACCTTGATCTGGAAACTTGCCGAGTCCTTGAACGACGGGACGAGGACGTCCGCCTGAGTCCAGCGCAGCGGGCTGGTGGTGGAAGCCCAGCGCTCGGGCGCACCGAAGAGCTCCACGAGGCGCTCGCGCTCGGAGTCGCCGTACGTCCGCTTTGACGGCTCGATCTCGATCAGCGCCGTGAGCGCCACGGTGTAGATGTCGAGGCCCGTCGATTCGGCGACCTCGAGCGTGAAGGCGACCGTGGGTGAGGCCGAGCGTGCTACGGGCGCCGCGTCCACCACGGTGAACTCCGGAACGGGACCGCTCGCGGTGGCGGCGGTGGCGACGTCGCCGGGCTCCTCCGGCGTGCCGTTGCCCTCTGGCGTGCTCATGAGTCCTCTGCGCGGGTCCGCAGCTCGGCGAAGAAGGCGTCGATCGCCTCCTCCGGGCCCCTGCCTCCCGAGATCCCCTCCCAACCGGCCTTGATCATGCCCACGAGCTTGTAGCACTCGTCGATGGGGACGATCGCGTGCTGCGGCGGATCCGAGATTCTGTTGATGAGCAGTGCCTCCCCATCGGGCTCGAGGCTCGCGAGCACTGGGTTGGCCCTGCGAAGCTGCGTCCACGCGTCCAGATCGAGCTCGGACTCCATCGAGCCGCCCGGGCTGGGGTAGAAGGCGACGACGCCGCCGGCGGTCGTGGAATCCATGAAGAACGCAAGCCCGATGGGGATCTGAAACGACGCCCACAGCTCGTCGGAGAGCTCGAAGTCGCCGAGCCAGACGACCCGCGTCCCGGTCGGTCGCAGATCGGGGTCGCCCGAGCGCAGCGCGACGCAGCTCTCGCACGCGCACAGGATCTGGCGCTCGGAGAGCTTCAGCAGGTGGCGGTGGTCAGGCTCGAGCTCCTTCCCGCACAGGTCGCAGTGCTCGATCAGCTCGGCGCCGGCCGCGGTGGCTCCGGGGGTCGGAATCGTGCGGCCACCATTGCTCCCGATCGAGGGCTTCTGCAGCTTGCGGAGGCCGGAGACGAGATCAGCCCGGCGACGTGCCTCGGTTATCCGGGTCAAGGCTTCGCGTCCGTTGCCGGACGCCCCTCGCGTTGGCGTCTCGCTCATGCGGCCAGCGCCACGCGGATGCCCTCGGGACCGCCGAGGAGCGGGACCGGCTCCAGCTGAAGCCGCTCGTCGTCGAGGGAGCGGCCGGCCCGTGGCAGGTGGTAGTTGCGTCCGCACCCCGGGCAGGTCAGCACTCCCTCGGCGAGCTCGCCCTCGTTGAGGGGACCGGAGCAGTTCGCGCAGGCGTCGCGGTAGGCGAGCAGCCCTCCCTCCACGCGCGCGACGATGAGCGGCACGCCGGCGACCTCGGAGCCCTCGACCGATCCTTCGGCGATCCGCTCGGTGCCCGCGAGCGCGAACCAGCTCGGTTCCGCATCGGGCGAGCCCGGCGCGACCTGAAGCACCGGAAGCTCGGTGGCGCTTCCCGAGACCGCTGGCGGAGGCATGCCGTCTGCGCCCTCGACGATCAGGGATTCGAGATCGGGAGCTGCCTCATCGAGGGCCTGCTTGATGGCGAGCTCGAGCGTGGAGGCCGACGCCGGGCAGGTCTTGCAGCTTCCCTCGAGCTTGATTCGGGCGCTGCCGTCAGCGACCTCGAGCAGCTCGACGTTGCCCCCATGCGACTCCATGTACGGCCGCACCGATTCCAACGCCTCTTGGACCCGCTCCTCCAAGGGGATGGGGTAGAGGTCGTGGATCAGCAGGAGGCTTGCGACGATGCCGTCGCCCGTCAACTGCTCGCGAATCCCTGCGGCCTCGTCGCCGGCGGCCGCGATCGCGCCGAAGATCCTCTCCATCCCCTCGCCGTAGAGCTCGAGGATGGCGGAGATCAGCTCCTCGGCGCTCTGTCGCGCGGCCGGATCGGAAATCTCACCCAGCCGCTCGGTGAGATCCTGGACGCGCGCTACAAGCTCCTCGGGCGAGGCGGCCCCTTGACCCGCCCCGCCCTCGGGACCTCCGTTTGCGTCCGCGGTCAGCACATCCCGGTGGGCGTGTGCATGACCTTGCGCACGTTGCCCGAGCCGCCGTACATGTGGACTCCGCAGGGCAGACACGGGTCGAAGCTGCGCACGGCCCGCATGATGTCGACGCCCTTGAAGTTCTCCGGCCCGTTCTCCTCGAAGATCGGGGTGTTCTGCACCGCGTCCTCGTAGGGGCCCGGAGTGCCATAGAAGTCACGCACGCTGGCGTTCCACGGGGTCGGCGGATATGGCTGGTAATTGGCGATCTTGCCGCCCTCGATGACCATGTGGTGCGAGAGCACTCCGCGAGCCGCCTCGTGGAAGCCCACGCTCACGGCCTGATCGGGGACGGTGAAGTCCTGCCAGGACTTCGTGCGTCCGGCGCGGACCTCGACGAGCGCCCGTTCCAGGTTGTGGAGCCCGATCAGCGCGGAGTAGGCCTGGTGATACGTCCGGGCCCGGTCGCGCTCGATCGCGTTTGACTTCTCGGGGATCTTCCACTCCAACTCCACCTCCGGGGAGTTGGCGGTGCGGGGGAGCACCATCTGGATCGATTCGCCCGTCGCCTTCGCGTAGCCGAAGTCGACGAGGCCGGCCTTCGCCGTGCACCACTGACGGGCGAAGGGGCCGCCGCCGGTGTCGCAGCAGACGTAGGTGTCCGTGCGCTTGTCGTACATCCGCGGCGAGACGACCCACGAGTACTTGTCCGTGAAGTCGCGCGCCTGAGGCCTCGGCAGCGTCACCTTGTTCCAAGGGTGGCGCGGATCGACGTCGTTGCCGAGCGGGTCCTTCGTCACGAACGGCTCCTGGCTCTCGGTCCAGTCGTCGAAGTACGAAGAGCCGAGCAGGATCCTGATCATCAGGTTGATCTCGACCAGGTCCGTCGAGAGCAGCTCGCCCCCCACCACCACGCCGGGGGTGATGTAGCGCTTGTTGCCCCACTCGTTCATGTTCTCGTAGGACGAGTCCGCGTAATCCGGGTCGTCGAAGGCTCCCCAGTTGACGAGGTTCGTCTCGCGGTAGCCGACCATGTCGTACCCCGGCAACTCCTGGAGGAAGAAGTCGTAGAGGTCGTCGTGCATCGGCACGCTGCGCTTCACGTAGTCGATGTAGCGCATCAGGCGCACGTAGTAGTCGGTGCAGGTCTGGTGCGTGATGTGAGCGCTGCAGCCTCCCGGCATGATCGTCGAGGGGTGTGTGTGGCGCCCGCCGAACAGGCAGTACATCTCGCGCGTGTAGCGTGCGACCTGCAGGGTCTCGAGGTAGAACTCGCCGGTGAACGGGTTCAGCGACCGCATGATGTCGGCGATCGTCTTGTAGCCGTGGATGTCCCCGTGCGGGGCAGCTGTCGACTCCGCCTTTTGGAGCAGGCTCGGGTTCGTCTCCTTCACCATTTGCTCGCAGAAGTCCACGTTGCACATGCAGTCGTTGAAGATCGCGTGGTCGAACATGAAGTCGGCCGTCTCCGCGAGGTTGAACGCGAGCTCGCCCAGCGGCGGCATCTTCACGCCGTACGCCATGTTCTGGTTGAGGCACGAGCACGTGCAGTGGTTGTCACCGCAGATGCCGCAGATACGGCTGGTGATGAAGTGCGCGTCGCGCGGATCGATCCCCTTCATGAAGATGTCGAACCCGCGGAAGATCATCGAGGTCGAGTAGCACTTCAAGACCTCGCGGTTCGAGAAGTCGATCTCGGTATGGATGCCGAGTGAGCCCACGATCCGCGTGATCGGGTCCCACGACATCTCCTTGACCATGACCTTCTGGTCGCCCCGGGGGGTCTCGGTGGTCGCCATGTGCTGTCTCCTCCTGTTGGTCTCTCAGTGAAAAGTCTGGTTCGGCTCTCTCGCTTGCGGCTCAGCTGCCGGGCGGCGTGTAGCCCTCCCCGCGGGACTGGTAGCCCGTCAGGATCTGCTTGCCCGGCTTGCGCCACTCCGGCTCGACGTCGTACTTGTTCTTGATGTTGCGGTTGCGGAAGAACTTCAGGATCGGCCCGAGTGAGAAGCGCTCGAAGTTCGCGGCCGCCTTGCCGGCGGCGTCGGGCTCCATGAACGGCATGAACTTGTCGGGGAAGCCCGGCATCGTGCAGGCCATGCAGATGCCGCCTACGTTGGGGCAGCCCCCGTAGCCGTCGACCCAGCCGCGAACCGGGACGTTGCACTTCACGACCGGCCCCTTGCAGCCCAGCTTCACGAGGCAGCGCGGGTCGTCGCCGTACTGCGTCGCGAACTGACCCTCCTCGACGAAGCCGGCGCGGTTGCAGCCCTCGCGTACCGTGCGGCCGAAGAGCCAGCGCGGGCGGCCGAGCTCGTCCAGGTCGGGGACCGGGGCCAGGCCCGCCAGGTGCAGCGCCAGGTAGAGCAGCACCTCGGTCATGTTGTCGGGCTGCGCCGGGCAGCCGGGGATGTTCACCACCGGGAGGCCGGCGCTTGACTTCCACTTCCAGCCGAGGTGGTCGGCCACTCCCATGGCCCCCGTGGGGTTGTTCTTCATCGCCGGGATGCCGCCGTAGGTGGCACAGGTCCCGATCGCGACGACCGCGGCCGCCTTGGGGGCAAGGCGATCGAGCCATTCGCTCGTAGTGATCGGCTGGCCGGTCTCCGGATCGTCGCCGATCGCGGCCCAGTAGCCGTCGCCGGAGAGCTCCTCGTTGGGGATCGAGCCCTCGACGCAGAGCACGAACGGGTCGATCTCGCCGCGCTCGGCCTTCCACCACCACTCGATGAAGTCGGGCCCGTTCTCGTAGGCCAGCACCGGGTTGTGAACGATCACCTTCGGCATTCCCGGGATCGACTGGGTGATGATGTCCTCGAGTGAGGGGTTCACGGCAGAGGTCATCGCGACCGAGTCGCCGTCACAGGAGAGACCGGTCGTCATCCAGATCACATGTGCCTCAACGGCCTCCGTCTCCTTCTGATTCGGCGTGAACTCAGCAACTACGGCCATGTCGTACCTCTCCTGTCTTGGGTTACATCCATCAGCAGATCCTCGGCAGCGGGTCTCCGGCGAGGAGGTCCATCACGCGGCGCCCCCCGAACGCGGTTTCCACGAGCACCATCGCCGGCGGCTCAGCGCCGACCTCGCCGACCTCGACGGCCGCATCGCATCCCGGCGCCTGGCGCAGCGCGGCGAGCGCGTCGTCGGCCTTCTCGGGGGCGACGATCGCGACGAGGACGCCCTCGTTCGCCACGTACATCGGGTCGATGCCGAGCAGCTCCGCAGCCCCCGTGACCTCCGGCGAGACCGGCACGTCCGCCTCGCGGACGAGAACCGAAACGCGCGAAGCGCGCGCGAGCTCGTTCAGCACCGAGGCAACTCCGCCGCGAGTCGCGTCGCGCATGCAGCGCAGCTCCGGCCCCACGGCATCGAGCAGGGCATCGGCCGCCGGCCACAGTGAACGCGTATCGGACTCGATCTCGGACTCCAGCCCGAGCTCACCCCGGGCGAGCATGATCGCCGTGCCATGCTCGCCGATCGGCCCGGACACGAGCACGCGGTCGCCGGGCGTGAGCGCCGAGGGCGAGAGGTCCGCGCGGTCGTCGCGCTGTCCGACGCCGCTTGTGCAGATGTACATCGAGTCGGCGTGGCCGCGCTCGACCACCTTGGTATCGCCCGTGATCACGGCGACACCGGCCTCCGCCGCCGCCGCGGCGATCGCCTCCACCTCCCCACGGAGTGCGTCTGCGTCGAGGCCCTCCTCGAGGACCAGCGCGACGCTGATCGCCAGCGGCTTCGCCCCGGCGACGGCAAGATCGTTGACGGTGCCGTTTACCGCCAGCTCCCCGATCGACCCCCCGGGGAAGCGGATCGGCTTGACGACGAAGGTGTCAGTGGTCAGAGAGACCGCGGTTCCGGCGACGTCAACGGTGCCGGCATCCGCGAGCTCGTCGAGCGCCTCGTTCGCGAAGGCCGGGGCGAGCAGGCCCTCGATCAGGGTCTGGGTCGCCTTGCCGCCGGCACCGTGGGCCATCGTGACCTGGTCGTCCTTGAACCTCGGCCGCTTCGCGCGGGCGGTCTCGATGATCTCGAGGATGCGCTGCTCGCGATCGGGAGCTCTGGTCTCGGGAGGTGTCACACAACCTCCTTCTCGCGTGCGTAGCGCCCGTAGTTGTAGTAGGCGGCGCACGCGCCCTCGGGGGAGACCATGCAGGTCCCGATCGCATGCTCCGGCGTGCAGGCCGTTCCGAACACCTTGCACTCCCATGGCTTGATCACGCCCTTCAGCACCTCACCGCACTGGCACGCCTTGGGGTCGGCCACGCGCACGCCGGGAACGCTGTAGTGCAGCTCGGCGTCGAAGTCCGCGTAGGCATCTGAGAGCTTCAGCGCGCTCTGGGAGATGAAGCCGAGCCCGCGCCACTCGAAATGGGGGCGCAGCTCGAAGACCTCCGACATGACCTTGAGCGCGGCCGGGTTGCCCTCGTACGGGACGACGCGCTTGTACTGGTTCTCGACCTCGCAGCGGTCCGAGCCGAGCTGCCTCAGGATCATGTGAATCGCCTGGAGGATGTCGAGCGGCTCGAAGCCTGCGGTCACGAGCGGGCGCCCGTAGTCGGCGGGGATGAACTCGAATGGGCGCACGCCGACGACGGTGGAGACGTGGCCGGGGCCGATGAAGCCGTCGAGCCGGAGGTCGGGCGAATCGAGCAATGCGCGCAGCGGCGGGACGATCGTCACGTGGTTGCACATGCAGAGGAAGTTGGTGACGCCCTCGGCCTTCGCCCGCTTCAGCGTCAGCGCGGTGGAGGGGGCGGTCGTCTCGAATCCGATCGCGAAGAAGACCACCGTGCGATCGGGGTTCTGCTTCGCGAGCCGCAGGGCATCGAGCGGCGAGTAGACCATGCGGATGTCGGCGCCGCGGGCCTTGGCGTCGGTGAAGCTGCCGTCCGAGCCCGGGACCCGCATCATGTCGCCGAAGCACGTGAAGATGACGTCCTTCTCGTGCGCCAGCGCGATGCCGTCGTCGATGCGGCCCATCGGCATGACGCAGACGGGGCAGCCAGGGCCGTGGACGAGCTCGACCTCGTCGGGAAGGATGTCGTCGATCGCGTACTTGTAGATCGAGTGGGTGTGGCCGCCGCAGACCTCCATGAACTTGTAGGTGCGACCAGGCTCGACCGCGGCGACGATCTCTCCGGCGACGACTCTCCCGAGCTCTGCATCGCGGAACTCGTCGACGAACCTCAAGAGGCACCACCCAGGTTCGTGATCGCGGTTCCGGCGTGCACGAGGACCGTGTCTGCCTCGGCCACCGGCTGGACCAGCGCGATCTCGACTGTGTGGTGATCGCCGGCGGGGTCGGCGCAGAGCGCCAGCTCCCGATCGGCGTCGATCCGCAGGACGCGCATCTCCTCGGCCACGTCCCCGCACGTGATGCAGCCATCGTTCGGGTCGCAAAGCGGCTCGTCGGAGACCCGAAGCTCTGGCTGCGCGAAGGTCACTCGATGACGCTCGCCTTCAGCTCTTCGAGCTCGGCCTCGTAGTCGGCGCCCATCCCCTCGAGCATTCGCCGAGTGGCGATGGCCTCTTCCTCATCGACCTTGGAGAGGGCGAAGCCCACGTGGATCAAGACCCAGTCGCCTTCTCCCACCCCGTCCGCCTCCTCGTCCAGGAGGCCGATGTTCACGTTGCGCTTGACGCCGGCGACGTCGACGCGGGCGAGCCGGTTGTCCTCGTCGACAACCTCAAGAATCTGTCCTGGGATCGCCAGGCACACGGGCGGTGTATGTCCTCTCGTTCGATCTCCCCCGGAGCCCGCAACCTACCAAATGTGCGGATTGCCTCAAATCAGCCCGCAACGGTCGGAATTCTCCGGTGATCCGTCCTCCGATGCCCTCCGTATACAGTTGCAAATCACTTGCAATAACGACCTTCTCGATCTGCTCGGAAGATGCCCGATACGCACCCAACTCCCACCCTTGACGCCGCTGACGCAGACGGCGCGATCGAGGCGATCAGAGCTCAGGGGATGCGGGCATCGGCCGCGCGCCGGTTGCTGGTCGAGGCCCTGTTCGCCGCCGACGGACCCGCAAGCGCCGAGGAGATCGCACAGGACCTGCACGGCCGGGGCGGCGGTGGCGACGTCGCGTCCGTGTATCGCAATCTCGACGAGCTCGAGCGAATCGGGCTGGTTCGCCACATCCACCTCGGCCACGGCCCGGCGCTCTACGCCCTCGCCGGGCAGATCGCTCCCGCGTACCTCCTGTGCGAGGTGTGCGGTAGCCGCGAGGCGCTGAGCCAGGCCGAGCTGGGCCCGCTGCGCCGCTCGTTGCGCTCGCGCTTCGGCTTCGACGCTTCCTTCAAGCACTTCCCGATCTCAGGCCTCTGCGGCAAATGCGACCAGGAGAGACCATCTTGAGCTTCGAGTCCCTCTTCACACCGGTCGAACACGCCGACGAATGGCTCACCGGCCTGTTCGAGGGCGCTCCGCTGCTCGTCGCTCTGGGCCTGGCCATCGTCCTGGGCCTCCGTCACGCCTCGGACCCCGACCACCTCGTGGCCGTGACCTCGCTGGTCGCCTCCGACGACGCGGACTCACGCCGTGCGGTCAAGCTCGGAGCTTGGTGGGGACTGGGCCACGCAGCCATGCTCCTGGCCATCGGGCTTCCCCTGATCGCCTTCAAGTCGGAGCTGCCGGCTTGGCTCGAAAGCGGCGCGGAGAAGGCAGTCGGCGTGGTCATTCTCGCGCTGGCCGCCCGGGTCCTCTGGAAGTGGGTGCGCGGCGACTATCGCCTCGACCCCCATCGCCACGACGAGCCCGCGCCCGCCGGAAGCGACGGCTCGCACCGCCACCTTCACGACGGGAGCGGACCCCACAACCACAGCCAGGTACGCACGCCGCAGCAGGCGTTCGGGATCGGCCTAATTCACGGCCTGGCCGGCACCGGCGCCGTGGTGTTGCTTCTGATCGCGGCGCTCCCCACGAGACTCGAGGCCGCCGCGGCGCTCGCGGTCTTCGCTCCGATGTCGATCGCCTCGATGGCAGCGCTCACGGGCCTCTTCGCCTGGGTCCTCACGCGTCCAGTGATCGAGCCGCTGTACAGGCGGGTCCTGATCCCGGTTCTCGGGGTCTTCGGCCTCGCATTCGGCCTCTGGTACGTCGGCCTGACCTAGCCGCACCCTCCCACGGCGTCTTCTTCGCGGTATGCGAGAAGAAAGCGCCAATCCCTACGGCATCCCGGCGGCGAAGGCGATGGAGTAGACCGATACGCCAGCTGAGGCCCGGAGCCGCAGCCTGTGCGACTCGTGCCGAGGATGCTCGACCAACGCCACGAGCCCAGCCTCCTTCACCGCAATCTCAACCTCGGTCCCACCATCGACGGTGACGGAGACCGCACCGGCTCCATCCACCGCCGCATGGACCCCCCCGGCCGAGTAGTCGAGCTCCACCGCATCGTCCTGCGCCGCCATCACCCACGGCTCCGCCGGCCCGCCGCCCGGGAACACCTCTGCGCTGGGAGTCGCAACGAGGGCGCCGGGCGCATCGGTCGCCCGGAGCGGCTCCATCGGCTCCGGGAGCTCGCGGGTTGGATCGGCCGCCTGCAGTTCCTCCCTGATCGCTTCCTCGGTCGCCGCGTACTCGCCCTCTCCATAGTGAAACCAGCAAAGAGCGCCAGACGGGTTCCAGAGAAAGAGCGAAGGCCAACCCTTCACGCCGTAGTCGTGCCAGATCGCGTAGGCGGAGTCTTGGGCGACCGCGTAGTCGATGCCCAGTCGCTCGATGCTCGGCGCGAGCACATCCACGGTCTTCGTGAACGGAAACCTGGGCGAGTGGATGCCGAGCACAGTGAGCCCCGCGTCGCGATATCGCTCGTGCCAGCCGCGCACGTAGGGCAGCGCCCGCACGCTGTTCAGCTGGGCGACGTCGAAGAAGTGCACGAGCACTGGTCCCGCCGCCACGAGCTCGGCCATCGCCGCCGGCTCGCCCCCCAGCCAGCGCACGCGAGGGGGTAGCGCCGGCGCTGCGATGTCGGCCCGCTCGGGACGCATCAGCGTTTCCGGATATTCTGGGGGCAAGCCATCGATCAGGAGGGGAAGTTGAGCAAGAGCATCTGGGAGCGAATCGAGTTGAGCCGCGAGCGCTGGGACGTCCTGCGCCATCCCTTCTACCAGCGCTGGAGCGCCGGCGAGCTGACCGCCGACGAGCTCTCCCGCTATTCCGGCCAGTACCGCCACGCTGTCGAAGCGATCGCGACGATGAGCGACACGGTCGCCGATGCTCTTCCCGAGCACGATGAGCTGCGCCGCCACGCTGCCGAAGAGCGTGGTCACGTCCGCCTCTGGGACGGCTTTGTTGAGGCCGCCGCCGGCGACGCGTCCGACCCCGCCACCCCGGAGACGTCCGCATGCGTGGCTGCCTGGACGGCTGGCGACGATGAGCTCGAGACGCTCGCGAGGCTCTACGCGATCGAGAGCGGGCAGCCGGCCGTCTCGCGCACCAAGCGCGAGGGTCTCGTCGAGCGGTACGGGTTCGGCGACGGAGCAGGAACCGCCTACTTCCGGATCCACGAGCATCGCGACGTCGAGCACGCCGACGAGGCGCGCGAGCTGATCGCGAAGCTGGCATCCGATGGCGACGACGATCGTGTGGTTGCCGCCGCCGAGGACGCATTTCGCGCCAACTGGCGCCTGCTTGACGGCGTCTGAGCCGAACTTAAGCTGAGCCTGAGAAGCCCGCGTAAGCTTGGCGGGTGATCCCACGACGCCACGCGTGGACATGAATCCCTGGCGCGACCGCGTGCTCGGGATCATCCTCGGCATCGTGATCGGGATCGCGATCCTCGCCGTCTTCGTCTTCGTCTTCAGCGAGGAGACGGTCGACGCACCTCAGATCGAGCAGGAGGATCGTTGAGCCGCTGGCGTTCCGCCGCCGCCCTCGCTCGCTCGGCCGCGCTCCTTTCCCTGGGCGCGCTCGGCGTTCACCAGCTTCGCTACCTGATCGCCTACGGCGAGGCTGGGGGGGACGCCGTTCATCGCGACGGGCACGCGTACCTGGCGACGACGCTGCCGGTCGTCGTCGCGCTCGCAACCGCGATCCTCGCGGCGATCCTGCTGCGCGGGGCCGGGGGCTGGACCTCGGCAGGCGGCTCGCCACGCTCGGCGCGGAAGCGGTGGGTGCTCTATGCCGGCGCCCTGCTCGTCGTCTTCTGCGCGCAGGAGCTGACCGAGGGCGCTATCGCCGCCGGACATCCTGCGGGCCTCGCCGCCATCGCTGGCGGTGGCGCCTGGATCGCGGTTCCCCTCGCCCTTTGGTTCGGTGCCGCAGCCGTCCTCGTCGAGCTCGTGCTGGAACGCGGCGCGACGGCTCTCGCCGTGGCCACCGAACCTCGCGCTCGGCCCAGCCGCCGGCTGCGGCGTCGCCGACGTCCTCTGCCCGGGCCCGCGCGGCGTCCGCTCGCCGCCTCCCCTCTTGCCTTCGGCCTCGCCCGCAGGCCACCGCCGGTCCACTCGCTCGCCTGACCTGCGGCCGCGCCGATGGGCGCCGGCCGGAACCGTGCCGCGGAAGTTCCGCTGCGCCTTGAGAGGAGTCGACCAAGCATGCAATCGAATGGAGCACGAATCGCCGTGGTCGCGGTCGCGATCGCGGCGTTGGTGGGGCTGTTCTTAGTCCTCAGCAACGACAAGGCGAAGACGCCCACGACGGCGTCCGTCGCAACCACGACCCAGCAGCAAGAGCCCAGGGATCCCGACAAGGAGAAGAAGGAGAAACAAAAGGAGAAGCCGGACCCGAAGCCGGAAGTCCCGACGATCGAGGTGAAGGGCGGTGCCCCGGTGGGCGGAGTCCAGGAGCTGGAGTTCGTCGCGGGCGAGCGGATGCTGTTCAAGATCACCTCTGATCAGGACGCCGAATTCCACCTCCACGGATATGACGTTGAGCAGAGCGTCGCCGCGGGAGGCGAGACCACGTTCGACCTCGCGGCTGACATTGAGGGCGTCTTCGAGCTCGAGGATCACGAGACCGCGGAGCCGATCGGCGAGGTCACGGTGGCGCCAGGTTGACCCCACTCGCACACGTCCCCCTGGTCGGCAAGCAGGACTTGCCGATCGACGAGTGGGTGTTCGTCTGGGCGGTGGCGCTGGTGCTCGTCGCCTCGTTCGTGCTGCTCGTGCTGGGCTGGCAGCGCCCGCGCTTCGAGGAGGAGCGCTGGCGCCCCGCCCCGGGCTGGCTCTCGGGCGTCATCGTCAACCGGGTCACGGGCTTTCTCGCCGGCGCGGTCGGCGCCTTCCTGCTCGGATTCGTCGTCTATGCGGCGCTCTACGGAACGGAATCACCCGACCGCAACTTCGCGGTCACATTCGTCTTCGCAACGTTCTGGCTGGGGATGCTGATCGCGAGCGCGCTGTTCGGAGACGTCTTCCGGGCGTTCAACCCCTGGCGGGCGATCGCGAGGGTGGTGGCAGGAGCGTTCAGGCTGGTAGCGGGCCAGGCGGCCCCGCCGCCGCTCAGCTATCCCGAACGGTGGGGTCGCTGGCCCGCGGTGATCGGCATCGCCGCCTTCGCCTGGTTCGAGCTCGTCTTCGCCCTGAGCGGCTTTCAGGCGGTGGGCCTCACTCCGCACAGCGTGGGCATCGCGACCCTGATCTACACGGGCTGGACGTTCGTTGGCATGGCGCTGTTCGGGATCGACCAGTGGCTGGGACGCGGTGAGGCCTTCTCCGTCTACCTCAACATGTTCTCCCGCCTCTCTCCGCTCGAGGTTCGCGCGGGCAGACTCGGGGTGCGCAGATGGCTGAGCGGCACCACCGGCTGGGCTGAGGTCCCCGGGTCGACCGCTCTGGTTCTGCTCGTGATCGGCGTGACGGCCTTCGACGGGGCCGCGGAGAGCCTTTGGAGCGAACCGATCTCATCGCTTGAGGACAGCCTCGCCGGGCTCGGCCCCCTGACCTCCGTGCGGATCGCGAACTCGTTGTTCATGGCGATCACGGTGGCGATCGTGAGCGGCTTCTTCTTCGCGGGCATCGCCGGAATGCGCAGCGTGGGCGGGCTTCACTCACGCGGCCTTGTCGGCGTGGCGCGCCTGTTCGCCCACAGCTTCATCCCGATCGCACTGGCCTACTTGATTGCGCATTACTTCACGTTCTTCATCTACCTGGAGCAGGCCCAGTTCGGGTACCTGCTCTCTGACCCCCTGGGCGACCGATCGAACCTGTTCGGGACCGCTGGCTCGGGTATCGACTACAACGTGATCGGCTCGAACACGGTCTGGTACATCCAAGTCGCGGCGCTGGCGATAGGTCACGTGATCGCGCTCGTGATCGGCCACGACCGGGCGCTTCGCGTCTATGCCGACCAGCGCTTGGCCGCCCGCTCGCAGTACTGGATGCTGGCGATGATGGTCGGCTTCACCACGCTTGGCTTGTTCCTGCTCTCTCAGGCGAACTCATGAGCGGCCTGATCGCGATCGCCCTGCCCCTCGCCCACCTCGGTCACTGGTGGACGTACGTCCTTTACGCGGTCCCGGTGATCATCGTGCTGGGTTCCGTCGTGATGACGCTGGTCCGGTCGCGCCGCGAACGGCGCGGCGGTGGCGGACCCTCGCGCTAACGCCTACGCGTCGAGAAGCTCGGCGAGACGCCGTTCGAGCGTCGCCGCGAGTCGCTCCCTGCCGGGGCCCGCGGGAATGCGCTCAACGAGCTCGCCGACGAAGCCCTCCACGACGAGGCGCTGCGCAGAGGCCAGCGACATGCCGCGCGAGCGCAGGTAATAGAGCTGCTCGGGGTCGAGCTGCGCTACGGCCGCCGCGTGGGTGCAGCGGACATCGTCGGCCTCGATCTCAAGACCCGGGATCGCGTCGGCATGGGCCTCCTTCGAGAGCAGCAGATTGCGGCTCTCCTGAAAGGCATCGGTCTGTTGGGCGCCGGGGTCGACTTTGATCATCCCGCGCCAGACGGCAGTGGAGCTGTCGGTGAGCACCCCGCGGAAGGAGAGGTCGGAGAACGTGTGGGCGCCGGCGTGCTCCTGCGTCGTGTCGTAGTCGAGATGCTGGGTGCCGGCGCCTGCATAGGCTCCCGTGACTCTGGCCGAGGAGCCTTGGCCCGCGAGCTTGGTCTCCATCCGAACCTTGCCGCGGGCGGAGCCGAACCCGAGCGCCGTCCACTCGAGCATGGCGTCGCGGCCGACCTCGGCTCGCTGAGTGGCGAAGACCCAGGATCGCCTGGAGAGCTCCTGCTCGCAGACGTAGCGAAGGGTCGCGCCATCACCCACCACCAGCTCGACGACGCCGTTGAAGAGGCCGTCGCCCTCGGACCCGTAGCGCTCCCAGACCTCGGCCTCCGCGCCGTCCTCGAGCACGATCAATGTGCGCCAGTGAATCTCCTCGCCATCGGCGCCGGAGACCTCGAGTTCGAGCGGCTCGGACATACGAGCGCCACGTGGGACGTACACGAAGATGCCGTCGCGCCAGCGAGAGGTGTTGCGCGCCTCGAAGATGTCGCTGGCAGGTACGAGCGATCCGAGCCGTTCGCCCACGAGCTCCGGGTGCGACACCGCGGCCTCGGCGAGCGGGGCGACCACGACGTCACCCGGACTCGGCCTGAGCCCTCCGACCGTGGCGAGGCCCTCGGTGAACTCGTCGAAGTCGAGGCCCGAGAGGTCGGTGAACTCCCAGCCCTTGCTCTTTTGATGTGGGAGCTCCAGCTCGCTGGCGAGCCCCTTGGCCTCGTCGCGCGCCTCGGTCAGCCAGTCAGGTTCCTGAACCGCTGGAGCCGCCGCCGCACCAGCATCAGCCCCCGGCAAGGCCGCCTCCGCACGCGTCGGTCGGCTGCAAGGCTGCGCCTGGCGTGGTCCTCGGTCGCCGAAATGGCGCTGCCATTACGGCTCCCTGCGTCCTACCCATGCGTGCCTTTCGCTCACCCGCCGCGCACGGAGCCAGCCGTGCCGGGGCTAGCCAATTGAGCCTTCCATTTGGAGCTCGATGAGGCGATTCATCTCGACGGAGTACTCCATCGGGAGCTCCTTGGCAATCGGCTCGATGAAGCCGTTCACGATCATCTTCGAGGCCTCCTCCTCGTCCAGGCCGTGGGCCTGGAGGTAGAAGAGCTGGTCCTCGCCCACCTTCGAGACGGACGCCTCGTGGCCGACGTTGGCGTCGTTCTCGTCGATGCGAATGGTCGGATATGTGTCCGAGCGCGAGTCCTCGTCCAGTAGCAGCGCATCGCAGACCACCTTCGACTTCGCCTCCGAGGCACCCTCCGCGACCTCGAGGAGCCCGCGGTAGGTCGCGCGGCCACCGTCTTTCGAGATCGACTTGGAGAAGATCGATGAGGTGGTCTTCGGCGCGGCGTGAATGATCTTTCCGCCGGCGTCCTGGTGCTGGCCCTTGCCGGCGAACGCGATCGAGAGGATCTCACCGTGCGCCTTCTCGCCGAGCAGGTAGATCGACGGGTATTTCATCGTCAGCTTCGATCCCAGGTTGCAGTCGACCCACTCCATGGTGGCGTTCTCCTGGGCAATCGCGCGCTTGGTGACGAGATTGAAGACGTTCTGCGACCAGTTTTGGACCGTCGTGTAGCGGACTCGCGACGAGGGCTTGGCGATGATCTCGACGACCGCCGAGTGGAGTGAATCCGTGGAGTACACCGGCGCGGTGCAGCCCTCGATGTAGTGGACGTCGGCACCCTCCTCGGCGATGATCAGCGTGCGCTCGAACTGACCCATGTTCTCCGTGTTGATGCGGAAGTAGGCCTGCAGCGGCATCTCGACCTTGACGCCGGCCGGCACGTAGACGAAGGAGCCGCCCGACCACACGGCCGAGTTCAGCGCGGCGAGCTTGTTGTCGTTTGGCGGGATCACCGTGGCCCAGTGCTCTCGGATCAGGTCCTCGTGCTCGCGCAGGGCCGTATCCATGTCGGTGAAGATCACGCCCTGGGCCTCGAGCTTCTCGTTCACCTGGTGGTAGACGACCTCGGACTCGTACTGGGCGCCGACGCCGGCGAGGAACTGGCGCTCGGCCTCCGGGATGCCAAGGCGGTCGAAGGTGTTCTTGATGTCCTCCGGGACCTCGCTCCAGTCGCGGCTGTTGCGATCGGAGGCGCGCACGAAGTAATGAATGTCGTCGAAGTCGATCTGGTCCAGGTCGCCGCCCCACTTCGGCGTCGGGCGTTGCTCGAAGTGCTCGTAAGCCTTGAGGCGGAAGTCGCGCATCCACTGCGGCTCGTCCTTGTACTCGGAGATCGAGGCGACGACCTCGCGGGAGAGGCCTTTGGGCGCCTTGTAGGCGTAGCCCGTCTCCGGGTCGGAGAAGCCGAAGCGCTCCTTGTAATCGGAGCCGATCTCCTTCAGGCCGGCCTCGGCCTCGGTTAGCTGCTTCTCGGATGCGACTGTCTCGGGTGTTGCCATGAGCGTGCTCAAACCTCCAGCTTGACTTCGTCGCCCTCTTCGCGGACCTCGAAGATCTCAACGGGCCTGTACGCCGGCAGCGACTTCGGGCGACCTGTTCGAAGGTCGAACAGGGATCCGTGGCGGGGGCATTCCACTGTACAGGCGGCGGCGTCGAACTCTCCCTCGGCGAGTGGGCCGTCGTCGTGGGAGCAGCGATCCTCGACTGCGAGCAGGGAGCCGTCCTCGCACCGAAACACCCCGATCTTGCGCCCATCAGGCTCAACGAGGCGCATCTCGCCGTGGGCGAGCTCAGCGCCTGTGCAAACGGTGTAGGTCTCGGTCAAAATTATTCCTAGCTCCGAAGTCGGATTTTAGCTGTCCTGCCAGTCGGCCCCGCACAGGCTACGGTCGGCGCATGGCGTTCGATGGATTTTCTCTAGAGCGAATCGATGTCGGTGGCGCGGTGCTGCGTGTGCGGCACGGCGGCGTGGGCCCACCGGTCCTGCTGTTGCACGGCCACCCGAGGACGCACACCACCTGGCACCGGGTCGCCCCGCTGCTCGCGGACACCTACACGGTCGTCTGCCCTGATCTACGTGGCTACGGGCAGTCATCCAAGCCCGACACCACGCCGGGCCACGAGCCGTACTCCAAGCGCGCGATGGCCGGTGACGCCACCAGTCTCATGCAGGCGCTGGGGCACGACCGCTTTGCGGTGGTCGGTCACGATCGCGGTGCCTACGTCGCGTCGCGCACCGCGCTCGATTACCCGGACGTTGTCAGTGCTCTCGTGGTCCTCGATGCGATCCCGATCGCCGAGGCGCTGGATCGTTGCGATGCGGGCTTCGCCGCAGCCTGGTGGCATTGGTTCTTCCTCGGGCAAACGGAGAAGCCGGCCGACCGAGTCATCTCCGCCGATCCGGACGCGTGGTATCGCCCCAACCGGGAGCTGATGGGGGCCGAGAACTACGACGACTACCACCGCGCCATCCACGATCCGGCGACGGTCAATGCGATGTGCGAGGACTACCGGGCCGGGCTGGGGATCGACCGCCGACACGACGAGGAGGATCGCGCGTCCGGTCGGCGCATCACCTGTCCCATGCTCTTGGGCTGGAGCATCCACGACGATCTGGAGCAGCTCTACGGCGATCCCCTGGACGTCTGGAGGCCGTGGGCAACCAACCTTCGCGGCGTGCGGATCGACTCGGGTCACCACATGGCCGAGGAGGCTCCAGAGCAACTTACACAGGAACTGCGGGAGTTCCTCGCGAGCGCGAGCTAGGCAGCGAGCCAGCTCACGGGCCGCTCCCCGGGTTCCGGCGGGCTCGATCCGAGCGCTCGAGCGGCATCCACGAACTCGCGCTCGACCCGCTCCAGAGTGCGCCGCGCCCAGCGCAGCGACACCAGGGCGGGGAGGGCACGCGCCACCACCCCCAGGCGACCGCTGGGACCAGGCCAGGGCCGGGCCCCGATCCGTGCGGCGCTGGTGCGGTAATGGAGGTCGGTGAAGAGCAGCATGAGGACCGCGGCGGCCCGGACCGCTGCGCCGCGGCCGAGTTCGAGCCCGTCGAACAGCCGGCGGTAGGCCGGTGCCCGAGCGAGGGCCATCGCGACGTACTCCTCGCGGACTTCGCGGATCGGCAGGCGCGGAGGCGGGTCGCCTGCCGAGTCACCGAGGTATGGCTTCAAGGCCGGGTGGTAGGCGATCCCCCGTTCGAGGTCGCGCTCGATGTCGCGGGTCACGTTGGCGAGCTGAATCATCTCGCTGACCCGGAAGGCATCGTCGCGGGCCGGCCCCGTGACCTCGCGGCTGCCCAGCAGGTTGAGGGCGAAAACCGCAGGGTGTCCCATCACGGCGTGGCAGTAGAGCTCGACCTGCCGCTCGTCCACCAGGACGCCGCCCTGGCGGGCGAACGCACCCCGCGACCAGGACATCCCCTCCGCCATCGCCTGGACCAAGTCGCGGATCTGGGCGCGGACCGGTGCTGCCAGCTGGGTGTAGATCGCATCCACATGCCCACACCGCGCCAGCAACAGGAGATACAGGCGGTCGCGGGCGTCGGCCGCGAGCTCCTCACCGAGCTGGGTGGCCGGCTCGAGCACGGGGGAGTCGAAGCGGGCGGCGAAGCGCTTCATCTCGGCGATGCTCGTAGAGGTGTCGAGGATGAGGTCCTCGTACGTGTCGAGCATGCGGCAGTAGAGGTATGCGACCGCCGCGGCGCGGGCCTGTTCCGACGGGAGCACGCTGATGCTGGTCGCGAACGTGCGGGCCGCGTGCGGGAGCACACCCCAGACGAATCGTTCGGGGCGCGTCTCGCGGGCGAGCCCCTCGAGATCGGGCTTGCGGCGGTTGGCTGCCAGGCCACGGATCAGCAGCACGGGCCCGAGGGCGAGGACGGACCTCATCGAACCGAAACCCAGCTAGACGATCTCGGCCTGGGCAGGATCGCCGCGCTCGCCCTCGTCTTCCCAATCGGCCAGCTCACCCAGGGAAGCCGACTTCACGACCTTGAGGCCGAGCAGCGCGCACTTCATCCGCGTCGCTGAGATGTCGATTCCGAGCAGCTCGAGCACGAACTCCTTGGGGAGCGCCAAGAGCTCCTCCCGCGTCTTGCCCTCGAGCTCCTCGGTCAGCATCGAGGTCGCCGCCGTGGAGATCGCGCATCCCTTGCCCTCGAAGCTCACCTCTGCCACCCGCCCGTCCTCGCCGAGACGGATGAAGACGTGCTGCTCGTCGCCGCAGAAGGGATTCGTGTCCTCGAAATCCAAGTCGAACTCGTCGAGCCGGCCGAAGTTTCGCGGCCGCTTGTAGTGCTCGAGAATCTGCTCGCGGTAGAGATCGTCCACGTGGTCAACGGTAGCCGTTAGGGTCCGCCCATCTCGACCCGAAGGAGCGAATGATGCCTCGCCACAGCGCCCGCATGCTCACCCTGATCGTCTGCTTCGCGGCGGGCACGGCAACGCTCGGCGCAACGAGCGCCGGTGCCCGTGACGTCGACATGTACGACAGCAGGGTGACGCTCTCAGAGCAGCCGCCCGCATTCCACGGCAGGGTCAAGTCCGACCACGGGCCCTGCAAGAACAATCGTCACGTCGCGGTCTTCCGCAAGCGCAATGGCGCGGACGAAAAGCTTGGTGGCGACACGACTGGGCCCGCCGGCCGCTGGAGCGTTCCGGTAATGCTCTCCTCCGGCGCCTACTACGCCCGCGTGCGCGCCAAGCAGCAGATCGTGAGTGGGAACGGCTACACGTGCACCAAGGACAAGTCGAGGATCGTGGTCGTCGACTAGCGCCCGGGCGCGGGCGCGGGCTCGTCGAGCCCGAAGACGCGCCGAGCGTCGACGAGCCCGTCGACCAGGCGGTCGATCTCCGCGGGCGTCGTATAGACGCCGAAGCTCGCGCGGGCTGTGGCCGTGATCCCGAACCGCTCCATCAGCGGCTGCGCACAGTGGTGGCCGGCGCGAACCGCGACACCGTGCCGGTCGAGAATCTCCGAGACATCGTGGGCGTGGACGCCCTCGAGCTCAAACGAAACGGGGCCGACACGATCGGGAGAGCGGGGGGGACCGAAGATCCGCAGGCCGGGGACCTCGGCCACGCGCTCGAGCGCGTAGTCGGCGATCTCGCGCTCGTGAGCGAGCGCGGTGTCCATGACTAGAGCATCGAGCCATCTGAAGGCGGCGGCGAGCCCAATCGCCTGAGAGATCGCTGGCGTGCCGGCCTCGAATCGCGCCGGAACGTCGGCGTAGGTCGTGCCGTGCGTCGTTACCTTCCGGATCATCGATCCCCCGCCGAGGAAGGGCGGCATCGCACGGAGCAGCTCGAGATGCCCCCAAAGTGCCCCGATCCCGGTCGGCGCGTAGGCCTTGTGGCCCGTGATCGCGTAGAAGTCGACGCCCAGCTCGCCCATGTCGAGCGGCATCTTCGGCGCAGCCTGAGCCCCGTCGGCGAGCACCAATGCCCCTGCGTCGTGGGCGAGGCGGGAGATCTCGGCGAGCGGGTTCTCTGTGCCGAGCACGTTCGAGACGTGCGCGACCGCCACCAGCTTCGGGCCCCGCTCGAGCAAGGCGGCCAGTGCGGCCATGTCGAGCAGCCCTTCGTCGGTGACGGGTACCCAGTCGACCTCGGCGCCGGTTGCCTCAGCGAGCAGCTGCCAGGGCACGATGTTCGAGTGGTGTTCCATCTCCGTTAAGACGATGCGATCCCCGGCCCCGATGTTCGCGGCGCCCCAGGCGCGAGCGACCAGATTGATGGCCTCGGTTGCGTTGCGGACGAAGATGACCTCGCGGCGGTCGCCTGCACCGATGTGATCGGCGACGGTGGCGCGGGCGCCCTCGTAGGCGGCGGTCGCCTCGGCGGACAGCGTGTGCGAGCCGCGGTGCACGTTGGAGTGATGGGCTCGCTCGTAGCGGTCGACCGCCTGGATGGAGGCGAGCACGCGCTGAGAGGAAGCGCCGGAGTCGAGGTAGGCGATCGGCTTGCCGTTTATCTCGCGCGCGAGAGCGGGGAAGGCCGCGCGGACCTTCTCCAGCGGGAAGGTGGCAGCCTCAACGGAGCTCAAGCTGCCGCGGCCTCCACTTCCTCGCGGATCCAGCCGTAGCCGCGGTCCTCGAGCTCGCCGACGAGCTCCGGGCCACCCGCCTTGACGATGCGCCCGTCGTACATGACGTGGACGGCGTCGGGCTTCACCATGTGCAGGATCCGCTGGTAGTGGGTGATGATGAGTACGCCCATGTCGGGACCGGCGAAACGGTTGACGCCGTCGGCGACGACCCGAAGCGCGTCGATGTCGAGGCCTGAGTCGGTCTCGTCAAGAACGGCCATCTGGGGGCGCAGCATCGCGAGCTGGAGGATCTCCATACGCTTCTTCTCGCCGCCAGAGAAGCCGTCGTTCAAATAGCGGGAGGAGAACTCCTTCGGGATGTTCGCCAGCTCCATCGCCTCCTCGGTGGTGACGCGGAAGTCCTTCAGCTTGATCTCCTTTAAACCGCGCGCCTCGCGGTGGGCGTTGACGGCCATCCGCAGGTACTTGGCGACCGTCACCCCCGGGATCGCGACCGGATACTGGAACGCCATGAAGAGACCCATCCGCGAGCGCTCCTCGGGATCGGCCTCGGTCACGTCCTCGCCCTGGAATTCGATCGAACCCTGAGTGATCTCGAACGCCGGGTGGCCCATGATCGCGTTTGCGAGCGTGGACTTCCCTGATCCGTTCGGTCCCATCAGCGCGTGAATCTGGCCCTTGGAGACTTCGAGGTCGAGGCCTTTGAGGATCTCCTTGTCCTCGATGCGGACGTGAAGGTCGGTGATCTTGAGGTCGGACATCAGGCTCCGTTGTTCGGGGGTCGGGAAGTCTCCGGCTCGCCTAAGCGGCGCCGGCCAGAGTCGGCCTTGGCGCGTGACCGTCGGCGAACTCCACGAGGTCGGCGAGGGTCGTGCCGACGAGGGCCTTGTTGATTCCCCCCTGGACCCGGGTCCAAAGCAGCTTCGTTGCGCAAGCGCGGTCGCCGTCGGATTCGTGCGAGCAGAGCACGCGGCCCTCGCGGTCGGGCTGGAAGCACTCCATTGGGGTGATCGGGCCCTCGAGGGCCTCGACCACGTCGAGCATGCCGATCTCCGACGCGGGCCTCGCGAGGCGGTAGCCGCCGTGGGCGCCGCGTACCGAGGAGACGAGCTCTGCGTGCCGCAGCTTCGCGACGAGGTGCTCGAGGTAGGACAGGGGGAGGTTTTCGGATTCGGCGACGGTAGCGAGGGCTACCGGCTTCGCCTCGTCGACCGGATCGGAGCCGGCGTGACGACCGAGCTCAATCATCAGCCGCACCCCGTACTCCGCTTTCGTCGAGAAGAGCATCGACGTAAATCCTAGCTAAGAGGTCGGAGAACCCCTGAGAGTGAGGCGCCGCCCGAGGACGCCGCGAGGCGACGGTTGGCCGGCTCCTAGGCTTCGATCAGGCCCTTGCGGATCGCGTAGCGGACAAGCTCCACGCGGTCGCGCATGCCGAGCTTTCTCATCGCGTTCGAGCGATGGTTCTCGACGGTCTTCTCCGAGAGGTGGAGGATCTCGGCGATCTCCTTGTTCGTATGCGCCTCGGCGACGAGCTTCACGACCTCCTGCTCGCGGGGTGTGAGCTCCTCCTCGCGGCCCGAGGTCTGACCGAGCACGTCCTTGATCAGGGCGCGCTGCGCCTCAGGGGTGAGGAACGGCTCTCCGCGCTCGACGGCGCGGACGGCCTCGAGCAGGTCGGTATCGGCCTGGGCCTTCAGGACGTAGCCGGACGCGCCGGCCTTGAGCGCCTCGAAGAGGTAGCGCTCGTCGTCGTACATGGAGAGGATCAGGACCGAGACGTCGGGCGCCTGCTCGCGGATCTCGCGGGTCGCCTGCAGGCCGGTGAGCTTCGGCATCTTGACGTCGAGGATCGCCAGGTCGGGGCGCTCGCGGATCGCGAGGTCTCGAGCCTCCGCGCCGTCGGATGCCTCCCCGATCACCTCCATGTCGCCCTGGCCCTCGAGCAGCATGCGCAGCCCGGAGCGCACGATGCCGTGGTCGTCGGCGATCAGGATTCGCATCAGGTCGGACGCATTCTCAGTGTCTCGTGGGGCCAGGATCGTTGCCATCACTTTCCTCTATCGGCACGAACAGCCGAACCCTTGTGCCGAAATCCGGCCGCGACTCGACCGTGAGGTCACCGCCGACCAAAAGAGCACGCTCGCGCATGCCCCCGATCCCGAGTCCGCGGGTCGCCTGATCGAAGGTGAAGCCGTGCCCGTCGTCGGTCACGGTCAGCTCGATCCCATCCTCCCCGTGGTCCGCCCGCACCTGGATCTCGGCCGCCTCCGAATGCTGGGCGGCATTTGACAGCGCCTCCTGCGCCACGCGATAGGCAACGAGCTGCACGTCCGTTGGCACCTCCGTGAGGTCTCCTGTTCCCAGGAAGCTCGTTTTCACTCGGCTCTTTCGGCCCAGCTCGTCCACGAGCGCCGACAGCGCCGCATCCAGCCCCAGGTCGTCTAGCGCCGTGGGACGCAGCGTTCGCGCCAGGGTCAGGAGCTCCTGCATGGCCCGGTTCGCGAGCACCTTCGTCTCCTCGAGGTCGGCGGCGAGCGCCGGTGTCGCCCGCTTGCGCACGGCCTCCAGACGGAGCAGCAGCCCCGTCAGCGACTGATTCACCTCGTCGTGGAGGTCGCGCGCAACGCGCGCGCGTTCCTCCTCCTGGGCCGAGAGCGCGATGCTCGCGGCCCGCCGGCGCTCGGCCTCGAGGCGCTCGAGCATCCGGCGAAAGGCGTTGTGGATCCGCTCGACCTCCTCGGGCCCACCGATGTCGTCGGCGCTGCCCAGGTTCGCGCCGGGCCGGGAGAGATCGGCGCGTTCCATCTCGTCCACCAGCCGCTCCAGCGGACGCACGCGGCGCTGCAGCATGAGGACGTTCACGAGGATGGTGATCCCGACGGCGAGGCCAAGCACGATGCCCGCCTGGGGGTCTTCGCCGAGGTCGATATCGGGATTCGCGGCTATCGCCGCGGCGATCACGGCCGCCACGATCACGAGGAGATTCGCGGCCAGGACCTGCGTCAGGAGGTTGCGTGAACGCACGACGGGCCTAAAGTATCTCCCCGCGTGGCGGCCATCCTGATTCCGGTAGCTCCAAGCGTCGGCGACGCCTCAGGGTTCGCCCTCATTCCGAATCAGGGTTAGCCCCTAGGCCCAGGCTGATCCCACCCGTCAGAATAGGCGTACCGCTTTTTGCATTCACTAGGAGGAACCGCTCTCGATGACCACGACCAGCCGCTCAAACTTCGCCGCCGGCCTGAGAACCACGATTCTCATGGCCGCTCTCGGTGGCCTCATGGTCGCGATCGGGTATGCGATCGGAGGCCTCGAGATCGCGGGCGTATTCCTCGGAATCGCCCTGCTCATGAACTTCGTCGCCTTCTGGTTCAGCGACAAGATCGCGATCGCCAGCTCGGGCGCCAAGCCGATCTCCGAGTCCGAGGCACCGGGCCTCTACCAGATGGTCCGCGAGCTCACGACGCGTGCCGGCCTGCCGATGCCGAAGCTCTACATGATCCCGTCCGACCAGCCGAACGCGTTCGCCACCGGGCGCAGCCCCAAGCGCTCGGCCGTCGCCGTCACGCATGGGATCACGAAGCTGCTCTCGGAGGACGAGCTCCGAGGCGTCGTGTCGCACGAGCTGGCCCACATTCGCAACCGCGACATCCTCACGCAGTCCATCGCCTCGGCGATCGGCGCGATGATCACCTACCTCGCGTACTTCTTCCTGTGGTTCGGTGGCGATGACGAGTCGCCGCTCTCGATCGTGGCATCGCTCGCGATGGTCCTGCTGGCGCCGATCGCCGCGTCGCTCATCCAGCTCGGCATCTCGCGTCAGCGCGAGTACTCGGCCGATGCGACGGGCGCTGAGATCTGCGGCAACCCGGAGTCCCTCGCCTCGGCGCTGTTGCGCCTGGAGGAGGGTGCCAAGGCCATCCCGATGCAGCACGTGAACCAGGCGACCGAGCCGCTCTACATCGTGAAGCCCTTCTCGGGCGGCGGCCTCGCGGGCCTCTTCTCGACGCACCCGCCGATCGAGGAACGCGTTCGCCGGCTGCGGCAGATGCGCCCAGCGCTCGGCTAGCCCAAGCCGAGCGCTGGAGCTTCGAGGACGCGCCAAGAGCGGCGCGTCCTCACTTCGTCGCCCGCTAGGTTTGCGGCGTGGATTACTACGAGCTGCTGCTGTTCGGCCACCTGCTCGCGGCGATGGCGTGGGTCGGCGGCGACCTGATGATCCAGATGTTCTACCTCCGCGCCCGGGCGGCGGGACCCACCGAGGTCGTGCACTTCGCGAAGGCGGTCGAGTGGATCGGACTCCGGGTCCTGAACCCCGCGGCGCTCGTCGTGGTCATCCTCGGCGTCCTGCTCGTGGTCGAGGTCGACGGCTACGAGTTCTCACAGTTCTGGATCTCGGCCGCGCTCGCGATGTTCCTCGCGTCCGCCATCACGGGTGCCGCGTTCCTGGGCCCGGAGGCGGGGCGAATCGGCAAGCTGGCCGAGGCGCGAGGGGCCGACGATGCGGACGTCCAGCGACGCATCGCCCGCGTGCTCTGGATCTCTCGGATCGAGTTCGTTCTCCTCGTTTTGATCGTGCTCGACATGGTGGTCAAGCCCGGCCTTTGAGCCCCGGTGAGCCGGCGGCCCCTGCGCTACACTTTCTGAAGTAATCCCCTAATCCCGATAGGGATTTAAGAGTTTTGGAGGAAGCGTGGCGGCCACCGCTGAGCCGATCGAGCAGGTGAAGAACAGGGTCGAGCTGATCTCGCGCGATGCCGCGCGCGAGCAGATCGCTTCCGGCGCCGAGCTCATCGACGTCCGCGAGCCTCACGAGTGGGACGAAGCGCACCTTGCCGAAGCCGAGCACGTGCCGCAGGGCGAGCTGCTCGAGCGCATCGACGAGCTCGTGCCCGACCGTTCGGAGCGCGTGGTCCTCTACTGCCGCACCGACAACCGATCCTCTCGCGCGGCCGATGCCCTCCAGTCACTGGGCTACGAGAACGTTGCCGTGCTGGAGGAGGGCATCGTCGGGTGGCTCGACGCCGAGCTTCCCGTCGTCGCGAAGCACGCGCTCTCGAAGGATCAGCGAATGCGCTACTCCCGGCACACCCTTCTACCGGAGGTCGGGGTCGAGGGCCAGGTGAAGCTGCTCGAGTCCAAGGTGCTCCTGCTCGGGGCCGGAGGCCTCGGCGCGCCCTCGGCGCTCTATCTCGCCGCAGCCGGCATCGGCACCCTCGGGATCGTCGACGACGATCTGGTGGACGAGTCGAACCTGCAGCGTCAGGTGATCCACTCCACGAAGACCGTGGGTCAGCCGAAGACCGCGTCCGCGAAGGAGGCCATCAACGCGCTCAATCCCGACGTCGAGGTCGTCGAGCACAACGTGCGCCTCGACGCCTCCAACATCCTCGAGCTGATCGAGCCGTACGACATCGTCGTTGACGGCGCCGACAACTTCCCCACCCGCTACCTGCTGAACGATGCCTCCGTGCGGCTACGCAAGCCCGTGGTCTCCGCCTCGATCCTCGGCTTCGAAGGGCAGATCTCCACCTTCATCCCGTTCGAGGGGCCGTGCTACCGGTGCCTGTTCCCGACCCCGCCGCCGCCCGAGCTGGCGCCGAGCTGCGGGGCGAACGGTGTGCTCGGGGTGATGGCCGGCGTGATGGGCCTGCTGCAGGCGAACGAGGTGATCAAGCTCGCCGCCGGCATCGGCGAGCCGCTCGATGGGCGCCTGCTGCTCTACGACTCGCTCGGGACTCGTTTCACCGAGCTCAAGGTCCGCCGGGATCCCGACTGCCCCATCTGCGGCCCCGCCGGGGAGCACATCCCGGCAGAGGAGCTGGGCAAGTTCCCCGACTACGAGCTCTTCTGCGGCGCCCCCGCCCGCGAGCCGACGCCGGCCTAGAGCCACTAGGTTTCCGCCCATGCCGACCGTGAAGATCCCACCCGTGCTGCGCGAGAAGACCGGCGGCGAGGCCCAGGTTTCCTCGAGTGGCGACACCGTTGGCGAGGTTCTGAGCGCCCTCGCCGAAGCCCACCCCGAAACGCGGGAGCAGCTCTTCGACGACGCGGGCGAGCTCAACCGCTACGTGAACGTCTACCTGAACGACGAGGACGTGCGGGTGCTCGACGGCCTCGAAACGAGCGCCTCAGAGTCCGACACCGTCGTCATCCTGCCGGCGATGGCCGGCGGCACCTAGTTCTCCAGTACGAGGCCCAGGAACTTCTTCGTGCGCTCCTGCTTGGGGTTGCCGATTACCTCGGACGGGGGCCCGTACTCGACCACGACGCCCCCGTCCATAAACGCGACTTTGTTACCGACGTCCTGCGCGAAGCGCATCTCGTGGGTCACGACCACCATCGTCATCCCCTCGGAGGCGAGCTCGCGCATTGTGTCCAGTACCTCCCCGACCAGCTCGGGATCGAGTGCGCTTGTGACCTCGTCGAAGAGCATCACGTGCGGGTCCATCGCCAGCGCCCGGGCGATCGCAACGCGTTGCTGCTGTCCGCCCGAGAGGCGGTCTGGGTACTCGTCGATCTTGTGCCCCATGTTCACCCGTTCGAGCAGACCCTTCGCCTTTTCGTGCGCCTCGTCCTCGGAGCGGTCCAGGACCTTCTCCTGGGCCAGGCGCACGTTCTCGATCGCGGATTTGTGCGGGAACAGGTTGAACTGCTGGAACACCATCCCGACGCGACGACGGACGAAGTCGACTCCGCCCTCACCGTCCACTTTGGCCTGTTTGCCGGTGATCTCTCGGCCTTCGAGATAGATCCGGCCCTGCTCGGGCGGCGCGAGCAGGTTGACGCACCGAAGCAGCGTGGATTTGCCTGACCCGGAGGGGCCGATGACGCAGACCACCTCACCCTTTTGCACATCCAGGTCGACGCCGCTCAGGACCTTCAGCGAGCCGAAGCTCTTGTGGACGCCCTCGAGGCGCAACATGGCGCCGTCCGCTCCCTCCGCGGACGGGGCTGTACCGGACATCTGGCCGCTCTCCATCGCAGCCATCCTACGCTCCCGCCATGCCCGTAGCTGGCGGCCCGGTCGGCTCGGCTTCCGCGTCGGCACCGTCGCCACCGCCCCGACGCGTCTTTGACTGCTGGCGGGCGATGATCTTGTCGACGAGGCGAGCCAGCGGAATCGTGACGATCAGGTAGAAGATCGCGCCGATCGTGAAACCCGAGCCGTTGAAGAAGTCGGATTGCACGTCGAAGCCGTAGTCGATGAGCTCGGATCCGCCGATCGCGAAGACGAGCGACGTGTCCTTCATCAGGGCGATGAAGTCGTTGAGGAGCGGGGCGACGACCTTCGTCACGGCCTGCGGCACCACGATGAATCGCATCGCCTGTCCGTGGCTCATCCCGAGAGAGCGCGCAGCCTCGGTCTGCCCCTCCGGCACGGCTTCGATCCCGGCGCGGTAGACCTCGGCCATGTATGCGCCGTACGTGAGTGTCAGCCCGATAACGCCGTACCAAAACCAGGAGGGCTCGCCGAGCCACGTCGGCAGGCCGAGCCAGTCGGGCAACGCGCCTTCGGTCGCGGCGGATGCGAGGAAGCCAGAGACCAAGAAGAGCACCAGGAGGGCCGGGACCCCCCGGAAGGCATCGATGTATCCGATCGTGATCCAGCGCACCGGAGCCAGTGGCTTGCCCGGCAGCTGACGCAGCAGGGCAAGGATCAGCCCCCAGATCAGCGAGAGTACGCCGCTTATCACCGCCAGCTTGATCGTCACCCAGAAGGCGGCGATCGCGAGGTCGAAGGTATCGCGCATGACCTCCGTGTCGAAGTAGTAGTCGAAAATGAATTCCATCTCGCTCCCCTTTCTCGGGTATCGCTGGTGAGCTCGGAGGTTCCAAACGGCGAAGGGACGCCGGTTGGCGTCCCTTCGCGATCAAATGCGTGTTGTAGGCAACGTCTTCTCGGGCTGCTCCCTAGTCGTCGGTGAGCAGCTCGTTTGTGGAATCGAGCACCTCCGGCGGGGCCTCCGAGCCGAAGTACTCCATATAGAGGTCCTCCATGGTGCCGTCCTCCTTCAGGGTCGTCAGCGCCTCGTTCATTGCCTCCCGTAGCGCGTCGTTGTCCGGAGCGACGGCGAAGCCGAGGAAGATGTCCGTGGGAATCTCCTCCACGACCTCCATGCCTTCGTTGTCCTCCACGGCTTGCGCGCCCGTGGCCTGATCCGACAGCACCGCCTCCACCTGCCCGGTGAGCATCGCGGCGAACGGGCCGGTCCCATCGGGGAAGCCTCGAACCTCGGCAGCCTCGGTGTCCTCCTCGGCGAACTCCTGCTGGCTGGTCCCGTCCTGCACGCCGACGATCGCGCCGCCCAGGTCGTCGACCGATGCGATGTCTGAATCCTCTGGAACCACCAGCGCCGTCGCGGTGAGGTAGTACGGATCCGTGAAGTCGACGACCTGCTCACGTTCCTCGTCGATGTCCGACGCCGCGGCGGCCGTGTCGAACTGGCCGTTCGCGGTGTCTCGGAAGATCGTCCCGAAACCCGTGGCGATGTACTCGACGTCGAGCTCCAGCTGCTCGGCAATCCCGTTCATGATTTCGACGTCGTAGCCGGAGACGTCCGGCGGTTGGCCGATCGCGAACGGCGGGTAAGGCGTGTCCAGGCCCACCGTGAGCGTTCCCTCGGTGACGAGGCCCAGGTCGTCGCCTCCGCCGCTCGAGCCACCCGAGTCGCTCTCATCGTCGTCACTGCCGCAACCGGCCGCGACCATCGCGGCCGCGAGCGCCGTGATCAGCCCCATGATCAGCCAGAGCCGAGAACCTCTCATCCTGTACTTCCTCCCTCAGTTTGGGGCGAACCGTGGCGCCCCGGTTGCAACTAGCGCCGGGGAACATATCCGCTTTGGGGCTTGGGAGTCAGCGGGTTACCCCTCTTTAAGCGGTGCCGGCCGGGCGAGCGATACCGTCAGCGCGGTGACGCGTTCCGGCACATCGCCTGCCCCCGCCCCGATCGAGCTGACCGGGACGGGCATCGAGCCCGGCGACGTGATTGCCGTGGCACGAGGTGGCGCGCCCGTCTCCCTCAGCCCTGAGGCCGTACGAACGATGGAGCGCTCCGCCGAGGTCGTTGCCCGCCGCGGCGCCGAAGCCGAGCCGGCCTACGGGGTCTCGACCGGCTTCGGATCGCTCGCAAGCACGCCGATCCCGTTCGAGCTGCGCGAGCAGCTCCAGCGCTCCCTCCTGCGCTCGCACGCCGCGGGGATCGGCGATCCGGTCGACCGGGAAACGGTTCGGGCGATGATCCTGTTGCGCACGCGCACGCTCACGATGGGGTTCTCCGGAGCCCGGCCCGTCGTCGCCGAGCAGATGCTGTCCCTGCTGAACGCGGGGCTCACGCCGGTGGTCCCGGAGCACGGATCGCTCGGCGCCAGCGGCGATCTCGCTCCCTTGGCCCATTGCGCCCTGCTTCTGATCGGCGAGGGCGAGGCTCGGACAGAGGCCGGCGAGAGCATCCCCGGCCCGGAGGCGCTCGCTTCAGCGGGCCTCGAGCCGCTCGAGCTGCAGGCCAAGGAGGGGCTGGCGCTCATCAACGGAACCGACGGCATCCTCGCGAACCTGCTCCTGGCGATCACCGATCTGCGCCATCTCCTTCGAGTCGCCGACGTAGCGATCGCGATGTCCGTCGAGGCGCTGCTCGGCACCGACCGCGCCTTCGCGGCTGAGCTGCTCGAGCTCCGGCCCCAGTCGGGCCAGCAGGCGAGCGCCGCCAACATCACTCGCCTCCTCGCCGACTCCGAGATCGTCGCCAGCCATCGCGAGGACGACCCACGGATCCAGGACGCCTACTCCCTGCGCTGCGCGCCCCAGGTCACCGGCGCCGCGCGCGACACGCTCGCTCACGCCGAGCGAGTTGCCGCTGCCGAGCTGCGCTCGGCGATCGACAACCCGATGATCCTCCCCGATGGAAGAATCGAATCCTGCGGCAACTTCCACGGCGCCCCCCTTGGCTTCGTCTGCGACTTCCTGGCGATCGCCGCCGCCGAGGTCGGCGCGATCGCGGAACGGCGCACGGACCGGTTGCTGGACCCGAGCCGCTCGCAGGGCCTGCCGGCCTTCCTCGCCGATGCCCCCGGCATCGACTCGGGACTCATGATCGCCCACTACACCCAGGCTGCGATCGTCGCTGAGAACCGCCGGCTGGCCGCGCCGGCCAGCGTCGACTCGCTGCCAACGAGCGCGATGCAGGAGGACCACGTCTCGATGGGCTGGAGCGCCGCGAGGAAGCTGCGCCGAGTGGTGGTCAATCTGCGCAGCGTGCTCGCAGTCGAGCTCGTCTGCGCCGCTCGCGCGCTCGACCTTCGCGCCCCGCTGCGACCGGCGTCGGGCACGTCCGCGGCGCTCGGGGTGATCCGGGGCCACGTTCAAGGCCCGGGTGCAGACCGCTGGCTCTCGCCAGAGCTGGCCGAGGCGATCGACCTGGTCGCGGGCGACGAGCTGCTCGGGGCCTTAACGGACGCGATCGGGGAGCTCGAGTGAGACCTGTCGACGCAACGGTCGTGGAGGCGTACCGGCGTGATGGGGCCGTCCCGATGCGCGGGCTGCTCTCCGCCGAGCAGGTCGAGACGCTGCGGCGAGGGATCGACCTGAACCGCGACGAACCCGGCCCGCTTGCCCAGGGCCACGGCTCGGACCAGACCTTCTTCGAGGACTTCTGCAACTGGGAGCGGATCGGCGAGTACGAGACGGTGTTGCGCGATGCAGGCCTCGGGGAACTGGGGGCCGCGCTCATGGGCTCGCAGACGGCGCGCCTGTTTCACGACCACGTGCTGGTCAAGGAGGCGGGCAGCACGGAGCCGAGTCCATGGCACCAGGACCAGCCCTACTACTGCGTCGACGGCCACCAGAGCGTCTCCTTCTGGATCCCGGTCGACCCGGTCGCCCGCGAGAACACGCTCGAGTTCGTCGCGGGCTCGCACGCGTCGGGCACGTGGTACATGCCACGGACCTTCGTCTCGAAGGCCGCGCTGGTGTTCGAGGAGGGCGACCTCGCGGAGGTCCCGGACATCGAGGCTGACCGCTCGGACTACGAGATCCTCGGCTGGGCGCTCGAGCCAGGCGACGCGGTCGCCTTCCACATGCTCACCCTGCATCAGGCCGGTGGCTCGCCCACCCTCCGCCGCGCCTTCTCGGTCCGCCTGCTCGGCGACGACGCCCGGTACGCGCCGCGCCCGCATCGCACCAGCCCGCCGTTCCCCGGCCTCGACTCCGAGCTCGCGCCCGGCGACCCGCTCGCGGCGCCGCGCTTTCCCCTTCTGCACCCGGCAGACGGTGAGGCGCCGTGAGCGGCCCGCGGGAGGTCCGGGCGCCAGGTGGCACCGAGCTCAGCTGCCGCGGCTGGCAGCAGGAGGCGCCCCTGCGGATGCTGATGAACAACCTCGACCCGGATGTCGCCGAGCGGCCTGATGAGCTGGTCGTCTACGGCGGCACCGGCAGAGCCATGCGCAGCTGGGAGGCCTTCGACGCCACGGTGCGGGAGCTGCGTGCGCTCGCTGGCGACGAGACGCTCTTGGTCCAGTCGGGCAAGCCCGTCGGGGTCTTTCGCACCCACGAGTGGTCGCCGCGCGTCCTGATCGCGAACTCCAACCTGGTGGGCGAGTGGGCGAACTGGGATGAGTTCCGCCGGCTCGAGCAGCTCGGGCTGACCATGTATGGCCAGATGACGGCCGGGTCATGGATCTACATCGGGAGCCAGGGGATCGTCCAGGGCACGTATGAGTGCTTCGCCGAGATCGCGCGCAGGCGCTTCGGCGGATCGCTGGCGGGGACGATCACGCTCACTGCCGGGCTCGGCGGCATGGGTGGCGCCCAGCCGCTCGCCGTGACCATGAACGACGGGGTGGCGCTCTGCATCGAGGTCGATCCGCAGCGGATCGAGCGCCGCCTGGAAACCCGGTACCTCGACGAGCAGGCCGATGACCTCGATGACGCAATCGAGCGATGCGAAGCCGCCAAGGGAGAGCGGCGGCGCTTGAGCGTCGGCCTGTGCGCCAACGCGGCCGAGGCGATCCCCGAGCTCTACCGCCGCGGCTTCCCGGCCGATGTGGTCACCGACCAGACGAGCGCACACGACCCGCTCGTCGGCTACATCCCCGCGGGCCTCTCCCTGGACGAGGCGGCCGAGCTCCGCGAGCACGACCCCGACGGCTACATCGACCGCGCCCGCACCTCGGCCGCCGCGCACTGCTTCGCCATGGTGGAATTCAAGGACGCCGGCGCCGAGGTCTTCGACTACGGCAACAGCCTGCGCCGCGAGGCGCAACTCGGCGGCTTCGAGCGGGCCTTCGACTACCCCGGGTTCGTCCCGGCCTACATCCGGCCGCTCTTCTGTGAGGGCAAGGGCCCCTTCCGGTGGGCGGCGCTCTCGGGCGAGCCCGCCGACATCGCGGCCACCGATCGCGCCGTGCTCGAGGAATTTCCGCAGGACGAAGCGCTCGGCCGCTGGATCCGGATGGCAGGCGAGCGCATCGCCTTCCAGGGACTGCCAGCCCGCATCTGTTGGCTCGGCTATGGCGAGCGCCGCCGGCTGGGGCTGCGCTTCAACCGGATGGTCGCGAGCGGGGAGCTGAGCGCCCCGATCGTGATCGGCCGCGACCACCTCGACTCAGGCTCGGTCGCCTCTCCCTACCGCGAGACCGAGTCGATGCTCGACGGCTCCGATGCGATCGCCGATTGGCCGCTTCTGAACGCTCTGGTCAACACCGCGTCCGGAGCGACCTGGGTCAGCATTCACCACGGCGGCGGGGTGGGGATCGGCCGCTCGATCCACGCGGGCATGGTCTGCGTCGCAGACGGCACCGGGCTCGCCGCTCAAAAGCTCGACAGGGTCTTGACCGCCGACCCGGGCATGGGCGTGATCCGGCACGCCGATGCCGGCTACGACCGCGCTCGGGAGGTCGCCACGGAGCGCGGGGTCCACGTTCCGATGGCGTCGGACTGACCGGTGGCCGTCCGTCCCATCCTCGAGATCGGACACCCGGCCTTGCGTGAGCCGGCGCGAGAGGTGACCCCTGAGGAGCTGGGCTCGCCGGAGGTTCAGACGCTCATCGACGACATGATCGAGACCAAGCGAGCGATGCACGGCGCCGGGCTGGCGGCGCCGCAAATCGGCGAGGGACTGCGGATAGCCGTCGCCGAGGTCGAGCCGAACAACCCCCGCTACCCGTACAAGCCAGCGCTGCCTTTGACCGTTTTCGTGAATCCGCTAATCGAGCCCCTCGACTCGGAGACCGCCACGATCAACGAGGGCTGCCTCTCGGTGCCCGGCCTTCGCGGCGAGCTGGAGCGCCACGTGAATATCCGCGTGACCTATCTCGATCGCGACGGGACCGAGCGGTCAGAAACCAAGCGGGGGCTCACGGCGGGCACGTTTCAACACGAGGTCGACCACCTCGACGGCATCCTGTTCGTCGATCGAGCTGATCCGCGCACGCTCGCGACCTGGGAGCATTACGAGCGCTTCGGCCGCGAGGAGTTCGAGCGCCGGGCGCGCGGGCTCGTCGCCCGCGTGGGGTCCTGAGGTGAGCACTGCCGCCTATTGGTGTGAGCTCGCATGGCTGGGCGGCGAGCGTGCCGACGCTGGCGTCGTGGTGGACCTCGACGGCCAGCGGATCGAGAGCGTGGAGTCAGGACTCGACACGCCCCCGGCCGGCGCCACGCGGCTCGATGGACTCACCCTCCCAGGCCTGGCGAACGTCCACTCGCATGCGTTTCACCGCGCTCTGCGGGGTCGGGCCCAGCGAGGCGGCGGAAGCTTTTGGACCTGGCGCGAGGACATGTACGCGCTGGCGGCTCGGCTCGACCCGGACTCCTACCTGCGGCTCGCCCGGGCGACCTTCGCCGAGATGGCTCTTGCCGGCGTCACTTCCGTCGGCGAGTTCCACTACCTCCACCACGGCGCTGACGGACGGCCGTACGCGAACCCGAACGAGTTGGGTGAGGTGATGATCGCGGCAGCGGGAGAGGCGGGGATCCGGATCACGCTGCTCGATGCGTGCTACCTCCGAGGCGGCATCGGGGAGCCGCTGAACGCGGTTCAGCGCCGCTTCGCCGACGCCGACGCCGATGCCTGGGCCGCGCGCGCCGGGGAGCTTGCCGCTGTGGGTGAGGGGATGAGGGTCGGCGCCGCCATTCATAGCGTGCGCGCAGTGGACCCGGAATCGAGCGCCGTCGTGGCGTCGTGGGCTCGAGAGCGGGGGGCGCCGCTCCACGCTCACGTCTCCGAGCAGCCGGCCGAGAACGAGGCCTGCGCCGCCGAGTACGGGGCGACGCCGACAGGGGTGCTGGCCGCGGCCGGAGCCCTCGACGAGCGCTTCGCGGCCGTGCACGCGACACACGTGCGGCCATCCGACATCGACGCGCTTGGGACGGCGGGATGCTGCTGTTGCCTCTGCCCCACTACCGAGCGCGACTTGGCCGATGGGATTGGCCCGGCGGGGGCGCTCGCCGAAGCGGGCACCTCGCTGGCGGTGGGCTCGGACTCGCACGCGGTGATCGACCTCTTCGAGGAGGCGCGCGCGGTCGAGCTCGACCAGCGTCTCGAGATGCGGGAAGCGAGGGCACCACCGAGCGGACGCGTTGCTGCGCGCGGCGACCAAGGATGGTCACGCCGCGCTCGGGTGGCCCGAGGCCGGGATGCTCAAGCCCGGCGCCGTGGCAGATCTGGTGACGATCGGGCTGGACGGCGTTCGAATGGCCGGCACGAGCCCTGAGACGGCGCTCGAGTCGGCGGTCTTCGCCGCCACGGCCGCGGACGTCGACACTGTGATCTGCGCCGGACGCGAGGTCGTCCGCAGCGGCGCCCATGTCCATCTCGACGTTGCGGCGGAGCTGCGCGCAGCGATCACCCCACTCGTCTCATGAGCGCGCTCGTCATCGACAACATCGGTCTCCTCGTCACCAACGAGCCAGCGCTCGGGGAGGGCCAGCTCGGCACCGTTACCAACGCTGCGCTGGTGATCGAGGACGAAAGGGTGGCGTCGATCGAATCCGCGGGGGCGATCGCCGACGAGCGGTTCGACGCCAGGGGACGGTGCGTGATCCCCGGGTTCGTCGACAGCCACACCCACCTGGTGTTCGCCGGCGACCGCGCCGCTGAGTTCGCGGCTCGGATGGCGGGAGCCTCGTACGAGGCCGGCGGCATCCGCGTGACCACGGAGGCCACGCGCTCGGCCACGATCGATGAGCTCGAGCGCCTGGCACTGGGCCGTCGCGCCGAAGCCCTCCGCGCCGGCGTCACCAGTCTCGAGATCAAGTCCGGCTACGGGCTCGAAGTCGAAGCCGAGCGTCGCCTTTGCGAGGTGGCCGCCACGCTCACGGACGACGTGACCTTTCTCGGTGCCCACGCGGTGCCGACGGAGTACGAAGGTCGCGCCGACGACTACGTCGCCCTCGTGTGCGGCGAGATGCTCGCCGCGTGCGCGCCCCTATGCCGATGGATCGATGTCTTCTGCGAGCGCGGCGCGTTCGACGCGGAGCAATCGCGTGCGGTGCTCGAGGCCGGCCGGGCGGCGGGCCTCGGGATGCGTGTCCACGGCAACCAGCTCGGTCCAGGTCCGGGTGTCAAGCTCGCCGTCGAGCTCGGGGCGGCTTCGGTCGATCACTGCACCTATCTCTCCGCGAAGGACATAGACGCCCTTGCCGGAAGCCAGACCGTCGCCACTTTCCTGCCGGCAACGGACTTCTCGACGCGCCAGCCCTATCCGGATGCCCGTCCGGTGATCGATGCCGGTGCCACGGTCGCGATCGCGACCAACTGCAATCCGGGGTCGAGCTACACGACCTCGATGGGCTTCTGCATCGCGCTCGCCGTCCGCGACCTCGGGATGACGCCGGACGAGGCGCTGCGGGCAGCCACCCTCGGCGGGGCCACGGCGCTCCGTCGCGAGGACGTCGGGCGCCTAAGTCCGGGCGCACGCGCGGACGCGCTCGTCCTCAACGCCCAATCGCACGCGGACTTCGTCTACCGGCCCGGCGTTCCGCTGGTCGCCACCGCGATCGTCGCCGGCGTCGCCTCCGTCTCTCCCTTGGACTGACTACGCCGGCGCGAGCAGCCGGTCGATTGCGCCGTGCAGCAGCCCGAGAGCGCGATCTCGTTCCATCGTCTCAGCGAGCCAGCGCGTGCAGAGCCCATCGACTAGCGAGATGAGCTCATCGGCCGCGGTGTCGGAGTCGACGCCGGCGCGAATCGAGCCGTCGGCGACGCCCGCCTCGATCGCCCCGCAGACGTTTTTCCGCCAGCCTTCGGTCACCCGGCGAACGTCCTCACGCAGGGCCGGGTCGAACACGGCCGAGGCGCTAACTTCGCCCCAGACAACGGCGTTGTCCCTGACCTCGGCCTCGTCGGAGAGCTCTGCCAGGAGCGCTTCCGAGACGGCCTCGAAGCCATTCGAGGCGGTGGGCTCGCGCAGGGCCGCCGATGGTGCCACCTCGCTGGCATGTTCGAGCGCAGCCCGCACGAGGCCGGCCCGGTTTCCGAAGTGGTAGTAGAGGAGCGGGGCGGAGACACCGGCCTCACCCGCGACGTCCTCGATCCGGAGCCCGCGCACACCGCGCCGGGCGATCACGGTCGCGACCGCGACGAGGATCGCCTCGCGATTGTCGCGCGGCTTCGAATCAGTGGAGGTCGAGATGTGGCTGAGGCCCTTCACAGCCATGGAGCGTGCCAGAGCGGCCTCGAACATGCCGCCTCAGGGCCGCCGCTTTGGCATTTGACCCTCACTACACTTTCGAAAGCGTGACGCCCGAAGAGCGCACACTCAACCGCCCGTGCGGCGGGCGTTACGGCAACCTCGTCGAGGCCGTCGGCAACACGCCGTTGGTCGAGCTCCCCCGCCTCTCCCCGAGGGAGGGAGTACGCATCTTCGCCAAGCTCGAGGGGCAGAACCCGACCGGGTCCGTCAAGGACCGCGTGGCGAAATCCATGATCGAGGCCGCCGAGGCCGAAGGGGCGATCGAGCCGGGCCAGATGATCCTCGAGCCCACCTCAGGCAACACCGGCATCTCGCTGGGGATGATCTGCCGGCGCAAGGGCTACCCGCTCAAGGTCGTCATGCCCGACAACGTCACCGAGGAGCGCACTCAGCTCCTGCGCATGTACGGCGCCGAGATCGTCTATTCGGAGGGCGCAAAGGGCTCAAACGGCGCCGTCGAGGTCGCGCTTGAGATGGCCGAGGCCGACAGCTCCTACTACATGCCATACCAGTACGGCAACGAGGCGAACCCCGACGCGCACTATCACGGGACCGCGCCGGAGATCCTCGAGGAGCTCGACGAGGTCACGGCCTTCGTGGCGGGGCTCGGCACCGGGGGGACGCTCATGGGCAACGGCAGGCGCCTAAAAGAGCACAACCCGGCGACGAAGATCGTCGCCGTCGAGCCCATGCAGGGCGAGCTGGTCCAGGGCCTTCGCTCCCTCGACGACGGCTTCATCCCGCCGATCATCGACCTCTCCGTGCTCGACCGCAAGATCATGGTGTCGAACCGCGACGCGATCGTCTGGACGCAGAAGCTGCTGCGTGAGGAGGGTCTCTTCGCCGGCGTCTCGGCCGGCGCGATCGCCGCCATCTGCGTGCGGATCGCGAACGAGCTCGACGAGGGCAATGTGGTTTTCCTCGTCCCGGATGACGGCTGGAAGTACCTCTCCTCGGGCGTCTACACGAAGTCGATCGAAGAGCTCGAGGGCGTCGACTCCACCGTGTGGTGGTAGGGGCGGCCGGTGAGGCCGCCGCGATAAAGGCAGAGCTCGCCGGGCTCGCCGATCCCGAACGCGCCCGCGTCGTCGGCCCCTATCTGGGCATGGTCCCCGGGGGGTATGGCGAGGGGGATGCGCTGTTGGGCATGCCCGTGCCTGAGCAGCGCAAGGTCGCCGGTCGCCATCGCCAGGCGTCCGTCGCCGACTGTGATGAGTTGTTGCGCAGCAAGATCCATGAGCACCGGTTCGTAGCGCTCGTCGTTCTTCGCGCTCGGTTCGAGCGAGGTGATTCCGCTGAGCGCGAGACGATCGCGCAGCTCTACCTCGATCGCCGTGCCCGCGTCAACAACTGGGACCTCGTCGATTCCTCGGCGCCGTACCTGCTGGCCGACCGCATCCGGCGTGCGCCGCGAAAGCTCCTCGATCCACTCACCTCGTCGCCAGCGCTGTGGGATCGCCGGATCGCGATCGTGGCGACACTGTCGCTGATCCGCGAGGGCCAGTTCGACGAGACACTGCGCGTCGCCGCCCGGCTCCTTGCCGACGACGAGGATCTGATCCACAAGGCCACCGGCTGGATGCTTCGCGAGGTGGGCAAGCGCGATGAGGCCGCCCTGCGCGCGTTCTTGGACGAGCACGCCGCCGGGATGCCAAGAACCGCCCTGCGCTACTCGCTAGAGCGGCTGCCGAAGCCCGACCGAGCCGCGTACATGGCAGCGCGATAGCCTCGGCGGGGATGGATCCACTCCGCACGAAAGGTCTCGATCACGTCGCCATAACGGTCGCGGATCTGCGGCGCTCGCACGACTTCTATGCCAGCGTGCTCGGCCTCGAGAGTCGCTACGGGCCTGACCACGAGCCGGTCTTCATGCTCGCGGAGGGCAGCGGCCTTGCTCTCTTTACCGCGGAGTCTCACCCGGGCGATGGCACGGATGAGGGACGAGCGGACATACGTGTCATGCACGTGGCGTTTCGGGTGGACGGAGAGGAGTTCGACCGCGCCCGGGCGGAACTCGACTCCGCTGGGGTTGAGGGTCGGTTCGCCGACCACGGTGCAGTGCACTCGCTCTACTTTCGCGATCCCGACGGCCACGAGATCGAGCTCGCGACCTACGACGTCTAGCGCCATGAACGCCACGTCCGAAGCGGCCCTCACGCGGGCCGTCGCGCGCGTGCGCGAGCTGGCTGCGTCGTACGATCCGCCGAGCTTCGACGACGTGCCCGACGCCGATGCCGCCATCTTCCTGTGCGCGGTCGACCACTCGACCGGCTATTGCAACGCGCACCGGGTGGATGAGCGCGGCCCGTTCTCCGGCAGCGAGCTCATGTGGCAGCTTGGGCTGCGCGCGCACGGGCGCGAGCAGGGCGGCCTACTGCGCGCCGAACGCCTGGAGAACGCGGACGGCGATGCGGTCGCCCGCTGGTTTCAGGCCGACGATGAGACGGTCGGCGATCCCGATCGCCGCGCGGCCCTCTGGCGCGATCTGGCTGCGCGCCTGCAGCGCGAGTACCGCGGTGCGGCCGGCGCTCTCCTTGCAGCGACCGGAGGGAGGCTGGGCGGACCGGGCGGCCTACTCGCCCGCCTCCGCGGGTTCGAGGCCTACTCCGACCCGCTGGCGAAGAAGGCCTTCCTGTTCGCCAAGATCTGCGACCGCCGTGGCTGGTTCGACGCGCTCGACCCCGAGAGCTGGGCGGTTTGCACCGACAATGTGCTGATGCGCCTGGCGTTGCGCTCGGGGCTCGTCGACGAGGGACCCCTCGACCAGGTTCGCGCCGACACCCGCCGCGTGTTTGGCCGCGTCGCCCGCGCCGCCGGGATCGCCCCTCCGATCCTCGACGACCTGCTCTGGGAGCTGGGGCGCGACAACCAGGATCTGCTCGGGCGAGAAGGGGGCGATCTGAGCGAGCCGCCCCGCGATCCGGCTTCAGCCTGGTACTAGCCCGATCCCGCCTAGAACGCGGCCAGTTCGGGGTTGTCGGCGAAGATGAGGAACCAGACCAAGAGCGCGATCACCGCCAGCGCGAATGAGATGAGCAAGAGCGGCTCGATCGGTCCGCGGCCCTCTTGGGTCCCCGTCCGGATTCGCAGATAGAGCTCGTTCAGCCGCAGCAGCAGCGGCGCGAACACCAGCATCGCCAACGGAATCGCGATCAGGGTGACGACGAAGTGCGTGTTCGAGTCCGTCACCTGGGCGACAACCCATGCGGTGCCCAGTGGCACCACCGTCCACAGCGCGAGTGCGCCCGCCGCCAGCAGGACGAGGACCAAGCCCGCGGCAAGGCGATCGAGCGCGCTGGAGTCCGGTGCGGCTGCCTTCGGATTCATGGCTTGCAGAAACCGTAGTACCACGGCGGCGGTGTTGCCTCAGTCGCGCGCCGCTAGCCTCGCCCGGTGCGTATTTCCCGGGACCTGATCGACACGATCGTGGCGCACGCCCGCGAGGACGCGCCGAACGAGTGCTGTGGTCTCATCGGCGGCCGCGATGGCGCGCCCATCAGCACCCGCCGAGCCGAAAACCTCTTCGCCAGCCCCACGCGCTTCGAGGTCGGGGATCTGCCGCGACTGCTCCGTGAGATCGAGGAGTCCGGTGAGGACCTGCTCGGGATGTACCACTCGCATCCACGTAGCGAGGCATATCCGTCGCAGACCGACGTCAACCTGGCGTGGGGATGGCCTGGCACGGCGTGGTTCATCTGCTCCCTGATGGATTCGGAGCCGGCGGTACGCGCGTTTGTGATCGAGGACGCCCAGGTCGACGAGATCGACCTCGAGATCGAGTAGACGCCGCTTGACCGACGAGCCGCTCGCCTGTCCGACCTGCGGCCGCCGCTTCGGGCCGGGTGAGCGCTTCTGCCCCGACGACGGCATGCCGCTCGTCCAGGTGGGCGGTGCGGAGGAGTCCCTTACCGAGGCTCAAGAACGGGCGCGGAAGGTAAAGCCGCAGTTCACCGAGGGCGAGCTCGTCCGGGTCGCCGGCGGGCGCAACCTCGCCGAGGCGGAGCTCGTTCAGGGGATCCTGCTCGACCAGGGGATTCCGAGCGTGCAGCGACGGACGCGCGGCTTTGACGTCCCGGACTTCCTCGCAGCAGGCCCCAGGGACATCCTCGTGCCGCAGGCCGCCGCCGAGGAGGCGCTCGCGCTGCTGAACGACGCCGATCTCGGGCCTCAGCTGCCCGCGCCAGAGGATGACCGCGGCCGAGCCCAGCGGCTGGCACTGGGAATGGCGGTCGCGCTCGTCCTCGCCGCCGCCGTGATCTGGCTGATGCTCGAGCTGGTGCGCTAGCGGCGACGAGCTACCGCAACTCGGGCGGGGCCTCGAGCGCCTCGGCATCCGCGATGCCCCCGGTTCGCGGCATGTCCTCCCGCAGGTACCGTCGCCACTCGAGCTCGATCTCCCGCATCGGCTCGCCGAACGCAAGCTCGAGATTGCCGCTCGCGCCCGAGCGGTGCAGGCGCGAGGCGAGCACCTGGCATGCGTCGCGCCCGCGCTCGCGCTCGAGCAGGTCGAAGACGGTCCCGCCGAGGATCATCGCGTCGCGAGCTTTAGGGGGGAACGCCGGTGGCTTTCCCCCGCGCATGCGCGTGTTCACCGCCGCCCGGAAGAGCGGCACGTGCCCCGCGTAGTACTGAGCGGCGCCCTCGACGAGCCACGCCCAGCGCAGGTACCGGTAGAAGCCGCGGACGCCCCAGGGCGGCGGCAGCTTCGTGCTGTTGGCGGCCACCACGATCTGCGCGTAGAGACGCTCGGCCGTGCCGTGGAGAGCGTTGCGGGAGTCCTCGCCGGCCGAGCGGCGCTCGAGGTAATCGTCGTTTAAGACGTGCAGCTCGGACTCCATCGCCCATCCGGCCAAATAGCGCTGGCCCGCCGGGGCGGCCGCGAGCCTCGCGAGGGGCAGAAAGGGGTGGGCGGCCGCGAGCCACCCGGGGGTCGGATGGACCACCACCGTGATCCCACCGGGCGCGTCGTCGAACCGATCCTCCAAGCGCAGGCGCAGGTCCTCGAGCGCGTCGAGCGTGCGCTGCGCGTCGGCCTCGTCGCTCGACTCGTGCCGCGCGAGGAACGAGAGGCTCTCCGTTTCGACCCAGGCCATCGAGCCGAGCTTAGTTGGCAGCCCGATGCCGCCCGACGGTGGGTTGGCCGGGCTGCGGGCTCCCGAAGAAGTCTGTCTAGGGGACGTTGTTCTGTGGCTCTGTGACCTGCTGGAACGTCGGGCGGTTCTGCCAGTCGATCGGCGGTTGCGGGATCGCCCCAACCGTCGTGTGCTTGATCGCGTCGAAGCACCACTGCGCGCTCGGTGTCGTCGGCAGCGCTTGGCAGGCACCTGTCGGCTGGCCCGGATACAGGTCGTCGTCGGACTTTTGCTTGAGCGCCTTTACGAGGGACTTCAGGAGGTCGTTGCCGCATTCCTTCTTCTTGCCACCCCCGCAGTACTCGCGTGAGTAGGGGTCTTCGACCGCCTGGCCGAGAACGCTGCGCAGGTCCTTGTCGACGTACCCGTACCAGCCTGCGATGTAGGCCGAGCCGCCCGCGCCCGGCGCGTCGTCCAGGCCGATCATCGTCTGGATCTGGTTGTAGAGGGGGCCGCCAAGCTCAGGCTTGAACTGCGCCTTCACGAGGTGTGGCCACCAGGCGTCCATGTAGCGGACGGCCTTCGCGTCGTCGTAGGTTCCGTCCTCGTTGCGATCGATTCGGTGGGCGCCGTCCCGGCTCCACGCCTTGAGCGTCGTAAGCGCCTTCTTGACCGCCTTCGACCTGTTGTCCGATGCCTCCTTCACCGCCTTGATCACGATGGGTAGGACTTGAGAGCCGCGCAGGTCGACGGTAGCGGCGTCCTCCATCGCGTCCACGAGCTCGGCGCGGGTCATCGTCTCGGCGCCCGCTGTGCCGGCTGCGAGGCGCTCGTCCAGGGAGTCCGAGCGGTGGACCGACCCGTATGAGTACGTGTCGTCGGCCGCGCCGAACCCGGGCGCCTGCTTGTTGTTCCAGCTCGAGATCCAGTCCTGGTCCGTGACCTGGGGATGCTCGGGCGCGGGGGCGCGGTCGAAGGTCACGTCATCGGGGTCGAAGCTCGACCATGTGTTCTCGGGCTCGCCAAGCACCGGCAGGTTCTCGTCGACGTCAGCGGGCCGGACCGGATTGGCGCCGGAGTTGAAGTACGAGATCTGCTCCTCGTCGGTGTAGAACCAGTTGAACGTGTAGTCGATCGTGTTCGCGGCCGCCTGGAACTCGGCTACGTCGTCCATCGTCGATGGCTGGTTGAAGCGGGCGAAGCCCACGGCCGAGTCGGCCTCGTGCATGTACGTGGCCCGCAGCTTCGTGTACGCATGCGGGACGCCACCGATCATCGCGCGGTGGGTGACGATGCCCAACTCGGTGCGGAGGGCTCGCAGCGTCTCGGAGCCCGCCGGCGTCGGGTCGGCCGTTGTCGGCCGCCACGTGTTCGTTTTGTCGAGCACCTCGAATGGGAGGCAGGAGGCGTCGTAGCGATAGCCCTCGTCGTCCATCGCGCCCGGGTCGCCCGGATTGGCCGGGTCGCAGAGCTCGACCGCGTAGGTGTCGGTGATGTCCTGGCCGGCCGAGGTAGCGCTCCAGGAATAGTCCTGACCGCGTCCCAGCAGCACGTAGAAGCTGATGCCGGCGAAGCCCACGCCTCGGGCATCGACCCCGAGGCCCTCCGCCGCCGTCGTCGGGGCGTGGATGTCCAGCTCTTGCAGGATCTGGGGCGAGAAGTAGCCCACCTGCGGCCCCATGACCGTGAGGGGGTGATCGCCCTCTGACTCGGCATCGGAGACGAGCAACGCGTTTGAGGCACTCTCGATGTCGAGCAGGGCCTCACCCGGCTTCGGGCCCTTGGCCTTGACCTTGCCGGCGCCAGGCGCCGAGAGCGGCTCCGGAACGGTGGTGCCCGGATCGGGCAGCGCCACGTCCACGGGCGTAGCGGGAGGCTCGCCGTACGGGAAGGATCCCTCCTTCACGGTGGTCGGGGCCTCTGCGTCCTCGCGAGAGCGGAAGTCCTCCCAGACCTCGCGCCCATCGGTGCCCGCGAACCTCGCCAGGGCCTCTTCGAGCACCAGCGCCGAGCCGACCTCGCCGCCGCCGCCCTTGCCGAACTGGCCGGCGACGAGCGATGCGGTGGCCCCGACGTCGGTGACCTGCCATGCGTCGGGCCCGGCGACTTGGCCGATGGCGAGGGTGTACTCGCCGGGGAACGGCGAGTCTGGGTCTCCGACCCGCCCCTCGGCGATGTACTGATTGATGCCGTCGACGTAGTTCTGCACGTCCTCCTCGACCTGCGCTCCCTCGGCCCCACGATGGACGCTCAGGTCCTCGTACTGCTGCTGCAGCTCGGCCTCGGTGTAGGGGGCGTCGCGCCAGATCGCGCGGTCGGTTCCGATGTTGGAGCCGCCGATGAACGAGGAGAGCTCGGCGCGCCCGAGGTGCCGTTCGAAGTCCATGAAGAAGAGCCGATCCTCGGCGGCCACGTAGCCGGCGCCGAACATCGCGGCGGCGCGGTCGGCGCCGTAGATGTGCGGCGTTCCGAAGGAGTCATCACGCACGATCGTGACGTCGTCGCAATGCGAAGAGTTCGCCGACGGGGAGCTGACGGTTGTGCACTGCGGCGTATAGGTCTCGGCAACGTCGCCGGGGGCCACACCGAAGCTCGCGTCCTTGAAGTACTCGTCGACCTCGCTCTCGGTCAGCCCGGGTGCGGCCTGGACGAGCTCGTCGTACTCGTCGAGCTGGTCGTTGTTGTGCTCGGGCCTCGTGCCGCCGCCGAGGAAGTTGAAGATGTCCGTTGTCGAGGCGACGCCGTCGGAGCCGGGCGGGACGATGTTGCGGAAGCCGAGACCATCGTCTTCCTGGTAGCCGCCCGCCGGAGGGGCCTGGGCGAAGGCTCCGGGCGCCAGCGCGAGGATTGCCGTGGCGGTAACTGCGGCCGAAAAAACCATGCGCGACGCGCGGTGTGTCATCCCTGCTTCCCGTCGGCGCCTTCCGTGGCGCCTAGATCGCTCTTGAGCGCGGCATTATATGCGCGGCCCTACGGCACGAACCTGGCCGCGGGAAACAACACCAACCGGCTGGGAAACAACAACAACCGTCTGGGTGGGGCGGCTTGGCCGATCATGGGCCGCCGGGTCCTTCAGTGCCTATTGTTCGAGGACCTGACCCCGCCCGGTCTCGCTCCCAGTCCAGCTCACTTCGAACTCCCTGCGCGGCGAGCCTCGAGCGGGCCTCGTCGTGGGTTTCCGCTTCGGCCACGAGTGGCGCGAGCGGCGCCACCTCCCCGAGCGCGCCCGCAGGGTCAAAGAAGAAGGCCAGCGCGCCGAGCGGCCCCAGCTCTACGTGCCGCCTTCCCGCACGAATGGGCGTGGGCCCGATCTCCCCGCGCGCGCAGCGCGCGATCTGCAGGCTGGCCTCGGTGTGGGAGTTGCGCCCGGCCTCCTCCAGCTCGGCGACCACCTCCGGCGGCGGCGACCACGTCCCGATCCAGGCTCCCGCACGACCGGCGGCGGCCACGCGGCCGAGTACCTCGGCCTGTGTGAGCTCGCCGTCGCAGCCGGCGCCGATCACGGCGAGCAGCGGCCGCGCGGCGCAGGCGCAAGACCCGGCTGCCATCAGTGCGTCGCAGAGCGGGCTCGCGAGGCCTGGTTCCGTGCCCACGGCGAGCATGTCTCCACCGACGTCCGCGCAGATGACGAGGTCGCAGCCGAGCTCGGCGCAGGCGGAGTCGATTCCCGCGGCGACCCCGGGGGCGCCGCCGGTTACGTCGATGAGCACTGTCTCGCCGCCGAGATGACCAGCCATGAGCGACTCCGAGAACGGCACCCCGTCCGGCGTCGTCGTTTCGGGGCCGGCTAGGACCGCGTGCGCTCCCAACCGCCGCCCGCCGATGATCTCCTCGACGGGCCGCGGGCCGGGCACGGGGTCGACCGGCATCCGCTCCCAGGCGACGCCGCCAAGCACAAAGGGCGTGTCGAGCGACTCGCACAGCCGCGCGATCGCGAGCGCGCCGACGACGTCTCCGCCTCCGCCGGCCCCCAGGACGAGCGCCCGCTTGGAGGAGCGGATGAGCGAATCGAGGGAGATCGCCGAGGGACTCAGGCCGGGACTGGCTCGGACTCGCCGCAGACGCGACGGATCTCCGCCGCGGCTCGATCGAACTCGGAGTCGGCCATCACGGGGGTGCCCTCGAACGGGAGGTCACGGTCGATCTCGACCCAGGAGCGGCAGCCGTGGTACTCGTCGCGGACCCTGACCGTCACGGGCCGTGGAATGCGGTGTACCCGCAGAAGCAGCACGTGCAGTGGGTGCGTTCGCTTCCAAGCGAGGCGCTTGCGCGCGTAGTCCTGGGTCCACACATGAAACGGCGAAAGGCCCTCGACGATGCGCGGATCGTCGGTGGTCCAGTGATCGGCCACCTCCGCCCACGCGCGGATCCGCACGCGATCGGGCTGCGCGATGCCGCCGTCTTGGAGCAGGGCCCGCGGGGGCGGCTCCTCGTCGGGCCAGACGCCCTCCTCGAGCGCGCGTCGCAGCTCGGGGTGGTGCGACTCCCGGACGAGGTCGTTGCGCTGGTGGTCGAAGGTCGGATAGAGGAAGAACTGCTCGTGCTCGAGCTCGAAGTGGCGGTCCTCCTCGCGGATACCGCCCTTGCGCAGCGTCACGAGCTGCTCTCCTTCGGACAGGGCGCGCACGGTCACGGCCCACTCTTTGAAGGCGATCGGCATCTGAGTCTTAGGGCGCGGGGGTGGTTACGTGGGCGGTTTCTTCGGGGGGTATCTACTCGCCGATCGACCCAGGACCTCGACATTCGGGGGCTCGGGACCGGCTGAGGCCGGGCAGTGTAAACGAACGCTCGCAAAAGTCAAAATTCGTGACATATGTTGCGACAGACGGGGTACTCCGGTCTCCCGACCGATGAGCAGCTCGAGCCCGCCGACCGGAATCTTTCGCCGCAAGGAGGTCGGCCCGGCGCCCGACGACGGCGAGCTCGAACGTACGGTCGGCCTTTGGCAGCTCACGGCCATCGGCCTCGGCGCGATCATCGGGGCAGGGATCTTCGCGCTCGCGGGCGAGGTCGCCAAGACAGAGGCGGGTCCGGCGGTCTCGCTCTCGTTCCTCCTAGCCGGCATCGCCAGCGCCTGCGCCGCGCTCTCCTACGCCGAGTTCGGCGGGCTCATCCCGCAGGCCGGGTCCGCGTACACCTACGGTTACGCGGTCCTCGGTGAGGGCGTGGGCTGGTTCATCGGCTGGGATCTGCTCTTGGAGTACACGGCGATCGTCGCCGTCGTCGCGATCGGCGTCTCCCAGTACATCTCGTTCCTCGTCGAGGCCGTCGGGATCGACCTCCCGGCGTGGATGCTGGGAGCCCCCGGAACCGGCGCAGGCCACACGGTCGATCTGTTCGCGGTGCTGCTCTGCCTCGGCGTCGCGTGGCTCTTGAACCGCGGCATCCGCTCGAGCGCGCGCGTCGAGCTGGGGCTCGTGGCGGTCAAGCTCGCGATCGTGGTTGCGGTGATCGCCGTCGGCGCCTTTTTCATCGATGCCGACAACCTCACACCGTTCATGCCCTACGGCTTCGGCGGGGTGACCGCGGGGGCGGCGATCGTGTTCTTCGCGGTGTTCGGATACGACGCGATGAGCACCGCAGCCGAGGAGTCCCGGGACGCCGAGCGCAATCTGCCGAAAGCGATCCTGATCTCGCTCGCGATCGCAATGGTTCTGTACCTGCTGGCGGCGACCGTGCTCACGGGGATGGTGAACTACACGGACCTCTCGCCGACCGCGGCCTACAGCGAGGCCTTCGAGGAAGTGGGTCTTCCAGGCTTCGCCAACGTCGTGGCCATCGGCGCGATCGTGGGCATCATCACCGTCCTCTTCTCGTTCACCCTGGGCGCGTCGCGCGTGTGGTACTCGATCAGCCGCGATGGGCTTTTGCCCGGGTGGTTCGCCAAGACCAACAAGCATCACTCCCCGTATCGCCCGGTCTGGATAGTCGGCGTCGTCTCCGCCGCAATCGCCGGCTTCGTTGACATCGGCACCGCCGCCGAGCTCACCAACATCGGCATCCTTTTGGCGTTCGTGATCGTGTGCGGAGCCGTGATCGTCCTGCGTTACCGCTCCCCAGACTTGGAGCGGACCTTCAGGTTGCCGCTGATGCCCGTTATTCCGCTGCTCGGCATCGGCTTCTCCATTTGGCTGATCAGCGAGCTCGACTCCGCGACTTTCGTGCGCTTTGGCGTGTGGCTCGTGATCGGGCTAGTCGTCTACGGGCTATACGGCTACCGGCACTCCAAGCTTGGCCGCGGCGAGCAGGTCACCGGTGACCCTGAGGCCGAGTTGAAGTAGTCGCTGCACTGGCCCGGTCTGCCAGTCTTCGCCGCGCGACGATGAGTTCCCCGGCCTCGGCCAACGACGATGCCCGCCTGCTCGAAGGCCTCCGCTCGGGCGATGAGCGCGCATTCGAAGAGCTCATCGAGGCCTACGGGCCAATGATGATGCGGCTGGCGCTTATGCACGTGCCCAGTCGCGCGGTCGCTGAGGAGGTCGTCCAGGAGACATGGCTCGCCGTGCTCAACGGGATCGACCGCTTCGAGGGGCGCTCGTCGCTTCGCACCTGGGTCACGTCGATCCTCCTGAACAAGGCGCGAACCCGAGGCGAGCGGGAGCGTCGCACCCTGCCCCTCTCATTCCTGCGACGCCGAGGGGAGGAGGGCCGCGACGAGCCCTCGGTGCCGCCGGATCGCTTCCAAGGGCGTCGGGACCAGCATCCCGGAGAGTGGGCGCGGCCCCCGCTCGACTGGGGCCCGCCGGAAGAGCGCCTGGCGAGCGATGCTGCCCGCCGCGTACTGTTGGAGGCGATCGCCGAGCTGCCCCCACGCCAGCGAGACGTGATCGCGCTGCGCGATGTCTCGGGCTGGTCGTCGGAAGAGGTGCGCAACGCTCTCGATCTCTCCGAGACCAATCAAAGAGTCCTCCTACACCGCGCGAGATCCAAGGTGAGAGGCGCATTGGAGAAGCATTTCGAAGCCGAGGGAGTCGAATCATGAGCGGAGCCGTCGCGATGGCCTGCCAGGAGTTGGTCGAGCTCGTCACCGACTACCTCGAGGGGCGCCTGCCCGCAGCGGATGCTGAGCGCTTTCATGCCCACCTGGAGCAGTGCTCGGGTTGCCAGATGTACATGGAGCAATTTCGCGCGACGATCGGCGCGCTCGGCCGCCTTCCGGCCGAGTCGCTCACGCCCCGGATGGAGGCCGACCTCCTGGAGGCGTTCCGCGACTGGAGGCCGGGCCGGTAGCGGCGGCTATTCCGACTCGCCGTGACCGCCGCCGCCAGGGGTCTCGATCCTCAGGCGGTCTCCGGGCTTCAGTTCGCCCTCAGCCTTCGACGGCAGCTCCTCGTCGTTCTTCGAGTTCTTGCCCGGTTCGCCGTCGCCGCCGCCGTTGCGACCACGTGGGGCGTGGCGACGGCGCTCGGTGATGAGCGTGAAGCGCATCGGCTCGAGCGCCTCGACTTCGCGAACGATTCCGTCGCCCCCGCGGTGTTCTCCCTCCCCACCTGAGCCCCGACGCAGGCCGAGCTCTCGGACGCGCATCGGATACTCCGTCTCGAGCGCCTCGACGGGCGTGTTCAGCGTGTTCGACATGGCCACGTGCACGGCGCTCGGACCATCGGCATCCGGGCACGCTCCCTGGCCTCCTCCGGTGGTCTCGTAGTAGGTCCAGTCCTCACCGGCGAGCGTCACGTTGTTCATCGTCCCCTGGCCCTGAGCGGGCGCCGGCCCGGCCTCTCCGAGCGCTGCGAGCACCAAATCGGCGACACGGCTCGACGTCTCGACGTTTCCGCCGGCCACGGCCGCCGGTGAGCGCGCGTTGAGGAGGCAGCCCTCGGGCGCATCCACCTCGATCGGGCGAAAGGCCCCTGCCGACGGCGGCCCCTCTGGATCCACCAATACCCGCACGGCGAAGAACGCCGCCGACTTGGTCACCGCCAGTGGGCAGTTGAGATTGCCCTCGACCTGATCGTCGGTGGCCTCGAAGTCGAGCCGCAGGTCATCGCCCTCGATGGTGGCGGCCACGCACAGGGTGATGTCCTCGGAGCCCTCGGCGCCACCCTCCAGCACATCGCTTGCCTCATAGGTCCCGTCGGGCAGATCCTCGAGCGCGGCGCGGGTACGGCGTTCGGCGTAGTCGAGCACCTCGGACATCGCCGAGCGGATCTCCTCGGCGCCGTAGCGCTCGACCAGCTCACCCAGCCGCTTGGCCCCGGCGAGGTTGGCCGCGCGCTGGGCGCGCAGGTCGGCGAGCCGTTGCGGGGGGTTGCGCATGCTCTCGGCCAGCTCTCTCAGTCCGTCCTCGTCGAAGCGAGCGGGCTCGATCACCACACCCTCCTCCTCGAGCTGCGTCGAACCCGCCGGCATGCTGCCGGGAGTCGGGCCGCCCACGTCCGCGTGATGGGCTCGGCTGGCAGCGAAGCCGAGCAGGTCGCCCGACTCGAACACCGGGCTGATCAGGGTGATGTCGGGAAGGTGGGTGCCGCCGCGGTAGGGGTCGTTCAACACCCACAGGTCGTCCTCGCGCTGCTCCTCGGAGAGGATCGAGCTCACCGCGTCGGGCATGGAACCGAGGTGTACCGGGATGTGCTCGGCCTGCATCACCAGCTCGCCCTCGGCGTCGAACAGCGCGGTCGAGCAGTCGCGGCGCTCCTTGATGTTCGCCGAATGGGCCGAGCGCACGAGCACGGCTCCCATCTCCTCACATGCGGCCCGCATCGCGCCCGAGAGGACCTGGAGGGCGACGGGGTCGAGGCGGTCAGCCATCCCCGTCCTCAGATCTGTCGGCGATGATCGTGCCGTGGCCGTCGACCTCGGCGCTCCACCCGGGAGGGAGCACCAGGGTTGCCTCGGGGAGCTCGTAGACACACGGCCCTTCGATGGTGTGCCCGGCCTCGGGCTCGCCGCGGAGGACTCGGGTGTCAACCCACTCGCCATCGAATCGCGCTTGGCGCTCCCCTTCCTCCAGCTCGCCCTCGCCGGCCCGTGGCTCCACTTCCGGCGCCTCCGTGCGCAGCGCCAGGCGAATCGTGATCAGCTCGACCTCGGCGTCGGTATCGCGATACCCGTAGCGGCGCTCGTGCTCGGCGGCGAAGTCCTCGGCGAGGTCGGCTGGGTCGGGCTCCGCCGGCCCGCTCACCGGCAGCTCGAAGGCCTGGCCGCGGTAGCGAAGCTCGTAGGTCACGTCGATCTCCGCATCCCCCATGTCCTTCTCGATTGTCTTTCGCAGCTCTGCCACCTCCTTCGCGACCCGCTCGCCCTCAAGCTCGTCGGCGCGCAGCATCACCGTGCGGGCGGTGTCGCGCCGGCGCTCCGAAGCGATCAACCCGAGCGCCGAGAGCACGCCGCTCGCCCGCGGGCAGAGCAACCGGTTCATGTCCAGCTCGGCTGCGATGCCGGCCGCGTGCATGGGGCCGGCACCGCCGAAGGGCATCAGCGCGAAACCCCTCGGATCCACCCCACGCTCCACCGTGACCACCCGCAGCGCCCGCACCATCTCGGCGTTGGCGACGCGAACGATGCCCTCGGCGGTCTCCAGCTCGTCGAGATCCAGGGACTCGCCGAGCTTCGCGACCGCCTTCCGCGCCGCGTCGGTGTCGAGCTCCACGCCGCCGGCCAGCGCCGACTCCTGACCGAGGTAGCCGAGTAGGAGGTTGGCGTCGGTGACCGTCGGCTCCTCACCGCCGCGGCCGTAGCATGCCGGCCCCGGCTCGGCGCCTGCGGAGCGCGGCCCCACGCGCAGCGCACCACCCGGGTCAGCCCAGCCAATTGACCCGCCGCCTGCGCCCACGGTGTGGACGTCGATCATCGGCAGCTGGATCACCCGGCCGCCGATCTCGCGGCTATCCGTGCGTCGCACCGCCGCGTCCTCGACCACGCAGACATCGCAAGACGTGCCGCCCATGTCGAGGCCGATGGCGTCGCCGTCGCCGGAGAGCCCCGCGAGCAGGCCGGCGCCCACGGCTCCGCCAGCAGGGCCGGAGAGCACGGTCTGTCCCCCGGCGCGCGCCGCCTCGGCCGCCGGCGCAACGCCGCCGGAGGACTTCATAACCTGCGGCTCGGGCAGCCCCTGCTTCGAGCACGCGTCGGTGAGGCGCTCCAAGTAGCGTCTGAGCAGAGGGGAGAGATAGGCGTCGATCACGGTCGTCGAGCAGCGCTCGTACTCGCGGAACTGCGGCAGGACCTCGTGCGAGGCCGAGACGTGGACGTCGGAGAGCGCGTTTCGCAAGGACTTCGCGACGGCCTTCTCGTGAGCGGGATCCAGGTAGGAGAAGAGGAGGCAGATCGCGACGGCCTCTGCCTCGCAATCACGCACCGCGTCCGTGAGGCGCTCGACCTCCTCATCGGCGATCTCATCGACGACGCCATCGGCCGAGATCCGCTCGCGCGCCTCCAGGCGCAGATCGGCCTCGACGAGCGCCGCGGGCTTCGGCTCGCAGAGGTGGTAGAGCTCTGGGCGGTCCTGGCGCGCCACGTCGAGCAGATCGGCGAAGCCCTCGGTGGCGACCAACGCCGTGCGGGCACCGCGCTCCTCGAGCAGCGCGTTGGTGCCCACGGTCATGCCGTGACAGAAGACCTCGATGTCGCCCGGCTCGATCCCCGCGCGGCCGAGCACCTCCCCAACGGCCGCCAGCACCCCCTCCGACTGATCGTCGGGAGTCGTGGGTGCCTTGGCGCTGTGAAGCGAGCGCCCGTCGAAGAGCACCGCGTCGGTGAAGGTGCCGCCAACGTCGACGCCGAGCAGCAACTCGACCTATCCGGGGTACGCGGGATCGTCGCGGAGGGAGTCGAGGTCGCTGTCGTCCTTTGCCCACTCCCGCGTTCGCGGATCGTTCTCGAAGGCCGTGCGCAGGTGTTCCAACGCGCGCTCGCGATCGCCCATCCGCGCGGCGAAGCAGGCGAGGGCGAAGTTGAGCGTGCCGTGATCGGGATAGTGCTCGAGCCCCTCGGCCGCGACTTCGTATGCCCGCTCGTATTCGTGCGCCTCTTCCGCCGGGATCGCCGCGTACCAGTACTCGAAGGGAGATGGCGGCATGGCGCTGCCGGGCCGTCCGCCCAAGACGAGCACGGTCGCCGGCGCCTCCACGGCCACCGCTTCGCGCGTTACACCCGGCTGGACGAGGACCATCGTCCCAGCGGTGGCCTCGAGCGCCTTGCCGTCGACCGTGAACGCGGCGGTGCCGGTTACGACCAGGTAGACCTCCTCGTGTCCACCAGCCCCGGGGCTGGTCTCGTCGTGTGGCTCGATCAGCGCCGCCCCCACCGAGTCGGCCGAGTAGGCGTTTATGCCGAAGGCGGTGACGCCGAGCGCACGGCGAATCGGGCGCCAATCGCCATGCTCGAGCGGCACTCGCTCGAGCTCCTCGATGTGCGCCGTGCTGAAGGGGGGTTGGCTGGGCATCGGACTTGCTCTTACCCCTGTGCCGTCAAGCCAAAATCGATCCACGCATGAGAAGAGCCCCGGCCGCCCGGCCGGGGCTCTCCGTGGCCCGCTGACTTGAGGAGAGGCGGGCGTCCTATGCGGCTGCGCGCATGACGGCACTGCCGTCGGCTTCGCCGTCGGGCCCATCAACCCCGACGGAAACCTCGGCGCTCTCGAAGGTCTCTTCGAGATGTTTGTGTGACGGGCAGTAGTCCCTGCCCGGCAACGGGTCGCGCTGGCAGGGCGTGCCCTTGCGGGTGTGCGCCCTGCACGAGCGCAGCTCGGCGTCCAGGCCGAGCTCCTCGGGCAACAGCTCGAGGTACTCGTTTGCGAGCGCGATGTTGCGCTCGATTACCAGCCACGCGCGCAGCTGATCCCCCATCGCCAGGTGAACCCTGACGTCGTTGAAAAGCGACTTGGCTGGACGTGCGAAGTACCGACCGTCGTAGGCGAGTCGGCGAATCGCCGCCTCACAGCTATCGAGAACCTTCTGCTTGTTGGCGCACCCGGTGGGGTCGCGCGGATCCTCGATCACATGAGGTGCCAGCTGCCTATATATCGAGCGGCTGAACCGGTACATCTTCTCCGTGCCTCCTTGGTCTCCGTTCCAAAACGCCCCTTGCCTTCCTTGTCCATCGCCTCATTCCATCGGGGGATGGATCTCTCGGTGGGGCTCGGCGAGTATTACAACGAAAACGCTGCGATTGTGGATCAAAAATTAATATGAAATTAAAGCTCTTGCTTATTCAAGCCATATTCCAAAATCTGATGCTCCTACGATCAGAGGATATATCTCCATCAATCGGTAATCGAGCTCCATCTACCGATCTAGACCAGGCACGCACAATCGCCACCCGCCACTGTCCAAACGGGTGAAACCGTTGGGTTCCCTTGCACCTCTTCAACGAGCTGAGGGCCCGCGAGCTTCCACGGGCCCGGCGGCCGGGGCGGTCGTCTAGTTGCTGCCGGGCGCTAGGCCCAGCGCTCGCGCCGGAGCTCGCCTGCGGCTGAAGTGACCAGATGGACTCCGTCGAACCCGGGGTCGGGCAGCCTGAAGTCGGTGCGCCGGTGCGCCCCGCGGGATTCGGCACGCTCGATGGCGGCGCGCGCGATCAGCCGCGCCAGGAGATAGGCATCGTCGAGCAGGGGCGCGAGCTGCCGAGCGGAGCGAATCGGCCCTGCGTGCCGCCAGACGGCTTCGCGGGTCGTCACCGTTGGAGGCTCAAAGCGCGTGGCGGGGCGTTCCATCCCCGGAGCGCGATCGGGCTCGTAAAGCGCCGCCTCGGCTGCACGCGCGCCGAAGACGAAGCATTCGGAGAGCGAGTTCGACGCCAACCGGTTGGCACCGTGAAGTCCGGTGCACGCAGACTCGCCGACGGCATAGAGGCCGTCCACGCTGGTGCGTCCCTGCAGGTCGGTGGCGACGCCGCCGATCAGATAGTGAGCAGCCGGGGCCACCGGCACCGGCTCGGCCAGCGGATCCAGGCCGGCTTCTCGGCAGGCTGCGTACACGTTTGGAAAGCGCGCCTCTTCGATACCCCGCATGTCGAGCCACACGTGGGGCGAGGAGTCGGCACGCATGCGGTCGAGGATCGCCGCCGTCACCTGGTCTCGCGGCGCCAGCTCGTCGGTGAAGCGCTCACCACTGGCACTCAAGAGCGCCGCCCCCTCGCCGCGGATCGCCTCGGTGATCAACTTGCCGTCGCCCGGGCGCCCCCCCAGCTCGAGCGCTGTGGGGTGGAACTGGCACAGCTCCAGGTCGGCCAGCCCTGCTCCTGCAGCGTTCGCCAGCGCCGCGCCGGCCCCGATGGCGCCCCACGGGTTCGTTGTCCGCGCCCACAGCGCCGCCCCGCCGCCGGTGGCGAGGATCGTGGCGCGGCTCGTGATTTCCCCGTCGGCGGTAATCGCACCGACGCAGCGGGAGCCATCACTCCAAAGAGCGGTGACGGAGGCGCCTTCGAGCACCTCGAGGGTGGGCGTTGAGGCTGCGATCGCGGCCAGCCTGGCGGTGATGGCGCGACCGGTCTCGCTTCCTCCCGCGTGCACGATCCGGCGTGCCGAATGCCCGCCCTCCAGGCCAAGCGAGAGCGAGCCGTCGGGCTCTGTGTCGAACTCGACACCGCGACGGCGGAGCTCCTCGACGGCCGCGGGCGCCTCCGCCGTGAGCGCCTCGACGGCCGAGGGGCGGCACAGGCCCCGGCCGGCGTTCAGCGTGTCGTCCGTATGCCGGGCGGGGGAGTCGTCGGCTGCGAGGGCCGCCGCGAGACCGCCCTGCGCCCAGTAGGAGGAGCTCTCCGCGAGCGGCTTGCGGGAGACAAGCACCGTGCGGGCACCGGCCTCGGCGGCCCGGATGGCCGCATAGAGGCCCGCGGCCCCGCCGCCGATGACGGCGACGTCGCACTGGATCGCTCCTCGCGGATCGTTCAAGCGGGCTACGGTACCCGCGCCATGGCCCTCTACGTCTCCCACCCGTCGTCGCACGATCACGACACTGGCCACCACCCCGAGAACGCGGGACGACTGCGGGCAATCGAGGCGGCGATGGAGGCAAGGGATTGGCTCGGCGTCGAGCGTGTCGAAGCGCCGCGTGCGGAGCGGGAGTGGCTCGAGCGCGTGCACTCGGCCGCGCACGTCGACATGATCGAGGCTCTCGGCGCGCGTGGCGGGGGGGCGATCGACGTCGATACGGGGATGAGCGAGGGCTCGCTGGAGGCGGCTTTCCGCGGCGCCGGCGCCGCGGTCCACGCGACCGAGCGGCTGCTTGGGGGCGAGGTCACCGCCGCCTTCTGCGGCACGCGCCCGCCCGGCCACCATGCCGAGCGCGAGCGCGCGATGGGCTTCTGCCTCTTCAACAACGCGGCGATCGCCGCGGCCCACGCACGAGCCGCCTGCGGCGCCGAGCGCGTCCTCATCCTCGATTGGGACGTACATCACGGCAACGGCACCGAGGCGATCTTCGCCGCATCAGCCGAGGTGCTCTACGCGTCGATCCACCAGTCGCCCCTGTATCCCGGAACCGGGCCGGCCGACTTCACCGGAGTGGGAGAGGGAGAGGGCTACACCGTGAACCTGCCGGTGTCCCCCGGTGCCGGGTCCGACGAGTTCCTGGCGCTCGTGCAGCACGTGGTGGCGCCGGTGGCGCTCGTCTTCGCACCGGATCTCATCATCCTCTCGTCGGGATACGACGCGCACCGGGCCGACCCCCTGGGCTCGTGCAGGGTCGATGAGGCGGGCTTCGCCGCGATGACAGCGTCGATGCGCGATCTCGGCCGCGAGCTCGAAGCGCCCGTTCTGGTCGTGCTCGAGGGCGGTTATGACCCGCCCGCTCTTGCCGCCTCCGTCGTCGCGACGGTCGAGGCGCTCGATGGCGACACCGCAGCACGAACCGCGCCGCGTGAGGCCGCGGGCGAGCATCTGGCGCGGGTCGGCAGCCGCTGGCCGGTCGTCGCGCCTGGTTGAGTGCGGCGGGTCGCCCTAGGGGGCGACGCGGCCCTCGACGGTCTTCAGGAAGTCCTGCGAGAAACCCGGGATCAGATTGAGGTCGTCGATTCTCGTGAACGGGCGATCCTCACGGAACTTGATCACGCGCTTGGCCTGCGTCATCGTCATGCCGAGGTAGCGAAGCTCCTCGAGGCTCGCCTCGTTCAACCTCAGAAGTCCGCGCGTCTTCGGGTTCTCTTCGGACTCCGCGATGCGCCGGCCGCCTTCGGGCGGCCGGGCCGCCTCACGCTGTTCGGACCGCCCGGCGGAGCCGTTGGTCCTGGCGGTTTCCTTCGTGGTCAGCCCGGTTTGCTCCATGAGCCACCCGATGCGCTCGTCCGTCTGAGTGCGCAGAGCCTCGAGCTTCTCCCGCATGGCCACGGTCTCGCTCACAAGACGCTCATCGGTCTCCGAACGCCGGCGCCGCTCGGCCTCGGCCTCACCGGCCGCCTTCTTCGCCCGAGCCTCAGCCTCGGCGGCGCGATCCTCCGCGGCCTTCGCCTTCTTCGCCTCGGCCTCTGCCTCCGCCTTCTCGGCAGCGCGAAGCTTCTTCACCTGCGCCTCAGCCGTCTCGGCGCGCTCCTCTGCCGCCTGCAGCTTCTTCGCCTCCGCCTCCGCCGTGCGTTCCCCGGCAGCGCGGAGCTTCTTCACCTGCGCCTCGGCCTCGTCAGCACGGTCCTCGGCGGCCTCAAGCTTGGAGTGCAGGAGCTGAATCCGCTCCGCCGTCTCGGCTTTTTCGCGCGTTAGATCACGGCCGAGGGCGAGGAGCTCCTCGATTGCTCGCGCTTCAGGCGTGTCCGCGTTGCCCGCGTTGGACAGTGCCCTCTGTTTTCTCTCTGCCTGGTCGAAGATGCCGGACTCTTGATTTGCCATCACGGCGTTCAGACTAAGACAGGATTTCGTTCGATGCGCCGGTTCCCTCGATTGGACCAGCGCAGGTCGAGGGTTCGTCTGCGAGCACCTGGCGATAGGCGCAGGCGACCCGCTCCGCCATCGCCCGCGCCGAGAACCACGACGCCCGGGCGCGACCGCGGATCCGCGGATCCGCGCTGTCGAGATGCTCCGCGGCGAGGCGCGCCCAGCGGTCGGCTTCAAAGGCGCCAACCAGGCACCCTTCGACGCCGCCCAGCAGCATCGGCGCGATGCCGACCGCGGTCGAGAGCACCGGCACATCGCAGGCGAGCGCCTCGATCGCGGCCAGGCCGAAGCCCTCGTTGTCGGAGGTGACCAGCACAGCCCCCGAGGCGTTCACCCAGTCGGGCATCTCCTCGGCCTTGGTTCCTCCCAGCGTCAGGAGCTTTGCGTTCGCTCGGCGGGCCACCTCGGCGGCCAGGTCGTGGCGTTTCTCTGGACGGAAGACGGCGGCCGGAAACAGGAGGTAGCGGCCATCGGCCTCCAGGCCGAGGCGCCGGCGCGCCTCGGCTCGCGCGGATGGCCGAAAGCGCTCGAGGTCGGCCCCGCAGGGGAGCACTGCGATGGCGCCGCCCCGATCACTCGGTAGCCCGGGCCGCCCCGCCTCCTCCTCGAAGAGCGCCCGCGAGGCAGCTGCGACGAGGTCGAGGCGGGAGGTCAAGCGTCGCGAGAGGCGGCCGACGGTGGGGTGGCGGACGTCGGTTCCGTGGAATGTGACGACGAGTGGACGGGCGCCGGCGAGCGCCGCGCTCCACCCGGCAAGCCCATAGTGGGCGTGGACGAGGTCATAGGCGCCGCCGCGAAGGCGCCGGCGGATCCCTCCGGCGGCGCGCACCAGCGCCCGCTTACCCATCGGGAACGAGAAGAGCTCCGCGTCGACGCCCTCAGCTCGCAGGCCGGCGACCTGGTCGCGCACGTAGTTGCCGCGGCCGGGGGCCTTCGCGTCCGGCGTGATGTTCGTGACCACCAGGACCCGCACGGCGCCAGCGTAACCGCGTGAGATGCGGCTTCTGGCACGCCCCCGAGCCAAAGTCGCCACCGCCGGGTCTGGATCGGTGACTCAATTGGGCGCAGGATCGCTCGACAATCGATCACAGACGAGGGAGGACTCGAATGCAGAAATTGCTGAGCCGGCGGCCGTTCACCGAGGAGCGCGGCCAGGGCACAGTCGAGTACGTCGGCCTGATCCTGCTCGTCAGCCTGCTCATGGTCGGCATGGTCGCCGCGATGAAGGGCTTCAACGGCAGCGAGGGGACGGAGATCGCCGAGGTGATCGTCGCCAAGATCAAGTCGGCGGTGAACGCGATCACGTTCCAGTAACGGCACGCGGCGCCGCCCACCGCGACCCGTTGATCCCACGCCGGACCTCGGGGTATGGTGGGCGGCCGTGCCGGCGAGGAGACACCTGACCGGGTTCTTCGGGACCAACGACGGCTTCTGCGTCTAGCTCGGCCCTCGCCCAGCCCTCCTTTGCGAGACTCACGCCGTGGCCAGAAGCTACGACCGTTCCCCCGCTGATCTACGCCCCGTAGAGGTGGAGCCCGGCTTCGTCCGCACCGCGACCGGCTCGGCCCTCTATAGCCAGGGTGAGACACGAATCATCTGCACGGCCTCGGTAAACGACTCGGTGCCGCGCTGGATGGAGGGCCGCGGGCGTGGGTGGGTGACCGCCGAGTACTCGATGCTTCCCGCCTCCACGGGTCAGCGCAAGGAGCGCGACGTAAAGCGCGGGAAACAGGATGGCCGCGGGGTGGAGATCCAGCGCCTGATCGGGCGCTCGCTGCGAGCGATCGTCGACCTCGAGGCGCTGGGCGAGCGCTCGGTCTACGTCGATTGCGACGTCCTTCAGGCCGACGGCGGCACCCGCTGTGCATCGATCACGGGCGGCTTCATCGCTCTGCGTCTGGCCCTCGATTCGCTCTTGCAGGCCGGCGAGCTCGAGCGCGACCCGCTCACCGGCACCGTCGCTGCCGTGAGCTGCGGGATCGTCGACGGGGTCGCGCTCTGCGATCTCGACTACTCGGAGGACTCGCGCGCCGAGGTCGACGCCAACGTCGTCATGTCCGGCGACGGCGGCGTCGTCGAGGTGCAGGCCACGGCCGAGCAGACACCCGTCTCGCGCGCGTCGCTCGACGACCTCCTGGCGCTGGCCGAGCCCGCGATCGGTGCCCTTCGCGATTTCCAGGAGGCGTCCCGCGGGCCGGACGGCTGATGGCTTCGCGGCTCGTCGTGGCGACACGAAACGAGCACAAGCTGCGGGAGCTGGCCGAGATCCTTGCGGGGATCCAGCTGGTGGAGCTCCCCACGGGGGTGAAGCTCCCGCCGGAGACGGGCCAGACCTTCGGCGAGAACGCGTTGATCAAGGCCCGCGCCGCTCTCGAGGCCACCGGCGAGCCGGCGGTCGCGGACGACTCCGGCATCTCCGCCCCGGCGCTCGGCGGCCGCCCGGGAGTCCGCTCGGCCCGCTACGCGGGCGAGGACGCGACGGATGAGGAGAACCTTGCGCTCTTGATCTCGGAGCTCGCCGGGACGGCGGATCGCTCCGTCGCCTATGTCTGCGCGATCGCCCACATCGACGAAGCGGGAGACGAGCAGCTGTTCGAGGGGCGCTGCGAGGGCGAGCTCACGTCGGAGCCGCGGGGAACTGGCGGCTTCGGCTACGACCCCGCCTTCGTTCCGCGCGACACCGGCGCTCGCGACGGGCGAACGATGGCGGAGCTCAGCCCGGCCGAAAAGCACGCGATCAGCCACCGGGGACGGGCGGCGCGCCTTTTGGCCGCTCATCTCGGCCTGCCGCCGGCGGCGACACCCAGGCCGGGAGTGGGTCCGTGATCCGCACGAAAACGGGCGCGGCGGCGCTCTCGGTCGTCTCCAACTCGATCCTGATCGCGCTCAAGATCGCGGCGGGGGCGATCACCGGCTCGATCGCGATCATCACCGAGGCCGTCCACTCGGCGATCGACCTGATGGCCTCGGTCGTCGCCCTGGTCTCGGTCCGAAAGGCAGACGCGCCGGCCGACGCCGAGCATCCCTATGGCCACGAGAAGCTCGAGAACCTCGCCGCGGCAATCGAGGGCATTCTGATCCTCGTCGGCGCGGGCGTGATCATCTACGAGGCGACCCGCCGCCTGGCCGAGGGCGCTGACGCGACCATGCTCGACGACCTCGGTATCGGGATCGCCGTGATCGCCCTCTCCGCGCTGGCCAACGTCTGCATCTCGCTCTTCCTGCGCCGCCGCGCGCGCGAGCTCGAGTCGCCCGCGCTCGCCGGCGACGCGGCGCACCTCGGCACCGACGCGCTCACGTCGATCGGCGTGCTCGCCGGACTCGCGCTCGTCGAGATCACCGGCGAGCCGGCCTTCGATGCGATTACCGCGATCTGCGTCGCGATCGCGATCGTCGTCGCGGGAATTCGCATCCTGAGCCGCTCCAGCCGCGTGCTCGTCGACGAATCACCGCCCGCCTCGGAGCTGGACCGCATCGAGGAGGTGATCGCGGCAGCGCGAGCCGATGCGCCCGAGATCGCGGGCTACCACAAGCTTCGGGCGAGGCTCTCAGGCGCCCACCTCAAGGTGGACCTCCATCTTCAGTTTCGGTCGGGCACCTCGCTCGAGCGTGCCCACGCGCTCGCGCATCGCCTGCGCGACGCGATCGAGGGGGAGTTCTCGCATTCGGAGGTGCTGATCCACACCGAGCCCGAGGGCTCCGTGCGCGATCCCGACACCCTGGCGGAAGATCCAGGGCGGGCGGGGTAGGCGGGCTCAGAGCAGGTTTACGCCGGCGGCGGCGCCCACGGCTCCGACCGTGATCGCATAGCCGACGTAGCCGTTCAGCGCGAGCAGGATGACAGCCACAGCGCAGACGCTGACGATGATGAGCCAGGAGATCCGGGACATGAGCTGCCTATATGTTTGACGAATGAGCCGGACAGAGGCCGAGCGATCGGCTGAGGAGCCCTCACCGACGGCCGCAGACGCCGAGCTGGCGGTTGCGCGGATGAGGGAGATGTCGCCTGACCTGCGCGGCTGCGCGGTCCTTGATGCGGAGGACAAGGAGCTGGCCTCGAGCGCCGGAGCTGGTTGGGCCGAGGCGGGCGCGGGCTTTCTCGCCGCCGCCGATCGCGCCGGGGGCGAGGCCACGACGCAGGTCCACGTCGCGACCGAGGACGGGGAAGCGTTCGCAGTCAGGGAGGGCGGCCTGGCGATGGTCGCGGTGGCCGAGCGCTTCGTCTTGGCCTCGCTCATGCTCTTCGACATGCGCACGGTTCTGCGCGACCTGGCGACCGGCAACGGCGTGCCCGACCGGCGCGCCGCGCCTCCGGGTGAGGCCGCCGGCGAATGAGCCCAAAGCCCCACCGTTTGCTGCTCGATCGCGTCGCTGGCGTCGCCGACGAGGCATCCGGCTTCCTGCGCCGCCGCCGGGCCGCTCAGAAGCCCTTTGCACGGGCCTCCTACGCCGCCGGTCGCAGCGCCGCCTTTCCGGCCGAGACGCCTGAGGGCCGAGAGTTCTTCCTCGCCGCGGCGCGCCTGATCGACATCGCCCGGGCCGAGTAGGCCCGCCCCGGCAAAAGGGCGTGCGGCCTCTACGAGGTCTCGCGCCGGCGGCCCGAGCCCCGCGTGGCGATCTCCCGGCGGACGCTCTCGAGGAAGCGGCCCTTGCGCTCCGGGTTGCCCAGATGAGCCTCGAGTTCAACCCGCTCTCCCTCGCGCGCGAGGCAGCGAGGGCACGACTCCATCGTGTAGGCATCGCGGGCCCCGAGGACCAGGTCGCAGCGTGGGCATGAGACGTAAGGCATCGGGTTTCTCCTGAATGGGGAGTCCCCGTAGCCCCTCGGTTTGTCTGTGCCGAAATGAAAGCCCCGGCAAGCCGGGAGCGGCTCTTGAGTCGGCATGGTGCGGCTGCCCGGCCCGATGAGCCTATAAACCCCTCAAGGCTCGTGCGTTCCCATCGCTATGTTTGCGCCATGCCCGCCCGGCGCCCTGAGCTTCTGATCCAGCCCGACCTCGCGGAGCGCATCGTCGCTCGCGCGCTATCCAACGGTGGCGACTTCGCCGAGATCTACTGTGAGGAGCGCGCCGGCTTCTCCGTGGCCGTCGACGAGTCGCGCGTCGAGCGTGCCCAGCGAGGGGGCGAGCGCGGCGCGGGAGTGCGCGTCACCTCCGGCGACACCACCTACTTCGCCCACGTCGACGGACTCGCCGAGGCCGACCTCGAGCGCGCTGCCGACGCAGCCGCGGCGGCACTGGATGGGGAGCGATTCGAGGCGCAGCCGCTAGAGGCAACCGAGGCGCTGGCGCTCCAAGAGATCGAGACCGATCCGGCCGAGGTCCCGGCGGACCGCAAGGCGGACCTCCTGCGCGCCTGCGACGAGCGAGCGCGCTCGGCGGGGGATGAGATCGTCCAGGTGACCGCCTCCTATGGCGAGAATCGAAAGCGCGTCACCGTCGCCAACTCCGACGGCCGCCTCGCCGCCGACGACCGGCTACGAACGCGCCTCGGGGTCCAGGTCGTGGCGCGGCGCAACGGCTCGGTCGAGACGGGTTTCGAGACGCTCGGCGCGCACCGTGGCTACGAGCTTGTCGACGGTGGCGCGGCTGAGGAGATCGCGGGCCAGGCCGCGCAGGTGGCGATCACGCTGCTCGACGCCGAGCCAGCCCCGGCCGGAGCCATGCCGGTTGTCGTCGGCGGCGGCTTCGGCGGTGTCCTCTTTCACGAGATGACCGGCCACGGGCTCGAGGCCGACCACATCCAGAAGGGCGCCTCGGTCTACGAGGGCAAGCTCGGCGAGCAGGTCGCCCAAAGCCATCTGGTGGCCTACGACGACGGGCTGCTCGCAGGCGAGTGGGGAACGGACGCGATCGACGACGAGGGCACGCCGTCGCAGAAGACCACCGTCATCGAGGACGGAACGGTGACCTCTTACCTCTACGACCTCCAGTCCGCCCGCAAGGACTCCGTCGCGTCCACCGGCAACGGCCGCCGCGAGAGCTTTCGCCATCTGCCGATTCCGCGGATGACCAACACCTACATCGCCCCTGAGCCCGATGCGACGCCCGAGGACCTTATCGCGGGTGTCGAGCGGGGCTTCTACGCCGTGTCCTTTGCCGGCGGCCAGGTCGATCCCACCACCGGCGACTTCGTGTTCGGCACCTCCGAGGGCTACTTGATCGAGGGCGGCAAGGTGACGAAGCCGTGCAAGGGCGCCACGCTGATCGGGAACTGCTTAGACGCGCTGGGCCGGATCGACGCGGTGGCGGACGACTTCGCGATGAAGACCGGCTTTTGCGGCAAGGGCGGCCAGCGCGTTCCCGTCGGCACGGGGCAGGGCCACGTGCGCATCTCCGAGCTCACCGTCGGCGGCACGGCGCTTAGTTGACCAACCCGCTCAGCGCACCCCCACCCGGCCCCCGGTGGCAGCCGCGGCCTCGCTACGTTGGGTGAGATGAGCACCGACGAGCCACGGGACCTCGAGGGCCTCGCAGAGCGCGCCGTCGCCGCCGCGCTCGACGCCGGGGCAGGCGACGCCGAGGCCGCCACGCAGGACTCGGTCGGCCGCGAGATCAGGATCTTCGACGGGGAGGTCGAGAGCCTCACCGAGGCGGGGGAGCGGGGCCTCGGGGTGCGTGCCTGGATCGACGGCCGCGTGGGCTTCGCCTACGGCACCGACCTCTCGGATGACGGCGTCGCCGCGATCGCCACCGACGCCGTCGAGGCCGCCCGCGTCTCGGACCCCGACGAGTTCGCTGCGGCACCCGAGCCCGTCGCCGACGCGCCCAACGCCCCGACCCCGTCCGCCGACGGTTTCTTCGACCCCCAGGTGGGCGCGACCCCGACCGAGGAGAAGGTCGGGCTCGCGAAGGCGGTCGAGCGCCACGCCCGCGAGGCCGACGAGCGGATCGTCGCCGTCGAGACCACCATCTACGTTGACGAGGAGGTGCGCTCGGCGCTTCGCTCCTCCACGGGAGTAGGTGGCTCGTACGAGGCGTCCTTCGCCTACTCCTACCTTCAGGCGATCTCCCAGGACGGGGACTCGAAACAGACGGGCCTCGGCTTCGGCATGGGGCGCTCACCCATCAGCCTTGACCCGGAGGAGATCGGCACCGAGGCCGCCGCGCGGGCAGTGCAGCTGCTCGGCGCTTCCAAGCCCGTCTCGCGAAGTTGCCCGGTCGTCCTCGACCAGACCGTCGCCGCCTCCTTCGCGGGCTTCATCGGCGGCGTCTTGAGTGCCGACGCCGTCCAGCGCGGACGCTCGCCCTTCGCGGAACGCCTCGGCGACGAGATCGCGTCAAAGGCGTTCGCGCTGACCGACGATGGGCTCGACCCTGAGGGCATGGCCTCGGCGCCGATCGATGCCGAGGGGCTCAACCGCGTCCGCACCCCGATGATCGACGAGGGCCGTCTCGGGAGCTACCTCCACGACTCCTACACGGCGAGGCGGGCCGGCAATGGGCAGACATCCACGGCGAGCGCCGCCCGTTCCGGCTACCGCTCCGCCCCCTCGGTCTCGCCGTCCAACCTGATCGTCGCCCCCGGATCGAAGACGCTCGCGGAGCTCCTCGCGCAGGCGGGCGACGGCGTCTACGTGACCGACGTCGCCGGGCTGCATTCGGGCGTCAACCCGGTCTCGGGCCAGTTCTCCGTGGGCGCCTCCGGCGTCCTCATCGAGGGCGGCGAGCTGGGCGCGCCGGCCACGGAGTTCACGATCGCCTCGGACCTCGTCTCCATGCTGACCGCGGTCAAGGCCACGGGCGCCGAAGCACGCTGGGTTCCCTTCGGCGGCTCGGTCAAGACGCCGCCGCTGCTGATCGCCGAGATGGCGATCGGCGGTTCGTAGTCGCGCAGGCATCCCTCGGCGCGACATCCGCCGTCAGGCCGAGTTCTCGCCGACCGATGACAGATCGCCCCGGGCAAACGAAACGGCGGAACTCGCCCTCCGTCCCCGTCAGCGAGTTCCGCCGTCGTGCCGAAGCATCCACTAATTGGCCCGAAAGTCAAGCCTTTTCGGCTTTGTCGGTTTGGCCAAACCTTGAGGGGAAATCGGATCGACAAAGCGGATCCTTGACCCCGGCATACCCTTGCCCAGTGACCTCACCCAAGCCCCGCTTCTTCAAGACTCCCGATCAGTTCCGCGCCTGGCTCGAGGCCAACCATGCAAAGAAGGACGAGCTCGTCGTCGGCTTCTACAAGAAGGCGACCGGCAGGCCGTCGATCACCTGGGCTGAGGCCGTCGACGAGGCACTCTGCTTCGGATGGATAGACGGCAGGGGCGGCCGTATCGACGACAAGAGCCATACAGTCCGCTTCACGCCCCGCCGCCCCCGGAGCATCTGGAGCTCGCGGAACATCGGCCGTGTGGAGGCCCTTACGGCCGAGGGGCGGATGGCTCCCGCAGGGCTCGCCGCCTTCGAGGCCCGTGACCCGAAGCGCTCGGAGGTTTATTCGCACGAGAAGGGCCGCAAGAGGCTGAGCGCCGACTTCGAGAAGCGACTGCGGACGGAACAGAAGGCCTGGGAGTTTCTGGAGTCGCAGCCGCCGGGCTACCGGCGAACGGTGGCCCATTGGGTGATGAGCGCCAAGCGGGAGGAAACGAGGGAGCGGCGTCTGGGAGCGCTGATCGAGGACTCGAAGGCAGGGCTCAGGGTCAAGCCGCTGCGTCGGTAATCCGCCCGATTTCTTCGAAACTGGCGCACAGGTCCCGCTATGTGGGACTTGTGCGCCAACAAAGTCTTCGCACATTGCGGGCCCGGTCTTCGCGGAGGCTCTGAGCCAGGGCACGGCGGGGACATACGATCCGCTGCGCGTTTGGGGGGCGCCGGGAAATCCAGCGGGGTTGTCCCGGAGGGTCCCCATGAGCTCCCCGACGGCAAGTGCAAGAGAGCAGCCAGACGATCCATCGATCTGGCGAGATCGCTCGGCGCGACTCTTCGAGCGGCTGAAGCGCCCTGCGGCGAGCATGGTGAGGCGGGCATACGGCTCGACCTTCGGCGACGACGAGATCGAAGACATCTACGCCAACGCGTGGGTTGGGACGTTCCGGGCGCTCGAGCGCAGACACGCGGGTCTCGACGACGACGAGATCCGCAGCTACCTCATGACCGCCGTGGCGCATCAGGCGAGCAAGGAGATCCGCCGCCGCAAGCGCAAACCGGTATCGCCGATCGAGAAGGCGGCTGCGGTCGCGGATTCTGCGACGCCACCCGACGAGCGGGCCGACCAAGCCGAGACCTCGGCCATAACCCGCGACCTGCTGTCCTCGATGCCCCGGCGCCGGCGGGCGGTTCTCCTGCTTCGCTACGGCTGGGGACTCGAGCCCGCTCAGGTCTGCGAGCTGATCGAGGGCCTCTCGCCGCGCGCCTACCGCAAGGAGATCACCAAAGGCATCGATCAGCTCACCGAGCGGATTCGCAGCTTTGAGCGAGGCGAATGGTGCACTGATCGCGAGCCGATCCTGAAGGCCTTCGCCGCCGGCTTGGCCGATCCCGAACAGCAGCGACAGGCTCAGCACCACCTCGCGCACTGCCGGCAGTGCAGCGACTTCGTCGGCAAGCTCTCCGGACACCTGCACGACCTGGGCACCTCGGTCGTGGCCCCCGCGGTCATCGAGTTGGCATCGGACGGGAGGCTGGCCTTGTCGGACCGGGCGGCCGAGGTGATCGAACGGGCAAGGGACGCAGTAACCGGGACGTTCTCGCGTGGCTCGACAACTGTGGCGGAAGCGAGTGCCTCGGGGGTCTCCTCCGCGACGTCCCGTGGTGCCGGTGCGGCCGGCGCCGGCCTCGTGGCGAAGCTCGCCGGCCTGGGGGCGGCGGGCAAGGCCACCGTCGCCTGTCTCGGCGGAGGCGCTGCCGCGGCCGTATGCGTGGCGGCTGGCGTGGGACCCGTGAGCTTCTCAGACGGCAAGCCAAAGGAAGGTCGCGGCGATCGCCCGGAGATGCGAGCCAGCCTTGAGCGCGATGGATCGTCGCGGGGCATCTCGCCGTCGCAGCTTGGGTTCTCGGAGGAGATGGTTACCACCGCCACCGAGCCACCGTCAGACGAAGAGCCGCTCCCCGAGCCATCCCCGCCGCAGCCGGAGGTTCCGCCGCCACCGCCCACCGACCCGCCCAACGACTTCGTCCTGGCGCCCCCGACGTCGAGCAGTACAGCTGCCGGAGGCGGTGGGGGAACCAGAAGCGAGGCCACGGCACAGGAGTTTGGGCCCTGAGCTCCAAAGCGCGGTATTCATCCTGGCAACCGACTAGTAATAGGTTTCATATACCAACTGGTATGCTTGATCCATACCGTGACCGATGGACTCGAGCTGAACCCCTTCATCTATGGCGACCCCGTCCCGCCGGCGGAGCTGATCGACCGCGACGAGGAGGTGGAGCGGTTGCTCCGCTTGGCGGAGGGAGGGCACAACACCAGGGTCCAGGCGCCTCGCCGCTACGGAAAGACGAGTGTCCTGCTCAAGGTCATCGATGAGGCCGAGAGAGCCGGCTATCGAACCGTCCTCGTGGACTTTCTGCTCGCCACGACGGCGGATGAAGTCGGCCGGCGCATGCGCGAGGCCTACGAGCAGGCGCTTCAGGGATCGCTGCGCCAGCTCTTGACCCGGATGGGGCGATCTTGGCGGGGACGCGCGAAGCTGGCCCCCGGCGGGGTCGGCGGCGAGCTCGAGTTCTCCCCGGACACGGATGCGACTCAGCGGCTCTCCGACCTGCTCGACCTACCGCAGAGGATCCTCGAGACGAGCGGAGAGCGGACGCTCGTCGTCTTCGACGAGTTCCAGGACTTTCTGACGGCGACCGGCAATCTGGACGGGCTGCTGCGAAGCAAGATCCAGCTGCACGGCGACGCCGCCAGCTACGTCTTCTCGGGATCGGAGCAATCGCTGCTCGAGGAGATGTTCGGCAACCGCGAGCGCCCGCTCTTCGACCAGGCGCGTCCGATGTACCTGGAACCACTGGCCGACGTGGACCTCGCGGACTACATCGGGGAGAAGTTCGGTGAAACCGACCGGGATGCCGGCGAGGCCCTCGACCTCCTCTTGGAGCTCGTGCGGGGCCATCCACAACGAGCGATGCTCATGGCCCACCACCTCTGGGAGCAAACCGAGCGCGGCTCGGCCGCAGACGGGCTCACCTTCGACCGCGCGCTCGCTCAGGTCGACCGGGAGACCAAGGAGCGCTTCGACTACACCTGGCAGTCACTGGCCGGTTCGCCGAACCAGCGGCGCGTCCTCCTGGCACTGGCCCGAAGCGACGAGACGCTCTACAACCAGCGCACGCTGCGGGCATTCGGGCTGACGAAGAGCCAAGCGCAAAGCGGGGAGGACGGGTTGATGCGCTCCGGCGAGGTCCAACGCATCGACGGGCGCCCGCGGATCGTCGACCCGCTCCTCGAGCGCTGGCTCTTTCTGCAGGGGGCCCTGGGCAGCCGCTAGGGCTCGTACCGCGCCATATCCGCTTCGAGGCGCTCGGCGTCGGCGGATTTCGTCGTTTCCGGGGTCGCGGATCCCGGATCATGAGGTTTCGCGGAACCGGTTTTCGCGCGCCATCTGCGCAGAGCGATACCGATTGCGATCGCGGCTGTGAGCAGAGCCGCGGCGGGGATGAGCCAGGCGGCGAGGTCAAAGCCGTCGGTGCCGGGGAGGGTGAGAACGTCCTCGCCGTACTCGTCGACGAGCGCGGCCTTGATCTCGTCCTCGGTGGCTCCCTGGGCGATGAGCTCGCGGATGAACTCGCGCTCGGCCTCGGCCTGGGGCGCCTCCTGGGCGAGCTCCAGCGGGACGCCGCAGACGGGGCACATCACCTCGTCGGAGATGTCGGCGAGGTTGGTCTTGGGCTCGGCCTCCTGCGCCGGCGCCGCGGCGGGGGCGACGACCAGCGAAGCGGCGCCGAGCAGCGCGAGCGCCCACCTCACGCGTCGCGCCCTTCGACGAGCGGCTCGATCCGCGAGCTGAGGATGTCCTCGGTCACGGGCCCGGGCACGTAGTCGGCGACCTTTCCCTCTGGGTCGAGCAGGATCGACTCAGGCACGCCGGTGGTGCCGATCTCCTCGGCGTAGTCGCCCGAGCCGTCGTGGAGCTGGTCGTAGGTGAGGCCGAACTCCTCGACGAAGGCGAGCCCATCCTCGCTCGTGTCCTGGGTTGCGATGCCGACGACGTCGACCTCGCCCTGGTGGCGACGAGCGAAGCGCTCGAGCGCTGGCGCCTCGTCCCGACAGGGCCCACACCACGAGGCCCAGACGTTCACGAGCACCCACCTGCCCTGGTAGTCATCGAGGGTGTACGCGGCCGAGAGCGTGGGGTCGAGCGGCAGCAGTGCGGTCTGAGGGAGCGGCTCACCGACGTCGACGCCTCCGTCGCCCTCTCGTGCCAGGCCGAAGCCGAGCAGGGCGATCACGGCCAAGGCCCCCATGACGATCGCAAAGGCGCGTGCGCTCACGCTCGAAAGCGTAGAGCGGGCGGCTTTCGCGGCAGCTAAATCAGCGGGCCTAGAATGACGCGCACGCGGACGTAGCTCAGCTGGTAGAGCGCGAGCTTCCCAAGCTCGAGGTCGCGGGTTCGAGACCCGTCGTCCGCTTGTCGGTTTAAAGGGGACGGTGGGGGTTAACGCGCAAATAGCGATGCCTGCATGCCCGCTTCTCAAGCGGGCGTTGCCTGGAGTCGATCAAAGTGATGATGCCTGACGGCAAACGCGCGCGAGCGCTGAAGCTGGTCGTGCCCGTGGCGGCGCTGGTCGTTGCGGGCGCGGGCCTGCTGGCGATCGCGACCGAGTCGGTCCTCGCGGTTGAGGTCGTGGTCCCGATCTCGCTGCTTTTACTCGTCGGCGGCATCTTCGTGCTGGCCCAGCTCGTCGAGGGAACCCGCACACAGACCGAGCAGCGTGCCCTCGAGGAGCGCGAGGCGCGTGCTCGCCAGATCCTCGACCGAGCCCACGAGGCGTACATCGCGATGGACCACACGGGGGTGGTCACCGCGTGGAACTCGACGGCGGAGACCATGTTCGGCTGGACTCGCGAGGAGGCGATCGGGCGGACCGTCGCTGATCTCATCGTCCCGCCCGGCGTGCAGGAGCGCCATCTCCGCGGCGTTGAGCGCTTCCGCGAGCACCGCTACGGGCCGATGGTGGGTCGCCGCATGGAGGTGATCGGGATGCACCGCGACGGCGGTGAGATCCCGGTGGAGATCTCGATCACCGTTGTCGACGAGCCAGACGGCGCTTACTCGTTCCACGGATTCGTCCGCGACATCACCGAACGCCGCCTGCTCGAGGCCCAGCAGGCCGAGCTGCTCGAGGAGGCGAAGGAGTCAGCTCGCATCGACCCGCTCACCTCGCTGCCCAACCGTCGGGGTTGGGACGAGTCGCTCACGCGCGAGATCGGCCGTGCTCGGCGCGAGAAGACGCCGCTGTGTGTCGCCGTGCTCGACCTCGATCACTTCAAGCGCTTCAACGATGCCCACGGCCATCAGGCCGGCGACCGTCTGCTCCGCCGCGCGGGCTCCGCCTGGAAGCTGGCCCTTCGCCAGTCGGATCTCATCGCCCGCTACGGCGGCGAGGAGTTCGCGGTGCTCCTGCCCACCTGCGACCTCGACGAGGCCATGATCGTGATCGAGCGGCTGCGCGAGGTGACGCCCGAGCACCAGACTGTCTCGGCGGGCGTTGCCGAGTGGAACGGCTATGAGACGACCGACGCGATGATCGACCGCGCCGACCTCGCTCTCTACAACGCCAAGCGCGGCGGGCGCGACCGCGCCAACGCGGCGGCGTAGCGACGCCTGTAGGACCCGCGGCCTGAACTGCCCTGAAGCTGTCTTCGTAACATTTCGAGGATGAAACTGGCCACCCTGACAGCGTTCCTCGCCTGCGCTGCGCTGTCGGCGACACTCGGTTGCGATGAAGATTCAGGCGATGCTCGTGGCGATGAGGAGTCGGGGATCGCGATGAGCGAGCCAGGCGAGGCCGCCGGCGAAGCCGCGAATGCGCCGACGAAAGGCGACGGCGCGAAACCGATCCTCGCCGGCACCGAACCCCTGCTAAACGGTGAGCCCCAGGACCTATCCGCGTACCGCGGCGACGTGGTCATGGTTGTGAACACCGCTACGGAGTGCGGGTACACACCACAGTTCGCCCACCTCGAGGAGCTCTACACCCAGAAGCGCCGAGAGGGCTTCACCATCCTTGGCTTCCCCGCCGACGACGTCGCCGGGCAGGAACCCCGGTCGGACGAGGAGATCGCCGAGTTCTGTGAAGCGAACTTCGGCGTGAGCTTTCCGATGTTCGCCAAGACGAACGTGATCGGCGAGGACGCGAACCCCCTCTTCCAGGCGCTGGCGGCCGAAGCGGGCGAGCCGACTTGGAACTTCAACAAGTACCTGCTCGACCGCGACGGAACGGTGGTCGGGCGCTACCTCGCCACCGCCATGCCTGACGATCCCGCGCTCACCGCTCGGATCGACAAGCTCCTCGACCAAAGCTGAGCCGAGCCGTTCAGCTCGATTGGTTCGACGGCCGGATCAGGATCTCGTTGACGTCGACGTGTTCGGGCTGGCTCAGCGCGTAGAGCACCGCGCGCGCGATGTCGCCGTCGTGAAGGGCGTTATCGGGGCCAGGCCGCTCGTCGAAGAACGGAGTGTCGACCATCCCTGGCTCGATCAGCGTCATCCGGATGTTCCGGCTCTCGTGCATCTCGCGGAGCTCCTGGCGGAGCGCCTCGCCGATCGCGGTGACAGCCCACTTCGACGCTGAGTACATGGAGCCCGGGAGGACGCGCCGGCCGGCGACCGAGCTGGTGATCACGAAGTGGCCGCTGCCGCGCTCGAGCAGATGGGGGAGCGTCGCGCGGACCGTGTAGGCGACGCCAAGGACGTTCGTCTCGACCATCGAGCGCCACTGCTCGGGTGACTCCTCGAGAAATCCGCGCGTGGCGCCGAAGCCGGCGTTGGCGAAGACGGCATCGATGCGGCCGAAGGCTTCGAGCGATTCGCTCACGAGCCGCTCGTTGTGCTCCCAGCGCGCAACGTCCGTTTGGACCGCGAGCGCTGTTTCGCCCCCGCCGAGCTCGGAGGCGAGCGCTGAGAGCTTGTCCTCGCTACGCGCCGCCAGCACCACGCGCCAGCCGGCGGCGGCGGCCTGACGCGCGGTTTCCGCTCCGATGCCGGTCGAGGCGCCGGTGATCACGATCACTTTTCCATCGCCCGCCATGCGCGGCGATTCTAGGCATTGACGGGTCACCGGCGGACCCCCGACCCCGACCCGGACGGCGTACGGCCCCTGCGATAATCGGGGAGCCGCCTTCGGCCCGCCCATGGACCCAGATCGCAAGCGAAAGATCCGTCTCGGCATCGCGTTAGGCACGGCAGTCGTCCTGGCCGCCGCGCTCGTCTACGTCTCGTTCTCGGCCTCCAGCGAGGCCAAGCCGCCAAGCGCCGTGCTCGCCGCCGCCCCCGGCTCTGACTTCGAGGTCTATGGAGTCGTGGCAGAGGATTCGGTGAGCCACGAGGGCGAGGAGCTTCGCTTCGACCTCGCCGACCGCGAGGACCCGTCCGAGAGCCTGCCAGTGAGCTACGTGGGGCAGGTGCCGGACCCGTTTCGGGAGGGCCGCGAGGTCATCATCGAGGGCGAGTTCAGCGGGGAGACGTTCGTGGGCGAACGCGACTCGTTAATCACCAAGTGCCCGTCCAAGTTCGCCGACGAAGCCGCCAACGACGACCAGATCCTGATCGAGTAGATGCCCACGATCGGCGCGGCGTGTCTGGGCGCCGCCTTCCTCACCGCCCTTTATGTAGTCGGCGCGGCGCTCGCCGGCACCCGAGGCGACCGGCGTTTCACCGACTCGGCCCGGCGCGGCGTCTTCGCCCTGGCGGCGCTGCTCACGATCTGCGTCGTCACGCTCGAGATCTCCTTTCTGCGCGACGACTTCTCGGTTGAGCTGGTCGCCGATCACTCCTCGACAACGACAGCGACCGGCTACAAGCTCACGGCGATGTGGTCGAGCCAGGCGGGCTCGCTGCTGCTCTGGGCGTGGGTCCTCTCGCTGGCGACCTCGGGAGTCCTGCTCGCGACGCGCAACCGCCTGCGCGAGCTCGTGCCCTGGGCGACGGCGATCCTGGGCGGGCTGGCGGTCTTCTTTACCGGGCTCATGCTCTTCGGGATCCTCTCCCCGGCGGCCGACTCGTTCCCCTTCGCTCGCCTCGATCCCGCCCCGGCCGAAGGAGTCGGCCTCACGCCGCTCTTGCGTCACCCGGCGATGGCGATCCATCCGCCGATGCTCTACTCGGGCTACGTCCTCTTCTCGATCCCGTTCGCGTTCGCGATCGCGGCATTGATCACGCGGCGCCTCGACGCCGCCTGGATCCGCTCCACCCGCAGGTTCGCGTTGGTCGCATGGGTCTTCCTCTCGACGGGGGTCCTGCTGGGCTCGTTTTGGTCATACAACGAGCTCGGCTGGGGCGGCTACTGGGGCTGGGACGCGGTCGAGAACGCCTCGCTCATGCCGTGGCTCGTCGGCACGGCCTTCCTGCACTCGGTGATGGTGCAGGAGAAGCGCGGGATGTTGCGGACGTGGAACGTCTCGCTGATCGTGGCGACGTTCTCTCTCTGCCTGCTCGGGACGTTCCTGGTGCGCTCGGGGATCCTCGAGTCGATTCATGCCTTCGGCGTCTCCAAGGTGGGCGGGCCGCTCCTGGCGCTGATCGCATTGGTCGTGATCGGGTCGGCGGTGCTGATCGCCTCCCGCCTCGGCGACCTTCGGGGCGAGCGGCGGATCGAGTCGCTGGCCTCGCGCGAGGCCGTCTTTCTCATCAACAACCTGCTCCTGGTTGGCCTGTGCGTGGTCATCTTCTGGGGCACATTCTTCCCGCTCATCTCCGAGGCCCTGACCGGCGACGAGCGCTCGGTGGGCCCGCCGTTCTTCAACACCGTGACGACGCCGCTCGCACTACTGGTGGTGCTGTTCACGGGGATCGGGCCCCTGCTCGCCTGGCGGCGCGTGAGCGCGGGACGGATTTGGCGGCTGGTGTGGCCGCCGGGGGCGGTGGCCTTGGGCGTCGGCCTGCTCATCGTGGCCCTGAACGGCCCGCCCGAACGACTCAGTGAATGGTCGGCATATGTGCTCTTCACCTTCGCTGCGTTCACCCTCGCCGCGCTCGCGAGCGAGCTGATCCGCTCGGCGTCGGCCCAGCGGCGTCTCGCCGGGGGCAGCTGGCCGCATGCCGCGGCACGGGTCATGGCCCGCAACCGCCGGCGCTACGGCGGCTACCTCGTGCACGCGGGAATCGCGGTGCTGTTCGTAGCGGTGGCGGCCTCCTCGACCTTCCAGACCTCCTCCGACGTGCGTCTCGTGCCCGGCCAGACAGCGACGGTGGGCGAGTTCGAGGTGACCTACGAAGAGCCCTCGAGCACCGTCGACGAGGAGAAGCTCTCCTTCGCCACTCGCCTCACCGTGACGCGTGACGGCGAGCGGTTCGCGAGCCTCACCCCTTCGCGCAACTACTACGCGGGCCCGGGGGATCCATCGCTCGGGCCGCTGCGGGGCTTCTTCGAGGGGGAGGCGACCAGCGAGGTCGGGCGCACAGGCGCTGCGGCCGGCGACTTCTGGACATCGATGCGCCCCGACCTCGCACGCTTCGACAAGGTGATCGACGGGGTCGACGAACGGTTGACGGACTACGCGAAGACGCTCGAGGTCGGCGACGAGGAGGACCTCGCTGCCTACGCGCAGGCGCAGGGAGAAGCGATCAAGAACTTCTCCCTGCTCCTGGAGGAAGCGTCGCCTCCGGTCGACTTTCGCATCAACTACAACCCGCTCGTGGTGTGGCTTTGGGTGGGCGGCGCGATCGGTGTCGCCGGCGGGCTGATCGCGATCTGGCCCGCCGCCGCGGCCCGCCGGCGCCAGGTGGCCGACGTCCACGCCGCGAAGCTCGCGCGCGACCTCGGTCGCGCCTGAGCCGCAAGCCGACGCCACGTCCTAGCCTCTGCCCGGCCTGTGGAGCTGGTGATCGCATTCGCCGTGGTGCTCGTTGTCGCGTGGTTCGTGATGGCGCCGCTGCGCGGCGGCACGGCTGAGCCGGGGGAGGATCCGCTGATCGCCGACCTCGAAGCGCGCAAGGAGGCCAAGTACCGCGAGATCCGCGACGCCGAGCTCGATCACGCCCAGGGCAAGCTCTCGGACACCGATTGGAACGCGGCCGACGCCGAGCTGCGCGCGGAGGCGATCGAGATCCTGCGTGCCCTCGACGAGGCGAAGGGCGCCAACGGGCCTTGAATCCGGCGAACCCTGGCTAGACTTCGCGCCGATGGAGAACCTGCTCGAAGTGCTCCAGGTGGTGATCGCCGTGGTCGTCATCTTCCTGGTGCTGCTGCACTCAGGCAAGGACGCCGGCCTCTCGGGAGCGTTCGGCATCGGTCAGAGCGGCAGCTCCTTCGGCGGGGGCTCGCTGGTCGAGCGCAACCTCGACCGCTGGACGATCTTCTTCTCGCTCCTCTTCGTCCTCAACACCCTCGTCCTGCTCAAGCTCTAGGGGGCACCGGGCGTGGTGCGCTCGGGCGGCGCGCGCAGGCTCGGACTGACAGCCGCGATGGTGGCGGCACTCTGCGCGGCTGCGCTCAGCGCCTGCGGGGGCGCCGACGAGAGCGCCTCGCGCAGCGCCACCCCGGGCCAGCCCGGCGCCGGCGGCGTCTTGACCTGGGCGCTCGAGGCCCGCCCCTTGGACATCGACCCGCTCGCCGCCGACACCCGTGGCGAGCAGCTCGTCTCGCGCCAGATCCACGAGCCGTTGATTGCCAATCTCGTCGGTCCGTACGGGGCGATCCGCAGGGAGTCGGGTCTCGCGTTCTCGGCCCGTCCGACGGCCGGCGACACCATCTGGCGGATGCGCTTGCGCACCGGGGTGCGCTTTCAGGACGGCTCGGCCTTCAACGCAGGCACGGTGGTGGCCAACGGCCAGCGCTGGCTCACCACACCCGAGGGCCAGGCGCTCGTGCCCGACCTCTTCGCCGTGGACGCGCCGCGCCCGGACGTCGTTCGGTTCTTCCTGGAGCAGCCCAACCCCGAGTTCCCGGAGGTGCTCGTCTCGCCGCAGGCCGGGATCGTCTCGCCCAGAGCGCTCGCGCCCGCCAGCGGCACCGACGCGGTCATGCGCAGCGAATCGCGATCTGGGACCGGCCCGTTCGAATTGCGTGAGGAGGATGCGTCCGGCGTCCTTCTCGCCCGCAATCTGGAGTGGTGGGGGACCGAGCGCGAGCTCGGGCCGGCCTTTGACCAAGTCGACTTTCGCATCATCTCGGATGCCGGCGAACGCGTGGCCCTGCTCGGCGGGGGCGACGTCCAGGTTGCCGAAGCGCTCGGTCCCGCGCAGGTGCGCGAGGCGCGTGCGGATCCGCTGCTGGAGGTGCTCCCGGGCCCGGCCGAATCGCTCGGACTCGAGCGCTCCGTGCGAGGAATCAGCTCGGCTGCCGAGGTGCCATCGCTCTCGGGGGTCTGGGCGACGAGGGTGGGCTCAGGGCCTGGGTAGCGCGGTGGGGAGAGGGCCAGTGATACCCCAGGGGGGTACTGGTAGAGTCAGGAATCATGGAAGCACACGCCGAGCCACAGAGCCACGATCATCAGCACGAGATGCCGACCGAGGGCTCGGCGCTCACGGGTGTCGCCGTCAGCGCCACGCTCCACTGTCTCACCGGTTGCGCCATCGGAGAGGTGGCGGGCGTCGTCATCGGCACGGCCGCCGGCTTCTCCGATGGCGCCACGATCGCGCTCGCCATCGCGCTCGCGTTTCTGTTCGGCTACCTCCTCACGAGCCTGCCGCTGTTGCGGGCTGGCCTTGCGCTCGCGGCGGTAATCCCGATTGCCCTGGCTTCGGACACCCTCTCGATCGCGACCATGGAGGTCGTCGACAACGCGATCATCCTCGCCATTCCGGGGGCCATGGACGCGGGCGTCGGTGATCTGCTCTTCTGGGGTTCGCTGTCGTTCGCCCTCGTGGTGGCCTTCCTCCTCACGGTGCCGGTGAACCGCTGGCTTCTCGCCAGGGGCAAGGGGCACACCGCCGTGCACGAGACCGGCATCCACGGCGGCCCGGACACCCGTTTGGTGGGCGCGGCGGTCGTCGCGGGGGCCATCTTCGGGATCGCCGTGCTGCTGGCGGAGCTGCTGGGCGCCTAGACCGGCGGGCTCACCGACGGGCGCGGGCGGACATCAGGTCAAAGAGAAAGTGCGGTTCCTGCACCCGCGCGATCCTACGCGCAGCGACGGTGGGGTGATGCGAGCCGGCAGGGGTAAGGATCAGGTCAGATGATCTCCTGGTCGGCACATCTCGGCCCGCTGTTTACCGAGCATCCGCTGCTGGAGCGCTTCGCCGCCGCGCGCGGAGCGGGGTTCGAGCGGGTCGAGTGCTGGTCGCCATTCGACGAGGACCTGGACGAGTTCGCGGCCGCGGTAAAGGGATCGGGAGTGCGGCTGGGCGGCATCAACCTCGATTCGGGCGACATGCCGGCGGGCGATCGCGGATTTCTGAACCGCCCCGACCTCCGCGAGGAGGTCCTCGAGAACGCCGAGGCCGCCGTGGAGTTGGCAGCGGCGCTCGACATCCCCTTCGTCAACGCGCTGGTTGGCAACTCGACCGGCGCGCAGCGAGACGACGAGCTCGCGACGGTCGCCGAGCGCCTCCATGAAGTCGCGCAGCTGGCGGTCGGCAGCGAGGTCACGATTCTCGTCGAGGCGCTGAATTCGGACGAGAACCCTGACTACCTGATCCGCGACGTCGACGAGGCCTGCGTGCTGCTCGACCGGGTTGGACACGGGCGGCTCGCCCTGCTCTTCGACGCATATCACGCCGCCCGAGCCGGCCGGGACGTGCTCGCCGACTTCGCGGGCGCGCGTGACCGCATCGCTCATATCCACGTGGCCGACTGCCCGGGCAGGCACGAGCCAGGCAGTGGGAGCTTTGACTTCGAGCGGTTCCTAGCGACGGTCGCCGACTCCGGCTACGGTGGCGCCGTGGGGCTCGAATACTTCCCAACGGGCACGACCGAGGAGTCACTCGAGTGGCTGCCGCGATCTGAGCGCGGCGAGTCGAGTGTGTTCCCCGCCGTGGGATCGCAGGATTAGATGGAAGCCAAGGTCGCCTTCATCGGGCTCGGTGTCATGGGCAAGCCGATGGCCAAGCACCTCCTCGACGCCGGCTGCGAGCTGCGCGTGCACAACCGCAGCCCCGAGGCGGTGGAGGAGCTGGTCGCGGCCGGGGCGGATGGGTTCGACGGGCCGGAGGAGGTGGGCGACGCCGAGTTCGTGATCACGATGGTTCCGGACACCCCCGATGTCGAGCTTGTGGCCGAGCGGCTGGTCCCCGCGCTGGCAAATGGCTCCATCTGGATCGACATGTCCACGATCAGCCCAACCGCGACGCGCGAGCTCGCGGAGGCGGTGGCCGAACGAGGAGCGGAGATGGTCGACGCTCCTGTCTCCGGCGGAGAGAAGGGGGCTCGCGAGGCGACGCTCTCGATCATGGCCGGAGGCTCCGCGGAGGCGTTCGAGCGCTGCCGGCCGCTCTTCGACGTCCTCGGGGGCAGCGCCGTTCATGTGGGGGAGGTCGGGGCCGGGCAGGTCGTGAAGGCCTGCAACCAGATCATGGTCGGCTGCCAGATGGAGGCGATGGCGGAGGCGCTCGTGCTGGGAGCGAAGGCTGGGGTGGACCCGGCCAAGATCGTCGAGGTCCTGGGCGCGGGCCTCGCGCGATGCGGGCCGCTCGAGGTCCGCGGCCCGCATGTGCTCGAGGGCGACTTCGAGCCAGGGTTTCGTGCCCGGCTTCACCGCAAGGACCTTGCAATCGCCTTGGAAACCGGGCGCGAGATTGATGTGCCCCTGCCGGCCACGGCGATCGTCGCCGAGCTCTACAGCGCCATGGTGGCGAGCGGCAGGGGAGACCTCGATCACTCCGGGCTGGCGGACCTGCTCGGCGAGCAGGCGGGCGTCCGGATCGACGACGCGAGCGACTGAAGCCAGCCGCGGTGAGCTTCGTCGAGAGCACCCCGGTGAGCCCCGAGGGTGAAGCGATGGCCCGGGAGTTGCGGATGGTCCACGAGATGATCCGCCGAGAGCTCGTGACCGTGCGCGAGCTGGCCGCGAGCGTCGCGAACGGCGCCTCTGGCGAGGAGGTGCAGGCGCAGGTCGCGGAGATGGCGGTTGCCAGCCCGATCTGGACCCTGCGGGTGAGCTGCCTGCGTTACTGCCGGTTCGTCCACTCTCATCACGGGTTGGAGGACTCGGAGTTCTTCCCGAGCCTGGAGAGGGTCAACCCGGACCTGACGCCCTCCATCGAGCGGCTCAAGAGCGAGCACCGGACGGTGGCGCGACTGCTCGATGCCATCGAGCAGCAGACGGGGGAGCTGAATCGAGAGCCGGGCGCTCGGAAGGCGCTGGCGGCGACGCTCGACGAGCTGGCCGAGCACCTGGTCGCGCACCTGGACTGGGAGGAGGACGCGATCGTCCCGACGCTCCGCCGCATGACCGGCTGGTACGCCTGATGCCGGTTCACCCGGATCCGGCGCTGAGCCCGCTGAATACCTGGTGACCGGGTCGTGACCGCGCCACGTGGCCGGTGCGCAGCGGGCACCCCGCTTCAGTGCGGCTGAGAGGAGTCGAACCTCCACGAACCTTGCGGTCCACAAGGCCCTCAACCTTGCGCGTCTACCAGTTCCGCCACAGCCGCTCGTGCGCCGAGGAGTCTAGCCCGGGGTCGTACGTGGCGATCCGGACCGATTGCCTTGCATCCGTCCGCGGGAGCGTCTAGTCTGTACGAACATGTGTTCCCGTACACGGAGTGCGAGCGATCCGGCTCGCGTCGGCACTGGAGGCTGAAGTGGACCTGAAGAACGACCTGACCAAGCGCCAGAAGGAGATCTTCGACTACATCCGTGGCTACGCCAACAAGCACGGCTACCCGCCCACGGTGCGTGAGATCGGCAAGGCGGTCGGGTTGACGTCCTCCTCCACCGTGCACGCGCATCTCGCGAACTTGGAGAAGATCGGGCTCCTGCGGCGGGATCCGACTAAACCGCGCGCCATGGAGGTCCTCATCGACAGGGCGAAGAAGGTGATTCGGGGCAACGGCCTGCCGGTCGTGGGACAGGTGGCGGCTGGACAGCCGATTCTCGCTGACGAGAACATCGAGGAGTACGTCGAAGTGCCTGAGATGATCGGCGGGGAGGAGTCCGACTACGTCTTGCGCGTTCGGGGCGACTCGATGCGCGACGCCGGCATCCTCGAGGGGGACTACGTCGTTGTCAAAGCTTCCGAGGACGCAACCAACGGCGAGATCGTGGTGGCGCTGCTCGAGGACGAGGCCACCGTCAAGCGGTTCTTCCGCGAGAAGGATCGCGTGCGCCTGCAGCCTGAGAACAAGGCGTATAAGCCGATCCGCACCAAGGACGCACAGCTGCTCGGTCGCGTGGTGGGGGTCTTCCGGAAGGTGGCCGCCTGATGAGCGCGGTCGCAGTTCCCCAGCGCAGACGGTTCGCGATCGAGCGGCCGCAGCAGGGCGGCCGGCCACGCCGCTTCGACGACGGGGTGACGCTCGAGGATCGCATCCTCGGCGCCTGGGAGGCCCTGGTCGCCGATGGGCGTACCGGCTGTCCCGTCTGCGGCGGCTCGATGGCGGCAGGGACGGGCTGCTCGGACTGCGGCTCGCACCTGACCTAGCCGGCGAATCGACTATTGCGGGATTCCGCGGACCCGCGCCAAGGCCTCCGAGCACCGTAGAATCCACCCCCGTAGGCCATGCGGCCGCGGGGGCTTCGGCCCTCGAGGAAAGTCCGGACACCGCAGGGCGAGGACGGTCGGTAGGACCGACCCGGCGAAAGCCGCGGGAAAGTGGCACAGAGACAGACCGCCGATGGCGCGCCCCCAGCTGAGGCGCGAACAGGCAAGGGTGAAACGGTGCGGTAAGAGCGCACCAGCGTCGCGGTGACGTGACGGCTGGCCAAACCCCGTCCGGTGCAACCCCAAGCAGGATCGACGACCCGGCCCGGCGAGATCCAGGTGGGGGGCAGGGCTCCCAAAGAGCCCCGCCGGGGACCTAGGACCCGGCGAGACAGATGGTCGCACCCGACAGAATCCGGCTTACAGGCCTGCTAACGAGAGAGCCCCGCAAGGGGCTCTCTTCATTGCGGCTTCTATGATCCGGCCTCTGTCCGGGGCGGTCTCAAATTCGGGGTGCAAGCCGCGCCTGCTCGTCTTGCTCCAAGCCCTCATGACCGGGGCCGCCACGGTTGCGATCGCCTCCTGCGGCGGGGCCGATGCCGAGACCGCGCGGGATGAATCGGTCGACGTGGCGCACGGATCAACGTCGGCGATCGTCGATACCGAGGTGGCTCGCAAGCCTTCCCGCAAGGTGGCAAGCGGGGAGGCGCCCAACCTCGTCGTGATCGAAACCGACGATCAGGCACTGAACAGCTTCCGGCGCTCGATCATGCCGCGGACCTTTCGCTTGCTGGTCGACCAGGGGACTCGCTTTACGCAAAGCCTCGCGGCGCCGCCGCTTTGCTGCCCGTCGCGGGCGGGTTTCCTCACCGGCCAGTACCCCCACAACCACGGCGTCTTCACCAACGACGACGGCTACGCGGCGCTGCGCGACCCCGAGAGCACGCTCCCGTCGTGGCTCCAGGCAGCCGGCTACCGCACGGGCCTCACCGGCAAGTACCTGAACGGAACCGACGCGGCGATCGGGACAGGTCCAGGTCCGGGCTGGGATCGCTGGTTCGCGCTCGCGTCCAACCCGGGAATGCGAGATCCACTCGTCTCCGACGGTGGCCACCGCGAGCGTGCGAAGGGCTACATCACCACCGCGATCACCCGGGAAGCCCGACGGTTCATCGAGGGCGCTTCCGGAGCTCGCGACCCGTTCTTCCTCTGGGTACCGCACTGGGCACCGCACGCGGCACGCCCCATCAACAGCGCCTGCACGGGTGGTGGGCTCGCCCAGCCCAGCCTCAGCGCATACCGCGCGTACGACGGGCCGGGCTTCTCTCGCGTGAAGGCCCCGAGCTTCAACGAGGGCGACATCTCGGACAAGCCATCGGTCGCGCGGCACCCACGCTTCGACCGCGCGCAGAAGGACGAGCTGCGCCGGCGCTGGCACTGCGCGGCCGCCGCCGTCGCTCAGGTGGACGAGAGCGTTGCCGCGATCATGCGCGAGCTCCGGGATGCCGGGGAGCTTCAGAAGACCGTCGTCGTCTTCACCTCCGACAACGGATTTTTCTTCGGGGAGCACCGGCTCGCGCACGGCAAGGCCCGCCCTTTTGAGGAGGCCTTCAAGGTACCGCTCGTGATGCGGATTCCACCCGGCGTCCTCGACGCCCCACCCCCCAGGCGAATCGATAAGCAGGTGGCCCAGATCGACCTGCCGGCGACTTTCTTGCAGCTGGCCGGCGCCGAGCCGTGTCTGGGCTCAGAGGCGTGCCGGCGGATGGACGGGCGCTCGCTCGTACCGCTGCTCCGCGGCGACGCGAGCACCTGGCCGGCCGAGCGCGCCACGCTGCTTGAGGTGGGTGAGGCTTGCAAGCGCAGGGTCGGCATCCGCATCGTGGGCTGGTCCTACTCCGACCGCTTGAGTCCGTGTCACGGGAAGCCCGAGCTCTACAACCACGCCCGCGACCCGTACGAGCTGAAGAGCGTGGCGGAGCGCCATCCGAGCCGCGCCCAGGACCTCCGCGATCGGCTGTTTGACCTGCGCGAATGCTCTGGCGTCGAGGGACGCGACCCGCGCCATTCGAACGCCCCATTCTGCGAGTGAGCCCGGGGTTGCCCGGCGGTTCGACCCTTACTGAAACAGCCCGAGGACGAAACCGATCAGGACGAACGTGGCCAGCTGGTAGCCGCCTTCGATCGCGAAGACGCCGAGCTTCGATGGGGCGTTGCTGAAGACGGCCTGCGTCGCCTGCACGGCGCCGGCGAGTCCAGCCCAGACGAAGGCGGCAAGGGCGATGCAGTCGCCGACTGAGTCGGCGCCGACCATGTCGACGAGGCGAGCGAGGGTGTAGGCGATGACTATCGCGAGGGCGAACGCCAGGATGTATGGCATCGCGCTGTCGCCGCCCTCCACGTCGGCCTCTGTGTACCCGCGGGCCGCCATCCACTGACTCGAGAACAGAGCGCCGTACCAGAGCATGCCGAGCGGTTGCGCCGCCACGGCGCCGATCAGCACAGCGAGGTAGTTGACATCGGCTTCGAACATGGCTCCCCTGGGTCGAGTCGGCGCCGAAGGTATTGGTGGCGGCGGACGGCGGCCCCGTTTGTTGTTCGGCATGCCTCGTTGCAGGGCAAAAGGGGGTGGCACCGAACACCGATAAGTGGGATGAGCGTTCGCTCACGGAAAGCAAACTCCCGCATGACCTTCTGCTACGTTGCCGCCACCTTCCGGCTGAATTCCCGCCACATACCGCGGGGATCGGGGGACCCATCAGTTGGGGCGAATCTGCGGCCGTTGCCGCGTAGCGCCGTACCTCTTTCGGCGCGAGCCCGTCAGCTAACCCCGAAAGCGTTACGAAAGAGGAGCATGGACGAGGGTCGCCACCGCCTTCGAACGGGAACCGAATACCGCCGCGAGGAACGCAGTCTCGCCGCCCGCCCGGATCGCATCGCCCTGTGGGCGGTCATCCTCGCCGTGGTCGCGATGCTGGCCGGCGCCGCGAGCGCCGACGCCGGCTCCGGCGGAGTCGGCTCCGGCGGCGGGGGTGGCGGCACCGGCGGTGGCGGTCAAGGGCGCAGGCGGCTGCGGGAAGGCGATGTTCGGCAAGCGCTCGCTGGAGAAGGGCGATTGCGGCTCGGACGTCGAGACGCTCAATTGGCTGCTCAAGGCGCGCGAGTACAAGGTGCCGCTGCGCCGGAACTTCAAGAACCAGACCCACAACTCCGTGCAGGCCTACCAGCGCAAGAAGGGCTTCCACCAGACGGGCGTGGTCAACAGCCGTACCCGCAAGGCGATCACGGGCAGCATGAAGACGCAACGGGCCAGCTGGTACGGGCCCGGATTCTTCGGCAACCGCACCGCGTGCGGTCAGAAGCTGCGAAAGAGGACGAAGGGTGTGGCCCACCGAAACCTGCCATGCGGGACCAAGGTCGTGATCGGCTACCACGGGCGCTACGTGCGCACGCGGGTGATCGACCGCGGCCCCTATGTGAAGCGCCGCTACGAGCGCGACTGGGACCTCACCCGGGCCACGGCTCGCAGCCTCCACTTCGCGAGCACCGACAAGGTGCGCACGGCCGTCGTCAGGTAGCGCCGCGCGGAACGACTAGGCGGCAGAGGGCAGGATCGAGGGGTCGATCTGGTCCTGAGGAAGGGCGGCCGCGTTGGCGATCAGCGTCTGGAACTCCGCAAGGGCAACGTGGGCAACGGCCTCGAGGATCTCCTCGTCGGTCCATCCCGCCTCGCGCGCTTCCTCGCCCAGGTGGGCGCTCGGACGGCTGTCCGAATCATGGAGGACCTCGAGGAACGCGAGCAGCGCCGCCTCCTTCGGGTCCGCTGAGGTAAACGAGCGGGCGCGTGAGACCTCGTCGAGGCCGAGTCCCGCCGCGCGACCCGTGCGCGCGTGCTGCGCGATCGAGTAGGTGTCGCCGCGTCGCTCGGCGACGGCGAGCGCGATCCGCTCGCGGGTGGCGCGAGGGAGGACCCCGTCGCGAAGCTCATGGCGCATCCGCGCGAACGCGCGGAGCGCCTGCGGCGAACCGGCCAAGACCCCCAGGAACTTTGAGATCTCGGCGCCGGCCGTCTGGACGCCCTTGAGGATCTTCTGGCTGCCCTCGGGGGCGGTGAGCTCGTCGTGGATGTCGAACCGGCTGTAGTCGCTCTTGATGGTCATGAATAGTTCGCCTTTACTTTACTTTTAGCTTGTTCCTTACGTGTTGTAAGTTATACCGAAATCGACCCTGCTTTGTAGTCACATACGTGCGAGCGGGCCCGGCGGTTGGGTGATCTTCGCGGCGCTCAAGCCAGTGGCGCCAGACGCCGATAGAGTGAGCCGCCCGACCGACGCCCAGAGCCCAGGGAGATGTGATGGCTGACCGCCCCGAGACCGCCGATGACGTCATCAAGATCGTCAAGGACCGCGACGTGCGCTTCGTCCGGTTGTGGTTCACCGACGTTCTCGGTCAGCTCAAGAGCTTCTCGATCAACGAGTCCGAGCTAGAGGACGCGTTCGAGGGCGGCATGGGCTTCGACGGCTCCTCGATCACCGGCTTCAATGCGATCGAGGAGTCGGACATGATCGCGATGCCCGACGCTTCCACCTTCGACGTGCTGCCCTGGCGCGCCGAGGAGAACGCGACGGGCCGCCTGTTCTGCGACATCAAGGTGCCGGGTGGGGATCCGTACGAAGGCGACCCGCGATGGATCATGCGCCGCGCCCTCCAGCGCGCGCAGGAGCTGGGCTTCGACGACTTCAACATCGGCCCGGAGCTCGAGTACTTCTACTTCAAGGACGCGCGTCCCGAAGATGGCGTGCCCGAGACCCTCGACGAGGGGGGGTATTTCGACCTGACCACGCTCGACGCCGGCTCGGACGTTCGCCGCGAGACGATCTTGGCGCTCGAGCAGCTCGGCATCCACGTCGAGTACGCGCACCACGAGGTCGGCCCCTCTCAGCACGAGGTGGACATGCGCTACAAGGACGCGCTCGCCATGTCCGACGACTGCATGACGTACCGCATGGTCGTCAAGGAATACGCGATGAAGTACGGCTGGCACGCGACCTTCATGCCGAAGCCGCTCTTCGGCGAGAACGGGTCGGGGATGCACGTGCATCAGTCGCTCTCCAAGGGCGAGAAGAACTCATTCTTCGACCCCGACGACCAGTACTACCTCTCGGCCACGGCGAAGGCGTTCATCGCCGGCCAACTGAAGCACGCCCGGGAGATCGCTCCGCTCTTCGCGCAATGGGTGAACTCCTACAAGCGCCTCGTGCCCGGTTTCGAGGCGCCGGTCTACTTGGCCTGGTCACGGCGTAACCGCTCGGCCTTGATCCGGGTCCCTCTTTATCACCCTGGACAGGAGGGCGCCACCCGTGCCGAGCTCCGCTGCCCCGACCCCGCGTCGAATCCCTACCTGTGCTTCGCCGCCATGCTGCACGCCGGCCTCGAGGGGATCGAGAAGGGCTATGAGCTGCCCGAGCCGATGGAGCAGAACCTCTACCACCTGACCCCGGAGGAGCGCCACCAGCGCGGCATCGACCAGCTCCCCGAGACGCTGGGCGAGGCGATCGAGATCGCCGCCGAGTCCGAGCTCGTCCTGCGCATCCTGGGCGAGCACACCTTCAGGCGCTTCATCGAGGTAAAGCGCCAGGAGTGGGAGGACTACCGCGTGCAGGTCACCCCGTGGGAGATCGAGCGCTTCCTGCCGGTGCTGTAGCCGCTGGGCGCCTGCCTCAGCCTGAGGCCCGGCGCAACAGCTGCGGGCGCCGTGCCGTCTCCTTGCCTGACTTGGCGCTGCGCACCACGTAGCGCGGGTCGTCCTTCGTGGCGGCGAAAACCTGTCCGCCGATCTCCGTGCGCGTCGTCAGGCGTTTGCGCACCACGCCTTCGACCGTACGGCCCCGAAAGCTCCACTCCACCCGGTCGCCGCGGTTGAACTCGGCCGTGCTCATCTCATCTCCTCCATCGCGAGTCTGAGTGGAAGAACCCCGATGGGGCCTCTCCCGCCCCCCGAGCGGCTAGTCGATCGAGGAGAGCAGTGCAGCCAGGGCGAAGCCGAGCACGGTGGCCAGGCCGACCGCCTTGCCGCCGAGCTGCCGGGCTTCGGGAAGCATCGCGTCGGCGACCGTCATGAGCACGGCGCCGCCCGCGAACGCCTGGATGAAGCCGACGACGTCGCCCGACGCATCCTCGAGGGCGCCGTAGCCAACCGCCGCGGCGAGCGCGCAAGCCGCCGCGACCAGTACCCAGCTCCCGAGTACCTTGCGGCGGTTGACCCCACCGGGCAGGCTCGCGGTCGACGAAAGGGCCTCCGGGAGGTTGGAGAGGAAGATCGCCGCCAAGAGCGGCAGCGCCACCTCGCCCTCGAGCACGGTGATGCCCAGGACAGCCGATTCCGGGATGCCGTCGAGGACCGCCCCGAGGAGCAGGACGCGGCCGGAATCGGGTGGCGGCTCGACACCGGCGCTCATACGGCCCTCGCCGCCGCGCTTGCTGATGAAGTGATCGCCGGCGTAGTAGGCGAGCGCTCCGGCGGCGAGACCGGCGGCCACGACGTCCGCGCCCCCGAGCTCGAACGCATCCTCGGTGAGCTCGAAGGCCAGGGCGCTGATCAGCGTCCCGGCGCCGAAGCCCATCAAGAGGCCGAGCCCTTCCATGCCTGGCCGCAGGTAGAGGCCGAGGGCCGCCCCGATCACAAGCGAAGCCCCGCCCAGAAGTCCCCAAAGTCCGGCTTCCAGCATTGGTCGGCTGTACGGTAGTCCGAGCGTCCAGACGGAGCGCGATCGGCTTAAGGAAAAGCCGAATCTATGCCGAAGGAGTAGGCGTGGCGGATGTACCGAGGTACACGGGAACCTTCGAGGCTGCCCAAGCCGAGCGGCTCCTGTGGCGGGGCGCCTTCGGCGGCTCCCGGCAGCGTGCCCAGAAACTCGCCCAGAAGGGCTTGCAGAACGCCGTCCGTTCGCTGACCCGCCCCGAGAAGACGAGCCTGAAGGGCCCGACGCCGAACGACGAGGGCCACAAGCTAAGGCCCTATGACCAATACGGCCACGACGTCCTCTGGGTGCTGGACAGGATGGTGCGAACGCAGGCGCCGGCCCTCGAGCGCATGGCGCTCATCTGGCACGACTGGTTCGCGACCGCCGACGTTGGCGCCCAGTTCGCCGATCGCCCAGTGGAAGCTCTTCCGAAAGCACGCCCTCGGGAACTTCAGGAACCTCGTGCGGGGGGTGACGGAGGACCCGGCGATGCTGATCTGGCTCTCCGGCATCTACAACCACAAGGACTACCCGAACGAGAACTACGGTCGCGAGCTGATGGAGCTGTTCACCCTTGGCGCCGCGATCGACGGCTACCCCTACTCCGAGGACGACGTCCGCGAGCAGGCCCGAGCGCTGACCGGCTTCACCGCCGACTGGCGCGACGACGTCGGCTACGTCGACTTCCGGTTCGAACGAAGCCGCCACGACAACGGACAGAAGACGATCTTCGGCCAGACCGGCAACTGGGACTGGAAGGACTCGTGCCGCCTCAGTCTCGAGCACGAGGCACACGCCCCGTACTTCGTCACGCGTATGTGGCAGCACTTCATTCCCGAGCCGCCCGACTCGACGACCCAGGCAGCGCTCGAGGAGCTCTATCTGGGCTCCGACTACGAGGTCCGGCCGGTGGTCGAGGCGATCCTCATGCATCCCCGTCTCTATGAGGGGCCCGCGATCGTGAAGCCCCCGGTCGTCGCCCTCGCGGGCATGATGCGCCTGCGCAAGCGGTACATCGATACGAACAGCTGGTATTGGATCTCCGACCTCGCCGGGCAGCGCCCGTTCCGGCCGCCCAACGTCTCGGGCTGGGACGAGGAGCGCTGGCTCGACACGTCGACCTTCCGCGGGCGTTGGTACGCCGCCTCCTACCTCGTGCGTCCCGACGAGATCGCCCACGACGCCGACTACGACCAGAACGAGACCGCCACCGAAGCCGTCGACAAGGCCCTGCGGTTCTTCGGAGATCCCACCCTTACGGACGCCACCCGCGAGGAGCTCGTCGCCTTCGGCGAATCGGTCGAGGCCTACATCACAGCTGGCTGGCAGAACCGCCAGGCTCGCATCCTGCGCCAGAACGCGATGCGGATGCTGATCGCGACCTCTCCCGACCTGCAGGCCAGCTGAGGAAGAACAGATGGCCTGCCACTGCAACGAGTTCTCCCGCGCACACATGATGCACGCCGCCGCAGCGAAGGCGGGGCGCGGGCTGCCCCGGATCGAGCAGGGCATGCCACTCCCGGCCGGGACCGGGCTCTCGCGCCGCTCGTTCCTGTTGCGCTCCGGCGCCGCCGCGCTCTCTGTCTACGGCGCCTCGCGCCTGGGTCTGGAGGAGCTGCAGGCCGGGGTCGCGAGGGCGCAGGGCACGAACAACCCAGTGCTCGTCAGCGTGTTCTTGGACGGCGGGGCCGACTCCCTGTCGATCATCGCTCCGACCGGCCTGGGTGTCTACCACGACAGGCGTCCCTCGCTGGCGCTTGGGGACGACGAGTCGATCCCCTTTCGGGGGGAGACCGACTGGCGCTGGAACGAAGCTGCGGCGCCGCTCGATCAGCTCCACCGGGCCGGCAAGATGTCGATCTTCCCGTCGATCGGATACACGGACCCCGACCAGTCGCATTTCACCTCGCGGCATTACTGGGAGGTCGGCGACCTCGAGACCCATCTGCGAACCGGCTGGATGGGGCGCCTGCTGGACCGGATCGGCGCCGACGACAATCCACTTCAGGGGCTGTCGCTTGAACGGCTGGCTCTCGCCCGGCCTCGCCACCGCCATCAAGCCCGTCGCCGCGATCGACGGCACCGAGTACGACCTCTGGGCACCCGGGGTCTGGAACTACGACGAGGACGGCCCCAGGGTCGAGGACCTGATGCACGATGCCGTCGGCAGCATCGGCGGTGCCCACGCGAATGCCGGCGTGACCTGGGACGGCCATCGCAAGGCGGGGCGCGTCGCCCAGCAGGCATCGCAGCTTCACTCGCAGCTCGATGCGTTCGGCGAGGTGACCGTCCCGGCGGCCTACCCAGATCACTACTTCGGCGAGAGCCTGGCTGGGCTTGCCGCGATGCTGGCCGCTGGACTCCCGATCAGCTGCGCCGCGCTGAGCGGCGCCGGCGGCTATGACACCCACGACAGCCAGGAAGACAGCTTCGGGAACGACCTGGGCACCACGGCGCAGGCGCTGAAGGCGTTCCAGGACGACCTCGAGGCCAAGGGGCTAGCCGATCGTGTGATCACCTTGGTGTGGTCGGAGTTCGGGCGACGGCCAGAGCAAAACGGCTCCGGGACCGACCACGGAGCGGCGGGGACCGCCTTCCTCATGGGCACGCGCGTGATCGACCAGATCGTCGGCGAGCCTGCCCGATCTCGGTGATCTCGACGAGGACGACAACCTGAAGCACACGACCGATTACCGCGCCGTTTACTCGGCGATCATCGACCAATGGTTCGGCGATGACCCCGGGGCCGTGATCCCCGATGCGGGCCAATTCGATCACCCCGTTCTGATCGAGTGATGCGCCGCCCCGCCGCCGTGCTCGCCGTCACGGGGGTTGCGTTCGCATGCGCCGTGCCGGCGTTCGGCGGCAGCCCGTTCGTCGGGGTCACGGCGACCGAGTTCGACCTCCAGCTCTCCCGGCAGAAGGTCAATCCGGGCCGGGGGGAAATCCAGTTGGTCAACGACGGCGAGGATCCGCACGATCTCGTGATCAAGCGCGTCGGCTCGGATGTGCGCCGTCAGATACCTGAGATCCCGAGCGGGGGAGATCCCGAGACGCTCAAGCTCAAGTTCAAGCGCGGTTCGCGGTACATCATGTGGTGCTCGACCCTCGGCGGACAGCATCGCCAGCAGGGCATGGAGGCGGATCTCAGCGTCCGCAACTAGCGCTTGCGGCCAGTCCTATCGGCGCGTGCGGCTGCGCACGCGCTTCAGCGCACCGGCCGCGGCGGTGCGCGCGTTCGTAGCCGCGAACATCGCCTTCTCGCCATGGGAGCCCTGGGGCGGAATCGCGCCCATCTGTCGTGCCAGCTCCAGCGCGTTCGTGTAGGCGCGGTTCTCGACGATCTCGCCATCCGCGATCGTCAGAAGGTCGAAGCCCTCCATCTCGATCGGCGCGCCGGTCGCGGTGAGGCCCTCGAACTTGCCCGGGCCGCTGAACGTCGCCTGGGCGCTCCAGCGCACAGCGGCCTTATCGCCGTAGGCGACCATTTCCTCCACCTTCATTGCGAAGTCGGGAAAGGCGCGGAAGAGGTTGCCGAACCATTCGTGCAGGCCCTCGGGCACACGCAGCGTGGCCATCCCGTAGAAATGGTCAAGGCTCCCCGGCCTCCAGCACGCGGCCATCGCGTCGGTGTCGCGCGCCGCGATCGCGTCGAAGTACGCCGTCGCCACCTGCTTCGCTGACGAGGACTCTCCCTTCGGCGTCGGCGGGGCCGTCGGCGTCGACGAGGCCTCCCGCCTCGAGGTGGGCTTCGCCTTCGAGGACGACTTCGCCTTCGACGATGACTTCGCCTTCGACGACGACTTGGTCTTCGACGACGACTTCGCCTGCGTCTTCGCGGGCTTGCCCCCCTTGGTCGTCTTGGACTTCGCCGCCGCCATGGCCTCGGCAGCCTATCCGGCGGACTCGTCGAGAACCGCCGAGAGCGCCTCAGGGGTTGAGACGGGCAGCCCGCACGCGAACCGCTCGCAGACGTAGGCGGCCGCGTGACCGTCGAGCGGTGTGCGGTCGGCGAGGAGCTCGGGCTCGCTTGAGCCCGTGACCCCGCCCGCGAGCACGAGGTGCGGGCGCAGCTTCGACCTGACCACGGCTGCGAGCTCGTCGAGCCCGCTGCCGTCGGCCGAGATCAGCGCCACCTCGCGCACGGAGGCAAGATGGAAGTCGAGCGCGCGCAGGAGGTGGGCGACGGCCTGGGGGTGGCGCGCGGCAACGCGGGCCAGGAGGTCGAAGACGGAGGTGGCCCGGCGCTCGTAGGAGTGGTCGCCCGTGAGGGCCGCGAGCCGCAGGAGCGCGTACGCCGCCGCAGAGTTGCCGGACGGGATCGGATGGTCGTCGGCGTCCTTGCGGCGCGCGACGAGCTCCTCGTGGTCGTGCGAGGTGGTGAAGAAGCCGCCGCGCTCCGAATCGGCGAAGCGGGCGACCATCGCGTCCGCCGCCTCGCGCGCCGCGACGAACCAGCGGGGATCGAAGGTCGACTCATAGAGGACCGTAAGCGCGTCGACCAGGTAGGCGTGGTCCTCCAGGTAGGCGTTGAGGCGGGCCTCGCCCTCCTTCCATGTACGCAGGAGCCGGCCGTCACCGGTGCGCATCCGGGTCCAGATGAACTCGGCGCAACGGCTCGCGGCATCGAGGTAGTCGGAGCGGCCGAAGACGGCGCCCGCCTCGGCGAGCGCGGCGATCATGAGCGCGTTCCACGAGAGGATTCGCTTGTCGTCGAGCCCGGGCCAAACGCGATCCGATCGCAGGTCATAGAGCGCCGCTCGTGCCTCCGCCAGCCGCGGCGGCACGGGGGCGTCAGGACCACCGGGCACGTGGAGGATGTTGCGCCCCTCGAAGTTGCCCTCCTCGCTGACGCCCCAGTAGGAGAGGATCGCCGGGGTCTCCTCATGCAGGCCGGCGGCTTCCAAGGCCGCCACCAGCTCGCCGGAAGACCAGACGTAGAAAAGACCCTCCTCGCCCTCCGAATCGGCGTCGAACGCCGAGTAGAAGCCTCCCTCAGGGCCGCGCATCTCGCGCAGGGCCCAGTCGAGCGTGCGCTCGCAAACCTCACGCCAGCGCTCGTGGCCCAGCGCCTGGTAGCCGTGAAGGTACAGCGCGGGCCAAGAGCGCGTTGTCGTAAAGCATCTTCTCGAAATGCGGCACGAGCCAGACCGCGTCGACGGAGTAACGCGCGAAGCCTCCCCCGAGCTGGTCACAGATCCCTCCGCAGGCCATCGCATCGAGGGTCTTGGTCGCCACCTCGTTCTCGCCGCGCGCGAGCAGGAACTCGAGCGCTGAGGCCGGCGGGAACTTCGGCGCTCCGCCGAAGCCTCCGTGGCGCATGTCGGCGGCCATCCGCAACTCGCGCTCCGCCGCCCCAAGCAGTTCCGCCGTGATCGCCTCGCCCGTGGGTTCGATCTGCCCGACCGCTCCGAGCTGCTCTCGGATCCGCTCCGTGGAGGCACGGATCCGTTCACGCTGAGTGGACCACGACTCGACCACGGCCTCCATCACCATCCGAAAGCTCGGCATGCCGTGACGAGGCTCGGGCGGGTAGTAGGTCCCACCGTAGAACGGCACGCCCTCGGGGTCGCAGAAGGCCGTCAACGGCCACCCGCCGTGCCCCGTCATCCCCTGCACAGCCTCCATGTAGAGCGCGTCGACGTCAGGCCGCTCCTCACGATCCACCTTCACGGGCACGAAGTGCTCGTTCATGTAGGCGGCCGTCTCGGTGTCCTCGAAGGACTCGCGTTCCATCACGTGACACCAGTGGCAGGACGAGTAGCCGATCGAGAGCAGGATCGGTCGGTCTTCCTCACGAGCGCGCTCGAGCGCCTCGCCCCCCCATGGCAGCCAGTCGACGGGGTTGTCTTTGTGCTGGAGGAGGTAGGGGCTGGTCTCCTGCGAAAGGCGATTAGCCATCTGCGCTCAGGCTACTCGGGGCGCTTCGGCCAGATCCCCCTTTGCCGCCTCGCCTGCCGGGTCGCCACCGAGCTCGGCCTCCCGGCGGCGAATCGTGAGATCCGCGCGGCGGGTCCAGCCCTCCGGCACGCGCGGTCCCAGCTCGCTTCGGTGATCGGAGATGAGGTAGTAGGCCGCGTTCGTCAAGGGCTGGGCCGAGCTCATCAGGCGGCCGAGAAGCCGACCGCGACGCAGGAGGGCCATCATCAGCGGCAGCGCCTCGCCTCCGGAACGCACGACGCAGTCGTCATCCACAAGGTGAAAGGAGGCGAAGCGGTCCTCCTCGCTCATACCCGGAAGGAGATCGGCGGCGAGCGCGTCCTGCAGGGCAACGGGGCGGATGACCCGCTCACGATCGCGCATCAGGATCGCGCCCAGCACCGTGCGGCAAAAACCGCAGTCCTGGTCGTAGAGGAGCGTCGTCATTGCGATTCGGCTACCCGCGCGAGCTGGGCAGAAGCGTCAAGCGTCCCGCAGCTCTCGGGTGGCGCGTGTCAGGGCGGCCATCGCCTGGGCCATATCGGCTCCGGTCTCATCCTGATAGCGCCGCAGAGCCTCTCGCGGCTTGCCCGCCTCGATCAGCGCGCGCACCTCCTCGGACGCGGCCGGCACGTCGCCGGCCTGCTCCGAGGTCAACCGCCGGTGACGTCGCTCGCGAAGGACTCGAACGCGTTCAGATAGCGCTCCACATCTTCGTCGGAATGGGCGATCGAAAGCGTCCACTCCTCCTCGACACCCGGCGTCATGAAGATGCCGTTGTTCATGTGATAGAGCCAGCCCAAAGTCGCGAGCTCGCCGTCAACGGTCTGGAGATAGTCGCGGTACTCACGCATCGGCTCGGGCGCGAACACCACGCATCCCTTCGCGCCCATTCCCTCCGTGTAGGCGGGGAGCCCGTACTTCTCGACGATCTCGGCGCAGGCCGCCTTGAGCTTCTCGTTCGTGGCCTCGAGTTTCTCGTAGGCTTCGTCGACGAGGACCTCCGTGAGGGTGGCCTGCGAGGCGGCCATGACCAGCGGGTTCCCGTTGAACGTCCCGTACTGGTGGACCCGCCCGGATGAGACGAGCTCGGCGATCTCCTCGGTCATGCCGATCGCCCCGCCCGGATAGCCGCCGCAGACGGCCTTGGCGAGAGTGACCATGTCGGGCTGCACGCCGAAGCGCCTGGTGGCGCCGCCGTAGGAGATGGTCGCGCCCGTCTTCACCTCGTCGAAGATCAGCTTGACCCCGTGCTGCGTGCAGAGCTCGCGCACGCGCTCGAGGTAGCCCTCGACGGGAGGGATGATGTTGATGTTCATCATCGCCGGCTCCATGATCAGCCCGGCCACACGACCCTCCAGCTTGCCGAGCACGCTCTCGAGCGCGTCGGCGTCGTTGAACGGGACCGCGCGCGTCAGCTCCGTGAGCGCCTTCGGATAGCCCTCCCCGTAGACGACGGAGCGGGGGTCGTCGCGCTCGCCGAGCTCTTCAAGGTCGGGGTAGACGGAGACCATCACCGCGTCGTGGTGACCGTGGTAGGAGCCCTCGATCTTGAGGATCATGTCCCTCCCGGTCGCGCCGCGGGAGAGGTGGACCGCGTCCATGGTCGACTCGGTGCCCGAGTTGGTAAAGCGCCACTGCGGCAGGTTGAACCGCTTCTTGCAGCTCCTCGGCGACGACGATCGAGCCGTCGGTGGGTGCCGCGAAGTGGGTGCCCTCGTCGACGCGAGCCTTGACGGCGGCTCCAACGGTCGGATTCGCGTGACCGATCACGACCACGCCGAAGCCGTTATGGAAGTCGGTGTACTCGTTGCCGTCGACGTCCCAGACGCGTGAGCCTTCGCCGCGGTCGATGTAGACGGGCCACGGATCGTTCTCCTGGAAGGAAGAGGGGACGCCGCCCGGCATCACCTTGACCGCGCGCTCGTAGCGGCGGTTCGACTCGGGAGTGCGATCGGCGAACTTCTTGAGCTCGCGCTCGGTCAGTTCCTTGACTCGGCCCCTGTCGATCGATGTCGCGGTGCCCGTCGTGGTCGTCTGGACTGTCATCTTCGTCCTGCTTCCTTCCGGGTATCAAGTGGTTCCCGGGAGCGTACCGTCCGGTTGGGGGCTGCCGTGTACAAGCCTCCCCCGGCGACTGCGCCGGTCCGGCGTCGCACGTCGGCTATAACGACTGGAGGAACGATGCAGCTAGAGGGAATCCACCACATCACCGCGATCACCGGCGACGCCCAGCGAAACGTCGACTTCTACGCAGGCACCTTGGGCCTGCGCATGGTGAAGAAGACTGTGAACCAGGACCAGCCAACGGTCTACCACCTCTTCTACGCCGACGAGAAGGGCTCGCCAGGGGCGGATCTCACGTTCTTCGAGTTCAGGGGGGCGCGGCCAGGGCGCGCCGGCGCCGGGATGGTGCATCGCGTCGTCTGGCGCGTTGCCTCGGAGGATGCGCTCCGGTTCTGGGCCGAGCGCCTGGGCGCAGCGGGCACGGAGGCCAGGCGCTCAAACGGCTCGCTGCGCTTCGCCGACCCGGAGGGCCTGGAACACGAGCTCGCCGTGGTGGAGACCTCCGACAACCCGCTCATCGCCGACCACCCCGAGGTGCCGCGTGAGCTTGCGCTGCAGGGCTTTCACGCAGCGCACGCCTACGCCGGCGACCCGGCCGCGAGCGCCGCGCTCTTGGGCGAGGCGCTCGGCTTTACCGGTGAAGGCTCCGAGTGGGAAGCACGCGGCGAGCGCCGCGGCGGGCTGTGGGTCTACGACGAGCCGCCGAGCGAGCCGGGCGTGCAGGCGGCGGGAACCGTCCACCACATCGCCTGGGCGTCGGAGATGGACGACCACGAGGATTGGCGCCGGCGGGCGATCGAGGGGGGAGCGCATCCCACCCAGGTGATCGACCGGTTCTGGTTTCGCTCGATCTACTTCCGCGAGCCGAGCGGCGTGCTCTTCGAGATCGCCACGCTCGGCCCGGGCTTCGACGTCGACGAGGATCCCGAGCACTTGGGCGAGACGCTGATCCTGCCGCCGTTCCTCGAGGATCGCCGCCAGGAGATCGAGGCCGCGCTCGTTCCCGTGACCAATCCTCGCGCCGCCTCAAGAGCGTCGTGACCCGGACGCTTCGCCTGGTCGCATCCGCGAACGAGGCGGCGAACGGATCCGGCGCTTCACCGGCGCGCGAACGCCCCGGCGATGAGGCGCTCGACGCGTACTCGCGAACGGTCACCGAGGTGGCGGGGCGGCTGGCGCCGGCAGTTGCGAGCCTGCGTGTGATGCGCCCTACCCGCCGTGGCTCGATGCCCGTAGGCGCGGGTAGCGGCGTGGCGGTCTCGGCTGATGGCTTTCTGCTGACGTCGGCCCACGTGGTGGGAGAGCGGGGCGCGAGCGGGCGCGCCGCCTTCGACGACGGGCGCGAGCTGCGGTTCGACGTCGTGGGCTCGGATCCCCTCTCCGACCTCGCGATCATCCGCACTGACGAGGGCGAGCTTCCGCCAGCGGAGCTGGGCGACGCCGACGAGCTGCGCGTGGGTCAGCTCGTTGTCGCGATCGGCAACCCGCACGGGCTGGCGGGCTCGGTGACGGCCGGCGTCGTCTCGGCCCTCGGGCGTTCGCTTCCCTCGGGCGGCCGCCGGCGTGCTCGCATCATCGACAACGTGATTCAGACCGACGCGGCGCTCAACCCCGGCAACTCAGGAGGAGCGCTCGCTGATGGCGCCGGCCGCGCTGGTGGGGATCAACACCGCCGTCGCCGGCATCGGCCTCGGCCTCGCCGTGCCCGTGAACGCCGCGACCCGGGCGATTATCGGCGAGCTCATCGCCACCGGCCGCGTCCGCCGTGCCTTTCTGGGGATCGCCGGAGGCCCTCGTCCCCTGCCTCCGAACGCCCGGCGCGGCCGGGCGCAGCGCGAGGCCGTCGAGGTGATCGAGGTCGTCACCGCGAGCCCCGCGGACCGGGCCGGTCTCCGGGACGGCGACCTCGTGCTCGAGCTGGACGGCCGCCAGGTGCGCAGTGCCACCGACCTGCAGCGGATGATGGTCGCAGGCTTGATCGGCAGGCCGGTGCCCGTCCTCGTCTGGCGAGCCGGGGAGGAGCTCCGCCTGGAGCTCACCCCCGAGGAGCTGAGCTGACCCCTCCGTCCGGGCGGTATGCGAACATGTGTTCGTGCGCTGGGAGCACCTCGAAAAGGGAAGAGAGCGGCAGCCGAGCCTGCCGGGGTTGAGCGATCCGGCGGTGCGCACCTTCGACGCACCCGAGGCGCTCGGCATCCGCTTTCACGAGATCTACGCCCGGACGGCAATCAACGCCGTGCCAAAGGCATCACGGATGCCGTTTCGGTGGACGATCAATCCCTATCGAGGGTGCACTCATGCGTGCTCCTTACCTATTGCTTCGCTCGCCCCACCCACACCTATCTCGACCTGAACGCCCGCGAGGACTTCGAGCGGGAGATCGTCGTCAAGGTGAACACGCCCGAACGCGTGCGGGCGGACCTCTCAAAGCCTGGTTGGAAGGGCGAGCACGTCGCGCTGGGGACGAACACCGATCCCTACCAGTGGGTCGAAGGGCGTTACCGGCTCACGCGCGGCGTCTGGGAGGCGATGCGGGACTTTCGCAATCCGTGCTCGGTCCTGACCAAATCGCCGCTTCTCCTTCGCGACCTCGACCTCTTCCGCGAGCTGGTCGAGGAGGCGGAGTTCTCGGCGAACCTCTCGATCCCGACGCTCGAGGAAAGGGCCTGGCGGCAGACCGAGCCGCACACGCCGCACCCGCGCACACGCATCGAGGCGGTTGCCGAGCTGAGGCGGAACGGCATCCCCTCGAACGTGCTAATCGCGCCGCTCATGCCGGGGATAAACGACTCGCCGGAGCAGGTCGAGAAGCTGCTTGAGCTCTGCGGCGAGGCGGGCGCGGGCAGCGTGACCCCGATCGGCCTGCATCTTCGCGGAGAGGTCCGCGACATCTTCTTCGACTGGCTGCGGCAGTACCGGCCGGACCTGATCCCGCGCTACGAGCACCTCTATCGAGCGCGGGGCGTATCTGCCGACCGCGGAGCGAAAGCGCCTCGCCGCGCTCGCCGGTGGGCTGCGCAAGGCCGACAACGCCCGCGGGGTCGATTAGATCTCGCCGTCTGCGGGGCCGCTCGGCGCCGAAGCCGCCTGCCGTTCCTCCACGAGGCGACAGAACATCTCCGCTATTCGCGGATCGAACTTTGCGCCGGCGTCGGCACGGATCTCGGCGATGGCGTCCGCGACGCTCTTGCTCGGTGAGTAGACCCGCTCGGAGCGCATGGCGTCGAAGGCGTCACAGACGAAGATGATGCGCGAGGCGAGGGGGATGTGCGCGCCGGCCGTTCCGTCGGGGTATCCGTGTCCGTCCCATCGCTCGTGCGAGGAGCGCACCACGCGCGCGACGGGCGCCAGAGCCGGCGAGACGCCGAGGATGCGCTCCCCGATCAGGGTGTGCTTGCGCACGAGCTCCCACTCCAGCTCGTCAAGGGGGCCAGGCTTGGTGAGGATCTCGTCGGGGATGGCGATCTTGCCGATGTCGTGGAACTCGGCCGCTCGCATGACGACATCCACGTCCTCCGCCGACAGCTCGAGCTCGCGCGCGAGGCGGGCGGCCAGCGAGACCACCCTGGTTTGGTGGTCGCTCACGGTCGGCTCGCGCTCGCGCAGGATCCGCGTGAGCAGATCATGGGTCTGGCGGTCGACCCTGCCCGGCCTCGCGCCCTTCTCGGCGTACATGCGGTTGTCGGCGAGCCTCAGCGCGCCGCTGGCCGATGCAGCCTCTCGCGGCAGCTGCACCACGCCGCCGGATGCGCCGATCGCAAAGCCATCGCCTCTCGCCGTCAGGGCCGCCCGTGCCCCCTCGACGACGGCGGCCATGGGACGGTCGCCGGGGTCAACGAGGACGCAGAACTCGTCCCCGCCAAGCCGGTAGGCGGCGCCGTCGGAACGCACGACGGACTGCAGGCTTCGGCCGAGCCGGCGAAGCAGCGCATCGCCGGCGGGATGGCCGAAGCTGTCGTTGTAGGCCTTGAAGCCATCGAGGTCGAACAGAGCAAAGACCCGGTTGCCCGGCCCTGGGGCATCCAGGAGCCGCTCCAGGTGGGAGAACATCTGACGGCGGTTGCCGAGCCCCGTGAGAGGGTCCGTGACCGCATCCGAGTGGAGTGTGTTCATGAGCCGCACGTTTTCCCGCGCGCTCGCGGCCAGGCGCACCAGGACCAGCACGAGCGTTGCCGCGGCCAGCCAGACGGAGATGGCGTTGACCGACTCGAACTGGTCCCAGATCATCACTCCGATCGCGATCGAGGCGAAGATCGAGGGGGCGAGGCTGGACGCCCGATATGCCGGTCCGCGCATTGGTCGGTCGGGAGCGGGGAAGAGGGCGGCCGCGCCGATCAGGAGGGCGCCCACGAGCCAGCCGTTGTCAAGCCACCCGACCGAGTAGGAGCTGGTCGCCTCCGCGTAGAGGTAGTACGAGTCGGAGATCCCCCAGACGAGCAGGCCCGCGAGCAGGGTGAGAATCGCCCCGGCGTTCCGGATCCCGCCAACGATCAGGGCGCCGACGAGCAACGCGATCAGTAGGAGATCGCCGAGCGGATAGGCCATGTTCGTGATCACGGCAGCGGTATCACCGCGCGTCAGGCCAACGAGGGTGGGGGCGAGCACCGCGGTCCCAAACGCCGCCGCCGCGAGCGCCGCGATCGCGCCGTCGAGCCAGCTCGCCGCATTGAGATTGCCGATTCGGCCGCTGACGAGCAGGACCACCCCGACGTAGAAGCAGGGCAGGGCGGCGAGGTACCCGACGTCCGCCCACGAGGGATACGGGATCTTGTCCACGCCCTCGAAGGCGAGCGTCCAGTAGAGGTCGGCGAGCGCCCAGCTGACCAGGCCGACGCCGAGTGCGATCCACGCTCCTCTGAGCACGCGCGAGGCGGACGCCCGCACCAAACAGGCGATTCCCGGCAGCAGGATCGCGCCGTTGTAGGCGTAGATCTCGGCAGCGTCGTAGAGCCAGGCCGGCTTCCCAGCCGCGAGGTAGCCCACGTAGAGGAGCAGGCACGCAGACCGCGAGCACGAACAGGGCTTGCACCACGCGCTCGGGGCTGGGACGTTGGAATCTCATCGGCGCCAGCCCTCCGCACGGCTGGCGCTCATGTTCGCCATGCCTCTATATCGGCACGGGAGCCGGGTGGTTTGAGCCTCGAGGCGGCGCGAGGTCGCGGTTTCAACGATCGCCCTTCGTGGAATAACACCCAAAGAGGAGAAAGCCCGGCGTTGGGGGACCGGGGAGTTCGAGCCCTGACCAGGGGAGGACGAATGGCTGATCAGCCTCAGGACGGACACGGCAACGGCGCGCCCGAACGGCCCGACCGCCGGCTCCGAGGCCCGAGCGGGCGGCTCGGAGCACCATCCCGAGATCGACTGGGAGGCCGCCGCGGACTCGCCCGAGTTCAAGGAGCTGATCCAGAAGCGCCGTTCCTTCGTGCTCCCCGTGCTGGGGTTCGTCTTCGTCTGGTACTTCGGCTTCATCGCTCTCGCGGGATACGCCCCGGACTTCATGGGCGAGCGCCTGATCGACGGGTTCACGGTCGGCTATGCGCTGGCGCTCTCGCAGTTCATCATGACCTGGGTGCTCGGCTGGCTCTACCTGAAGCGGGCCGACCGTGACTTCGACCCCCTCGCGAAAGCCGCCGCGGAGAAGGCCCTCCAGGCCGGCAGGGCCGCCGCCCCGGCGAGCGGTGAGGTGGCCCGATGAGCGCGGTGCTCACATTCGGCGCCGTCAACGTTGAGGCCGTATCCATCTTCGCGGTCGTCCTCGCGATCACCCTGGCGATCACCTATTGGGCATCGAAGCGTACGAAGGACGCGACCACGTTCTGGGCGGCGGGCAGAGGGATCACCGGCGTGCAGAACGGCTTCGCGATCGCCGGCGACTACATGTCGGCCGCATCGTTCCTCGGGATCGCCGGGCTCATCTTCCTGTTCGGGTTCGACGGGTTCCTGTACTCCGTCGGGTTCCTTGTCGCGTTCCTGATCGTGCTCTACCTGCTGGCCGAGCGGATGCGCAACGCCGGCAAGTTCACCATCGCCGACGTCCTGTCGTTCCGTCTCAACGAGCGACCCGCGCGGGTGGCGGCAGCTCTCGGCACCCTGGTGGTCGCCGGCTTCTACCTGATCGCGCAGATGGTGGGCGCGGGAGCGCTCATCGACCTGCTGGTCGGCATCGACTTCAATGTCGCCGTCCTCGCGACGGGCATCTTCATGCTCTGTTACGTGATCTTCGGCGGCATGCTCGCCACGACCTGGGTGCAGATCATCAAGGCGGTCCTGCTGATGACGGCCACGGTCATCCTCTCGCTCTTCGTGCTCGGCAACATCGGCTGGAACCCGATCGACATCTTCGACGACGCCGCTGCGCAAACCGAGGACGCCGACGCCTACCTGACACCCGGCCTGAACTTCACGAACCCGATCGACACGCTCTCGCTCGGGCTCGGGTTGCTGCTCGGGACCGCCGGGCTGCCGCACATCCTCATGCGCTTCTTCACCGTGCCCGACGCGAAGGCGGCGCGCTCGTCGGTCGTCTGGGCCGTCGGGCCTGATCGGGACGTTCTACGTCATGACCACCTTCCTCGGCTTCGGCGCACGCGCGATCCTGGGCGAGGAGGGAACGACTGACGCGGTCGACCCAGCCGGCAACCTGGCGGCGCCGCTGTCTCGCTCAGAGCGTCGGCGGCGGCGACGGCACGTTCGGCGGCGACGCTTTCCTGGCGATCATCGCCGCGGTCGCGTTCGCGACGATCCTCGCGGTCGTCGCGGGGCTCGTGATCTCGGCGTCAGGCGCGGTTGCTCACGACGTCTGGTCGAACGTGATCCGCAAGGGGCGCGACTCCGAGCACGAGGAGGTCTACGTCGCGCGCATCGCCGCCGGAGGCATCGGCGCAATCGCAATCGCAATCGCGATCATCGGCGGTTCTGACCTGAACGTCTCCTACATGGTCGGGCTCGCCTTCGCCGTTGCTGCAAGCGCGAACTTCCCGGCGCTGCTCTTAGCGCTCACATGGCGCCGTTTCAACACGACCGGCGCCGTCTGCGGCGTCCTCTTCGGAGTGGTCAGCTCTGTGGGGCTCGTGCTGTTGGGGCCGGACGTGAAGACCTCCGATCCGCTGATCGAGCTGACCCAGCCCGCGATCATCTCGGTGCCGCTCGGCTTCCTGGGATGCATCCTTGGCTCACTGCTCTCGAAGGACGAGTCGAAGGCCGAGCGCGAGTTCGACGAGCTTCATGTCCGGGCGGAGACCGGCCTCGGGGCGGAGGTGCCCATCGAGGGGGCCGGGCTCGCGCCTCGCCCCAGGCGGCACAGTGAAAGGGTTCCCGCGGGAGCCGGGGCGCCAAGCGGACGCGCTGAGTAGGGGACCGCGGAGCCGATGGAGGCCGGAACGGAGCGCAGCGGCGAAGAGCTCGAACGCGAGCTCGAGGGACTGCTCGACCAAGAGCAGTTCGATCCACCCGAGGGCTTCGCCGCGGAGGCGAAGATCACGGATACCTCGAGCCTCGAGGATGCGGCCGACGATCCGGTCGCCTATTGGGAGTCGAAGGCGGAGGACCTCGATTGGTTCGAGCCGTGGGATTCGGCTTTGGACGATTCCGACCCGCCCTTCTACAAGTGGTTCGAGGGCGGCAAGCTGAACGCGTCCCACAACTGCCTCGACCGCCACGTCGACGCCGGGCGCGGCGATCGGGTCGCGTTTCACTGGCGCGGTGAGGAGGGCGAGGAGCGCGACGTCACCTATGAGGAGCTCCTGGCCGACACAAAGCGGCTCGCTAACGCGCTGCGCAACCGTGGTGTTGAGGCCGGCGACGTGGTTGGGATCTACCTGCCGATGATCCCCGAGGTCGCCGTCGCGATGCTCGCGTGCGCGCGCATCGGCGCTCCCCACAACGTCGTCTTCGGCGGGTTCTCGGCCGACTCGGTCAAGGACCGAATGGAGTTCTCGGAGGCCAAGGCGCTGATCACGACCGACGGCGCCCGGCGCAAGGGAAAGACGGCCGAGATCAAGCCCGCGGTGGACAAGTTCTTGGACGACGTGCCCTCGATCGAGACCGTGATCGTCGTCCGCAACACCGATACCGACGTCGAGATGAAGGACGGCCGCGACGTCTACTACGACGAGGCCCTGGAGGAGGCCGACGACGAGTGCGAGGCCGAGCCGCTCGACTCCGAACATCCCCTCTTCATCCTCTACACCTCGGGCTCGACCGCGAAGCCGAAGGGGATCCTGCACACCACGGGCGGCTACCTGACGGGAGCGAAGGCCACGACGGAGATGGTCTTCGACTTAAAGCCGGACGAGGACGTCTACTGGTGCTCGGCTGATGTCGGCTGGGTGACGGGCCACACCTACATCGTCTACGGGCCACTCTTAAACGGCGCCACCTCGGTCATGTGGGAGGGCGCGCCCGACTACCCCGACAAGGACATCTGGTGGGAGCTCTGCGACCGCTACGACGTGACGCTCTTCTACACGGCCCCCACCGCCATCCGGGCGTGCATGAAGTGGGGCGCCGAGCACCCCGGCAAGCACGATCTGAGCTCGCTGCGCCTGCTCGGCACGGTCGGCGAGCCGATCAACCCGAAGGCATGGCTTTGGTATCGGCAGGTGATCGGCGCCGGGGAATGTCCGATCGTCGATACCTGGTGGCAGACGGAGACGGGAAGCATCATGATCACCACGCTGCCGGGCGCCCAGGCGATGAAGCCGGGCTCAGCCGGCAAGCCGCTCCCCGGAGTCGACGCAGCGGTGGTCGACGACGACGGCAACGAGGTCAGCGACGAGCATGGTGTCCTCGTCCTGCGAAAGCCGTGGCCGAGCATGCTGCGCACGCTCTACAAGGAAGAGGACCGCTTCATCGAGACCTACTTCGAGCGCTTCGGCAAGGAGACCTATCTCGTTGGCGACGCGGCGAGGGTAGACGAGGACGGGTACCACTGGATCATCGGCCGCATCGACGACGTCATCAACGTCTCGGGGCACCGGCTCTCCACCGCCGAGGTGGAGTCTGCGATCGTCGCGCACACGAAGGTCGCCGAGGCGGCGGTGATCGGCCAGACCGACGAGGACTCGGGCCAGGCGATCTGCGCCTTCGTGACGCTCTCAGGCGACGACGACGAGGGCTCAGACGAGCTCGAGGGCGAGGTCCGCGACATCGTCGCCGACCGGATCGGCAAGTTCGCGCGGCCGAAGCGGATCATCTGGGCCTACGACCTGCCGAAGACGCGGTCGGGCAAGATCATGCGGCGCTTGCTCCGGGATATCGCCGAGGGCGAAGAGCTGGGGGACGTCACCACGCTACGCGATCCAGACGTCGTCTCGAAGCTCGACGAGATCGTCAAGGAACGCGGCTCGGACGACGAGTAGCGGGGACTAGTCCCGCAGGGCTGCGCGTCTCAGCTTGCCGCTCGTCGTGCGTGGCAGCTCGTCGGCGAACTCGATGATCCGGGGGTGCTTGTAAGGGGCTGTCACCGCTTTCACGTGGTCTTTCAGCTCCGCGGCGAGCGCCTCGGACGGCTCACCATCGCTCAGGACGACGATGGCCTTGACCACGGAGCCGCGCTCGGGATCGGTCGCCGCCACCGCCGCGGCCTCGGCGACCGCGGGGTGACTTGAGAGCGCCGACTCGACCTCCTGTGGACCAATCCGATAGCCGGCGGAGTTGATGATGTCGTCGCGGCGACCTTCGTGGAAGAGGTAGCCGTCCTCATCCGCGCGCACCAGGTCGCCCGTCGCCCACCACTCGCCGTCGATCAGCTCCGGGCCGTCGTTGTCGTCGAGGTAGCGCATAAAGAAAGCGGGACAACTGGCTGCACGCACCTGCAGCTCGCCGGATTCGATTCTGGTCTCGATACCCGGAAGCGGGGTGCCCATGGAGCCCGGCCGAGCCTCCTCGCCCACCAGGGTGCCGCTCAGGTGGCCGGTCTCGGTCTGCCCGTAGCCGTCGGAGATCTCGATGCCCCAGGCGTCGCGGTAGGCCTCGAGGACGCCATCGCCGAGCGGCTCGCCCGCGGACACGGCACGACGGAGCTCGGGTAGCGGCTCGAGCGCGGCGTCCCTGGCAAGCATCCTGTATTCGGTCGGCGCCTGGCAGAGCACGCTGACCCCCTCCCTGCGGCAGACGTCAAGGCGATCGACTGGGTCGAACCTCTGGTCCGAGATCAGCGCGGCGGCCCCCACGAGCCAAGGGGCCACGAAGACGTTGCGAGTGGATTTGGACCAGCCCGTCGCGGTCGTGACCCAGACGAGATCGCCCTCCCGCGCCCCGAGCCAGCGCTCGGCTTGACCCCGCTGGGCAAGGAGGAACCGGGTGGCGTGGAGCGCCGGCCGCGGCTCCCCGGTCGTCCCCGAGGTGAAGATGATGACCGCGGGGTCCTCGGGATCCAGATCGGCGACGCCGGCTGGCGTCTCCTGCGGGCGATCCTCGTCCAGGGCATCGTGCACCTCAGCCAGGGTCATGCACGCCAGGCCCCCGGGGATCTCGCCCATAAGCTCCTCCTCGCCGACGCAGAGCACCGGGCTCGAAGCGCTGATTCGCAGGTCCAGGTCCTGACGGCGAAGCTGCGTGTTGCAGGGCAGCGCCACCGCGCCCATGCGCCAGCATGCGAGCAGCGAGAGGACCCATTCGACGCGGTTGCCCACGAGCGTCATGACCACGTCGCCGCGGGAGACGCCACGGGCGGCGAAGGCGCCGGAGAGCCCGGCGGCTCGGGCCCCCAGTTCGCCGAGATGCCAAACGCGCCTCTCTCCGTCACGGGAGATCGCGACCAGGGCGGGTTGCGAGGCCGGCCGGCTCTCGAGCAAGTCCCTGGTGGGATTCATCACTCGCCGGCGACCAAGCCGACGCTGGCCGCAGTGTCGAGACGGGCCACGAAGTCGCGAAGCTTCGTGTCCTCGACGTACCTCATCGAAAGCTCGGCGGCGTCGACCACCTCAGCCTCGTAGAACTTGCAGAGCCCGCCCTTCTGCCAGAGCGCGTAGAGCTCCCGCCAGGTCCGGCCCTTGCCGGGCGGCAGCTCGGTGTTGGCGGCCAGCGCCCGTCCTCCCTTCATGATCTTGTTCTCGAACTGCTCGTAGGTGCGCATCGGGAAGTGAAGGATCTCGAACTCCTCGCTCGCCACCTTTTGCCCGAGATAGGGGCCGCTGACGTGGTGGTTGCCCATCTCAACAGTGATCTCCGGATGCGCTCGGTGAGCGACCTTTGGCGGCAGCGGCCGTCCGCGCGAGTTGCGCGAGTCGAGGTCACGGATCGTCATCCGGTCCAGAAAGGCCCGGTCGTCGACAGGGCGGGGGGAAAGTTGTGACGGGCCACCTCGAGCACGCCGATTTCCGCCGGCAGCGCTGCGAAGGCTTCGGGCAGCCCCGCGCCGTTGAGCGGCCACCAGAACTCGTCGACGTCGGCGTTGATCACCCAATCGGCGCCCTCGGCGGCGGCGAGGCGCGCCATCCGGGTCACCCACCTCCACTGCGAGTAGTCGTCGGTGGGCTCGTGCAGGAGCCGCAGCACCCCGCAGCTCTCATAGCCCCGGAGGATCTCGACCGTATCGTCGACCGAGGCGTTGTCGGTGGCGATCACCAGATCCACGCCCCGCGCCAGGTGGTAGTCGATGTTCGCGGCGACGATGTCCTGCTCGTCGCGGACCAGCAGGGTCATGATCAGCATCACGATCCTCCGGGGACACGGCCGAGCTCGGCGCGTGCGATCGCGAGCGCCTCGCCCGGGTCATCGGCCCAGCTGGCCAGCGGCGACGACGACGTCCAGGTGTTCCAGAACGAACGGCACTTGCCCGTGGTGTTGTCGAGGAGGACATGGGGGATGCCCATCAGGAGTGCCAGCACGTGGCCGTGAAGGCGATCGGTGATCACGACGCGTCCCCGCGAGAGCCCCTCGACTCCCACGGCGAGACGCCCCCGCGCGATCGGGCCAAAGGTGGATGTGCCGGCGCGCCACAACGCGGCGGCGAGGCGGCCGTCGCGGTTCATCGCCTTTCCGATCCGGCCGTTGGCCCCGAGCCAGAGCCGCAGCGGGCGCGGGCCGGTAACCCGCATCGGGCCCTCGGCCCGCCAGTCGAAGCGCTCGTCGTTCGGACCGAGCGTCGGGAGGTCCCGCCCGTGGCTTTCGCGGTCGCCGCGCATCAGCCAGAGCACGTCGCGGCTGGCCGGCGCTCGCTCCAGCGCCCCCAGCGCGAAGGCAAGATCGGGGCAGAGCACGCGGGGGACGTCGAGGGACGCCTCGGCCCACTCGAGGCTGGCAGTGTCGCGGACCATCAGGGTGAAGTCTTGGTGAGCCTCGGCCAGGCGCCGGAACCGATCGGCACCAGCCACGGTCTCAAACCAGACGCTCTGCGGCAGCTGGATCACCCGAGCCCGCGGGAAATCGCGAAGCACGAGCTCGCGCACCCGATGCTGATGACGATAGACGTCGCCGAGGTTTCCGCCGCCCTGAATCAGGATCGTGCCTCGCTCGCCCACCGACCTCTTCAAGAGACTGCGGCGATACGTCGCGGGCTCGCACTGGTAGGAGACCCGGACGCCCGCCCTCAAAGCGCTCGCCGCGCCCCCAGCCAGATGGCCGAATCGCCGACGTTGTCGATGTGGGGAAAGTTGACGTACGCGGCCACGGTCCCAGGCTCGATCAGATCCGCCACGCGGGCGTCGATCAAGGCCGAGAGGTCCGCGATACTCGCCTTTCTCGGGGGCGCGCCCACAGCAGCTGCCATCAGCCCACCCGGTAGCGCGTGACGTGACGCCCTCGATCCTCGAAGCCCTCGCGCGCGTTAAGCATCCGCCAATTGTCGAAGGTGAGAAGCCCGGCGACCTTGGCCTGGATCCGTGGCGCCACGCGCTGGAATACTAAATGGATCCGTACCAAGCCCCCTCGCTTTCTCGGGCCCGGCGCCTTGCCCGGCCTCGCCCGACGCCTCGGGATCCCGCCCGGGGCCGTCGTGAGCTGAACCTTGATCGTTCGCACACCCAGCGTCGAGGCGACCGCCGGCCAGGTGGCGCTGGTCGCCACGCTCGAACCGGAGGGCGGTCAGCGCCCGGGCGTGCTTCGCCTGGGCGTCGACGATGCCTACGCCGACTGGCTCGACCGCAGCGCGACGCCGATCGCCCCGGTGGCCGCTGTCCTTGCAACCGCGATCGGCGAGGACCTGCACTTCGAGGCACCGGTCGATTCGAAGCTCCTGAGTGGCGCCGCACGGGTGAGCGCCCGGTTCGCGGGATGGTGGGGCTACCGGCGAATCTCGATCGAGGCACCCGCGGCCGAGGAGGTCCCGCGGGGTCCCGACGTCGGGGCGCTGTTCTCGGGCGGGGTCGATACCTCGGCGACGGTGATCCGCTCGCTGCGAGGCGACATCCCCGAGCGCGTCACCCACCTGCTCAGCATGTACGGCTCGGAGTTCAAGCTCTCGGATGCGACGAAGGACGCCATCTGGCGGGAGAACGCCGAAGCCGCCGCCGAGTATGGCCTACCCCTGGTCCGGTTCACGACCAACGCGCCCGGCGTGTTCCGCGGCCGCCTGGGCTGGCCGCGCGCTCATGGCGCCAGCTTCGCCAGCGTCGCGCTGCTCCTCGGGCCGCGGTTCGAAACGGTGCTGTTCGGTTCGTCCCAGCGCCCCGAGGAGCGACGCCCGCACGGTAGTCGGATGGACCTCGACTACCTGTGGAGCACCGGCTCGACCGCGATCCGCCAGGACGCGGCCGAGCTCGGCAAGCTGGGGCGGGCCGCGGTGGTTGGGACCAGCCCGATCGCCATGAAGCACCTCAAGGTCTGCTGGAAGGAGGACATTCCGACCAACTGTGGCCGCTGCGAGAAGTGCCTCCGGACCATGACGTGCCTGGAGGTGGCTGGCGTCCTTCACCGCACCGACCGCTTTGCCGGCCCGCTGACGATCGACGCCATCCTTGCATGTGAGCCGACCCGAAACAGCCCCAGCCTGATCCGCGAGCTGGTGCAGCACCTCCCCAGCCAGCACGTCGGGCTGCGGGACGCCTGGACCAGGAAGCTCGCCGAAGCCGACGCGCTGGCCCTTGCCCACGAGCGTGAGCTCCGCCGCAAGGCGAGCGGGCGCCGCTTGCGCCGGTTTCGCCGCCGATCGCGACGCCGGGTCAGACGAGCTCGACGCCGTCTCGTGAGGCGGCTGCAGCGCCGCTAGGCACGGCGTACGCTTGGGCAGGGCAGACGATCGGAGGAAGAGATATGGGACAGCGCACGAGCTATGAGCCGGGGACGTTCTCTTGGATCGACCTCGCAACCACCGATCCCGAGGCGGCGAAGACCTTCTACTCACGGCTGTTCGGCTGGGAGGCCGAGGACATGCCCGTGCCGGGCGGCGGCACCTACTCGATGATGAGGCTCGACGGCGACAACGTCGCCGCCATCGCCGCAATGCAGGAACAGCAGCGCGAGGCTGGTATCCCGCCCTTCTGGTTCAACTACATCACGGTCGCGAGCGCCGATGAGACCGCCGCCGCAGTCAAGGAAGCCGGGGGATCGATCCACGCCGAGCCCTTCGACGTCATGGACGCCGGGCGGATGGCGGTCGTCGTCGATCCGACCGGGGCGCATTTTGGCATCTGGGAGCCGGGTGACAACATCGGTGCCGGCCGCGTCAACGATCCCGGATGCCTCACCGCCAACGAGCTCTCCACGAATGACGTCGCCAAGGCGATCGAGTTCTACGAGCAGGTCTTCGGCTGGAAGGTCGAGCCCGTCGACACCCAGGGCGCCCCGCCCTACTGGATGATCGGCCACGACGGCGCTGCCGAGGGGCGGAACGGTGGAATGCGCGAGCTCTCGCCCGAGCAGGCCGAGGCTGGCGCGCCTCCGCATTGGCTTCCGTACTTCACGGTCGAGTCGGCCGCGGAGACGATCGAGGCCACGAAGTCAGGTGGGGGCGGCCTGGCCTTCGGTCCCATGGACCTGCCGACCGGCGCGCGGATCGCAGTCCTGCATGATCCCCAGGGGGCGGTCTTCGCGATCTTCGAGGGCGAGGTCGACGATTGAGCGGTGTCGCGCTGGTCTCCGGATCGGCGCGCGGCATCGGACACGAGATCGCGCGGTGGTGAGCGCACGGGGCTAGCGCTCCAGCTCCGTCCCGTCATAGAGCTTGCGGACGGTCACCGCCCCGTGGGGCGAGGCATCCAGGCACAGGCCGCACAGCACGCACTCGTCGAGGTTCTCGCGCACCACGCTCACGCCTGAGTCGGAGGCGGCGAAGATGTCCACCGGGCAGGCCTCCTCGAGGCGGCGGGCGAGCTCGGGGTCGCTCGCGACCTCTGCCGAGACCTCGACGTCGATGAAGATCCCGTGCAGATCGCTCATGATCCGCGAACCGCCTCGGGGATCTCGTCGATTCGCTCAACCACCGGGATGCCGGCGGACTCGAGGCGAGCGATCTTCTCGGTCGCCGAGTCCTCCTTGCCCTCCACGATCGTGCCTGCGTGACCGAAGCTCATGCCTCGCATCTCCTCGTCGTCCATGAACTTGCCGGCCATGAAGGCCACGATCGGAAGGCGCGACCCCGACCCCTCACGCCAGTCGACCAGCTCTGCCTCCATGCGACCTCCGGGTTCCGTGTAGATCACGATCGACTCCGTGTGCGGGTCCTCCTCGAACAGCGGCATGAGCTCGGCGTAGGTGGATCCGATGATGGCGTCGCCGCCGATCGAGATCGCGGTCGAGACCCCCAGGCCGGCCGCCGCGAGCGATGAGGAGATCTCGGTCGTCATTCCACCCGAGCGCGACATGACGCCGACCGAGCCGGGGGAGTAGGCCTTCGCAGCATCCTGGGCGGGGCCTCCGATCCCGCCCATCTTGCACACCCCCGGGACGATCAGGCCGAGGCAGTTGGGGCCGATGATCCGAGCGCCGCGCTCGTCCGCCAATTCGACCATCTCGGCGACGTCGCGCCGAGGGATGCGTTCGGTGACGACCACGAGAAGGCCAATGCCATTCTCGATCGCCTCGAAGACCGCGTCCTTCGTGAACGCGGGCGGGACGGTGACCACGGAGCCGTCGATCGGCCCACCATGGTGCTCGACCGCCTGCGCCACCGTGTCGAACACCGGGACGCCGTGGACCTCGCGGCCCCTGCGGCCCGGCGTGACGCCCGCGACGAGCCTGGACCCGTAGTCGAGGCACTCGCGAGTGAGGTTCACGGCCTCGCGCCCGGTGATGCCCTGGACCAGGAAGGTGAAGTCCTCTGTGAGGAGGATGCTCACCGGCCCTGGATCCTCGCCACCGCGGTGCCGGCCGCTTCCCACATGGAAACCGATCGATCGTTGAACTCCACGCCGTAGCGTCGAAGGATCTTCGCGCCCTCCTCCTCCCATGCCCCGGGAATGCGGAACACGGCGATCGTCTCGGCTGGGTCCTTGCCGAGCTCGAGGCATGCCTTGATCACGCCACGGGCGACGATGTCGACCCTCGTGTTGGAGACGATCGACATCATCACCGCGATCTTCTCCACGCCCTCCTTCTCCAAGACCTCCGTTGCGAGCCCCTTGGTCTTCGCGACCGACGGGTTGCCGCCGATCTCGGTGTAGTTGGCCGGCAGGCCCCCCTGCGAGCGCACCGCGTCGGTGAGCGTCAGCGAGCCGCCACCGGCGCCGATCACCAATCCGAGGTTGCCTCGAAAGCCATGGTCCTTGCCCTGGATCACGCCGCGGTGGTCGGCGGCGTCGATGGCGGCCACGTTCCGCTCGAAGTCGCTGGGCTCGTAGAGCTCTCGCGGATCGTCAGTCGGGATCTCGAGCTCGGCGAGGACGGCTCGGTGCCTGCCCACCGCCTCGTCCTCCATCTCCATGTGGGCGTCGAGGGCGACGAAGGAGCCGTCGGCGAGGCGGGCAAGCGGGTTGATCTCCGCGAGCGTCATGTCGCGATCTCGCTGGAGCCGGGCCAGCTTGGCGAGCACGGCGGTCGCGCGGTTCAGCTCCGAGCCCGTCATCCCAACGGCGGCCACCACCTGCTTCGCCTGAAAGTCGGAGATCGGGTGGAGGCTTTGGAGGTGCCCCCGCCCCACGTGTTCCGGGTGCTCCTCGGCCACCTGCTCGATATCGATCCCGCCCATGTCCGAGAAGAGCATCATCGGTCGCTTCGCGCGCCCATCCCACAACACGGCGGCGTAGTACTCCTGGGCAACCTCGGCCTTTGGATCCACGAGCACGCCCACCGGCTTGTGCCCGCCGATCTCGAGCTCGAGGACCTCGGCCGCGTGGGCCGCGGCCTCCTCGGGGGAGTCGGCGAACCTCACGCCACCCGCCTTCATGCGGCCCCCGGTGAGCACCTGCGACTTGATGACGGTCGGCCCCCCGATCTCCGCCGCCGCGGCCTTCGCCTCCTCGCGAGAGGTGCAGAAGCCGTACTTGGTGACCGGGATCCCGGCCCGCTCGGCCAAGCGGCGTGACTCGTACTCGTAGAAGCGCATCAGGGGGCTGCGCCCGGCGCAGCGGGCGGGAACCCTACCCGACGGCGTCCCACCGAACGCGCAGGCTCAGCGCCTGGAGATGGCCCGGTAGACCAAAAGCGCGATCACTGCCCCGATGATCGAGCCGATGATGCCCGAGGCCTGAAGCGCACCCTCCGTCGAGTCCGTCTCGAAGAGGTAGAAGCCGATCGCGCCGCCGATGAAGGAGCCGACGATCCCGAGCAGCATGGTCGCGAAGAACCCCATCGGATCCTGGCCGGGCACGAGCAGCCGGGCGATGAAGCCGGCGATCGTCCCGAAGACGAGGAGATAGATGATGAGGCCCAGGTCCATTCCCGCGCTTGTGTTCCCGGTTCCCCAAGTGGGTAAACCGGCACGCTGACGCCCTTTCGGCGGCGGCTGACGCCGCCCGGTTCGCCCGTCCGTCAGAATGGGTAGACGCTCCCCGGGTCACCCCGCGGAGCGTTTTGAAGTTCTCAGCCGCGAATCAGAGGAGCCAGCAAGCTTGAGCACCGTGATGACGGACTCCCCGACCCGCAACCATCGGCTGACGGAGTGGGTGAGAGAGGTGGCCGGGCTGACCGAGCCCGACGCGATCCACTGGTGTGATGGGTCGGCAGAGGAGTACGACCAGCTGTGTCAGCAGATGGTCGAACACGGCACCTTCGAGAAGCTCTCCGACGCAAAGCGGCCGAACTCATATCTGGCGCGCTCGGATCCCGGCGACGTCGCGCGCGTCGAAGACAGGACCTTCATCTGCACGCCCACCGAGCAGGAGGCCGGCCCCACGAACAACTGGGCCGATCCAACGGAGATGCGCGCAAAGCTCACCGATCTGTTCCGCGGCTCGATGCGCGGTCGCACCCTCTACGTGGTTCCGTTCTCGATGGGGCCGCTGGGCTCGCACATCGCCCACATCGGCGTCCAGATCACGGACTCGCCATACGTGGCGACCTCGATGCGGATCATGACCCGGATGGGCCAGGGAGCCTTGGACGTGTTGGGCGATGAGGGGGAATTCGTGCCATGCCTGCATTCCGTCGGCGCCCCGCTCGCCGAGGGCGAGGCCGACGTGGCCTGGCCCTGCAACGCGGAGAGCAAGTACATCGTTCACTTCCCCGAGTCGCGCGAGATCTGGTCATACGGGTCCGGATACGGCGGCAATGCGCTGCTGGGCAAGAAGTGCTTCGCGCTGCGGATCGCCTCGGTCATGGCCCGCGACGAGGGCTGGCTCGCCGAGCACATGCTGATCTTGAAGCTGACCTCGCCGGAGGGCGAGGTCAGGTACGTGGCCGGTGCGTTCCCCTCCGCCTGTGGCAAGACGAACCTGGCGATGCTGATCCCGACTCTCCCGAGCTGGGAGGTTGAGACCGTTGGCGACGACATCGCCTGGATGAAGTTCGGCGAGGACGGGCGTCTTTACGCGGTGAACCCCGAATCCGGGTTCTTCGGCGTCGCCCCCAACACCTCGCACAAGACGAACCCCAACGCCATGGAGACAGTCGAGCGCAACTCGATCTTCACCAACTGTGCGCTGACCGACGACGGCGACATCTGGTGGGAGGGGATGACCGGGGAGCCACCGGAGCATGCGATCGACTGGAAGGGCAACGACTGGACGCCCGAATCGCCCGAGCCCGCCGCGCACCCCAACGCGCGCTTTACCACCCCGGCCGCGCAATGCCCCTCGATCGCAGAGGAGTGGGAGGACCCCGATGGGGTTCCCATCGACGCGTTCCTGTTCGGCGGCCGGAGGGCGACCGTGGTGCCGCTTGTGACTGAGTCGTTCGACTGGGAGCACGGCGTGTTCCTCGGCTCGACGATGTCGTCGGAGACGACCGCCGCCGCCGCCGGAGACCTCGGCGAGCTGCGCTTCGACCCGATGGCGATGCTGCCTTTCTGCGGCTACAACATGGCGGAGTACTTCCAGCACTGGCTCGAGCTCGCGCGTTCGCGGCCCGACACGATGCCGCGGATCTTCGTCGTCAACTGGTTTCGCAAGGACGCCGACGGCAAGTACATCTGGCCGGGGTTCGGCGAAAACAGCCGGGTGCTCGCATGGATCTTCCGCCGCTGTGCCGGCGAGGGGGAGACAGTTGAGACCCCATTCGGGCTCGTCCCCGCCGATGGGGAGATCGACACCGACGGCCTCTCGATCACGGACGAGGCGATGCGGGCGCTTCGCACCGTCGATGACGACGCGCTGCGGGCGCAGCTGCCACAGCTCGAGAAGCACCTGGGCCAGTTCGGCGACGACCTCCCGGACGAGATCTCGCGCCAACTCAAGGCATTGAAGGATCGACTGGGCGCCTGACAGGGCGGAGGCTTTGACGAGCAGCAGCGTGCGCTGGATCAGGAGTAGCGCTCGAGCGCAGCCCGCACGGCGTCCGGGATCTCGACCTTTCCTCGCTTCTCGCCCGCGACGAAGACGTGTCGCAGCTCCCCGTCGGCGACGAGCTCGCCGTCACGCTCGACGGCCATCGCGGTGACCAACGATGTCTGGCCCAGCTTCGCGACCCTGGTCAGCAGTTCGACCTCCTCGTCGAAGCGCAGCGGCTTCAGGTATCGGACCCGAGCCTCGGCGACCACCAGGTCCAAGTCCGACTCGCTCATCGCCTGCTCCCAGCCGCCGAGCGCGTCGCGCCACAGCTCCGTGATCGCGATGTCGAAGTAGGCGAGGTAGTTCGCGTTGAAGACGACGCCCTGCGGGTCGCACTCGTGGTAGCGGACTCTGAGGGAATGGCGGAAGGGCGCCATCAAACCTTCAGAGCTCGTACGCCGCCCGAAGCTCCGGGTCCTTCTCGGCGAGCATCTCGGCGAGGCTCACCATCACCTTGCATTGCTTCCAGGTCGCGTCGTCCTGCATCTTGCCGTCGATCATGTGCACGCCGCGGCCGTCGGGGATGGCCTCGATCACCTTCTTGGCGAACAGGACCTCGTCGACCGGCGGGCTGAAGACGCGCCGGGCGATTTCGATCTGCGCGGGGTGCAGCGACCACGCGCCAACGCAGCCGAGCAGGAAGGCGGCCCGGAACTGGGTCTCGCAACCCTCTGTGTCCCCGATGTCGCCGAAGGGCCCGTAGAACGGGAGGATCCCTGCGGCCGCGCACGCGTCGACCATGCGGGCGATCGAGTAGTGCCACGGGTCCTGCTGCGCGCTCGCGCGAGCGGCATCGGGATCGTCGGCGCTGGGATCGTCGATCACCCGGTAGCCGGGATGCCCGCCTCCGACCCGGGTCGTCTTCATCCGTCGCGATGCTGCGAGGTCGGCCGGACCGAAGCTCATCCCCTGCATCCGGGGGCTGGCGGTCGCGATCTCCTCGACGTTGGCGACGCCCAGGGCCGTTTCGAGGATCGCGTGCACGAGGATCGGCCGCTCAAGCTTCGCCCGCGCCTCGAGCTGCGCGAGCAGGCGATCGACATAGTGGATGTCCCAGGCGCCCTCGACCTTGGGGACCATGATCACGTCGAGCTGCGCTCCAATTGCGCCGACCAGCTCGGTCAGGTCGTCGAGGATCCATGGGCTCTCCAACGAGTTGACCCGCGTCCAGAGCGCGGTGTCGCCGAAATCGGACTCCTGGGCGGCCTTGATCAGGCCCGCCCGCGCAGCCTCCTTCTTGTCGACCGGCACGGCGTCCTCGAGGTTGCCGAGCAGGATGTCGGTCTGCTTGGCGATCGCCGGGGCCTTCGCGACCATCTTCTCGTTCGAGAAGTCGAGAAAGTGGATCATCCGCGAGGGCCGCAGCGGGATCTCGCTGAGCGGCTCGGGGGCGCCGATCGCGAGGGGATCTCCAAATGAACGCGGGTTTCTCAAGGCTGGCTCCTGGGATAGGGTGCGCGGCGATGGAGGGGCGAGAGCTTAGGCCGCTCGGAGTCGGGGAGATCCTCGAGCGGCAGTGAACGGCTTGAGTTTCGAGGTGCGCGCAGCGCGGCCGGGGGAGGAGGAGCGGCTGCTCGCGGGCTACCAATGGCTGTTCGCGCCTCCGGGCCATCAACCGCCGCAGTGGGAGCCGAAGCGAGCGATCGTCGCGCTTCGGTCGGCGATCGACGAAAACGACGCGGTCTTCCTGATCGCAGAGGACGGAGATCGCCTCGTCGGCATCTGCAGCGTCTACTTCGACATGCACTCGGTGCGCTACGGCCACCGCGCCTGGGTCGAGGACCTCGCGGTGGACCCCAAGCGCCGCTCCGAAGGGATCGGCAAGGCGCTCCTCGACGCGGCCAAGGGCTGGGCGCGCGAGCGCGGGGCAACCCATCTCGAGCTGGACTCAGCCGAGACCCGCCACGACGCGCATCGTTTCTACGAGCGCGAACGCCCGAGCTGGACCTCGCGCCAATTCTCCTGGGAGCTCTAGCTCGCTTGCGATGGGATGGGGTGCCCGGCTTGCCAGGGCGGCAATTATCCTTGAGCGTCCGCGACACCGGACACGAGGAGCCATGGCAGTAGCGACCGCCGATCAGGAGAAGACCGACGAGCAGCAGGCGATCACCGAGATGGTGCGCCAGTTCGTCGACAACGAGATCCTTCCGGTCGCGGAGGAGTTCGACCACGAGGACAAGTTTCCCGAGGCGATCGTCGAGCAGATGAAGGAGCTCGGGCTCTTCGGGGTGACGATCCCCGAGGAGTACGGCGGCATGGGCCTCGACTTGACGACCTACGCGATGATCGTCGAGGAGCTCTCGCGCGGTTGGATCTCGATCTCCGGCGTGATCAACACCCACTTCATCGGCTCCTACCTGCTGCTGAAGTTCGGGACGGACGAACAGCGCGAGACGTTCCTGCCGAAGATGGTGACGGGGGAGATTCGTGCAGCCTTCTCGCTCTCGGAACCCGAGGTGGGTTCCGATGTCCAGGGCATCAAATCCACGGCCAAGCGCGCCGACGACGGCGCCTGGGAGCTGAATGGCCAGAAGATGTGGGTCACCAACGGGCTCGGCTCCGGGCTCGTGTTCGTGCTCATGAAGTCGGACACCAAGGCCGACCCGCCGTACAAGGGGATGACCTGCTTCATCACCGAGAAGGAGCCGTGGGCGGACAAGAACACGGGTGAGTTCGAGGGCCTCGAGATCCCGCCGAAGATCAAGAAGATGGGCTACAAGGGCGTCGAGTCCACCGAGCTCGTCTACAACGGCTACCGCTGCCCGCCCGAGCGCGTCCTCGGCGGCGAGGATGGCGTCGGCCAGGGCTTCAGGCAGATGATGGACGCGCTCGAGGTGGGCCGCGTGAACGTGGCCGCTCGCGGCGTCGGGGTCGCGCAGCGCGCGCTTGAGCTGGCGCTGCGCTACTCGCAGGAGCGAAAGACGTTCGGGAAGCCGATCGCCCAGCACCAGGCGATCCAGTTCAAGCTCGCCGAGATGGCGACGAAGGTGGAGGCAGCTCGCCTGCTCACGATGAAGGCGGCCCGCATGAAGGACGCGGGCGAGCGTTCCGACCTCGAGGCCGGCATGGCCAAGCTCTTTGCCGCCGAGACCGCCAAGGAGGTGGTCGAGGAGTGCTTCCGAATCCACGGCGGCTACGGCTACTCGAAGGAGTACGAGGTCGAGCGCCTTTACCGTGACGCCCCCCTCCTCATCATCGGCGAGGGCACGTCCGAGATCCAGAAGATGGTGATCGGGAAGAAGCTCCTCGAGAGGAACAGAATATGAGCACGACTGAGCTGATCGAGCAGGCCGTCGCGGGCCTACAGCGCGAGGTTCCCTCGCTCGCGAAGCTGAAGCTCGTGATCGGCTTGGAGCTGCGGGGGCGTGGGGACGTACAGCACTTCCGCGTCGAGGTTCCCGGGCCGAAGATCACCAAGAGCTTTGGAGAGGACGAGCGGCTCGAGGTGGCGATCCCGCGCTCGCACTTCAACGAGCTCGCCATCGACGGTAAGGCGAAGCACTGGCGCGAGGCCTACGAGCACGGGCACATCAAGGTGGAGGGCGACCCGAACGTGCAGAAGCTGATCGGCAAGCTCGTCGTGCAGGCGGAGGAACGGGCGCAGCTGCGGAGAGCCCGCGCGTGAGCGACTCCGACGAGGCGCTCGTCACCGACCAGGCCGGCCGCGAGGCGACCGGCGCTCGCCAGTACGGGCGCTACCTCGAGGAGTTCGAGGTTGGCGCCACCTACAAGCATTGGCCGGCCAAGACCGTGACCGAGGCGGACGATCACATGTTCTGCCTGATCACGATGAACCATCACCCCCTTCACATCAACGATCACTACGCGGCACAGTCGCAGCAGGGCCGCAACGTGGTCGTGGGACCGCTCGTTTACTCGCTGGCCGTGGGGATGACGGTGGGCGACGTGTCCGGAAAGGCGATCGCGAACCTGGCGACGGAAGAGCTGAGCCATCCCAACCCGGTCTTTCATGGCGACACGCTCTTCTGCGAGTCCGAGGTGCTCGAGGTGCGGCCGTCGAAGTCGAAGCCCGACCGGGGCATCGTGAGGGTGCAAACGCGCGTCCATAAGCAGACGGGCGAGCTCGTTGCGGAGTTCAAGCGCGCCGTGCTGGTCCCGCGCAAGCCGAACGGCGAGACGCCAAGCGCCGAGGCCGACGTCGACTAACCATCCGCTCCGTCCTTGACGGAGCGGCCGTTGAGGGTTAAATTCGGTGCAGGTGGGCACTGTCCCACTAGGCAAGGGAGGTCCCATGGATGGAGAGCAGGAAACGCGCGAACGTGAGCCGCTCGCCGGAATGGTTGGCGGCCTTGTGGACGCACACGACGCGGTGTCCGTCAAGGACCGCAGCGGGCGCTACCTCATGGTCAATGAGCATGCGGCACTGATCGCGGGGCGGCAACCGGGGGAGATGACCGGGCTGACGGACACCGAGATCTTCGGCGAGCCCGGAGCCGCCGTGCTCGAGAACGACCTGGTCCTCATGGAGCGCAACGAGGCCGAGGCGGTCGAGGAGCCCGTGGTGCTCGACGGCGAGATGCGCACTCTGCTGACGACACGGACGCCATTGCGAGACGCGTCCGGCGAGGTGATCGGGCTCGTGACGGTCTCGAGCGACGTCGCCGAGCTCAGGCGCCACGAACAGGAGCTGCGCGAGCGCGAAGCGCTCTTGGTCGAAATTCAGGCGATCGCTCGCGTCGCGAGCTGGGAGTGGGATTGCGGCGAGGACGCGGTCACATGGTCGCCCGAGTTCTACGAGATGGTCGGCGTGCGACCCGGTGCGATCAAGCCGAAGCTGTCCGGATTCCTGGAGCTCATTCACCCGGACGATCGGCCCGCCGCCCAGCGGGCGGTCGAACGCGCGCTCGCGGGAACCGACCGCTACGAGGCGGCGCATCGCTTGGTGCGCCCCGACGGGGCGGAGCGAATGCTCCTGTGCCGAGGACGAGTCATCCGTGACACGGACGGAACGGCCTTGCGCGTGGTCGGGGCGTCGCTTGATTTGACCAACTACATGTGGATCGCGAACGAGCTGCGCTCAAGCCACGACCGGCTCGTGGAGGCCGAGCGCGTCGCGCGGTCAGGCAGCTTCGAGTGGGACATCGCCTCGGACCGCGTGCGCTGGTCGGAGGGCATGTACAAGGTCTTCGGGCTACGCCACGAGGAGTTCTCGGGGACGTCCGAGGGCTACTACCAGCTCGTCCACCCGGACGACCGCGCGAGCCAGCGAGAGGGTGTCGCCGAACTCCTCGAAAGCGGAGAGCGTCGGGCCGCCATCTACCGGATACGCCGCGCCGACGGCGCCGTGCGAACGATCCGCTCTGATGCGCACCTGGAGCGAACCCCCTCCGGGATGCCGCGGCGCCTGATCGGCGTCCTGCGGGACGTCACTGACGAGTAGTAGCGCTCGTCAGTGGGCTTCGTCCGCCGCGTGGGCCGGCGGGCGGGATTCCTCCGCGAGCGAGGTGAGCTCGAGCACGCCGCGCGAGGCGACCTCGAGGACCTCGGTCGCCTCCATGGAGTCACGGGCGTAGAGCTCGACCAAGAGGTGGATCACGATCCGCTCCGCCTCGTGCTTGTGGAAGCGCACGTGGGTGAAGAACTCGCGCGTTCCCTGTTCACCGAACGCCGCGTATGTGAGCGCGTCGGCTGCCTCTGGTCCCGAGCAAGTCTCAACCGTGTCCTGATCGACGTTCACGGTGCAGGACGCAACCCACGGGGTCCCGGCCACCATGCGCTCCCAGCGATCCTCGATCGGGACGACGCGGCCATCGTCGATTGTCAGGTGAGGCTGATCGTGCATGCAGTCCATGCACTGGACGACGGCCTCCTGGATCTCTTCCAAGCGGTCGGCCGCCTCGCCCGAGTCCGGGTCGAGCTTGAGGATCGCGTCGTAGTGAACCTGCGCCTCGAGGCGCTGGGACCAGCAGCGGTAGCAGCGAAGCCATGCAGCGCGATCGCCGTTGAGCGACTCGGTCACGGGGACTAGCGTAGCTCGCCGCCTGCCAAGACCTGCCGAGCCGACGCTCAGGCCGGTGAGGCGCTCTCGACCCCGTTGCGCTCGGCGACCAGGTCGACGATCTCGGTCATGATCTGGCTCAGGTCGTAGTCCTTCGGCGTGAAGATGCCTGCGACGCCGTCCTCGCGCAGCTTCTCGGCGTCGGCCCTGGGGATGATGCCCCCGACGACCACCGGGACGTCGGCTCCGTACTCGCGCAGCAGGCGAACCGTCTCGGGCACGAGCTCTCGGTGGGAGCCCGAGAGGATCGAGAGGCCGACGACGTCGACGTCCTCCTGCACGGCCGACGTCGCGATCTGCTCAGGGGTGAGGCGGATGCCCTGATAGATGACCTCCATGCCGACGTCGCGAGCGCGAACGGCGATCTGCTCGGCGCCGTTGGAGTGGCCGTCCAAGCCGGGCTTGCCGACGAGGATTCGCAGCCTGTGCCCGATCCGTTCGGAAAGGGCGTCGACACGCTGACGGGTGACGGCGAGGGCGTCACCGTCGGCCTTGGGCAGGCGAGCCCGTGACGCCGGTGGGCGCCCGGTAGTCGCCGAAGACCTCGCGCAGGGTGTGGGCCCACTCGCCGGTGGTCACGCCGGCCTTCGCGGCCTCGATCGTCGCGGGCATGACGTTCGTGTCCGCGTCGGCCGCGGCCTCGGCCAAGCTCGCGAGCGCCGCCTGGGCAGCGTTTGAATCGCGCTCGGCCTTCCACTCCTCGAGCGCGTCGATGCGCTCGCGCTCGACCTCGGGGTCGGGAGTCAGGATCCCGCCGTCCGCCCCCGCGGTGAGTGGGGAGTCCTCCGTCTCCGTGAAGCGGTTCTGCCCGACGACGGTCATCTCGCCGGCCTCGATCCGATGCACGCGCTCGCGGTGGGACTCGACCAGGCGCGCCTTCATGTAGGGAACGGCCTCGACGGCGCCCCCCTGATCGGCCACGGCCTTCATCTCCTCGCCGGCTCCGGAGACCAACTCAGCGACGAGTCCCTCCATCACCTTCGAACCCTCAAAGATGTCCGGATAGCAGAGGAGGTCGGTCTCGAACGCGAGCACCTGCTGGATGCGGAGGCTCCACTGCTGGTCCCACGGCCGCGGTAACCCCAGCGCCTCGTTCCAGGCGGGAAGCTGGATCGCGCGCGCCCGGGCGTTGCGGCCCATCGTCACCGCCAGCGCCTCGAGGACGATGCGCTGGACGTTGTTCTCGGGTTGGGCCTCGGTGAGGCCCAGTGAGTTCACCTGGACGCCGTAGCGCAAGCGCAGATACTTCTCGTCGCTGACGCCGTAGCGGTCGCGGCCGATGCCCTCCCATAGCGCGGCCATCGCGCGCAGCTTGGCGTGCTCCTCCACGAAGCGAACGCCGGCGTTCACGAAGAACGAGATTCGCCCGAAGACCTTTGGGAAGTCCGCGGCGGCCACCTGGCCCCGGGCCTTGACTTCATCGAGGACCGCGATCGCGGTCGAGAGGGCATACGCGATCTCCTGGACGGGCGTTGCACCGGCCTCCTGGAGGTGATACGAGCAGATGTTGGTGGGATTCCAGCTCGGCATCTCGTTGACGCTGAAGGCCACGGTGTCTGCGATCAGGCGCATGGACGGGCCCGGGGGGAATGCGTACGTGCCGCGCGAGAGGTACTCCTTGATGATGTCGTTCTGGGTCGTCCCCTTGAGCGCGGACGCGTCGATCCCGTTCTCGGATGCAACCGTGGCATAGAGCGCCAGAAGCCACGCGGCGGTGGCGTTGATCGTCATCGACGTGTTCATCTCGTCGAGCGGGATGCCGTCCAGGAGGGCGTGCATGTCGCCCTTGTGGACGATCGAGACACCGACCTTGCCGACCTCTCCTCGCGCCAGCACGTGATCGGGGTCGTATCCGGTCTGTGTGGGCAGATCGAACGCCACCGAGAGGCCGGTCTGACCCTTCTCGAGGTTGCGCCTGTAGAGCTCGTTTGAGCGCCGGGCGTCCGAATGGCCCGCGTACGTGCGCATCACCCAGGGCCGGTCCGGCTCGGGCAGACGGTGCTCCGGCATAGATTGATTCTAGGCTTGGAAAGTGCCCGCAGCTCCCGTTCGCGAAATCGACGTCATGCACCTTGGTAACGATCGGGTCATCGCCGCCCACGAGGTCGACGGCGCCGTCGTCGATCCCGGCCCTGAGTCCTGCGTGGAGAGGTTGCTCGAGGGGATGGACGGGCGCGAGCCGCGCTGCCTGCTCCTCACCCACATCCACCTCGACCACGCGGGTGCGAGCGGCGCCCTGGTGCGTCGCTTCCCGGGCCTGCGCGTCTACGTCCACGAGGTGGGCGCCCCGCATCTTGAGGATCCGGCCAAGCTTCTTAAGAGCGCGGGGCGCCTCTACGGTGATCGCATGGAGGAGCTCTGGGGGGAGGTGGTGCCGGTTCCGGAGGCGAATATCGCCACGTTGCGCGGTGGCGAGAGCATCGAGGGCTTCCGCGTCGAGTACACGCCCGGTCACGCCAGCCACCATGTCTCCTACCTCCACGAGGCGACCGGCGATGCCTTCGTGGGCGACGTCGCCGGGGTGCGCATCCCACCCTCCGGGGCAACGATGGCGCCGACCCCGCCCCCCGACATCGACCTCGAGGCTTGGGAGCGCTCGCTGGAGCTCGTGGCCGCCTGGCGCTCAGAGCGCCTTCGGCTGACCCACTTCGGCGCCGTGGACGACCCGCCTGCGCAGCTGGCCGCCCTCCGCGAGAGCCTGCTGCGATCTGCAGAGCGGGCGCGCGCAGAGGACTGCGAGCGGTTCGTCGCCGAAACCGAGCAGGAGATCGCGGCGGCGGGGGACGATGAGGTGGCGCTCAGATTCGTCCAGGCAGCGCCGCCGGATCAGCTCTGGATGGGGCTGAACCGTTACTGGCAGAAGGCCGCGGATAGCTCCGCGGCAAGCAGCTAGGGGCTACCCTGAGGAGGCCATGAGTTCTCGCAGGGGGCATCTCAGGCTGCGTTACGGCGCTGGAGCGCTAGTGCTCGCGCTGTGCGGGGCCCTGGCCGCATCCGCGTTCGGCTTCGTGGACGTCTACAAGAACCCCCTCAAGAAGACCAGCCAGTACAAGGAGCTCAAGAAGGCCGGTAAGGGCAGTCGCTGCTCGCGCGCCTTCTCGAAGCAGCGTGGCGTCATGGAGATCACCGTCGAGGCGGCACCGAAAGTCTGCGGCTTCAAGCCTCCGGTCCAGGGCGACGAAGCGAAGCCGAACCATCGCTTCGACGCTGTCGGCAGGATCAAGAAGACGACCAACTCCAACATTCGCGATGACGCCTACCTCACGGCCTCGGTTCGAGTCGGCGGCGGCAAGCGCTTCGAGCTGCGCGTGTTCCCGAAGGGCAAGGAGTTCAGCCTCCGTCGCCAGCCCGGCGGAGGAAGCTTCCCGGTGAACGGCACCAATCCCGCGATTGGCGGAATCGGCCAGCAGAACGTCCTGCGGCTCACGGCCGAGGGCGACAACATCAAGGCCCACGTAAACGGCGCCCTGGTCGGCGACGTGACCGACGCCGGCGGCGACGTCATGGGCCGCACGCTGGAATTCGGGGTCGGGAGCGCGGCGAACTCCCAGAAGGACACCCATGGCAACTTCGATCGCATAAAGCTGTCGGTCCCCGACCCGTAGCCCCAACTGCCTCCCTCACGTCGCATTCGCCCGTCTTGACTACCGAGACGATCGAGCGTCCCCGCACCTCGGGCCCGGGTTCCGGACTGGGGGGGAACTGGCAGGTGATCGTCTTAAACGACAATCACAACACGTTCGATCATGTGGCGAGGACGCTGGCCGGCGTGATCCCGGGGGTGAGCGTCGACAAGGGGTACCGATTTGCCGACCGAATCCACTCGAGCGGGCAGGCGGTTGTCTGGACCGGGCCGCGCGAGCCGGCCGAGCTCTACTGGGAGCAGCTGAAAGAAGCCGGCCTCACGATGGCACCGCTCGAGCAGCACTGAGGCTCGGAGCGCGCGCCGCGGGCCGCGGCAGCCGACCGACGGGTCGCGGCTCGCGCTCGCGCAGCTGCTGCAGGCGCAGCTCGAGGAGCTCGCGCAGCTGCTCGGTACGGCTGAACGGGTCGGCGATCACCAGGCCCGTATCGAGCCCGATCGCCGCCAGGAGCCGGCCCTCCACGTCGATGCCCAGCAAACGGTCGGTCGGGACGGGCTGGGAGTCGAGTCCGGCGAGGCGGGTGACGGCTGAAGCGTCGGCCTCGTCGAGTTGCCTGATTGAGAGTGCTGGTGCGGTCTGCGTGTTCACCTTTACCTCCAACTCTGAAACGAACGGGGCGCCGATTGGGTGAAATTCGGCTTTCGGAAATACGGTCTCATGGCTGCCGTATAAGCGCAACATGGATTGCTGCTGGGAGTGATAAGCTGAGCTTATGCTCGATGTGAAGCGCCTCAGGATCCTCCGCGAGGTAGCGAGCAGCGGATCGTTCTCGGGTGCCGCCGACTCCCTCTACCTCTCCCAGTCGGCGGTGAGCCAGCAGGTGGCCACGCTCGAGAAGGAGGTGGGGATGCCGCTGCTCGAACGGACCCGCTCGGGTCCGAAGCTGACCGACGCGGGCCGGGCGCTCGTCACGCACACCGACGCCGTGATCTGCCGGCTCGAGGAGGCGGAGCGCGAGCTAGCGGCGATCGCCGGGCTTGAGGGTGGCCGGCTGCGCCTAGTGAGCTTCCCAAGCGCCAGCGCGACCGTTGTCACCAGGGCGGTCTCGAGCTTTCGGGATCGCTATCCGAACGTCGAGCTCCAGCTGGCCGAGGCTGAGCCGGAGGACTCGGTACCGGCCCTAAAGAGGGGCGAGTACGACGTCGCGCTCACCTACGACTACGCGCTGATCGCCGAGGACGACGAGGACCGGGACATCGAGCGACGGCTGCTCCTGGAGGAGGAGCAACAGGTGGCGCTGCCGCACGGTCACCCCCTCGCGAAGCAGAGCAAGGTCAGCATGGAGGATCTGGCGGGCGAGGACTGGGTGATCGGCGTCTCGAGCGGGACCTGCCGGAATCACCTCATCGCGCTCTGCCGCACGGCAGGGTTCGAGCCGAAGATCTCGTTCGAGAGCGACGACTATCACGTGCTGTTTGGGCTCGTGACCGCCGGCGTTGGCCTGACCTTGGTTCCCGACCTCGCCCTCGGTGGGCGTGAGCCGGAGTTCGAGCTGCGCCCGCTCTTGCCGACCGCGCCTATGCGCCGCGTCTGGGCCACCGTGCTCGCGGAGGGCTCCAGGGCGCCCGCCACCGACGCAATGCTCGATGTGCTCGCCGAGGTGGGCGAGCGCTACAGCGCCGGCACGCTGCGCGCCGTTGCCTGAGAGCGCCGTTGCCTGATAGCTAGCGGGAGCCGGCGGCGCAGTCCTAGCGGGAGCCGGCGGCGCAGTCTCGCGCTCCCGAGCAGGAGCGCATCCGGTCGAGGCGCTGCGCGAGCGATGACTGGAGCGCCGCGACGCCGCCTGGATCCTCGGCCCAGAGGTTGTGCAGCTCGAAGGGGTCTGATCGGAGGTCGTAGAGCTCGATCTCGGGCTCGGGGAGAGCCCCGGTCCGGTCTGCGGAGAGCTCGGAGTAGAGGTAGCGCTGGGTGCGTATGGCCGCGTAGGTGAAGCCATCGTCGAGCTCGACCAGAACCGCGCGGTCGCGGAGCGGACCGTCCTCGCCTGAGAGCAGCGGCCGCAGCGAGATCCCGTCCGGATCACCGCAGGCCTGCGGATCGGGGCAGGCCGAGGCCTCTGCGAAGTCCAGCAGGGTCGGTGCGAGATCGATATTGGCGACGAGCCGGTCCACCTCCGGGATCCGCTCGCCCGCGACGAGCGATGACGGCACCCGCATCGCCAGCGGCACCCGCAGCGAGGGCTCATAGGGCAGGCGCTTGTCATCGTCGAGTCGGTGCTCGCCGAAGAAGTAGCCGTTGTCCGAGGTGAAGACGAGGATCGTCCGCTCGAGCTGACCGGTCTCCCCGAGCGATGCGACGAGTCGTTCCATGGCGGCGTCCGCGGCCCGCAGGGCGGCGGCCCCGCAGCGCCAGCGCAGGGTCAGCAGATCCACGGTCTCGGCTGAAAGTGGCGGGAGGTCGCGAATGAAGCCGGGTTTGTCCGAGGTGTCGAGTTCGTCGAAGCTGGGAGGTCTCGGCAGCGAGTCACCCGCGAACTCCTCGAAGGCTTCGGGCGTGGGGGCTTGAGGCTGGGACGGGCCGCAGGGCTCGGGGCCCGAGCCGGCGATGTGCGGGGCGTTCAAGGCGAGCCAGAGGAAGAAGGGTGAGCCCTCGCCCTCCCGCGAGACGAACTCGACCGCACGGTCGGCGAAGACGCTCGTCGAGTAGTCCTCCTCGCCCGATCCATAGCTGACGCGCTCGCCGTCGTCGCTTACCTCGTAGTCGAAGTAAGCCGGGTAGCCGAGGTTCGCGAACCATTCGTCCCAGCCCGGGGCCGCCTGGGTGCCGCCGGTGCGCTCGTACTCGTTCAGGTACTTGCCGATGAAGGCGGTCCGATACCCCGCACGCTGGAGCCAGACCGGTAACACGGCTTCCTTGTCGCGCAGGAGGCCGTAGCCAGGCACGTTCGCGTCGACGCCGTGATTGTGGGGATACTGGCCTGTCAAGAACCCGGCCCGCGAGGGGCAGCAGAGCGGCGGCGTCCCCACGGCCTGGGTGAACACCGTGCCCTCCTCTCGCATGAGGCGCCACGTAAACGGCATGGTTCGCGGACCGAAGCTTGCGAGCGTTTGATCGTCGGTCATGACGACGATCAGATTGGGCGTTCCCTGGGCCGCCGGTGCGGCGTTCTCGTCATCGTCTCCGCCGCAGCCGCCCGCGAAGGCGCCGACCAGCAGGGCGAGGCCGAGCAGCGCAAACGGTCCGGGCGCGCCGCGGGCGCGGGGCGTCAGTCGGCGACCTCGGCGGTCGCTTCCACCGCGGCGGCGGCGCCGGCCTCGAGGGTCAGCGAATGCCAGACCCAGAGCACGGGCTTGTTGTAGTAGTTGAGCGCGTCCTGCCGCAGGGAGCCGATCTCATCCGAAGCCCAATACCGGTCGAAGTCGGCCGTGTGCTCCCACACGGAGACCTGCCGGAAATGCAGCGGGTCGTCGATGTTGCGGGTGAGATAGCACTCGCGCGCTCCGAACGCCGCCGCCCGCTCGATCGCGGGTGCCCAGGCCTCGAGCCAGCGGTTGGCCCGGAAGGGATGGATTCGCCACTCGATGTAGTTGACGTGCACCTTGGGGCGATCCTACCGCTCGGCTAAGCGCCCACCTCGGCCCAGATCGCGCCCTCGCCATCCTCGTGCTGGCCGTCTTCATCGGAGGATGTGCCAACGCGAATCGCGATCTTGCCGGCGTGCTTGTTCTCGTGCATGAGCTGGTGGGCCTCGGGTACGCCGTCGAAATCCATCGCCCGCCACAGCACCGGGCGGATCTTGCCCTCGGCCATGAGCGCGATGGCGCGCGTGCACTCGTAGGCGTTCGCGAAGTGCGACCCCAGGATCTCCTTCTGCTTCATCCACAGGTAGCGCACGTCGAAGTCGAGGTTGAAGCCCGAGGTCGCGCCGCAGATGACCACCTTCCCGAATGGTTTGACGGTGAACACCGACGTGGGGAAGGTGGCCTCGCCGACATGTTCGAAGACGATGTCGGGCGCGTCGCCCAGGATCTCCTTCACCCGCTTCGCGAAACCGCGCGAGGCCTTGAAGCGCTCCTTGTCGGCGGCTGGGTCGGAGGAGGGGTGGTTGTCCTTCGTTCGCATCATCTCGCTGAACTCGTTGCGATTGATGAAGTCGACAGCGCCGAGCTGTGTGACGAGCGCCCCCTTCTCGTCGGAGCTGACCACGCCGACGGCGTTCGCGCCAGCGGCGGCACAGAGTTGGGTCGCGAAGACCCCAAGCCCGCCGGCGGCTCCCCAGATCAGCACGTTTTGCCCCGCCTGCAAGCTGCAGCGGTCCATCAGCATGCGGTAGGCCGTGAAGTAGGTGAGCCCGAAAGCGGAGGACTCGACCCACGAGAGGTTGCGGGGCTTGGGTAGCAGTTGCTGAGCCTGGACCTTTGTGAACTGGGCGAACGAGCCCCAGGTCGTCTCATAGCCCCAGATCATCTGGCTGGGGGCGGCGAGAGGATCGAGTCCGTGAACCTCGACGTCCTCGTAGGACGCCTGGTTGCAATGAACGACGACCTCGTCGCCGGGCTCCCACTTGGTCACGCCCTCTCCCACCTTCCAGACGATCCCGGAGGCGTCGGAGCCGCCGATGTGGTGGCCGAACTCGGGGTGGTCGCCATAACCGAAGACGGAGACCGGCTTGCCCAGCGCGGCCCAGACGTTGTTGAAGTTCACGCCGGCCGCCATGACCCGCACGATCACCTCAAACGCGCCCGGCTCGGGAACCTCGATCTCCTCGATCTGGAAGGCGTCCTTGGGCTCGCCCTCGCGGTCCTCGCGAATCACCCAGGCGGCCATGGCCTCGGGCAGCGTGCCCGGCTCGACATCGAGCTGTGAGACCTCGGATACGTCTACGGCCACTGGTCCCCCTTTGGAACGTCGGTGAAACGGGCGCCGATGGTAGTGGAGGAGTGCTGTCAGGTTCGCGTCCGGGTCCACGACTACGGTGGTGAGTCCTCATGGAAGCGAGCGAGACCCAACAACTACCGTTCGATGGTGGCCGCCAAGGCGGCGAAGGCGTCGTGCGCGCGATAGATGACCGTCTCGTCGTCGAGCACTTGGAAGTCAGCGACGAGCGGGCTGCTCGTGTGGTGCGCGAGCGCGCCAAGGCGGGGCAGCCGGGCCCGGAGACGGTGGCGAAGGCGATCGAGATCGGGGCACGCGTCCTCGACACTGAGGAAACGGCCGCAAACGTCGACTATGTGCGGGCCGAGTTCGAGCGCCACGCCGGAGCCCTCCGCGAACGGCTGGGCAAGACGCTCGAGGCGGGGGACCAGCAGCTCGCGGAGAGGATCGCCCAAAGCTTTGACAGCGAGCGCGACGGCTCCGTCCAGCGAGAGATCGACAAGCTCTTGGCTGAGGCGCTCGAGGAACAGCGCGAGCGGATCGTCCGGCTGTTCTCCAGCGAGGATGGGGCCAACCCCCTCACCGACTTCAAGGCCGCCGTGGTCCGAGGCTTCAAGGCGCTCGACGAGCGCCAGCAAAACGAAGGCGAGGCGAACCGCAAGCGCATCGAGGCCCTGCAGCGCGAGATGGTCGAGCTGAAGGAGCGCGACGAGGCCGACCGCCGGGTCGCCGACGAGGCCGAGCGAGGAACCGCCAAGGGTCGCACCTTCGAGGAGCGAGCGTTCCGGGCGCTCGAGGGCGTCGCGACGCTGCGTGGCGACTGCGCTTCACACACCGGTGGCGAAGGCGCGGAGGGCGGCGGCAAGAAGGGCGATGTGCTCGTGGAGCTCGGGGGGGCCGACGGTCCCTCGCTCGGGCGCATCGTCTTCGAGGTCAAGGACAAACGGCTCTCCAAGAACGAGGCATGGGGAGAGCTCAACGCCGCGATGAGCGCTCGGGCGGCGAGCTTTGGCGTCCTGGTAGTCGCCGGCGACGAGCGCGTCCCCGCCGGCCGCGAGACCCTGACCGAGTACGAGGGAAACAAGATGATCGTGGCGGTTGACCGCGAGGAGCCCGACGGGATCTGCCTGGTCACCGCCTATCGGCTGGCCGCGGCCCGGGTGGCAATGGCGCGCGACACCGATCTCGAGGTCGACGCAGTGGCCGTACGCGACACCGCGGCGGATGCGATCTCCCTGTTGCGCCAGGCTCAGGCGATCCGCTCGACCCTCACGGGCATCAAGACCTCCTCCGACAAGGCGAGGGCCGGCCTGGACGGCCTCGTCGCCTCGCTGGAAGAGAAGCTGCGGCGGATCGAATCGCTGGTCGCCGAGGCCGCGCCCGGCGAGTAGCCGCTAGGGCAAGAGCAGCTCGTCCTTGGAGCTCTCGCGCTCGGGTCCAACCTTGACCCGGGCCGGCCTCGCGTCGGAGCGCTCGCCTCCGTTCACCTCATAGTCCCCCTGGCTCACGTCAGCTTTGAGGTTGCCGACGCCGCCCGGGGGGATCTCGCCGGACGCCTGATTGTCCTCGGAAGCCGGGCCGACGAGCGTGAGGCTGACCGGGTCATCGGACTGGTTCGAGACCGTGAAGTTCACGATGCCGGCTCCGAATGAGTCGGGCGAGACGACGACCTTCTCGCGATCGATTTTCGCCGTCACCACGATCGGGGCCGCCGGTCGCGGCTCGTTGGCGAAGTCGCTGTCATCGCCGCATGCCGCGAGCAGAAGCGGTGTGGCCGCAAGGGCGGCGAAGCGTCTGACCCTGGCCGTGCGCGGTCCGCTCGAGCGGAAAGCCTCCCTCGTGCCCATCTCGACGCCGAACCCTACGGGAAAGCCCTCGGGCCTCGCGCCGGGCGGTGAGCCGGCTCAGAACGGGAGTTCTGCGACCTCTGCGGTCGCGTTCTCGCCCACATCGACGGTTGCGCCCGGCTCGGCCTCGCGCCGAACGATCGCCAGCCCAATGGGTCCGAGTGCGGGGGAGAGGACGGCCGTTCCCACGCTTCCCACCTCGCGGTCTCCCAAGGTGATGGGCTCGCCACCGGCAACCTGGCCCTCCAGCCGGAGGCCTCTCAGGTGACGGTTCGGCTTGCCCTTGTAGTGCAGGCGCGCGACCGTCTCCTGGCCGATGTAGCACCCCTTGGTGAAGGAAACGGCCCGGTCGTTGATCCCGGCCTCCTGGGGCATCGTCGCCGTCGTCATCTCGAACCCGAAGCGCGGGCGGCCGCTCTCCACCCGGACGATCTCGGCAGCGGGCTCACCCACCTCGGCGACGCCTGCCGCGATCAAGGCCTCGCTGAGCGCGGCGCTGTCGTCGCGCGCGACGATCAGGTCAATCCCCACGTCGGTAGTCACCGCTCGAGCATCGACGCCGCCAACGCTCAGTTCGCGGTGCGAGTGTTCGGTGCCGGCCGGCGCGCTCGTCACCTCCGCGGCTGCCGGGCCGATCACGCTCACGACGGTGGTCGCCTCGCTGCGGTCCTCGACCTCGACCTCGCGGCCCACCTTGTACATCTGAAGATGGCGGCTTACCGCCGGAGTGGCGATGGCCTCGAGCTCGATCCAGAGGGCGTCCGGCGCCCCGCGCAGGACCCGCATGTCGCCCTGGAGGCGGCCCTTTCGGTCGAGCAGGGCCGCGTAGCAGCCTTCGCCCGGCGACAGTGCCTCGATCTCGTTGGTGAGTTGCCCCTGGAGGTATTCCGCCGCCTCTGCACCTCGCACCGCAAGCACATCCCTCGACGCCCGCTCGAGAAAGCCGGCGGCCTCCCGCAACTCCCTGTACTGCCCGTCCAGCTCGATCTGGGCTGTTGCCTCCACACAGCTGATTGTAGGAACGAGAGCGCGGCCTCCAAGGTTTTGATATGCCAAAATCTATGTTGTGGCCTCTAGAAAGCTGACACGCCGCCGCCTGATCGCCTCGGGTGCGGCTGCTGCGCCCGCAATCGCGGCGCTCCACGAAGTCGTGCCTCACGAAGGGCTCCACAGCGCCCTCGGCGGAGACCAGCACGCGAGCGCCGCGCAGACCGGCCACGGGATGGGCCACGGGTCTGGGAAGGGCCTCGCCATCCACGACGGCTTCGGCGAGGGCACGGTGGACCACGACGCGAACGGGTTCAACCCCTCCGAGGTCGTGCGCGATTTCGACTATGGCGAGATCAGCAAGCTGCCCGACGGCCGCACCCTGCGCGAATGGACCGTGGTGGCGCAGGACAAGGAGATCGAGGTTGCGCCCGGCATCACCTATCCGGCGTGGACGTACAACGGGCGAATTCCGGGGCCCACCTTTCGGTGCACGCAGGGTGACCGCCTGCGGATCCGGTTCATAAACGGCTCCAAGCACGCGCACACGATCCACTTTCATGGATTCCACCCTGACTTCGTGGACGGGATGCCAGGGATCGGTGAGGGGAGGGGAGGGGGCTCGATCGCCACCGGCGAGCAGTTCACCTACGAGTTCGACGCGGAGCCCTTCGGCCTCCACCTCTACCACTGCCACGTGATGCCGCTCGCGGCCCACATCGCCAAAGGCCTCTACGGCGCGCTTGTGATCGACCCGCCAGAGCCCCGGCCGGCGGCCGACGAGCTTGTGATGGTCATGAACGGCTTCGACACGAACTTCGACGGAGAGAACGAGATCTACGCCGTCAACTCGATCCCATTTCACTACGTCGAGGAGCCGATCCGCGTAAAGCGTGGAGAGCTGGTGCGGATATACCTGGTGAACCTGCTCGAGTTCGACCAGATCAACTCGTTTCATGTCCACGCCAACTTCTTCGACTACTACCCGACCGGCACCCGCCTCGACCCGGTGGACTTCACGGACACGATCGTTCAGGGGCAGGGCCAGCGCGGGATCCTCGAGCTTCGCTTTCCCTATGCGGGCCGCTTCATGTTCCACGCCCACAAGACCGAGTTCGCCGAGCTCGGTTGGCTCGGGTTCATCGAGGTCGCCGACTGATGGAAGCCGGCACCGCGACCGAGCGCGCCACGGCCGGCCTGCCGGGCTGGCTCTTGGGCGCGATCCCGCTGGCGCTGATCGCGCTGGCCATCGGCGGCTTCGCGCTGCTGGGCGGCCCTGGCCTTGGCGAGCGCACGGGCCCGCCGGTCGAGGAGCTCACGGTCGAGCGCACCGTCTTGCGGCCAGGGGAGATCGAGGTCGGCATTCGCAACGACGGCCCCGACGCGGTCGAGGTGGCACAGATCACCGTAAACGAGGCATTCCTGCCCTTCGACGGCCCCGAGGGCGGCCGCGTCGGCCGCCTGGGCGAGGCCAGCTTCACCGTCCCGTACGACTGGGTGGAGGGCGAGGGCTACGGGATCACCATCTTCACCTCGACCGGGGGGACGATCGACCACGAGATCCCCGTTGCCGTCGAGACCCCCGAGGCCGACGCCGGGTTCTTCGGGCTGATGGCCCTCCTGGGGATCTACGTGGGCGTGATTCCTGTGAGCCTCGGGATGCTCTGGCTTCCCTTCGTGCGCCGCGTGGGGCCGGAGTGGCTGCGGGTTCTGATCGCGTTTACGGTTGGGCTCCTCGCCTTCCTCGCGATCGATGCGGGCTTGGAGGGGCTTGAGATCGCCGCTGCGGGCCCGGGCGCCTTCGGCGGCCCGGCCCTGGTCTTCCTGGGAGCTCTGGTCGCCTACCTCGCCCTCTCGGCAGTCGACGCGTACCTGTCACGACGCCGACAGCGCGCCGGCGCCGATGCAGGGACTTCGGCGGCACCTTACCTGGCTCTGCTGGTGGCGATCGGGATCGGGCTGCACAACCTCGGCGAGGGGCTCGCGATCGGCTCCGCCTACGCCGCGGGGGCCCTGGCGCTGGGGACCTTCCTCGTGATCGGCTTCGCCATCCACAACACCACGGAGGGGCTCGCGATCGTCGCTCCCCTGGCCAACGCCCGCCCAAGCTTCGGTCGCCTGGTCGCGCTCGGCTTGATCGCGGGAGCGCCGGCCATCCTCGGCGCCTGGATCGGCGCCGCCGCCTACAACCCCAGCGCTGCGGCCTTCCTCTTCGGCGTTGGGGTCGGGGCGATCGTTCAGGTCATCGTCCAGCTCGCGCCGTTGATGCGTGACGATGAGGGCCGCCTGTTCGGGCCGGCGGCCGTCGGTGGCCTGCTCGCGGGTATCGCTGTGCTCTACATCACCGGGCTCCTGGTGGCCGCGTAGCGATGGCCCGCGCGACCGCTCATTCCGGCTTCAGGCGCGATCCGGACGCCACGAACTCCGAGGCAGTCGAGGACTACGCCAAGGCGATCCACGCCCTGCACGATCGCGACGAAGGCCCCGTCTCGACCTCGGCGCTCGCCGAGCGCCTCGGTGTGTCGCCAGGCACGGTCACCGCGATGCTGAAGCGGATGGGCGAGATGGGACTGGTGAAACACGTCCCTTACCACGGAGTGACGCTCACCCCCGCCGGCGAGCGAGTAGCGCTGGAGGTCATTCGTCACCATCGCCTGTTGGAGGCCTATCTGGCGGAGGCGCTGGGAGTGCCGTGGGACCGCGTCCACGACGAGGCGGAGGTCTTGGAGCACTACATCTCCGAGGATCTCGAGGAGAGGATCGCCGCAGCACTCGGCGATCCCGCCGTCGATCCGCACGGGGATCCCATCCCCGACCGGAGGCTGAAGGTCGCCGCCGACGAGGGGACCCCCCTGGCGAGCCTCGAGCCGGGCGACGCGGGCACCTTCGCGCGCGTTTCGGATTCCGACCCCGAGATGTTGCGCTACCTCGCCGAGCGCGGCATCCGCCCCGGCGCCTCCCTCGTGGTGCGCGAGCGACAGCCCTTCGGGGGCCCGCTGACGGTCGAGGTTGGCGGCTTGAGGCACGCGATCGGCGGGAAGCTCGCGGAGCGCATGCTGGTCGAGGGGTAGTCTGGGCGCCGCATGGCGCTCGCCGACGACTTCCAGCAGATCCTCGATTCGCTGCCCGACGACTGGACCGACGTCGTCTGCGACCTGCGCATCACGAACGAGGAGCTCTATGTGGATGCGGCGGTTCTGCTCACGCAGGTAAACGCGCAGCCCTACTCCAAGGCCGATTGGCACTGGCGCATCAATGTGGCGCACACCTTCGGCCATGCAGCGGCCGCGCAGACGGTCCTGGGCACCTTGCGGCTCCTTGACGAGGAGGGGATCGATGGAGAGTTGGTCCTTCGGGACTTTCGCGAGGGGCGTGCGGAGGTCGTACAGATGTGGGGCCGTCCCGACTCAGTCAGGCGCGAGTTCCGCGACAGGCGTTCACTTTAGGCTGGGGGCCGCGTGAGCTTCGTTTCGCTCATCCCGATGGCGTTCGTGATGATCGCCGGCCCGCAGATCCTGAGCGCGATCTTTCTGGCGACGAGCGAGGATTGGCGACGGAACTCGCTGGCCTACGTGGCCGGTGCGTCGCTCTCGATCACGGCCATCGTCACCGCGGCGTACTTCCTCAGCAACGGAGCGCGCTCGGGTAACGAGCCGAGCGAGACGATCTACATCGTCGTCCTGGTGCTGCTGGTCCTGGCGGCGCTGCGCACCTACCTGAAGCGTGAGGAATCCGAGCCTCCCAAGTGGATGGGAAAGCTCCAGGCAGCCACGCCCGGCTTCTCGTTCAAGCTTGGTTTCCTGCTGCTTGGCGTCTTCCCGACCGACATCCTGACCTCGGTCGCGGTGGGCTCCTACCTCGGCAACCACGGCGACCCCTGGTGGCACCTGCTTCCCTTTCTCGGACTGACCCTCTTGCTCCTGGCGCTCCCGCTGATCCTGCTTCTCATCCTCGGTGAGCGGGCGAGAGCGTTCCTGCCGAAGGCACGGGACTGGATGAATCAAAACTCGTGGGTCGTGAGCGAGGTCGTGATCGGTCTGTTCATCGTGCTGACCGCGACAAACCTCTAGCTAGCCGGCCCCCGCCGGCAGCGGGGCCAGACGATGCACGTCGCGCAGCTTGAGTTGGGCGGGGACGTCGAATGCGTCTTCGGCGAGCAGGGCGTCGAGCTGAGCCTCCTGCGTCTCGCGCACGAGCCCGTCGCCGGCACGGACCAGGGCATCGAGCCCCTCGCGCGGCGACCGCATCACGCTCGCGTAGCCGTCCCGCGTTGCCTCTCTCACTGCTCGAACCAGCCCAGGCCGGTCCTCGAGCGTTCCCCGCGACGTTGCGAGAAGCAGCTCGGGGTAGCGTGGGGATCCGTAGTCGTCGACCCGGAACTCCCGCGTGGGGACCCCGAGCTCGCGCAGAGCGACGCCCTCCGCGTTCCAGAATGCCGTCGCGGCATCGATGCGCCCTGCCGAGAGCGCGGCCACCGAGTCGAACCCGATCGTGACCCGCCTGACCGTCGCCGGGTCGGCGCCGTCGGCTTCCAGCACTGCATCGAGTACCACCTCGTCGGACGGCAGGCCGGTGACGCCGACCTCGGCGCCCTCGAGGTCCCGCGGCCGGCGGATCTCGTCGCTGGGAGCGGCGATCACCGCAGCCAGGGGCCGGCCCACGATTGTGTCGACGGCCACGACGTCCGCGCCTCGGCGGCGCGCGAGCGCGTAGTCGCTGATGTCGAGGATCGCGAACTCCGCGCGGCCCGCCGCCAGCAGCTTTGGCGCGTCGGTGGAGGTGCCGGGCGCGCGAACCTCTAGGTCGACGCCGCGCTCCTCGTACAGCCCCTCGTCCAGCGCCGCGTAGATCCCGGTGTGCACGGCGTTGGGCTGGAAATCCAGCACGAGGGTCGCCTCCTTCGAGGCGCCCGGTTCAGCGCCGTCGCCTGCGCATGCCGGCAGGCACAGCGCGAGCGCGACGGCCGCCAGCGACGCTGCGACCCTCCGCATGTGCGCGGGCAGGATAGCCTTGCCCAGTGGCTGACCATGGGCTCGACGACAAGCTCCTCGCCCTCATCGAGATCCCCAAGGGAAGCCGCAACAAGTACGAGTACGACGAGGGGATCGGCGAGGTAATCCTCGATCGCTTCCTCTCCTCCTCGACCGTTTACCCAACCGACTACGGCTATCTGATCGGCCACCGTGGTCGCGACGGGGACCCGCTCGACACGCTCGTGTGCGTCTCGGAGCCGACGTTCCCGGGCTGCGTCATCCCTGTGAAACCGATCGCGCACTTCGACATGCGCGATGAGAAGGGGCAGGACGACAAGATCATCTGCGTTCCCTTGAACGACCCCCAGTGGAACCAGCTCGACGACTTGGACGACCTGACGGAGCAGTTTCAGCTGGAGGTCTCCCACTTCTTCTCGGTCTACAAGCAACTCGACCGCAAGCCCGTCGAGATCGGCGGCTTCTCGGACAAGGAAAAGGCCCTCGAGGTGATCGAGGAGGCAAAACGCCTGCACGAGGAGGAGGAGGCGGGCAAGGGAGATGAGGGCGGCGCGGGCGAGGAACGCACGGACAAGGGTTAGCGGCGCGCCGGCTGAGGGGACGGCTAGACTCCCGCGCCGTCAACTTTCCTTAGGAGGGATTCAGTGCAGGATCGAGGTCTAGCGGCCTACATCGCCGAGCTTCTCGGCACGTTGTTCCTCGTGTTCGCGGTCGGAACCGTGGTGACTCTGTTCGTCGCCACCTCCGCCGATGCGGCGCAGGGCTCCGACTTCGCCGTGGTCGGCCTCGTTCACGCCTTCGTCCTCTTCGGGCTGATCTTGACCTTTGGTGCGGTCTCCGGTGGCCACTTCAACCCTGTTGTCACGATCGCGGCCGTGACGCTGCGGCGGATCGACCCGCTCGACGCGGTCGTCTACATCCTCGCCCAGCTCTCCGGCGGTGTCCTCGGCGCGCTGCTGGTAAAGGCGCTGCTGCTCGACGAGGGCCGGCTCGGCCATTACGGCGCGGCGACCGTCTCGCCCCTTCTGGGAGGCAACTTCCAGGGCGCGATCGTCGAGGCGATCGGGACGTTCCTGCTCGTGCTGGTGATCTGCTGCGTCGCCTTCAACCCGCGCGCTCGCCAGGAGTGGGCTCCGCTCGCGATCGGAGCGACGCTGGGCATGGCCGTGATGATGCTCGCCCCGCTCACGGGTGGCTCGTTCAACCCGGCGCGCTGGTTCGGCCCGGCGCTGGTCGGCGACGAGTTTGGCGGCACGTGGCCCTACCTCCTCGGCCCGCTTGTGGGGTCGCTGGTCGCGGTGGCGGTCTACCGCTTCGTCATTGCCGGCCCGCAGTACGCGCTCGGCATGGAGCCTCCAACCAGTGACGCCCGTGCCGTCGAGCAGGTCGTAAAGGACGCCGAGACCCGCGCCGGCGAGGGCTGAGGGCACTCGGCGCCGCCGGCGCCGGGGCAGGTACGCCCGTTCGGTAGCTTGAGCGGCGATGCGCCGCGTCACGTTCTCGCGCAACTACACGCTGTCGCTGTCACGCACGTGTCAGTGCTACTGCAAGTACTGCGCCTTCGCGACGCACCGCCCCCATCTCTACGCGCCCGACGAGGTCGAGGAACGCCTTGCCAAGGCGGTGCGCCGCAACGCGAAGGAGCTCCTGGTCCTGACGGGAGAGCGCCCCGAGGTAAACGCCGAGGTCGCGGGGCGCCTGCGCTCCTTCGGGCACTCCGATTTCGTCTCCTACGTCGTCTGGGCATGCGAGCGGGCGCTCGAGCGGGGTCTCTTGCCGCACACGAACCTGGGCGTTCTCTCGCGAGCCGACCTCGCGCGCTTGCGCGAGGTGACGGCCTCGCAGGGCCTCATGCTGGAGTCCGTCGCCGAGCGGCTCATGGACACCGTCCACGCCGGCTCTCCGACGAAGCATCCCGCTCGCCGGATGGCGACCATCGAGGCTGCGGGCGAGCTGCGGATTCCGTTTACCAGCGGCATCCTCGTCGGCATCGGGGAGACGGAGGCTGAGCGCGTGGCCTCGCTTGAGGCGATCGCTTCATCCCACGGTCGCCACGGGCACATTCAGGAGGTGATCCTCCAGAACTTCGTTCCGCACCCGCGGTACTACGGCCGGGAGGTGGCGCAGATCGCGGACGAGGCCGCGCAGGAGCGCTGGGCGGGCGATGGCTCACCCCTCGGGGCCGAGGCACCACGGCCGGACTGGGCGAGCGACGTGACGCTCGCAGAGATGAAGCGCCTGGTGGCGGAGACGCGGCGCCTGATGCCCGATGTGGGCATCCAGATCCCACCGAACCTCGCCGACTGGTGGGACGAGCTGGTCGTGGCTGGAGCCACCGACCTCGGCGGCCTTTCGGCCAACGGCGATCACATCTCGCCCGAGCACGCGTTTCCCAGCCCCCATCAGGTCCGAAAGCGCCTCGCTCCACAGGGCCTTGCCCTCACCGAGCGTCTGTGCGCCTACCCGCAATACCTGGGGCCCAACTGGATCGAGCAAGGCGTTCTCGACGTCGTGAAGCTCCGCTACTGGAGCTTCATTCCGCGCAAGGGCTCGGGACGCCGCTCGGAGCGCGTCGTGGATCCTGGCCTCGCGACCGCCGCGATCGAGCGCGGGCGAACGGGAGAGCCGCTCTCGGAGCATGAGCTCGAGGCTCTGTTCGCGGAGACGCGGCCAGAGGTGGTCGAGGAGATGCGTCTCGCGGCCGACGAGCTGCGGGCCGAAGTCGCGGGCGACGTCGCCACCTTCGTCGTCAACCGCAACGTCAACTTCACGAACGTATGCATCGTCGGCTGCGCCTTCTGCGGGTTCGGGCAGGGCAAGCGCTCCCCCGATGCCTACCACGTGAGCGAGAACGACTTCGAAGCGCGGATTGCCGAGGCGATCGAGTTCGGCGCGACCGAGATCTGCATGCAGGGCGGAATCCATCCGGACTACACGCTCGAGCACTACGGGCGATGGCTGCGGCTCGCGAAGGAGGTGGCGCCCGCTGTCCACCTGCACGCGTACTCGCCGATGGAGATCCACTTCATGTGCGAGCGGTCCGGTCGCTCCCCGGAGGCGGTCTTCGACTACCTCGTCGGCTGCGGCCTCGGTTCGACGCCAGGCACCGCTGCCGAGGTCCTCCACGACGGCGTTCGCGCCCGGATCTCCCCGAACAAGCTGCCCGCCGCCCGCTGGGTCGAGATCATCGAGGCAGCCCATCGAAGCGGGCTCCGCTCCACCTCGACCGTGATGTTCGGTCACATCGAGGAGCCGCACGAGCTCGCGCGGCACATGCGGGTCGTCCGGGAGCTGCAGGAGCGAACGGGCGGCATCACCGAGTTCGTGCCGCTCTCGTTCATCCCCTTCCAGACGCTCCTGGGCCGAACTCATGGGATCGAGGAGATCTCGCGCGAGGAGAACCTCAAGCACACCGCCGCCTTTCGCCTCGCGCTCGGCAGGACGATCCCAAATCTCCAGGCGAGCTGGGTGAAGATGGGCATCGACGCCGCGACCGAGAGCCTGCGCTGGGGAGTCAACGACCTCGGCGGGACGCTGATGGAGGAGAACATCTCGCGCATGGCCGGCTCTCGGCACGGGGTCCGCCTGGAGCCGGAGGACCTGATCGGAGCGGCGCGCGCCGCCGGCCGCACGCCCGCGCAGCGCACCACGCTCTACGAGATCGTCGAGACGTACTGACCGCATGCGGGCGATGGTGCTGGAGCGATCAGGCGGGCCGCTTCAGGCGCAGCGGCTGCCGGACCCCGAGCCGGGGCCGGGTGAGGTGCTCGTGCGCGTGCGGGCGTGCGGCGTTTGCCGCACCGATCTCCACGTGATCGACGGCGATCTGGACGAACCGAAGCTGCCACTGGTGCCCGGGCACCAGATCGTGGGCGAGGTGGTGGCTCACGGGCAGGGCGCCGAGCGGTTTGCGCCCGGCGCGCGGGTGGGCATCCCGTGGCTTGGATGGGCATGCGGTGAGTGCCGGTATTGCCGATCGGGTCGCGAGAACCTGTGCGAGCGGGCCCTGTTCACGGGTTATCAGCGCGACGGCGGCTACGCGGAGCTCACCGTCGCCGACGAGCGATTCTGTCTGGCTGCCCCTGGCTCGTACGGAGACCAGGAGCTCGCGCCGCTGCTCTGCGCCGGGCTGATCGGGTACCGCGCCTTGCGCCATTGCGGGGATCCGGCCACGGTCGCGCTCTATGGCTTCGGGGCATCGGCGCACATCGTCTGCCAGGTCGCAGCGCACGAGGGGCGCCGCGTGTTCGCCCTCACCCGCCCCGCAGACTCCGAGGGACAGGAGTTCGCGCGCGGGCTTGGCGCTGAGTGGGCCGGAGACTCGGAGGAGGGGCCGCCCGAGCCGCTCGAGGCGGCGATCGTCTTCGCTCCCGTCGGTGAACTCGTACCGGTGGCGCTCCGGGCGGTGGCACCGGGAGGCACCGTCGTCTGCGCCGGCATCCATATGAGCGACATTCCCTCCTTCCCTTATGCAGACCTGTGGGGAGAGCGCACGCTGAGATCCGTGGCGAACCTCACTCGCACCGACGGCGAGGAGCTGATGTCGCTCGCCCCGGCCGCCGGCATTCGGACCGTGACCGAGTCGTTTTCGCTCGACCGTGCCGGGGTGGCGCTGGAGGCGCTTCGGCAGGGGCGGGTGCGGGGCGCCGCGGTGCTGTCGGTCGGTGAGGGGTGAGGACTCACCGAAAGAGGTCGTCGGCCTCGGCGCGGCGCAGCGGTGCGGTGCCCGGTCCGTCTTCCTCGGTGATGTGGCGCCCGAGGCCGCGCACGATGGCCGCTGGTACGCCTGCGTCTTTTTGCCGCACGAGATCGGCCGCGGCGGCGACCTCGTCGGCCACGGCCACAACGGTCGCGGTGAGCGGGCGGCCATGCGAGTCAGTTCGGCCGCGCCAGTCATCGAGCGCGCGTAGCCCGGCGCACCCGATCGCAACGTCGACCTGACCGAGGCGCCATGCCCGCCCGAAGCTGTCGGCGATCACGACGGCCGGAGCGTTGTCATCGCCGCGGAGGCTGGCGCGGATTCCCCGCGCGGAGGCGTCGGGGTCCTTGGGCAGCAGGACGACGGAATCGCCGGGGACGTTCGAGGCGTCGATCCCGGCATTGGCGCACACCCATCCCGAGTGCGTCTCGACGATCAGGCGGCCGCGCTCCGCTCGGAGCACGCTCCTGCTCTCTTCAAGGATCAGCTCGACTAGGCGGGGATCCTTCTCGAGGCTGTCGGCCAGCTCGAGCGCCCGTTGTGAGGGCTCTGCGTCGCCTAGCGAACGCACCCGGCCCTCGGCCTTCGAGACGATCTTGTGCGAGACGACCAGAACGTCGTCCCCCGCGAGGTGCTCGCCCATCTCGGCGACCGCCCCCGCCAGCAGCGGGCCCAGGTCCGCACCGGCAGCCACCTCGCCGACGCCCTCGAGTCCGATCACCTCGATGCGTCTCATTTCGCGATCTCGCTGAGCGCTTGGGCGGTCTCGGGCGCGCGAGTGGGATCGTTGGCCAACAGCTGCGAAAGCGCCTCCAGGTCCTCGGCGGTGTCGAGGTCGAGCGCCAGTGAGTCGAGCGCCTCCGTCGAGGTTGCCATGCCGCGGCGTTCGGCCCGCTCGATGTGGCGCTCGTGGCTGCCGGGGCCGAACCCAGGCGCGATCGCGTCGGGCGGACAGAGGAGGAGCGCATTCGTCCCGCTGCCGTGGCGATCCGGGACGACGGCGACCGCCTCGGCCCCCATTCGCAAAAGCGCCGCGTCGAGCTCGGCGGCCTCGAGCAGGGGGCAATCCCCGGGCAACAGCGCCACGCACTCGGCCCCGAGGGCCTTGGCGCGGACGATGCCCAGCGTGGCAGCCTCGGAGTGTCCGCGGTCGGCGGGGTCACGGAAGACTTCAACCGGGGTCTTCACCCGCTGCGCGTGTCGCAGAGCGATCTTCTCCGCACGACCTTCCCCCGTCACAACGATCACGCGCTGGATGAGCTCGGCGGCTGTGGTGGCCGCGAGCACGTCCGCCAGCATCGCCTTCGCGAGCGCAGCGCGAGCGCGTGGGTCGATCACCTCCAACAAGCGCTGCTTCGCCTGCCCGAAGCGCTTCACCGGGACGATCGCCGTCGCGATCACAGCTCGGCCGCGAGCTCGAGCACGCGGTGCGCCAGCGCCCGACGCCCAGAGTCGCCCTGCATCAGGACAGGGCACCGGAGAAGCCGCAGCCCGGCGGGCGGCGGGTCCGAGTCGCCGTCGTCGACGACCATCGCATCGATCAAGCGCTCGTAGAGCGAGGCCACACCAGCCGCCGAGACGGGTCGACCGATGGCCGCCATGAAGGCCTCTGTGGGCCCTTTTATGGCCCGCCCAGCCACGAACGGGCTGACGGCGATCACCGGCACGCCTTGCGCCGCGATCGCCTCTCGCATCCCGGGAACCGAGAGGATCGGCCCGATCGAGATCACCGGGTTCGACGGCCCGATCACGATCGCGTCGGCGTCCGCGAGGGCGGCCAGCACCTCGGGGGTGGGCGCAGCATCGTGAAGCCCCTCGACCTCGATCGCCTCGATCGGTGCCTCACCAGCGTCGAGGATGAGGAACTCCTGGAGGCCGCGCCAGCCGGCTGGGGTCAGGATCCGGGTGCGAACCGGCGCCTCGCACATCGGCAGCACCGAAGCGGAGACGTCGAGCGCTCGTGCGATCTGCCCCTGGGCGCCGGTCAGAGTGCCGCCCTCGGCGACGAAGCGAGTGCGATACACACAGGTGGCGAGGTCGCGGTCGGTGAGCGTGAACCAGCCGGGAGCGCCGAGCCGCTCCAGCCGCGATGAGACCACCGTGGTGTCGTCGCGGATCCCCCAGCCCCGCTCCTCGTCGATCTCGCCGGCGAGCCAGTAGGTGACCAGGTCGGGATCTGGCGAGACCCACAGGCCATGGATCTCGATGTCGTCGGCGGTATTGGCGATCACCGCCAGGTCCGCGCCGAGCTCCGGCTGCAGGCCGGCGGCCAGCTTGGCGCCGCCGGTGCCACCCGCGAGAAGGGCGACCCTCACGCCCAGTGGTCTGAGTCCGGCAGGCCGGTGAGCCGGATCCCGGCATGGGTCTTGTACCGGGCGTTCACGGAGATCAGAAGTGGTGTGAGCTGCTCGGCGATCCGTGCCATCTCGAGCGTGCCCGCGTCTACGGCCCGCAGCCCGTTGATCGCCTCGATCAGGCGCGCGACGCGGGCTTTATCGGCCTTGCGGTCGCCGCAGATGAGGACGTCCTCAGCCAGCTCGGCATCGGGGTCGCCGAGCACAGGGGCGCTGACGGTGTGAAACGCGGCGATAACGGTTACGCCGTCGGGGACCATCTCCTGTGCCTGCTGAGCCGCCGAGCCCTGCCACACGCCCAGCGACCGTGTGGCCTTGCCGCTGACCGCCGCTGCGAGGGGCACCGTGCAGTCGACCAGGATCTGGCCCGGGCCGAGCGACTCCCGCAGGTTGGTGAGGTTCTCCGATTGGTTGCGGAAGGGGACCGTGAGGAAGACCACGGGCCCGCGCCTGGCGGCCTCGGCGTTCTCGACACCCTCGACCCTGCCGCCACCGGGTGCCGCTTCGATGGCCCGTGCCGCCGCTTCGGCAGCCCTCCCGGCATCGCGGGAACCGATCACAACAGGTTGGCCTGCCTGCGCCCAGCGCATCGCGAGACCCCACCCAAGGGCCCCGGTGCCACCGATGATCGAGATCGGATCGGCCACGGCGGCGCAGTCTAGATATCGCGCTGCGGGGGCCCGGCCATGGCGCTCAGGCGGGCGACGAGGTCGCAGCCGCGGTCGCCTTTCTGGCCTCCGACGATGCCTCCTATGTCACGGGCGGGACGCTCGGCGTCTCGGGCGGACTGGGGATGGTCTGAGCGCTCAGGCCGCGCTGGCCAGGGTCGCCACCCCGCGGTCGGCTGCTGGGATCGGATACCAGGATCCGGCCTGAGTGGAGAACATCTTGCCCTTCCCACGCTGGAGGTGGGCGGAGACCGCCGGTCGGCCGGCGCCCAAGCCGACCGCGATCTGACCTGCGCGCGAGCCGGGGTTGCGGATCAGGTAGGCGAAGACGTCCTCGCGGGTGATCCGCGAGCGACCCCGCGTGGCCGGAGAGGGTTCCCCGAGGATCGCCGCTCGCGCCCGCAGCAGGCGTGCGCGCTCATGGACGAGGGGGGCGACCAGGGCCAACTCGCATTCGATCTGGTCGACACGCTCGTCGATCTCGCAGAGGTCGAACCGCTCTTTGTCGGCAACGAACATACGTTCGTATAGGCTACGCCGGCGCTCGGACGGAAGGGCGCAATAGCCTTCGGCTCGTGAGCGAGCTCCCTCAAGGCGTCCGGATTCGCGAGGTCGGTCCCCGCGACGGCTTTCAAAACGAGCCGGAGGTGATTCCAACCGCGGAGAAGGTGCGGCTGATCGGCTTGCTCGCCGACGCTGGGCTCCGTCGCATCGAGCTCACCTCGTTCGTCCGGCCCGACGTGATTCCCCAACTCGCCGACGCCGAGGAGGTGCTGGCGGCCTACGACCGCCGAGAGGGGGTCGCCTACTCGGTCCTGATCCCCAACGAACGCGGCCTCGAGCGGGCGCTCGAATATCGGGATCGCTTCGACGAGGTGAACCTTTTCGTCTCGGCCTCCGAGACGCACAACCGCGAGAACGTCAACCGCTCGGTGGAGGAATCCCTGGTCGGCCTCGAGGCGACCATCACGACGGCTCGAGGTGCCGGCCTTCGCTGCGAGGGCGTGATCTCGGTTGCCTTCGGCTGCCCGTACGAGGGGGAGGTGCCGGTCGAGCGGGTCTTCGGCATCGCCGAGCGCCTTGCCGCAGCGGGGTGCGAGGAGATCGCGTTCGGCGATACGACCGGCATGGCCAACCCCGACCAGGTCGGCGAGTTCTTCCCTATCGCCCGCAGCCAGCTTCGCGGGGTTGAGCTGACCGCCCACTTCCACAACACGCGGGGCCAGGGGCTCGCGAACGTCTTCGCGGCGCTCCAGATGGGCATCGATTCATTCGAATCCTCATTCGGCGAGTTGGGAGGCTGTCCGGTGCCGCCAGGCTCCACCGGGAACATCTCGACCGAGGATCTCGTCTCGATGCTCGAGGAGATGGGGGTAAACACAGGTGTCGAATTGCCGAAGTTGATCGAGGCGTCACGTGCCGCCCAGGACACGCTCGGACGCCCTCTAGGCGCCCACGTGCTGCGCGCCGGCCCGGTCGAGTGGTCGGGGCAAGAGTCCGCTCGTGACATCACGTCGTCGACGCAGCGCAAGGGCCGGCACGCGTAGGCTCTCCGGATGCGAAGCGATGCGTTCAGGACGGCCGCCGAGGCCAAGGACTTCGAGGCGGTCGAAGATCTGTTCACGGAGGACGTTACCTTCAGGAGCCCGGCCGTCTTTAAGCCGTATGAGGGCCGCGAAGCGCTTCGCTTCATCCTGTCCGCGGTCGTTCAGGTCTTCGAGGACTTCCGCTACACCGATCAGGTCGAGCAGGGTGACGTCGCGACGCTGCTCTTCAGAGCGAGGGTGGGGGAGCGCGAGCTCGACGGCATCGACGTGCTGCGCTTCGCGGCGGACGATCGCATCCGCGAGCTGACCGTGATGGTGCGTCCGATGAGCGGGCTGCACGCGCTCGCGGAGGCGATGCAGGCAAAGCTCGCACCCGCCGGAAGCTGAGCGAAGAGCATGAGCGTGCAAAGCGTTGGAGTCGTCGGCTGTGGCCTCATGGGTCACGGCATCGCGCAGATCTGTGCGCAGGCCGAGATGGACGTGGTGGTTCGTGAGGTCGACCAGGACCGTCTCGACGCCGGGATGGCAAAGATCGCGAAGCAGCTCGATCGCGCCGTGGCGCGTGGCAAGCTCGAGCAGGCGGACGCCGACGCGGTTCGCGCGCGGCTGCATCCGACCACGGCCTACTCCGACCTCGCCGACTGCGAGCTCGTGATCGAGGCGATCGTCGAGGACCTCGACGAGAAGGTCGCGCTGTGGCGCGAGCTCGACTCGATCGTGAAGCCGGAGGCGACCTTCGCCTCCAACACTTCATCGTTGTCGGTCGCCGAGCAGGCCGCCGCCACGTCGCGCCCCGAGCGATTCCTTGGGCTGCACTTCTTCAACCCCGCGCAGGTGATGCCGTTGTTGGAGGTCGTCAAGGCCGAGCGGACCTCCGACGAGGCTGCTGCTTTGGGCTTTGAACTCGGCGCGAAGCTGCGCAAGAAGACGGTCGCGGCGCGCGATAACCGCGGCTTTATCGTCAACCGGCTCCTTGTCCCGTACATGCTCGACGCGATGCGCGCTTACGAGGATGGCGTCGGCTCGATCGCCGATATCGACCTCGCCATGCAGGCGGGAGCCAGCCACCCGATGGGCCCGCTCACGCTCGCCGACTTCGTGGGACTCGACACGCTCGCTTCGATCGCGGAGGTCATGCACTCCTTCTATGGCGAGGATCGCTTCGCAGCCCCCAGCTCGCTCACCAAGCTCGTTGAAGCCGGGCATTTCGGCACCAAGACCGGCCGCGGCTTCTACGACTACTCCGGGGAAAAGCCACAACCCGCCGACCCCTGAACGCCCGGCGGCGTACGCTGGAGCAGCCCATGGATCGAGAGTCGATAGAGCGAATTCGGACCACGACCTTCACCGTCGGAAGGCGCGGCTATGACAAGCGGGAGGTCGACCGCTTCCTCACTCGCCTCGCCGACTGGCTTGAGAGCGGCGGGGGCGAAGAGGAGCGCTCGCAGGTGGTCCGCGACGAGCTTACGCGCATCGCCGAGCAGACCGCAAAGATCCTCACCGACGCACACGACGTCGGCGAGACTCTGCGTGCGGAGGGGGAGACGGAGGCAACCAACGTTCGCTCCGAGGCTGACGCCTATGCCGAGCGCGTGCGCATCGAGGCCGACGAGTACTCGAAGGAGCAGCGCGCCGAAGCGGATGCGTATGTGGCGCGGGCTCGCAACGAAGCACAGGAGGAGGCTGCCGAGATGCGCGACACGGCGGAGCACGACAGCCTGCAGCTTGCCGAGGAGGTAGCCCGTCGCCGGCGAGGGCTGGACGATGAGATCCAAGAGCTCGAGGAGCGACGCGAGGCGGTTATCGAGGACATGCAGCGCCTCTCCAGCCAGCTGGCCGGAACGGCGAGCGAGCACAGCCCGCCGCCAGAGCCCGAGCCCGAGCCAGAGCCCGAGTTCGAGCTTGGCGTGAGTGAGGAGGAGGAGCTCGTCGAGCTTGCAACCGACGAGCCGCTCGGGGCGGAGGAGGCCGAGTTCGAGGAATACGAGGATGAGGTCGAGGACGATGCCGCCGCCGAGGCCGGTGGTGAGACGGTCGCCGCCGAGGGCAGTGGCGAGACGGTCGAGTGGGATATCGAGAGCGAGCTGGAGGAGGAGGAGCCTCCAGCCCGATGAGCGAGACCCGCGAGGGCGCCGACTTTCAGGGCGCGCTCGACGCCGCCTTCGCGGGTGGCCCCGAGCGACATCACCAAAAGACTGCCGACCAGGGCAAGCTGCCCGTCCGTGAGCGCCTGGAGCGGCTCGTGGATCCCGCGTCGTTTGCCGAGGAGGGCCTGCTCGCGAACTGGGAGCAGGAGGGCCTGGGCGCCGACGGGGTCGTGACGGGGCTGGCCCTGATCGGGGGCCGCAAGGTCGCCGTCATGGCCAACGACCCCACCGTGAAGGCGGGCTCGTGGGGACCGAAGACCGTCGAGAAGATCCTGCGCGTTCAAGAGCGCGCCTTGGCTCTCGAGGTCCCGCTCGTCTATCTGATCGACTCGGCTGGCGCCCGGATCACGGACCAAGTGCGCATGTTCCCGGGTCGCCGCGGCGCCGGCCGGATCTTCCACAACGAGGTGAAGCTCTCCGGCCGCGTGCCCCAGGTGTGCCTCCTCTTCGGCCCCTCGGCTGCGGGCGGTGCCTACATCCCGGCCTTCTGCGACGTGGTGATCATGCGCGACGGCAACGCCTCCATGTATCTGGGCTCCCCGCGGATGGCCGAGATGGTGATCGGTGAACGGGTCTCGCTGGAGGAGATGGGCGGCGCCAAGATGCACACGGCAGTCTCCGGATGCGGTCACTTTCTCGCCGCCACCGACTCCGACGCCATCGACGTGGCCCGACGCTACCTCTCATACATGCCTGCGAACTGGCGAGAGCAGGCGCCCGCGGCTCCCCCTGCCGAGCCCGGCTCGGAGCGCGGCGTTGGCGAGATCGTGCCGACCGACCCGAAAACGCCCTTCGATGCGAAGGAGTTGATCGACGCCGTCGCTGACGCGGGCTCCTTTTGCGAGGTCCACGCCCGCTGGGCCAAGGAGGTCGTCGTGGGTTACGCCCGATTGGATGGGCGTGCAGTCGGCATCGTCGCCAACCAGCCCAAGTTCAAAGGGGGAGTGCTGTTCGTCGACTCGGCGGACAAGGCCGCGCGGTTCATCGCCACCTGCAACGCGTTCAACCTGCCGCTGCTTTTCCTGGCCGACGTTCCCGGGTTCATGATCGGCACCGACGTCGAGCGCCAGGGGATCATCCGCCATGGCGCGAAGATGATCTCGGCGGTGAGCGAGGCCACGGTGCCGAAGATCTCGGTGATCGTTCGCAAGGCGTACGGCGCCGGCCTCTACGCGATGGCCGGCCCCGCCTTCGAGCCCGACTGCTGCATCGCGCTCCCGACCGCATCGATCGCGGTGATGGGGCCCGAGGCGGCGATCAACGCCGTTTTCTTCAACGAGATCCAGGCGATCGACGACGAGGCCGAGCGCGAGCGATTCGTAACCGAGAAGCGCCGTTCCTACTCGGCCGACATCGACATCCTCCATCTCGCCTCTGAGCTGGTGGTCGACGCGGTGATCGAGCCTGACGACCTTCGCGGGGAGCTGATCAGGCGCTTCGCGTTCGCCGAGTCGAAGGATCGCCGCTTCTCCGAGCGCCGCAACCCGGTTACCCCGGCCTGATCCGATGGGCGGGCTCGCCGTCGTCGGCGGCAACGCGACCGCGGGCATCGAGCTCGACGGCGCCCGATGGATCGCCATCGATCGACACCGAGGGGACGGCGGCTACACGCTTCCACACGCGATCGATCATGAGGCGAACCTGAGGAGGCTGGCGGAGGCGGGTTGCGATCGCGTGCTCGGGATTGGATCGGTGGGTGGTCTGCACCCCCAGTTCGGGCCCGGCACCTTCCTCTGTCCCGACGACTTCATCGCGCTGGGCGGGACTCCAACCTCGCGGTCCGGCCTCGAGGCTCACGAGGTCCATGGATTCAGTGCGGGATGGCGGGAGCAGGTGGTCGAGGCCTGGGCGTCGGTTGCTGCCGCCCAGCTGGTGGACGGAGGCACCTATTGGCAGACCCTGGGGCCACGGCTCGAAACGCCGGCCGAGGTGCGGGCCGTCGCCCGTGACGCCGACGTGGTCGGGATGACCATCGGCTCGGAGTGCGTGGTGGCGTCGGAGCTCGGCTTGGCGTACGCGGCGGTGTGCGTGGTCGTCAACTACGCCAATGGAGTGGGCGATGAGGAACTGGCGATGAGCGAGGTCGAGCGAGGCGCCGAGGCGACGCGGGAGCCGCTCCGCGAGGCCCTCGAGAGGGTGCTTCCCGCTCTCGCGTAGGCTCAATTGATGGGACTCGCGGTAAAGGACGCCCGCCTCGGCGACGTCACCGTGGGCCTGCGCTGTGACGATGGGGAGATCACGGAGCTGGGGGAGGGGGTCGAGCCCAAGGAGGGCGATGAGATCATCGACGGCTCGGGCCTCGCCCTCGTGCCCGGCCTCATCAACGGCCACACCCACGCCGGGATGACGCTGTTTCGCGGCTACGCGGACGACCTCCCGCTGATGGAGTGGCTCGAGGACAAGATCTGGCCCGTCGAGAAGCGAATGGTCGACGAGGACGTCTACTGGGGCACGCGCCTCGCGTGCCTCGAGATGATCCGCACCGGGACGATCTCGTTCTGGGACATGTACTGGCACGCGCACGCCGCTGCGCGAGCGGTGGAGGATGCCGGCATCCGCGCGGTGACAGCGGCACCGCTGATCGACGACAACGATCCGGCCAAGTCCAAGCGCGCCTGTTCGGACGCGGATCGAAGCCTGGAGCAGATCGCCGACGCGGGCGGATCGATGGCCCAGCCCGGCTTCGCGCCACACGCGATCTACTCGCTCTCGGAGAACTCGCTTCGCTGGGTGGCCGAGCGGGCAGCCGAGCTCGGCGTTCCCGTGCAGATCCATCTCTCGGAGACGGAGAAGGAGGTGGATGACTGCGTGGCCGAGCACGGCGTGCGTCCAGCAGAGTGGCTCGATCGTTGCGGGCTCCTGGGCCCGAGCGTCGTTCTCGCTCACGGCGTCTGGCTCAGCGAGAGCGAGCTGGAGCTGATCGCGAGGCGGGGCGCCACGATCGTCACGAACCCGGTCGCGAACATGAAGCTCGCGGTCGGTGGCGTGTTCCCCTATAGCGCCGCTCGCGAGCGAGGCGTCGAGGTGGGGCTCGGTACGGATGGCCCCGGCTCCAACAACTCCCTCGACTTGCTCTCCGACGCGAAGACCTTCGCGCTGATCCAAAAGCACGTTGCGGGTGACCCGGCGCAGGTCACGGCCGGTGAGACGCTCGAGCTCGTCACGGGGCGCTGCTCGCGTCTGCTCGGAGGCGCGGAGCTCAAGCCCGGCGGACGCGCTGATTTCCTCCTCGTTCGTGCCGGAGCGCCTGAGATGGAGCCGGGAGAGCTGGGCGCGAACCTGATCTACGCGGCTAGCGGTTCGATCGTCGATACCACGGTGGTGGCTGGGCGGATGCTGATGAGCGGGGGCCTGATCGAGGGCGCCGAGGAGGTCGTTGCGAAAGCCCGCGAGCGCGCCGAAGGCCTTGGCCTCGCTCAGGCCGCTTGAAGCATCCGCGCCCTCAGTGCCAGCGTGAGCTCGACGCGGGCCACGGGATCGTCGAGCGCGTCCCCCAGGATCTCGCGCAGCTGCCTGAGGCGATAGCGGACCGTCTGCACGTGCACGTGCAGGCGCTCGGCCGTCACGCGGGCGTCGCCGTGGCAATCGAGCCAGGCGGCAAGGGTCTCCTCCAGCCGCGCACGCCTGCCGGCGGGAAGCTCCGAGAGCGGGCCGAGACCACGCGCGACCAGATCTCCGGCGAGCGCCTCGTCGCCCAGCAGCAGCAGGTCGAGCAGTCGCTCGTCGGCCACTGCGAGGCCACGTTCGTTGGCGACCCCCAAGACGAGGCGGGCGCTGCGCGCGGACCGCGGTGCCTCTCGCCAGGCGGTGGTGTGGCCGAGGCCGCCACGCTCGTCGCCGAGCGCGCGCTCGATCTCACCCCGACGGCCGGGCCCGTCGGGATCGGGGACAACGACGACTGGCGCTCCCTCCAACTCACCCAGGAGAGATCCAACCGGCAGCCGCGCGGCAACGCTGCCGGGACGCTCGGGCTCGAGCGCGACCACGGCCACCCGCCGAGGTAGCTTCCAATCAGCGTCCTGGGCAGCGGCCTCGATGGCCTCAGTTGATGCCGGCGGGTCGCGGAGCAGGAGGTCGACGAGGCGACGGCGCCGCGCCTCGAGCTCCGAGAGGACCATCGACTGCTCGCGGGCGTAGCCCTCCGCCGAGGCGGCCGAGATCTCGTCGATGTAGGCGAAGATCGCCTCGGCCAGCGTGTAGAGCGAGCGCGGGTCGAGCCCGGCACGATCCCCCGCGTCGGCGAGGCCGCGCCAGGCGACCTGGGCGCCGGCGCGATAGGCGGTTAACAGCGCGTCGAGGCTGCGGCCCACCCGATACTCGCCGCGCCCGAACTCGAAGTAGATCTCACGCTCGGGCGGTCGCGCATCCGAGCCGGTGACGACGAGCTCGACGAAGCCCTCTAGCGCCTGACGCACACCCAGGCGAACGTTCTCCTCCACACCGCTCGAGTACTCCGGGACCGCCGCCTCGACGGCGCCGATCACCTCGTCGACGAGGCCCGGGAGGGCGGGGCGGAGGGCGTCGGCGAGCGCCGGATCGAGCTCGCGCCAAGCGGGATGCAGGCGTGCGAGCGGCCCATTCTCCGTAGATTTGTGCGATTGCGCAATTTTTGGCATTCAACTCTTGCCAGACAGCATAGAGCGGTTTCGGATTTAGCCGTACGCTCAAGGCCCATGCATGAGATGAGCAGAGTCGAGAAGACCGCAAACCTGTTGGCCGTGGTGCTGCCCTTCGTGGCCACGCTCGCGGCGATCCCGCTGCTCTGGAACAGCGCGGTGAACTGGACCGATCTCGGGATCCTGGTCGTGATGTACCTGCTGACGGCCTTCGGCATCACCATCGGTTATCACCGCCTCCTCACGCATCGCGCCTTCGATACGCCCAAGCCGATGCGCTATGGCTTGGCGATCCTTGGCTCGATGGCCGTGCAGGGCTCGGTCATCGCCTGGGTGGCCGACCACCGCAAGCATCACGCCTTCTCCGACGAGGACGGCGACCCCCACTCGCCGCACGTCGGGCACGGCTCCGGCGTCGCCGGCGTCATTCGCGGTCTCTGGCACGCGCACGTCGGCTGGCTCATGGATGGCCACGGCCGCGCCGACTGGTACCGCTTCGCCCCCGACCTGATGGACGACCCGGGCATGCGCCGCATCAATCGCGCCTTCCCGGCGCTGGTCGGCCTCACGCTCCTGATCCCGTTCGCCGCCGGCTGGCTCATCTCGGGCTCGATCATCGGCGGCCTGACAGGTCTGCTCTGGGGCGGGTTCGTGCGGATCTTCTTCGTCCACCACATCACCTGGAGCATCAACTCCGTCTGCCACTTCATGGGCACGCGCCGCTTCGTCACCCCGGACGAGTCGCGCAATGTCTTCTGGCTCTCCGTGCTCTCGCTCGGCGAGTCCTGGCACCACAACCACCACGCCTTCCCCCGGGCGGCCGTTCAGGGCCTGCGCTGGTGGGAGATCGACATCTCCGGGCTCGTGATCGGTGGCCTGGAGAAGGTCGGGCTCGCCAGCAACGTCGTGCGGATCAGCCCTGAGCGCCAGGAACAGCGCCGCACCGCCGGCGTCCGCCAGGTCTCGCTCGCGCGCGACTAGCGGCGCAGCCGACTCCCCGCTCTGGGCGATTTCAGTAGTAGCCTCCAGGCCTGATGCCCGTCCGGGTGGCAGCGCTGGTCCCGGCGGCGCTCGCGGCGGTCGCGCTGGCCGTCCCGGCCGCGGCCGGCGCCGACGTGTTCAAGGTCACCGCTCGTGGCGATCACGCACCGGGTGCCTGCACCAACGGCGACTGCACGTTGCGGGAGGCCGTGATCACCGCAAACGACCAGGCCGGCAGCGACAAGGTCAAGCTGCCCAGCCGCAAGCCCTACCGGCTCGACGCGCGAGTTTGGCCTCGGGCCGTCGGAGCCGGAGGAGGGCGATCTCGACGTCGATGCGACCGCGATCGGGGGCAAGCTCACGCTCGAGCATCCGGGCTCGGGTCGCGCGACCGTCGACGCGACGGGAGCTGAGGACCGAGCGATCGAGGCGGACGGCAATGTCGTCCTAAGAAAGCTCACGCTTCGCGACGGGAACGCGAACTCGACCGGACAGGGGGGCGGGGCGATCAGCGCCGAGGGCGACCTGAGGATCGTCTCCTCACGGATGATGCGGAACGAGGCTGGAGACGTCGGCGGCGGCATCTTCATCGGGGACGGAAGCCTCGACCTTCGCCGTAGCGTCGTGAACGGCAATCGATCGGGCGGCGAAGGAGGAGGCATCTTCGTCCCGGACGACGCGGGTTTCGTGATCACCGAGAGCACCCTCGCCGGAAACGAGGCTGATGAGGGCGGAGGCATCTACACGGCGTCGGAGGTGCTCAACAACCAGATCGTGGGTTCGACGGTCGCCCGCAATGTGGTGACGGAGGAGGGCGGCGGCGTCTTTAGCGATGGCCCCTCGTTATTGGTCCAGAACTCAACCATCGCCGACAACACGGCGGACGCCTCGGGAGGTGGCATCTATGCGGCGCCCGACTCGGGCACGGTCCTTTTCAACGCCACGATCGCCCGCAATCGCGCTGACGCCGACGATCTCGGACCCCATGGCGGAGGTGGGGCGTTCGTCGACGGCGGCGACGATTTTCTGCAGTCGATCAACACGCTCTACGCCCGCAACAGGAGCACTGGTGGGGTCTTCCAGGACTGCGATGCCCCAGCGCCGGTAGGGATCTTCAGCTCAGGGGCAACCTGGTCACGACCGAGCAGGATTGCCCATTCTTCGATCACGTCGAGGACATCGTCGACGATCAGCCGAGGATCGGAACGCTTGCAGGCAACGGCGGTCCCACCGACACCATCAAGCTCAAGGAGGGCAGCCCGGCGATCAATCAGGCCGACGCGATGGCGATGGTGGAAGTCGATCAGCGCGGCGTCGAGCGCCAGAACCCCGACATCGGCTCCTACGAGCGCCGGTAGCTAGGAGCTCGTCTCGAGCTCTCGCGCCAACTCGATGAACGGGTCGAGGGCAGCGGGGTTCGCGAGCGAGTCCCGGCTCGCCGCCTGGTCGACGGGCGTGCCCATGAGGATGCGCTTGACCGGGACCTCGAGGACCTTGCCCGAGAGCGTGCGGGGGACCTCCGCGAGGGCGTAGACCTCGTTGGGCACGTGCCGCGGCGAGCACTGCTCGCGGATCGAGCGCTTGATCCGGCCCACCAGGTCGTCGTCGAGCGCAACGCCCTCGTCGAGCACGACGAAGAGGGGCATCCAGCCCTCGGTGCCCGGGCGGGGGACGTCGACGACGAGCGCGTCGGTCACCTCGGGGATGGCCTGGACGGCCCGGTAGATCTCGCTCGTGCCCATGCGGACCCCCTGCCGGTTGATCGTCGAGTCGGAGCGGCCGTAGATGATCGCCGTCCCCCGGGATGTGATCTCGATCCAGTCGCCGTGGCGCCAGACGCCCGGGTAGTGGTCGAAGTAGGCGTCTCGGTAGCGCGACCCGTCCTCGTCCCCCCAGAAGTAGAGGGGCATCGAGGGCATGGGCTCGGTGAGGACGAGCTCGCCCACCTCGTCCGTGAGCGAGTTTCCATCGTCGTCCCAGGCCTCGACCCTGGCGCCGAGCGCACGCGCCTGGAGCTCGCCCGCGGTACACGGGGAGCAGCGGGACGCCGCCCACGAATGCCGTGCAGAGATCCGTGCCCCCTGAGGTCGAGAAGAGCCAGGTGTCGGCACCGACGTGCTCGTAGACCCACTCGAACCCCTCCGGGGCGAGCGGCGAGCCGGTGGAGCCAACGGCGGCCAGTGCAGCGAGATCGCGGCCGGCGCCGGGCTCGACGCCAGCCTTCATGCAGGCGGCGATGTAGGAGGCTGACGTTCCGAAGCACGTGGTCCCTGAGCGGGCGGCCAGCTCCCAGAGCCCGTCGGTGTCGGGGTGTCCCGGGCTGCCGTCGTAGAGCACGATCGACGCGGGAGTGAGGAGGATCGAGACGAGGAAGTTCCACATCATCCACCCGGTCGTCGTGAACCAGAAGACGCGGTCGCCCTCGCGCGCGTCGACGTGGAGGTTCATCTTCTTCAGGTGCTCGAGCAGGATGCCGCCGTGGCCATGGACGATCGCCTTCGGCAGGCCGGTGGTGCCGGAGGAGTAGAGGATCCAGAGCGGGTGATCGAAGGGGACCTGCTCGAAGTCGAGCTCTGCCCCGTCCGCTGAGGAGAGGAGCTCCTCCCAGCTCATGGTCTCGGCAGGCGACGTCCACGTTCGGCATCTCGTCGAGCAAGGGAACGAGGACCAGCCCCTTCATCCCGGGCATCGCTGCGGCGATCTCGCGGACCTCGGCGGAGCGGTCGTGCTCCTTGCCGCCATAGGAGTAAGCGGGCGAAGCGATCAGAACCTTCGGCTCGATCTGCGCGAAGCGGTCGATCACCGATGAGGAGCCGAAATCGGGCGAGCAGCTCGACCAGACGGCGCCGATCGATGCGGTGGCGAGGAAGCCGACGAGCGCTTCAGGCGTGTTCGGGATATAGGCGGCGACCCGATCGCCCCGCTCCGACGCCCAGGGCTCGCAGGCCCGCGGCCGCGCGGGCGACCTGCTCGCGCAGCCCGTCCCAGCGGAGCTCAGAGAGCGCGCGATGCTCTGAGGCGTAGTAGACGGCCACGGCGTCGCCCGGCTTGTCGCGGAGCACGTGTTCCGCGTAGTTCAGCTCCGCGCCCTCGAACCAGCGCGCCCCCGGCATCCTGTCGCTCGGCGAGCACTTGCTCGTAGGGCTTTGAGGCCCGCACGTCGAAGAAGTCCCAGATCGAGGCCCAGAATGCCTCGAGCTCCGTGACCGACCATTCGTAGAGATCCTCATAGCCGGAGAACCGCAGGCCACGCTCGGATTCGAGCCACCGCATGTAGCGGGTGATGGTCGCCTGCTCGACGCGCTCGGCGCTGGGCTCCCAGAGCTGCTCCCCGCGCTCGCTCATGCGCTCTGGCGCGCGACGTCGCCGTCGAGGCGACGGATCAGCTCGAGGGCGAACGCATGCGCACGCTCGAGCGCCTCGGGATCGAGCGTGTCAGGGGTGTCTTGAGGGAGGTGATAGTTCGGCACGTAACCCTCGGGATCGGTGCAGGCGATCGAGATCGACGCGAACCGTGACAGGCGCGGGGGCATTTCGTCGCCCGCGAGGGCATGGGCCAGCGGTCGCGCGCCGTAGCGGTTCTCGTCTGCGCCGTCGGCTTCAGCGATCGCCGAGGCGAGCTCGATCAGCCGCCGGTCGCCCCGATAGCTGATGGCCCAGCCGCCCGAGGTCTCGAAACGGACGTTGCCGTGGCCCACCGTGTCGATGTTGATGAAGTACGTCGGCTTCGACGCGAGTCCCTGGCGGTGGACCCGCATGAACGATCGCATCCCCTCCTGTAGGCATTCCTCGGCGCCGGGCAGCACGATCCAGACGTTCAGGTGCGCAGGCCGATCGGCGTCGAGCTCCTCGGCGAGAGAGAGGGTGGTGGCCACGCCGGATGCGTTGTCATTGGCCCCGGGGACGACCTTGGAGAGCTGGATGTCCACGAGCGCGAAGATCCCGACGAGCAGGATGAGCGATTGGGGAAGCTGCGCGACCGAGACGACTTCCGAGTCGAGACCGGCCATGCGCGCGCCCAGGGCGGGGAGGAGGAGCGCGAGCGACCAGAAGAGCACGCGGAAGGGGCCGAGCCACGGGTAGCGCTCCCCAAGCTGAGCGCTCGCCCGGGCGCGCTTCGGCGAGAAAACGGTCCCGGTCCGGCCGGCGTCGACGTGAGCCGTGATGACGACCCTGGCCGGGGCTTCGGTATGCGCGCCTCGCGAGACGACGTTTTGGGAGGCGCGGCGAAAGAAGAGACGGCGGACGAGGTAGATGCGGTAGTTCAGGTCCAGGTACATCGACGTGGCTGCGAAGAGCACCAGCCCGAAGCCCACCGCCGGCTGGGCGATCGCGACCAGGCTGCCGACGACGCCCAGCAGGCAGTGAGTCGCATGGACGAGCGCGAACTGGGGGTGGACGTACGTCGGCTCGACCTCCGCCCGGCGACCGCCCTTCGCCAGTCGCGCCGCCATCGCGTTGGCCGCTCGCCGTTCGGCATCGGTACCGGCAAGCCGCCCCTCGAACGAGCACAGCTCGCGAACGACCTCCATGCGCGCGGCGACGTTCATCAGCGGGCGATTATCACCTGCTCGCGTGGTTATCGTTGCGGTCCCAGCCGGAGTGGAGGAACGGCAGACTCGCGGCACTCAAAATGCCGTGCCCTTCGGGGCGTGTGGGTTCGAATCCCACCTCCGGCACCTTGCTGCTGTACGCCGTGCCGCGTGAGGCGCCGCTAGCCTCGGCTCGAGATGTGCGGCCGCTACAGCCTCTCGAGCCCCGACGCCGATCTCTTGAGCAGGCGGTTCGAGCTGCGCGAGTCGGCGTCGCTGGCCGACGAGGAGGAGCCGCGCTTCAACATTGCCCCCACCGACCCGGTGCTCGCCGTCCGGCGGATCGAGGCGGGCAACGAGCTCGGGCGCCTGCGCTGGGGACTCGTGCCCGGCCGCTGGGCGGAGAAAGGAGGCCGCCCGCTGATCAACGCTCGGGCGGAGACGCTGGAGAGCCAGCCGGCGTTCGCCGAGTCCTTTCGCGAGCGGCGGTGCCTGATTCCCGCCGATGGCTTCTATGAGTGGCTGACCGACCAGCGGGGGAAGCGGCCGCTTTGGTTCAGTCGCGCCGACGGGCAGGTGTTCGCCTTCGCCGGCATCTGGGCTGAGCTGCCGCAGCGCTCGGGCGACGGCGTCATCCACTCCTGCGCGATCGTGACGACGCGGCCCAACGAGCTCGTGCGGCCGGTTCACGACCGCATGCCGGTGGTCCTCGACCCCGAGGTGGAGGACGCGTGGCTCGCCCCTGAAGCCGAAACCGAGGAGTTGCGGGATCTCCTCGTGCCCGCCCCGGAGGACCTACTCGTCGGCCGGGAGGTGGGCGACTTCGTCAATGACGTCCGCGACGACGGCCCGCATCTGATCGAGCCGCGCGAGGAGCAGAAGAGCCTGTTCTAGGTCTGGGGCTGCGGGTGATGCTGCCGCGGCGGCGGCGGGAACTCATCGTCCTCACCGGCTAGTCGCTGGCCACCGATGGGCCGCTCCTCCTCGACATGCCATTCCTGGTTGAAGCCGATCATGGCGACGATGATGAGGATGATCTGGACGGGGACGAGGATCAGGGTGAGAAGGCCGAGCAGATCCTCCGGCAACGCCGGTGAGTTGAGCCCGTCCTTCGAGCGCTCGAACCACGCCGGACCCGCGATGGCGGCGAAGATGATCAGGATGATCGCAAGCGAGGCCGAGACCGGCAGAAGGCCGCGGTTCCAGCGCATGATCAGGAAGGCGAAGATCACGTAGAGCGCTGCCCACAGGAGGGACATGACGGCGACGCTCGATCCCTGCAGCCGCTCCCAGCCGCCGAGGGTCACGATCAAGAGCAGCGCCGCCGAGATCAGGAGCACGAGCGCGATGACGGCCTTCATCGTCTTCGACTCGGCCTTCTCCCGGTTCGGCCGCCAGAGCTCGTACCCCTCCCGGACGGTCGTGGCTTCCATGGCGGGGAAGTCTAAGTCCTGAGCGGAGGCTCGGCGACACCCGCCCAGGAGCCAATCGCGACCTAACATGAGTCGGGCTGCGGGCGTGCTGCAACTGGCTGACAGGCCGGCTTTAGGTGCCGGTGCTCTATGAGCATTGTGGGTTCGAATCCCTCCGCCCGCACTGAGGATCAGGAGCCCTGCTCCTAAACTGCGGGGCCGCCGGGGGACTGGTGTAACGGCAAACATTGCGGTCTCCAAAACCGCAGCTCGAGGTTCGATTCCTCGGTCCCCCGCTGCTACCGGCACGCTTTGCCGTTGCCGCTGTTTACCCTTGGGAGGGGGATGAATTCAGGTGGGACAGACAACATGGGAATGACGGTGCCGCACCTTCGGCGCGTGGTGCTGCTCGCGCTCCTCTGCGCTGGGGCAGCGCTTGGCGTCGGCGTGATGACGGCGGCGCCCGCCTCGGCCGGCCCCGCCTGCGCGGGCGCGGACGCCACCATCGACGACCCTGCGGACACACTGCGCCAGGCGATGATCTGCCTGATCAACTCCGACCGCGCCGAGCATGACCGCCACAGCCTCGACCCCAACGGCAAGCTGAGCGAGGCCGCGAGGAAGCACAACAAGGTGATGCTCGAGGAGAACTGCTGGGGCCACGACTGCCCCGGTGAGCCGAACCTCGGGAAGAGGCTGCGCGACACGGGCTACCTCAGGGGAGCCAAGCGCTGGCGCTACGCGGAGAACATCGGCTGTGCAAACACTCCGCAGGCCCTATTTGACGCCTGGGTGGGGAACGAGTTCGCTCGCAAGAACATCCGCAACGGAGTCTTCAGGGACATCGGGATCGGCGTGCTCAAGGATCAGGTTGGTGCGTCGGGATGCGACGATGGAAACCAGATCACCTACACGGTGGTTTTCGCCCGTCGCAAGGGCTAGTTGGATTCTGGACGTTTGACCCTCGAACACCTGTCTAGCTAGCGCCGTGGCGACTAGCGGCCACGCCTCCGCCTCCCGATGGGGAAAGCGGTATGTGTCCCGCCAGCCGCGACCTCCGAGTGGTGTGCATTGGCATGCTCCTGGCCGCCGTCGCTGCACTCCTCATTCCCAGCTTCGCGTCCGTGGCCGACGCCGCGTCGCCCTGCTCGCGTTACGGCGACTCGCGCCCGAAGACCCTGACCAAGGAAAAGGCGCGCAACGCCATCATCTGTCTCGTAAACAGGGTGCGGAACCAGCACGGGAAACGGGACCTTCACCGCGACGATCGCCTGCAGGAGGCATCGCGCAAGCACTCCGCGCGCATGGCCAAGACCGGATGCTTCTCGCACGAGTGCCGAGGCGAGAGGAGCGTGCTCGGCCGTCTGCAGGCCGTCAACTACATCACCGGCGGCCTCTCCCGCTGGTCCTACGGCGAGAACATCGCCTGGGGCGAGTCGAGTAGGGGGACCCCGCGCGACACCGTGAGAAACTGGATGAAGAGCCCATCTCATCGCTCCGCCATGCTCAGCGGCACCTTTAGGGACATCGGCGCCGGGTTCGCCAGCCGAGGCTCGAGGGCCTACTACACGACTGACTTCGGCTTGCGCGTCGGCTGAGCCTCGCTCGAGCACCGACGTTACGTATCGCCCTGTGCGCCGAGCGGGCTAGGGCACGATCGGATCGACGTCCACGTGGGCGTTGCCCTGGCCCGTCCGCGGGCCGCAATAGGCGCGGCCGATGCCGTCGGTGAGACGCTCCGCGATCCCCTCGATCGTCTGCGTCCCGTAGGTGTGGCCCGGCGAGAACTCCGTCTGCACGGCCATGGCCACCCGGCAGCGGCCATGTTCGATCCAAGCGGTCTGGTGGTTGACACGCCCCGTGCCGACCCCCCAGCCGCCCTTGAAGAAGAGATCCCAGCCCTTCGGCTTGGCGCGGCCGAAGCCCCAGCGCTGGGAGGGGACGATGTGTTTCAGGAGGTACCGGGCGTAGCGCTCATGGCGCTTGGGCACATAGCGGTCCCACTTCCAAAAGAAGCGAGCCTGGTCGCGGGCCGAGGAGCGGCTGAGGCCCCAGATCGAGCTGTAGTGAAAGTCCTGCATGTTCGCGCGGCGGGCCATCGCAGTGATCGGACCCGCGCCGAGGATGTTGCGCACGCGCGTCGCGGCGTCGTTGTTCGAAGAACGGATCATCGGCCCGAGCAGGTCCCGCTCCCAGCCGTGCAGCCCGCGGTTCCTGACGCTCGGGCGGCTGAGGTACGTGGCGAGGAGGAGCGCCTTGAAGGTGCTGGCCATCGGGGCCGTTCGCGCGCCATTCAGCTGCTGCATGCGACCGAACTGATCGATCACGGCGAAGCGCACGTCGCCGGTGCGCCCCCGCGCATAACGGCGAGCGGAGCGAAACTTGGGAGTCCAGCCACCGGCGCTGCCGCCATGGGGTGTGGTGTGAACGGGACGCGCTGCACGAGATTCAGCGCCTGCCTGTGCGGCGACGCCGACCGCAAGGGCCATGCTCAGGCCCACCGCTGCAATCGCCAACCGCCTCATCTCGCGAACCTATAATCGCAGGCGGTCACGCGGGCGAGGTGTAACGGGTTGCACGCCAGCCTTCCAAGCTGGAGGAAGCGAGTTCAAGTCTCGTCGCCCGCTCTTTCCACCCCGCCGACAGTCGCCTAGAATCGCCCGAGCGCCGGGGCGTGGCGCAGTCTGGTAGCGCATTCGACTGGGGGTCGAAAGGTCGCTGGTTCAAATCCAGTCGCCCCGATATCTCACGAACCCGCTTCGGACGCGGGGTCCGGGCGCGCTCCACGTCCGGCTGGCACCGCCCGTGGTACCCGCTGTGCCTGTCCGCTAGTTCAAGAAGCTGTCGTGGCCAGTGATTTCGAATCAATCACCTAGTCTCGTTGGCGACCGATCGAAGGAGGAGACAGCATCGCCGCAAACGCCGATCTGACGTCAGCGCTACAGAAACCTGGGCCGAACGAAGCGGAGGCCGCTCTCAGGAGGCAGACCGCTGCAGACGAGGGTCTGCCGCCCTTTGAAGTACCTCCCGAGCCAACCGCCGCCGAGCGTCAGGTGGCCGATCTGATCCAGATCGAAACGGATCCGGAGACGGCCGCAGCCGTCCTAGAGCGCGTGCCGATCTGGTTTCACACATTCTCCCTCGACGCATCCAGAGAGCTCTACACCCGCGGCGTGGCCCGTGACCACGGCTACCGGATCCCGGCCCTGCCCGAGGACTTCACGGACATGAGCGTGCTCGACATCGGCACCTTCGACGGCTTCTACGCGTTCCTCGCCGAGGCTCGCGGGGCGAGGCGGGTCGTGGCGGTCGACAACGAGCAGTACAGGGAGTGGGTCAGCTCGCGCTGGGGCGTCGAGCTCAAGGGTGGCGAGGGGTTCGCCGCGATCCGGGAGCTACTCGACTCCGAGGTCGACTACCACCACCTCGACGCATTCGATCTGGACGAGCTCGGTGAGACGTTCGATCTCATTCTCTGCTTCGGGATCCTGCACCGGGTGGAGAATCCGCTGGGGCTGCTGAAGATCCTACGGAGACGCCTCGCGGGCGGCGGACGGGCGCTGCTCGAGACTCACGGGCCGGCGGATCGGGCTCTCGATTCCTCAGCGGCGGTTCACATCCCGGAGGCAGGAGAGGTCTATGCCCGTGATGACTTCGTTTACTGGGGCTTCACCCCCGCAGGTTTGGACGCGATGGCCCGCCATGCCGGCTTCGAGGGCTTCGAGTTGATCGACGCACCGGTGGTCGACGGCCATCCGCGGGTGATCGGGGCGCTGCGCCCACGCCCGCTCGACTGATCGTGGACCCATGGGGTACGGGGGCCTGTTCGTTTCACGCGCCGGCCGTGCGGGAAGGCATCTCTCTCTAGCCATCATCAGCACCCGATCCGGCCCACGCCTGAGGCGAGCCGATCAGGACGTCGAGCAGATCGCCCACCTCGCGCTCCTGGACTAGGGGGTGGCGTAAGGGAAGTTCAGCGACGACCTCGTAGCGGTTTCGTCGACCGTGTCGCTCGCGCAGCAAGTAGCCCTCTTCGACCAGCTCGGCGACGATTCGGTGAGCGGCGCGCTCGGTTATTCCAACCGCCGTGGCGATGTCGCGCAGGCGGATGCCGGGATCACGAGCGACGCTCATGAGGACATGGGCGTGATTCGTCAGAAAGTCCCAGCCAGCCGCGGGGTCCGAGTGTGGGGCTTGCTCAGGATTTCCAGAAAGCTGCTGACCATTACTGGAAAGTGTATTCATGAATTAATGATACACTATGTGCCTAGCAGCGAGTCTCGCCGCCGGCACCTGTCCCGGCGGACTCGCTGGGAAGGGACGCCATCGATGACGGTTTTCAGTGCCCTCCGGGAACGACTCTCTAACCATGAGGCCAATCAATTGACATCGGCCGGAGATCAGGCCGATCCACCCGCTGAGACTCGGCTCCCATTTCCAGGCTTCGACCGCCTAAACGGGAAACAGGTGATCCGGGGGCTCTCCGATCACTCACAGCTCGAGCTCGAGGCGGTTGAGGCGTATGAGCGCTCTCACCAAGGCCGCGACCGTGTCTTGGACAAGCTGCGCTACATGCGCGGGCCTGAGCCCCTCCCGGGCTATGACGCTCTCGGTGTCGAGGAGATCTTGGAGGCGCTTGCGGAGGCCGACCTGCCCACGGTCAAAAGGATCGGCAGCTATGAGCGTAAGTTCGCCAACCGCAGCGCCGTTTTGGAGGAGGTCATCCGCGTTCACCACCGCCTTCGGGCCGCCCAGCCGGCCAGCGCCGCGCCCCGATACCAGCCGCTGAGCGCAACGACGGGCGTAAGCCGCCGGGCGGAGCCCGGGGAGATCGGCGATGACTGACACGGCCAAAGGGCGGCTGCCCGCCGGATTGCCGGGCGAGCTCACGACCGCACTTGCCTCGCTGTGGACGCAGTACGCGGGCAAGCGACCGACCGACGTTCGCACTGACGTCTGTGGCAACGTCGTCACCTGCGTGCTCGTCGACGCCGTCGGCGACTTCGATCGAAATCTGATCGCTCCACAGGCTCACGACACCGTCCGCGGTATTGGAGCGCTCACCCTGGCTGCCTATAAGCGCGAGGCTGTCGCAGCGGTCGTGAGGCTGACACACCAGCGCGTGGCCTCGTTCATGAGCAGCCATGATCGAGACACCGACGTGGCCACCGAGGTATTTCACCTGGAGCCGTCGCTCTCCCGAGGCGCGCCGCCTGCCCTCGCCGAGAAGCGATTCCGACAGGGCCCTTGGGCGCCCCCGCCGCGCGCCTTGGCGAGCGCTTAGCACACCAGGCCGCTACGGCCGCTTCAGAGACGGTCGTGTTCCGCTAGCTCGACGGTGCGGGCCAACAAGTGGTGCCGTCCTCCGGCGGCCGAGCCGCTTGGCTTAGGATCGCCATCTACATGCCGGAGGAGGCAGAGCGCAGGAAGCTGCTGATCTCGAAGGTCTGGGTTCAGGCCTCCATCGTCGTGTTCCTCCTCGGGTTCTTCGTCCTCGGTCTTCTCGCTTACCGCACCTACACCGCCGATCCGCCGATCCCCGATCGCGTTGTCGATCCAGCCGGCCGGACGGTGTTCACCGGCGAGGACATCAGCAACGGCCAGCGGGTCTTCCTCAACAACGGCCTGATGGAGTACGGCTCGATCTTCGGCCACGGCGCCTACCTAGGCCCCGACTACACCGCCGACTACCTCCACCGTGCGGCGCTTTCGGTCGAGGACCAATACAGCGGCGCCGGCTCCGACCGCGCACGAGAACGGACGATCGCCGACTTCCAGGCGAATCGCTACGACTCCGAGACGGACACGCTCGAGTACACGGACGCTCAGGCGAGGGCGTTCGCCGAGCTTGAGCGCCACTACCGCGACTACTTCTCCAACGCGACGACCGAGCAGGGACTGCTTCCGGATGCGATCGACAACCCGGCTCAGGCTCGCGAGCTGACCGCGTTCTTCAGCTGGTCGGCGTGGGCCGCTTCGGCCCGCCGGCCCGGGCACAACTATTCCTATACGAACAATTGGCCGCCCGAGGAGCTCGTGGACAACGGGCCGACCGCAAACGTCGTGGTTTGGAGCGTCGTCTCGCTGATCGCCCTGCTGGGCGGCATCGGGCTCTTGTTCGCGGCATTCGGACGCTGGGACTTTCTCGGCTGGCAGGGACGCGAACAGGCGACGCTGACATTCCGTAAGCCTGGAGACGTGGCGCTGACGCCCGCGCAGCGCGCCTGCGCCTGGTTCTTCCTGGTGATGGCGGCGCTGTTTCTGATCCAGACGATGGTCGGCGCCGCCTCACAGCACTACCGCGCGGAGCTCGGAGACTTCTTCGGAATCGACCTCGCCCAGCTGTTGCCATTCAACCTTGCGCGGACCTTCCACGTCCAGCTCGCGATCTTCTTCGTCTCCACCTCCTTCCTAGCCGCCGGGATCTTCCTGGCGCCGATGATCGCCGGGCGCGAGCCCCGTCGCCAGCATTGGCTCGCTTACGGACTCCTTGCCGCGCTCGTGGTGGTCGTCTTCGGCAGTCTGATCGGCGAGTTCGGCGGCATCCACGGCTGGTTCGGCGAGGACGGCTCGATCTTCGGCCTGCAAGGCTTCGAGTACCTCGACCTCGGACGCTTCTGGCAGGTCCTGCTCGTGATCGGGCTCTTCTTCTGGGCGGCCCTGATCTTCCGCGGCTTGCGCGGTCGCCTCCAGCGCGAGCACAAGGGCAACTTGCCCTGGCTCTTCTTCTTCGCCGCGCTCGCGATTCCGGCCTTCTATGCGGTTGGGCTGATCACGCGCCAGGGCGACAGCTTCACCGTCACCGACTTCTGGCGCTTCTGGGTCGTCCACCTCTGGGTCGAGGACTTCCTGGAGCTGTTCACAACGGTGATGGTCGCCTACGTGTTCGTTCTGCTCGGCGTGGTGCGCGAGCGGGTTGCGCTCATCGTGGTCTTCCTCGACATCCTCCTGTACTCGGTGGGCGGGGTAATCGGCACCATGCACCACCTCTACTTCTCCGGCGAGCCAGCTGAGCACATGGCATTGGGCGCGGTCTTCTCCGCCCTGGAGGTGATCCCGCTCACCTTCCTCACGGTCGAGGCCTGGAGCTTCCTCCAGCTCGGGGCCCGCCAGGAGTCGCAATCTGCGACCCCGTTCCCGCACCGCTGGGCGGTGATGTTCCTGGTCGCCGTCGGTTTCTGGAACTTCCTCGGCGCTGGTGTCTTCGGCTTCCTCGTGAACCTGCCGATCGTCTCTTACTACGAGATCGGGACGGCCCTGACCGCCAATCACGCGCACGCAGCGATGATGGGGGTCTACGGGATGCTGGCCGTCGGCCTCGCGCTGTTCTGCCTCCGCTACCTGATCCCGGACGATCGATGGCCGAAGCGAGCCGCCAAATGGAGCTTCTGGTCGCTCAACATCGGTCTCGCCTGGATGACGTTCGCGACCCTGTTCCCGCTGGGGCTGATCCAGCTTTATGAGTCGGTGAACTCGGGCTACTTCGAGGCGCGCTCGCTGGAGTTCCTCACCAACGACACCAACGCCGTCATCGAGTGGATCCGCCTGCCCGGCGACATCCTGTTCATCGGGGGCGGCGTCCTGCCCGTGCTCTACATCTGTTACCTGGGCGTCCGCCACCGAGTCAAGCGAACGACGACCGAGGAGCCCGACGAGATCCTCTTCACCGAGATCACGGCTCCTGCCCCGGAGGCGTCGGCGGCGATCTCATCGATGCGGTCAGACGAAGGGCCACGGTGACCGCAGAAGCTCTGCTCGCCGTCGGCTATGCGGCTTTCCTGATCGCCGCTGCACTCGGCCTCGACCTGCTCGCCCGCCACTCGCACAATCGCAGCACGCGATACCGGACGGCTGGGTTCAGCTTCCGCCCGGATTTGGATCTATGGGAGTGCCCGGAGGGACAGCACTCTGCACAGGGTCGAGACCGACCATCGCCAGCGGCTGGCGCGCTACCGCGGGAGCCCGCAGATATGCAACGCCTGCCCGGCGAAGGCGGAGTGCACCGACTCCGACCGCGGTCGCGAGATTGCTCAGTCGCTCGACCCATGGCCGCACTCGGAGGCCGGACGGTTCCACCGGGGAGTCTGCGTTGTCCTCGTCGTCCTCGCTGCCCTGATCTCCGCGATCGCCCTCGTTCGCAGCAATGGGATGGCGGACCTGCTCGCACTCTCGGCGCTGGTCGGTATCTCGATCGCCTTAGCCGGGCGCCTGCTGGGAGCGCTCCGGCGGACGCCGACCGGGTTCCCGGCCGCTTCACCAGCTACGCCCGACCCGTCAATCGCTGCCCGGAGGGGCCCGCCTGCGTAGCCTTCGCTCATCGCGAAGCAAGGCAGAACCGCCGTCTCGGAGCCATCCACCACCTCGTCCGCGCCCCATGCTCTGCTTGGCGTGGCGGTGGAGCACGCGACCATGCGCGTACCGATCGCGAGCCGCCGCCAGCTCGCCGGGGAGCTGAGGGCTGAGCTCGCCGGCCGTGAGTTCGACTCCGCCGAGGACGTCGTCGTCCTCGAGGCGGAGGACCTCGTCGGCATGGTCTCGATCGAGCACCTGCTGGCCGCCGACTCGAACGCCACCGTCGAGGAGTTCGATGGACCCAGACCCGCCGAGCGTGGCGCCGGATACCGACCAGGAGCGCGCCGCCCGGGGGATGGTCGAGCGCCACGAATGCAGCCTCGCCGTGGTTGACGCCGACGGGAGGTTCCTCGGACTGATCCCGCCGCACCGGATGCTGCGGATCCTGCTCGATGAACACGACCAGGACCTTGCGCGCATGGGCGGCTATCTCGCTGGGACGACCCGCGCGCGCAGCGCCGCCGAGGAGCCTGTCGCACAACGCCTTTGGCATCGGCTTCCCTGGCTGCTCGTTGGGCTGCTCGGGGCGATGGGCGCGACCGCGATCGTGGGAGGCTTCGAGCACCAGCTCGAGGCCAACGTGCTCCTCGCCTTCTTCATCCCCGCCGTGGTCTACATGGCCGACGCGGTGGGCACCCAGACCGAAACCGTGATGATCCGGGCCCTTGCGGCAGGTGTCACCGTTCGCTCGGTGCTTCGCCGCGAGCTGGTGACGGGCGTCGTGATGGGCGTCGTGATCGGGAGCGCCTTCCTCGCATTCGCTCTGATCGGCTGGGGTGACGCAGAGGTCGCGGTCGCGGTCGCCCTGGCGATGTTCGCGAGCTGTTCGATCGCGACCCTGGTGGCAATGGCCCTGCCGGCCGCGTTTCAGCGCATCGGCAAGGATCCCGCCTTCGGGTCCGGACCGCTGGCGACGGTGTTTCAGGATCTGCTCTCGATCCTGGTGTACCTCGGGATCGTCGTGGCGGTGGTGGTCTGAGGCGGAATGATCGGGCTCGTATGACTCAATCAGGAGGCTGCTTCACTCGGCGCCCAGATCCACCGTTACGACAACTTCGGAATCCTGGTCACCGGTCGCCTTGGCCCAGCCGGCGTGCTGCTCGCCTCGCAGGCGTAGCTCGACGGGGCCGCCGCCTCGAACATTCCGCCACCATTGCTTTCGCGCCGGTACGCCGACGCTGATCGTGACGGTGTCGCCCCGTTGGCGGTAGCCGACCGGCAAGGTGAAGACACGGCCGCTCCGGCGTCCCGTCACGGTGATCAGGGCAACGCGCGAGCTCGCCACAGCATGCAGAGGCGACCTGAGGATCATCCCCATGAAGGGGTTGACGACGCGGTTTATCAGCACGAGCTGCGGGACAGTAGCCTGCGACCCCGCGCCCGCGCTGTGTGAGTGCCGGGTACCTGATGCTGATCCTCCTGCTCGCCGCAACCGGGACGGCCCTCGCGACGGGCCTAGGCGCGATTCCAGTCTTCCTGCTCGGGACGCGCGCAGCGGCGCTCCAACCGCTGCTTCTCGGGATCGCAGCGGGCGCGATGACCGTCGCCTCGGTGGCAGGGCTGATCCTGCCCGGCCTGGACGAAGGGTCGGCGGGTTCGGTCGGCGTCGGCCTGGGGGCCGGAGCCCTGTTCCTGGTAGGCGTTCGCAGCGCGCTCGAGGCGCGCCAGCGCCACGTCGAGCGGGCCATGAGCGCAGGCTTGCGCACCTCGGTACTCGTGTTCGTGGTTCTTCTGGTCCACAGCCTGCCCGAGGGCTTCGCGATCGGCACGGCGTACGCCTCGGACACCGCCGGCCTGAGCCTGTTCGTGATCGCCGCGATCGCGGTTCAGAACATCCCCGAGGGGACCAGCGTGGCGATCCCGATGGCCGCGGCCGGGCTCTCACGTTCGCGCCAGTTCTGGGGAGCCGTCGCGACAAGCGCGCCGCAGCCGGCCGGCGCCGCGATCGCGTTCCTGCTCGTCGAGGAAATCGAGCCATTGCTGCCCGCTCTCCTTCGGGTTCGCGGCCGGCGCGATGCTGGCATTGGTGGTAGTCGAGCTCCTACCCGATGCGCTGCGTGGCGGCAGACGGGGCGCCGCGCTCGGCACCGTCGTGGGCGCGGCGGGAATGCTGGCCCTGAGCGCGGCGCTGGGCGTTTGAGGCGGCCAGTCGGTCTCGGGATCAGTCGACGCCAGGAGAGCGGTAGGGGTCGAGCGCCATCGGCTCCGAGTGCCACTCCGTCGGGAGCGCGACCTCGACGTCCAATGAGCGCCGCGGCGGCTCGGGCTCGGCGTGGACCTCGCCGTGAGCGAGGAATGGCGCAAGGTACCGGCCGCTGATCTTGTGCGGAGGCCACCACAGGCAATCGAGGGAGGCCTCTTCGGCTCCGCCGCCGCCTGCGACGTCCGCGCGGAGATGGAGAGACTCGTCCCCAGTGATGAGCTTGCCGCGTAGCACCGGGTGGAATGGCTCAACGGTGACCGCGGCGCCGAGGCGCTCGGCGATGTGCGCGGCGGCCGCATCCGCCTGCTGCGTGCCCAGCCCGCCCTGCTTGATCGGGAAGTTGGTGCCGTCTCCCGCCGCGTAGACATCGTCGACACCGACCACCCGCGCGTGCTCGTCGATCGGGATGAAGCCGCGTTCGTCCTTGGGGAGGCCGGCGAGCGCTGGACCGTCCATCGCGGGCAGGGCAATCACCTCGTCCGCGACGATCCGGCGGTCGCCGGGCGTCAGGATCAGCTCGTGGGCGTCGCCCTCCCGGGCGTGGGCGGCTGCCTCGACCCCGATTCCGCGCGCGGCCAGGAGCTCCGCGACCGCGCTGCTGGCGGTCGGCCCGAAGATGGCGAGCGGAGCCTCCTCGGGCGTGACGATCGTCAGCTCAACTTCGATTCCCAAGCTCGAGGGCCCGGCGCTGGGTCATCAGCGCGATCTCGTAGATCGGCAGCGCCCAGGTGACGCCGGACGGCACCACGAACGCGATCCGCCGCCGGCCTTCACCCGATCGCAGGAGCTCGTTGATCCGCAGCGGCTCGCCGCCGGATGGAAACGTTCTCGCGCGTTCCAGGGCCGGATAAACCGCCCGCCCACCGCGACGATCAGGAAGTCGTATTCGAGCCTCGAGCCGTCGTCGAGTTCAACGGTGTGCTCGTCCGGATCGCACGCTCTCGGCGCGGCCTCTGCACGAACCGGGCACCGAGCTGTTCGGCCAGCGGCGCCAGCGCGTGCTGCTCCGCCGGCCCGAGGTCGAACGGCTCCTCGACCAGCAACGGCTTGTAGAGGAAGTCGGGGTCCCGGCGCGACGAGCGTCACCTCGGCGCGATCGCCGGCCAGATCGTGCAGCGCCAGCAACGCCTCCAACCCGGCGACGCCGCCGCCGATGATCACCACTCGCTGGTTCATGAAGCTCGCTCGCACATGCCGCAGTGATAATGACCCAGATCAGTCCGCGCAGGCAGGCTCGTCGGCCCGTGGGGAAGGCTCGATGCTCGCGGTCATCCCGTCACTTCCACGACCATTCGTGCGTCGCAGCTAGACGGGCGATCATCGACTTCCCCTTGCTCGCTCCGTGCCAGGTCACCCGGGACTGCTGAGCGAGTAGGCGATGTCGCAGGAGAACGTGGAGATCGTCCTCGCTGCCGTCGACAGGTTTGAGGAGGGAAAGCCGTTTCGAAACAGGTGGGCGGAGGACGCCCTTGTGACGGCTCCCGACGGATGGCCTGAAGCCGGGCCATTCCGCGGCAGGGAGGCGATCCTCAGACAGTTCGAACGCCTGCGCTCGGACTGGGCCGAGAATCGGTTTACCGGAATCGAGGTGGTCGCTGACGAAGGCGAATGGGTGGTGATCCGAGCCCAAGGCAGACCCGTGGTGCCGGCAGCGGAATTGAGAACGAGGTCGACGTGGCAATGGCCTTCCGGGTCAGGGACGGCCATTTCGTGGAGGGACACGGTCGCTGGGATTCCGCTGAAGCCCTCAAAGCCACCGGACTGGCGGACTAACTGCTTGGACGAGAAGCAGCCATGCGCTAACGCTTCGAGGCGTACTCGCTCAACGATCCGTGGGTGGTAGCGAGAAACGAATCGGGCCGCGTATGTCTGCCGCTGCGACGCACGACTCAGGCGTGCTCGAGATGTCGGACTTGCATGATGACCACGGCGGCGATCTATCCGTGGAGCTCTCCAGAAATCGTTAGGGTCAGTGGGTCCGCGATACACGGCGCTATGTCGTGGGAGGGTCGAGGCAAGATGGCCACGCTGCTGGTGTTTCATGAAGTAGACGACGTCGATCATTGGGCGGCGTCACCGAAGCGGGACGAATTCTTCGGCCCGATGGGCATCACGACGCGCACATTTCGCGACCCTGGGAACTCGAATCGGGTCGGCGTGATCTTCGAGGGCGTTCCGGACCTCGAGACCTTCGAGCAAGGCCTGCAGACCGACGAGGCGGCGGAGGCGATGAAACACGACGGTGTGCGCCCCGAGACGATCGTGACTCTGGTCGAGGCGTAGCCCGCCCGGTCCCTGCCGGCCGATTGACACTGGGGTCGGTCAAGGCGCTCATCCTGAACGCTATGGACGCTTTGAACGAAAAGCGGTGATCTCCGCTCACGCAGCTAGGCGTATTCGCTCGACTATTCGTGGGTGGTAGCGAGGAGCGAATCGGGCCCCCGCTATACGTCGGAAGCCCGCTCACAGAGCGGGCTTCCTTCCGTTTGGCCGGCGCGCCGAAGCGCGTGAGCGTTGCCCCGACCTATCCCTCGGTCGTAAACGAGCCGGACGACAGCGTCTGGTTGCCGCTCCGCTCGATTGCCAGAACCTCCCAGTCGTAGTCGGTGCCCGGCTCGAGGAAGCCGTCGGGGACGTCGCTCTCCGTGACCGAGCGCGGCAGGTACATACTGAGGCTGCCGAGCTTCCCGATCATGTGGCGGTGGGGCTCGGCGTCCTGCTCGATGATCAGCTGGTACGAGATGATCTTCGTCGGATCGCCGGTGATCGTCTTCGACACCGGCTCCCAGTCGGCGACGACGCCCTGGGTCGGGACGGTTGCGCCCTCGGCGGGCGAGACCAATTGCGGCCCCCTCGGGATGTCGTGGGTGAGCAACGCCTTGCCGACGGTCGGCCCGGTGGCTTCGCCGTTCTCCTGTCCGGGCCCGTAGAACGTGTAGCGCCCTTCCGGCAGCTTCGCGAGCATGCGCCGGATCGGCACGTCCGCGTTCTCGGGCTCGACCGTCTCGAAGAAGAGCTCGGTCAGGCCCAGCTCACGGAGCGATCCGAGCCCCTGGAACCTGAGCACCCGTCCATCCGGTCCGCGCGCGTCGAGGCGCCGCCATCCCTCGCTGTCGACGAACCCCTGAAAGCCGGTGTCGCGGTCAGTCGCGTTGTGCTCGATGTTGAGCTTCGCCTCCTTCAGGGGCACCGGCTTCTGGCCGCCCGCGGCCCGTGCCGCCGACCCGCCGGACGACTGCGCTCCGGCGTACACGCATGCCACCGCGAAGACGATCATGGAAATTCGGCTTATTAGCTTCATCGCGAGCCTCCATTCGGGTCCTGAATGCTTCGCGGGCGACGCTAGGTGGCGGCGATGAATTAATCGTGAAAGGCTGAACGGCACCCGTCGGGGTGCGAAACTGCTTGAAAGCGTTTCCGATGGGGATCACCCCTGGTTCAGCTCATAACCCGGAGGTCGCGGGTTCAAATCCCGCCCCAGATCCGAGTCCACTACCGGCGTGGTACCGCTTTGGTACCGACTGCTACGTCCAATGCGTCCAGGGGCTACGCGACCCGGGACGATGGGGACGCGGGGGACGCCCTGGGACACAGCGACACCCCCTGTCCCTCGACTGGGGGTCGAAAGGTCGCTGGTTCAAATCCAGTCGCCCCGACTGACACGGACGCGTCCCCTCCGTCCCCGCGTTCCCATCAGGATTGTGCTTCTCCTCCAAAGCGGATGCTTGAGGCGCCTTCGGCCTCCGGGCAGCCGGAGATCTGACCTGTAGGAGTGGTCGAATCTGCGGACGAAGCTAGGCTCGCGCCGTGAGCCTGGATGCACTTGCTCTCGCGGTGATTTGCGCAATCCGCCCCACCGCCCTGGCTTCGGTTTATGCCCTGCTCTGGTCGTCGACGCCCTCGCGACCGCTGGCGGCTTACACGATCGCCGGCCTTGCCTCCGGTGTGATCGCTGGCGCGATCGTGGTGCTGATCCTGCACGGGGTCCGATTGGAGACCGGGTCCTCGACGGCGAACGCGGTGATCGAGCTTGCGGGCGGAGGCGCGGCGCTGGGCTTCGCCGCAGGTATCGCCACCGGCCGGATACGAGGTGGTACCCGAAGCGAACATCCGAAGGGCGCCTCGCGCGTAGTAGGAGAGCTGCGCAACCCGACGCTGCGCGCAGCCGCCACGGCCGGCGTTGCCACCCATCTCCCCGGACTGCTCTACCTACTTGGGTTGAACGAGATTGCACGCAGCGACCCGCCTTTGGTCGAAGGACTCCTCGCGGTGCTCGTCTTCGATGCGGTCTGGCTGACGATCCCATGCTGCGCGCTCGTCGCAAGCATCCGCCGCCCGGAGGCGGTCCGTGCCGCGATCGGGCGAGTATCGGATTGGATGCTGAGCCATGAGCGCGCCATCCTGATCCTCGTCTTCAGCGTTGTCGGCGCCTACTTCACATCTAGAGGCGCGCTCGATCTCCGGACTTAGGTCCTTTCCATGCAAAGCGGCTTTGCCGCTTCTCGTGCTAGGTGCGTGACCTCAGGGCCGTCTGCCGCGCGGATATACGATTGGCCCCGTGGCCCACGCTTTGACGGGGCCCACTACACAGGGGAGGCCCTTAGATGCGAGGACATAGCTGGCACACGATCACTGGACTGACGGTGTTGTTCGTTTCCGTCCTCATCGCTGCCGGATGCGGTGACGACGACGAGACGACGACCGCGACCACAACGTCGGCCAGCGGTGACGCCGAGCAGAAAATCGACGCGGCGGTCAAGGCCTGCAGCGACGAAGCCCAGCAGCTCGGGGGTGCGGGGGGACAGCCTTGGGCAGCGCGTGCACCTCCGTGGGCAAGACGGCCAAGCAGGCTGCAAGCGAGGGCGGCTCGAAGGCAGAGCAGGCGCTTTCGCAGGCTGAGAGCTCGTGCAAGAGTGCCGTCGGCAACCTTCCATCGGGCCAGGCCCAAGACGCGCTCTCGAAGCTATGCGACGCAATCTCAAGCGCCGCATAGGCAGCCGGGCCGTTGGGCCCTCGTGTACCAGGGCGAGTACCGCGAACGGGTCGAGTGGGGCGACTGAGCGATCCTCGGGCTCGACCGCCGGGTCGACGCGGTTCAGTGAGTAACGCTGGTCTTCACCCGTTTGCGCTCTGACTCGCTTACGGGCCCCTTCGCCTCCAGCGTCTTGATGGCTTCGGCGATGTCGTCGTCAAGCGTGTTGACCAGCGAGCGGCTCAGGTTGAGCTTTACCAGCGCGCGCATCATCTTCACGTCCTGAGCGTTCGGGGGCATCGTGTACGCCGGCACCATCCAGCCCCGCTCGGCGGCCAGCTGGAAGGCGATGTCGAACTCGTCGTAGGGATGCTCCTCGGCGAGGTTGAAGGCGACCAGCGGTAGCGTCTCCTCACCCTTCCCGACGATCTGGAACTTCCCGATGGCCTCGATGTCCTTGGCCAGCGACGTCGCGTTCTCCTGCATGATCTCCATGATCCTGCGGTAGCCCCCCTTGCCGAAGCGGACGAAGTTGTAGTACTGGGCGAGGACCATGGAGGAGCCGGTCGAGAAGTTGAGAGTGAAGGTGGCGTCGGTCTTGCCCAGGTAGTTCTCGTAGAAGACCAGGTCCTCGGCGAGATCGGACTTCTCCCGGAAGACAAGCCAGCCGACCCCGGGGTAGACGAGGCCGAACTTGTGGCCGGAGGCGTTGATCGAGCGCACCTGCTCGAGCCGGAAGTCCCATTCGGAGTCTGGGTAGAGAAACGGCCAGACGAAGGCGCCGCTGGCGCCGTCGATGTGGAGCGGGACGTCGATGCCCTTTTTGTCCTTCAGGTCGAGCAGGAGGTCGTTGATCCCCACCACGTCGTCGGCGTGTCCGGTGAAGGTCGTGCCGACCACCGCTGCGACCCCGATCGTGTTCTCGTCAACGTGGGGCTCGACGTCCTCGGGCCCAATCGTGTACTTCCCGGCCTGCAGGGGCACGATCCGCGGTTCCACGTCGAAGTAGCGGCAGAACTTCTCCCAGACGACGTGCACATCGCCGCCGAAGACCAGGTTCGGCGCGTCGGTGGGGTTGCCCGCGGCCTCCCGGCGCTGGCGCCACTTCCACTTCAGCGAGAGGGCGCCGAGCATGATCGCCTCCGAGGAGCCCTGTGTGCTCGTTCCCGTGGTCTCGCCCGGCGCGTGGAAGAGCTCGGCCAGCATCCGAATGCAGCGCTGCTGGATCTCGAAGGTCTGGGGGTACTCGGCATGGTCGATGAAGTTGCGATGCAGGTTGTCGTCGATCACTCGGCGCGCCTCAGGCTCCATCCAGGTGGTGACGAAGGTGGCCAGGTTGCGCTCGGGAATGCCCTCTATGGCGAGCTCCTCGCTCACCAGGCGCATCGCTGCGATCGGCGCCATCGCGTCCTCCGGGATCGCGTGATCGGGAGCGGCGTCGGTGAGGAAGGCGCCGGCTTCGGCGATATGGGGAAACGGCGGTGCGTCGCTCATCGTGTCCTCCTTGACTGGGCCCGGGCGACCTGACCGCGCCCGGATTGAGGCCAGATCAAATCACGTCGGCTCTTCCGCCCAAAGCCGCTACCCGCCCTGCATCCCCGGGGTACGCTTGCGACGCTCTACCCGGCGAGGACAATGACGATGAAGAAGATCAGGACGATCTCGCTGACGATCCACGAGTTCGCGCCCATCCGGTCACGGACCTTCAGGTGCCCACCCCGGACTCAAGCCGTGGCCCCGGCGCAACCTCAGTGCGGGCCCCGACGATCGTCAGGCAGCGGGCTCGAAGGCTCGCCGCTCGAGACTCGTGCCGTCGACGACCAGAGCCGTTGCCTCCGGGATCTCGTGCCAGGCCCCGGGAAGGTCGATGAGCGGCTCGGAGACGATCAGGCGAGCGTCCTCTGACAGCTGCTGAAGCCGCGGGTTCTCGGGATGCAGGCGCCGCACGGTGTCCACGTCCTCGGATACGAACAAGGTCCGCGATTGCCGAGCGCTCGAGTAGCGGATCGCCCAGAGTCGCTCGCCGTCGGTGATACCCACGGTCATCTGCAACGGGTCAGCGACTCCTTCGGTGGCCGCGGCCTGCTCGACGATTCCGACCGCCCTCTCCATCGCAGCGATCGGGTCCTGCCCGAGCCCCTGGCTCAGCGCCAGGTAAAACAAGGTCTCGGAGTCCGTCGAGCCGGCGACGCCGCTGAAGAGCTCTGTGTCGACGGCCAACAGCAGGTCTCGGCGCAGCTTGGCGAAGCCTGAGATCAGGCCGTTGTGGACGAACAACCAGCGGTCGTGACGAAATGGGTGGCAGTTGGTTTGCTGAACCGGACTTCCGACCGCGGCGCGGATGTGGGCCAGGAACAAGGGCGACTCGATGTGCGCGGCGAGATCGCGCAGGTTGGCGTCATTCCAGGCGGGGTTGACGCTCCGATAACGGGCCGGATCGCCAGGCATCTCGGGCGCGTACCAGCCGAGCCCGAAGCCATCGCCGTTGGTCGTCTCGGCGCCCATCCTCGAATGCAGGCTCTCATCGATCAGCCCGTGCCTCGGGCGGTACAGAAGCTCGTCGATCAGCAGCGGCTCTCCGATATAGGCGTTCCAGCGGCACATGGTCCCAGTCAATCAAAGCTCTCCCTATCGCTGTGCAGGGAAAGCAACACTCTCTTGCCCTGCGGGATACTCCGCGGGGCGATGTCGCACCACAACGTTGAGATCGCCGATCTCACGGGCATCGACCGCGCACGCGTGCGAGAGCTCGAGGAAGCGGAGAACGCCCGCTTCGTTACCGAGCGGCCAAAGTCCATGGCGCTCCAGGAGCAGGCGCGTCGCTCGATGCCTCGCGGCGTGCCGATGGCGTGGATGGACGAGTTCTACGACCACCCGCCGGTATGGGTTTCTCACGGCGAGGGCGCCAGCTTTACCGACGTCGACGGGCATACCTACCTCGACATGTACGTGGCGGACATGAGCGCCTTCTGCGGCCACGCGCCGGTGCCCATAATCGAGGCCGTTGCGGGTCGAATGCAGCTCGGCAACCAGTTCTTGCTCCCCGGCGAGGACGCGATCGCCGTCGCTGAGCACCTGGCTCACCGCTACGGACTGCCGTGGTGGCAGTTCACCCTCTCGGCCACCCAGGCGAACACCGAGGTGATCCGCCTCGCTCGTGAACTCACGGGGCGGGAGATCGTGCTGATGTTCGACGCCCACTACCACGGCGAGGGAGACGCGACGCTCGTGATCCAGGAGGGCGACGAGGTGGTCCCCGAGACTCCCGGCCTAACTCCGGGGATTGCGGCCCAGGCCCGCCTCGTCCAGTTCAACGACGTCGCCGCGCTCGAGGCAGCGCTCGGGCCCGGCGACGTGGCCGTCGTGCTGGCCGAACCCGCGATGACCAACGCGGGGTTCCTTCTCCCCCAGCCCGGATACCACGAGCAGCTCCGCCGGGTGACTCGCGAGGCGGGCACCCTGCTCGCGATCGACGAAGTCCACACGCTCCCGTGCGCCTACGCTGGCCTCGCCCAAGCATGGGGGCTCGAACCCGACTTCCTCACGCTTGGCAAGGCCCTCGCCGCTGGCATCCCGCTCGCGACCTACGGCATGCGCGACGAGATCGCCTCACTGATCGCGCCGCCCGAGCAATCGCACCGGGCAATGGGGATCGCCGTCGCCGAAGTCGCCACCGGCGGCACGCTGTTCGCGAACGCCCTTTCGCTTGCGGCCGGGCGCGCAGCCCTGCTCGACGTCCTCACCGAGGAGGCCTTCGAGCGCACCGCCTCGCTCGGCGAGCGGATGGCCGAAGGGCTGCGGCGGGCGATCGAGCGGGCCGGCGTGCCTTGGAGCGTGGTGCAGTATGGGGCTCACGCCTCCTATTTCTTCGCCCCCGAGCCGCCCGCAGACGGCGCCGCCTCGCGGGCCGCCGACGACCCAGGGCTGCGGGCGCTGATCCGCGTGTTCATGGCCAACCGCGGCGTCTGGGAATCCGGATGGTGGCTGGGGCCGACGGTCTCGGTCGCCCACACCGCCGAGGACGTCGACCGCTACGTCGAACTGTTCGAAGAGTTCCTCGCCGAGGTGACGTGACGACTCGATTAAGCAGCGGTCGGGACCTCGGGCAGAGGTACGTTTGACCGGCGGGCCTTCCGAGGGTAGTGTCGACAGAACTTCGGAGGAAGGACAAGGCCATGAGCGAGAACACCGAGACCGCGATCCTCGCGGGAGGTTGCTGCTGGATCACGCAGGAGCTGATGCGTCACTGCGAGGGAGTCATCTCGATCCGGGCCGGGTGGACCGGTGGCGACACCGACAACCCGACTGAGGACGAGCCGGGTGGGCACGCCGAGGCGATCGAGCTCGTCTTCGACGCCGACAGGGCCTCCTTCCGGGACGTCCTCGAGCTCTTCTTCCAGATCCACCGACCCGACCTTGACGAACGCCACGTGAGCTCCATGTATCGCTCGGAGATCTTCTGTACGACTGACGAGCAGCGCCAGGTCGCCGAGGACACGATCGCCGACGTCGAGGCCGCAGGCTTCTGGCCCAAGGTCGCGACCGAGATCAGCGAGGCCGGCCCCTTCTTGGAGGCCGAGGCCGAAGATCAAGACTACTTCCAGCGCTATCCGGACAGCTCCCAGTTCCCGCAGCCCCGGCTGGAAGCTGCCAACGCGCAAGCGGGATAGCCGCTGAGGACGAGAAAGCGGTAGCTCGCGCTCATTTCCGCAGGTGCGTGGCCTTGACGCCGCCGGCCGGACACGCGAGCCTTAAGCCGTAGATGAACCTCTTCGCGCTCGCCGGGATCATCATCGCGGTGGCCGCAGCCGCCTGCGGCATGCTGTGGCTGGCCCGGCGCAACCCGATGAACGAACGCTTCTCGTCGGAGCTCGGCGAGCACAGCAGGGCGTTCGACTTCCTCGGCATCGCGTTCGCGATCCTGCTCGGATTCGTGGTGCTCCAGGCGTACGACAGCTACAACGACGCGAAGAGAGGCGCCGAGCAGGAGGCCCAAGCGGTCCTGGAGCTCACCCGCACCGCGGAGGCGTTCACGCCGGAGGAGCATGAGCTCCTGGAGGGGACGCTGGTGTGTTACGGGCGGGCCGTGATCGAGCAGGGATGGCCGGCGATGCGCGATGGCGGCGAGGGAAGCCCGGTCGTGACCGACTGGGGGAGCCGGTTCAGAAAGGCGGCGTTCGAAGTCCGTGTTCGCACGCTGGTCGAGGAGGCCGCGTTCCGGCAGCTCCTGATGGAACAGGACACACGCATCGAGGGTCGGCGCATCAGGCTTGCCGAAGCCGTCCGCGTGACGCCGCCTCCGATGTGGTTCGTGCTGATCCTGGGGGCGCTGCTCACGATCGGATGGATCGTGCTGGGCGCCAACCGGCGGGGCAGCTTCGGCGTTCAGGCGAGCGCGGTGGCTTCCGTCGCCGCCATGGCGACGGCGACGCTGCTGCTGGTGTGGTTCTTGGACCACCCCTTCGCGGATGAAAGCGGAAGCATCAGGCCGATCGAGATGAAGGAGGTGCTCAGGGTCATCGAGGAGGAGTCACACGCTGAGGGCGAAGAGGTGACTCACCCCTGCACAGAAGACGGCGATCCCGTGTCCGCCTAGGGTCAAGCCGGAACGCGGCGGTTAGCCGCGCGGGGCACTGGCTGGTCGATCTCACGGCCCCGGGCAATCGCGACGAGCTTGCGGAGGCCCTCGCCGATCGAGTCGGGCTGGCTCGCCGAGGGCGAGTCTCCCGGGTGGTGCGGGGAGATGCGAACTCGGAGGAGCCCCGGGATGCTGCGGAAGCGCAGCGGCGGGTCAAGCAGTGCCGCTTCGCCATCGATTCCGGCGGGCACCGGCTCCGCCGAGTCGACCTCGAAGTGGTGTGGCGACCATTCAGACCAGAGGCGGCGGGGGACGAGCCTTCGCAGCCCGCGCGGGGGTGAGCCGACGATGACGATCCCGAGTCGGCCGTCGTCGATTCGGGGGCGGGTTCCGGAGCCCACCACCGGGCCGAGCCGGTAGCGATTGTTGGAGATCAGGATGGCGCGTCCCGAGGTGTGCGTGTCGCCATAGGGCCCGGTCCAGCGCAGGTCGGGAGGGGTTCCCGCGGGGCCGATCACTTCCGGCGCGGTGCTGAGCAGCGTCCGGATCTTCGCGCCGCGATAGCTGTCGCGCTGCACCGCGGAGGCATAGAAGCCGAGCGACACGTTGTTGACGAACACGCGCCCGTTCACCGCCGCGAGGTCGACGACCCGTTCGCCGCCGTCGACGAACGCGTCGAGCGCGCCGACCGGGTCGTCGCGGTCGACTCCGAGATCGAGCGCGAAGTGGTTGCGGGTGCCCGACGGGATGCATGCGAATGGCAGATCGTGCCGCGCAGCCGCCTCGGCGACGATGGCCTGGGAGCCGTCGCCGCCTGCCATCGCGAGGGCGTCCGCGCCGTCTGCCACCGCCGCCTCGACGAGCTCCGCGAGATCATCGTCCGGGCCAAGCACAACGGGTTGGATCTCCCTTTCGCGCGCCTCGTCCGCGAGGTTCAAACGCTCGGCCTTCCCGCCTCCCGATCGGGGGTTGACGAAGAGGAACGACCGCCGCGGACGGGGTGCGCTGGGCAGCGGGACGTGGATCGTGAACGCGGCGCAGGCGGCCGAGACGGCGGCCCAGAGCAGGGCGATCACGATGAGGCGGTTGACCACGCGGCTGTCGAACAGCTCCTCCACCACCCCGAGGGCGAACATCCCGGCGAGGACGAGCCCCACGACCCGCACAACGCCGCGCCGAACGAGAGCGAAGGCGGCGAGAGCGACGGCCAGCGAGAGGGTGAGGAGGATGCCGAACGCCTGCTGCGGATCGTCGGCGGCGTAGCCCACCGCGTTTAGGACGGCGAGCGGGGTCAGCAGCAACGCGCCGATCGCGTAGAGCCGGCGGCGGCGCCTACGATCCATTCCCCGTGAGCTCACGTGACTGGCTCGCTGACGCGGAGCGCATCGACGCCGCCGCCTACGCGGCGGTCGCCCGGATCGACATCCCGCCCCTGGATCAGGCGATGTCGCGGCTCTCGGGGGCGGCCGATTACTCCCGTCTTTGGTTCGGGACCGCCGCCCTGCTCAGCTTGTTCGGCGGCAGCCGGGGTAGGCGGGCGGCGATCGAGGGGTTCGTCGCGATCGGGGTCACGTCGGCGATCGTCAACACGGCGATGAAGCCAATCTCCCGGCGGCCGCGCCCGGAGCGCGACGAGCTCAGCGCCCGGCACGTGCGGATGCCGATGTCGCTCTCGTTCCCCTCCGGCCACGCGGCGTCTGCGTTCGCGTTCGCGACCGGCGTGACAAGAGTCGAGCCGCGCGCCGGCACCCCGCTCCACACCCTCGCCGCCGCCGTCGCCTATTCGCGCGTACACACCGGCGTCCACTTTCCCGCGGACGTCATCGCGGGCTCGCTGATCGGCGTGGGGCTCGCCCGGCTCACCGGCATCGTGCGCGAGCGACGGTCGAGGGCGGGGACATGTCGGCGCTAAGGGTTTCATTAAAGAGCCGGCGCTAGTGTGCATCCGCGTGGATAGTCAGGACGACATCCGTCGCCGCGCCAGATGGCGCCTGCTGCTGCTCGCGCTCGCCATCGCCGCAACCTTCGGCGCCGCCTTCGCGTTCCTCCCGCACGACCCCGACGCCGTGGCGGAGCTCGCCGCGTTGCCGGTGGCGGTTCTGGCCGCCGGCGCGTTCGGCGCATGGGTGCTGCTGACGCCGGCGCTCGTCTCGGGCACGCTGCTGGCTGCGGCGACCGGCCTCCTGCTCGGTCCGGCGGGGATGCCCGTCGCGCTGGGCGGCGCGCTGCTCGGATCGGGTATCGCGTTCTTGATCGCGCGGCGGCTGGGAAGGGGGCCCGCGGAGGCGCTGTGCGGGCCGCGGCTCGAGCGCTTGAAGGGCAAGGTCGAGAAGCGGCCGGTGCTGTCGATCGCCCTGATCCGGATCGCCCCTGCCGCGCCGGCGACGATTCTCAACTACGCGGCCGGTCTGACACGGATCCGGCTGCGCGACTTTCTCACCGGCAGCGCGCTGGGTGGCGCGCCGCGGATCCTCGCCTATACCGCGCTCGGCGGAGTCATCGCCGATGGCGCGCTCGCACCGGCGATCGCGATCGGTGGTGCGCTCGCCCTGCTGGGCGCCGGTGGGGCGATCGTCGCGCGCCGCCGGCGCGCCGCCACTCCGCTCCCCGCGACCGTCTGAGCGCCGGCCGTGGAGGACCCGCTCGGGCTGCACGGGCTCGCCTGCGTGGCCCACGTTCACTCGACCTACTCAGACGGGACGGCGACGGTCGACGAGCTGGTGGAGGCGGCCGGCGAGGCGGGCGCCGACTGCGTGCTGTTGACCGACCACGACACGCTGGAGGCGCGGCGGCAGGGCGAGGAAGGCTGGCATGGCCGGGTCCTGATCCTGGTCGGCCACGAGGTCTCGCCGAAGGGCGGCCACCTCCTCGTCTTCGGCGTCGACGAGGAGATCGATCACGCTGGACGGAGCGAGCGGGAGATCCTCGAAGCGGTGCGGGAGGCAGGCGGGATCTCGTTCGCCGCGCATCCCTTCTCGGAGGGCTCGCGGATGTCGAAGGTGATCGCACCGCCACATGGCTGGGACCTGCTCGACGACGAGGCATCACCGGGGATCGAGCTGTGGAGCCTGGAAACGGACTCCGCCGAGGCGTGGCGATCGCCGCGGGAGGCGACGGCGTTTCTGCGCGACCCGATGCGGTTTCTGAACGGTCCGCCGGCGCGCCACCTCGAGACGTGGGACCGCCTGTGCCGACGGCGCCGGGTGCCGGCGATCGGTGGGCTCGACGCGCATCAGAAGGGGTTCAGGCTGCGCGGGAGGGTGCGCTCGCCGATGCCAAACGCGCGGTACTTCGCGCTGCTGCAGACCCACGTGCTGCTGCCCGCGGCGCCGAGCGGAAAGCTTGCGACGGATCGCCGTGCGATCTATGAGGCGCTCTGCGACGGCCGCTGCTATGTGTCCTTCGAGGCGCTCGCGCCGGGGCGGGGTTTCCGCTTCTGGGCGGAGGGGGGCGGGGGCCCCGTGGCGATGGGGGCGCAGGCGGAGCCGGGGGACTGGGCACTGCGAGCAATCGTGCCACGGCGTGCGCGGTTGCGGCTGCTGAAGGACGGGCAGCCGGTCGCCGACGAGGAGGGCGATCGGCTCGAGGTGGAGGTGACCGATGCAGGCTGCTACCGCCTCGAGGCATGGCTGGATGAACCCGGGCGCGAGCGGCTGTGGCTCGCCAGCAATCCGATTTACCTGCGCGCGGGCTAGGCCGCCTTCGGCTTGACGAGCATCGAGGCGGGGACGCGCCTGGTCCGCCAGCCGCGGCGATCCCAGATGACCAGGAAGATCGCGCCGGCGAGTGACGCAAAGAAGGAGATCGAAATGTTCGCGATCAGCTGGTCGAAGGTGAGCGGCTCGGCGTCGAAGAGGCCGTGGGCAGCCCATGCGCCCACCTCGTAGAGCATCGCGACGCCGAAGCCGAGGCTCGTGGCAGTGAGGAGCATGCCGGTGCGCTCGTGGAGGTCGGTGTTGCCCTGCAGGTCGGGAACCACACGGAGGCGGACGAGGACGAGGTAGAAGCCGGCGGCGAACGCCGCGGAGGAGAGGATGCGCGCGGCCGTTTCGTAGCCGTCGACCGAGTCGAACGCCCCCGCGAACGCGCCCCAGGCCTGGAAGGCCATCGCGAGTGCGAATGCGGCATCGAATGGCCGGGGGGCCTCGGCCCAGCGAATGATGAGGGAGCCGGCAAGCCCGACGACGAAGCGGAGGGCGTGATCGACGTCGCCGCTCGCGAGCGCGATCAGCGCGCCGGCAACGAGGCTGAGCCGGACGACGTCGATGGAGTCCCGGATCACCGGTCCCCAGTCGCCGACGAGCCAGCGGGGCAGGGTCGGATACGGACGCATCTCCTCACTCTCGTGGCCGCGGGGCGGGCGCCAGCGGGCGAGCGCGTCGCCGAGGCGGGTGAGCGCGTCCGAGTCGCGCTTCGAAGGGGCGGGTGGCATCGGCTCCTCGCCGCGGAGGGCGGCGCCGGGAGCGCGCCAGGTCCGCCAGCCGCGGCCGGTCCAGATCAGCAGGATCAGGCCGCCGGCGAGCGCGCCCAGCGCATCGTCGATCAGGTCGCCGATCGAGTCGCCGTAGGTGACGAACATCTCGGTGCCGAACACGGAGTTCGAAAACCATTCCCAGATCTCGAACAGGCCGCCGATCGCCAGGCCGAAGGCGAGCGTCACGACGACCATCCCGACTCGGTCATGCAGCCCCGCGTCGTCGCTTAAGTCCGGGACCAGCCTCAAGTGACAGAGGGCGATGTAGGCCATCATCGCCGAGCCGCACGGAAGCAGGAAGTGAACCACCTTGTCATAGCCGTAGATCGCATCGAAGAGGCCGAAGACGTTGCCCCAGATGGCGAGGTTCATTCCGAGCTGGAAGACCAGGTCGAATGGCCTCTGCACGTTGAGAATCCGCGGCACCAGCACGACGAGAAAGCCGCCGAACATCTCGACGGTGTGGGTCGTCTCCCCGATCACGATCGAGACGATCGCGCCGACGAGGGGGACCAGGCGGAGCAGGTCGAGCGGGTCCCGGACAACCGGATTCCAGTCGCCCACCAGCCACTTTGGCAGGTTCGTCGGCACCGGCTGCGGACGGACGACGACCCGCCGCCAAAGCCGCTGCGGCCGATCCTTCGGCGCTCGAGTCGTGCTTGCCACTGGTCTCAATCCCAACCCTAGACCCCTGCGGCGCATTGCCAGCCGGCCGGAGGCAGTGGCGGCGAGGGCTAGCTAATCACTGACGGGCTCATCGCCCCCGTCGTCGCCAAGCCCGGCACGCAGGTGCACCACGACCCAGCCTCCCCCCACGAGCAGCACCGGCAATACGACTCCAAGCAGGACGAACGCAGGCAAGGTGTTGATGGAGCGCACCATCCAGCCGAAGTTCATCCCGAAGAACCCGACAATGAAGGTCAGCGGCAGGAAGACGGTCGCCACAACCGTCAGCCGGTAGATGATTTCGTTCTGCCGCAGGTCGATCAGCTTTGCCAATGCGTCCCCGGCGGCGTCGATCGCGTCGACGAGGTCCCCGATCTGGCCACGAATGCGCTCGAAGTAGTTCTCGCTGTCGGACTCGAGCCCCTCGATTCGGCCAATCTCCTCACTGATCCGCTCGAAGACGCCGCGCTGGGGACCGAGCCGACGACGCATCTCCGTCAGCCCCGCGCTGATCCGCCGCAGGGTGGCAGTACGCACGCGCACGTCGCGCATCGTCGCCGCGGCCAACGACAACTCCTGGAGCTCCAGCTCAAGCTCGTTGAGCCGGTCGTACGCGGTGGCGACTAAGCCGTCGAGCACCGCGTAGACCGCGTACTGCTCGCTGCGGCCCTCGGCCACCTTGACGCCGAGCCGCTCGGCGAGCGAAGCTTTTCCCTCATGGATCGTGAGCAGGAAGTCGCCATGGACAAGGACCCGCACGTCGATCCGCTCATGGTCGCCCTCCTCGCCGAAGCAGGTCATCGCAAAGACAACCTGCTTTCCATCAATGTGAATCCTGCGCGAAGGCGGCGCATCAGGGTCGGAGTCGAGCAGCCTCGTCAGGGCAGCCTCATCGAGCAACAGGACCTGGCGCAGCGCTTGGCGCTCGATCGACCCTGCTGTCGCGTCGATCCAGAAGAACCGTCCTGCCTTGCGCAGCTCGGCGGCGCGGCGGCGCTCGCTTGGGCCGAGGCCGGCGATGATCTCGACCATCGCAGCCTAGGCTAGGACCGCCTCAGGACGGCATCACGAGCCCTCATCGAATGAGCTACGCCGCCTTCGGCGGTCCGAACCAGCTGGTCAGCGCCTCTGCGAGCCCCAGGTCGGTGAGGTCTCCAGTCCAGGCCACGTATCCGTCGGGCCGAATCAACGCGGCCGTGGGAGCAGTGACCGCACCGAGGGCCGGAAGCTCCCACGGACCCACGTATTCGGCGTCGATCAACTGAACGCGATCGGCCCATGAAGTGATGGCGAAGCCGCCGGGCTCACCGAGGTTGAGGAGTACCGGGCGGGCATCGTGCAGCAGGGTGAAGACCCGCACCGAGCCGTCGGTGGTGACCAGGTCGAGGTCGGGCATGCGGCGCCCGAGCAGCGGGTGCCCTTCGCCGAGGTCGTAGTGGATGTCGAGGCCGGACATCATCGCGGCGAACCACGTGCGTGGCTCGTCGCTGGTGAGGAGCTCGGCAATGGTCTCGCGCAGGGCCGCCGTGCGTTCGTCCGGACGGCGGAGGGCGACGTGCGCCATCGTGTTTCGCAGCACGCGGGCACCGACCGGGTGGCGTTCGGAGTGATAGGTGTCGAGGAGGGTCTCCGGGGAGGTCCCGTCGACCGCCTGGGCCAGCTTCCATCCCAGATTCACCGCGTCCTGCACGCCGGTGTTGAGGCCCTGCCCGCCGTCCGGGGCATGGACGTGTGCGGCATCGCCGGCCAGCAGGACCCGGCCGTCCCGGTATGTCGCGGCCTGCCGGGTCATATCGGTGAACCTGGAGATCGAGGTGGGACTGTGGATCCCGTAATCGGTCCCGTACACGGCGACGAGCGCCTCGCTGAGATCGCGCAGGGTGGGTTCGCTGGTGGCCCCGACGTGCTGTTCGGTCACCATGACCCGCACCGGCCCCTCGTCCGCCCAGATGATCTCGCCGTCGCGGATCTCGTAGTCCACTCTGCCGAGGCCATGGGTGCCGATCGCGTCCTGGCGCGTGCCCCATTCCTCCGGCTCCTCCGCCATCTCGGCCTCGGCGATCAAGGCGCTCGTTGTCGGATCCCACCCGGGGAACTCGATGCCGGCCGCTTTTCGGACCAGGCTGCGCCCGCCGTCACACCCGACGAGGTACTGCGCCCGCAGCGACTCGCCGTCGGACAGCTCGACGACGACGCCGGTGCCGTCCTGCGCGATACCGGTCACTTCACGTCCGCGGTAGATCGTCACCGCCAGCTCGCCGACCCAATCGGCCAGGATGCGCTCGATGTGGTTCTGCCAGAGCCCGAGCGCGTAGGGATGCCGGGTGGGAAGGTCGCTGATGTCCAGCGGGGTATCGGCGAAGCGCCCGACCTGGGCCACCTGCCCCTCTGAGAGGAACCGATCCGCGATTCCGCGCTGATCGAGGACCTCGATCGTGCGTGAGAGCAGACCACCTGCGCGTGAGCCGGCGAGGTCCTGACTGGCGCGCCGCTCGACGATCGCAACGTCCACGCCCGCCAACGCCAACTCGCCCGCCAGCATCAGCCCTGTCGGACCTCCTCCGGCGATCACCACCGCATGTTCGGCCATCACAAGCATCTAGCTCCTTCCATTTCGCTGCTTCTGGCGCCTGGGCCGGCGTTTATACGGCACGCATCAGGGGTTCATGAAGGCCTTCGGCGCGCTATAAATTGGAAGTGGAGAGGACAGCGCAGGTTCCCTTCCGGTTTCCAAGCACCTCAGCCGCGTCAACCTCCAGGGAACCTGTGACTCCGTGTGGAAGCCGAGCCTCCCTCAGTTCCTGACCCTGATCGGAGGTCTGTGGATCTTCGGCACCGGCGAGGCGATGATCGTCGAATCCGGCCTGGGCAACACGCCGTGGACGGTCCTCGCCGAGGGGGTGGCGGTCCAGACCCCGCTTACGATTGGCGTGGCGACGATCGTGATTTCCGTGATCGTCCTACTCTGCTGGATCCCGTTGAAGCAGGCGCTGGGGCTCGGCACCGTGATGAACGCAATCCTCGTTGGCGTCGCGATTGACGTGATGCTGCCTGTGCTCCCCAGTGCGGACCTGCCCGGAGAGATCGCTTACGTGGCCGGCGGGATCGCCTGCGTCGCGCTGGGGAGTGGCCTTTATCTGACCATGCGCCTGGGGCCAGGCCCACGCGACGGTCTCATGACCAGTCTCAGCCGACGCACAGGTCGCTCCCTTCGGCTTGTGCGGACGGCAATCGAGGTGACCGCTCTCGCCCTGGGCATCCTCCTCGGGGGGACCTTCGGCGCCGGGACGATCGCTTTCGCGTTGTTGATCGGCCCAGCGGTCCAGGCTGCCGTCCGCACGGTCGACCGTGGTGATCCCCGCCCCGTGTAGCGGCTGATCCGCTCTCCTGCTTTGAATCCAGGCGACTCGATTTCCCTGGCGACAGTTCACCGTGAACCTGCCCTGCGTCCGGTCGGAGGTATGATGCCGCGCCTGGCAACCTGGTCCTGGCCGGCGCGGGGGCGGACATGACCGCATGGCTTGAGGAGGCCGGAGTTGGACCAAAACAGCGCCGAAAAGATCCGAAGCGCAACCTTCCCGCTCGTCCGCAAGGGCTATGACCCAGCCGAGGTCGAGAAATTTCTCACGCGGCTGGCGGACTGGCTTGAGACGGGAGGTGGCGACCAGGCCCGCGCGGACGTCGTCAAGCGGGAGATCGAGCGAGTTGGCGAAAGGACGGCCGCAGTTCTCGCGATGGCCGAGGACACCGCCCAGCAGCTGCGCGGCGACGCTGAGCGGGAGGCCGACGAAATGGTCGGCGAAGCCCAAACCGTTGCGAGCCGGACCCGCGATGAGGCGGACGGCTACGCGCAGAAGGTCCGTGGCGATGCGGACGCTTACTCGGAGAAGTCGGTGGGGGACGCAGACACCTACGCTGCGGAGACGCGGGGCGCCGCCGACACATACGCGAAGACCACGCGGTCGGCAGCTGACGTGGACGCGGGGCGCAAGCAGACCGTCGCGGAGACTCGTGCGGCGGAGCTGATCGAGGCGGCCGAGGCGAAGGCGAAGCGGATCGTGAACGACGGAGTGAGGCGTCGCCGAGAGATCGAGGCGGTGATCGCGGACCTCGTCGGTCGCCGGAACGCCGTGATCACCGACGCGAACAGCCTCTCCCAGGGGCTCCGGGCGGCGGCCGCAGCTCACACCCCCAAGGACGGCTCCGATCCGTTCGCCCAACCACGCGAGCTCGACCCGGTGGAGCGCGGCGAAGGGGAACCGAACGATGAGGCCGCTGCGGCAGCCGGCCGTCCCACCTCCGAGAAGCCGGCCAAGCCGCAGCAGGTCGGGGCCTGAGGACTGGCGAGCCCGTGGACCGGCTCACTGTGGATCGAATTCGCAGGGTGAGCTTCCCGGTCGTCCGGCGTGGCTACAGCAAACGGGCGGTCGATCAGTTCCACGATCGGCTTGCGCAGTGGCTCGAGACCGGACAGGGCGATCCGGCGCGGGCCGACCTGGTGAGGCAGCAGCTCATGCGGGTGGGCCGCCAGACGGCGGCGATCCTCGCTGAGGCCGAGGCCGCGGCGGAGCGTGTGCGCGTGGAAGCGGAGCAGGAGGCTGCGGCGATCATCAGGCGGGCGCGCCAGGAAGCTGGGCGGATTCAGCCTTTGTCACCGGAGGACGCGCCAGGCAGTGCCGCGGGTGCGCAACGTGAACGCGGGCGCTCGGCGCCCGCCGTGTTCGATCACGGCGTGCGCTAGCTGCGAGCAACAGCCCTTCACGAGCCGGGCGGAGCCGATTTCAGTCGATGGGGCGGAAGCTGCGAGGATCGCGTCATGAGGAAAGTGCGAGCCGCGACGTCCAGGGACGTGTCGGCCTGCATGGAGATCGTGAGCCGACTCCCCGATCACTTCACTTCTGACGTTCCGAGGAAGGTGGAAGCCGATCTTCGAGACCACGACGGGTGGGTCATTACCGAGGCGGATGCGGTCGTCGCCTTCGCTGTCGCAGAGCGCCGGTCGGACCGTGCCGCTGAGATCCTCTGGATCGCCGTCGAGGCTGACCGACGGGGTGACGGGATCGGGACCCTTCTCGTCGACCGGCTGATCGGGGAGCTCGCCAGCGACGGGATCCGGGTCATCGAGACCAAGTCGCTCGACCGCAGTGCTGACTATGAGCCCTACGTGGCCACTCGAGCTTTCTGGGAGCACTCTGGTTTCATCCAGATCGACACCATTGATCCGCTGCCGGGCTGGGAAGCCGGAAATCCCGCGGCGATCTATGTCGCAGCGATCGGAAGCACGCGGTGATCAGCGGCGTCCACGCGATCATTTTCAGCCGGGACGCGGAAGCGGATCGAGCATTCCTCAGCGACGTCCTCGATCTCCGCTCGGTCGATGCTGGCGGCGGCTGGCTGATCTTCGCCCTGCCACCCGCCGAACTCGCGGTCCATCCGACCGACGAGGATGGGGGCCATGAGCTCTACCTGATGTGCGATGACGTTCATGCGACGGTCGCCGAGCTGAGGCGCAAGGGGGTCGAGCTCATTCGAGAGATCAGCGACGAAGGCTTCGGACTCGTGACCGCGCTTCGCCTGCCCGGCGGCAGCGAGCTCGCCCTCTACGAGCCGCGGCATGCGAGCCCGCTCTCATTGGGAGGCTCAGGGTGAGGCCCGGCTTTGCAGCCTCAGATCTTGCGATAGCGGGCGTCGGCGAACGAGTAGAGGCCGAAGCCGATGAGGCCTGCTGCCACGACTCCGAGCAGGATCTGACCGTAGGAGGCTTGGGCGAGCTTTGAGAGCGCGCCGTCGAGCGTGATCGCTGCGTCGGGGTTGTAGTCGATCGCGGCCTTCACCAGGAAGTAGCCGATCAGCACGAAGACCACCATTCGCGCCAGGTGACCAAAGATTCCGAGTCTGGTGAACGTCTTTTCGACGTGTGGGCTCATCTCCTCGGTCTTGGACTTCTCGAGGAACTTCTTGCTCAATCCCTTGTAGCCCTGGTCGAGACCCTCACCGATGACAAGCGCCCCCGCGATTCCGACGATCCAGACTCCCGCGGTCCAACTGAGCACATCGCTCGTGGGCTGCGAGGCGCCATCCGAGCCGCTGCCCGAGCCGACCAGGATCTCGACGGCCGCTATACAGAGCAACGCGTAGCCGATGCCGCTGACGACGCCACCGATGCGATCGAAGGTGCTGTCGTCGCTCTCAGGGCCGTGACCGACGGCGGCGCGTACGAGCCGCCAAGTCGAATAGCCGGCGAGCCCGATCGCCGTCGCGATCAAGAGCCACATGCCAAATGGCTGTTGGGCGATCTCGGACAGAGCCCCCTCTTGGCTCGTGGTGCTGCCACCGGCGGCGCCAACCGCCACCTGTAGCGCAAGGACCCCGATGAGCCCGTAGATGAAGCCGCGTGCCACGAGACCGGAGCGCGCGAACCATTCGAACCCACGTGTTTGCGAGACCGCCTCACCCTGTTCCTGTGCCCTGCGCACTGGCCGCGGCGCTTCGCTCATGTCTTCCTGTGGCACATGATCAGTACTTGCTCCGGATCACCTCGGCCGCACCGGCGGCGCGGCAGGCGAACAGCACAATAGTGATGGCCCCGAGGCCCACCAGCACTCCGCCGGCGGTGTCGAGTGGATGATGCATGCCGCGATAGATACGCGACATCGCGACGAAGGCGGGAACCAGGACCGCCACCGCCCACGCGAGCCAGCGCACGCGCCGGTCGGTGATCCTGGACGTCAGCAGGAGGACGAGACCGGCATATACCGCTACCGAGGCGGCCGTATGACCCGACGGATAGCTGGCGTCAACCGGGAGGTTCTCGAGCCGATGGACGTCGGGGCGTAGCCTGGGTTGGGCGAGGCTCGTGACCCGGTAGAGGCCGGATTCCACGAGCGGTACGAACGCCGCGAACGCAGCGATGAGCCACTGCCGGCGAAAGGCGAAGACGATCGCGACCAGGGCGGCCAGGACACTGAGGACGATCGACCCCACAGTCGAGCCGACCTCGGAAGCATCGGTCAGCGAGCCGGTCCTCTCGGCTACCACCGAGGTCACGAAGCCCTCGTCGGCAGAGGCGATCGCGCCGTTTCGAATCAGCACGTCCGTAACCAGCAGCCCGAGCCCGATCGAGAGCGTGGCGACTACGACGAAGCCCAAGACCAGCGCCGCGGCAAAGACGATGGCGGGGTGCCGACCGTCGAATCGCTCAGCGAATCGCTCGGCCACGTGACCCGGTCGAGGGCAGAGAATCGGGATCGCTTGGCGTTCTCGATCGTCACTCCGGCGCCGTGGCGGAGCGTTCCTCTCTGCGGTTTCCGAGCTTGCTGTCAGCTGGTGGCCGGCGTGTAGATCATGAGCGCGACCCCCGAGTCGTAGCTCTTGACGTCGCTCAGCTTGAGCTTTTTCATGTCGCCGGGGTCCGGGAACATCCGCAGGCCGTCGGCGACCAGCACGGGGTGGACCATCGCGCGGTACTCGTCCACCAGATCCGCCTCGGCGAGAGCATGGACCAGCTGGGCGCTGCCGTTGATGAGGATCGGGCCATCGTTCGCCTCCTTCAGCCTCGCGACCTCCTCGACGGCGTCGCCGGAAAGCACCGTCGTGTTGTCCCATTCGGGGTTCGTCAGCGTTGAGGAGACGACGTACTTCGGCATCGAGTTCATCTTGTCGGCGAACGGGCCCTCCCGCTCGGGCCAGGCGGCCGCGAACCCGTCGTAGGTCTTGCGCCCCAAGAGCAACGACTCTGCCTCCTGGATCTCCTCGCTCTTGTACGCGAAGTGGTCCTCGCCATAGGTCGACTCGAACGTCCAACCCGCGTGGGGGTGCGTCGGCTCCCCGCCCGGCGCTTCCATGATGCCGTTGAGGCTCACGAACTCGGACACGATCAGCTTGCTCATCTCGATTCTCCTCCGCTCATATTCGCGCTTCGTCTGGATGGACCGCGGCGCCCCGCGGTTCTCATCGCCTTACCCGGTTCATCCTCTCTGGACGATGTATGTGCTCCGGGCAGGCTTAAGTTACGGGTCGTAGATGCATAGGCGAATTGCTGCACTCAGCGCCCTCGTGCTCGGCGTGGCGGCCCTGGTACTCGCCCTTGTCGTTGCGGTGCAGGAATTCCCGCAGGGCCTGATCGTCCTCGGACTGGTGTGCATCGCGGGACTTTCGGGCTGGCATGGACTGTTGCGCCGCGGCGTCGTCCGCGTCGCAGGCCTCTCCGTGGCGGCGATCGCGCTCGCCGTGGCGATCCTGTTGGTTGTGGACGAGCGCGCGGTCGAGATCGCGATTATCGTTGGCGCACTCGTGGCCGCCAGCGCGTGCGCGCGAACGGCCGTGAGCGGGAGCCCGCATCTTCGGTCCGTATCGCGCCCGCAACACCCCGTCCTGATCTTCAATCCGCGATCCGGGGGTGGCAAGGCGGAGCAGTTCTCGCTGGCCGCTGAGGCCCGGGCGCGAGGCATCGAGCCGATCGAGCTCGTTCCCGGCGAGGATTTGGAGGCGATCGTCCGGGATGCGATCGCCCGGGACGCCGACGCTGTCGCGATGGCCGGCGGCGACGGCTCGCAGGCGATCGTCGCCGCCATCGCCGCGGAACTCGACCTTCCGTACGCATGTGTGCCGGCGGGAACGCGAAATCACTTTGCCCTCGACCTCGGTGTCGACCGCGACGACGTAGTCGGCGCCCTCGACGCTTTCGTTGACGGTCGCGAGCGCCGGGTGGACCTTGCGGAGGTGAATGGGCGCGTGTTCGTCAACAACGTCTCGTTGGGTCTCTACGCGGAGGCGGTTCAGCGGGCGGGCTACCGGGACGCGAAGCTCCGCACCCTGATCGACACCATGCCCGACACCCTCGGCCCCGAGGGCGCGGGGCTCGATCTGCGCTGGAGGGGGCCGGGTGGGCACGAGCATCGCTCCGGCGCCGCGATCCTGGTCTCAAACAATCGCTACCGGCTGGGACGGGCGGTCGGATCCGGGACCCGACCCACGATCGAAGATGGGCTCCTCGGAATCGCCATCACCGGGGCACCCGCGGGCCGCGGCCAGGGCGGGCGCCTGCCCCAACGACCGGTCCGCGAGTGGAGCGCTCCGACGTTCGAAGTCAACGCTGACCACGTCGTGCCCGCCGGAATCGACGGTGAGGCGGTGCGCCTCGACCCACCCCTGCGATTCCGCATCCAGCCGGGGGTGCTGCGGGTGCGTATCGCCCCAGGGCACCCCGGGGCCTCACCCTCGGCGCTCCTGCCCGAAGGGACCGTCGACAGCGTTCGCCTGCTCGCGCGCATCGCGGCCGGCCGCGGGCCCCGAGGCCGACCGCAGCAAGATAGGCCCAAAGCACGTTGACCAACCACCAATGAAGGAGGCCCGATGGAAATCATCGAGATCGAGCAGAAGGAAACCCTGGGTCGGGAGGAAGCCGCCGCGAAGCTGCACACACTCGCCGATATGCTGGCGCGATCGAACGCGCTCGAGTTCGAGCGCGGAGGCGTGCGCTTCAAAGTGCATGTTGCGGACGAGGTCGAGCTGAAGCTGGAGCTCGAGGTGGAAACCGACGAGCGCGAGCTCGAGATCGAGCTGAAGTGGTGATTCCGGCTCGCTCGGGTCCAGCGATCAGGATCTGACGACGGTGCCGTCAGCTCACTGGTCGAGCCGCTCGAGGGCGGCCTCGACGTCGTAGCCGAGGGCGAGCGCGATCTTGGGGGTGCACTGGACCACACGCGCAGCCCCTGTCACCGGGCTCACCGCCTCGAGGCTCCCCACGATCTCGTCGGCTGTCGCCCCCGCTGCAAGCGCGTGCGCCACCGCGTGCTGGAAGGAAGACGGGGCAGCGTCGACGGCGACGGTTGCGGCCAGGCGCAGGAGTGCCCCCGTCCTCTCGTCGATGATCGCTCCCCCGAGCGAGGTTCCACCCGCGATCGCCTCAACGAGCGCATCGTCGTGCACCGCGAGCCGTCGCAAGTGCTGCTTGTAGTCGTCCATTCGTGCCAGCCCATATCCAACCTGCCAGGGCCGGCTGCCGCCTCATCCCTCCGGGGTGAGATTTGCGGGCGGCGGGTAGACGGAGCTCTCCAGTAGGCCGACCTCGACAGCCCGTTCGATCGCCCCACTGCGTGATGAGACGCCGAGCTTGCGGTAGATCGACACCGCTTCGCTCTTGACCGTGTTGCGCGAGATGAACAGCCTGCTGCCGATCTCCGGGAATGTCAGGTGCGTGGCGAGATAGGGCAGCAGGCGGAGCTCTGCCGCGGTCAGGCTCATCGCCCAGGCGCCATCGGCCCCGGAGGTCGCTGTCACAAGGTCGTGCAGCTTCCGGGTCTCGTCGGCGAGGGAGCCCAATCCCGGACGCAGCTCGAGCACTCGTTCGGTTTCGGTGAGGATCGTGCGAGCGGCACCGGGCTCGGCCAGGGTGAGATGCGCGCGGGTGAGCTCGAGGCCGACCTGAACGGTCAGCCAGGGAATGCCGTGGTCGAGCATCGGTCGCAGGCGGTGCGCGCAAGCGAGCGCCACGCGCGCATCCTCGTGTCTCGCTTCGTGTAGAGCGACGCGCGCCGTCACCACGTGCGCAATCGCGCTCGACGAGTAGTCCCCGAGGCCCGAATCCTCGACCAGCGTCCGGGCCGCCTGGGCATGCTGCCGCGCCTCGCCCCAGTCCCCCTGCCCTGCGGCGAGGAGCGCCAGCTGCGCCTCCGCGACGTAGACGACCTCGTAGGCGCCAGTGGTGCCTCCTGCACTGACCGCTGCCGTGAAGTCCTCGTTCGCGCCCTCGGTGGCGCCCAGGAGCGCATGGACGGTACCCCGCGTGACCAGGGCGGTCGGCCTCCAATCGCTGCCCGGCGGAAGATGTTCCAGGGCAAGGTTGGCGTCGTCGAGCGCCCGCTCGACGCCGTCGGCCATCATGCAGGCCCTCAGGTTGGCCACCCACGGCTGGACCATCTCGCAGCCGTCGGAGAGCGGGATGGTCGAGGTCGCCCCGTCGGCGAGATCCAGCCACCGCCCGGCCTCCGCGGGCCGGCCCGTCAGCGCTCGGACCCAGGCTCCATAGACGGCGAGTGCCGGGTATTGCACCAACTCGTCGTCGGTGAACCAGCCCAGCCACTCCTCCAGGGTCTCGACTCGCCCGTCGTAGTACACCCCGAGGGCAACGGCGTCGACCAGGCCGGCGACCGTGTCCGTCTCACCCGCCGCGTGCCCGTAGACGACGGCTGCCTCCGTTTCCTGATTGGCGATGCACCAGCCCATCGCCCGACGGTTGAGCTCTTCCACCACATTCGGTTCGCTGCGCTCGAGCTCGTTGCGCAGAAGCTCGGCGAACAGATGGTGGTAGCGGTACCACTCTCCGCGCCGGTCCAATGGAACCACGAAGCAGTTCCTGCGCTCGAGGCTCTCGAGCTTGTTCGCGGATCCGGTTGCCCCGAGAACGGAGTCACAGAGACCGGCACACATCCGATCCAGCGCCGAGGTGTGCTTGAGGAACTGCGCGTCCGCCGCCGGTAGCCGCGACAGGAGCTCGTGGCGAAAGTAGTCGGAGATGAATCGGTCATCACCCGTAAAACCAGCCGGGGTCGCCGAACTTGGTGCGCCGACCTGCAACGAGAGCGCCGCGAGATAAAGCCCGGCGGGCCAGCCTTCGGTTCGCTGCGTCAACCCGGATAGCTCACCGGGGTCCAGTTCGACCCCCGCGGCCTCCAGCAACAACCGGGCCTCATCCTCGTTCAGCTGCAGGTCGGGTACGCCGACTTCGTCCACCAGGCCCCGCGCCCGCCAGCGGCCGAGCGGCAGCGCCGGCTCTTCGCGGCTCGATATCGCGATCTGGGCCCCGGCGGGAACGTATTCCACCAGCTCCGCCAGAACGTCGAGACATCTCGAGTTTCGTACGGCGTGCAGATCGTCGAGCACGAGGACGAATGGCCGGCCCAGCGCACGGATCGCGTTCCCGACGCGCGGAACCCGCTTGGACCAGGTCGATCCCCCCGGCCCCGACAGAGCGTCGAACACCTCGGCGGGCAGCGGTTCAACACCGTGGACTGCGCCCGCGATGTAACGGAGGAACACGACGGCGTCGTCATCGTCTCGGCCATCGAGTGCGACCCAAGCGAATGGACGTGGCTCAGCCTCGGCCCACTTTGCGAGCAGGGTCGTCTTGCCATACCCAGCGGGCGCGATCACCGTCACCAGACGGGCGCTTGACTCGCAGAGCTCTGCAATCACATCGGCCTTCGCCACGGTGCCGGGCCGGGCGAGCGGCGTGGCGAGCTTGACCTCCGCGAGATCGAAAGGGACTTGGGCGACGGGCACGCGGCGAAAAAGCCTACGACAGCGTTCCCATCCCACGCCGGGAGGGCGGTTCGGCCCGACTTGGTTTCACCCGATGGGGGTGACGACGGCGCGAGGGCTGCGCGCCTACCGTTTCACGCACCACTGAACGGATCTGAGATGGAGTGGTCACTGGCAATCATCGCGCTCGCCCTGATCGCAGTCGCCGCGGTCTCAAAGCGCGTTGCGGGCAGTCCCATCACCCCCGCGATCCTGTTCGTCTCCATCGGATTGCTCGTGGGTCCCAGGGTGCTCGACGAAATCGATATCCCGAGCACCAGCTCAACCGTACGGGCACTGGCCGAAGCAACCCTGGCGCTGGTCCTCTTCTCCGATGCCTCGCGCATCAACTTCGGAGCGTTGCGGCGCGAGATCTCGCTGCCTCTGCGCCTGCTCGGGATCGGTTTGCCGCTGACTATCGGATTGGGCGCCCTGGCAGCTGGGCTGATCTTCGATCAGATGACGCTCGGCGAGGCTCTGATCCTCGCGGTGGTTTTGGCACCCACCGATGCCGCGCTTGGCCAGGCTGTGGTCACGGACCCGCGCGTCCCGGGTCGGATCCGCCAAGGGCTCAATGTCGAGAGTGGGCTCAACGACGGGATCTGCGTACCGCTGCTGTTCGCCGCCGTCGCCGCTGCGGACGTCGGATCGCACATCGCCGAAGGACGAAGCGCGGCCACCCTTTTGCTCGAGGAGATCGGCTTCGGGGTAGTCGGAGGGGTCGCCGCCGGGCTCCTGATTGGAGCGGTCGTGGTCTTCGCCGGCCGGAAAAGCCTGATCGAAGGCACCTGGCGGCAGGTGATCCCTGCCGCCGGTGCGGCCCTCGCCTACGGCATCGCGAGTGGGCTCGGCGGGTCTGGGTTCATCGCGGCATTCGTTGCCGGTCTGACCTTCCGGGCAGCGATCAAGCGCGACCCAGCGGACATGAACCGGCTAACCGAGGAGCTCGGAGGCGTGCTCAACGGCCTCACCTTCGTCCTCTTCGGGGCCATTCTGCTGGGTCCCGCCCTCGGTGAGCTGAGCTGGGAGCTCGTCCTCTACGCCGCCCTCAGCCTGACGGTCCTGCGCATCGTTCCCGTCGCGATCGGGATGCTCGGTTCGCGCGCCAGGCCGCCGACGCTCGGTTTTCTTGGCTGGTTTGGGCCACGCGGCCTGGCTTCCATCGTCTTCGCCCTGATCGTGATCGAGGAATCCCAGCTTCCCCACGAGCACTTGATCGTCCTGGCGATCTACCTCACCGTGGGATTGTCGGTGTTCGCCCATGGCCTCACGGCGGCCCCCCTCGCAAACCGCTACGCGAACTGGTTCGAGCGCCACCCCGAAGACGCGGTACCGCCCATGGAGAGCTCCCCGGTCGAGGTCACCCGCACTCGAGCGCTGCTGCCACAGATAGGGGGTCGCTAGCTAGCCGGCGTCGGCTCGGCTTGCTGCCTCTATCTCGCGCTTCAGCTCGTCGGCGTCGGCGTCGATCTGCTTCTCGATCAGCTTGTTGGCGCGTTTTACCGCCTTCTCGAGCTGCTCCTCGATCCTGGACTCGCCCAGGACGATCACGGCGGCACTCCCGGCCTCGAGCTCCTCCCCGAGGTCCTTGAGGTCGCCGCGGGAAATCCCGCCCGAGAGGTGACCGACCAAACCGCCCGCGCTGGCGCCGACGATCGCGCTCCCGAGGAGGGCGGGCGGGAACAAGAGCCCAACCAGGGCGCCGACGCCGGCACCGGTCCAGGCGCCGTGCTGAGTCGGCTTCTCGGTCTTCGTCACCCGGACCTTTCCATCCTCTTCCTTACGGATCACCGCCGAGTCGAAGGTCCCGATCGCCCCCGCGGCGTGAAGGTCAAACACGGCCTCGTAGTCGGCCTCTGCGTCGGCGATCTCGTCGTAGATGGCGGCGTAAAGGAACACTGGCCTGTCGGACATGCTCACTTCCTTTCGAGCGGAGGAGGACCCTGATTCAGGGCTGCAAAAGTCGACCATAGGACTGCCGTGCTGGGCATGCATCCCCCAGCGAGGGTGATTCGGGTGTGGCGTCAGTTCCTCCCATATGCGGCGAGGAAGGCGCGCACGCCGCCGCTTGCATGGCGATCGATCTCCTCCGGCGCCAGCGGCCCGTCGGTGCCCAACAACATCGCCTGGTTGACCGGCGCTGACATGACCAGCCAGTTGAAGTGAGCGGCGGCGAGCTCCGAGTCGGATTGAGCTCGATCGCTTTGGTTTCGCCTGCACACTGGGCGGGGACGACGGCAAGACGCTGTTCATTATGGCGGCTGACTGGAACGGTCCCGATAACGTCGGCAAGGGCCCGCGCACGTGCCAGGTCCTCGCCTACGGGGCACCTGCTCGAGGCGCTGGTTGGCCCTTCGGAGGCGAGTGAGAGGAGGGGCCGCAGCCAGACAGCCCGCGCTGCGTGCTCAACATCACTCTCGGGCAGCTTCGGCCCCGCCAAGCTGTGCGTCTTGCACTCGGAACGCTGATACACGCAGGAGGACCAATGAGCACCGCCACCCCCACCACGGTTGAGCCGGATACCGCAACCCCCATCCACGAGGCCGGGAACAAGGAGGAGATCCGCGCGATCGCGCTCCGCAGCTTCGACGCGATGACGTCGGCTCGCCTGGCCGATTTCGAGCACCTCGTTCATCCCGATGCCTTAAACCGCGAACAGGTGGACGAGCCACCCGCCGCTCGAGGCATGGGCCCGCGCGCTTGGCATTCGGTCGCGGAGTGGCTACACGCGGCCTTCTCAGAGCTGCGCTGGGACGTGCATGATTCGGTGGTCGAGGGTGACCTCGTCGCCGTTCACGTGACGATGTCCGGTCGTCACACTCGCGACTTCGTCGCCTATGACTCCGATGCCAATGTCGATGCCGCGTTCCCGCCGACGAAGAAGCGGTTCGCGGTCACCCAGACGCATTGGCTGCGCGTCGCCGACGGGCAGCTGATCGAGCACTGGGCGAACCGGGACGACATGGGGATGGCGATGCAGCTGGGGTGGGCGCCACCGACCCCGCTCTACCTGGTGCGAATGGCGCTCGCGAAGCGTCGCGCCACGCGCGCTCACTCAACGGGCTAAGGGAAGACGAGCTGACGTGGGGTCAGCCCGGCACGGCCTCGTTCACCAATGCAGCCACCTCGCCCGGGCGCTCGAGCATCGGCAGGTGTGCCACGTCTGGCAAGCTGGCGCGTCGCGCGTCCGGGATTCGCGAAGCCACCTCGGCGTACTCATCCATCAGCGCAGGGATCTCGAGCTGGCCCCAGGCGACGGTCGTCGGGACGCTCAGCTCCTCGAGGCGCGAGAAGGCATCGATGTGAGCGGCGCCCGCATCGCCCGGGAGCTCGTGCGAGAGCGCGATGGCGTTCATCGCCAGGGCCAACTCGCGTGCCGGGCCACCGACGCGTCCCTCGGGGCCGGCGGGACCATCGAGCCACAGCCGTGTCTCAAGGCGATTGACCGCATCTAGATCGCCACGCTCCTCCGCCGCCTCGATCTCGCGATCCAGGCGCGCGGTGTCGGCATCGAGTTCCTCGGCGTCGGGTGCGCCGCTCACGGCCGGCGAGATCAGCACCAACCCCGCGACGCGCTGCGGCTGAGTCAGCGCGGCGTCGAGCGCGATGCGGCCGCCCTGGGAGTTGCCGACGAGCCACGCAGGTTCAGGGCCGACTCGCTCGAGTACCGCGAACAGGTCCTCGACGTGCGTGAACGGCTCGGCCGATGGCGGCGTGGCGCCGAAGCCCCGACGGTCGTAGGTGTAGGTGGCGCCGTCGATGAGCGGTGCGACCTCGTGCCAGCAGCGGCTGTCGGCGACGCCGGCGTGCAGGAGCACGACCGGCGGGCCAGATCCGCCCAGATGTGTCGGGTCAATCGGCAACGGGACCCGATCGATACCGCCTACGACGCCGCCTCGACGAGAGTGGTCGCCTCGGTCTCGATCCCCTCGGCGAGAGCGTCGAGGCCATCGACGATGGCTGGATCGGCGCAGAGGCCGAAGCAGAGATCGCCCGCGTAGGAGACGACCGCCACCCGCAGCGCGTGTCGCTCGCCGATCTCCGCGATCGAATGCAGCTCCCGCACCGGCGCGGCGTCCACGCTGACAGCAGTCCGCGGACCCGGCACGTTTGAAACGTTGAGAGCGAAGCGCCTCGGGCTGGCTTCGACCCGCGACCACAGCGTCTCGAGGTGAGGCGACGCGCGCGTGAGGTCGTGATGGAGTTGATCGAGGGTCTCCGCGTCGTGGTCGGACTTGCGAGCGCTGGTCTCCTCATGGACTGCACGCAACCGCTCGACCGGATCAGGCTCCGACAGCGGCAGCGCCACCGCGAAGAACGAGTCGCGGTTTCCGGCGTCGTCACCCTCGTGGTGGAGGCTCACTGGGACCCTCACACGCAGATCCTGAAGCGTCCCATGGTGGGCCTCGATCCAGCTCCGAAGGCCGCCCGCCACCGACGCCAGCACCGCGTCGTTCACCGTCGCTCCGCAGAGCGATTTGGCCGCATCATGAAGCGGCGCAAGGGCGGTGGTCGCGAACGCCACCCGCCGCTTCGTCCCCACGCGCCCGTCGAAGGGAGAGCGTCCACGGCTCCGCGAGAACTCGCGGCCGAGGAAGCCTCCGAGATGGGCCCGCCTGCGGGCGTCGTCGGCCGCGCTGCTCGCGGTGGCCGCACGGTGCGAAGCCGCGGCGGTCTGCTCGCCGACAGGATCGAAGAGGACCTGCCGTGCCAGGCGCATCGCCGTCGTCCCGTCGGCGAGCGCGTGGTGGATGCGCCAGACGAGGGCGACGCCGCCAGCTCGCAGCGAGACGACATCGAGCCGCCACAGGGGCCGCTCCCGATCGAGGTGCTGGGCGAACAGCTCGGAGACGGTGGCGGCCAGCTTGCCTTCGTCAATCGGGCCGGCCAGCGGCGCCGCGACGTGCGCTGTCAGATCGACCTTCGGGTCGGCCACCCAGGCCGGGGTTTGCGACTCTCCACCGAGGCGCCACGTGAGCTGCGGGGTGGCCTCGATCCGCTCAGCGACGCGGTCGCGGACCGTATCGACCGAGGGGGCGCCCTCCCCGAGGACGATCACCTTGCACGTGTGACCCGCGATCGTCTTGCACTCCAGATCGAGGATCGCCAGATCCTCGCGGGAGAGGGGTGTCGAGTCGGCCCGGGTCATCTCGGCTCGCTAGAGGGCGCGCTCGTAGAAGAGCATCTGCGCGCGGTCCGGCGGGTTCTCGAAGTTGGTGAACCCAACGCTCTCATAGAGGCGTCTCGCAGCCACGTCATCGTCGGCGGTCGCAAGTTCGATCCAAACTGCCCCCGCGTTCCTCGCCGTCTCCATCGCAGCCTCGAGCAGGGCGCGTCCCAGTCCCTCTCCGCGACGATCCGGCGCGACATAGAGCTCCTCCAAATAGGCGCCGAGGCCCTCCGCCGTGGTGGCCTGGCGAAAGCGCAGGGTCGCGAAGCCGGTCGGCGGGGTGCCACCTCCGAGCAAGACCGTGAGCTCGCCATCGTCGAGAAGAGTCGCGAGGCGCTTCGTAAGGAACGGGACGCCCGGCGTGTGATCGTCGAACTCCGTGTTGAAATCGTCCAAGAGGCGCGCCACCTCCGGTGCGTCAGCCGCGGTCGCGAGCCGCACTCTGTGGTTGTCGGCCACTTCGCTCGTTCAGTCGAGCCGAGGGGGCAGATCGAAGCGCTCGAAGTACGCCTCGAGCCTCGTGGCGTCGGACGGCTGCTCGGGCCAGCGAGCGAAGGTGTCCGAGCCCTTGATCTCGATCGAGCGAGTCACGAACGCCGTGACGTCGCTGATGCGCTCGCCGCGGAACGTAAGGACGTTCAGGGCGAACGGCAGGTAGGCCTCGGCGTCAGGATCCCAGCAGTAATACGCGAGCGCCTCTTGCCCGCTCGCCCGGGTCCGCAGCGGCCGCCAGCGCCATTCGCCCGTGAGCGGACCCAGCCGCAGGAACTCGGCGAGGGCCCGCGGGCTGCCGCCGAACCAGCTCGCCAGCGGCGGCATGGTGAACGAGGCGTCGTCGGCGAGCAGGGCGACGACCGCCTCGACGTCGTTGCGCTGCCAGGCGTCCACATACGAGTCGACGAGCTCGCCGAGGTGATCGTCGCCGAGCGAGCGCCTGGTGGCCTGCTGGCTTTGCTCCGGCAGTCGCTCGTCGACGGCCTTTCGGGCACGTTGCAGCGCGCTGTTCACCGAGGCGACGGTGGTCTCGAGCGAGGACGCCACCTCCTTCGCCGAGAAGCCGAGGACCTCGCGCAGGATCAGCACCGCGCGCTGGTTGGGGGGTAGGTTCTGCAGGGCCGCGATGAAGGCGAGCTCCACTGCCTCCCGCTGTTCGAACCGAGCCTCGGGCGATGCGTAGCCGTCCTCGACATTCAACGTTTCGTCGGGGTAGGGCTCGATCCACACCGATTCCGTGACGGGCTTGCCCGGGCCCTCCTGCGGATCGGTGGGCGAGGAATAGTCCACGGGCAGCACCCGCTTCGGGCGCCGGCCAATCACGTCGAGGCAGGTGTTGGTGGCGATGCGGTAGAGCCAGGCCCGCAGCGAGGCCCGGTCCTTCAGGCCCCCGATGCCGCGCCATGCGCGCACGAGGGCATCTTGAAGCGCATCCTCGGCGTCGTGGAGCGAGCCGAGCATGCGGTAGCAATGGGCCTGAAGCTCGCCGCGGCGGGGCTCGACGAGGAGCCGGAAAGCATCCTCGTCTCCGTCACGTGCGGCCTCCAGCAATCGATGCTCGGGAACCTGCGGGCTTGTGGAGGCGATCTCCATCGCGTCTCAGGTTAGACCGCCCGCGCTCGCGTTTCTCATCGTCTGTCGATGAGTTTTCCGTGCGAGCGCCGTCCTAGTGATGAAGCGCAAATGCCTGGGCCCGCGAATCCAATCGTCCACCTCGAGCTTCACACCGGCAACCTGCCGCGAGCGCTCGCGTTCTACACGCGGCTGTTCGAGTGGCGGCCGCAGCGGTATCGCTCAGCGTGTGGCTCGTACACCTCGATCGAGACGGGTGGGGATGTCGAGGGGGGAGTGGTTGAGCGGGAGGCGGACGGTGCCCTCTGGCTTCCCTACGTGGAGGTCGGCGACATCATCGAGGCCACCGACCGCGCGAGGCTCCTCGGCGCCCACGTCGCCGTCGATCCGCGCGAGGGGCCGGCCGGCTGGCGCAGCGTGCTGGGCGACCCTTCCGGGGGCGAGATCGCACTGTGGCAGCGCAAGACCTGAGAATGTCAACCGCAGGCAAGACAACGAGGAGGAACCATGTTCAAGGAAACCGAGGCCGTCAGCGGCTTCTCTGTACCTGACATCGACGCGGCGAAGGAGTTCTACTCCGACACCCTGGGCATCGAGGTAACCGACGAGGGGGGAGGCGGCATCGCACTCCGGACGGCCGGGGGCAGGACCACCTTCGTCTATCCGAAGGATGACCACGAGCCGGCCGTCTACACGATCCTGAACTTCGTGGTCGATGACATCGATTGGGCGGTCGACGGCCTCACCGAGCGCGGCGTCTCCTTCGAGCGCTACGAGGGTTTCGACCAGGACGACAAGGGGATCGTTCGCGGCATCGATCAGGATCAGGGTCCCAACATCGCCTGGTTCACCGACCCGGCTGGCAACATCCTCTCGGTGATGCAGGTGCCGGGCGACTGAGAGCGATTAGTTCGGTCGCCTGCGCCCGTCTTAGGGGTGACGGCCAGGACGAGCAACCCCGAAGGAGCTGAGTACAAGTGACCGCTGATACGAGAGCCGATCGCAAGCGCTGGCTGGCCCTCTACGTTCTGTGCGGCGGGCTGCTCATGATCGTGCTCGATGCGACGATTGTGAACGTGGCGCTGCCCACGATCCAGGAGGATCTGGGCTTCTCGCAGTCGAGCCTCGCCTGGGTCGTTAACGCCTATCTGATCGCGTTCGGCGGCCTGCTCCTCTTGGCCGGGCGCCTCGGTGACCTGCTCGGGCAGCGCCGCGTCTTCCTGACGGGGCTGGCGGTATTCACCGCCGCCTCCCTCGTCTGTGCGGCAGCTCAGACCCAGGGCATGCTGATCGCCGCCCGCTTCGTGCAGGGTGCCGGCGGCGCGGTCGCCTCGGCCGTGATCCTCGGCATGATCGTGACGATGTTCCCCGAGCCGCGGGAACAGGCGAAGGCCATCGGGGTCTTCAGCTTCGTCGCCTCGGCGGGCGCCTCGATCGGCCTCTTGGCCGGCGGCATCCTCACCGAGGCGATCAACTGGCACTGGATCTTCGTGATCAACGCGCCGATCGGCGTCGCGATCGCGATCCTGACCGTTCGGCTGGTCGAGGGCCGCGAGGGCCTCGGCATGAAGGCGGGGGCGGACGGGATCGGCGCCATCTTGATCACGGCGAGCCTCATGCTCGGCGTCTACACGCTGCTCGAGGCCGGCGAGCGTGGGTGGGCGTCGGCGCACACGCTGGGCCTTGGGTTGCTCGCGCTCTTGCTGCTCGCCGCGTTCGTGCTGCGCCAGGCGAGGGTTGAGAACCCCCTGATGCCGTTGCGGCTCTTCCGCTCGCGCAACGTCGCCGCCGCCAACGTGGTGATGGGTCTCCTGGTGGTGGGCTTCTTCGGGATGTTCTTCCTTGGCGCTCTCTACATGCAAGGGATCCTGGGCTACACCTCCTTGGAGGTCGGCCTCGCGTTCCTGCCGTCTTGCCTGCTCATGGGCGTTCTCTCCCTCGGCTACGCCGAGAAGCTCATCATGGGCATCGGCCCGAAGGCAGCGACGATCGCCGGCCTCGTGCTGGCGGGCGCCGGGCTCGTCCTCTTCGCGAGGGCGCCCGTCGACGGTGTCTGGGCCCGCGACATCCTGCCGGTGATGGTCCTCCTCGGCGCCGGCGCCGGAACGTGCTTTCCGGCGCTCATGACGCTGGCAATGTCGGGCGCCACTCCGAGCGACGCCGGCCTCGCCTCAGGGCTCGTCAATACAACGACGCAGGTGGGTGGCGCCATCGGGCTGGCCGTGCTGGCAACCCTCGCCACCGAGCACACGGCCGCGCTGGTGGCGGATGGCACTCCGCAGGCGGAGGCCCTAAACGGTGGCTACCACCTGGCTTACCTGATCGGCGCGGCGCTGATCGCGGTCGCGGCCGTGGTCGCGGCCGTGGTGGTGCGCACCGTTCCGGCCGAGTCAGGGGAGCCGGAGGTCGCGCAGGTCACCGAAACCGGCGAGCCCGCGCTCTCTGAGACGTAGCTACTCGCCGGTCAGGCGGAAGAGGCCCGTTCCCTCGGAGTCCTCGCCGACCTTCTCCAGGCGTCCTGACTTACGAGCCTGCTTGAGGCCGGCCTTGATATCGGGCCTCTTGACGTCCAGCTCGCTGGCCAGGTCCGCGCGCGTGAACTCGGTCTTGTCGAGCTCCTTCGCGGCGCTAACGACCCGGTCTTGGGTGATGGCCTCAGTCATTTGTGCTCCTTCGGCCCCTCCAGCGGGTGTATTCGCTCGTCGGGGTTGGGGGCGAGGGATCCCAGCGGGCACACAAAGGGTAGCTGGGCCTCCTTCACGCATCGCCGCGGGCGCTCGCACAAGGCTCCCTGCGAGACTGTGTCGCCCACTCGACGGAGGAGGCAGATGAGTACGCAGCGAACGCAGGTCGAGACGGACGAGGCCCCGGAGGCGATCGGTCCCTACAGCCAGGCGGTACGGCATGGCAGCCTTCTCTTTTGCTCGGGCCAGCTCCCGCTCGACGTGGCGACGGGTGAGCTTGACGCGGATAGCCTCGCCAGCGAGACGCGCCGCGCCCTCGCCAACCTCGAGGCCGTCTGTGCCGCCGCCGGGACCGAGCTCGCCAACGCCCTGCGCCTCACGGTCTACACGACGAACCTCGAAGGCTTCGCCGAGATCAACGACGCCTACGCCGGGTTCTTCGAGGCGACCCCCCCGGCGCGCGCCGCCGTGGGCGTGGTCGCGCTGCCGAAGGGCGCGCGTGTCGAGATCGACGCGGTCGTCGCGATCGAATAGTGCCGGACTCACCGCCAGCGGAGCTTGAGCTCGATCGCCTCGAGCAGGCGCACCGCGAGTCGGCGGAGGTGGCGCGCCAGACGCCGATCCTGAGCGCACGCTCGATCTCCGAGCAGTGCGGCGGCAAGATCGTGCTCAAGGCGGAGAGCCTGCAACGCACGGGGTCCTTCAAGGTCCGCGGAGCGCTCAACAAGCTGCGGGCCATCGGTGACGCGCGCGGAGTCGTTGCCGGAAGCGCCGGCAACCACGCGCAATCCCTTGCCTACGCGGCGCGCGACCGTGGGCTGCCCTGCGAGGTGTTCATGCCAACGGGGGCGGCGGTGTCGAAGGTGGCGGCGGTGGAGGACTTCGGTGCCACGGTCCACCTCGGCGGCACGGCGGTGGACGACTGCGTGCAGGCTGCGCGGGCCCACGGGGACGAGCGAGGGCTGGCGTTCATCCATCCCTTCGACGACCTCGACATCATCGCCGGCCAGGCGGGAGTCGGAATCGAGCTCGCGCTACAGGTCGCCGACCTCGCCGTGGCGGTCGTGCCCGTTGGAGGAGGGGGGCTTGCGAGCGGCGTCGCGCTCGCCTTAAAACAGGCCCGCCCGGAGGTGCGCGTGGTTGGGGTTCAGGCCGAGGCGTGCGCCCCGTTTGCGGCCGCGCTGCGCGAGGAGGAGTCGTTGCCGCCCGCCAGTGCCACCACCCTCGCGGACGGCATCGCGATCAAGGGCCCGGGCGAGATCACGATGCCGCTGGTCGCGGGATGGCTCGACGATGTCGTGACGGTGAGCGAGGCCGAGATCGCCGCCGCCATGGTCCTGCTCATCAACCGCTCCAAGCTCGTGGTCGAGGGAGCCGGCGCCGTGGGCCTGGCGGCCGTGCTCAACGGGGCAGCCAATGTGGCGGGTGAAGGTACCACGGCGATCGTGGTCTCCGGTGGCAACGTCGACCCCGGGACCCTCGCCGCTGTGGCCGCGCGGGAGGAGACCAGGGCCGGCCGCAGGATCCGCTTCATGACCTACGTTCCCGATCGCCCCGGTGGCCTCGCCGGCCTGCTCGACCTGGTGGCGGAGGCGGAGGCGGACGTGATCGACGTGATGCACGTGCGCGACGGCATCGACCTGGCCGTCGGGCAGACGGGGATCGAGCTGAGCGTCTCGATTCGCGGGGGGCCGCACGGGGAGCGCGTGATGGAGGTCCTGCGCGGCGCCGGCTACCACGTCGTCACCCCATAGAGCCCTGAAGAATGTAATAGTGCCGCTTCAGGGGGGATGCGATGCGCCCGGCGATTTGCTGGGCCAGGAGGTCAAGACTTGATGAAGCGGCTCGTGAAGGTGACGATCGGGACGGCGCTCGCGTCCCTGACCCTGATCGCACCACCGGGTGCATCCGCGCAGTCCGACCTCGGCCTCGACGCCTACCGGGCAACGGTGCCGAGGGAGCAGGTCGGCGAGCTCGCGACCGAGGGCTACGACGTCGCCGCCGCGAAGCCCACCCGCAGCGGCGCCACCGTCGACCTCGTCCTGACGGAGGCCGAGCGCGCTCGCCTTGCAGCCGAAGGTGTCGAGCTGGAGCTCGTTCGCGACGCCAAGGGCCGCACCGTCTCCGAGCGCGCCGCTGCCCAGTCGGCCGGAGGCTTCAAGGTCTACAACGACTACGACGACCCCGACGACGGGATCAGGGCGCAGCTTTATGACCTTGAGGAGCAGTACCCCGACATCGTTGACCTCCGGGTGATCGGGACCAGCACCGAAGATCGCGAGATCATCGCTATGCGGGTCACGGCCGACGTCGCGTCGACCCCGGTCAACTCGCGTCCCTCCGTCCTCTACCAGGGCACCACCCACGCCCGCGAGTGGATCTCGACCGAGGTCACGAAGCGCCTGCTCGAGCGCGTCCTCGACAAGGCCGACAACGGCGGCGAGATCGAGGACTTCGTGGCGACTCGCGAGCTCTGGTTCGTGCCGGTCGTAAACCCGGACGGCTACCAGTTCACGTTCGACGAGGAGCGCCTGTGGCGCAAGAACCTGCGCGACAACGATGGGGAGCCGGGCATCTCGATCTTCGACGGCGTCGACATCAACCGCAACTACCCCGAGAACTGGAATTACGACGACGAGGGCTCCGAGACGCTCACGTCCTCTGAGACATACCGCGGGCCCTCTGCGGCCTCCGAGCCCGAGACCCAGGCGGACATGAGCCTGTTCGACGAGGTGGACTTCGCGTTCACGAACTCGTACCACTCCTACGCGAAGCTGCTCCTCTATCCGGTCGGGTGGCAGGTGCAGACGCCGAGCGCGGACGACCCCGCGTACGTCGCCTACTCGGGCACCGACAAGGAGCCCGCGATCGAGACCTATGACCCCGATCTCAGCGCTGAGCTCTACACGACCAACGGCGAGTTCACCGACTGGGCCGCCGCCAACAACGACACGCTCGCATGGACCACCGAGCTTGCCGGCGGCTGCGCCACGTGCGGCTTCGTCTTCCCGGACAACGAGGAGAAGGTGCAGCGCGAGTTCAAGAAGAACCTCCCCTTCGCCCTCGACCTCGCTCGCTCGGCCGACGATCCGGCGGACCCGGACTCGCACCTGGGCACGGAGGTCGAGCCCTTCTACCTGAACGTGGCGAAGATCGATCCGAGCAAGCGCCACAACCCGAGCTCGGACTTCCGCTTTGCGAAGTCCTATGGCGATCCGCAGACGGTGCAGGTCATCGCCGCACGCGACGTCGGAGCTGTGACCCTGCACTACTCGATCAATGGAGGCACCGAACAGACCGCCCCCACGAGCGAGTGGGACGGCGGCGAGCGCTACGGCGATGAGTACGACACGCTCTACCGCGAGATGCGCGGCAACGTCACCGGCACCGACCCGGGGGACTCGGTCGAGGTCTGGTTCGAGGGCGGTGGAGAGGAGTCCGAGCACTTCACGTACGACGCCGTCTCCGAGACCGGCGACGACGTGCTCGTCGTCGCGGCCGAGGACTACACGGGCCGCTCTCCCGAGCCGGAGGCGTCCACGGATCCGAACGAGCTGATCTACCTCTCCGACTACACCGATGCCCTCGACGCCGGCGGCTACAGCTGGGACTACTACGACGTCGACGCCGAGGGTCGCACGGCACCGGACGCGCTGGGCGTCTTGTCCCACTACGACGCCGTGATCCAGTACACCGGCGACGACGTGATCACCCGTGAGGCGGACGGGGTGCCGGGGAACGCATCACGGCTGGCGAACGACGAGGTGCTCGAGCTGCGCGCCTATCTCAACGAGGGTGGCAAGCTGCTCTACAGCGGTAAGTACGCCGGCAACCAGTACGCGTTCGCCTACGCCTACGACCCGATCGCGAACAAGCCATGCGGCGCGGGCAACGCTCAAGTCGACGCCCGCTGCCTGCTGCTCTCCGATGATTTCCTGCAGTACTACCTGGGCGCTTACACCTACAACGACGGCGCCGGGAACCGAGGATGAGTTGCCCCTGGACGTGCAAGGGGTCGAGGCTCCCTACACCGGTGCGGAATTGGAGCTCACCGGTGGCGATGGCGCCGACAACCAGGACCACACCGCCTCGTTCCTGAGCACGTCGAGCCTGCTGCCGGAGGGCACGTATCCGCAGTTCGCGAGCGATGGCCCCGCCGAGTACGTGCGCGAGGGCGCGGCTCCGTTCGAGCCCTTCGACGGCACGCAGTACATGTACTCCCAGCGTGCGAACGACACGATCAAGCGCCTGCAGCGCACGATCGACCTGACCGGGCTCAACTCGGGCGACGACGCGAGCCTGTCGTTCCAGACCTCCTACGACACGGAGCCGGGCTGGGATTTCGTGATCATCGAGGCGCACCACCCGGGCGAGAACGACTGGACCACGCTGAAGGACCAGAACGGGAACACGTCGCGTGACGTCGGGCTCTCGTGCCAGTTCGCCGGCCTGCTCGACGACCACCCGTTCCTGCGCCGCTACATCACGCAGGAGGCGAATGGGAGCTGCACGAACAAGGGCACAACCGGCAAGTGGAACGGCGCGACAGGCCGTTCGGACGGCTGGGAGGAGTGGGAGATCGACCTGTCCGACTACGCCGGCGACGAGGTCGAGCTCTCGATCACGTATGTGAGCGATGCCGGCATCCAGGGCATCGGCTCGTTCGTCGATGACATCACCGTCTCGACCGGCGACGGAACGACATCGTTCGAGGACGACGCCGACCCGATGGATGGGTGGACGGTGCCGGGCGCACCGGGATCGAGCGGGCCTAACCCGAACGACTGGGAGCGCACGGAATCGCTGGGATTCGAGGAGGGTGCCATCGCCTCGACCGAAGACACGCTGTACTTCGGATTCGGGTTCGAGGGGATCGCGACGGCGGCCGACCGCAACGACGTGATGGCCCGCAGCCTCGGTTACCTGGGCGTCCCGTAACAGAGATTCGGCAGGCGGCGGCTGGAGCCCTACGGCTTCAGCCGCCGTCCCGTCGTAAACAGGTACTGCGACCACGCGACGACGCCGAGGGTGATCGCCGCGGTGACGCCGAAGCAGAGCGCCACGCTCACGTCGCTCGTTCCCAGGAACCCGTAGCGCACGGCGTTCACCAGGTAGAAGATCGGGTTCGCGTGGGAGATCTGCTCCCAGGGGCTCGCCAGCATGTCGATCGAGTAGAAGACGCCGCCGACGAACGTGAGCGGCAAGATCACGATGTTGTTGACGAAGGTGTGGTGGTCGAAGGTCTCGGCGTAGATGCCCACAACCACTCCGAGAGCGCCGAAGAGCGTCACCAGCAGGGCGATCGCTACCAGCAGGGCGAACGGGCGCTCGACGGGCGCCCCGGTGAGAGGGATCGCTATCGCCATCAGGCCGCCTCCGATCAGAAGCGCCCGGAAGGCGCCGCCCAACGCCCAGCCCCAGGTTCATCATCCAGGGGCGCATCGGCGCCGCGAGGACGTCATGGATGTAGCGGTCGGAGCGCGCCTGGAAGATCGAGCTCGAGTTGTTGGCGTAGGCCGCCTGAGCCATCGCCATCGCGATCAGCCCCGGGACGATGAAGACCTCATACGGAACGCCCGCCACCTCCTTGATGCGGCTGCCGAGCGAGAGGCCGAAGACGGAGATGAAGAGGATGGACGAGATCACCGGCGCCAGCACCGTCTGCGTCCAGAGCTTCCCCACCCGCAGGCACTCGCGGGCCGAGAGCCACAGCAGGCCGCGCCACGGCTCCGCCCTCATGCCGGCGCCTCGGCCTGGCGGCCAACAGCCTTCAGGTAGACGTCCTCCAGCGAGGCTGCGCCGAACTCCCGCTTGAGGCCGTCGGGATCGGATCGGGCCACGATGCGCCCGTCGGTGATGAGCGCCACGTCCTCGCACAGGGCCTCGGCCTCCTCGAGGTAGTGCGTGGTGAGCAGGATCGTGGTGCCCTCGCTGTGGAGGCGGCGGATGTAGCGCCAGAGCTCATGGCGCAGCTCGATGTCCACGCCAGCCGTTGGCTCATCGAGGATCACGAGCTGGGGCTCGTGCAGCAGCGCACGCGCCAGAAGTAGCCGCCGGCGCATGCCTCCGGACAGCTTGGGGGCCCGGACGTCCGCCTTGGCGCGCAGATCGAAGACGTCGATCATCTCGTTGGCGCGGTCGATGTGAGCGCTGTCGGGTGAGCCCGTAGTAGCCGCCGTGGTAGATGAGGGCCTCGCGGACCGTGAGGAAGCGATCAAGGTTCGGATCCTGCTCGGCGAGCCCCACCAGCCTGCGCGCGCCGAGCCCCGCCGCCGGCTCACCGAAGACGCGGATCTCGCCGGAGCTCACGCGGATCAGATTGCAGACCGCGTTGATCAGGGTGGTCTTGCCGGCTCCGTTGGGACCGAGCAGCGCGAAGAACTCGCCCGCAGGGACCTGGAGGTCCAGGTCGCGCAGGGCGATCGTCCCGTCGTCGTAACGCTTGTTGAGGCCCGTGATACGAAGCGCGGGCTCGGGTGCCTGGCTCACCCGTGGAGTATGCCCGCCTGGGCGTCCGTCCTAGCGAAGGCCCCTCATGAGGACCGCTGAGCCCACCGCCGGTGGAGCCGTGGCGGGCGCTGCCGGCAGAGGCGTCGACGTGCGCGGAGCGGGCGGGGGCGGGGGCTCCGGCAGGGCAGGAGTGGGGATGCTCGATGGGCGCAGGCGGTCGGCGAGCGCCCAGGCGGCGAAAAGCAGAGCGCCGATCGCGCCGGTGGCGGTGAGCAGGGCACCCGCCGCCGCAACGATCGCGACACCGTTGGAGCCCAAGATCAGGACGGCCGCAGCGGGCATCAGTGTCGGGCCGACCGGCAACAGCCCCATCGCCGCGGTGGTGATGAGCAGCGCGATCGCGTCGAGGAAGGAGATCTCGACCCCGAGACCCTCGAGCACGAGCCAGTTGCGGAGGGCCTGCATGGTCACGGCGAAGATGACAAGGGCGATGATCCGATTGCGTCCTTGCAGCCCACGCATCACCTCGAGGCCCTTCCAGAAGCCCTCCCGGCGGTCGCGCACGAACCTCGCCCCGCCGGCGATCGCCACGCCGGCGACCGTGAGGGAGATGAGGGGCACCCACCATGGGACGCCGAGCGGGCCGATCAAGGTGAACGAGAGCAACGCCGCGAGTGCGATCTCCACCACGACGATCGGCAGCTCCGCGGCAACGAGCACAGAGGCCTTTGGGCTCTTTGCCGGGGCCGACCGGCGCAGCGCGCCGATTCGCACCGCGAGCCCGAAGTTGGGGTTGAAGATGTTTCCGAGGTACCCGACGCTTGCCGCCCTGTAGAGCCGGCGCCGGCTCACGCGCCCTCCGGCCGCGCCGACGCAGACGAACCAGGCTTCGCTGCGCCCGAGGAGCCAGATCACCTGCAGCGCCACGGCGGCGCCGAGCACGAGTGGCGAAGCGTCGCCGAAGGCGGAGACGAAATCCTCGCGCTTGTCCCAGAGCCCGATGACGAGCGCCAACGCGACGATCGTGCTGCCCAGCACGGTGACCGCGGTGGGGTGGGCGCGCACCCAGGCACGCGCGCGCCCGAGTCGTGATGCGGGCTGCGACGAGCTTCGTGCGATCACGACTGGCTGCGCGGCGATCCCGTCACGGTAGCGGCTTTGGGTGACGCGCGAACGGGTACACCCCTGGCGATCACCTCGCCAACCGAAAGGAAACGAGCATGAGCACTGCCGTCATCGTCGTCCTCGTCATCGTCGTCCTCGTCCTGATCGCACTCGCTCTCGCCGCCCGGAGCAAGGCCCGCCAACGTGAGCTCGAGGGCCGTCGGGCGGTCGCCGGGGAGCATCGGGAGGAGGCCGCCAGCCGGCGGCTCGAGGCCGACAAGGAGGCGGCGGCTGCGGACGAGCAGTCCGCCCGCGCTCGCAGGGAGGCAGCCGAGGCCGAGGAGCGCGCCCGCGCCGCGGAGCGCCAGCGCGAGACCGCCGAGGCCCATGAGGAGCACGCGGCAAGCGTCGATCCCGACGCTTCGGAGCGCGAGGAGCGCGTGGAAGACGCCGAGCCCACGGCCGAGCCGCGAGAGGAGCGCCCGGCGGGTGGGGCGCCCGTGGCTGATACGCCCGAGCCGGCCAGTACCGAGCAGGCTCCTGGGACGTACGAGGACCGGCCGGCGTCCACCGACGAGGAGTACCGCGACGACGAGCCGCGACGCACGGTCTAGGCAAAGGCCGCGGCCGTAGGCGCGGGTAGGCTGCGGAAGGGTTGGCTACCGAGACGCACGAATCCCGGCATGGGAGGATCGGCGACTACGTCGAGCGAGAGCTCGAGGAGCGGTTCGATCCCGACCGCGAGGAGGAGCTCGCTCGCGCAGAGGCGGAGATCGAGACCGACGAGAGCTCGGGACGAAGCATCCGCAAGACGGTCTTCTGGCTCGCCGTCACCGGTATTTCCCTGTACCTGGTGGCACCCAGCGTGATCGAGGTGCTCGGTTCTGCCGACAATCTCGGCGAGGTGCAGCCGTTGTGGTTCGTGGCGATGGCGGTCCTGCAGGGACTCTCGCTCTTCTGCCTCTGGGGGGTTCAGCGCATCGCCTTGGCCGACCCGCCGTGGCGCCCGGTCGTCGAGTCGCAGCTCGCGGGCAACGCCCTCTCCAAAGTCGCGCCCGCCGGAGGCGCTGTCGGCGGCGCGCTTCAGTACCGCATGCTGGTCGAGGCGGGAGTTGACAGGGCGCGAGCCGCCTCGGGGGTGACGGCCTCGAACCTGCTGATCTTCGCTGTGGTGCTCGCCCTGCCCGTGCTGGCGCTGCCCTCGTTCGTGCGCGGAGCGGTCGATCGAAACCTGATCGAGGCCACCCTGATCGGCGTCGGCGTCTTCGCCGTGCTGCTCGCGGCTGGGATCGCGCTCCTTGCCTTCGATGGGCCGCTGTGCTGGCTGGGCCGGACGATCCAACGGGTCCGAAATCGCCTTCGCCGCAGCTCGGAGCCGATTCGCCATCTTCCCGACCGGATGCGGCGCGAGCGCGACCGCCTGCTCGCCACCCTCGGCCCCCGGTGGAAGCTCGCGCTCGCCGCGACCGTCGGCCGCTGGGCGTTCGACTACGCCACCCTGGTGGCCGCGCTGGCAGCGGTCGGGTCCACTCCGGCGCCGGCGCTCGTCCTACTGGCCTTCTGCGCGGCGCAGGTACTCGCGCAGATCCCGGCGACCCCCGGGGGCATCGGCTTCGTGGAGGCGGGTCTCACTGCCACGCTCGCGCTCGCGGGCGTCGGCGCCGCCAACGCCGTGCTGGCGACGCTCGCCTACCGCCTCTTCAACTACTGGCTGCCGCTGCCGGTGGGGCTCTTCGCATTCGGCTCGCATCGGCGCCGAATGGCGACGGCCACCTAGCCCCGGTACGTGTGGCCTGCTCGAGCCTCCGACCACACCGCCGAGCTGGAGAAGCTCGCCAAGCTGCGCGACAAGGGAGTGATCACGGCCGAGGACTTCGAGGCGAAGAAGAACAGCTACTGGGTATTTGACGCCCGCTTGAGCGCTTGGTCGGGCTTCTCCTCCGTCCTCGAAGGCTCGGGCACCTGCTAGGCGCGGCGCGGCTGTCCGCCGTGGGCCACCAGCCCGTAGATCACCAACAGGTCGATCAGGAAGATCGCGAACCCGCTGAACGGGAAGGCGGTGATCCAGAACAGGACCACGACCAGGTTGAAACCGGCCGTGAGAACCCCGATCACTCGACCGAAGGGGTGCCGGTTGAAGATCGAGAACGCTGCGATCAGCTGCACGATGCCCAACAGGGTGTGGATCCAGCCCCACGTATTGAGGTCGCTGAAGAGAACGAACCGTTCGTTCTCGAAAAAGAACGCCGAGTCGTCGATCGCCGCGATCCCGTAGATCAGGTTGAGGACGCCGACCAGCCCGACCATGACGCCCGCGAAGGCGACCCAGCCGGTACCGGCGCTCGTGTCAGGCTCATGCGTGCCCACGTGTGCTCCTTCTTTTCTTGGACGGCCACCGGGTCCCCGGCGCCTGGAGGCGGACGCTAGGCGCGCGTGCATCGGGGGGCATCGCCCCAAGAGGGTGATTTCTTGCGAACTAGGATGCCTCGATGGTGAACGGGGAGACCAAAGGCCCACGGCGATTCGAGGGCCGGCGCATGGTGATCAGGGTCATCATCGTGCTGGTACTGACGGCTGGCGCGCTGCATCTCCTGAGCGCCCTGCTGCCGGGCTTTGTGATCGAGTGGGAGGGATTCGCTCTGCTCGCCGCCGCGCTGATCGGGTTGGCGAACGCGCTCGTCTGGCCCCTCTTGATCCGAGTGGCGCTCCCATTCACGGTCCTCACGCTCGGTCTCGGGGTGCTCGCCCTGAACGGGGCCGTGGTAGTGGCGGTCGCGCAGATCGATCCGGGGATGCACGTCGCCGACCTCGGGACGGGGGTGCTGATCGCGATCGGCATCACCGTGGTGAACACGCTCACCACCTCGCTACTGGCCATCGACGACGACGACTTCTACTACCGCAACGTGCTCAAGCGGCAAGCTCGTCGACACGGCGCGGCGGCCGCCTCGGATGTGCCCGGCGTCTACTTCCTGGAGATCGACGGGCTCGCGCACGGGGTCGTCCAGCGAGCGCTCCGTGACGGCCATCTGCCAACGCTTGCCGGCTGGATTCGCGAGGGCTCGCATCGCCTGCTGCGCTGGGAAACCGACTGGTCCTCACAGACGGGCGCCTGCCAGGCCGGTCTGCTGCACGGCTCGAACGACGACATGCCCGCCTTCCGCTGGTGGGAGAAGGAGCACGAGCGAGCGATCGTCACGAACCACCCGCGGGATGCGGCGGAGATCGAGCGACGACACTCAGACGGGCATGGCCTCCTGCACGAGGATGGCGCGAGCCGGGCCAACATCCTCTCGGGCGACGCGCCGCACACGCTGCTGACCATGAGCACCGTGCTCGACCGCGACCGGCCGGGGCGCCTTGGACGGGACTACTACGCGTACTTCTCGAACCCCTACAGCGTCACGCGGACAATCGCGCTCATGATCGCGGATATCGCCCAAGAGCTCTACTTCGCAGCCCAGCAGCGCCGTCGCGACATCCGCCCCCGCATCAAGCGCAGCTTCACCTACGCGTTCGTCCGCGCTTGGGGGACGGTGATCCAGCGCGACCTTCAGGTCGCCGCGGTGATCGGGGACCTCTACGCCGGCCGGCCCGTTGGCTACACCACGTTTCTCGCCTACGACGAGGTCGCGCACCACTCAGGCGTCGAGCGGGTTGACACGCTCAGCGTCCTGCTCCGAGTGGATCGCCAGCTTGCGCGGATCGCAGCGGCGGCCGAGGACGCCGAGCGCCCCTATCACCTCGTCGTCCTCTCCGACCACGGCCAGTCCCAGGGGGCCACGTTCCTAGACCGTTACGGCGAGACGCTCGAGGACATCGTCGCCGAAGCGTGCGGCACCGACCAGATCGAGGCCCAGGAGGCGCATAGCGACGAGGCCCTCTCGTACTTGGGGGCGTCGCTTACCGAGGCGAGCGGCGCTGGCGGGGCGGTCGGAGGCAGCGTCCGCGCCGCCACCCGCTCACGCCGGGTGGACGGCGAGGTCGTGCTCGGCGAGGACCCCGCGCGAGCCGGCGGCTCCACGGCGAAGGTCGACGATGAGCCTCCACCGGAGCTCTCGGTGATGGCCTCGGGATGCCTGGGCCTGGTCTCCTTTCCGCGCGAGCCGGGCCGGCTCTCGATGGAACGCATCGACGAGCTCTACCCGGAGCTCCTGCCCGCCCTTCGGGGCCACCCAGGGATCGGCTTCATCCTCGTCCGCTCGGAGCGCGACGGCCCCATGGCGCTGGGCCCGCGAGGCTCACAGCGACTCTCTGACGGGGCGATCGATGGGGCGGACCCCCTCGCGCCGTTTGGCCCGAACGCCGCCCAGCATCTTCGCCGCACCGACGGCTTCGAGCATTGCCCCGACATCGTGCTCAACAGCACCTACTGGGATGAGACGGACGAGGTCGCAGCCTTCGAGGAGCTGGTCGGTTCGCATGGCGGCATGGGCGGCGAGCAGTCCTACCCGTTCGTCCTGGCCCCAAGCGACTGGGCCCTCCCGGGGCGGCCGATGGTGGGCGCCGAGACGGTCCACCGACGGATGCGCCGGTGGCTCTCAGACCTCGGTCACGAAGCCTACGTCGGCGGGGCGGCCGACTGAGGGGAGGAGACCGCCCAGCCTCATCCTGACGCCAGGATCCGGCGCTTCTCCTCCGCCAGCTCCTCCTCGGAGAGCAACCCCGCGTCGCGCAGGGCACCCAGGCGTTCGAGCGCTGCGATCCGCTCCCCGGCCGGCGCGGCCGTCGTCGGGTCCGCGTGCCGTGACCCGACCGAGCGTTCCCGAGCGTCCCGCATGCGTTGCGCGAGCCCGTGAGCGATGCCCTCGGGCGACCCGGTCGTGACGTGGTCGGGAAACTCACGGATCGCCTGTCGCCGCAGCGCCTCGACCCCGATCGCCGCGAAGCAGATGAGCAGGATCGAGGGACCGATGCGGCTCGTTGCGACCACGGGGTCCCACCAAAACAGCAGCGCGAGCAGCACGGCCAGAGTCCCGTACGCGACGCTGGGCTTGCGCAGGTACGGGGTCATGGCCCTGCGGATGGATGTCGCGAACCCGGTGGGACCGGCGAGCCACGCAGCGAGCACGATCACGACCCCGTACGCGATCAGCGATTGCGCGGTCTCGTTCAGGAGCGAGGTGCCGATCTCCCAGGTGTTGAGCACGGGTCCCTCCGCCGCGGCCGTGCCGGTGAGCGAGGTCGTGAGGGCGTTACCCCCGGCGTTGCGGGCGATGAGGGCAATGATTCCGATGGCCACGAACGAGAAGCCCACCAGACGCAGCGTCTCGCGCCTGTGTCCCCGCGCGAGGTAGATCGCCAGGGCGAACAGGGCGAGGGTCAGAACGGTCAGGAACCAGGCCAGGGTTCGCAGCGCCTTAACGCCTGTCTGGGCCGCGGCGAGCTGGTCGGACTCGAGAACCTTGATCTGACTCGCTTCAGCCGGCAGCTTCGAGGCGAGGTTTCCACCGACGCCGACATCGGCAGCGATCTCCGTGATCAGCTTTGTGAGGTCGAGGGTGACCACCCCGCCGGTGGTGGATACGAAGTCGCCCTCGTCGTCGAGCAGAGCGATCAGCTTCTGGTGGGCGAGCCGGTTGGCGTCCTCCCAGAGCGCCTGGACCTTGGGACGCGAGAGAGCTTCGTCAGCGGCCCGATTGGCAAGCTCGCGCAGGCCCGCCGCGGCCGGTGCGGCGAGCGCCTGCGCCTGCGGCGGCAGCTTCGCCTCGATCTCGCCCTGCACGTCGACGTTGTCGAAGATCGCTGTGACGATGAAGTCCCCGACCGCATCCTGGATGGTCTCGTCCTGCAGCAGCTCGCTGCTCGTTCGCGTCCAGGTGTCGGTCTCGAGCGCCTGGCGCTTGACCCAGAGCGCCAGGACGGAGACGATGCCGATGATCGTCGCCAGCACGACGAGGATGATCGGAACCGCTCGTCCGCGCGGGGGCTTTGCCTCGGTGGGGGCGTGGTCAGGGGTCGCCATCTGGTTCCTCCTCTAGCAGGGTCTCCTGGGTCTCGGTCTCTGGATGGTCGGCGGCGGCGGCCTCCTCGTCGCTCGCGCGGGCCAGGTCGTCGGAGATCCGCACGACCGCCGACGTGATCGGGGCCGCGAGGATCAAGCCCACGGTCCCGAACAGGGCGCCGCCGGCGATCGTGACAACCAACACGGCGAGCGGATGGATGCCGAGCGCGGCTCCCATCGCGAACGGCTGCACCATCTGCTGAAGGACGCTGTTCGCGAGGAGCTGCAGCACGATCATTCCGCCCGCCGCCTCTGGACCGGCGCCTCCCAGGGCGATCAGCACCGAGAATGCCGCCGCGGTCCATGCGCCCAGATACGGGATGTAGGCGCCGACGAAGGTGACGACGCCGATCGTCCCGACCAGGGGGACGCCGAGGATCAGCGCTCCGAGCACCACGACCGCGGCGTTGAAGGCGGCGACGAGCGTCACGCCCAGGAAGTAGCCGCGAAGCGCCCCAAGGGTGCGCGTGCTGACGATTCGCGCCACGGGCCGCGGAACGCCGAGGTGGCGCTCCCCCCAAGCACGGATGGTGGGCCCGTCCATCAAGAAGAAGAAGAGGCTGAGGGCGGTCAGGCCCAAGAAGAACGCCAGCCCGGAGAGGGCGATGATCCCGTTGCCCACGCCGTTCAGCAAGCTCGAAACGGCGTCGGTCGTGGAGGCGCTGGCCTCCTGCTTCGCGGTTTCCGCGGTGCCGGCGTTTACGCCCGCGTCCTTGAGCCAGCCGGCGACCGTGTCCTTGGCATCGGTGAGCTGGCCGCTGATCGCTGAGATCTCGCTCGTCACCCCCGCCAGGATCGCGATGAAAAGTCCCACGCCGAGGGCAACGATTCCGAGCATCACGAGCACGGCGCCGATGGCTCGCGGAAGCCCGTGGCGCTGGAGCCGGGCGACCAGCGGCGAGGCAACGGCGGCGGTCACCGAGGCCGCGATCACGGGGGCGACAATCGTTTGAGTGAGGGTCAAGAGCCAGATGGCGCCTGCGATAAGAAGGGCCACCCCCACCAAGAGCCACGAGGTCAGACCTACATCGCGCAGCCACGACGGAGCGGCGAAGACGCTCGCAAGCGCCCCGGGCTCGATCTCGATGTACTCCTCCTCCGGGGCCGAGCCTGCCGGGGCCTCTCTGAGGCTCCGGCGGTGTAGCCGTGCTCGGAACCGGCTCATACGCCCACGTCGGCGGCCAAGCGGTGTTCCTCGACGGCCGCTTCCATTTCGCGGTAGTCGGACTCGTTGGTGTCGGCGTAGGCGGACGCAAACCGCGTGATCGCACGGTCGAACTGCTCGCCCGAACCGAGGTAGCCGCCGATGGCGACGACGTCGCCGGAGCGAGCATGCGCACGGGCAAGGATCTGGCCGCACATGCGCCCGTACGCAACCAAAGTCGGCGGCGACATCCGATCGATTCGCGCCGAGGCCTTCTCGTCCCAGAGCTGGCGGACGTAGAAATCCCGCTCGATTCCGTCCGCTCCCGCGAACGTCACCCATCCGAGGAAGATGTCGCCGGCGGCCTGCATCAAGCGCTGACCCTCGACGACCCGGCGGCCCTGGTGTGCGTACTCGCTGGGCGCCGTAAAGGGCTCGAGCACGGACCGGCCCGCCTCCTTCAGTTGCAGGAAGAGGGGGTCTCCCTCGTCTCGGCCGACCAGCAGGATGATCCAGGCCCGGGTGCCGACGCTGCCGACGCCCACCACCTTGCGGGCGCTGTGCACATACCGGTAGCGCTCCAGCAGCCTGCGCCTGTCGTCGGGAAGGGTCGCTGCGTATCGATCGATCGTCTCCTCCACGCGGTGATCGGCCTCGTCGGCCCTACCGACGGCGATGAGCTCCTCAACGGGGACGAGCAGGGGTGGATCGTGCACGATCCGCAGGCGGCCATTCAGGCGATGTGTGAGCTTGGCAAGGGCCCGCATGCTCGTCTTCGAGCGCGCCTTGGCGAGGTTGCGCTCGAACCGCTCGAGGTCCTTCTGCGGGATCCCAGACGAAAAGCGCCGTGCGACGTCCCTGACGTTGAGCCGGCGGTACCAGAGATCCAGGTGACCGGCTGACCCGAGCTCGCGAATCGACTCCCGATAGGCGCGGACAGCGCCTTTGACGGCGTCCCGGCGGGTCCTCTCGTCAAACGACCTGCCGCGGCCGGCGATCTCGAGGCTCGCGCCGAGCCTCTTTACATCCCATTCCCACGGTCCCGGAAGCGTCTCGTCGAAGTCGTTCACGTCGAAGACGAGGTCTCGATCCGGAGCTGCAAAAGCTCCGAAGTTCGAGAGGTGAGCATCGCCGCAGAGCTGGACTTGATGCCCCGTCGTGGGAGTTGTCGCGAGATCGGAAGCCATCACCTCGGCGGCGCCGCGATAGAAGGCGAACGGCGACGCCAGCATGCGGCCGCGGCGAATCGGAAGGAGCTCCTGCACTCGCGTCTTCGACTCGGCCTCGAGGAGCTCGACTGGGTCGGGACGGCCCGTTGGAGGCACCCACTCCGCGTGGCTCGAGCGGGGGACTCGCGAGCGGACGGCCTTTCCCGCCTCGGCTCGCTCCTCCAGGGAGGCTTCGGGATCCATCGGTCGAGCCTAATGCCTTGCGGCCCGCGTGATGTGCCGACGCGAGTAGGAGAATGCACCCGTGGGCGATCTGGTCACCTACGTCGGGCACGCGACCGTTCGCCTCGAGCTTGCCGGCGTCTCGCTCCTGACCGATCCGCTGCTGCGCGGCCGCTTCTTGCACGTGACGCGCGCGGCGGCGCCGCCTTCGCCCGAGACGCTCGAGCGCCTTGACGCACTGCTCGTCTCTCACCTGCACCCGGACCACCTGGATTTCCCCTCGATTCGGGCGCTTCGGCGCGACCTCGAGGTGTTCGTACCCGCGGGAGGAGAACGGCTCTTTCGCAGGCGCGGTTTCAACCGCGTTACCGGGCTCGTCCCGGGCGACACCGCCACGGTATGCGGCCTTGAGATCGCCGCGACCGTCGCCGTGCACGACGGGCGCCGCTACCCGGTCGGGCCGCCCGTCAGAGCACTCGGTTTTGAGATTCGAGGGAGCTCGCGCGTGTACTTTGCGGGCGACACGGACCTCTTCGAGGGGATGGAGCGGCTGCGAGGCGCAGATCTGGCACTGCTGCCCATCGGCGGCTGGGGGCCGCGGGTTGGAGCGAGTCACCTCGATGCGGCGCGGGCGGCCGCAGCTGCGGCCATGATCCGGCCCCGCATCGTGGTGCCGATTCACTGGGGCACCTACCTGCGCGCCGGCCTCAAAAGGACGCGTCCCGAGCTCCTGACCGAGCCGCCGAGGGGGCTTGCCGCCGAGATCTCAAAGCGCGCGCCCGACGTCGACCTGCGCGTCCTCGCGCCCGGTGAGTCGCTGGGGCTCTGATACCGACCGGCGCTGGGCCTAGATTCCCCGGCCGGTAGCCGATGGCGGCCACCGACCTACCCAAGGGGGAAGCAGCATGGAAAGCTCGCTCGAGGAAGGGCAGTACAAGGAGACCGTCGAGGGTTTGGCGCGCATGTGGTGGCTGTGGCTCGTGTTCGGGATCGGCTGGGCCATCGTGGGGCTCGTCATCCTGCAATTCGACGACGCCTCCGTTGCGACCGTCGGCATCATCGTCGGGGTGATGTTCCTCTCCACGGGCATGCAGCAGTTCGTGATCGCCGGGATGGTGGAGAAGGGGAAATGGGTCTTCGCGCTGTTTGGAGTCCTGTTCACAATCGCGGGTGTGATCGCCCTCATCAGCCCTGGCAACACCTTCGCCGCGCTCGCCGACGTGCTCGGCTTTCTGTTCTTGATCGTCGGCGCCTTTTGGATCATTCAGGCCTTCGCGGCACGTGAGGTCAACGAGCTCTGGTGGCTGGGCCTGCTCTCGGGGATCCTGATGGTGGTCTTGGCCTTCTGGACGGCTGGGCAGTTCTTCGTGGAGCGGACCTATGTGCTGCTCGTCTTCGCGGGCATCTGGGCGCTGATGCAGGGAGTCACCGACATCGTGCGGGCATTCCAGATCCGCAAGCTCGGCGAGATGGCGTGAGCTCCTGAGCCGAGCGAGATCAGCGCGCGACGCTGATCGCGACCGCTTGGATCTGCCTCTGTCCGCGGGAGCCCGCGAGCACGGGGCCGGCGGCGGCGAGCTCGACGCCCACGGTCGGAAGCGGTCTTGGCCGCAGGTCGTGACGGACGTCGACGATCGTGATTCCGGGCGCTGTGATGCTCTCGCGACTCAACAGCACGAAGTGGGCGTCACCGTCGCCGTCGGGATCGACGCGCTCCACGAACACGATTCGCCCCGAGGCCTCCTCGCAGTTCTGTAGGCCCGGCGGGCAGTGAACAGGATCAAGCCGCGGCTTCGGGGGTGGCTCAGCGCGGCCGTCCACGGCCGGCTCCGGCTTGGCGGACGGGCGCTCTGAATCCTCGCTGCACCCACAGCACGCAAGAGCAACCACTGCACTCGCCATCGCGACCCGGCTCCGTTTGCGCGCGTCGTGCACAGCCACAAGCTGCCATATCAATCACCACATTCGGGTGATGCGTTGTTCGTGCTTCGATGATCTGATTCCCTGCGGCTCAACGCCATCGAGAGGAGACCATGCACATGGGACGCGAAACGAAACCACCACCCCGGCCCCGCTTGCGACGGCGCATCGTCGCCGTGATCGCGGCGGCGATGATCGTGCCGATCGGTGGCGCCTGGGCGGGTTGCGACAGCGACGACGTCGACCAGGCGACCGACAAGGCGAAGGAGACGGCTACTCAGCAGGTCGAGCAGGCCGAAAAACAGGCCGAGGCTGCCGTCGCCAAGGCACAAAAGAAGGTGGACGAGGCGTCCGGCAGCGCCAAGGCGCAGGCGCAGCAAGCGCTTGGTCAGGCGGAGAAGGCGCTCGCGGCAGCAAAGGAGAAGGTGAAAGCTGTCACGGACTGAGGCGCTCGCCTAGGCTCTTGAGCGTGGCGGGCCCTGCGAAGCTGATCGGCGTAAACCACGTGGCGCTCGAAGTGGGCGATGTCGACGAGGCGCTCGAGCTCTACGGGCGCCTCTTCGCCTTCGAGTTGCGCGGCCGCTCGCCGAACATGGCCTTCATCGACATGGGCGACCAGTTCCTCGCCCTGGCGCCCCACTCCCCTCGAGGGGCCGATGCCAAGCGCCATTTCGGGCTCGTGGTCGACGACCTCGAGCGGGTGCGGGCTGCGGTCGAGCGCGAGGGCCTCGAAGTCGTGGGCACTCGCGGGCTCTCGTTCCTCGACCCCTGGGGGAATCAGTTACAGGTCGTCGACTATCGCGAGGTGCAATTCGAGCGCACCGAGGGCGTGAAGCGCAAGCTCGGAATCACGGAGTTGGACAAGGGCGAGCGAGCCTTGGCCGAGATCTCCGAACGAGGGCTCGCCTAGGCGGGCTCGGGCTCGGGCTTTGGCTCGGGGTCCGGCGGTGGAGGCGGCGCCTTGCGGGCCTCCTCGTCGCGCCGAGCGAACCACTCCTCGCCCTCGATAGAGATCTTCGGCAGCAGGCGGTCGAGCCAGGCGGGCAGCCACCAGGCCTTCTTCCCGAGCAGGACCATCACCGCCGGGACCAGCAGACACCGAACGATGGTCGCGTCGATCGCAATCGCCACGGCCAGCCCGACGCCGAACTGCTTGACCAGCGGATCGCCGTTCAGCACGAAGCTCGAGAACACACAGACCATGATCAACGCCGCCGAGGTGATCACCCGGCCGGTCGAGGCCAGGCCGTCGATCACGGCCTTCGTGGCGTCGCCCGACTTCTTGTAGTGGTCCTGCATCTGGCTTACGAGGAAGACCTCGTAGTCCATGGAGAGGCCGAACAGGATGGCGAACATGAGGAGTGGGACGAACGAGACGATCGGGACCGCGTGCTCGAGGCCGATCAGGCTTGCGCCCCAACCCTCCTGGAAGACGGCCGTGACCACGCCGTACGCCGCGCCCACGGAAAGCAGGTTTGCGGCGGCCGCCTTGATCGGGATGACGGCCGAGCGGAACGCGAGCAAAAGGACGATGAACGAGAGCCCCACAACGATCAGGATCATCGAGGGCAGCTTGTCGCCGATCTTGTCGGCGAGGTCGATGTAGCCGGCGGTCGTGCCGCCCAGGAAAGCGGTCAGGTCCGTGCCCTGTATGGCGTTTGGGATCACATCGTCGCGAAGCCGCAGGACCAGGGCCTCGGTCCGGTCCGAGGATGGGGCCGAGGTCGAGACGACCGTCATCACGGCGGCCGTCCCGGCACGGCTCACCTTCGGCTGCGAGACCGATTGCACATCGGCGGTCTTGGAGATCTTGGAGCGAAGCTTCTGGAGGTCGGGATCGCTCGCGGTCGAGGACAGGAACTGCTTTTGCTCGGCGACCTTGCGCTCCTTGGCGGGGTTCGGGGCCGGCGCCTGGGCCTTCACCTGAGCTTCGGCCTGTTGCTCGGCCTCCTCCTCTGGGAGGCCCTCGGCGAGCAGCTCTTGAGTGAGCTGCGAGACCTGAGCCTGCTCCTGCTGGGCAGCCTGCTGTTGTTGTCGTTGCTCCTGGGCCTTCAGCTTGTTGAGCGACTTGGTGTCAGGCTTGGCGGGCGATCCGAGTCGAACCGAGAGAAGCATGGGCCCGTTCTGGCCCACTCCGAAGCCCTTCTTGAGGCCGTCGTAGGCCTGACGAGCAGTCGTCGATTTGGACAGAGCGCCCACGTCGTTTTGCCCGAGCTCCAGGTTCAGGACCGGCAACGAGAGTGCGAGGAGCACGATCGAAGAGACGATGATCGCCGGCCACGGCCGGGCCGCCACCCCGCGCGCCCAGCGGGCCCAGCCATGCGGCTTGTGGTCGTCGGGGTGCGTGCGGCCGAGCTGCACGCGCAAGGAGTTGATTCGCGGCCCGAGGGCTCCGAGGAGGGCTGGGAGCAGGGTTGTGGCGGCCGCCACCGCCACGAGTACGGCGATGGCGGCCGTGAAGCCGAGAGTCGAAACCAGCGGGATCCCCGCGAAGGCGAGCGAGCAGAGCGCGATGATCACCGTGAAGCCGGCGAACACGACGGCACCGCCGGCAGTCGCGACCGCACGGGCGACCGATTCGTCCGTTTCGGTGCCGTCGCGGAGCTGGAGCTTGTGGCGGGTGACGATGAAGAGCGAGTAGTCGATCCCCACCCCGAGGCCGATCATGGTGGCGAGCGTGGGGGAGACGGTTGGCACGTCGGTTGCGTGACCGACCAGGCCGATCAACGAGAGGGTCACGGCCAGCCCGAGCACGGCTGTGAGGATCGGCAGCACCATCGCCGTCACCGTCCCGAAGGCGAAGAGCAGGATGACGACCGCTGCCACGAGGCCGATCACCTCCGAGGAGTGCGTGTCCGGCTTCGAGACCTCCTGGCCCAGGTAGCTGCCGGCAGAGACCCTGATGTCCGCCTTCTTCGCGGGGTCGGCGGCGTCGATGATGGCGTTCGCCTCGTCGACGTCGAGCTCGCCCTGTGCCAGATCGAGCGTGACCGCGATGTAACCCACCTTCGCGTCCTTGGAGAGCGCGGCACTGCCCTCCTTGGACAGCGGACTGACGGCCCGTACGACGTGAGGCGCGCGCTTTAGCGAGCGGACCGCTTCGTCGACGGCTTTCGCGTTCGCCGAGTCGGTCAGCTTGCCCTTCGTCGCCTCCAGCACGATCGGGTTGGTGCCGTTTGCCTCCTTCGGCAGCTTTGCCGAGAGCAAGTCGAGCGACCGCGTGGATCCGGTACCGGGCAGCGTGAGGTTGTCGGAGGTCTGAGAGCCGGCGGTCACAGCGGCCGTACCCACGGCGATCGCGGCGACCACCCAGACGGCGATCACCCACCAGTGGCGGCGAACGCAGGCGCCCGCCAGCCGGTAAAGCGCTCCGGTCATCCGGCCCCCGCGGTCCGGAGTGAGCGCATCCCCGTGGCGTGGCGGCCGATCATCTGCCCGAGCACAACCCTATAGCTGCCGGCGGCCGGGTCACGATTCGGATGGGTCGTGAGCGGGGCGCAGCTCTTCCTTGCTGAACGACCGAAGCAGCTCACGGGCCCGCGGTGGACCACCGTCGTCAACCTCGACCAAGGTGCCAGGCCAGTACGGGCTTTCCCGGGCTGTGGCCCTTCCAATCAGCCCCGGTGCATACGTCCAGGCCCCGCTGTTTCGCAGCCGCATGCCATTCGAGGTCACCCAGCCGGGCTCGTCGTCAAGCGGCCCCCGCCGATGGGTGTGGCCGAAGATGAGGTGGTCGGCCTCGATTCCGAGCCGCGCCGCAACCTGCCCCATCGCCGCGAGCCCCGCCTGCGTGATCGCTTCGGGCGAGAGATCCGGCTTTACCGGGCCGAGGCCAAAGCGGTTGGCCACGCCGACGGCGCCCGGCAACGCCACCGAGCCGAGGAGCCAGCCGCGCAGCCGCTGCGCGCGAGTGGAGCCGCTTGTCATCGCGGCCCAGATTCGTGCCGAGGGGCCGGGCCCGCGGCGATCCTCGGTGGCGCCCTGCGCGAGCGCGAACAAGAAGGCGTAGACCGGGGACTGAGCCCGCTCGTACTCGTCGGGGTCGGTCGGCCCCTCCGGTGCCGCCAGCGGATCGCTGGCCGCATCCGGCGCCGGGCCGAGCATGCGCTCTGAGGCTGCGAGCGCCAGTCGCTCGAAGGTGGGGATCGTGAGGTGGCGATCCAGATAGTGGCCATGGGTCGCGTAGATGTCGTCCCGAATCCAGATCCCCGGGTAGGCGAGCTCCACCCTCGCGGACCCCATCCGCTGGGCGAGGGCTGCGAGCGGCCCGCCCTCCCGGGGCGACGCTCGCTCGGAGAGCCCGAGGGGCCCCTCGCGCCTGAGCCTGCGCCCCGCGAACCACTCCTCGAGGAGGTGATGGTCGTGATTGCCGGGCACGATCAGCACCTCGGCGTCGCCGATCGCCTCTCCAAGCGCATCGAAGAACGGCGCGGCCAGCTCGAGTGCGTCGGCCAACGGTCGGTCACGGAGCTCGACCACGTCGCCCAGGAGGATCAGGCGGTCGACGCCCGTGATGGCCTCCAGGAGCGGCCTGCGGAAGCGTTCGTATCGGAGCAGGTCAGAGCCTGTGCCGGCTCCGAGGTGAAGGTCCGAGAGGATCAGCGTCCGCACTCGTAGATCCTGACATTCGCCGAGCTTTAGACTCGCGCGCGATGTCGGACGTGGCGCAGGACACCGACCGGCGCTCGGAGGACGGGGCGTCCAGCGCTACGACTCGGCCGCGCGAGCGGTTCGCAAAGGTCAACGGCGTCGAGCTCTGCTACGAGGAGCTCGGGGACCCCGAGGGCGAGCCGATCCTCCTGATCATGGGCCTCGGGACGCAGCTGATCCATTGGCACCCTGGCTTCTGCGAGGAGCTGGGGGGGCGCGGGTTTCGGGTGATCCGCTTCGACAACCGGGACGCCGGCCGCTCGAGCCAGATCGACGCCCCGCCACCGCGGACGGTGCCGATGCTCTTTGGCCTTCCTCAGGGTCGCGCCTATCAGCTGCATGACATGGCCGACGATGCGGTTGGGCTGATCGAGGCGCTCGGGCTCGACGCGTCCCACATGGTGGGCGTCTCGATGGGCGGCATGATCGCTCAGGTTGCCGCCTACCGAAGCCCGGCGCGGGTGCGCACCCTCACGCTGATCATGTCGGGGAGCGGCAAGCGAGCCGCATCGGTGCCTCGGCTGCGCGCATTCGGCACCCTCTTGGCGAAGCCGGCCCGCAGCCGCGAGGAGTTCGTCGAGACGGTCACCGCCACCTTCGACGTGATCGGCTCGCCCAACTACCCGATGGACTCGCAGCGCGAGTCCGAGTTCCGCGCGACATTGGCGGACAGCTGGGATCGCGGGCACCACCCGGCCGGGGTCGCCCGGCAGCTACACGCGATCACCTCCTCGGGAGACCGCCGCAAGAGGCTGCGTGGCGTGCGCGCCCCCACCCTCGTGATTCACGGTGACAGCGACCCACTCGTGCGCCCCGCCGCGGGCAAGGCGCTGGCCAAGGCCATCCCGAACGCCGAGCTTCGGATCATCGAGGGCATGGGTCACGACATGCCGCCGGAGCTCTTCGGCGAGCTGGCGGACGCGATCGCGGCCACAGCTCGCCGGGCGCCGAGCAGCGGGAAAGCGTGGGCCTCGCGGCCGACGCTCGCGGCGACCTAGCCGCCGTCCTTGTTCAGCTTTCCTGTGACCTCGAAGAGGTCGCCCTCGCGATAGAAGTCGACGGCGAGCACATTCGGCACCAGGCCACGCTGGCGGGCACACTGGCGGGCGCGCTTGAGCAGGAACTCGCGAGAGTTGACCTTCGCCGCGTTGGACGGCTTCGCCGCGGGATCGGTGTTGATCCAGTTGTTGATCTGAAAGAGCGGGTTCGACGGCGCGCCGCGGTTTTGATCGCAACTCATCTCGGCGGGCGTCTTGAAGTCGAACGGAGTCTCCTGGAAGTAGTCGAAGGCCTGGAAGTACCAGGGGGCGCCACCGGCGCGGTTCTCGGCCATCGCGACCACCTGCTTGCCGGACTCGATCAACTCCCCGAGGGTCGGGAGCTCCTCTCCCAGCTCGCCGTCGTAGGCACGCTCGGCCAGCCCGCTGCGCTCGAACGCAGCGACAATGTCCTTCGGCTTCACGTAGTCCTCGATCACGATCAGGACCACCTCCTCGGGATTCGCCTCGAGGAACGAGTCGATTTGGCGCAGGGTCTTCGTGAGATCGACGGCGCCCAGCTCGCAGAAGCCATGACACAGGTAGAGGGCCGTCTCGGCCTCTTCCTCCGGTCGCGCGATGCTCGAGCGCAGGCGGTTGGCCGCGGTGACGAACTGGGGCCCGAGCTCTGCTCGAGCCTGCTCGAGGAGCTTGTTCGGAACGCGGCTGAAGTCCGTGTACACCCGCCTTCCAGGCACCCCGTAATAGGCATCGATCAGCAGAGCCCGGACGCCGTCCTCGAGCTGGCCGCGGATCGTGCGGTCGTGCATCGGGAAGAGGAACCCGGGATAGTCGGCGGCCGACATCGCGTTGTGGGCGCCGGCGAAGACGACCTCATCCAATGCGCGCTCGCACAGCTCGACGCTGCCATTGCAGGTGCCCGTGCGCGCCTGGGGGCCTCGCCCGGTCCTCTCGTCCTCTCCGATCAGCGAGATCGCCACGACCACGATGACCGCGGCGCACCCCGCCCCGATCACGAGGGCTGCTGCGAGACGGCGCCCGTGCGCCCGCGCGGTTTCCGTCTCAGCGGGAGCCGGGATCGTCAAGCGGATGAGCTCGCCCACGCCGAACGAGATCAACACGAGCCCGGCCACGACGGTGAGCGCTTGCAGCACCAGCGTTGGCTCGAGCACCATGACGAGCCCGGCGAGGAGAAATGCCACCCCACGCACCGCGCGCCAGAGCGGGGATGCCGGTGTGGCGAGGGCCGCCGTGGCAATTCGCCGCAGCGGAGCCACAGCGTCGACAGGCCGCAGCACGGCCGCGCCCGCGCCGGCGACGACCGCACCCACCGCCGCTAGCGCCAGGTTCCAGTCGCGGAGCGCCCCGAACAGCGCCTCCCAGAGTGCCCCGAGCGCCTCGCGATCGGTCGTTGTGGACGCCACACGCGCCACCAGCGCCCCAACGACGAAGTAGGCGAGAACCACCAGCGCGCCGACCAGCGCTATCGCCACACCGGCGCGAGTCAGGGCGGCCCTGCGGTCGACGGCGAAGGTGATCGCCGCCGCGAACAGCAGCAGGGCCGCCAACGGCAGCACGATGGCCGCCTCGCTCACAGTGTTGGCCACCCGCGCCAGATCGCGGGCGAAGCCGGCGTCGCCCAGGCTGAGCAGCTTTGCGTCGAGCCCCTTCGGGATGTCCTTTGCCAGCTTCGGGCTCAGCTGCCTCAGCGCTGCGATTGCCGCGGCACCGATGTTGGCGACCTGCACCGCCGCGGTTTGCTCGCCTTCTCCGAGGGCGATCGCGTGGGCTTGGCGCAATCCCTCTCGCAGCGCTGAGCGGAAGGGCCTGCTCCCGATGACCCCCGCGGTGACCGGTTCGATCAACGCTTCGAACGCGACCAGGTCGGGACTCACTTCCCGGGTGATGGCCCTGGACACCCGCCGTGCCGCGGCGTCGCGCACCGCCTGGTCCTCAAGCGCCGAGACGGCGTTGTCGGCGAAGCGAGACGAGTCAAAGAGCTCGCGATCCGCATACAGAGCGAGGTCGCCGAGCATGAGCATGAAGGCCGCGACGATGGTGAGGACGATTGATGCCACCCGGCTGGCGGGCGCGAGCCGGCCTCGTTCGGAGCTCTCACCCGGCATCAGGCAAGGTTAAGGTCCGTGAGGTGATGCCGTTGGGCGGTTCGTTCATCACCGACTTCTGGAACGACCAGCTGGTCGAGCACGACCGGCAGTGGGTGTTCCTGGTGCTCCTTGGCCTGGTGCTCTCCTTTGGCTTCATCCGCCTCTCCACGCGGCTGATGCGAAGTCCTCGGGTCCCGTGGTGGCCCGGCAGCGTGGTGAGCGAGGGCGGCGTTCACCTCCATCACCTGGTCTTCGGGATCGTCCTCATGATGGTCGCGGGGACGATCAGCTTCGCCGGCTTCGCGGTAGGCGGCATCTACGAGATCTGTGCGCTCGCCTTTGGCATCGGCATCGGCCTGACCATCGACGAGTTCGCACTATGGGTGCATCTGGACGATGTGTATTGGGCGAAGGAGGGCCGAACCTCGATCGACGCGACGGTCATCGCCACCGCCCTGATGGGGTTGGTCGTGCTGGGCGCACGGCCCTTCGAGCTGGAGACTCAGAGCACCGAGGCCGTCGTTGGCTCGATTCTCGGGGTGATCCTGTGGCTTGGCTCGCTGATCGTGAGCTTCGCCAAGGGTCGCATCCTGCACGGGATCGTTGGCCTGCTGGTCCCGCCGCTGGCGCTCTACGCCGCCTGCCGGATCGCGAAGCCCGACTCGGCGTGGGCGCGTCATCGCTACGGGGAGCGCGACTCGAAGAGGCAGGCCAAGGCCGAGGAGCGGTTTCGGCCCGATCGCCGCACCGAGCGCATCAAGGATCGCCTGCGCGACGCGCTCGGTGGCGTCACGGAGGAGGAGTACGAGGCGAAGCTTCGGCAGCGTTCCGGGAGATCAGGTGATGCGTCGTGACGACCGCGGCGAGCGCAAACAGCGCCACGGTCGCCGTCTCGGCGAGCGTCGCGCCCACGAAGTCCCCCCAGAATCCCTCCCCGGCGAGCTCCGGCCCGATCGCCTGAAGCAGCTCGCCCAGGGCGTCGGCGGCCAGCATCGTCGGGGCGAGCAGAGCCAGCACGCGCCAGAAGTTGCCGCGAACCAGCTCGCGGCTACGGCGAAAGGAGTCGCGGACGCCACGGTCCTCGATCTCCACCACGGCCGCGGCCAGCACGTACCACCCGAACACCAAAACTCCGGGGACGATGAGCAGCAAGAGCCCCACGCCGACCATGAGCGCGAAGATCAGGTCCACGGCGATCAGCTGCCGGTAGCGGAGCACACGCGCGATCTCGACGAGCTGGCGCCGTACCCCCGTCCTGTGCTCGCCGACGACGGTGGCCACGACGCCGGTGAAGAAGACGTCCCCGAGCGTCACCGTGACCGAGAGCGCGAGCGCCGCGAGGATGGCCAGTGGGACCTCGATGCCTTCATTGCCTTCGATCTCCGGCGTCGCGTGAGCCGCTGCTTCGACGAGACCGATCGGGATCGAGATGATGAAGGCCGCGGCAATGAGCAACCTGGGGTTGGCGCGATAGGCGGCGAGCGCCTCGCGCACAACCTCGCCAGGGACGAGCTTTCCATTCGGCGGCATCGCGCTTGCTCCCACGGCGCCTCAGCTTGGCAGGCGGGAGATAGATTCCGCCTGAGCGGGGCGTGACCCGAGCCGGCACTGTCCCGATGAGTTCGGCTGGCTGCAGGCGTCTGACTAAGGTGAATGCGATGCCAGCGATTGAGCTCAGAGGAGTGAGCAAGCGCTTCGGGGAGATCACCGCGGTCGACGGCCTCGATCTCGACGTGCCCGAGGGGATCTGCCTCGGTCTGCTCGGCCCCAACGGGGCGGGCAAGTCCACGACGATGCGCATGCTCACCGCCCAGGTGATCGCCGACGAGGGCGAGATCCATGTGCTCGGGTACGAGCTCCCCAAGCAGTCCAAGGAGGCGCGGATCCTCATGGGGGTTGTCCCGCAGCTCGACAACCTCGACATCGACGTCACGGTCGAGGACAACCTGGCCGTGTTCGCCCGGCTCTACCGCGTCAAGGACGTAGCCGGAGCTGTTGATCGGACGCTCGAGCTTGCCCGGCTGCGCGAGCGCCGCACAGACGCCGTCGACAAGCTCTCGGGAGGCATGCGCCGCCGGTTGCTGCTCGCTCGCGGTCTCGTCCACGAGCCCCGGTTGATGCTCCTCGACGAGCCAACGGTGGGCCTCGATCCCCAGATTCGCACCGAGATGTGGACGCTGATCGACGGGCTGCGCTCGCGCGGCGCGACGATCTTGATGTCGACCCACTACATCGAGGAGGCCGAGCGCCTGGCCGACGAGGTGGCGCTTATGGCCGAGGGTCGGATCATCGCCCGCGGGAAGCCCTCCGACCTGGTCGCAGAACATGCGGGGCGCGAGACCGCCGAGGTCTACGGGCCGCCCGATCACCTCGTGGAGGCGCGAGCGAGGGCCGAGGCTCAGGGCCTGCGGGTGCGCCCCGCAGGGCCGGCGATCGCGATCGTAGGCGCGGAGCGGGCGACCGATGGAGCGGTCCCCGATGATGCGGTGCGACGCGCTGCCTCGCTTGAGGACGTCTTCGTCCTTTTGACCGGGGAGGAGGCCGAGTGAGCGACGGGGTCAGCGAGGTCCGCGTGCGCCGCCTGGACCCGGCGGCGATCACGGGCATCATGAGCCGCGAGGTCGCGAACTTCCGGACCTTCTGGAAGAGCACCACGTTCTCCAGCGTCCTCGAGCCGGTGATCTACCTGCTCGCGTTCGGCGTCGGGCTCGGCGCCACGCTCGTGGACGGGGTCGGCGGCCTGGAGTACGTCGAGTTCGTCGGCACCGGCATGGTCGCCACCGCCGTCATCTTCTCGAGCGCCCTCCCGGCGATGTTCGGCACGTTCGTCAAGCATCGCTTTCAGAACACCTACGACGCGATCCTGGCGGCTCCGGTCTCGGTCGAGGAGTTGGTCACGGCCGAGATGCTCTGGATCGGCCTGCGCGCCGGCTTCTACGGCTGCTTCCCGCTGATCGTTGCGATGTTCTTCGGGCTCGACCCCGCCGGCGGCATGCTCGTCGTCCCGCTCTTCGCCTTCATCACCGCGATCGGCTTCGCGGCATTCGGCATCGCGATCGCCGGCACCGTGGACAAGATCGACCAGTTCAACTACGTCACGACCCTGCTGGTCACCCCGCTGTTCCTGGTCGCGGGGACGTTCTTCCCGATCGATCAGCTGCCCGACGGGATTCAGGCCGCCTCGCAGCTGAACCCTCTGCACCATCTGGTCGAGCTCGTCCGCCACGCGTCGTTCGGCTTTGAGGCCACCGACCTCATTCGGGTGGCGGTGCTGCTCGCCTTTGCCGTCGTCATGTGGCGTCTTGCGGTACGGCAGATGACGAAGACGCTGATCGACTGAGAACGATCGCGAGCCCACCGGCCAGGGCCGATGCGAGGAAGCCCAGGAAGACCCAGCCGGCGAGATCGAACGAGAACTGATCCGAGTAGCGCGCGACGGCTATGAGCTCGGCAACGGCAAGCGCGACGAACGAGAGCGCGCCGGAACGCAGCCGGTCGATGTCGTTCTCCGCCAGGCCAGCCACGGCCGCGACCCCGAACCCGAAGATGAACGATCCGATCGCCCGGCTCGTGAGGGGGGTGAGCTCCCATGGCCAGACGTCGATGGCGGTGCTCGGGGAAGCGAAGAGGACGGCGCCCGCACCCAGCATCGCCCCGGCCTGGATACCGAGGCTGAGGCGCGCCCACGGGGGCAGGGGCCGGTGAACGGGCGGATCGAGCCCGGGCTCGCGGAGCTGGCGCACCAGCAGAAGCACGAGCACCGGGGGGACCACGATGTAGGCGATCAGCCAGAGCCAGAAGACGAAGTGATCGCGGTCGAAGAGCTCCCAGTGGATGAGCGTGGCGGCCAGCAGCAGGAGCGAGATCACGATCACCGGCGGCGTGGCCAGGCGGCCCTCGGCCCAGCTGCGAGCCCGGGAGGAGAGGAACAGCAGCACGGTCGCGGCGATGTAGCAGCCGCCCAGGAACGCGGCGGAGAGGTCGACCGCGATCGGCCACGCCCAGAACTCCTCGGTCGTGCCGGTGATGACGTAGGTCATGAAGGCGGCGCCGGCGGCAAGGCCGGCACCCGCCAGGTAGAGGTTTCTGATCCCGGGGATGAGCGGGCGGGCATCCATGCCTGTGCGAGGCTAGCGTTAGAGTCCGCCGCCGGGTGTGATGGCCGTCATCGAGCGAACATCGCCGAATTCTCCCAAGGTCGTGCCGATCCGGTTTACCCGACCACTTCGCCTGCACCACGGCCACGCCCATCGAGGGCTTCTATCGCGGCTGGCTGGGGCCGCGAGGTCCCCTAGGTGCCTAGCGGCCGGTCGCCGAGAAGTGCATGTAGTCCTTCTTCCCGGACCAGTTGCCTCCCCATTCCCACCCGACCCGGGCGAACGCACGGAATGCCGCGTCGCCCTGGTGGACCATGCCTGCGGCGTGGCGTGAGCGATTCGCGTAACGGCGGCCGGCGGGGGGCGAGACGTGCGCGCCCTGGACGTAGGGGTTCTCGATCGGGTTGAGGTCGATCGCGCGGCCGTAGGCGTGCTGCGACCAGGTGGTGGTGCCGGCGACGAACCGGCAGTTGAAGCCAGACGTGTCGTCGGCGTTCATCATGCGGTCGTCATCGGCGCCGTAGCGGTCGGCCAGCTCCATGCGGCGGATGGGAAAACGTGCGTCGAAGAGGCCGTGCAGGGCACGCAGGACGTTGCGATCGGCGTCGGCGTGGACGACCATGCGGCCGGGGTGGACGTCGCGATCGCCCATGGTCCAATGCGGCAACTCGAGCAAGCGGAGGCTCCCGAGGCCGACGGGGCAGCCGCGGTGCCAGGACTTGCCGGTCATCCGCCGCCTGAGTTGGGCGTCGATCGGGGAGGAGGTGCCGGTCCAGGGCGGCGTGCAGCTCAAGAGCGCGTCGGTGCCACCGCCACCGATGCAGCGGTCGTTGCCCGCCCCGCCGGTGATGCGGTCGGAGCGCTTGCCACCCTCGAGGTGGTCGGCGCCGTCCCCGCCCTTGAGCAGGTCTTTGGCGTGCCCCGCGCGCAGGGTGTCGCGGCCGCGGCCGCCGTCGAGGGCGATCCGCTGCCGCCAGCCGACTCGCGTCGACGTGGTCCTTGCCCTTGGCGGTCTCGATGTTGAGCTTGCCGATTCCGGAGAGGGCGATGGTGCTGCCGGTGGCGGGGTCGAGCTCGATGACGTGGCGGCGCACGTCGTGGCGCTCTGCCCCCTGGCGGCCCAGCACCGCTGCCGTGTCGCGCCCGGCGGCGAGGTCAACGTCGATCTCGACGTCGCCGAAGCTCTCTCCGCGCAGGTCGATGACGGACCTCTGGGCGCCGCCGGTCCCTTCCACTGCGATCGTCTGCGCGGTCGCGGTGTTGGCGACTCCGCACGGGCGGCCGTCGATGAGGATCTCGCCGGCGGGGCCGACACGGAGCTTGGCCGCCTCCCCGCGGCGCACGTCGACGGTTACGGTCGCGCCGCCATCGGCGCAGGCGGCCGGTGCCGCCGAGGTCGGCCCGGGCGTCGTCAGGACGAGGACGGCGAGCAGAGCTGCGGCCGAGCCCACCACTGCTCCCAGACCTGCGATCCGCCTCCCGGTCATGGCCTCCAATCGTACGTGGGCTCACCGCGCCGGTACGCGCGCAGCCGTGAGCGCCCGCCGCCCTGAGGGCCGGCGTGCTACTCCCGGATGCTGGTGAAGAGGCTTGCCGCTAGGCGGGCGAGACGTTTACGGCCTTCGGGCCGCGGTCTGATTCCTCAGCGTCGAAGGTCACCTTCGCGCCCTCCTCGAGGGTGCTGGCGCCGCTGATTCCACTCTGGTGAACGAAGAGGTCCTTGCCGCCCTCGTCGGGCGTGATGAAGCCAAAGCGCTTCTCGTCGTTGAACCACTTCACCGTTCCGGTTGCCATGAAAACTCCTGAACTGTTGGGTGCTGATGAGCGCTTGAGCCTACAAGGGTGGACCGCCACGAGCACCCGGTTGCCGCTCACGGGAGGTGCGGCGTGGTCAGCTCCAGCAGGTCAGGCCACTCGGACGGTGGCGCGTCTGGACGGTGAATCTTCTCCGGGCGGCCGGAGGGAAGGTCGGCCAGGGCCGCGTGGTTTGAGGGCTGGCGAAGCTGTTCGACGACCGTGCGCTGAGCCACACCGATCGTCCGGTGGCGGTTGCGCCGGCTCATCAGGTTCGGGCCCATCGCATCGAGATCCTCTCCGGTGGGCTGGATCAGGACGACCTTGGCCCCTCGCTCACGGAGCTTGCGCGCTTCGCTTCCGAGCCGGCGGCCGGTGCCGTTGCGGAAGGCCCTCGCCGCCCACTCGCCTGGGTTCCAAGCGCGGGCGGGGTGGAGGGAGGACGTGGGGTTGAGGCAGACCACGAGGTCCAGGGACTCGTTGCGCACGATGTCCAGGTTGGACGTCGAGTACATGCCGCCGTCGACGTAGCGGTGCTCGCCGATCTGGACGGGGTAGTAGAAGCCCGGGATGGCGCAGGAGGCGGCGACCGCATCGGCCAGCTCGGCTGGCGGTGACCCGTCGCGCCCAAAGGGCACCCGGCGGCCGGTGGCGTAGTCGCAGGCAACAACCCAGAGGTTGGGGTGGGGCGCCCAGCCGGCGGGGGCAACCCGGCGGATCGTCTCCTTGAGCGGCTCCGTTGAGACGAAGCCGCGAGGCACCCAGCCCAGGACCGCCGCCGACGGCGTGAACTTGTGCGGCGCCACCAGCGTGCGTAGCGCGAGCGACCATGACCCCGGCCCGACCGGCGGCCAGGCGCGCTCGAGCCCGAACCTGGCGCCCGCAGCCCGGTCGGCCTCGGCGGCTGGCCGTCCCGCAGCATCGACCACCCCCTCGAAAGTCTCGCCGGCGGAGTGGGCGACCATGAACCAGGGAGGGATGCCGCTGGCACACAGGGCACCGATCATCGAGCCCGCGGAGGTGCCCACGATCACGTCCGCCGAGGCGGGATCCCACCCCGTCTCACGAGCGAGCGCATCGAGGCCACCCGTGAGCCAGGCACCACCCTGAAGCCCCCCGGCGCCGAGCACGAGCCCAACCCTCATCGCCATGAACGGATTGTGGTCTAACCGGCGGCGGCGAATCGAGTGGCTACAGTTGCCCGTTCCGCGGCTGTGGCGGAACTGGTAGACGCGCACGGTTCAGGTCCGTGTGGGCGAAAGCCCATGGGGGTTCGACTCCCTCCAGCCGCACCTTTTCGGCCCCGATCGGGCCAAAACCCGTTGCTAGAATCGCGCCCTCGCGCCGCTATCGTCTAGGGGACTAGGACGCCGGATTCTCAGTCCGGAAACCGGGGTTCGAATCCCCGTAGCGGTGCCTTCCGAAATCCCTGCTAGTCGGGGGTTTTTCTATAGATTGACGGCGAAGCCAGGCGATGAAAGAGTGGCGGATTGCAACCCGATTGCAACCCCCGCTCCCACGAAAAAACCGGTAGCGATTCGGCAGCCTGCCTCGCGCACGCTTCAGTGTCCGTTCGCGGCGAAACGAGCCGCGCCTGGCACGAAACTCCTCCCACGGGCTGTAGGGCGAACGTCTGCCCATTAGCTTTGCAGGATGCCCGAAGCTGAGGTCAACGGGATACGGCTCTACTACGAGGAGCTCGGCGAGGGGGTGCCAACCGTCTGCGTCCACGGCGGGGGTAGCTCTGCGGTGATGTGGAGCGACGCAGTCGTGAGGCTGGCAGCCCTCGGCCGCGTGATCTCCTACGACCGGCGCGGGTGCGGGCGGAGCGAGCGCCCGGTGCCCTACGAGCAGACCACGGTGAGCGGGCAGGCGGATGATGCAGCCGCGCTGCTCGATGCGCTCGAGGCCGTGCCGGCGATCGTCATCGGCCGGAGCTACGGGGGAGCGGTGGCGATCGACCTCGCGCTTCGCTATCCCGATCAGGTGCGGGCGCTGATCCTGCTCGAGGGCGACGCCCTCGGCCTCTCGCCCGCGGGGCTGGAGTGGACGAGGGGCCTGGATGGGCGCCTGCGCGACGTGGCTGCGCAGGACGGCGTCGACGCCGTTTACGAGGCACTGATCGAGGAGGTGATGGGCGAGGGCGCCTGGGACTCGTTCCCGGAGGAGGTAAAGCGGGTGCTGACGCAGAACGGACCCGCGCTGCTCGCGGAGCTTCACTACGTCGACGAACCAATGCCTGACGCCGCCGCCTTCGCCACCATCGATGCGCCCGCCCTGCTGGTGGCCGCCTCCGACTCACCGCCCGAGCAGCGCGACATGACCGAGAGGATGGCCGAGGTGCTTCCAAACGCGCGTCTGGTGCGGGTCGGGGGCGGTCACCTGATCGACCCGGCGGGCCCGGAGGTACTCGCCTTCATCAAGGACGTGCGCGCGACCGGTTAGCCAGACGGCCCCTGACGCTAAATACCTGCTCTTACGAACAAATTGGACACCAGGAGAGACGGCCATCGTCACACGTCGAAGAAGAACAAATCGAAGCGCACTTCGGTGCTGGCCGCCAAGCAGGTGACCGACTGCATATCGGCCTCGTATTCGCACCGTATGTTCGCCACCGAGACCGTGCATCCAGGGCTGCACGTTTCAGACCATGCATTCACGAATCCGCTGGCGACCCGGAACGCGAAGCCGCAGTCGGCACCGAGGACCTCAACGTTCAGGTAACCCGGGTGGTCCTGCGTGACCTCCTTGGCTTGCCCGAACTTCCCACAGCCCTGACGTGGTGGTTCATCAGCCGGGGCCGGGGGGGCCGTCGCCGTCGGGACGGACACCAGCAGATACTCGCGGCAGCCTAGGTCGGCGGGGCTGGTCCGAAGTTCGAATCTGTTCCCAAACATGTCCAGGCGTGTGAACCTCGTCTCGTTGCAGGCCTCGGCCGGGCTGGAGACGACCACGGCGGTGTCAGGACGTTTGATGCAGGTGCCACCCGGTGCGCAGTCCTTGGCGTCGCCGTGTCCCACGGCTTCGTCTGGCCCGTAGAGGTCCCAGGAGAATGAGCTAAAGCAGGTCCGAGGAGTCGGGCACCAATCGCCCTCGGGTCGGTACTCGTCGCCCACGAGCACCCGCCCCTTCGCTGCCGGCGGCTTCGCGCCGCCCGACTTCTTGATGATCGTCGTGTCGCCGCCATCGCCGCCACAACCGGCGCTGAGCAGGACACCGACCACGATGATTCCCACTGACGCACGCCGCATGCTGCCGAGCCTACCGCCAGGCTGAGCCGTTCGGCCCGAACCAAACCGGCCGCCGATAGTCGCTTGTCGTCTTAGGCGATGGAGGCGCGAGCCGCCAATAGCGAGCCGATCACGGCTGCCTCTAGGAAGCCCTGGGCTCGTACCGCATCGCCACCGCCCCTGAGCCGAATTCCAGTCGGCCCACGAGCCTCAAGTCGACACGCTTCGATAGCCCCGCGAACAACGTCGGCCCGTGGCCCACCAGCGTGGGGTGCACCACGAACTCGTACTCATCGATCAACCCCAGCTCCGCCAGCGCCAGCGGAAGCTGTCACGCCTCCCACGAGCAGCCCCTTGCCCGGCTCCCGCTTCAGCTCCTGAACGGCTTCTCCCAGGTCCCCGCGCACGAGCTCCGCGTTCCAATCGACCCGGTCCAGGGTGCTCGACACGACGTACTTCTTGGCCGCGTCGATCGTCCGCCCGAAAGGCGCCATCCAATCCGGCATCGCGTCCATCTGCCCCGGCGGCCGCCAGGCTGACTCCATCATCTCGTAGGTCACCCGGCCGAAGAGGAGAGCATCGGCCTGATCGAGAGTGTTCGTCGCGTGACGATGTGTCTCTTCGTCGGGGGAGCCTGCACGGTGATCGCAGCATCCGTCCAAGGTGACGTTGATGGAATATCGAAGAGGTCGCACTACCTGAAGATATTGCCCCCCAGGTCCCACCGCTTTCTTCCGTCCGAAACGTCGTTCGGCCGCAGTTGGCGCGCAGGCCCCGCAGAGCGGGACTCGCGCGTCACCTCTATGCACTGACGCCGGGCCGCCGGGCCGTCAAGCTCGGGCGGCGAGCAACGCCGGCAACTCCCTCATCTCCGCAAAGACGATGTCCGCCTCGGCGAGGCGCTCACGGGGAAGCGCGGCGGCGAATCCCAGGGCGCGCATGCCGGCCGCGTTGGCGCCCGCGATGCCGAGGGGACTGTCCTCGACCACGACGCATCGCTCGGGCTCTGCGCCCATGCGCTCGGCGGCATGAAGGAAGAGGTCCGGCGCGGGCTTGCCGTGCTCGACCTCCTCCGCGGAGAAGATGCGACCCGCGAACCGCTTCGCCAGTCCGGTGAGCCCCAGCGTGAGGCGCAGCTTGTCGTGGCCGCCGCTCGAGGCGACGCAGGTCTCGAGGCCAGCCGCTTCGACCGCGTCGAGGGCCTCGACCACACCCGAGACCGGTTCCAGCTGCGCCTCGAACGCCTGGCGCACCGCCTCGTCCCAGCCCTCCACCCATCCAGGTGGAAGCGGCCGGCCGAGCCGCTCGGCGATCAGGTCCAGCGTTGCCGCCTTGGTGCGCCCCATGTAGTCGCGAACGCAGTCCTCGTAGGTCGTCTCGAGTCCCAGCTGGCACAGATGCTCGGCCAGAAGGCCATTGGAGATGCGCTCGCTGTCGACCAGCACCCCGTCGCTGTCGAAGATCACCAGATCGATCACGCCAGGCACCTTAGGCCACGCGTGAGAATTTACGAAGATCGCACATAAAAGTTGCTCAAACCTAATTTGTTTGGACTAAGCCTTGACAAAAGGGTCGCGATGTGGCATGGATTCGGCTGTGAGCACGAGGAGGAGTGGCTCGTTGGCCTCCCTGAGGGAGGGCAACCGCAGACGAGTAATCGATGCGCTGCGCGCGCGCGGGGTTGCGAGTCGCGCCGAGCTCGCCCGGATCACCGGCCTCTCGCGCTCGACGATCTCCACCATCGTCAACGACATGATCGAGTCCGGCCTCGCGGCCGAGCGCGACGGCCTACCCGACGGGCGAGGCCCACGCCGGCCGACCCCCGGTGATGGTGGCGCTCGACAGCTCCGCGGGCCTGGCACTCGCGATCGACTTCGGCCACGGCCATCTGCGCGTCGCCGTCTCTGACCTCTCGCACACGGTGCTCGCCGAGACCTGGCGCGAGCTCGACGTCGATCATTCGGCCACCGAGGGGCTCGCCGCTGCGGCGAGCGACGTCGACCAGGTCCTCGCCGAGGCCGAGGTCGATCGCAACCGCGTGATCGGCGTTGTGATGGGCCTTCCCGGGCCGATCAATCGCATCACCGGCGCCGCCGTGGACACCTCCATCCTCCCCGGCTGGGTGGACATCGACGCCGCCACCGAGGCCAGCGAACGCCTCGGCCTCCCGGTCGAGATCGAGAACGACGCCAACCTGGGCGCTCTCGCCGAGCTCGTGTCGGGCGCGGCGAAGGGACGCTCCGAGGTTGCCTACGTAAAGGTCTCCTCGGGAATCGGCGGGGCGCTGATCTCGGGCGGGCGCCTGACTCACGGCGTCGGCGGCACAGCGGGCGAGATCGGTCACACCGTGCTCGCCGAGGGTGGCCCCGTCTGCCGCTGTGGCAACCGAGGCTGTCTCGAGACGCTCGCCTCGGCGCGGGCCGTCGCCAGACAGCTGAGCCTGAGCCGGCACGAGGAGATCTCGACCCGCCGGCTCCTGGAGCTCTCCGCATCGGGCGATGCCGCCGCGCAGCGGTTGATTGGGGACGCCGGCCGGGTATTGGGCGTGGCGATCGCCAACCTCTGCAACATCGTCAACCCCGAGCTCGTCGTCATCGGCGGCGATCTCACCCTCGCCGGCGACGTCCTGCTCGACCCGGTGCGCGAGGTCGTACGCCGTAACGCGATCCCCAGCGCGGCCGCCGACACGGAGATCGCGGCCGGGGTGCTCGGTGAGCGCGCCGAGATGCTGGGCGCCCTCGCCTTGGTCATGCACGAGTCCGAGCGCTTCGAGGCGCCCGCTCTGCTGAGTGAGGCCGCATGAGCTTGCAGTTCGAAAACACAATCGAAGGGAGACCCCCCATGAGGACGCAGACGCGGAAGCGCGCGCTGCTCGTGGCCCTCGCGGCGCTGTTTGCAGTGCTCGCGATCGGCGCCTGCGGCGATGACGACAGCGATTCCGGCGGTGACAGCGGTGAGGGTGGCGGCACCATCGCCTTCCTGCTGCCAGAGACCCAGACGGCTCGGTATGAGGCGCTGGACAAGCCGCTGTTCGAGGCCAAGGTCGAGGAGCTCTGTCCCGACTGCGAGATCCTGTACCAGAACGCGGACCAGGACCCGGCCAAGCAGCAGCAGCAGGTTGAGGCCGCCGTCACCGAGGGCGTGGATGTGATGGTCCTCGACCCGGTCGACTCGACCACAGCCGGCGCGCTCGCGACTCGCGCCAAGGACGCGGACATCCCGGTCATCTCCTACGACCGGCTGATCCTCGACGCGGATCTCGACTACTACGTCGCGTTCGACAGCCTCGAGGTGGGCAAACAGCAGGCGACTGCGCTCTCAGAGCGACTCGCTGACGACGGCAACCCCGAGGGGCCGATCGTGAAGATCAACGGTGACCCCAAGGACAACAACGCGACGCTGTTCTCGCAGGGCTCGACAGAGGTCTTCGAGGAAGAGGGCGTTGAGATCGCACAGGAGTACGACACGCCTGACTGGCTGCCCGAGAACGCCCAGCGCGAGATGGAGCAGGCGATCACGGCCGTCGGCGAGGACGAGATCAAGGGCGTCTACGCCGCCAACGACGGCACCGCCGGAGGGGCCATCGCGGCCATGAAGGCCGCCGGGATCGACCCGACGGAGGTCCCGGTGACCGGGCAGGACGCTGAGATCACAGGGGTCCAGCGGATCATCAACGGTGAGCAGTTCATGACCGTCTACAAGCCGATTCAGCCGCTGGCCGAGGCCGCGGCAGAGCTGGCCGTGGACGTCGCCAACGGCGAGGAGCCGTCTGCCGATCTCGTCTCGGGCGAGACCGACAACGGGACCGAGGCGGTCCCCACAGCCCTGATCGAGACGATCCCCGTCACCGCGGACAACATCCAGGACACGATCATCGCCGACGAGGTCTATCCGGTGGAGGACATCTGCACCGGGCAGTACGCCGCGGCGTGCAAGAAGGCGGGAATCCAGTAGGGAGCCCGTAGGAATACCCTGACGCGCGAGGAGAGGTGAGCATGGAGGCGGACACGACCAGCAGTGGAAACGGTCACCGTTCCGAGCCTCTCCTCGCGCTGAGGGGGTATCGCAAGAGCTTCGGCGCCGTCGAGGCGCTGAAGGACGTCGACTTCGAGGTCCATCCCGGACAGGTGGTGGGCCTCGTCGGCGACAACGGCGCCGGCAAGTCGACCCTGATCAAGGCGATCGCGGGCGTCCAGCCCCCGGACCACGGGGAGGCACGGTTCGCGGGCGCCCCCGTCGAGCTCGACAGCCCCCAGGCTGCGACCGAGCTCGGCATCGCCACCGTCTACCAGGACCTCGCGTTGTGCGAGAACCTGGACGTTGTCGCCAACCTCTACCTCGGCCAGGAGGTCGCCGATGGCGGGCCTCACGTGCTCGACGAGACGGCGATGGAGCAGAAGGCCGAGGAGCTCCTCGGATCGCTGGGGGTGACGACGCTCCGCAGCGTGCGCACCGAGGTCGAGAGGCTCTCGGGCGGGCAGCGGCAGGCGATCGCGATCGCACGCTCGCTCCTGGGCGAGCCGAAGCTCGTGATGCTGGACGAGCCGACCGCCGCCCTCGGGGTCGTGCAGACCCGCCACATCCTCGAGCTGATCCAGACGCTGCGCGACCGCGGCCTCGGGGTGATCGTGATCAGCCACAACCTCGCCGACGTCTTTCAGGTTGCGGACCGGGTGACGGTGCTGCGGCTGGGCCAGATCGCCGGTCACTACGAGATCGCTGACGCGAGCCAGCAGGAGATCGTCGCCGCGATCACGGGGGCGGAGTTCGGGGGAGAAGAGAGCTCGACCGAGGAGGAGCAGTCATGAGCGCCGCCGCCGAGATTCCCCCCGCGGACGCGCCGCCCAGCGAGCGCTTCTCACCTGCCGTAGCCCTGCGCCGGCTCGCCCGCGGCGAGCTCGGGTCCCTTCGAGTCCTGCTCGGGATCGCGGTCATCTGGACGATCTTCCAGATCGCCAACGATCGTTTCCTCTCCGCGGTCAACCTCTCCAACCTGACCCTGCAGATCGCCGCTGTGGCCACGATCTCGATCGGTGTCGTCCTGGTGCTGCTCCTGGGGGAGATCGACCTCTCCGTCGGTGCGGTCAGCGGTCTGGCGGCTGCTGTGATGGCGGTGCTGAGCGTGAACGAGGGCCTTGCGCCTGGCCTCGCGATCATCGTCGGCCTGCTGGTCGGCCTGGCGATCGGGCTCTTCAACGGGTTCATGGTGACGGCGTTCGGCATCCCGTCCTTCGTCGTCACCCTGGCCGGGCTGCTCGGCTGGCAGGGGGCGCAGCTCGCCGTCCTCGGCAGCACAGGCTCGGTGAACCTGCCGCCCTCGATCATCACCGACCTGACCTCGACCTTCTTCGACCCGGCCATTGGCTGGGCGCTCGGGATCATCGCGATCGCCGGCTACGCGGGGAGCCTCTACCTCCGACGGCGCAAACGGGTGGCCGCCGGGCTCGAGGCCGAGCCGATGGCGACGCTGGCGATCCGGGTCGTCCTGGTCGCCGCCGCGATCATCGTGGCGATTGTGATCCTGAACGCCGACCGCGGAGTGCCCCTCGCTGCGGTGATCGTGATCGTCCTCATGGTGGTATTCACATTCATCACCGAGCGCACTCGCTACGGCCGGCATATCTTCGCCGTCGGCGGCAACGAGGAGGCCGCCCGCCGCGCGGGTATCCGCGTGGACCGGATCAAGCTCAGCGTCTTCGCGCTGGCCTCGACCCTCGCCGCGGCCGGCGGCGTGCTCGCGGCATCCCGCCTGCTCTCGGTGAACCAGCAGTCGGGCTCCGGCGACGTACTGTTGCTGGCCATCGCGGGTCCGGTGATCGCAGGCACGAGCCTCTTCGGCGGTCGCGGCTTCATCTGGTCGGCGCTGCTCGGCGCGATCGTGATCGGGTCGATCTCGAACGGCATGGACCTGCTCGCCCTCGACTCCGACATCAAGTTCATGATCACCGGCGCCGTCCTATTGGCCGCGGTGACGATCGACGCGGTCACGAGACAGCGCCGCCAGGCCAGCTGAAGCGCGGGGCGGTCATCGGGTTCGGCCTCGCCGGGTCGGTCTTCCACGCGCCGCTCATCGACTCAACCCCGGGGCTTACCGTCGCCACGATCGTCACCGGCAACCCAGAACGGGCGGAGCGCGCCGCGAAGGAGCACTCGGACGCCAGGGTCGAGCCCAGCGCGGACGCGATCTGGGAACGGGCTGACGAGCACGACTTCGTCGTGGTCGCAACCCCGAACCACTCGCATGCCGCGCTCGCTGCGGCCGCCATCGAGGCGGGGCTCGCGGTGGTGGTCGACAAGCCCCTCGCGCCCGAGAGCGCGGCCGCTCGCGAGCTCGTCGAACGAGCCCAGTCGGCCGCGGTGCCGCTGACCGTCTTTCAGAACCGCCGCTGGGACTCCGACTTCCTCACCCTGCGCCGGCTGATCGATGCCGGCGAGCTCGGGGACGTCTTCCGGTTCGAGTCGCGCTTCGAACGCTGGCGGCCCGAGCTGGCCGACGACGCGTGGCGCGAGAGCTCGAGCAGCGAGCAGGGGGGCGGTGTCCTCCTCGACCTTGGCGCTCACCTGGTGGATCAGGCGCTCTCCCTTTTCGGGCCGGTGATGGAGGTCCATGGCGAGGTCGATCACCGTCGCGGCGGACCAGCCGATGACGACGTCTTCATCGCTCTACGGCATCGGTCGGGTGTGCGGAGCCATCTCTGGGCGTCGTCGGTGGCGGCGGCGCGCGGCCCGCGCCTGCGAGTGCTGGGGACCCGCGGAGCCTTCGTTGTCGACGAGCTGGATGGCCAGGAGGACGCGCTCAAAGCCGGCGAGCGCCCGGGTGAAGGGGAGTGGGGAGCCGTGCCCGAAGCGCGATGGGGGCGTCTTGTGCGCGGAGACACTCAGAGCCCCGTTACCGCGGTTAACGGGAATTGGCCGGAGTTCTATCGGCGGTTCGAGTCCGCCCTCAGCGGGGACGCAGAGCTGCCGGTCGACCCAGGCGACGCGGTCGCCGTTCTGGACGTGCTGGAGCGCGCCGCTCGGGGCTGACCCCCCGGGCGTGGTCTTGGGCCGGGCTCAGATCGAGTTCGTCGCGAGCAGGAGCGCGAAGAGGGAGATCGGGACCCCGAGGTCACTGACGAGGATCACCGTGTTGCCGGGGGCGTAGTTGCGGTCGCGCTTGATCTCGAGGATGTGGTTGAGGCCGGCGAGCAGCAGGAAGAGCCCGCTGGCTATTGAGGCGGCGACCCAGGTGGTCGGCTCATCGACGGTCGACGCGTAGATGGCCGCGAGTCCGATCCCCGCGCTCGCGAAGCCGACCTCGTACTGAAACCCGTTGGACTCCCAGCCGATGCCCTTGGCGGTGTTGCGGGCGAAGACCGTGTGCGCCAGCGATCCCCCCAGCAGGCTCCAGCCGGCAGCCAGGAAGAGCTGCCAGCGCAGCGCCAGCTCGTCGAACGTGGAGGAATCGGTGCCACCCGTCTCCAGCCCGAGGATCGCGAACACCCACGCAAGCACGAAGAGAAGGGGAGGGATGAGGGCGCTCACGCGTCAGCCTCGATCGCCGCGTGCGCCGCGGCGACACGCGCGATCGGCGCCCTGTATGGAGAGCAGCTCACGTAGTCGAGGTCGATCGAGTCAAAGAAGGCGATGCTGTCCGGGTCGCCCCCGTGCTCGCCGCAGATGCCGAGCTTGAGGTCGGGGTTGGCCTCGCGCCCGCGCTCGGCGCCGATCCGCACGAGCTCGCCCACCCCCGGCCCGTCGATCACCTCGAACGGGCTGCGGTCGATGATCCGGCCGGCGAGGTAGGCCTGCATGAAGGAGCCCTCGACGTCGTCGCGGGAGAGGCCGAGAGCGGTCTGAGTGAGGTCGTTGGTGCCGAAGGAGAAGAAGTCGGCGTGGTCGGCGATGTGACCGGCGACGAGGCACGCTCGCGGCAGCTCGATCATCGTCCCGACTGAGTAGTGGACGTCGCTTCCGATCCTCTCGATCGCCTGATCGGCCATGTTGACCACGTGCTCGCGAAGCTGGCGCAGCTCGGTCTCGTAGACCACCAGCGGGATCATGATCTCAACGTGGGGCTCGTCGCCGGCGTCGGCCGCCTCGGCGGCGGCGCCGATCAGCGCCCGGACCTGCATCTCGTAGATCTGCGGGTAGAGGAACGCGAGCCGCACGCCCCGTGTGCCGAGCATCGGGTTGGCCTCTTGGAGGTCGCGGACGATCTCGGCGGACTCCTTCGCTTCGTCGAGGCCATCGCCGTCCTCGGACTCGAGCCGGCGCACCTCCTTCTCGAACAGCTCGAGTGGAAGGAACTCATGGAGGGGCGGGTCGAGGAGGCGGACCGTCACGGGCAGCCCGCTCATCTCGTGCAGGATCTCGGCGAAGTCGTCCTTCTGCATCTCGGCGAGCCGGTCGAGCGAGGAATGGAACTCGTCGCGCGCGTCCTCCAGGCCCGGCGGCGTCTCGTCATCGTCGTCCGACGCCGCTTTCACCTCGGCGCGCCGCCAGCGGGCGGCCGCGACGAACATCCGGCGGACCAACTCTCCGCGGTCCTCCCCGAAGAACATGTGCTCCGTGCGGCAGAGCCCGATGCCCTCCGCTCCCAGCTCGCGAGCCTTCGCGGCGTCCTCGGCCGTGTCCGCGTTGGCGCGAACGCCGAGGTCACGAATCTCGTCGGCCCACTCGAGGATCTGGTCGAATTCGTCGGAAAGCTCGGGGTCGATCAGTGGAACGTCGTCGGCCGTAACTCTGCCGGTCGTCCCCTCGATCGCGATCACATCGCCCTCCTCGAGCTTCGTATCGCCAATGCGGATCACGCCCGCGTCCAGGTCCACCTTCACGTCCGAGGCGCCGGCCACGCAGGGCCGACCCATGCCGCGTGCCACCAGCGCCGCGTGCGAGGCCTTGCCGCCCTGCGCGGTCAGGATCCCGCGAGCGGCATGGAACCCGGCCACGTCATCGGCCTCCGTAAAGGGCCGCACCAGGATCACATCCTCACCATCGCCGGCGCGCTTCACAGCCTCCCTCGCGTTCAGCACGATCGCCCCGCGGGCGGCGCCCGGCGACGCCGCAATCCCCTTCGTCAACACGTCGAACTCGGCATCGGGATCGAAGATGGGATGGAGGAGGGCCTCGAGCGACTCGGCGTCGATCGTCTGGAGCGCCTCGGACCGCGTGAGCAGCTTCTCATCGACGGCGTCCACCGCGAAGCGAACGGCCGCCTGGGCGGGCCGCTTGGCGTTGCGCGTCTGCAGGAGGAAGAGCTCTCCGTCCTCGATCGTGAACTCGACGTCCTGCATGTTCTTGTAGTGCTCCTCGAGCTGCTTTAGGTCCTTCAAGAGCTGCTCGTGCGCTTCCGGCACTCGCTCGGCCAGGAACTCGAGGTCCTCGGGGTCGCGGGTTCCGGCGACGACGTCCTCGCCCTGGGCATTGGGGAGGAAGTCACCCGATGGAGTCGGCTCACCGGTGCGCTCGTCGCGGCTGAAGGCGACCCCCGAGCCCGATCTGTCGCCGTGGTTTCCGAAGACCATCTGCTGCACGTTCACGGCCGTGCCCGAAGTCGTCGGGGATGTTGTTGATGCGGCGATATGAGACGGCCCGGTCACCGTTCCACGAGTCGAACACCGCGCCGATCGCCTGCGCGAGCTGCTCCCGCGGCTCCTGCGGGAACTCCTCGCCGGTCTCCTTCTCGAAGAGCTCCTGAAAGGTGCCGGTCAGCTCACGAAGGTCATCTGCCTCCAGCTCCGTGTCGGTCTTCACGTCCTTTTCGTCCTTGGCCTCTTGGAGTGCCCGCTCGAACTCCGAGCCCGATATCCCACGGACGACGTCGCCGAACATCTGGACGAAACGGCGATAGGAGTCCCACGCGAAGCGCTCGTCGTCGGTGCTCTTCGCGAGGCCCTCGACCGACTCGTCGTTCAACCCCAGGTTCAAGACCGTCTCGAGCATCCCCGGCATCGAGACGCTGGCCCCGGAGCGCACCGAGACAAGCAGTGGGTCGTCGGGATCGCCGAGCTTCTTCTGAGCCTGTGCCTCGAGCGCCTCGAGCGCCTCGTCGACCTCCTCCTCGAGGCCGTCCGGCGACTCCCCGTCCGCCTCCATGTACGCCACGCAGGCCTCGGTCGTGATCGTGAAGCCGGCGGGCACGCGATCGGCACCCAGCACCCGGGTCATCTCGGCGACGTTGGCGCCCTTGCCACCCAAAAGCTCGCGCTCATCGCGCGAGCCCTCCGAGAACTCCTTGATCCACTTCATGCGTTTGCGTCCACGTTGGCTTCTCCTGGAGGCCCGGCGCGGGCGAGAAGCTGTTCGGCTCGCTTCCTGGAAGCCTCGTCGATCATCTCACCATCGAGCATTACGGCGCCGTCCTCGGCGTCGGCGAGCGCGCTGAGGATCGCCCGAGCGTGGTCGGCCTCGGTGGGAGTGGGAGAGAAGATCTCGTCGAGAGGCTCGATCTGCCTGGGGTGGAGCGCCCACTTGCCATCGAACCCGAGCGCCCGAGCGCGCTCCGCCGAGCGGCGCAACCCCTCTGCGTCGGAGATCTGGAGAAACGGCCCGTCGATCGCCTGCAGGCCCGCGGCGCGCGCGGCCACCAGGACGCGGCCGCGCACGAAGTCCCAATGCGGCCCCTCCTCCGGCGAGGGAAATCCCAGGGAGACGCTCATGTCGGCCGGCCCGAGGATGAGCGACTCCAGTCGCCCCGACGCCTCCGCCAGTTCATTCACCCCACGCAGGCCGAGCGCGGACTCGATCAGCGCCTGCAGGCCGATGCGCTCGCGGCTGGAGGGTCCCTCCATCTCCTCGAGCACCGCGTCGACCCGGGCCAGGCCTTCCGCGCTCTCGACCTTCGGCACGACGATCGAATCGATCCGGGAGCTCACGGTGGCGATCGCGCGCAGGTCCTCCTCCCACCAGGGTGTGGAGGAGCCGTTGATGCGAACCGTCACCGTGGGCGCCGCCCAGGTGCCGCCCTCCAGCGTCTTCGCGACGGCGACCCGTGCCTCGTCCTTCAGGTCCGGTGGCACCGAATCCTCAAGGTCGATCACAACCTCGTCGGCCTCGACCGCGGGTGCCTTCTCGAGCTTGCGAGCCGGGCGAGCCGGAACCGAAAGACAAGAACGCCGAGCCCTCATGCGGGCACGAGCATATGTACCTGGTCTACTCTCCGCCGCCTCAACTCTGGGAGGACGTTGTGATCGAGGGCTCGAGGGCCACCATCGGCGGCCCCTACTTCGAGGATCTGAAAAAGGGCGAGGTTTTCGACGCGCCGGCCCTCACTCTGACGTGGGGTCATGCCGCGATCCACCAGGCGATCTGCGGCGACCGGATGCTGTTGCCGCTCGATGCCGTGCTCTGCCGGCAGGTCACCGGATCCTCCGACGCGCTCATCCACCCGAATCTGGTCTGCGACGTGGCGATCGGGCAGTCCACGGTCCCCACCCAGCGCGTGCTCGGCAACCTCTTCTACCGCGGCCTGGTCTTGTTGCGCCAGGTCTTTCGCGGCGACACCCTGCATACGCGCACCGAGGTCGTGGCCCTCAAGCAGAACCAGCCGCGCTCCGACGGGACCGCGTCGGGGCTCGCGGTCCTGCGCATCCTGACCGAGAATCAGCGGGGTGAGCCCGTGCTCGACTTCTACCGGTGCCCGATGATCCCGCTCCGTGACCCCGACGTTCAGACCGGGCATGGAGATAGCTTCGATCAGGTCTCGGAGGAGCTGGATCCCGAACGGGTGCGCGCGGCCGTGCCCGAGTGGGACTACGCGGCGCTGCGGGCGCGGATCGGCGAGACCGCGACCGAGCTCGAGCCCGGCACGGTCCACGCGATCGAGGGGCGCGAGACGGTGACGAGCTCGCCCGAGCTGGCCCGGCTCACGCTCAACCTCGCGATGACCCATCGCGACGCCGGCGCCGGGGCACACGGACGCCGTCTCGTCTATGGCGGACAGACGATCTCGATCGCCGCCGCGCACGCGGCACGGACCGTTCCCGTCCTCGCGACGATCGTCGCCTGGCGGAGCTGCGAGCACTCCGCGCCCGTGTTCGAAAACGACATCTTGAGCACCGAGATCGCCATCGTCGCCACCCAGCGACTCTCCTCCCCCGGCGCCACCCTTGCCGAGCTTCGAGCCATCGTCCATGCCGACCGGGGTACCGGTGAACAGCCCGAGCAGGTGCTCGACTGGACGTTCGTCGGCGTCCTCGCCTGATCGGAGGAGAGAATGCCCGGAATCCTGGATGGCATGCGCGTGGTGGAGGGATCGGCCTATGTCGCCGCCCCGCTTGGCGGCATGACCCTGGCCCAGCTCGGTGCCGACGTGATCCGCTTCGACCAGATCGGTGGCGGCCTCGACCGCAACCGCTGGCCGGTGAACGAGGATGGCCATAGCCTCTTCTGGGCCGGGCTCAACAAGGGCAAGCGCTCGATCCAGGTGGACCTGCGCTCCGATCGCGGCAGGGAGCTCTTGACGGCGCTCGTCTCCGAGCCTGGCGAGGACGCCGGCGTCCTTTTGACGAACTTCCCGGCGCGAGGCTGGCTCGACTACGAGGCGCTTCGCTCCCACCGCGAGGACCTGATCATGGCCGTGATCACGGGCAACCACGATGGGAGCTCCGCCGTCGACTACACGGTCAACCCGGCGACAGGGTTTCCTTGGGCAACTGGGCCACGGAACCTGGGCGTCCCCTTCAATCACCTGCTGCCCGCGTGGGACGCGATCACGGGGACCCTCGCCGCGGCGGGTGTCCTCGCAGCCGAACGCCACCGTTCCCGCACGGGTGAGGGACAGCAGATCAACGTGGCGCTCTCGGACGTCGCCTTCGCCATGGTTGGGAACCTCGGCAAGATCGCGGAGGCGCAGGTGTTGAGGCGCGAGCGCCTCAAGGAGGGCAACTATCTCTACGGCGCGTTCGGCCGCGACTTCGAGACGGCCGACGGAAGGCGGGTCATGGTCGTGGCGCTGACGCCCGCCCAGTGGAAGGCGCTCGTCGAGGCAACCGGCCTGCACGCGGCCTTTGAGCTCGTCGAGGAGGCGATGGGGGTCGACCTCGAGAAGGAGGGGGATCGGTTCGCCGCACGCGAGGTACTGGGGGCCATCATCAAGCCCTGGACGATCACGCGCACGCTCGAGGAGATCGGCGAGATCTTCGACCGGCATGGCGTTTGCTGGGGTCCCTACCAGACCTTCATGCAGCTGGTGGACGAGGATCCGCGCTGCTCGGTTGAGAACCCGATGTTCGATGAGGTCTCCCAGCCCGGCATCGGCACCTACCTGATGCCTGGGTCGCCACTTCACTTCTCTGAGCACGGCCGCCTGCCGGCCACCAGAGCGCCGAAGCTGGGCGAGCACACGGACGAAGTCCTCGCCGAGGTCCTCGCGCTGAGTGAGCCCGAGATCGGACGTTTGCACGACGATGGCATCGTCGCCGGCCCCACGGCGGTCGCCGCCTGAGACACCGCGGTCGCCGCCTGACACAACCGATAAGTGCCGGCGAAAGCCGGGGTCTAACGTGGGAGAAGAATGCCCAGCTCCCGCTCCATCGTTCGCACCTACCTCCTGCTCATGCTGGGGAACACGCTCGCGGCATCGTTCATCTGGGGGATCAACACGATCTTTCTCCTGGACGCGGGGCTCACGAACCTGGAGGCGTTCGCCGCGAACGCGTTCTTCACCGGCGGCATGGTGCTCTTCGAGGTGCCGACGGGCATCGTGGCGGACACGGTGGGAAGGCGTGCGTCGTATCTCCTCGGCACGATCACGCTCACGCTCTCGACGCTGCTCTACGTCCTCCTCTGGCAGATCGAGGCACCCTTCTGGCAATGGGCGGTGGTCTCGGTCCTCCTTGGGCTCGGCTTCACCTTCTTCAGCGGGGCGGTTGAGGCCTGGCTCGTCGACGCCCTGCGGGCGACCGGGTTCGACGGGAGCCTCGAGTCGGTGTTCGGAAAGGGCCAGATCGTCTCGGGGGCGGCGATGCTGAGCGGCTCGGTCGCGGGCGGGGTGATCGCGCAGGTCACGAGCCTCGGTGTGCCGTTCGTGCTTCGAGGAGTGGTGCTGGCGATCATGTTCGTGGTCGCGTGGCGGCTGATGCACGACGTGGGCTTCAAGCCCGAACAGGGCGGTCGCCCCGTCGCCGAGATGCGAAAGGTGGCGTCTGCGTCGATCGATTACGGGTGGAAGGTGCCGGCCGTGAAATGGCTCATGCTCGAGGCGCTCTTTACCGGCGGGGTCGGGATCTACGCGTTCTACGCCCTACAGCCGTATCTGCTGGAGCTCTACGGCGATCCGGATGCGTACACGATCGCGGGTCTCACCGCCGCGATCGTCGCGGGCGCGCAGATACTGGGCGGGATCGCTGCGCCGCGCATCCGCGGCATCTTTCACAAGCGGACCTCGGCGCTGATCGTGGCCGAGCTCCTCGGCGTCGCATCGCTCGCCCTGATCGGCTTCGTGACGAGCTTCTACGGGGTCATCGCACTGATCGCGGTGTGGGGGCTCCTGTTCGCAGCCTCGATGCCGATTCGCCAGACCTACATCAACGGCATGATCCCCTCCCAGCAGCGCGCCACGATCCTCTCGTTCGACTCGCTCATGGGCTCGACGGGCGGGGTTTGGGCCCAGCCGCTGCTAGGCCGCGCCGCCGACGCCTACGGCTATGCGACGTCGTATGTGATCAGCGCAGGGATCACCGCGATCGCGGTCCCGTTCCTGGCGCTCTCGCGACGCGAGCGCAACCCGGCCGACACGGTCGACGTGATCGAAGCGGAGCCCGTGCCCGAGATCGCGTGAAGCCTGGATGAAAGCCGGCCTCAGCTTTCATCGCACGTTCATCAGGCCTGGGCACGGTCGCTCTCGCAAGCGAGAAGGGAGCAGTCATGTTCAGGTTCAGACCCATCGGGATCAAGGCCACTTTGGCCGCGGGTATCGCCGCAGGGGGACTCGCGGCCTGTGGCGGGGGTGAGGACGGCAGCGGGAGCGCGGCCGCACAAAGCGCGGCGAGCGGCTCCGCCACGGAGCTGCCGCAGGGCAGCGAGAAGGTGAATCTCGACCCGGCCGAGTTCACGACGAAGATCGACAACCCGTACTGGCCGATGAGCCCGGGCAGCCGGTGGGTCTACCGCGAGACGGACACGACCGGAGCCTCGGAGCGGGTCGTGGTGGAGGTCACCGACAAGACGAAGATGATCGCGAACGGGGTCGAGGCCGTCGTGGTCCGGGACACCGTGACCGACGCTGAGACGGGCGAACCGCTCGAGGTGACCGACGACTGGTACGCCCAGGACTCGGACGGCAACATCTGGTATCTCGGCGAGGACACCGCCGAGTACGAGAACGGCAAGATCACTACGCGGGCAGGCTCGTTCGAGGCGGGCGTCGGGGGCGCCCAGGCAGGGGTGGCGATGCCCGGCCAGCCGAAGCCCGGGATGGAGTACCGCCAGGAGTACCTGGAGGGCGAGGCCGAGGACGAGGGCGCGGTCATCACGGTGGGCGAAGAACAGGTCGAGGTCCCGTTCGGGTTCTTCGACGAGGACGTCCTCATGACCCGCGACACGGTGCCGACCGAGCCGAAGGTCCAGGAGCTCAAGTTCTACGCGCACGGGGTCGGGCCGGTGCTCACGGTTCACACCGATGGTGACGGCGGCCGCGGCGAGCTCGTCAGCTACGAGCCGGGGTCGTAATACCGTGTGGTCTGCGAGACGGCGGCTTGGCCTAGTCGTCGTCCTGCGACCACGGCGCCTCGCGGCGCGGTGGCAGGTACATCACCTGGGTGCGCGCCATGCGGTCGGCGAGGGTCCGGCGCCGGTCGTCGAAGAGCGCAATGGCGAAGCCGATGCCGAAGGTGATGACCGATAAGCCCACACCGAGCAGCCGCCTCACCGCGAGGCGCGTGCCGATCCTGGGGCCGTGCGGTCCCTGCAGGCGGATGTCCAAGAAGCGCATGCCAGGGCGTCTCTCCCGAGAGGCTCCAGAACGCGAGCAGGTACGCGCCCGCCGCGAGGATCCAGGCACCGCTCGCGGCGAGGGCCGCCTGCAACGTGAGCTCGCCGCCGGCTCCGAGCGCTGCGGCCGCGACATCGCCGACGACCGTGGAGACCAGGAGGAACCCGAGGTTGAGGATCCCGAGGTCGATCGCGGTGGCGAGGAACCGTGAGACGAGCCCCGCCTGCGGCGGGTGGCCGGGCCGCTGCTCGCGGCGCGTCACGATCCGGACCAGGCGCTCGAGCGCGTCGTCGAGCCGCCGCGCGATGCGCCCGACCTGGGCGCCGATGTCGTCGATCAGCCCGACTCCCTGATAGGCGATCGCCTGGCGGATCTCGGGTGCCTGAGCGATCCGCTCGACGAGCTGCTGTGTCTCGTCCGAGGAGAGGATCCGCTCCCAGACGCGATCGACCATCTCGCTGTCTATGACCTGGACGATCGACCGCTCGACCGCGGCGCTCTCGAGCATCTCGGCGATGGCACGCTCCGCAGCGGGGCTCTCGAGCGCGCGAACGACCGCGACCTCAGCGGCCTCCTCGAGCGCCCGGTCGATTCCCGTCGCCTCGGCGGCGCGCGCCGCTCCGCGGATCCCGGTGCGCGCGCCGGCGCCGACCATGCGCGCGAGCAGAGGCTCCGATGGATCTTCCGGGTCGACCGGGGGCTGCGGGGTCTCCGCCATGACGGCCACGATACGGGCGGTGGGGGACGGCGTTGGGGTGCGCCGTGTCGTGATCCCTCGCTCACGTACCTGGGCACTCCGCGGTGTTTGGCGGCGTGGGAGGCGGGTGAATGGGCCTCGGCCGCCACGTTCTCCGCGAAACCTGGCGCATGGCGCAAGAGTCCCGCATAGCGAGACCGATGCGCCAGGATGAGTTCAGCGACCTCGCGAGCGAACCCACCGCTTCACTCCTCCTTCGATGCCAGTTGTTCGCGCTTAAGGACGCCCGACCGTAACCCCGCCTTCGCCCTTTCGGCTAGGTTCCCGGTGCCATCGCAGACGGGACCTTCGGAGGTATTGAGTGGACGTCAGCCAGCTGAAGACAGTGGAGTTGTTCGCCGACGTGCCGGACGAGAACCTCGCCAAGATCGCGCCCTTCACGAAGGTCGACGAGTACGCCGAAGGCAAGGTCGTCGTCAAGGAAGGCGGTTACTCGAACGACTTCTACGTGATTCAGGACGGGACGGCCAAGGTGGAGCGCGAGGGCGGGCATCTCGCCGACCTCGGCCCCGGAGACGTCTTCGGCGAGCAGGGCCTCCTCGAAAAGCAGCAGCGCTCCGCCACGGTCACCGCGACCGACACCCTGCGCGTGATCAAGATCGAGCATTGGGAGCTCAGCCGGATGCGCAAGTCGATGCCCGAGGTCGTCGAGCAGCTGCAGCGACGGGTCTCGGAGTACTCGGGCGAGTAGCCCGCCGGGCCTTCCGACCCGGCGTCGCCGAACCGATATAGACTCGGCCGCGATATACGGTCGGTGGCCAAGGGAAGTCCGGTGAAAGACCGGCGCGGTCCCGCCACTGTGACCGGGAAAAGAGTCGTCGCTCGGCCAAGCGCGCAGAGCGTGAGGCCAGCCACTGGAGGCGCAACCGGCGTCACCGGGAAGGCGCGGCGAGCGAGCCCGGAAGCCAGGAGACCTGTCCCCGGCCAGCCAACGCCTCTTAGGTGGGGCACTACCCCTCGAGGAAGGGACGGCTGATATGCCAAACGGTTATTCGCGAGCCCTGCGGCTGTGGGCGCTTCCGCTTGCCGCTGTTTCCGCAGCGCTCATCGCCCCTGGTGCGCAGGCTGCCGACGACGCGGTTGTCGAGCTGCGCGTCGTTCATCCCGGCGGCGCCTTGGAGCCGGGCGCAAGCTACGTCACGAACACGGAGAAGATCAAGACCGATCGTCGAGCGCGGTGCTTTACGGACGGCGAGGGGGGGAGCGGCGACGTCGCGAAGCTGCCCGGTCCGACCGCGATGGGCTTGCTGGAAACGGCGGGCGACACCAACAAGGATGTCAATCCCCTGTCGGTGACCGACGAGTTCGGCTTCGGGCTTGGTCTTTGTGACATCGGCGATGTGGCAGCCGAGGCCGACGAGAGCTACTGGGCGCTCACCGTGAACCATCAAACGGCGCAGGTCGGCGGGGATCAGCTCCGAGTGGATGACGGTGACGCGGTGTTGTGGAGCCTCACCGGCCTGGCTCAGTTCCCGCCAAATCCGGAGTTGGAGTTGCGCGCCGCTCCGGGAACGGAGCCAGGCACTCTCAACGTCACCGTCGTCGAGTGGATCTGCTCGACCGAGTTCCCCCCACCGGATCCGGTCTGCACGGAAGCGCCGGCCGAGGGCGCGAGCGTGACCGGCGGCGACGCCCCGGCACAAACGAACGCGGCCGGTGTGGCCACGGTGACGCTTGCCACGGAGCAGCGCTACTCGCTCCAGGCGACAGCGACGGGACATTTACCGTCGAACGTCGCCAGGGTCTGCGTGAGCGCAACGGATGGCGCGTGCCCCGAGGCGACCGATCCGCCCAGCCGCAGGATCTACGGCCGCGATGGGGCTGATCAGTTCGCAGCGACACGGGGCTGGGACACCATCCGCGCGAGAGGCGGCGACGACAGGATCAACCTCAGGGGTGGAGGCGCCGACAGGGTCAACTGCGGCGGCGGCAAGGACCAGGTAACGATCTCGGCCGACGACACCGACGATGACATCGCCGAGAATTGCGAGAAGGTCAAGCTGGCGCCCGCATGAGCCGTGGCGCGGTGTGGCGGTCGCAACCACGGCCATGGCGCTCTCGGTTGCGGCCGCCGCCTGCGGGATTGGGCCCGGAGACTCCGATTCGGGCACGGCGACGCTCCGCGTCACTCGCGACTACGGAGCTGAGCTGATGGTGGAGGCGAGCGTCTCCGACCCCACCGAGGCGGACACGGTGATTCGGCTGCTCGATCGCGAGGCTGAGACCGAGACGCGGTTTGGAGGGGGCTTCGTGCAGTCGATCGAGGGTGTAAGCGGCGGGGTCGAGGCGGGCCGCAGCGTCGATTGGTTCTTCTACGTCAACGGGATCGAGTCTTCAGCGGGGGCGGCCGAGGTGCAGGTCCGCGCCGGCGATCGGATCTGGTGGGACCACCGCGACTGGACGGACGCGATGCGCGTCCCTGCCGTCGTGGGCTCATGGCCGGAGCCGTTCGCGCAGGACTCGGCCGGCGCCGACATCGCCCCCGTCTCCGTGGAGTGCGCCACCGACCGCACCGTCTGCGGCGACGCTGCCGAGCGGCTGGCGGAGGAGGGGGTGGACGCCTCCACGGGAAAGCGTGACCCGGCTGGAGCGAACGCGGATGGCCTGCGGATGATCGTGGGAGAGTGGTCTCGTGTGCGCCGCGACCCGGCCGCGCGTCTCCTCGACGCAGGGCCGTCCGCGAGCGGGGTCTTCGCCGGGTTCGAACCGAACGCCGGCGCGGGCTGGGCGCTGTCGGGACTCGACGTGAGCGCGGATCCCGTTCGAAGGTGGGGCCCCGGCGCGGGGCTGGTGGCTGCCGTGAGAGTCGGTGAGAAGCCGCCGACCTGGCTCGTCACCGGCGCTGATGAGGCGGGGACGGCGGCGGCTGTCGAAGGGCTCTCGCCGGAGGTGCTTCGAGACCGCTACGCGGTGGTCATGAGCAATGGGAAGGCGACGTCGATGCCGGTGGGGGCGACCGGTTGAGGTCGCCACTCGCCTACACGCCGCGCCGCGGTCCCCTGCGCGACGCCAGCGCCCTGGCGGTCCTTCTCTACTTTGGCTCGTTCGCGGTGGTCGCGTTCTCGTTTACGAACCCGATCGTGCTAGCCGGGGCAGCCGCCGGCGTCGTCGTGGCCGGCCTCGCCGCGGGCGCGGCCGCAGCCCTCTGGGTGGCGGTCCGCTACGGAATGGCGCTGGGAGTGGTCTTCGTCATCGTCAACGCAGTGGCCGCGCAGAGGGGGGAGACGATCCTCCTGCGTGGCTGGGACCTCCCCGTGCTCGGACAGGTCGACGTGAGCGCCGAGGCGCTCGCGGAGGGTGCCGTCCTCGCCGGGCGCGTCGTGGTGGTGCTCATGGCGTTTGCCGTTATGAGCGCCAGCGTCGACCCCGACCGCCTCCTGCGGGCGCTTCGTCCCCTCGCCCGTCGCTCAGCGCTTACGGCGGTCCTCGTCACCAGGCTCGTGCCGCTGGCGGCCCGCGACCACACCCGCCTGCGAGAGGCGGCGTTGTTGCGTGGCCCTGCGGCGGCTTCGGCCGGCAGGGCGGTCGTGTTGCGGCGGCTCGTGGCTGGCTCGCTCGACCGCGCGGTCGACGTCGCGGCGACTCTGGAGCTGCGCGGCTACGCCCTCGGCGCGCCCAGGCGCGGCGAGCCTCGCCGAGCCGGACGCCGCTCGTGGCGCTTTGCCGCCGTGGGCGCGCTTCTCATCGCGATCGCCGTCGCGGCGCGCCTGACCGGGCTCGGGGAGCTCGATCCGTACCCCTCGCTCAAGCTCGATGCGGATCTCGCCACGCTGCTCTTCGCTGCGGCCATCCCGATGCTCGCGGCCGTGCCGTTCGCAAGCTCGCCCTTCGGCTCGGCCGTGGCGCGGAGGCCCGCCCATGCCTGACGCGCTCGTGGAGGCCAAGGCGCTGCGCTACCGCTACCCGGGCGAGCACTCCGAGAGTCTCACCGGGATCGATCTGCGGATCGAGCCGGGGGAGTTCGTCGTCGTGGCCGGGCGCTCGGGCTCGGGCAAATCCACTCTGCTTCACGCTTGCTGCGGCCTCGTTCCGCACTACCACGGCGGCGAGGTGACCGGCGCGCTGCGGGTGGCCGGCCTTGATGTGGCCACCGACGGCCCCGCCGACCTGGGCGGTGAGGTCGGCCTCGTCGCCCAGGACCCCGAATCGCAGGTGGTCGGCGCGACCGTACGTGGCGAGATCGAGCTGCCCCTTGAGATTCGCGGCGAGGCCACCACCGCTCGGGCTCGGGCGGTGGAGGAGGTGGCCCTAGCCCTCGGCATCGCCGAGCTCCTCGATCGCGCCACCGACACACTCTCCGGCGGCGAGCTGCAGCGGGTCGCGCTTGCCGCGGCTCTGGTTGGGCGACCGCGGCTGATCCTGCTGGACGAGCCGACGTCGCAGCTCGATCCCGTGGCTGGTGACGAGCTGGTCGGGCTGCTTCGCAGGCTGAACGAGGAATGGGGGACTGCCGTCGTCCTGGCCGAGCATCGTCTCGAGCGTTGTCTCGCCGCGGCAGACCGGGTCGTCTCGCTCGCCGATGGCGACATCACGTTCGACGGCCCGCCCCGCGAGTTCCTCGCCTGGGCGATGGAGCACGATCCGAGGCTGGCCACCCCGGGGGCGCGGTTGTTCGCCGCTCTTGGCCTCGAGCCGTTGCCTGCCAGCGTCAAGGAGGCACGACTCGAACTCCGAGAGCGAGGGCTGCACCTCGAGCGACCGCGGACGGACTCGAAGCCAGACCCCTTGGCGCCGCGGCAGGCGGGTCGGTTGCGCCGATCCCTGTTCGGAGCCGGCCGGGCGCAAGCGAGTGCCTTCGAGGCTATCGACGCCTGGGTCGCGCTCGACGACGGGCAGGAGCTTCGAGACGTCCTGCGAGGAGTGACCCTGCGGGTGGAGCCCGGGGAGCGGGTGGCGCTGATGGGTCGAAACGGGGCTGGCAAGAGCACGCTCATGCGGGCCGCGGCGGGGCTCGTCGACTCTGCACGGGGGAGGCTCGCGACGCCGGGCGGGTGCGCGCTGCTCTCCCAGAACCCGGCCGACTTCTTGACGCGCGAGCTGGTCGCGGACGAGTTACCCGGGGCAGAGGGCCGGGCGGCCTTGGCTGCGGTTGACCTCGGCTGGGCTGCCGACCGCGATCCACGCGATCTCTCAGGCGGCGAGCGTCAGCGCCTCGCGCTCGCGATCGTCATGGCCGGGCAGGGCGCACAAGGATCCGCACCCGCCTTGATCTGCCTCGACGAGCCCACCCGGGGAATGGACCGCCAGCGCAAGCACGAGCTCTCCGAGCGGTTGCGCAAGCTGGCGGCAGCGGGCTCAGCCGTCCTGCTGGCGACCCACGATGTCGAGTTCGCGGCCGGGTTCGCGCGGCGCGTAGTGCTGCTTGGCGACGGCGACGTGATCGCCGACGGCCCGGCCTCCGATGTTCTCGCCGGCGGCTGGTACTTCGCAACGGAGGTGGCTCGGATCCTCGGAGCCGGAGCACCGATCTCGGCGGAAGAGGGAGCGCAGCGTTTGCGATCGGAGGTCCCGGCGTCATGACCTGGCAGCTCATTGTCTTCGCGCTCTTGGCGCTCGTGATCGCCGGCGGCGTCGCCTGGTACGAGCGCTCGAGGCCCCCCGCCCGCGTCGTGGCGCTGGTTGCGGCTCTCGCAGCGCTGGCGGTGGCTGGACGGCTCGTGCTGGCGCCGGTCCCGAACGTGGTCGCAACCACCGACATCGCGCTCATCACCGGCTACGCCCTGGGCGGCGCCCCGGGGTTCGTCGTGGGGGCGCTCGCGGCGCCGATCTCGAACCTCTGGCTGGGGCAGGGACCCTGGACGCCGTGGCAGATGGCGGGCTGGGGCATGTGCGGGATCGCGGGCGCGGCGCTCGCTCGCGCGAGTGGCCGCCGCCTGGGCCGCCTTGGGCTGGCGACGGCGTGCGCGGCCGCCGGTCTCGCGTACGGGGCGTTGCTGGATCTCTCGGTGATGGTCACCTACGGCGGCGAGCAGTCGCTCGACCGCTACCTCGCGCTGTCGGCGCGTGGCGTGCCCTTCAACATCGCTCACGCGGCGGGCAACTTCGTGATCGCGCTGGCCGTGGGGCCGGACCTGGTCCGGATGATCTCCCGCTTTCGCGAACGGCTCGAGTTCACGTGGCGGCCCGCCACAGTGGCGCCGGCGTTGCTGCTCGTGCTGGCGGCCGCGGGGACGACCCTCGCGCCCGAGGCGCGGGCCGGCTCCCCGGCGGACGCCAGGATCTACCTCGAGCGCCAGCAGAACTCCGACGGAGGCTTCGGCGCAGTCCCGCGAGCCTCATCGAACGTGGACATGACGGCTTGGGCGATGCTCGGCCTGGAGGCCGCCGGGCGCAATCCCCTCGACCTGCGAAGCGACGGGCGTACGCCCGTTGACTACCTGCGCTCCAAGGCGGGCGATATCCGCTCGACGCCCGACCTCGAGAAGACCATCCTTGCCCTGGCGGGCGCGGGGGTGAGTCCCCGCTCGTTCGACGGACACGACCTGGTCGCCGCTCTGAAGCGGACGCGCCGGCGCGACGGCTCCTGGTCGGGCTACGTAGATCTGACCGCGTTCGGCGTCTTCGCGCTTCGCGCGGGAGGCGCCGGATCGAGTGCGCTCAAGCGCTCGGGAGCATGGCTTCGGCGAGCTCAAAACGACGACGCCGGCTGGGGCACGCGCCCGGGCTCGGCGAGCACGGTCGACAGCACGGGATCGGCCCTGCAGGCACTCGCGCTCTCGGGAGGCGGCCCCTCGATTGCGAACGGGGTGGCGTTCCTGCGGCGCGCGCAGAGCTCCGATGGTGGCTTCGCCTCGCCAGGGGCCGGCAGCAATTCGCAGTCGACGGCGTGGGCGATCCAGGGGCTGGTGGCCGCGGGGGCCAACCCGGGCGCCGTTTCGACTGGCGGCCGGAGCCCGCTCGACTACCTGGCCGCGCGCCAGGCACCCGACGGCCACTACCGCTATTCGGCCGGCAGCGACCAAACTCCGATCTGGGTCACGTCGCAAGCGCTCCTGGCCGTCGAACGCGAGGCGTTCCCCGTTTCGCCGACCCCAAGGGCAGCGAAGCCCGGCGGGTTGCCGCCGGCGGGCGGGAACGGGCTGGAGAGTGGAGCCGGGGAGGGAGGCGACGGCGGAGGCACTGGTGGCACCGGGGAAAGCGGTGAGCCGAAGCACCGAGGCGGGGAACGGGGGAACGACGGCGCCAGGGGCAGCGCAGGAGAGGACCCCGGCGGCTCCAAAGCGTCGCGGCTGGCCGCGGCGCAGCTCTCGGACATCCCGTCAGACCCAGACGAGGCGGGGACTCGCGTGGGCGACGCCAACGCGTATCTGTTGGGTGCACTCGCCGGGCTCGCCCTCGCGCTCGCCGGCGGATTCGTCTGGTACCGGCGGCGCCTTCCCTAGATTCTTCGGGATGCAGGTCGAAGAGGCGATCCTCTCTCGCCGCACGCACAAGGCGTTTAGGCCCGAGCCCGTGCCCAGCGAGATCCTCGACGAGCTATTCGAGCTCGCGCGCTGGGCGCCGAACCACCACCTGACGAACCCCTGGCGCTTCCGAGTGGTCGGCCCGGTCGCACTCGGGCGGCTGAAGGAGGCGGCCGGGCCTGAGGCAGCGTCCAAGCTCGACCGCGCCCCGACGCTCGTGACCGTCTCATGCATACGCAGCACCGATCCCATCGAGGCCGAGGAGGACCTGCTCGCCACCGGCGTCGCCGCGTACATCGTCCTCCTGGCGGCACATGGGCGGGGTCTCGCCGGGTACTGGCGTACGCCCGAGGTCCTGCATGAGCCGGCCGGCCACGCGGCGGTCGGCATCGGCGAGGACGAGCGCTTCGTGGGACTCGTTCATCTGGGTTGGCCGATCCAAGACCGCCCTGCACCCGAGCGGGAACCGGCCGCGAGCGTCGTCTCCTACCTCGACTGAGAAAGACCGATGATCACGCGCGCAAAGGCCCTGGAGGCGATCACCGCGGAGCGGTTCGAGGTCGTCGTGATTGGCGGCGGGGTGACCGGGGCAGGGGCGGCCCTCGACGCCGCCTCTCGTGGCTACTCCGTCGCGATCGTGGAGCGGACCGATTGGGCGATCGGCACGTCCAGCCGCTCCTCGAAGATGGTCCATGGCGGGCTGCGATACCTCCAGAACTTCGATCTTGGCCTGGTGCGTGAGGCCCTGCTCGAGCGCCAGCTGATGGTTCAGCTTGCGCCCCACCTCGTATATCCGACCCCGTTCCTCGTCCCCGCGCTGGGCGAGGCACGACGCTCGCTCAGGCTCGGCGTCGGGCTCAACCTCTACGACGTCATGGCCAGCACTCGAGTCGGCCGCGCGCGGCGAGATCGCGAGCTGCGCGCGGAGGTGGACGACTATTGGGCTCCTGACCGGCATCGCACGATCTCCGGCTCCGAGGCCACGGAGCTGCTCCCGGCACTCGGCCCCATGGACCCGTCCGAGGCCTACCTCTTCTACGACTGTCAGACGGACGACGCGCGCCTCGTCCTCACGGTTCTCGGCGAGGCGGAGCGCTTCGGGGCGGTGCCTCTCAACCGCGCCGAGGTGACGGGCCTGCGTGAGGAGGGCGGACTGGCCGCCGGCGTCATCTGTACCGACCTGGAATCGGGCGAAACCTTCGAGATCCAGGCCGACAACGTGATCAATGCCACCGGGGTATGGGCCGATCGGATCCGGCCGCGGGAGATCCACGACGAGGCAGAGGTCCCCCGCATCTCGCCCAGCCGCGGTACCCACCTGACCCTGGCGCCCGACAAGCTGGACCTCGGGAACGCGGCCTGCATCGTGCCCGCAGGCGCAGAGCGCACCATCTTCGCTCTCCCCTGGTACGGGCGCGCCCTGATCGGCACGACCGACAACGACTACGACGGGGACATCGCGCACCCCCAGCCGGCGACCGACGACGTCGAATACCTGCTCGGAGCCGTCAATGAGTTCTTCGACCTGAGCCTCGGGCCCGGGGATGTCACGGGCGCCTTCGCGGGCGTCCGTCCGCTCATCTCGACCGGCGATCCAAAGAAGTCGGTGGATATCTCGCGCAAGGCGGAGCTATACGAGACCTCCTCGGGCCTGCTCACCATCACCGGTGGGAAGCTCACCACCTGGCGGCGAATGGCACAGCAGGTGATCGACCGCATGGTCGACCGCGAGGGGAGGGTCGCTCCCTGCCGAACGGCCGACATACCGCTCGGCATGGCCGCGGGCGACGGAGAGCTCGAACCTCCAACCGACCTCTCCGAGGACGACCTTCCCGCCGGCTACCGCGAGCTGCTCGCGTTTCGCTACGGCCACGCGGGCCGGCGGGTGCTGCAGGTCGCCACCGAGCGCGCTGAGCTCGCCGGGCCGATCGTGGAGGGCGAGCCAGACCTGCTCGCCGAGGCCGTGGTCGCTGCCCGCCTCGAGCAGGCCAACACCGTCGCGGACGTCCTGCTGCGACGCACACGACTGGGTTTGCTGGCGGCGCCGGCGCTGCGCACCGCGGACTCCGTGCGGCCCGTGGCTGCGGCGATGGGCCAGGAGCTCGGGTGGGATGAGGCCCGCATTTCGAGGGAGGCCGAGGCGTGGCTCGCGGACGCTGCCGTCGAGGGCATCGATCCGGCTGCCGCCCTAACCTAGACGCAGGAGATCAGTCGAGCCGCGAGGGAGTGAGTTTGCGCCTTTTCATTGACACCGGGAGCGTCGCCGAGGTGGAGGAGATCGCGGGCTGGGGCATCCTGGCCGGGGCGACCACCAATCCATCGCTGCTGGCGAAGGAGGACGGCGATCCGGGGGACATCATCAAGCGGATCTGCGACCTCGTCGGCGGTCCGGTCTCGGCCGAGGTCGTCTCGGAGGACCCGGCCGGCATGATCGCGGAGGGGCGCGCGCTGCGCGAGCTTCACGAGCACGTGACCGTGAAGGTGCCCTTCTGCCAGGAGGGCTTGGAGGCCACCCACGCGCTTACGGCCGAGGGGATCCCAGTCAACATGACCCTCGTCTTCAGCGCCAACCAGGCGCTCTTGGCTGCCGGCGCAGGCGCCACCTACGTTTCCTGCTTCATGGGCCGGCTCGACGACATCTCCGTCGACTCGGGCCAGGTTCTCGCCGAGATCGTCGAGTGCTTCCGAGCCGGTGGGGTCACCTCCCAGATCATCTCGGCGTCGATCCGCAACCCCGCACACGTCGTCACCTCGGCGCAAGCTCGGTTGCGAGATCGCGACCGTGCCGGCGAAGGTCCTGCGCCAGATGCTCGATCATCCGCTGACGGTGGCGGGCACGGCCAAGTTCAAGGCCGACTGGGAAACCCGTCCGGAGTTCGCCGAGTGGCTGGGCGGCCTGGTCGAGGCACGCACCGCGCGGACGTAGGCCTCCCCTCAGCAGGCGGCCCGGGGAAGCCCCTGCGGATATCCTGCGCCGCCGATGGCCGACGATCCCCAGACCGAGCATCTCGCCGACCTGCATGAGCAGGCCGCCAAGCTTGGGATCGAGGGTTACCGCAAGCTCGAGCGCGCCGACCTGGTGCGTCGGATCTCCGATGCCGCCTCCAAGCCCCCTTCGGAAGACCTGCCGTCCCCTTCGGAGGGTCTGCCACCCGACGAGGCCGACACCGATGAGATCGTTATCGAGGCCACGATCCTCGAGCCGGAGGGCACCGACCCCGTGGAGGTGGATGCCGCGGGGGCTCGCGAGCGCGGCGCGGAAACGCCGACCCAAGAGGTCTCCGGCGTGCTCGAAGTGCTGCCACAGCGCTACGGCTTCCTGCGTCTTCACGGCCTCGAGCCGCACCCCGACGACGTCTATATCTCGGCCTCCCAGGTACGCCGGTGCGAGCTGCGCACCGGCGACGAGGTCGTGGGTCCGGCCCGCGACCCTCGCCGCGGGGAGCGCCATCGTGCGCTGGTCCACGTCGACGCCGTAAACGGCGAGGAGCCCCAGACATCCGAGCGTCCGGACTTCGACGCGCTGGCTCCGATTGCGCCCGAGGCGCGTCTGGCACTCGACGGCGCCGGCTCGGACGTGCTCAGCCGCGCGATGGATCTCTTGGCGCCGCTTGCCCTCGGGCAGAGAGTGCTGGTTCGCGCGGCTCCGCGATCGGGCCGAACCACCCTGCTTCGCGGCATCGCGAACGCGGTTGCCGCCACTGACGGGGTCGAGCTGATCGTTCTGCTGGTCGACGAGCGGCCCGAGGAGGCCACGGCCTGGCGCGAGGCCGTCACGGACGCACAGTTCGCGATCGCCACCGCCGACATGGCGCCCGCCGACCAGGTGCGCCTCGCCGAGCTCGCGCTCCAGCGCACCCGTCGGCGCGCCGAGACCGGCGGCGATGCTGTGCTCCTGGTGGACTCGCTGTCAAGGCTCGCCTATGCCGCCGGCGATGCGGCCGCCGTCAAGCGCCTCTTCGGGTCGGGTCGAAACCTCGCCGGCGGCGGGTCGCTCACCGTGATCGCCACGACGCTCGCCGACACCGTCGACGAGGGCGAGGCCGATCGAGCCGTCCTCACCACCGAGAGCTCGCTTGTCACCCTCGACCCGGAGCTCGCCGCCGCCGGCGTCTACCCGGCGCTTGTGCCGACGCAATGCCGCGTCTCAGGCGAGGAGACCCTCCGCTCTCCCGATGAGCTCGAGGCCGTGCGCCGCCTGCGCTCGCTGCTGGGTGACCTCGATCCCGCCGAGGCCGCCACATTGCTGCGCGAGCGAATCGAGGGCTCGCCCTCTAACGCCGAGCTCTTGGCGAGCCTCTGAGCCGCTAGTTCTCGTTCGCCCCCGGGAAGCCGCCCACCCGGCCGTGCCGTCGCTCAGCGCGGATGCCTTCATCGGCCCCGAACGGATGGCCGCCGAAGCCGTGGCGCATCATGCGCGATCGCGCGCGCGGAGAGATGTCGGTCGTCGCGCGTGGCGATCAACTGCATCACCGCCTGCGCAATCACCGGCATCGCCACCTCCATGTGCATGGCGTCGTCGACGAGCCAGTTGACCTCGCCGGTGTCTTCGACGTAGGGAGGGCATCGTCCTCGAGCCCCCCGTGCTCGCGGTACTGCGCCTCCATCAGGTCGATGAGCCACGAGCGGATCACCGAGCCGTGACGCCAGCAGTGCAGGACGTCGGCGATCGCGACGCGGTCGCGGTAGCGCTCGAGCAGGTCCATTCCCTCCCCGATCGCCTGCAGCATGCCGAACTCGATCCCGTTGTGGACGAGCTTGGTGAAGTGCCCGGCGCCCGGTGGGCCCGGCGTGGACGTAGCCGCCCTCGACGGCGAGCGTCAACCAGCATCGGCTCGACCCGCGCGACCGCGTCGCGGTCGCCGCCGATCATGAAGCAGGCGCCGTGTCGCGCACCCGACACCGCCGCTCGTTCCCAGGTCGCAGAAGCGCAGACCACGTTCGGCGAGCGAGCGCTGGCGCCGAATCGAGTCCCCCCAGTAGGAGTTGCCCGCGTCGACGATGAGATCGCCCGGCTCGAGCGCGTCCGCCAGCGAGTCGATCAGCTCGTCGACGGCCGGGCCCGGCAGGGATGTAGAGAAAGATGGCTCGAGGCTGCGCGAGCGCCTGGCGGAAGCCCTCCAAGTCCCGGACGTCGACCAGCCCGGCCTCGGCGAGCTCGGAGGTGACCCCGGCGCGATCCGTCCCGGCCACCACGATCCCCCGCTCGAGCGCCTGCAGCGCCAGGTTCGCGCCCATCTTCCCCAGGCCCACGATCCCGAGCTGGCTGGTTTGTCTCGTTCATGTCGCTGCTCCCTTCGTTCGCTCGCGAAGAAGCGCCCTGGCGGGCGCTCCGTCTGAGCCCACCAGGCGAAGCGGCAGGCAGATCAACTCATAGGAGCCGGCGGGGATGTGCGCGAGGTCGAGGCCCTCGATGATCCAGACCCCGGCACCGAGCAGGGCCCGGTGAGTCTGCGCGCCGGACTCCATGCCGCCGACCGAGAGGTAGTCGACGCCCAGGACCCGCACGCCGGCGGCGGCCACGAGCTCAGCGGCGGTCGGCTCGACGTGCACGAAGCCGGGGTCGAATTCCTCGGTCCACCAGGGCTCTTCGCAGTTTCGCGTGCGAAGCAGAATCCGCTCGTCGGCGCGGAGCTCATGCCTGGCGAGCTCTCGGCGGTGATCGACTCGCGATCGTCGATCTGGATCACACGCGCCGGGCCCACGGTCGCGTCGAGTGGCAGCGCGTCGATCCCTCGCCGTCCGCGAAGAAGTGGCGCGGTGCATCCATGTGGGTACCGGTGTGGGCACTGTCGCGAGCTCTCGTCACGTTGGCCGGATCGCCGCCGCTTAGGCTGAGCGAGAGCCCGATCTCGACCGGAGGATCGTCGGGCCAGTGCACCATCCCGTCGCGGACCGGGACGCTGACGTCCACCCACTCGCCGCCGGTGCGTGCCCCGCTCACACGAACCGTGGGTAGAGGGTCATCCCGCCGTCCACGAAAAGGGTCGAGCCGACCACGTAGGACGCCTGCTCGGAAGCGAGCCAGGCGACGGCTGCGGCCACGTCCGCGACCTGGCCCCAGCGCCCCAGCGGGATCTCCGATTCCACCTCGGTGCGCTGCGTGGGATCCGCGATCACGTCCTTGTTGATCGGGGTTTCGATCGCCCCGGGGGCCACGCTCACGACGCGGATCCCGTGCGGGGCCAGTTCCCGCGCGATCGACTGGGCGAAGAGCTTCTCGCCACCCTTCGACGCGCAATAGTGCGAGAACTTCTTCCATGGGATCTGCTCGTGCACGCTCGTGATGTTCACGATCACCCCCTCGCATCCCTCAGCGACCATCATTCGCGCGGCCTCGCGCGAACAGAGAAAGGTGCCGCTCAGGTTGACGTCGATCACCCGGCGCCACTCCGCAAAGGGCATCTCGATGAGCTCGAACGGGCTCTCGACCCCGGCGTTGTTGACCAGCACGTCGAGACCGCCGAAGGACTCCTTGCGCCTGAGCGAACGCGGCCTCGACGTCCTCCTCCTTGGCGACGTCGCCGTTGACCGCCACCGCTTTGCCGCCGCCACCCTCGATCGCGGCGACCATCGAATCGGCCACTGTAGAGTCGGTCACGTGGTTGAGCGCGACCGCCGCCCCGTGTGCCGCGAGCTCGAATGCGATCCCCTGGCCGATGCCCGAGTCGGCGCCCGTTACCAGGGCGCGACGGCCCCCCAGCAGCTGCGCTTGGCTCGGCTTGGGCTCGAAGCTGAACTCGGTCACGTCCCTCCTCGGTCGCGGTGATGGCGGCGGACGCATCCTCGCAGGCGAGCGACTCGGTGGAGACCTCGGGCCCCCTCGAGGTCGGCCCGGGCCTCGGGGCGGCGACCGCGGACTTCCCCCGAATCGAGACGTACGGATTCCTCTCCGACTGCCACCGGGGTGCGCTCGTGGCGCCGGATGGCTCGATCGAGTGGCTCTGCCTGCCGCGGTTCGACTCGGCGAGCGTCTTCGGCGCGCTGCTCGACCGAGGCGCTGGCAGCTTTCGGATCGGGCCGGAGGCCGAGCGCGTTCCCGTCGCTGCGCGCTACGAGCCGGGCACGATGATCCTGGAGACGACCTGGGCGACCTCGACCGGCTGGATTGTGGTCCGCGACGCGCTCGCGATCGGGCCCTGGCACGAGGAGCCGGACGAGGCACACCAGCGCCCGCCCACCGACCACGAGGCCGAGCACCTGCTGGTTCGAACCGTCCTCTGCGTGCAGGGGCATGTCCGCGTTGAGATGGTCTGCGACCCGGCCTTCGACTACGGCCGCGAGCGGCCGGGTTGGAAGCTTCAGGATCGTCACCACGCCGAGACCGGGCCCGAGGGGCTGCCCCTGACACTGGTCTCCGACATGAACATGGGCATCGAGGGGCCGGTCGCGATCGCCCGTCACACGCTCGAGGACGGAGAGCGCGGTCTTCTGCGCGCTCTCGTGGTCGCGGGCGCTCGAGCCGCCCGCGAGCGCCACCGAAGCGCACGAGCGGCTCGAGCGCACCGGCGACTATTGGCGGCGCTGGCTCGCCGGCGGTGAGTTCCCAGACCATCCGTGGCGGATCTACCTGCAGCGCTCGGCGCTGACGCTCAAGGGCCTCATGTTCGCTCCGACCGGGGCCGCGCTCGCCGCCGCGACAACATCGCTGCCCGAGACGCCGGGGGGTGAGCGCAACTGGGACTACCGCTTCACCTGGATTCGCGACGCCACATTCATGCTCTGGTCGCTGCACGTGCTCGGGCTCGACGAGGAGGCCCGCGACTTCGCACGCTTCATCGGCGACATCGTCCGCAACGGTGCGGGGGAACTGCAGATCATGTACGGGATCGGCGGCGAGCGCGAGCTGACCGAGTCGACGCTCGACCACCTCGCGGGCTACGGGGGAGCGCGCCCGGTGCGGATCGGAAACGCCGCCTACAACCAGCGGCAAAACGACGTCTGGGGAGCGCTGCTCGACTCGCTCTACATCCACTCCAAGGCCGGCAACCGGATCCCGGACCAGGCTTGGCAGTTCGTCTCAGCCCAAGTCGACGAGGCGGGCAAGGCCTGGAGGGAGCCGGATCAGGGCGTCTGGGAGGCTCGCGGCGATCCCAAGCACTACGTCTCGTCGAAGCTCATGTGCTGGGTTGCCCACGACCGGGGCGCGCGGCTCGCGCGTGCGCGCGGCGACGAATCAGCCGAGCGCTGGGAGGCGACCGCGGAGGAGATCAAGGCCGACATCTGCGCCCGCGGCCTTTCCGATCGCGGCGTCTTTCGCCAGCACTACGAGACGGATGCGCTTGACGCCTCGACGCTTCTGATCCCGCTCGTGCGTTTCCTCCCACCGACCGACGAACGGGTTCGGGCGACGGTGCTCGCGATCGCCGACGAGCTGACCGAGAACGGGCTCGTCCTGCGCTACCGCACCGAGGAGACGGACGACGGGCTGCACGGGGTGGAGGGGACGTTCACGATCTGCTCGTTCTGGCTCTCCTCGGCGCTGTCGGAGATCGGCGAGGGGCGCAGGGCCCGGGAGCTCTGCGAGCGGCTGCTCAATTACGCCGGCCCGCTCGGGCTCTATGCGGAGGAGATCGAGCCGCGCAGCGGCGCCCACCTGGGCAACGTGCCGCAGGCGTTCACGCACCTCGCCCTGATCAACGCGGTCGCGCACGTGATCGCCGACGAGCTGGCCCCGCGCGACGGGCAGGGCACGGCCGTCTTCAGCGAGCTGCGGGAAACCTAGGCGCGGTAGGCGAGGCGCGCCCACGAGGGCTCGCGCGAGAGCTCGATCGGCTCGGCGTCACGGTCGGGCTGCACGTAGCCGAAGGTGTTCGTGTCGGGCTCGAAGACGATGTCGAGCTCGCCCTCCTTCACGCGCTGATCAAGCCAGGCGCCGCGAAACACGAGGCGCCGGATCCAGTGCACGAGGCTCCGGTTGGCTGGGCCGACGAGCTCGGTCCAGTGATCGACGATGTGCTCGCCGAGGGCGGAGGCGGGCTCCACGATTTCGCCGTTCACTGCGAGATCGAGCAGGTCTTGAAGCTCCTCACTGGCGAGCCCCTGGTTGACGAAGTCGAGCTTGACGGCAGCCTGCTCCACCCTCTGTCCGAAGTCCTGCTCGTTGAACGAGAACCGAAGCTCGCCGTACTCGAGCACGTAGTCCGAACCGGACTCGTAGTTGCCTCTGCGTGTTGCCTTCTCCACGGAATTCCTCTGACCCGCCGGCGCGTTGCCGAAGGGGCGACCATCTTTACGCAGGCGCCGTCGACGCGCAGAAACGGTCTCCTGCCTGAACGACGGTTTGCACTCGGCTGGGGCGTCCCGGGGGCAATCACAACGGGGCCGGGGTTGTACGTGACATGGACGACCCGACCCCGACGCCGCCCCGCTTCGCGGACTTGACGAGGACCGCCTCGGTGGCGACGGTCGTGGTCTGCGAAGACGATGAGCCGACGCTCGATCTCCTCTGCGCTCACCTCGGCGCCGATCGCTACGAGGTGCTCCGAGCGCCGAGCGGCTACGACGCGCTGCGCCTTTGTCACTTCCGTGCCCCCGAGCTGCTCCTGCTCGATCTCGGCCTCCCGGACGGGTCCGGCCTCGATGTACTGCGCGAGATCCGGGCTGGGGACGGCGCGACCGGTCGCTACGACCCGGCGCTGCCCGTTCTCATCCTGTCCGGTCGAACGACCGAGGCGGACCGAGTCCGCGGGCTCGACGAGGGTGCCGACGACTATCTGCAAAAGCCCTTCTCGTACGTTGAGCTTCGAGCGCGCATCCGCGCGCTCCTGCGCCGCCGGGGAGAGCGACGAGCGGGTCCGCTGCGAGTGGGCGAGCTCACTGTCGATCCGGTGCGGCGCGAGGTTCGCGTTGGCGGTCAGGAGGTTCGCTTGGCCAACAAGGAGTTCGAGCTCCTGCGCGCATTGGCCTCCGAGCCACGGCGCGTCTTCACGAAGCGGGAGCTCCTCGAGGATGTCTGGGGATTTCGGACGCTCGGGCGCACCCGCACCCTCGACTCACATGCGAGCCGCTTGCGGCGGAAGCTCGATCCGGACAACGCGCGGTGGGTCAAGAACGTGTGGGGCGTCGGGTATCGCCTCGTCGGAGGGTGAGCTCAGGTGAGCGCCGAGCTGGAGCCGCTCCTCTGGCCACTCGCGGCGACGATCGCGGTCGTCTGCTGTGTCCGCTGGCGGAGCGCTCGCCGCCGGGTAGCCATGAACCGCGCTCTCCATGAACTTCGCCGTCCGCTCCAGGCCTTGGCGCTGGCGCCGCCCGTCGGGGCAGCTCGGAGCGCCGAGCACGGCTCGCTCGACCTCGCGCTCATCGCCCTTGACGACCTCGAGGGTGTGATCAACGGGTTTGAGCGCCCGCTCGAGCTGCGCACCGCCTGCGCGCGGTCGCTCGTCACCGAGTCGGTGGAGCGATGGCGAGTCCCCAGCGGCGCAGCGGCTGCGTTCGCTCATCCTGGAATGGAACGCCGGCAAGGCTTTCGTCCTCGCCGATCCGAGCCGGATTGCCCAAGCGCTCGACAATCTGCTGGCCAACGCCATCGAGCACGGTGCGGAGCAGATCAGGGTCGGGGCCACGGTCTGCGCGACCGGACTACGCATCACCGTGAGCGACAGCGGCAGGCCACCCTCGGCCCCGCGACAGCGCGGCCCGCGTCACGGTCATGGGCTCGAGGTGGTCCGACGTGTCGTGGAGGCGCACGGCGGAAGGTTTGAGCTGGCCTCCGGCGGCGGGGGCACGACGGCTGTGCTCGAGCTGCCCCTGGTCGCTGCCCCGCTCGCGGCTGGGCCAGTCAAACCACCGACGCGCAATCAGCGGGCGTTGCGGGACGGTGACAGCCGCCCGCATGCGCGTCCCCGGGCACCAGCGAGCCCCACCGTGGCGTGAGCAGGCGCAGGCGCGCGGTGCTCTTCGGAGTCCTCGCGCTCACCTGTGCGGCGCTGGCAGCGGCGATCGCCGGCGACTACCGGGACGGGGTCGAGGCGCAGCTCGGGGAGCTACGCGACGTGGTGGTGGCCCGCGAGAACGTCAAGGCGGGGCGGCCGCTGCGGCCCGGCGAGGCAACGAAGCTGCTGGAGGTCCGCCGGGTGCCCGCGCGCTTCGCCCCAGCGGATGTCCTCACGGATCCGCTGGAGGCGGCGGGGAGGCGTGCGGCGGCGCCGATCCCGACGGGCGCCTATGTGACGGCGGGGCTCCTGCGAACGCCCGGTCCTTCCCACGGCACGCCGGGGCCGAGGCTCGGGCAGGGCAGGGAGGCGGTGGAGATCGCAGTCACCGGTGCCGAGGCTCTCGCGGCGGGCGGCGCGCGTCCGCTCCACACCGCCGTCGACGTCGTCGTCACGACAGAGCCCAGCGCCGGCGGCGCGGGCGGTCGCACATACGTGGCGGCGAGTGGAGTGAGGCTGATCGACCTGCGTGAAGCGGGTCACACCGAAGACGCCGCGGGGCTCGGTCCCGCAGGACCGACGAGCTGGATCGCGACGCTCGCGGCGACGCGCTCCCAAGCGCTGCGTCTGATCCATGCTCACAACTACGCCCGCGAGCTGCGCCTGATCGCGGCCGGCTAGGCCCAGCGCTCACCGCAGAGCGCGGTCCCGCTCGGGTGCTAATCGTCCCGCGAGGCCACAGCCTCCTCGAACGCCTGCCGTGCCTCCTCGCCGTGAACGGCGAATACCACCCGCCGAAGTCCGCTCTCGGCCGTGGGGTGCTCGCGCACCTCCTCCACCTCGATCGCTGCCGCGTCCGCGAGCGGAAAGCCGCCCACGCCGGTCCCGAACGCGACGAGAGCCAGCGATCCGGCGCCGAGCTCGGCCGCGACGCGCAACGTGCTCGCCGTGGCCTTCCTGATGATTTCGGCCGACGTCGGGCCGCCCAGATGCATCGTCGCCGCGTGGATCACCCACCGGCACGGCAGTCCACCTGCGCCGGTTGCGACCGCCGCACCCAGGTCGATCGGGGCGAGCTCGTCGCTCTCCGCCTGGATCGTCTCCCCGCCGGCCCGGGCGATCGCTCCGGCAACGCCACCGCCGTGGCGAAGCTCGGTGTTCGCCGCGTTCGCGATCGCGTCCACGTCTAACGTGGTGATGTCCGCTTCGAGCACCTCGAGCTGCGCCATCGCCCGAGCCTAGTCGAGCGCTCGGGGGGCGAGCAACGGCCGATGGGGCGCTCAGCTGTGTATGAGCCGACTCGACCGGCACACCGCCGCCTTGGCCGGAGACCTGACGCGCCTTCTCGCCGAACGTCGCCGAGCGGAAGCCGCCGCGGGCCGGAGCGCGCCGGCCGGTCTGCCCGAGGCTGTCGCCGAACTCGTCTCGTCCGAGGCTGCGGTGCTCGCCTCCGAGCGGCGGGCGGAGGTTTGCGAGCTGATCCTGCGGGAGACGGTCGGGCTGGGACCGCTCGAGCCCCTGCTCGCCGACCCGGGGGTGGAGGACGTGCTCGTCAACGGGGCCGATGAGGTCTACGTTGAGCGCGGTGGCCGGGTTGAGCGCACGGGTGTGGTGTTCGCCTCCGACGCTGCCCTCCGAGATGCGATCGAGCGCATCCTGGCGCCACTTGGGCGCCGCGTCGATGAGCTCAGCCCGATGGCTGACGCACGCCTTGCCGATGGCTCGCGCGTGAACGTCGTTATCCCGCCCCTGGCGGTCGATGCACCGACGCTCTCGATCAGGCGCTTCGCGGCGGAGCGTCCCGACGCCGAGCGCATGGTGGAGCTCGGCACCCTCACGCCCGAGGCATACGAGCTGCTCACGGCTGCCGTGGCCGAGCGCCGAAGCCTGCTCATCTGCGGCGGCACCGGCTCGGGGAAGACCACCTTGTTGAACGCGCTCTCGGCCTTCATCGACGCCGGCGAGCGGGTGATCACCATCGAGGACGCGGCCGAGTTGCGGCTGCGCCAGCCTCACGTGGTGCGCCTGGAGACCCGTCCGGCCTCGATCGAGGGTCGTGGCGAGGTCACCATCCGCGACCTCCTGCGGAACGCCCTGCGCATGCGCCCGGACCGGATCGTGATCGGAGAGGTACGTGGAGCTGAGGCTCTCGACCTGCTGGTCGCGCTCAACACGGGCCACGACGGTGCGCTCTCGACGGTGCACGCGAACTCGCCCGAGGAGTCGCTGCGGCGAATCGAAACGCTCGCGCTCATGGCAGGGGTCGGGCTCCCGCACGAGGCTATTCGCGAGCAGGTGGGCCGCGGTATCGACCTCGTGGCTCACATGAGCAGGGCGCCGGGCGGCGCACGGCGGGTGGTCGCTGTCGACGCGGTCGAGCCCATGGTCGGGGGCGTGGGCGTTCGTGAGCTGTGGCGGCGAAGCGAGGCGGCGAAGGACTCGTGAGCGGATCGTCGAGCCTGGTGGTGGCCCTCGCCGCCGCAGCCGGGGTGCTCGGTGCGTTCGCGGCGCGCGAGGGCGTGACGGCCACGCCGGCGCTCAGCCGCTGGGTGGCGCAGACCGTCGAGCCGCTGCGACGGGCAGGTCGCGAGGGCTACACGCCAAGCGCCTTGGAGCGCCGACGACTGAGCACGCTTGGAACCGTGGCGGTCCTGTGCGCCGCTGCGCTGCTTCTCGGTCCCGGCCCGGCGCCGTTTCTGGCGCTGGCCGGCCCGGCGCTCGCGGCGACGCTGCTCCGCAGGCGAACCAGCCGGTACCGCCGATCCGTCGACCGAGCCCTCGGCGAGGTGGCGCGAGCGGTCGCGGATGCGCTTTCGGCGGGCCGCTCGCTGCGGGCGGCGCTCGTCGATACTGCGACCACGCTCGAGGGGCCGCCTGCTTCCGAGATGGCTCGCGTACGAGCTGACCTCGAGCTCGGGCTGCCCACCCGAGAGGCCCTTGGGGCTCTGCGCCGGCGACTGCGATCGGTCCGCGTGGAGGCGTTCTGCTCGGCGCTGCTCTCGCAGCAGATCGCGGGTGGCGATCTCGCGACACTCCTGCGTCGATTCGCGGCCGCGGCAACCGAACGCGATCGGACAGCGGCCGACGCCCGGTCGGCAACGGCCCAGGCGCGATTCACCGGGATGTTGGTGGCCGCCATGCCCGTTGGCGCAGCGCTGTTTGCGGAGCTGCTCGAGCCGGGCTTCGTGGCGGGGCTCTTGGCCGAGCCGCTGGCTGCCATTCTGCTGGCGCTTTCGGCGGTCCTTCAGATCGGCGGCTTTGTGGCCATCGGCCGCCTCAGCCGAATCGGGCCGCACGAGTGAGCGCTGTCCTGGCATCGCTGGCCGTTCTGCTCGGGTTCGCAGGGGCCTGGGAGGCGCTTGGTGATCGGGGGGAGCGAGCTGCGTCTGTCGTCTGGAGGCTGGCTGGCCGCATGGGCGCTGGCCGCGTTCGCTCAGTCGCGGAGGCCGCACTCGCGCTCGGCTTGCCGGGACGCCTTGAGCGAGCCGGTCTGGCCGCGCGGTTCTCTGCCGCTCAAGTGCTCGCCGCGAAGGGTGTGGGCACGCTGGTCGGCCTCGCGTGCGCCGCGATGGTCTTCCCCGCGCTCCCTGAACGTCTCGACCTGATCGCCCTACCGGTGCTGGCGGTGGCCGGGTTCATGGGACCGGATGCCTACCTTGAGCGTTCGGCGAGGGTGCGCGCCGCACGGCTGGTGACGGCCCTCCCCGACGCCCTCGATCTGCTCGCGGTGGGCGCGGCGGCTGGGCGGGCTCCGGCCGAGGTCATGAGGGAGATCGGAGGCCCGGGCAAAGGGCCGCTCGCCGCCGAGTTTGCGGTGGCCGTCGCCGAGCTCGACTGCGGAGTGGGGCAGGCCGTGGCGATGGAGCGTTTTCGCGACCGGGTCCCGGGCGCTGAGCTGGGAGCACTGGCCGCTGCCCTCGAGCGCTCCCGCGTCTACGGTTCGTCGCTCTCGGACCAGCTCCACGAGCAGGCGAGCGGGCTGCGACGAGATGCCCGCCGGCAGATCGAGGAGGCAGCCTCGCGAGCCGCCCCCAAGATCCAGCTTGTGGTGGCACTGGTGCTCGTGCCGTCGGTGCTGCTGATGATCCTGGCGGCGATCGTGGCTCATGCCGACGCGCTCTTCGGGGCGCTTTAGGCCCAGAGTCAAGCGCCGGGTCACTCCAAGGCCTCTTCGCGCAGCCTCCGGGCCACGCCCGACGCGCCCTCGCATAGGGAGTCGAGCTCGGCGGCGGATTTCTTGTGGCCCTTCACGTTGCAGACCAGAACGCCCCCCACGACCTCGAACGCGAACGATTCCGGGGAGTGCTCTGAGAGCCAGATGAGGAACTGGGGGGAGAGGACCTGGCGGGCGCGGTTCATGTCGTCGTTGGCGCCGCAGAAGATCTCGTAGCGCTTGTCGACGTCCTCGGATTCGTGCTCGACCCGCTGCCGACGGCGGAAGACGTCCTCGGCGCCGTCGAGGAAGCGGAAGCCGACCCGGCGCTGGCCGTAGAGCTCGGCCATGAAGGGGGCGAACTCCGGGACCTCGGAGAGCATCACCGTGAAGTGGATGTATGTCGTGGTCCGATTCCCGTCTGAGTCGGTCGAACTCTCCTCGTAGGTGTAGAGGGCGAGCGTCCCGGGCTCCCCGCCTGCCAGCACCCCGTCGAGGCGGCACTTCGTGTAGCGCCGGTCTCCGCGCTGGAGCAGCGGCGTTGCGGGCGGCAGCGAGCCTTGGCCCTCCTCGAGTTGCAGGGCGTGCCCTCGCGCGTAGGCCTTGAAGAAGTCCGACTCCGCACGGCCGGAGGCGAGCAGCCAGACGATGAGCATGACGAGTAGCAGGGCACCGACGGCGCTGAGCGCCCCCACCGCGGCGTTCATCGCCACGGCCAGCGCCACGCCGGTGCCGATCACCAGGATCGCCCCCAGGATGAGCGTCACGGGATGGCGCGCGAGCGTGCCGAAGTGCTGACCGCGCGTGTCGTCGGCGTCGAGCGGCACGACTCCGCCGGTGGCGCCGGCGCTGCCGGTCCCCGCACCCGGAGGCGGGGAGGAGGGCTCCGCGGCTTCGGAGGCGGAGGCCTCGAGCTTCGGGTCGGTCATCGGCGGCAGCCTAATCGCTCGATCTCCAGGGAAGAGCTGCAAGGACGGTTGCAGAACCGGCTTGCCGCCGCCCGCTGTGCCTTTGGCGGGGCTTGTCACCCGCAAACCGCATGGATAAGCCGGATTCGCCGCCCGAGCGTGCCCGCCGCGGTTTCCGTCTGACGCTTTCGCTCCAATGCGCGAGCAGCGATGTGTTGCAAAGTGGGGCGTAGTGGGGTAGCGTGGCGCCTCAAGTTGACTCATGGACCGGGGTGGCGAGGCTCCTCCCACCTCACCACCTCGGTCCCAACTTTCTTTCTTCGCAAGCCGGCCGTTTCCCCCACATCCACACGCACGAGGCTCTCTTGGCATTTCGCGGACAGCACGAGCACTCTCTCGACTCGAAGGATCGGCTCACGATCCCGGTCCGCTTTCGTGCCGCCCTGGACGGAGGTGCCGTCCTCTTCGAGGAGCTCGATCCCTGCGTCTCGATCTATCCGGTCGCGGACTACGACGAGCTGGCGCGCACCTACCTCGTGGCTCTCAATCCGCTCACGGAGAGCGGCCGAAAGATGCGCCGCCGGTTCCATGGCCGCGCGCACGACGAGACGCTCGATGCGGCCGGCCGCGTGCGGCTCCCGAGGCACCTGATCCAGCATGCCGGGCTCGCCGGGGCCTGCGTGATCGTCGGCGTCGACAACCACCTGGAGGTCTGGAACCCGGACGCGTGGACCGAGCACGACGCGGAGATCGACGTCGAGGCGAACGAGATGGCGGAGTCTCTGGGAGCCCCCGGCGGCGAGGGCATCTAGCGGAAGCGAGATGGAGCGGAGGCGCTCATGTCCACACTCACCCTCGAGATGAACGATGCCCATATCCCCGTGCTGGGCCCGGAGCTGGTCGAGCTCCTCGACCCGCGCCCCGGAGAGCGCGTCGTCGACTGCACCTTCGGCGTCGGTGGTCACGCCCGCCTCATCGCCGAGCGAATCGGCTCGGAGGGGGAGCTCATCTGCATCGACCGCGATGCCGAGGCCGCTCTGCGGTTTGAGGCGCTGGCCCCCGACCTCGACTGCCAGGCCCGGTTCGAGCACGGCGACTTCGCCGACGTGCTCGAAGGCATGCTCGCCGGCGGTGAGCGGTGCGCCTGCGCCTACATGGACCTCGGCATCTCCTCCGCTCAGCTCGACGCCCCCGAGCGTGGGTTCTCCTACGCCTCGGACGCGCCGCTCGACATGCGCTTGGACGCGAGCCAGGAGCTCTCCGCGCTCGAGGTCGTAAACGACTGGCCGTCTGATCGGCTCGCCGGTGCGATCCGGGACTATGGCGAGGAGCGCCACGCCCGGTCCATCGCCCGCGAGATCGAGCGCCGGCGTCCGCTCGCGACGACCGCCGAGCTCGTGGACGCGGTCCGCGACGCCGTCCCCGCCTCCTATCGCTTCGGCCGCGGACATCCCGCCAAGCGCACCTTCCAGGCGATCCGGATCGCCGTGAACGGTGAGCTCGAGTCGCTCGATCGCGCTTTGCCCGCGGCGTGGGATTCCCTCGAGGTGGGCGGTCGCCTGGCGGCGATCTCGTTTCATTCCCTCGAAGACCGCAGGGTGAAGCGCTTCTTGGCTGAGCGAGCCCGCGAGTGCATCTGCCCCCCTGAGCTCCCAGTCTGCCGCTGTGGCCGCCAGCCGGAAGGCGCCCTGCTCGCGCGCCGAGCCGTCGCCCCCAGCACTGAGGAGGCCGAGCGGAACCCCCGCTCGCGCTCAGCGCACCTGCGCGCGGCGCGCAAGCTCACCGAGCGCCGTGACGACCGGCCGGAGGGGTCGAGCTGATGCCAGCCACCGCCGCCGCCAGACGCGTCGCCGCCTCGCCGGCGCGGCGTGCCACCGCCAGTCGCCCCGCCTTAAAGCCACGACCCAAGGCGCCCACACGGGGACGCTCCGCGCCGCGCCCGCGGGCGGCGCAGCCGAGACGCCGGACCGCCGCGGCGGCACGCCCCAGGGCCCGGTCGCAGACGACTCCGATCACCGGGTTCGTACCGCTCGCGGTTGAGCGCACGGCCGGCGCTGTGAGCAACCTCGCCGATTCCTTCCTGGTTGTTCGACTCACGCGCGGGCGCCTCTGGATCGGCCTGCTCGGCGTGCTCCTGGTGGGGATCGTCGCGATCAACGTGCTGGCGCTCAACCTGAACGCGGGCTCGAGCCGGATCGCCGAGCAGACCGACGGGCTTCGGCGTGCGAACTCGGCTCTCCGAGCGAAGATCGCGAGCGAGCTCACCAACCAAGAAGTCCAGGCCATGGCCTCGAGCCTTGGCCTCTCGTTCCCCGACGCCCTTGCGATCCGCACGGTCAACCGCGATCGAGATGACGCAGCGACCGCAGCCAAGCGGCTGGCGAACGGCGAATTCACCGTTGGCACGGCCCCGGCTCCGGTTCTCCCCGTCCCCGCTGAGGAGACGGTCTCAGCACCGCTGCCGGTTTCCGAGACGCCGGCGCCTTCAACGGAGGCACCCGTAATCGCAGAGGCCCCATGAGCCTGATCGAGCGCAGGGTCGGCCTCCTCTTCGCTCTCTTTTTAGCCGCGCTCTGCTTGATCGTCGCTCGCACCACCTGGCTCCAGGGGGTCCGCGGCTCGGAGCTTCGCGCGGACGCGTTGAGCCAGCAGACGGAGACGGTCGTCGTACCGGGCTCGCGTGGCTTGATCACCGATCGGAAGGGCATGGAGCTCGCCGTCTCAGAGGACGCCGAGACGATCTTCGCGACGCCCTACCAGGTGGAGGATCCCAACCGGACCGCCAGGAGGCTCGCCTCGATCCTGAACGAGGACCCCGAGGAGATCTTGAGCGCTCTCGCCGATCGCGACTCCGGCTTCACCTACGTCGCCCGGAAGGTCGATCTGGTCACGGCCCAGCGGATCGAGGACATGGAGCTTCCGGGCATCGGCGTACTGCCCGATAGCCGCCGCCTCTACCCGCAGGGCGAGTTGGCCTCGCAGGTGATCGGCTCGGTGGGTATCGAAAACCAGGGTCTGACCGGGCTGGAGGCATCCCAGGAGGATCTGCTGCACGGATCCACTGGCGAGCGCGAGATCGTCCGCGACGCGCTTGGCGAGGAGATCGAGCGCGACACGCTCGCCCAGAGTGGCACCGGGCTCGGATCTGAAGCTCACGATCGACGCGACCCTCCAGGCGCTCACCGAGGAGGTCCTCGCAGGCATCGAGGAGGACTACAGCCCGAAGGGGGCGACGGCGATCGTGATGGACCCGCGAAGCGGCGAGATCCTCGCGCTCGCGAACACTCCCGCCTCGGATCCCGCCGACCCGTCCTCCGCAACGCCTCAGGAACTGGCCAACCGAGCCACGGGGTTCACGTTCGAGCCCGGCTCGACGTTCAAGGCCTTCACCGTCGCCGGCGCGCTCGAGGACGGGGTGGTAAACCCCGAGACAACCTTCGCGCTGCCGCCGACGATTCGCCTTTACGACCGCACCATCGAAGAGTCCCACCCGCGTGGCCCGGTGACGCTGAGCGTCGCCGACATTCTGGCGCAATCCTCCAACGTGGGCGCGGTCAAGATCGGTCTCGCCCTGAACGACCGCAAGGGAGGGGGGCGCTTCGACCACTGGATCAGGCGCTTCGGGTTCGGAAGCCCAACGGGCGTCGAGTTCCCCGGCGAGGAGCAGGGCATCGTGCTGCGCCCAGAGGAATACTCCGGATCGACGATGGGCAACCTGCCGCTGGGACAGGGCCTCGCCGTGACGCCGATCCAGATGGCCGCCGCCTACTCGGCGATCGCGAACGGCGGCATTCTGCGCGAGCCACAGCTCATCCTCGAGAAAGACCACGAGAAGGTCGATGCACCGGAGGGCGAGCGGGTCGTCTCCGAGGAGAACGCGGCGAAGGTGCGCCAGATGCTCGAGGGAGTACTCGCTCCGGGCGGTACGGCTTCCGAGGTGAGCGTGCCGGGCTACACGCTGGCCGGAAAGACCGGCACGGCGGAAAAGGCGGTGGGTGGGACCTACTCGAAGACGAAGTTCGTCGCCTCCTTCGTGGGCTTCGCGCCCGCCGAGAACCCGCAGCTGCTCGTATCGATCGTCGTCGACGAGCCCGAGGGCGATTACTACGGCGGGACCGTCGCGGCCCCGGCGTTCGGCGAGATCGCGACCCGGGCGCTGCCCTACCTGGGCGTGCCCGCCACCGGGTAGAGCCCCGCCTACAATCGCCGCGATGAAGCTCCGCTCGGTTCTCGCCGGCGTTCCCGTCGCCGAGTGGTTCGGAGACGCGGGCGTCGAGGTCGGCGACCTCGCCTACGCGAGCCCGCAGGTGCGAAAGGGAAGCCTCTTCTTCTGCGTCCGAGGCGCCCGCGCCGACGGGCATGACTTCGCGGCTGAGGCCGTCGAGGCGGGGGCGGTTGCCCTGGTGGTGGAGCGCCCCATGGACCTGAGCGTGCCGCAGGCTCGCGTGCCGAACGCACGGACCGCGATGGCGCCCGCCGCGGCCACGTTCTTCGGCGACCCTACGGCCGAGCTCGGGCTCGCTGGCGTCACCGGCACCAACGGGAAGACCACCATCTGCTTCCTGCTGCGGCACGTCCTCGAGCAGGCGGGCACCCCGACGGGCCAGCTGGGCACAATCCGGAAGGTCGTGGGGGGTGTGAGCTCGGAGGTGGAGCGCACGACCCCGGAGGCGATCGATCTTCAGCGCACCTTTCGGCAGATGCTTGACGCCGGCGACGAGGCCTGTGCGATGGAGGTCTCCTCACACGCGCTCGCGCTGGGCCGCGCCGACCGCGTGCGGTTCAAGGTCGCCACATTCACGAACCTCACCCAGGATCACCTCGACTTCCACAAGGACCTCGAGGACTACTTCGCCGCCAAGCGCATGCTCTTCACCGGCACTCCGGATCCACCTGGCGCCTGCGTCGTGAACGCCGACGATGCGTACGGTGCCCGTGTCGCCGAGGTCCTGCGCGGGGAGGGAAGACCACTGACCACGTTCTCGGCAGCGGGCGCTGAGGCCGACTACGCCGCGCACGATGTCGAGTTCGACGCATCCGGCGCACGCTTCCTCTGCAAGGGCCCCGAGGGCGAGGTCGCTGTCGAGCTGGGGCTTCCCGGGCTCTTCAATGTGGAAAACGCGCTGGCCACGATCGCGACCGCGCATGAGCTCGGGCTGCCGGCGGCCGAGGCTGCGGCCGCACTGGCACACGCCGACCGCGTTCCAGGGCGCCTGGAGTCGGTCGACGAAGGGCAGTCCTTCGCTGTGCTGGTCGACTACTCGCACACTCCGGACTCCCTGCGAAACGCGCTGGAGGCGACCCGCCACTTCACCCGCGGGCGGCTTTGGTGCGTATTCGGCGCTGGTGGCGATCGCGATCGCGACAAGCGCCCGCTCATGGGCGAGGCGACCGCGCACCTCGCCGACGTCGCGGTCGTGACCTCCGACAACCCACGGTCCGAGGAGCCCGGGGCGATCATCTCCGAGGTCCTCTCCGGCATGGAGGGCCCAGGCTCAACCGCCGAGGTGAGGGTCGAGGTGGACCGTCGCGCGGCGATCGCCGCGGCCCTCCGCGGCGCCGGCGAAGGCGACACCGTGGTGATCGCGGGCAAGGGCCACGAGCAGGGCCAGGAGTTCGAGGGCGGGCGCAAGGTCCCCTTCGACGATCGAGATGTCGCGCGCAGCGAGCTGCGCGCCCTCCGGGCGACGGCGCGCGATGATTGAGCTTCCGCCCGAGCTGATCGCCGCCGAGGCCCGCGCCGAGGCCGTTGCCGAGGGAGCCGGGGGCCGCCCGGAGAGGGCGATCATCGATTCCCGGGAGGCTGGGCCCGGTGACCTTTTCTTCGGGCTCCGGGGCGAGCACGCCGACGGCGGCCGCTTCGCGGCTTCGGTGGTCGAGGCGGGTGCCTGGGGTGTCGTGGTGGCGGCCGAGCACGCGGACGCCGCGGCCGAGGCCGGGGACGCCTGGGTGTTCGAGACCACCGACCCCCTGCGCTCCCTGCAGCAGACGGCCCGCGCCTGGCGCCGCGAGCTCGCCTGCCCGGTTGTCGGCATCACCGGCTCGACCGGGAAGACCTCGGTGAAGGACATCGCTCGCGCGCTGCTGCCACAACGGGTGCACGCCAGCCCCGAGAACTTCAACACCGAGGTGGGGCTACCGCTGGCGATCCTCTCGGCCCCGCCGGAGACCGAGGTGCTGGTGCTGGAGATGGCGATGCGCGGCCTTGGCCAGATCGCAGAGCTCTGTGAGATCTCCGAGCCCACCGTCGCCGCCATCACGAACATCGGCCCTGTGCACCTGGAGCTGCTGGGAACGCTCGAGGCGATCGCGGAGGCCAAGGCCGAGATCCTGGAAGGCCTTCGCGAAGGCGGCAGGGCAGTGGTTCCGGTCGACGCCGAGGCGCTGGACCCGCACCTCTCCGAGGCTTTGGAGGCGATCACCTTCGGGCCCGGGGGCGACGTCAGCTGGCACGAGCCGGAGCTCGTCGCCCGTGGCCTGCGGGCACGAATCACGACCCCGGTCGGAGAGGCCCGGTTCGCGTTTCCCTTTGCTGAGGCGCATAACCTCGAGAACGCTCTCTGCGCGGTCGCCATCGGCGTTGCGCTGGGATCCGATCTAAGCGAGATGGCACGTCGGGCGCCGGGGATAGAGTTTTCGCGCCTGCGTGGGGAGCTCGTGCGGCTCTCCGAGGGCATCGTCGTGGTGAACGACTGCTACAACGCGAATCCGATCTCCATGCACGCCGCCCTTGAGCATCTGGCCTCGGGGGCGGGGGGCGCGCGACGGGAGACCGCCGGCTGGCTGTGCTGGGCGAGATGAAGGAGCTTGGCCGCGAGGCCGCGGCCTATCACCGCGAGATCGGCGCCCTGGCCCGCGGCCTCGGCATCGGCCCGATCGTCGGGGTCGGCGATCTCGCTCACGACTACGCGCCCGACGAGTGGGCACCCCATGCGGGCGCTGCCGTTGACGTCGTCGACGGGCTACTCGAGCCGGGTGACGCCGTCCTCGTCAAAGGATCACGTTCGGTGGGGCTCGAGCGCCTGACCGAAGCACTCCTCGCGCGGCGCGGCTCTGGATGATCCGCGCGCAGTTCATCAACGAGGTCGCCTCGGCCAGCATTGATCGCGCGGAGGTCCTGATCGCGGGCATGGCGGCCATGCTGATCACGATTTTCCTCGGGCCCGAAGTTCATCGAGTTCCTGCGGGTGAAGGAGTTCGGCCAGCAGATCCGTGAGGAGGGCCCGCAGGAGCATCACACGAAGGCAGGGACGCCCACAATGGGCGGCCTCATCCTGTTCCTCGCGATCGCGGTGCCGTATCTCGTGCTCTCCGACCGCGACACCCAGAGCATGGCGGTCCTGGGCGTGGCGGTCGGGGCTGCTGCGATCGGCTTCGCAGACGACTTCATCAAGATCTCGAAGCGGCGCTCCTTGGGCCTCGCGGCCCGCTACAAGCTACTCGCGCAGATCGCTCTCGCGGTCGGGCTCTGGTACGTGGCGACCGAGATCGTCGAGCTCGAGCCGGTGCTGCGCGCGCGCGTTTTCGACTTCGAGCTCGACGTCGGCCCCATCGTCTACCTCGTCTTCATCTTCCTGGTCATCGCCGGGGCCTCGAACGCGGTCAACCTCACCGACGGGCTTGACGGGCTCGCGGCCGGCTCCTGCGGGATCGTTCTGCTCGCCTACATGGCGATCACGATCACCACGGGCCAGGAGGGGCTCGCCCTGCTCTCCGCCTGCCTGGTCGGTGCCTCGATCGGGTTTCTGTGGTTCAACGCTTTTCCCGCCTCGATCTTCATGGGCGACACGGGTTCGCTGGGCCTCGGGGCAGCGATCGGGGCGATGGCGGTGATGACGCAGACCGAGCTCCTGCTCATCATCCTCGGGGGGATCTTCGTGATCGAGGCGCTCTCGGTAGCGGTCCAGGTCTTCTCGTTCAAGACCTTCCGCCGTCGGGTCCTTCTGATGGCGCCGGTGCACCACCACTTCGAGATGCTGGCGTGGTCGGAGACGAAGATCATGCTCCGCTTCTGGATCGTGGCCGCGGTCTGCGCGGGGATCGGCTACGTGCTGTTCCAAAACAGCCTGGGGTAGCGGGGCCTCACCGGGCGCAGGGGGCGTACGCCCGGGCGCGAAGTAACGGGAATGGGCGCTCACAAGCCACGACCGCCGCTGCCCACAGGCCCGTACCTGATCGTTGGCCTGGCGCGGTCGGGCCAGGCCGCCGCACGCCTGCTCGCCGCACGCGGTGAAGAGGTGATAGGCGTGGATTCCGGCGCGCCCGCAGGCGCGGGAGGGCTTGCCGATGTAGGCGTCGAAGTGAACCTGGATGGCCAGCGAATCTCACAGCTCGAGCGCGTCCGCTGCGTGGTCAAGAGCCCCGGGGTGCCCGCGTCGGCTCCCCCGATTGCCGAGGCGAGGAGCCATGGGATCGACATCCTCGGAGAGCTCGAGCTGGCGTGGCGCCTTTTGCCGAACGCGTTCGTGGCCGTGACCGGGACCAACGGCAAGACAACCGTGAGCGAGATGCTGGGGGAGATTTGGCGCACCGCCGGCGAGCCTGTGGCCGTGGCAGGCAACGTCGGCACCCCGGTCGCCTCTCTGGTCGGGGAGTTGGAGCCCGATGCCACCGTCATCAGCGAGTGCTCGAGCTTTCAGCTCGAGGACTCAAGCGCATTCGCTCCGGAGTGCGCAGTGGTGCTGAACGTGAGCCCGGACCACCTCGACCGGCACGGGACCCTGGAGGATTACATCGCCGCCAAGCTGCGCGTGTTCGCGAACCAGGGTAACGACGATTTCGCCATCTACAACGGGTGTGACCCGGCGCTTCGGGTGCGGGATCTGGGTGGATGCGCGAGGCGGATCGCGTTCTGCCGCGACTGCGAGGGTGACGACTGCGAGCTGACCGTCGAGGGCGGGACGCTGGTGTCAGCGGGCGACCCAGTGCTTGCAGTCGACGAGCTCAATCTCCTCGGCCCGCACAACCAGGAGAACGCGATGGCGGCAGCGGCCGCCGCGCTGGCGATGGGCCACGACCGCGAGGCCGTGCGAGTGGGACTCACCGCGTTTCGCGGGGTCCCTCATCGTCTCGAGCCTGTGGCCGAGGTCGCCGGCGTGCTCTACGTCAACGACTCCAAGGCGACGAACGTCGCCGCTGCGCGGGCTGCGATCGAGAGCTTCACCGGCGGCGTGCACGCGATCCTCGGCGGCAGCTCGAAAGAAGAGCGGTTCGATGCCCTCACCGACGCCGTGCTCGCACACTGTCGCGCCTGTTACCTGATCGGGGAGACCGCCGGCGCGCTCGAGGCAGACCTTGAGGCCGCATGGCGAGCGGGAGTGGGGCACACGCGCTGTCCCGACCTCGCTGCGGCCGTGCGGGCGGCCGCCGAAGCGGCCTCGGAGGGCGAGGTGGTGCTGCTGGCGCCGGCATGTGCCTCATTTGACAGCTATGCGGACTTCGAGGCTCGCGGCGAGGATTTCCGCGCCCAAGTGGAGGCGCTTCGGTGAGCGCCATCCGGCTCGCCGACTTCGGGCCGAGGCGCAGGCGTGGCGGGCCGCCCGTGGAGCACTCGATGTTGCTCACGGCCACTCTCTGCCTCGTCGCGCTGGGCGTCGTGATGGTCTTCAGCGCCTCTTCGACCACCTCGCTTCTGGGTGAGTCCGGTGACGGCGCGTACTACCTGAAGCGCACGGCGATCTATGGCGTCTTCGGGCTCATTGCGATGCGCCTGCTCGCCAGCGGCGGCGTGGCCCTAATCCACAGGCTCACCCCCCTGATCCTCGGGACCTCGATGGTCCTCCTGGTTGCCGTGCTCATTCCCGGGATCGGGGCGCCCCCCGTGAACGGGGCGACACGCTGGATCAGCGTCGGCTTCTTTCAGATCCAGCCCTCAGAGCTCGCGAAGCTCGCGCTGGTTCTCTACGGCGCGGGGCTGCTGGCGACCCGGCCGCGCATGATTCGCTCGATCGGAGAAATGGCTCCGTTCCTCATCGCCGTGGGCGTCGTCTGCCTGCTGGTCATCGCCGAGCCCGACCTCGGCACGGCCATGGTCGCGTGCTTTACGTGTGCCGCGATGCTCATCGCCGCGGGTGCCCGACTGCGTCACCTGGCCCTGCTCGGCGGGGCCACCGTGGCCGTCATCGGGCTGGCGATCCTGATCGAGCCATACCGCATGGCTCGCCTCACGGGCTTTCTCGACCCCGGCGCGGATCCGACCGGAGCCGGCTTTCAGGCCACGCAGGCCACGATCGCCCTCGGGTCCGGAGGCTTCTTCCGGGGTCGGGCCTCGGCGAGAGCGTGCAGAAGGCCTCCGTACTTGCCCGAGGCGCACACCGACATGATCGCCGCGGTGATCGGGGAGGAGCTCGGGCCTGGCGGGCATGGCCGGGGCCCGTCGGCCTGTACGGCCTGTTCGGCCTACGCCGGCCCGCGCCCGGCGCAGCGGGCCCGCGACCGCTACGGCAAGCTGCTCGCGGCGGGCCTCGTGTCGCTGGTGATGGTGCAGGCGACGATCAACCTGTTCGCCGTGCTGGGGCTGGCGCCGCTCACCGCAGGAGCGTGCCGCTGCCGTTCGTCTCGTATGGCAACTCGAGCCTGCTGGTGATGCTCGCGGCGGTCGGGCCTGCTCCTGAACGTGGCGAGCGGCGGCGTGGCCGAGGCCGCACGGCCGAAGCCCGCGAGCGCGTCGCGGCGGAGCGCCACGCCGCGGCAGCCGGAAAACTGCCACGGCGAGAAAACCCGCGAAGCGCCGGGCCGCTGGCGACGCTGGCAGACTGCGCGTCGTCGAAGGAAGCCGCGCGGCGCCGGGCCGCGCCGGCGCGCAGAGGAGGAGCTCTGGTTCCCGTGCCAAGGGTCGCGATCGCGGCGGGAGGGACCGCCGGGCACGTGGTGCCGGCGCTGGCCGTCGCGGACGCGCTTCGGGCTGAGGGGGCGGACGTCACCTTCCTGGGCGCCCGTGGGCGCCTCGGTGGAGGAGCTGGTGCCCGCCGCCGGGCTTCGGGCTCGACCTGCTCGAGCTGCGCGGCCTCGACCGCGGCAACCCGCTGCGGGCGGCGCGCGGCGGCGGCGCTCGCGGCCCAGGGCGGTGCCCGCCGCGAGGCGGATCCTGCGTCGAGCGGGGCGGTGGAGGTGGTGATGGGGGGCGGCGGCTACGTGGCGGGCCCGGCGGGCGTCGCGGCGCTCGGGCTGGGGCTGCCGCTGATCCTCACCGAGGCCGATCGCCACCTGGGGCTGGCGGCAACCGGCTGCTCGGCCCGGACGGGCGACCGAAGGGTGTGCCTCGCGTTTCCGATTCCCGGGGCGCGAGGGCGAGCGGTACGTCGTGACGGGGCAGACCCGGTGCCGGCGGCGCT
>CAWAKK010000010.1:0-275298 GCA_963782605.1 uncultured Solirubrobacterales bacterium
CTTGGTCATCGGGTGCTCGTTGTCACCAGCTCGCTGGTCACCTGGTCCAGGGGGATGTCGGGATCGGCGAGCCGTGCCGGGTCGACCGGCAGCCCGCCGCGAATCAGGGCCTGGATGGACTCGGTGACGTCCCAGACATTGGCGTTCATGCCGGCGATGACCCGCTGGTCTTTGAGCCAGAATGCGATGAACTCCCGGGTGGCCAGGTCGCCGCGGACCACCACCCGATCCCAGCTCGCCGCCAACCCCGAGTACTCCATGCCCAGGTCGTACTGGTCGGAGTAGAAGTAGGGGAGCCGCGCATAGGGGGTGAGGATGCCGAGCATGTTGCGGGCCGCGGTGGGGCCCTGGTGGAGCGCATTGGCCCAGTGCTCGACATGCAGGTAGGTCTGGTAGCGGGGGTGCCAGGCGGCGGCGACATCACCGGCGGCATACACTCCGGCTGCCCCGACCGCCCCCAACTGCTCGTTGACCAGCACCCCGTTGCGGACCGGCAGGCCGGCCGTCTCGGCCAGCTCGGTCCGTGGGACGGCGCCGGCCCCGATCAGCACCAGGTCGCAGTCGATGGTCCGCCCGTCGTCGGTGACGACGGCCTCGACCCGGCCGTGGCCGCGCAGGCCGGCGATCCGGGTGCCGAGGGCCAGCCGGACGCCGTGGTCGGCGTGCAGGTCGCGGTAGACGCCGGCGATCTCGGGACCGAGCACCTGGGCCAGCGGTGCGGTGTCCGGGCCGACCAGGGTGACGTCCCGGCCGAGCTGGCGGAGGGAGGCGGCGGCCTCGCTGCCGATCCAGCCGGTCCCCACCACCACAACGTGCTCGGCACGAGCCGCGGCGGCGGCGAGCACGTCGCTGTCCTGGCGGGTGCGCAGGTAGTGGATGCCGGCCAGGTCCGCCCCAGGCAGGGGCAGCCGGCGCGGCGCCGCGCCGGTGGCCAGCAGCAGTCGCTCGTAGCTGATGCGCTCGCCCGACACGAGCTCAAGCTGGCGGCTGCCCGGGGCGATCGAGCTGACCAGGGTGGAGGGGCGCAGCTCGATGTCGTGAGCGGCGTAGAACCCCTCCTGATGCACATACAGACTGTCACGGTCGATTTCGCCGCGTAGGTACGCCTTGGACAGCGGCGGGCGCTCATAGGGCCGCTCGGCCTCCTCGCCGAGCAGCAGCAGGCGACCGCCGAAGCCCTCGGCACGCAGGGTCTCGGCTGCCTTGGCGCCGGCCAGGCCGGCGCCGACGATGACAAACGTGGATGTGGGCGTGGCGGACATGGGGAACTCCTGGTGGTAGGGCGTGTGGTTCAGGTGGCGGTGCGGGTCAGGGCGAGGAACTCCTGCCGCGAGCGCGGGTCGCTGCGCAGCAGGCCGTGCAGGGCTGAGGTGACGGTGCGGGCGCCGGTGGCCTGGACGCCGCGCAGCGACATGCACAGGTGCTCGGCCTCCAGCACCACCCCGACGCCCTTGGGGGCCAGCTGGTCCTGCAGCCAGTCGGCAACCTGGGTGGTGAGTCGCTCCTGGAGCTGCAGGCGGCGGCTGAACAGTTCGACCACTCTGGCCAGCTTCGACAGGCCCAGGATGCGCCCGGCCGGCAGGTAGCCGACATGGGCTACCCCGACGAAGGGCAGCAGGTGGTGCTGGCACAGGGAGGAGAAGGGGATGGCCCTGGCCAGCACCAGCTCGTCGTAGCCTTCGTCGTTGGGGAAGCTGGTCAGGGTGAACGGGGCCGGGGTGAGCAGCTCGGCGTAGCTGGCCGCGACCCGCCGCGGCGTCTCCGCCAGCTCCTCCGAGGTCGGATCCTGGCCGAGCGCGGCCAGCAGACCTCGGCCACCGCCCGCTCGGCCCGGACCAGGTCGACCGCTGGGGAGCGGCCGACGACCTCCAGCTTCGGGCGGCTGCCGAGCGGTGTGGGCTGCTCGAGCATGGGGTGGGCGGCAGCGGACACGTCGGGATCCTTTCAGGTCGGGTCTCGAGGGCGCAGGCGAGCGGCGTCGGCTGATTGACAACGCCGCTCGCGCTGCGGCGTCGTCAGGCGGTAGCGGTGGGCGGTGTGGCGTGGGTGGGCTGGAACGCGGTGGCGAGCCGGGCCAGGGCCAGGGCGGCCAGCAGCAGGCCGAAGTCGCGCAGGGCGACGTCGTAGTGGCCGCCGAGCAGCAGCAGGTTGGTGATGATGCCGGCCAGCCAGGCGGCGACCAGGTAGCCGCCGACCTTGGGCCGGACCGCCACGACCAGCCCGGCGACGATCTCGACGACGCCGACGGCCAGCATCGCGCTGGTGGCGCTGCCGGGGACCACGCGGTCGATGGCCGGGGCCAGGTAGGTGGTCCAGTCGGCCAGCAGGTTGGTGAACTTGTCCAGGCCGAACAGGATCGGGGCAATGCCCTTCTTGACCGCCTCGAAGCTGCGCCCGTAGCGGGAGAAGTCACCGAAGTTGAGCATCGGGCCGGAGAAGTAGGACACCACGATCGCGATCGCGGTGAGCATGACCGGGATCGACGCCCAGAAGCCCAGTTCCTCGCCGGAGTGCAGGCTGAAGCTGATGTTCGACCAGCCGGCCTGGGACACCAGGTAGATCGCCAGGACGACCATGACGACGTAGACCGCGGGGCCGGCCCAGTCGATGAACTTGCGGATGGTCTCCATGCCGGTCCAGAACAGCGCCGCCTGGGCGAACCAGAGGATGGCGAAGGAGATCCAGCCCAGCGCCGGGAGCCCGAGGAAGCTCGGCTCCAGGAGCGCCGCGCTGGACGGGATGAACTTCAGGAAGATGATGTTCAGCGACTCGGCCGCGAGGTAGGTCTGCACGCCGTACCAGGCCACGGCGATCAGGCCGCGGATGATGGCGGGGATGTTCGCGCCCTTGACCCCGAAGATCGCCCGGTTGATCACCGGGTACGGGACGCCCGTCTTCTGGCTCGGCTTGGCGACGAGGTTGACGAAGATCTGCACGATGACGATGCCGACGAGCAGCGCGACCAGCACCTGCCAGGCGGCGATGCCGAGCGCGAACAGGCTGCCCGCGGTCAGATATCCGCCGACCGAGTGCACGTCGGACATCCAGAACGCGAAGATGTTGTACGAGGACCAGGTCTGCTTCTTCAGCGGGGCCAGGTCCTCGTTGGTGAGGGCCGGGTCGTAACCGGGCTTGATGAGCCCGACACCCGCCGGGTGGTGGACGTCGGGAACCTGCTCGACCTCGTTGGAGGCGGCGTCGGCGGACATGGGGCTCCTCTGCTGGGACGGCGGGCCGCGGAGACCAGCGGCCGGCGATACGACGACGGTAGATCCGGAACTTCTGTCGCACACCGTTCGTTCAGCAGTGTTCACGCGGTCATTGCGCGCGGTAAACAACTCTCAACATATATCTGGCTTGACGACCTCGAAATCGGACAGAAGGCCGATATATGTCTTCGGGAGCGGCGGCGCGAACTCGGCGCGGTCGCTGGTCCGCAGGCCCATCGCGACGAGCCCCTCGACCGTCTTCGTCGCCGCCGCGACACCGTCGATCACGGGGACGCCGACGGCCTCGGTCATGCGCGCGGCGAGGTCGGCCATGCCCGCGCAGCCCGAGCACGATCGCCTCCGCGCCGTCGTCGGCGACCGCGCGCCGCGACTCCGCGACGATCGCCGCGAACGCGTCCGACTCCGGATCCTCGAGCGCGAGGACGGGGATCTCGCAGGCGCGGACGTTGCGGCAGAACCGGGTCATCCCGTAGCGCTCGGCGAGGTCCCAGGCCCGGCCCGCCGTGCGCCCCAGCGTCGTGACCACGGAGAACCCGCGGCCGAGGAAGCTCGCGGCGTGCATGGCCGCCTCCGCGATCCCCACCACCGGCCCGTGGGCGAGCTCGCGCGCCGCGTCGAGGCCGGGGTCGCCGAAGCAGGCGATCACGAACCCGTCGGCCGCCTGCTCGCCCGCCTGGGCACGGGCGATCTCGGCGAGCAGCCCGGGGACGCTCAGCGCCTCGTCGTAGTGGCTCTCGATCGAGGCGGGGCCCATGTCCGGGTTGACGGCGGTGACGATCGTCCCCGGTGCGGCGACGGCGCGGGCCGACTCCCCGATCGAGCCGGGTCATCGAGGCGGTGGTGTTCGGGTTGATCACGATGAGGTGCACGGGTTCTCCGGATCGTCGGGCTCGGTGACGAACAGTTCCTCACCCGGTGGCACCGTCGCCAGCGCCGCCGAGCAAACGGCCGTGATGCGCGGTGGCGCACTGCAGGAGCGACGCCGCGTCGCCCGCGACGAACGCGCTCAGCATCGCGGCGTGGTCGGCGTGGAGGCGGCGGCGGTCGGTGTCGGAGACGCGGGCCATCGGCCGGTACGACTCGGTGAGGTTCCACGCCGCCCCGACCATCGCCGTGAACCGCCGCATCCGGGCCGGTTCGAGCAGCGCGAAGTGGAACCGGCGGCTCTCCCGGTGGTAGGCGGGCAGGTCGCCGTCGCGGACCGCCCGGTCCAGGTCGTCGAGCGCGCTCCGGGCCCGCACGTGATCGGCGGGCGCGGCGGCGCTCACCGCCGCGGCGAGCACCGCGTTCTCCAGCACACCGCGCGCCGCGTACAGCTCCAGCAACTCGGAACGGGCGAGCCGGGCGACGGTGTAGGCGCTGCGGCTGCGCTGCTCGACCAGCCCCTCGCCGACGAGGATCTTCAGCGACTCGCGCACCGGGATGACGCTCATCCCGAGGACCGCGGCCACCTCGTCGAGCGGGATACCGGTGCCGGGTGGGACGTCGCCGGCCAGGATCACCCGCCGTAGCTCGGCGAGCACCGCCGCCTGCGTCGGCGCGCCGCGCAACGGTACGAGGCAGGCGGCGAGCGGCGTCGACCGCCGCGGCCGGTAGGGCTCGGCGAGATGCGCCGAACCGGGATCGGGCCTGGTGGACACCGTCGCGAGCCACCTCCTGCCGTCGCCTCGGGCCGGAAGATGGGCCCGCCGTGTTGCACTACATGAACCCGCTCCCGGTCGGCCGCGTCAAGAGCACGTTCGGCGCGCCGTGACGCACGGTCGTCGCACGCGGGGTGGCGCCGCGCCGGAGTGGCCCTAGGTTCATCAACGGATCATGACGACATGGTCACTGAATGGACACGGGACTCCCCACCCGCCGGTCCCCCCGAACCGGACGTCCAGCCGTCGTCGTCGATCCGGAAGGTTGGTCGTGGCTCGGCATCGCTCCCCCCGAGGCCGCCGCGCGCTCCAGACCCTCCCGTTCCCGCTGGTCGGGACCACGGGAGGCGACGGCGCACGCCATGCGTCGCACACATCTCCCACCCGCACGGCCCGCGCCCGTGCTGCGCGGCGTCGGCATCGCGACCGTGGCGACCGTCGCCGTCACCGGTGGCGCCGTCGCCCTGACCGGCACCGGTGCCCGACGCCGCCGCCGCGGCCCGCGGAACTGAACCTGGCCACGCAGCGCGGCGCCGCGGCCCTGGTGCCGTCGCCGGTCGCCGCCGTCGTGCCCGCACCGGTCGCGAGCACCGCGCGGTCGACGACCGGCGTGCTCGACACCACCCTGCTCTCCGACGCCGTCGCGCGCGCCCAGGACGAGGCACGCCGGCTCGCCGACGACGCCCGCGCCAAGGAGGCGCAGGCGCGCGAGGCGGAGACGCGGGCGCAGCAGGCCGAGCGAGACGGACGACGACTCGGCGGAGGACGACCGCCGGACGGCCGAGCAGGCCCGCCGCGTCGGCCGCCTCGCCGAGCCGGACCCGAAGCCGGCGGCGATCGCCGACTGCGGGCTCGACACCGGGCAGCTCGGTGCGGTCAAGCCGTTCGTGCGCACCGCCGCCGCAGTTCCTCGGGTGCGCCTTCGACGAGCCGACGGTGCTGGGCGTCGCCGGCCGCAGCACCGCCTCGGACCACCCCGGGGGCCGCGCGCTCGACTTCATGGTCGACCGGGCGACGGGCGACCGGCTGGCGGCCTGCGCGATCCGCCACCGCGAGGAGCTGGGCATCAGCTACGTCATCTGGCGTCAGCGCATCGACACCGGCAGCGGCTTCCGGCTCATGTCCGACCGGGGCGGGGCGACGGCGAACCACTTCGACCACGTCCACATCTCCTTCAAGCCGGGCGCCGGACGGGCCCGCCGATCTCCTGCTGAAGCCTCACCCGACCGGTTCCGCTGCCAGGTGCAGGCCCGACGGCCCTGCCCCTGCGGCCCCGGACGGGTAGAAACACGGCATGGACGTCGCCGGACGGGTTGCGCTGCGGTTCACCGGCGACGTCGTGCGCGGCGGAAGCCACGACAACCTCACCGCCGCCCGCGCGGACGGCGAGCACCTGTGGGTCGCGGGCGACGAGACCGCGACGATCGACCGCCTCGTGCTCGACTCGGACACCGCGCCCCGCTGCGGGCCGGTCGCCAGCGCAGCTTCCGGCTCGCCGACCTCGTGCAGCTGCCCGGACCGCCCGGACGGCGAGTCGGACCTGCAGGGGATCGCCCGCAGCGGCGGCTGGCTGTGGGCGATCGGGTCGCACGCGCTGGTCCGGCGCCGGCCCAAGCCGATCCACGACGACGCGAAGGTCGTCCGCCGGCTCGGCAAGCTGCGGCGCGACCCGAACCGGTTCGTCATCGTGCGGCTCGCGGTGCAGCTCGGGCGTCGACCGCCGTCCCGAGCCGGTGCGGGTCGCCCGCGACGGCCGCCGGTCGGCGCTCGTCGGGGCGCCGCGGGCGGAGAGCCTGGTCGACCTGCTGCGCGCCGACGCCCACCTCGCGCCGTTCCTGGCGATTCCCGGGCAGGACAACGGCTTCGACGTCGGCGGGCTCGCGGTCGTCGGCGACCGGCTCTACGTCGGGCTGCGCGGCCCGGTGCTGCGCGGCTGGGCCGTCGTGCTGGAGGTGCGGCCCGCGCAGGACCCCACGGACCCCGGCCGGCTCGCGCTGGGGATCTTCCCGGAGGGCGCGCGGTACCGGAAGCACGTCCTCGACCTGGGCGGGCTGGGCGTGCGCGACCTGTGCCCGGACGGCGACGACCTGCTGGTGCTCGCCGGGCCGACGATGGCGCTGTCCGGCCCGGTCCGGGTGCACCGGTGGCGGGACGCGATCGCCGGCGGGGGCGGGCCCGTCGTCCGCGACGCCGAGCTGCCCGTCGAGACGGTGGTGACCAACGGGGAGGGCGTCGACCACGCCTCGGCGATCTCGCTGCTCGGCCCGGACCTGCTCGACGCCCGCGCGCGGCTGCTGGTGGTCTACGACAACCCGGCGGCGGACCGCAGGCCGTGGCCGGACACGGTGCTGGCCGACCGCGTGCGGATCGGGGTGGCGACGACGGCGCCGGAGCCGTGCGGACGCGGACGACACCGACGAGGACCGGCCGCCGGTGGACCTGGCCTTCGGCGCAACGGCCTGGCGCCGGTCGACCTCGCCTTCGTCGACACGGTCGGACCGGCCGACGACGTCTCCCCCGACGACCTCGACGACGAGCCGGACGACGACACCGTCGACGACACTGCGGCGGAGCTGCCCGACGACCCGACGCCCGACGACCCCGACGTCCGCGGCCGACGCGACCGCCCGACGAACCGCGATCGCTCCCGTCGACCACCGGCCCGCCACCGTCCTGCTTCCCGACGGGGTGCGGCCGCTCGGCTCCTGACGTCCGCCTCCGGCGAACAGCACCGCCCTCGGCGAACACGGCCCTCCCGGGCACGCCCGCGCTCCTAGCGTCGCGGGTGACCCGAGGAGGAGCCATGTCCCGCACGCTGAGCCCGCCGTCTCCCACGGACGCCGTTCTGGACCGGCTGTTCGAGGAGCGGATCGTCTACCTCGCCGGCGTGGTCGACGACGAGGCCGCCCACCGGATCACCGCACAGCTGCTGCTGCTCACCGCCGACGACCCGGCGCGCGACATCACGTTCTACATCAACTCGTCCGGCGGCTCGGTCACCGCCGGGCATGGCGATCTACGACACCATGCAGCTGGTCCGCCCGGACGTCGCGACCTGGGCCGTCGGGCTGGCGGCGTCGATGGGCCAGTTCCTGCTCACGGCCGGTGCGCCCGGCAAGCGGTACGCGCTGCCGCACGCCCGGATCCTCATGCACCAGCCGTCGGCGTCGCTCGGCGGCACCGCGTCCGACATCTCGATCCGGGCGGGCGTCTTCGGCGAGATGAAGCGCGAGATCGCGGAGCTGACCGCCCGGCACACCGGGCAGACCGGTGGAGACCGTGACCGCCGACGCCGACCGCGACCGCTGGTTCGACCGCGGAGCAGGCGCGGGCGTACGGGCTGGTCGACCACGTCGCGGGACGAACCGGACCGGCGGGATCGACCCGGCGTATCGGTTTCCTCGGGAGAGGGCCGGGGGAATCCGCCCGGGTGACCAGCCAGGACCGGGGCACGTCCCAGCGCTTCCCGCCGCAGCTCCTGATCGCGCTGCTGGCGAGCCTGCCGGGCACATATCTCGGCGCCGCCACCTACCTCGGACTCCCCCACCCCGAGCTCGCACCGCCGCTGGCCGCGCTCGTCTACGGCATCGCGATCGTCGGGGCGGCGTTCGTCCTGTCGTGGGCCGCCGAGGCCGCGCAGGTCGACATCAGCGCCGGACTGGCGCTGGCGGTGCTGGCGCTGCTCGCCGTGCTGCCCGAGTACGCCGTCGACTTCGTGTTCAGCTGGCAGGCCGGGCAGATCTACGCCGCCGAGGGCACGTGCCCGCCGGACGAGGGCGGCACCACCGCCTGCGCGCTGGCGCTGGCGAACATGACCGGCGCGAACCGGGTGCTGGTCGGCGTCGGGTGGCCGCTGGTCGTGGCCGTCGCGACGTTCGCCGTCTGGCACTCGCGGCGCAAGGGCGGCGGCGACAGCGCCACCACGCACACGGGCTGCGTGCAGATGCCGCGGGCGCTCTCGGCGGAGGTCGTCTTCCTCGGGATCGCCACGCTGTACTCGCTGACCCTGCCGCTGCGCCACACGCTCACCCTCGTCGACGCCGCCGTCCTCGTCGCGATCTTCTGCGCCTACGCGTGGCGGCTGGCGAAGGCTCCCGCCGAGGAGCCGGACCTGCAGGGCACGTCGGCGTGGGTCGGCGAGCTGCGACGCCCGCGAAGCGGAAGTGGACGTACAGCGCGCTGTTCGTCTTCGCCGCGGTGGTCATCCTGGCCTGTGCCGAGCACTTCGCCGAGGGCCTGGTGCAGACCGGCGAGGACGCTGGGCGTCGACCCGTTCATCCTCGTGCAGTGGGTGGCCCCGCTCGCCAGCGAGGCGCCCGAGCTGATCGTCGCGTGCCTGTTCGCGTGGCGGCTCAAGGCGGCGGACTCGCTCGGCACCCTGCTGTCGAGCAAGGTCAACCAGTGGACGCTGCTCGTCGGCACGATCCCGATCGTCTTCGCGATCTCCGCGGGCACCACGGACGGCCTGCCGATCGACACCCAGCAGCGCGTCGAGCTGCTGCTCACCGCCGCCCAGTCGCTGTTCGCGGTCAGCATCCTGATCACCCTGCGCGCTGACGACCCGCGGGGCCCTCGCGCTGTTCGTGCTGTTCGCGGTGCAGTTCTTCGGCAGCCTGCTGCTCGACGACCGAGGCCGACCATGTCCTCAACCTCGTGCTCTCCGGCGTCTACGTCGCGCTGGCCGTCGTCCAGTTCGTCCGGCACCGCCACCTGCTCGCCCGCACGGTCCGCGACGGCCTCGTCACGCCCGTTCGACAAGCTGGAGGAGGCGCGACGAGGAGCTGCACCGGCGAGAGCACTGCCGGAGGTCGGGACTCCGCGTGACGGACCGCCGCCACGCAAGCGTGTGCCCCTGGGCCTAGCGTGAGAGCCGGTCGTCTGACGGAGACGAGGAGTGAGTGACATGCGCGTCGGCGTGCTGACGGGGGGCGGCGACTGCCCCGGGCTGAACGCGGTGATCCGGGCGATCGTCCGCAAGGGCGTACCCGAGTACGGCTACAACTTCCTCGGGTTCCGCGACGGCTGGCGCGGCCCTCTCGAGGCCGTGACCATGCCGCTGGACATCCCCGCGGTCCGCGGCCTGCTGCCCCGCGGCGGCACGATCCTGGGCTCGTCGCGGACGAACCCGTTCGCGATCGAGGACGGCGTCCAGCGGATCAAGCGCAACCTGCAGAACCTCGGGGTGGACGCGCTGATCGCGATCGGCGGGGAGGACACGCTCGGGGTCGCGACGCAGCTGCACGAGCTGGGCGTGAACGTCGTCGGCGTGCCCAAGACGATCGACAACGACCTGTCGGGCACCGACTACACGTTCGGCTTCGACACCGCGGTCAGCATCGCGACCGAGGCCATCGACCGCCTGCACACCACGGCCGAGAGCCACCACCGGGTGCTGATCGTCGAGGTGATGGGCCGGCACGCCGGCTGGATCGCGCTGCACTCCGGGCATGGCCGGCGGGGCGAACATCATCCTCATCCCCGAGGTGCCGTTCGACATCGACCAGGTCTGCCGCTACGTCGAGGCCCGGTTCCGGCTGCACTACGCGCCGATCATCGTCGTCGTCCGAGGGCGCCAAGCCCAAGGAGGGCGAGGAGTCGCTGCACAGCAGCGAGAAGGACGCGTTCGGCCACGTCCGCCTCGGCGGGATCGGCGAGTACCTGGCCCGCGAGATCGAGTCGCGCACCGGCAAGGAGGCCCGCACGACGGTGCTCGGCCACGTCCAGCGCGGCGGCACGCCGACCGCCCGCGACCGGTGGCTGGCCACCCGCTTCGGGCTGCACGCGATCGACGCGGTCGCCGAGGAGAAGTGGGGCATGATGACGGCGCTGCGCGGCACGGACATCGTGATGGTGCCGCTGGCGGAGGCGACGAAGGAGCTCAAGGTCGTCGACCCGGCGCTTTACGCCGAGGCCGAGGTCTTCTTCGGGTAGCGGCGCTCCGTTCCCGCACTTCGCAGGGGTGATGGCGTCGCCGCAGGGCCGATCGCCTCTGCGGAGTGTCGGCCAGGTCTGCGAGGTGGCGGCGGGCCCTGCGATCAGGCGATCGGCAGACCCGTCACGATCCGGGCCGCCACCGCGCCCGCCCGCCGCCAGCCGGGCGGGTCGCCCCCCGAGGGGAGGGCGAGCGCGGGGGCGCCCGGCGGCAGCGAGGCGTGGTGCACGGCGACCGCACCGTCGCCGTCGATCCCGACACCGACCTCCAGCGGCGACGCCAGGGCGGCGGCGTGCGCGAGCGCCGGGGCGTCAGCGGGCGTTCCCGACGGCTCCACGCGCGTCGGCACGCCCTCCTCCTCGGCTCCGGCGCAGACCTCCCGCAGCACCATGCCGGGGGCGCCGCCGTGCCGGACGACGATCGTGGGCGGCTCGGGTCGCTCCTTCACGGGGCCGCCGCCTGCGCGTAGGCCATGACCAGCCCGGACGCGACGGCGTTGCGCGGGCCCTCGGTGCCGTGCACGTTGCCGGTCCCGCAGACCACGCCGTAGGGGGCGAGCGCGTCGGCGAGCATGTCCGGGATCTCGAAGTCCAGCGCCGACCCGCCGAGCAGCACCACGAAGTCCGAGCGCCGCAGGTCGCCGCGGGGAGCGACCTGGCGCAGCGCCCGCAGCGCGTTCACGACGAACACCCGCCGCTTGGCCTCGCGCCGCACCCGCCGGATCCGTCCACGAGTCGAGCCGCGTCGGGCACGGCCGAGGGGCCGTCGCGCGCCAGCGTCACGACCCGGGCGAAGACCTGGGGCGGCAGCGGCTCCGGCGACGAACTGGACCGTGCCGTCCTCGTGGCGGAGGTGGAAGAAGCTCTCCACCTTCGCCAGCGGATGGCGCTTGACCGTGCTCGGCGGTCTCGCGGTCGTCCAGGCGCCAGCTCGGCGTCGATGAGCTTGGTGACCAGCTCCCCCGCCCCCGCGACGTGCACCGGCGACGCACGCGCCGTCGCGGTCGAGCAGGGCGGCGTCGGTCGAGCCGCCGCCGAGGTCGAGGACGGCGACCGGCCGCTCGAGGCGCCGGGGGTGGTGAGCGCGCCCAGGACGGCCATCGCGCCCTCGATCCCGCCGACCGCGGCTCGACAGCCCAGCTCGTCGCGACCGCGGTCGGCCACCGCCTGCATGCGGCTGCGGCTGGTGCGCACCATCGCGGCCAGCGCGACGGCGTTCTCCAGCGCGACCTCGCCGGCCAGCCCGCCGCGCACCTCGGCGGGCACGAGCGTGTCGACGGCGAGGACGTCGCGGATCGCGATCTCGCTCGCCGGCTGCCCGGTGATGTCGGTCATCGTGTCGCGGACCTGCGCGAGCATGCCGCCGACGTGCGTGCCCGGCCTCGCCGTGGCGTCGACGAGCGGCGCGACCCGGGCCGAGCGCATCCATGATCGCGTCGGCGCCGTCGTCGACGTCGACCCGTCGGCGCGCGCCTCGCCGCCGGCGAGCGTGAGCGTCGCCGACGGGGATGCGGCGGTCGGTCACGTCGCCGGTCGGGGTGCGCACGACCACCGCCGACCGGTTGCCCGATGAGCGCGCGCGCCACGGGCGACGACCTGGCGGGTCTGCTCGGCGTCCAGGCCGAACATCGAGGCGAGGCCGTAGGAGTTCGACAGGGTGCGGATCGTGCGCCCGGGCGCGGCGACCTCGACGGCCGACGAGCATGCCCAGCGGCACCTGGTCGACCGCGGCGACCTCGTCGACCACCGGGACCTGCGCGCGTCAGCCGGTTGGCGACCAGCACCGCGTCGTCGCCGCGCGAGGATCGCCGCCGTAGGTCGACGCCCTTGCTCGACGGCGGCGTTGAGCGTGGCGGCGACGTCGTCGAAGTCCCACGCCCGGCGGCACGACCACGACGACCGGGCCTCCTCCGGGCCGTCGAGGACGTCGCCGATCGCCACCGTGATCCCGACCCCGAGCCCGGTCCCACCCGGGGTCGCCGGGTTGTGCCCGATCATCGTCGACTCGGTGATGATCGTCTCGGTGATCGTCTCCATGGCCAGCCCGCTGATCACGGGCGTGGCCTCGTTGAGCAGCACGCGGTGCGAGCGCGTCCGGCGTGACGCCCGGCGCCGCTCGAGCGCGGCACGGACCGCGGTCACGGCCCCGTCGGCGTTGTCGGGCGTGCCCTTCACCCCGGTGGTGCGGGTCAGCGCGGTGGCGAGCAGGCGCCACCTCGCCGTCCCCGACCTGGCGAGGCACGCCTCGGTGGTGGAGTTGCCGACGTCGACGCCGACGACCAGCTCCATCGCGCTCAGTCCCGCCGAGCTGAGCTCGAAGTTCGAGCTCCACCTCTTCCGGCCCGCGTCCGGCCTCGATGCGTCTCGAACTCCTTGAGGTGCAGCAGCGCCGCCTTGGCCTGCCAGCGCGGGCGGGCCATCTGGTCGTTGCGCGTCGGCACCGGCTCGGGCGACTCGCCCTTGGCGTAGCGGGCGGCGTTGCTCCCGATCTGGCGGAAGACCGCGGCGTCGAGCAGCGGGCGACTGCGGGAACAGCTCCAGGTTCGCTCAGCCGGGCCAGGTCCCGCTGGTGGATCATCGTGGTGCCCCGGGAGAGCACGCCCACGCGATCCCCGAGCCGGACAGGCGGGCCCCGAGGTGCGCGATCGCCGCGAGGTCCGCGGTGTCGTGCACCTGGATCACCCGCGCGGCGCCGCCCTGCTCCTCGATGCCCGCCAGCAGCTGGCGCAGCACCTCGGCGTGCGGCACGTCGACGATCGTCTTGCGTGAAGAGGCCCCCGAAGGCCGGCGACAGCGCGATCACGACCTCGTCGGGCCGGGTGCCGCGGCTCGGCCGGGCCGATCTCGCGAAGCTCGAGCGTCCGCTCGAGTCGGTGGGAGAACGTCATGGTCAGCTCGACCTCGGTCTCGGGGTTGCTCGCGGAGGTCACGTGGCGGAGCTTCTTGAGCTCTTCCCAGCGCTCGCCCGTGCAGGCGGTAGCCGGTGCCGGGGCCGGCGTAGTCGTTGGCGTCGTTGATCGCGGACAGCGGCACGAAGTCGGGGTCGAGGATCGCCGACGGTCTGGAGCAGGTCGCCCGAGACGCGCTGGCGCAGCACCGTCAGCAGGTTCTCGGCGACGTCGTGGAAGCCGGTGGCCTCGAGGCCCTTGACCAGGTCGACGCCGGTGAGCCCGCGCTCCATGACCGACTGCGCGCCCTTGAGGTCGGCGAGCACGTCGCGCACGGGGTAGTCGTTGGAGGAGTTGGCGTAGGTCGCCGCCTCGACCTCCGCGTCGGTGATCGTGCGGCAGGTCCAGGTGCCGGAAGAGCGCCTGCAGCGCCTCGGCGGCCCGGCGGCGGACCGCGAGGATCTCGTCCTCCCGGACGTGCCGCAGCCCGCCGTCGACCTGCAGGTCGCGCTGGATGGTGTTCCAGTCGTCGTAGTCGTCGGTGTCGAAGTTGGAGCCGGCGAACATGTTGTCGGCGTTCGGCACCGCGGAGTAGCCGGAGCAGACGAAGTCGGTGCCCGGCAGCAGCTGCGGCATCAGCCGCGCCGACCCGCCGCATCGACGAGTGGGAGAACGACTGGTCGTTGCCCGAGGCGACACTCCAGGTCGCACAGGCTCGCGACGAGGTTCTCCGCGGCGACGGCCCGGATGCCGCCCGGCACCGCGCCGGGGACGCCGATGCAGCGAGATCGAGCCGTTCTGCAGGCCCTGCACCCCCGCGCCGCGGGCCATGAGGATGCAGCGGATCTCCAGGTACAGCATCGACTTGCCCTCGGCGTTGCCCATCTGCACCTCGGAGCCCGGTGCCCGAGGTGAAGCGCATCTTGATGCCGCGCGAGGCGTAGGCGGAGGCGAGGAACGTCTTCGACCACGGGGTGTCGTCGCCGTCGACGAACACCGACTCGGTGCCGTAGATCGAGATGGTCTCGGCGTACGCGGTGATGCCGCGCATGCCGAGCTCCAGCTCGGTGGCCTCCTCGAGCGCGCACTGGGTGAGCACGCCGCCGCGCCCGACCTGGCCGCCGACCTGCAGGGCGATCGCGACGAGCGGGGCGTAGCGGACCACGCCGAGCGTGGTCTCCAGCTCGGCGAACCCGCGCACCGCGCCCTCGGCCGCGTCGACGGCGACCTGGATGGGGTTGTCCCGGGCGCTGGTCGAGTGCGCCTGGTTGGCGGGCGTGCGCCGGGCCCGCATCTTCTGCATGCCCATGCATGATCTCGACGACGTTCATCAACTGGACGACGTCGAGGATCTTGGCCGGGGTCAGCCCGCGGATGACCGCGAGCACCTCGTCGCGGCTCGTCCGCGGGTCGACGATCATGCGGGCGATCTCGTCGGACGGGACGGCCATCGAGGCCTCCGTCGTGGCGATGTCGATCGCGTGGGCGGCGATGAAGGTGTCCATGAAGTCGAAGTCGGCGCGCGGCTTGCCGTCGAGCTCGACGATCACGCCGTCCTCGACACGCACGCCCGGCTCCGGGTCGAACGCGCTCTCCATCGCGACGAGGCCCTTCTCGGGCCACTCCTCGACGAAGCCGTCGAGGTTGACCGGGCGGTCCTCGAGGATGTCGGTGCGCAGCGAGGTCCGCTTGCGGGACTGGCCGGCGGGCTGGGTGGTGGTCATCGTCGGTTCCTCCGTCAGTCCTGCTCGGGGCGGGCCAGGAGGTCGCGGCGGCCGTAGACCTCCGCGGCCTCGCGGACCAGGGCGGCGCAGGCCGTGGCGCCGTACTCGCCCTCCAGCCGCCCGGCGAGCGCGTCCAGCTGCTCGGCGCTGCTCGCCCGGGGGCGCAGCGCGTTGTACATCGCGAGCACCTCGGCGTCCGGGATCGCGGTCATCTCCGCGGCCCGCCGGAAGTTCGCCGCGAGCTGCGGGCGCCGCGCGGCGTCGGCGATCTCGGCCTGCAGCAGCAGGGTCTCCGGGGCGATGCGCACGTCAGCGGCGGTGAGGGCACCGGAGACGACGGCGTCCATCGTCAGCTCGGACAGCGCCTTGCCGGTGGGGGTGCGCAGCAGGTCCGGGCGGTTGACCGACAGTGGGTAGTCGGCTGTGGTGAGTGGCGCTCGGGACGTGCTGGCGGTCATCGACGGCTCCTCCTCGTGGATCCAATCGGACGGTCGCGCCTGCGCCGGACGGTCGTGGCGGGGGGCGACGGATCTACCGTGCCCTCACCTGGACCGAAAAGACCAGCACCCTGCCCGGATAGGCGGGCCACCACCCTGACCAGCCGGTCAGGGCGCGGGCTCGCGACTCTGTGCCGACGGGGTGGGCGCGGGGCACACTCGGCGACCATGAGCGCATCGTTGACATCCGCTGCATCGCTGACCTTCTCCGAAGCCCAGCGGATCCTCGCCGTCGGGCTCGCCAAGGCCGAGGAGATCGGGCAGCCGATGAACATCGCGGTCGTCGACGCCGGCGGCCACCTGCTCGCGTTCGGCCGTCAGGACGGGGCGATCAAGGTCAGCATCGACATCTCGCAGCGCAAGGCCCGCACCGCGATCCTCATGGAGCTGCCGACCGCGGTACTCATGCCGCTGGTGCAGCCGGGCGCCGAGCTGTACGGGTTGGAGCACACGTCGGGCGGACTGGTGGCGTTCGGCGGCGGCGTCCCGATCACCCGCAACGGGACCATCATCGGCGCCGTCGGCGTGAGCGCGGGCAGCGTCGACCAGGACGTGACCGTGGCCGAGGCGGCGTCGGTCGCGCTGGAGACGGCCACGGTCTGACGACCGTCGAGTAGAGGGGACCGGCGCCGCCGGGTCCCCTCTACCGGGTGAACCGGACGACCGTCAGACGATGCCCTGCCGCGTGGCCGTGTGCACGATCTCCGTGCGCCGGCGCACCTCGAGCTTGTCGCGCAGGTTGCGCACGTGGAACTTGACGGTCGCCTCGGAGATCAGCAGCCGGTCGCCGATCTCGCGGTTGCTCATCCCGACCGCGAGCAGCTTGAGCACCTGGTTCTCGCGCTCGGTGAGCACCGGCCCGCGGGGCTCGTCGGGCCGCAGCACGTCGACCACCACCGGGCCCGCGTCGAACACGCCCTGCGCCGCGCAGGAGCGACCGCACCGCCGCGACGACCTCGGCGGTGTCGGCGCTCTTGCGCAGGAACCCGTGCACGCCCAGGCGCATGGCCCGCATCATCAGGTCGCGGTCGCGGGAGCCGGTGAGGACGAGGATCCGGACGCCGCGGTGGCGCTCCAGCAGCCGGCGGGCGAGGTCGAGCCCGGCGCCGTCGCGGCCGAGGTCGAGGTCGAGCACGACGAGATCGGGCGGGCACCGGTCGGCCAGCGCGAGGGCGTCGCGGGGGCCGGCGGCCTCGCCGACGACGACGAGGTCGGGGTCGGCGGCGAAGAGCTGGCGCAGGCCGAACCGGACGATGGCCTCGCCGTCGACGAGGAGCAGGCGGGCGGTCCGTCGCGGGCGGGCGGCGGATCGCACTGGACGCTGGTCGAGCAGGGTCACGGGAACCTCCTGGCGGCGTCGGCGGCGTCGTCGTGAGCGGACGGCCGGACGGTAACCTCGGTCACGTTGCCCTCACGTTGCACGCGGGACGGTGTTGTTGCCGCCTGCTGCGACGGACGTGATGATGGGGAGTCGGACGGTGCAGCAGCGACGGTGCTCGAGGTGCTCATGACGGACGAGGGCGCGGCTGTGCTGCGCGACGGTGCGGCCTTCCCGAGCGACCCGGTCGAGCGGGCGCGTGCGTTGCACGAGGTCTACGACGCCATGCTCTCCGGCGCGGCCACCGGCACCGTCCCGCGCTCGCTCGTCTCCGACTCGTGGCGGCGCAGCCTCGCCGCCCACGTCGACCCCGACCGCCACGACCCGCCCGTCGTCCACCAGGCCGCCGACATCGACGGGGTCCGGGCCGCGCACCCGCTCGGCGCCGTCCTCCCGCTGCTGCGCAGCACGCTGGTGAGCATCGCGGACGAGGCCGTGCACGTCATGATCGTGACCGACGCGGACGGGACGATCCTGTGGCGCGAAGGTGCCCGCAGCCTGCTCCGCGCGGCCGACTCGGTCGGGCTCGCGCCGGGCATGCGCTGGTCGGAGGACGCCATCGGGACGAACGCGATGGGCACGGCACTCGCCGTCGACGAGCCGGTCCAGATCCACTCCGCCGAGCACCTCGTGCGCACCGTCCACTGCGTGGACGTGCGCCGCCGCGCCCGTGCACGACCCGGACACCGGCACGCTGATCGGGGCGATCGACATCAGCGGGCCCGCTGCACACCGCGCATCCGGCGATGGTGCAGCTGGTCGCGGCCACGGCCCAGCTGGCGGAGAACCAGCTGCGGGTGCGCCTCGCGATCGCGGACGAGCAGCTGCGGGTCCGCAACATGCCGCACCTCGCGAGCCTGCGCGGCCGGCCCGGGGCGCTCGTCACGCCGACCGGGCGCATCCTGGCCGGCGAGCCGTACACCGGGTGGCCGGCACGCGTGCAGATCGAGCCGGGCGTGGACCGCGTGCGGCTCGACGACGGCCGGGAGATGGACGTCGAGCCGCTCGCCGAGGGCTATCTGCTGCACGCGACGCAACCCGCCAGCACCGCCCCGCGCCGCCGGGCCCTGTCGCTGCGGTTCCTCGGCGACCACCCGTCGGTGCTGCTCGACGGCACGCCCGTCCCGGTGACGCTCCGGCCCGCCGAGCTGCTCGCCGCGCTGGCGCTGCACCCCGACGGGCTCACCGCCGAACGGCTCGCGATGCTGCTCTACGGCGACGACGGCAACCCGACCACGGTGCGCGGCGAGGTGCTCCGGCTGCGCACCCTGATCGGCGCGGACGTCCTGCGCACCCGCCCGTACCGGCTCGACGCGACCGTCGACACCGACTTCGGCACGGTCCGTCGGGCGCTGGCGGCCGGCAAGCCGGCCGAGGCGTTGCGGGGGTGCGCAGGTCCGCTGCTGCCGCGCTCGGACGCCCCGGAGATCCGGGAGGAGCGCGACGCGCTGGTGGCCGGCCTGCGCCGGGCGGTGCTGACGGCGGACGAGACGGACCTGCTGACCGACTACGCTTCGCATCCCCTGGGCCGCGACGACCTCGAGGTGCACGACCGGCTGCTCGTCCGCATGGCCCTGCACGACCGCCGCCGCCCGCACTTCGCCGCCCGCCGCGACCGCCTCCTCGCCGCCGACGCCTGACCCGACCCCCGCGAGTCCGTCACTTCACCCGCGCGAGTCGGCACGTTCCGCAGCGCGAGTCGGCACGTTCGGCAGCGCGAGTCGGCACGTTCGACAGCGCGAACGTGCACGCCAGGCCCCTCGATGCCTGACGAAAGTGCGCATTCGGCCTGACGAACGTGCCGACTCGCGCGTACCCCCCGGCCGCGGTTACTCGACCGTGACGCTCTTGGCCAGGTTGCGGGGCTTGTCGACGTCGCGGTCCAGGGCCACCGCTGCGTGGTACGCCAGGATCTGCAGCGGGACCGACATGAGGATCGGGTCCAGCTCGTCTTCCGACTTCGGCACGACGATCGTGCGGTCGGCCAGCTCCACCGGCAGCTCGCGATGCGCCACCGCGATCACCGGGCCCCGACGGGCCTTGATCTCGGCCAGCGTCGAGGTGTTCTTGTCGAACAGGTCGTCGTCGGGCACCACGGCCACCGTCGGCATGTCCGGGCTGACCAGCGCGAGCGGCCCGTGCTTGAGCTCGGCCGACGCGTAGGCCTCGGCGTGGATGTAGGAGATCTCCTTGAGCTTCTGCGCGCCCTCGCGCGCCACCGGCTGGCCCCGGCGCCGCCCGATGAACAGCATGCTCGCGCTGCGGCGCGAGGTCGCGGGCGATCTTCGCGATCTCGTCGTCCAGCTCCAGGATCTCTGCGAATCTTCGCGGGCAGCGCCTTGAGCCCGTCGACGATCCGCTTGCCGTTCGTCGGCGACAGGTCGCGCATACGGCCCAGGTGCAGCGCGAGCAGCGCGAACGCCGTGACGGTCGAGGTGAACGACTTGGTGGCCGCAACCGACATCTCGGCTCCGGCGTGGAGGTAGATGCCGCCGTCGCACTGGCGGGCGATCGTCGAACCGACGACGTTCACGATCCCGATCACCCGGCCGCCCTTGCGCTGCAGCTCCTGCACCGCGGCGAGGGTGTCGACGGTCTCGCCGGACTGGCTGACCGCGACGTAGAGGGTGTCGGGCTCGACGACCGGGTTGCGGTAGCGGAACTCCGAGGCCGACTCCGACGTCGCCGGCATCCGGGCCAGGTCCTCGATCAGCTGCGCACCCAGGTCACCGGCGTAGCAGGCCGAGCCGCAGCCGAGGATCTTCACGCGCCGGAACTCGCGGGCTTCGCGCACCGACAGGTTGAGCCCGCCGAGGTGCGCGGTGGAGAACCGCTCGTCGAGGCGGCCGCGCAGCGTCCGCTCGATGGTGCGCGGCTGCTCGGCGATCTCCTTCTGCAGGAAGTGGGAGTGGTCGCCGATCTCGGCGCCGATGATGTCCCAGTCGATGGTCGCCGGGCTCTTGGCGGTCGACCGGTCGTCGAGGGTGAACGTGCGGTAGCCGCCGGTGGTGATCGTGGCCAGCTCGCCGTCGTCGAGGTAGACGACCTGCCGGGTGTAGCCGACCAGGGCGGCGACGTCGGAGGCGACGAACATCTCGCGCTCGCCGATCGCCCAGCAGCACCGGGCTGCCGTTGCGGGCGACGACGATCCGGTCCGGGTGGTCGGCGTCCAGCACCGCGATGCCGTACGCACCGACGACCTGGCGCAGCGCCTGGCTGACACGGCCTGCTCGAGGTCGGGAGCGCCGGCGGCGAACGCGGCAGCGATGAGGTGCGGGACGACCTCGGTGTCGGTCTGCGAGCGGAACTCGACGCCGTCGGCCATCAGCTTGGCGCGCAGCTCGTCCGCGTTCTCGATGATCCCGTTGTGCACCACGGCGATCCGGCCGGCCGCGTCGGTGTGCGGGTGGGCGTTCTCCTCGGTCGGCTCACCGTGCGTGGCCCAGCGCGTGTGCCCGATGCCCGGCGCGCCCTTGAAGCGCGCCGGCAGCCCGGCGACGAGGTCGGCCACCCGGCCCTGCGACTTGCGGATCTTGAGGCCGCTCTTGGTCGACGACCGCGACTCCCGCGGAGTCGTAGCCGCGGTACTCCAGCCGTCCCAGCCCTTCGAGCAGGATCGGGGCGGCGTCCTGCGCACCGATGTAGCCGACGATGCCGCACATAGCGTGTACCTCTTCCGTGTTCAGCCGTAGACGAGGCGGCGCAGCTGCCGCGACGAGAGCGGGGGCGCGGGGAACAGCCGCTCCGGCAGCTCCGTCGCGATCGCCGCGAAGATCCTGTCGTTGGTGAGCCCGCGTGCCGCCAGCTCGCGGTGCCGGCGCCGCACGAAGTCGGGCACCGGCTCGGCGAACCAGTCGAAGACCTCGGCCAGCACCCGGTCCGCCTCGCCCTCGTTGAGCGGGGTGGAGCGCACCAGGTGGGCCACGAGGTCGGCGTGCGGCCGCGGGGTCACCCGGCGAGGATGCCCCATGCGCGGCGTGAAATCGCCAATCCGTGCCCGATTTCGGGCAGGAATCAGGCAGTTCGAGTGCGCAGGTTCACTCCATCGAGATCGTTCTCGTCGCTGCCCGTGTCGTCCGCGGCCGGTTCCAGCTCGCCGGCCCGCCACAACCGGGCAAACCGCCCGCCCTGCGCGAGCAGCGCGGCGGGCGGGCCCTGCTCGGCGATCCGCCCGCCGTGCAGGACGACCACGCGGTCCGCGCGTGCCGCCGTCGCCAGCCGGTGCGCGACGACGAACGCGGTGCGCCGTGACGTCACGCGGTCGCCCGCCGCGAGCACCGCGGCCTCGGTCGCGGGGTCGAGCGCGGCCGTCGCCTCGTCGAAGAGCAGCAGGTCCGGGGCGACGAGCTCGGCGCGGGCCAGCGCGACGAGCTGGCGCTGCCCCGCCGACAGCCCCTGCCCGCGCTCGCCGACCGGGCGTGCGGAAGCCCTGCGGCAGCCGGGCCGACGAGCTCGAGCGCCCCGACCGCGCGCGCCGCGGCCTCGATCTCGGCGGGCGTGGCGTCCGGGCGTCCGTAGGCGATGTTCGACGCGACGTCGCCGGTGAACAGGTGCGCCTCCTGCGGGACCACCCCGAGCCGCTGGCGGAAGCCGGCCAGCCGGTAGCGCGCACGTCGACCCCGTCGACGAGCACCGCGCCGCGGCCCGCGTCGTAGAACCGCGCGAGCAGCTTGACCAGCGTCGACTTGCCCGCTCCCGTCGCGCCCGACCAGCGCGACGGTCTCCCCCGGCGCCACCCGCAGCGACACCCCGTCGAGCGCGGGCCGGTCCGCGCCGGCGTAGGAGAAGCCGACGTCGCGCAGCTCCACCTCGCCGCGCAGGCGACCGGGCACGTCCAGCGGTCCCGTCGTCCGGGAACGGTGGTGGGGGTACGCAGCAGGTCACCGATGCGCCGCAGCCCGATGCGGGCCTGCTGGTAGCCGTCGAAGACCTGGGAGAGCTGCTGGACGGGTGCGAAGAACAAGCCGAGGTAGAGCAGGAACGCGGTGAGCACGCCGGGCGTCAGCGCGCCCGCGGCGACGCGGTCGGCACCGACGCCGAGCACCGCGGCCGTCGCGAGGTCGCTCAGCAGCGCGACGAACGGGAAGAACGTCGCGATGTAGCGCTGCGCCCGCAGCCGGGAGCGACGGTAGGCCAGGCTGCGGTCGCCGAACACGGGCGGAGCTGTACTGCTCGCGCGTGAAGGCCTGGGCGACCCGCACGCCGGTGACGTTCTCCTGCATGTCGGCGTTGACGACGGCCACCCGCTCGCGGGCCTCCGCGTACGCGCGCGACGACAGCACCCGGAACCAGAGCGTCGCCACGATCAGCACCGGCAGGACGGCGAGCGCGACCAGCGCCAGCTCCGGATCGGTGACGAGCAGCGCGACGGCCACCCCGACGACGGTGAGCAGGCTGACGACCGCCTGGGCCAGCCCGGTCTGCAGGAACGACGACAGCGCGTCGACGTCCGTGGTCATCCGGGTCATGATCCGGCCCGACAGCTCGCGCTCGTAGTAGTCGAGCCCGAGCCGCTGCAGGTGGGCGTAGCTGCGCACGCGCAGCAGGTAGAGCAGGCTCTCGCCGGCCCGCGCGGTGACCACGGTCTGGACGGCGACCACCACCCAGCTCAGCGCGACGATCCCGAGCCCGAGCAGCACCGCGGTCAGCAGCGGCCCGGGCGCGCCCGCGGTGATCCCGTAGTCGACGGCGTAGCGGGCGACGGTCGGGAACGCGAGCGTCGTCACCGCGTCGAGGCCGACGAGCAGGATCGTCAGCGCGAGCAGGCCGCGGACCGGGCGCAGCAGCCGGACGAGCCGGAACCGGGGTCGGGGGCGGTGGGGTCCTCGCCCGGGAGGCGGGGGACGTCGGTGGCGGGCGGCAGCGCGTCGACGGCGGCGAGCAGCTCGGGCGTGGCGGCGATGCCGCCGAGGTCGGACATCGGCCCGCCGCGCCCCGAACCCGGCAGCGCGGTCACGAGCCGGCCGCGCATCGGCGTCGTCGACGGCGGTCGGGCCACAGCTCCGGGGACACGCCGTCCGGACGAACGGCACTCTCGTCGGAACCTATGCGACGGATGGGCCGCTCGTCCGCGGTCGCGAACAGCGCGCGGAACAGCGGGCTGCGCACGGTCAGCTCCGCCTCCGTGCCCACGTCCACCACCCGGCCGCGGTCGAGCACCGCGATCCGGTCCGCCAGCGCCAGCGTCGAGCGCCGGTGCGCCACGAGCAGCGTGGTCCGGCCGGCCGTCAGGTCGCGCAGCGTCTCGTGGATCGCCGCCTCGGTGGTGTTGTCGACCGCCGAGGTGGCGTCGTCGAGGACCAGCACCCGCGGGTCGGCGAGCACCGCGCGGGCCAGCGCGACGCGCTGCCGCTGGCCGCCCGAGAGCGTCAGCCCGCGCTCGCCGACCAGCGTGTCGTAGCCGTCGGGCAGGCTCGTCGACGAACTCCGCCACCTGCGCGGCCTCCGCCGCCGCGCCGCACCTGCTCGTCGGTGGCGTCGGGGCGGCCGTAGGCGATGTTGGCCCGGATCGTGTCGGAGAACAGGAAGGCGTCTTCGAACACCATGCCCGAGCGCCGACCGCAGCTCCGACCAGGCGCAGCTGCCGACACCGGCACGCCGCCGAGGCACACCCGCCCGTCCTGCGGGTCGTAGAAGCGGGCGAGCAGCTGGGTGACCGTCGACTTGCCCGAGCCCGGCGGCCCGACCAGCGCCACCGTCTCCCCCGGCTCGACGCGCAGCGTCAGCCCGTCGAGCACCGGCGCGCCGTCCGCGTAGCCGAACCGCACGTCGTCCAGCTCGACCGACGAGCGGGCCCTGCGGCAGCGGCACCGGGTCCGGCGGGTCGGTGACCTGCCGGCCGGGCGTCGACGAGGTCGTAGACCCGCTCGACGCCGGCCCGCGCCAGCTGCGCGCTGACCACCAGCGCGCCGATCATCCGGGCCGGCCCGACGAGCTGGCGTGACGTAGGTGGTGAAGGCGAGGAAGGTGCCGAGCGAGATCGAGCCGGAGAGCGCCATCGCGCCGCCGATGCCGATCACGCCGACCTGACCGAGGGTCGGCAGCGCCAGCAGCGCCGGGTTGAGCCGCGCGGTCATCCGGGCCGCGCGCATGCGCTCGGCGAACAGCCGGCGCGCCCGCCCCTCCAGCGTGGCGACCTCGCGCGCCTCCTGGCCGAAGCCCTTGACCACCCGGACGCCGGTGACGGTCTCCTCCACCTGCTGCGCGACGTCCGCCGCCTGCTGCTGCGCCGACCACGTGGCCGGGAACAGCGACCGGCGCGACCGGATCGTGACGATCGCCGCGGCCGGCAGCACGACGAGCGTGACGAGGGTGAGCAGCGGCGAGAGCCACAGCATCGCCGCGACCGAGGTGACGACGAGCGAGGCGGTGCCGAGCGTGAACGGGCACCATCGACAGCAGCCCCTGCAGGAGCTGCAGGTCCGTGATCGCCCGCGACGCCACCTGCCCGGTGCGCAGCGCGTCCTGCCGCTCGCCGTCGAGCCGCGTGACGGCGTCGAACACGCGGCGGCGCAGGTCGTGCTGGACGTCGAGGGAGAGGCGCCCGGCGAAGTAGCGGCGGACGAACGACAGGCCGTACTGGACGAGCGCGAGCGCGACCAGCGCGGCGACGAAGGGGACGAGCACGGCGGTGGAGCCGGCCACGGCGTCGTCGACGACGACGCGGGTCAGCAGCGGCCCGACGGCACCCAGGCCGACACCGACCACGGACGAGACGAGCGCGGCGGCCGTGACTCCGGGGTGGCGCAGGCAGGCACCGGTCAGGCGGCGGATCCACCCCCGTCGCTCCTGAGGGGAACGAGGGGACTGCACCCCTCCACGGTAGGCCGATCTCCGCCCGGCCGTCGGGCAACGCCCTGACGGGTCCGCGCGGACGTTCGGCCGTGAGCGAACGTGCCGCCACTCGCGCCGGCGCAAACGTGCCGACTCGCGCGGCGTCAGGTGACGTCGCGGCGGTCGCCGACCGTCCAGGCGATCACCGCGGCCAGCGCCGCCCACCCGGCCAGCACCGACAGCGCGCCCCACCACGGCGGCGGGGCCGTCACGCCCGCCAGCTCCTCGACCAGCCGGTCCGCGAACCCCGGGCCCGCCAGCGCGCGGGCCGGGAAGTCGTAGATCGCGACGTCGCCCGCGTTGCCGGGCAGGTACGGGGTCAGCCGGGCCAGGGCCGGGGAGCCGGAGTTGTTCAGCACCGCCGCCAGCACCAGCTCGCCGATCTGCAGGTACACCAGCAGCGCGACGAGCGCGCCCACCTGGTTCGCGAGCAGGATCCCCAACGCCGCGCCCAGCACACCCCACAGCGCGGCGACCGTCACCCCGACGGCGGCGACGCCGGCGAGCGCCTCGGCGCCCGGAACGCGGCCCGGCGCCCTGCCCGAGCACCCCGGCCGCGACCCCCACCAGCACGGCGACCACCGCGTACAGCGCGCCGACGCAGGCGCCGGCCACGAGCTTGCCGACGAGCACGCGCCCCCGGCCACCGGCGGTCAGGTAGGCGGTGGTGACCGTGCGGTGCCGGAACTCCCCCGCCGCGGCCACCGTGCCGTACACCGCGGCGAACACCACCGTCAGCGTCAGCGTGAAGGCCACGGACGCGGGCAGCACCGGGAAGTCACCGCCGTGCCGCCGAGCTCGTCGCCGAGCAGCCCGCCGAACAGGTTCACGAGCAGGGCCAGCGCCACGACGGGGATCAGCAGCCCCCACCACAGCCGCGTCGACGCGACCCGCCGCCACTCCGCCCGCAGCACCGGGACGAGCGCCGTCATCGCCGCACCCCCGGACACGAGCTGCAGGAACATCTGCTCCAGGTCCACCCGCTCCTCCACCAGGCCGTGCACCGCCACGCCCGCCGCGAGCGCGACGTCGCCGACGCGGGCCGCGTCCACCCCGCCGACGCCCAGCCGCCCGTCGGGCAGTGTGTCGATCTCGACGACCCCCGCCGCGGCGAGCGCCTGCGCCAGCCGGACCGGGTCGGGGCACCGGACGAGCACCCGCGCCCTCCCCGCACCCCGGAGCTGCTCCAGCCCGCCCTGGTAGACGCAGCGACCGCCGTCGATGACGACGAGGTGGTCGACGCCCTGCTCGACCTCCGCGAGCAGGTGGCTGCTCACCAGCACCGTGCGCCCCTGCCGGGCGAACCCCCGCAGGAACGCCCGCAGCCAGGCGATGCCCTCGGGGTCCAGGCCGTTCGCGGGCTCGTCGAGGACCAGCACGCGCGGGTCGCCCAGCAGCGCGGTGGCCAGCGCCAGGCGCTGCTTCATGCCGAGCGACCAGCCACCGACCGCGCGCCCCGCCGCGTCCGCCAGGCCGACCAGGCCGAGCACCTCGTCGACCCGGCGGTCCGGCACGCCCAGCGCCGCGGCCGCCACCCGCAGGTGCGCGCGCCCGCTGCGCGCCGGATGGAAGCCCTGCGCCTCCAGCACGGCGCCGACCACCCGGCCGGGCGCGGCCAGCTCCGCGAACCGCGCGCCGTCGATCCGCGCCTCGCCGGAGGTCGGCGTCGACCAGGCCGAGGATCATCCGCAACGTGGTGGTCTTGCCGGAGCCGTTCGGCCCGAGGAAGCCGGTCACGCCGCCGGGCTCGACGGTGAAGCTGAGCCCGCTCACGGCGGTGACCCCGGTCGATCCGGCACTGCCGAACTGCTTGGTCAGGTCGTGGACGGTGATGCGCCCGCTGCCGTCGTTCACCAGCGCGCCTAACCGGCCGCGGCGCCGGACGCGTCGCGGTCCGCCGCGTCGCCGCGGACGGCCGCGAGGATCGCCGCCGCCCACCGGGCGTGGCCGACGTCGTTGGGCTGGTAGCACGCGCCGCACCAGCGACCGCGCCGCGGACTGGCGTCCCACACGTCCGCGACCCGCAGCCCGCGGCGGGCCGCCTCCTCGCGGACGACGGCGTTCAGCGCGGCCGACGTCCGCGTGCTCCACACCGGCGGCAGGGTCGCGACGACGGCGCCCTCGGGCAGCGCGGCGAGCAGCGCGCGCAGCCGGGCCTCGACGCCGCGCGGCCGGCCCAGCACGTCCGCGGTGCCGACGATGCAGGTCACCAGGTCCGCAGGCTGCTCGCGCGGTCAGCGCCCGGAGCTCGGGCAACTGCCGGGCCAGCACGTCGTCGATGTCGGCGCCGTCCGACGCCAGGTTGACCACGCGCCACGGAGAACCGCCGGCGCCCAGAGCCTCGGCGACGAGCCGGACGTAGCTCGATGTCGCGCGTGCTCGCCCCCAGCCCCAGGCTCGCGCCGTCGCCGAGCACGACCCACAGCGGGCCCGAGCCGTGGCGCGCTTCGAGGTTCGCGGCCGACCACTCGTCCGCGACGGCGGCCACCCGCATCCGGCGCGCCGAGGCGCCGGGCAGGAACGCACCGACGAACCGCTCACCGCCCGCCCGGACACGGTGCAGCACCGACAGCACGCGCTCGGCGCGCTCGTGCAGGTTGGGCCCCATCGTTCTCCCCCTCGCTGCGCCGGGTGCGGCGCGGGAGCGCCGCGGCTCGGCCCGCCCCGCGGTGACGCTGCGGGACCCGAATCCCCGGCGGTGCACACCGTACCGCCGCGCCGCGGACTCGATCGGCCGCCGGTCAGCCCGCCCGCCAGGGCCACCGCCGCTCCTGCGCGGCGAGGGCGTGCACCCGCTCCACCGCCGACTTCGCCCACACCTCGGTCGCGGCCGGCCGCCGACGAGGCCGTAGGCGTGGTCCGACGCGGGCGTCCCCTCCGCGGATCGGTGACCGCACGAGCGAGCACACGAATGCTCGTCATCCGGCCGGTGACCGCAGCGAGCCACGTCGTGCACCGCCGCACACGACGCCACGTGCGGGCCGCGCTGCAGCGAGGTCCGCACGACCCGACCTCGACGGCCTCGCCGGGTACGACCTGCGCCGAGTACGTCCGCACGGGCAAGTCATACCCCGGCGCGCACGCCCGGCAACGTCGGGTGCCGGTACCCCGGGGCACCCGCGGCAATGCCCTCGATCAGGCGAACCGGGACCCGTGGTCGTGCACCCAGCGTGAACACTCACACTGGAGGACAACCCTCTGCCACCGACCCGCAGGGAGCCCCTAGTTGCTCGAGCCGGCCGTCCGGACCGCCGACTGCCCGCTGGGCCCCGACCAGTACCGCTACATCGCGACGCGGGGCTGGTGGATGGGCAGCTTCGGCACCTCGACCGGGCTGCTGCTGCACCTGACCGAGCAGTGGATCCGGCAGTGGGTGCCCGCCCGTCCCGAGCGCGACTGGCTGCTCGACCGCGAGGTCACCGGCCGGGTGCGCTGGCTGACCGGCTCCGCGGAGGAGGCCGACGACGAGGGCTTCGATCCCGCCGCCGGCGTCCCGACCGGCCGGTTCCGCGCCGCGCACGGCGACTTCTACGCGGGGCTCGACGACCTGCCCGCGCGCGTCCGCGCCCGGGCAACTGGCACGCCCCGACCCCCGCGTTCCTCGACCGCCTGCCGCGCGACCCCCGGGCGCTGCTCTGCTGCCTGCGCGCCGACGGCCCGGAGGGCCGCACCGCGTCGCAGCCGTTCACCCGGGCGGTGGGCGCGCTGCGCAGCGGGCTGGTGCCCGCGGACCTGCGCGCCGCCCTGTACGCCGCGCTGACCGCGCTCCCCGCGGTCGACGTCGACGAGCACGCGACCGACTGCGAGGGCAACCCGCGCGTCGCGCTCGTGCACGACGACGGCCCCACGCGCACCGAGCTGATCATCGACCCGGCGGACGGCGCGTTCGCCGGCGAGCGCGACACGCTGCGCACCGCGTCCCGGCTCGGGCTTCCCGCGGGCACCGTCGTGCTGTGCACGTCGGTGACCACTCGCGTGGTCGACACGCTCGGCGGCCTGCCCCGCTGAACCCGTTCACCTGAGACATCGGCCACCTGCACCGATTCCGACACCGATTCGGGTCGGAAGGCAGGGAGATCGACGCCCCGGAGGGCGGTGCCGGGTTCGCGCGGGCGGGGGCTAGCCTGGGATGCAGCCCTCGCAACGACGATGCGATCCGATCAAGGCGGTTCTCAGCGTGCCCAGCAGCAGTATGTCCAGCCAAGCCGGCCAGTTCGGCCCCAACGAATGGCTCGTCGAGGAGATGTACCAGCGCTTCCTCGACGACCCTACTGCGGTCGACCCGGCCTGGCACGACTTCTTCGCCGACTACCGGCCGGGAGACGGGGACATGACCGCCGCGGCGACCGCGGCCAACGGTGCGCGGGACCGCGCGACGACAGCCGCCGCGTCGACAGCTGAGGCGACCGCCGGCGAAGCCGGCCCCCGAAGCGCCCGCGGCCCCGGCGAGGAGGAGCAGGCGACCCGCCGGGCGAACGGGGCCGCGACAGGCTCCCGCGCCCGCCCGGCCGCACCGGAAGTCGGCGCGCCGCGCCCCGGAGAAGCCCGCCGCCGGTAGCGCCTCGAAGGCGGCGCGTCCGGCGCCGGCGGTCGAGGAGGGCACCACCACGCCGTTGCGCGGTGCCGCCTCGGCGGTGGTGAAGAACATGCAGGCGTCGCTGGAGGTGCCGACCGCGACGAGCGTGCGGGCGGTGCCGGCCAAGCTGCTGGCCGACAACCGGCTGGTGATCAACAACCAGTTGCGGCGCACGCGCGGCGGGAAGATCTCGTTCACCCACCTGATCGGGTTCGCGGTGGTGCGGGCGCTGGCCGAGATGCCGGTGATGAACCGGCACTTCACCGAGGTCGACGGCAGACCCACGGTGGTCGCCCCCGACCACGTCAACCTCGGCCTGGCGATCGACCTGCCCGGCAAGAACGGGCAGCGGTCGCTGGTGGTGGTGTCGATCAAGGGCTGCGAGGCGATGAACTTCGCGCAGTTCTGGTCGGCCTATGAGGCGATCGTGCACAAGGCCCGCGCCGGGGCGTTGACCGGCGAGGACTTCGCCGGCACCACGATCTCGCTGACCAACCCGGGCACGCTGGGCACGAACCATTCGGTGCCCCGGCTGATGCAGGGCCAGGGCACGATCGTCGGGGTCGGGGCGATGGAGTACCCGGCGGAGTTCCAGGGCGCCTCGCGAGGAGCGGCTCGCCGAGATCGGCGTCTCCAAGATCATCACGCTGACCTCGACCTACGACCACCGGATCATCCAGGGCGCGGAGTCGGGGGAGTTCCTGCGCCGGGTGCACGGGCTGCTGCTGGGCGGCCCGACCGTCGACGGGGTCGGGTTCTACGACGAGATCTTCACCGCGCTGCGGGTGCCCTATGAGCCGGTGCGCTGGGTGCAGGACATCCCCGAGGGGGCGGTGGACAAGACCGCCCGGGTGATCGAGCTGATCGACGCCTACCGCACCCGCGGGCATCTGATGGCCGACACCGACCCGCTGAACTACCGCCAGCGCCGCCACCCCGACCTCGACGTGCTCTCCCACGGGCTGACCCTGTGGGACCTGGACCGCACGTTCGCCACCGGCGGGTTCGGCGGGCGGGCGCACATGAAGCTGCGCGACGTGCTCGGGCTGCTGCGCGACTCCTACGTGCGCACCGTCGGCACCGAGTACATGCACATCTCCGACCCCGAGCAGCGGGCCTGGCTGCAGGAGCGCATCGAGGTGCCGCACCAGAAACCCGCGGTGGTCGAGCAGAAATACATCCTGGCCAAGCTGAACGCCGCCGAGGCGTTCGAGACGTTCCTGCAGACCAAGTACGTCGGCCAGAAACGCTTCTCCCTCGAAGGCGGGGAGACCGTCATCCCGCTGCTGGACGCGGTGCTGGACAAGGCCGCCGAACACGAACTCGACGAGGTCGTCATCGGCATGCCCCACCGCGGCCGGCTCAACGTGCTGGCCAACATCGTCGGCAAGCCGATCTCGCCAGATCTTCCGCGAGTTCGAGGGCAACCTCGACCCCGGCCAGGCCCACGGCTCCGGCGACGTCAAGTACCACCTGGGCGCCGAGGGCAAGTACTTCCGCATGTTCGGCGACGGCGAGACCACCGTCTCCCTCGCCTCCAACCCGTCCCACCTCGAAGCCGTCGACCCCGTCCTGGAAGGCATCGTCCGCGCCAAGCAGGACCTGCTCGACAAGGGCGAGGGCGGCTACACCGTCATGCCGCTGATGCTGCACGGCGACGCCGCGTTCGCCGGCCAGGGCGTGGTCGCCGAAACCCTGAACCTCGCCCTGCTGCGCGGCTACCGCACCGGCGGCACCGTGCACGTGGTCATCAACAACCAGGTCGGGTTCACCACCGCCCCCGAAGCCTCCCGGTCGAGCCAGTACTGCACCGACGTGGCGAAGATGATCGGCGCCCCGGTGTTCCACGTCAACGGCGACGACCCCGAAGCCTGCGTCTGGGTGGCCAAGCTGGCCGTGGAGTACCGGCAGCGCTGGCACAACGACGTCGTGATCGACATGCTCTGCTACCGGCGCCGCGGCCACAACGAGGGCGACGACCCCTCGATGACCCAGCCCTCGATGTACGACATCATCGACGCCAAACGCACCGTCCGGAAGATCTACACCGAGTCCCTCATCGGGCGCGGCGACATCTCCGTCGAAGAAGCCGAACACGCCCTCAAGGACTTCAGCAACCAGCTCGAGCACGTGTTCAACGAGGTCCGCGAGCTGGAGCGCGCCGCTGCCGACGGCTCAGCCCGTCGGTCGAGGAGGAGCAGTCCGTCCCGGTCGACCTCGACACCTCGGTGCCGATCGAGGTCGTGCACCGGATCGGCGACGCGCACGTGCGACCTGCCCGACGGGTTCACGCGTGCACCCGCGGGTCAAGCCGGTGCTGGAGAAGCGGTACAAGATGTCGCGCGAGGGCGACGTCGACTGGGCCTTCGGCGAGCTGCTCGCCCTGGGCTCGCTGGCGGCGCAGGGCAAGCTGGTGCGCCTGTCCGGGCAGGACTCCCGCCGCGGCACGTTCGTCCAGCGGCACTCGGTGGTCATCGACCGGAAGACCGGCGAGGAGTACGTGCCGCTGCGCAACCTCTCGCCCGAGCAGGAGCGGTTCCTGCCCTACGACTCGGCGCTGTCGGAGTTCGCCGCGGTCGGCTTCGAGTACGGCTACTCGGTGGCCAACCCGGACGCACTGGTGCTGTGGGAGGCCCAGTTCGGCGACTTCGCCAACGGCGCCCAGTCGGTGATCGACGAGTTCGTCTCCTCCGGCGAGGCCAAGTGGGGCCAGCACAGCGACGTCGTGCTGCTGCTCCCGCACGGCCTCGAGGGCCAGGGCCCCGACCACAGCTCCGGGCGCATCGAGCGGTTCCTGCAGCTGTGCGCCGAGGGCTCGATGACCGTCGCCCTGCCCGTCGGAGCCGGCGAACTACTTCCACCTGCTGCGCCGGCACGCCCTCGACGGGGTGCGCCGCCCGCTGGTGGTGTTCACGCCGAAGTCGATGCTGCGCAACCGGGCCGTGGTCAGCCCGGTGTCCGACTTCACCGGCGGCCGGTTCCGCTCGGTGATCGACGACCCGCGCTACCGCGAGAACGACGGCCCGGCCGCCGAGCGTCCACCGCATCCTCCTGTGCAGCGGCAAGATCTTCTGGGAGCTGGCCGCCGCCCGCGACAAGCGCAAGATCGACGACACCGCGATCGTGCGGATCGAGCAGCTCTACCCGCTGCCGCACCGCCAGCTCGCCGCCGTCCTCGAGCGCTACCCCAACGCCGACGACGTGCGCTGGGTGCAGGAGGAGCCGGCGAACCAGGGCGCGTGGCCCTACTTCGGCCTCGAACTGCCGGAGAGGCTGCCCGAGCGGATGTCGCGGATCACGCCGCGTCTCCCGCCGGCGGATGGCCGCACCCGCGCCGGGGTCGTCGAAGGTCCACGAGGTCGAGCAGGCCGACATCATCGACCGGGCGTTCCAGTGACCGGTCTGGGCGGCTGACGGTGTACGCGACCGACCGGGGCATCGAGGAACTGCTGGAGCGCCGGGGTGAGGAGACGGTGAGCGTGGAGTGGCTGGCGGAGCGGCTGCGCACGTTCGTCGACCTCAACCCGGCGTTCGAGAACGCCGTGGAACGGGTGGCGAGCTTCCTGGCGCGTGACGACGCCGACGACGAGTAGCGAGCGGTCAGCGCCACCCGGACCGAACGACCAGCGCTCGGCGGCCTCGATCACCGCGGCCGCCGCCCGCGTCGAAGGCGACGATCAGGGCGTCGAGGTCGTCCGGGTCGGCGTCCGGGCTGCGGTCGGGCTGCGGCGGGGACCGCAGCATCAGCCAGTCTTCCTTCCAGAGCGTGTCGAGGACGTTCTCCCACTGCATGTCGACGGCGAACCTGGCCAGGGCCGCGTGGGCCCGGTCGGTGGCCGCCCTGGCCGAGTCGAGGTCGAGCCAGTCTCCGCCAGCTCGTCGGCCCGGCCGCGGTCCCGCTCGCGCAGCGCGTCCGCCGCGACGGTCAGCTCGCCGATGACGTCCTTGTAGGCGCGCACCGCGTCCGGGCGCCGTCCGTGCCGCTCATGCCAGCTCCGCGGACTCGTCGGTGGCTCGCGGTGCTCTTGCCGCCGACGGCCGGGACGATCACGACCTCCGGCCGGGAGTGCCGCGCCCGGTCGAACAGCAGCGCCGCGGCCGGGCCGCGGCGACCAGACGGGCAGCAGCCCCGGGGCGCCAGCGGGCCGAGCTCGGCGCCCTGGACGTCGAGCGCGAGGAACGCAGCCCGAGGTCGTCCGGTGACGCCGACATCGAGAGCAGCGACTTCAGCCGGGCCGGGCTGCGCCACCACCCGATCGTGTGCACACCGACCTCCGGCCCGAACCGCAGCACCTTCCGCAGGCTTCTCGGTCAGCACGCGGTCCTGCAGGACGGCGTCGGCCGCGTCCGCGGCGTAGAGCACCAGGTAGGTCGGGGGGTGGTCGCCGCTCGACAGCCGCTCGACGACATCCCGCGGCCCAATCGGCGGCCGAGCTTGGCGAAGCTCGTCGAGCCGGATGATCTCGGGGTGCCGGGACAGCCGTTGGCGAGGACGTCCGCCAGGGTCGTAGGCCTCCGCGACGAGCGGGGCGAGCACGAAGACGGCCCGTCGGTCGCGGCCGTGCTGCGCGTCCAGCGACAACGCCGCGGCGGCGAGCACGCGCACGGCGTCCGTGCCGTCCGCGCCGATGACACCGATGTTGCGGCCGGGCACGGCGGGCAGCGCAACGGTGGCGGGCCGGCCGTGGACGTCGATGCACTGGCCGACGAGCGCCCTCGGGCGGCCGGTGGCCGCGCAGCATCGTGATCAGGTCGGCGGCCTGCGGCGCCTTGCTGCCGTCGAACAGGCGGCCTTGTCCGGGTCGCCCGCGGTGGCGATTCGTGCAGCGTGTCGCAGCACCCGGTCGACCGCTTCCTTGCGGCGGCGTCGGGGATGCGCACGATCTCGTTGCCGTGCGGCGACGCCCGACTCGTGGTTGACCACGGCGTGCCAGCGCGGACAGGTGCAGCGTGGCGTCGTTGGTCTCGGCCAGCACCCGGCGGGCCCGGGGCAGCGCGATCCGCAGCGTGAACTGCGCGACGAGCGCCGGGACGGCCCCACAGCGCCTCGATGCCGGACACGTCCTGGCTGGCCAGCACGAGGTGGATGCCCTGGGAGCGGCCGCGCCGGGCCAGGTCCTCGAGCAGCGTGCACGGCCTCGTCGGTGACCGCGTCCCGCCCGGCCGAGCAGCACCTGGAACTCGTCGATCGACCGCGACGATCCGCGGCCAGTGCCCGTCCGGGTCCTCGGCGCGCAGCTCGGCCAGCTTGGTCACCTCGTACCGCTTGGCCGCCTCGGCCCGGCGGCGCAGCTCGTCGCCGAGGTGCCGCAGCAGCGCCAGCCCGAACTCGCGGTCGGTGTTGACGTTGACGCCGACCAGCCGGACGTGCGGCAGCCAGCTCGGGTCGCGCCGGCCCGGCGCGAACCGGGCGAACGACACGCCCTCCTTGAAGTCGAGCAGGTAGAACGCCAGCTCGTCGGGGGAGTAGCGGGCGGCCAGCGAGCCGATCCAGGCGAGATCAGGTTGGTCTTGCCGGAGCCGGACGGGCCGCCGATCAGCGCGTGCGGGGGTCGTCGCCCAGCGTCAACTCGACGGGCAGCCCCTCGGTGAAGCCGATCGGGGCGCACAGCCCTGCGCGATGGACCGTGTGGTCCCCCACTTCGGACCGGGCGGCAGCAGGTCGCGCAGGGCGCTGACCCGCGTGCGCCAGCGCTCGTGCTCTCGGCGATCGTCGCGGGAGATCGCGGTCAACGCCGCGTGCGGCAGCGGCGGGTCGGGCACCACGGTGACGTGTGGGCCGGTCATCGAGGTGACGGCGACGGTGGCGTGGCCCGTGCCGTCGGGTACCGAGTGCAGCCGTACCGACTCCAGCGGCGGACCGGACGGCCATCGTCCGAGCGCGAGCGGCGGCGCTGGGCACGGGAGCTTCACGACGAGACGCTCCAGGCCATGGGGGCGATGCGGGTCGTGCTGGCATCGGCGGCCCGAACGAGCTCGGACTCCCAGCTGCGCCGCACGGTCGAACGGGCGGTCGAGCAGCTCGCCGACGAGATCGCCGCACTGCGCGGCCTGATCTCGGAGCTGCGGCCCGCCGCCCTGGACGAGCTCGGGCTCGCGGCTGCCATCGAGGGACTGGTCGAGCAGCAGGCAACCTCGGGCGAGCTCGAGATCGATGCAGAGGTCGACCTCCTGGTCGGCCACACCACGGATCCCATGCGCCTCGAGCCCGAGCTCGAGTCGACCCTGTACCGGGTCATCCAGGAGGCGCTCACCAACGTCGTCAAGCACTCCGGCGCCGAGCGCGTACGGCTGGTTCTGCGAGAGGCCGAGGAACGCATCGAGATCCTGGTGCGCGACGACGGGTGCGGCTTCGAGCCGGACGGTGCGACCAACGGCCTGGGACTGGTGGGGATGCGGGAGCGGATCGAGCTCGCCGACGGCGAACTGGACGTGCGGTCCCGGCCCGGCGCGGGCACAACCCTCCGGGCATGGGTTCCGGCGCGCTGGCCTCAGGACTCGATCAGCTTGCGATCGAGCGCGTAGCGCACGAGCTCCGAGCGCTTGCTCATCCGCAGCTTCTGCTGGATGTGGGCGCGGTGCGACTCGACGGTGCGCACGCTCAGGTAGAGCTCGTCGGCGATCTCCCCGTTGGTGTGGCCGAGGGCGATCAGCCGCAGGATCTCGACCTCGCGCTCGGAGAGGTCGTCCGGGGGACCGGCGGGCTCGGCGGCGAGGCGCGCGCCCAGCTCCGGCTGCAGGTAGGGCTCGCCTTGGGCGGCGAGGCGAACCGCCTTGACCAGCTCTGAGTCAGCCGCGTCCTTGAGGATGTAGCCGAGGACCCCGGCCGACATCGCCTCGCGCGCGAAGACCGGGTCGCTCTGCATCGTGAGTACCACGATCCGCGTGCGCGTGGACCCCTCGAGAATCGCCGGAACCGCGCGGAGACTGGGGCCACCCGGCATGTTCAGATCGAGGATGAGGATGTCGGGCTGGTGTCCGCGGACGTAGCGGACGGTTGACTCCACGTCGCCCGCCTCTGCCACCACCCGGAAGTCCGCCTCGGCATCGAGCAGCATCCGCAGGGCGCTGCGTACCACCGCGTGGTCCTCCGCGAGAACGATCTCGATCGTCCCGTCATCCGTTGCGGGCTGTCCGTCCTCGCTCGGGGTACTCACGGCAGCGAGGCTAGCTGCGGCGGTCCACGAGCAGGGTCTGGGCCGCTCGGCCGATCGGCCCTCGCTCGTCATAAAGCCGGCTGTCGGAGATGCCGATCCCGGTTTCCTCGGGGATCGTGATGGCGTCCATGCCCATCCATTCGCCAGCCGGCATGCGATGGAGGTGGACGGAGAGGTCCACGTTGATGAAGAGGTAGCGCTGCCAATCGAGCGCAGCGGAGACCCCGTTGCCCGAATCTGCCACGACGAGCAGGCGTTGGAGGGGCGATGGCGCCTCGCCGGCCACAAGCGGGTGGCGCATGCGCATCCAGACCCTGGCCGGACCGGCCTCCAAGAACGCTCCGGACAGGAACCGGTATTCCATAGCCGTGTGGTAGCCGACCGGAGCGCCGGTCGGGAAGAAGTCCTGAGGCGATGCGTTGCCCGGGCCCGGCATGGCCTCGGGACGCTCCAGCCCGACGGGGAGCTCAACGTCGGTCGTTCGCAGCCGCCACGCGGTGGCGCGAATGAGCTCCTGCTCGTCGGCACGCAGGCTGGCTGCGATGAGCTCGACGCTGCGGCCGGGACGGATCACCTCGGCCTGCACGCGGAGTGGAGCGATCGGGATCGGGCCCAGGATCTCGAACGTGATCCGCCCCACCTGCATCGGCACCTCCGCCGGCACCGCCTCGATCTCGCGGCCGATCAGGGCGGCAGGGGGGCCGGCATGCTGCGCCTCGGGATCCCACGGGCCACGGGTGAGCTCGGTTGCCTCGTAGGCGTCGCCCGAGCGGTTGTAGAACGCGGACCCCAAGACGAGATCAGGCGGGCGCGGGCGTCGGCGTCGGCTCGGCGTCCCATTCCTCGGGATCGCGGATTCCGGGCACGGCGAGGAAGCCAAAGGAGGCGATCGCCGCGAGAACGCCCGCCCCGATCAGGGTGGCCTTGACGCCGATCGCCTCGGCGACGGGCCCCGCGAGCGCGAAGGAGATCGGCGTGAGGCCGATCGAGACGAGCCAGTCAAGCGCGCTCACCCGGCCGAGGAGCTCACCCGGGACGTGCCGGTGGATCATCGTGATCCAGATGATGTTGCCGACCGTGAAGAGGATGCCCGAGACGAACCCGATCAGGACCGCCTGCCAAGCGGCCGTGGCGAACGCGTACCCGGCGAGCAGGAGGACCGACGAGCTCCAGCCGACGTACGCCCAGAGGACGTAGCGGCGCCCGATGCCGCGCTGACCGATCACGAGACCGGTCAGGATCGCGCCCACTCCAGAGGCCCCGAGGATGACGCCCAGCGTGTCGGCGTTGCCGCCGAGATCGTTCTTGACGAGGTAGGGGATCAGCACCTCGTACGGCCCCAGGAAGAGCAGCAACGTGAGCGCCGCCGAGAGCATCGTCGCCCAGCACCAGGCCTGTGAGCGGACGAAGCGGTAGCCCTCGCGAACGTCCTCCATCACCGACTGCGCCGCGTCGCGTGCTGCCGGCGGCAGCGGCGCCATCAGCACGACGCACACCATCGAGACGACGAACGTCGCCGCGTCCACCGCGAACGCCGCGCCGGTTCCGAGCCCGGCCACGAGGGCGCCGCCCGCCGCGGGACCGACGAACCGAAAAGCGACAGGTTCGGCGAGCTGCTGAAGCGAGTTCGCCTGCACGATGAGTCGCTGGGGAACGACATCGGGAACGACGGCCTGGAAGTTGGGAGCGAAGATCGCCTCGCCGACACCGTAGAGGCCGGTCAGGGCGATCAGGTGCACGAGCTCGAGTGAGTCGTTGAAGGCAAGCACCGCCACGGCCCCGATGGCGACCGCCCGGATGGCGTCACCGGCGATCATGAGCCGTCGCCGGTCGAACCGATCGCCGAGGACACCGCCTACGAGCAGGAACATCACCATCGGCAGCGTCCACGCGACTCCCACCAGCGAGAGCGCCGTGGGGACGTTGGAGAGCTCGTAGACCTGCCACGCGAGGGCCACCAGAAAGATGCCGTCTCCGAACAGCGAAACCGTGGTCCCGCCGAAGAGCAGGGAGAAGTCGCGGATCCGCAGCGGGTGCAGGATGCGGGGGCCAGCCGGGGCGGGCGGCTCCGGTGAGGGCTCGATCGGCGAGAACTGATCCATGCTTCGAGGGTATGCGCAGGCGTAACGACGCTGCTTTGCGAGCGACTAATCTCTGAACGTTGAAACGAGGAGAACGGTGAGAAACGTGGAGAAGACCGAGAAGATCGACAGGACCGACGCCGAGTGGCGGGAGGAGCTCTCGCGCGAGGAGTTCGAGGTTCTGCGCGAGAAGGGCACCGAGCGCGCGTTCTCGGGTTCCTACTGGGATACGAAGGACGACGGCATGTACCGTTGCCGCGGCTGCGGGCAGGAGCTCTTCTCATCCGACACGAAGTTCGACTCAGGCACCGGATGGCCCAGCTTCTTCGACCCCGCGACCTCGGACGCGGTCGAGACACGCCCGGACAACTCGCTCTTCATGCGTCGCACCGAGGTCGTCTGCTCGCGCTGCGGCGGTCACCTGGGCCACCTCTTCGACGACGGCCCGGGTCCATCGGGCCTGCGGTACTGCATCAACTCCTGCTCGTTGGACCTGGATCGGTCCGACGGGTAGCGGCGACCGCCTTAGCCGGGGATCGACGCGGGAGCGCCGGCGTCCACGAGCGCCTGCGGCAGCTCGACCGACCCATCCTCTCGCTGCCCGTTCTCGATCAGCGCGATCAGCGCGCGTGAGATCGCGATCGCGGTTCCGTTCAGGGTGCTGAGAAACCGCGGCGATGCTTCCGGCTCCGGGCGGTAGCGGACGTTCAGGCGTCGCGCCTGGAAGTCGGTCGTGTTCGAACAGGATGTGAGCTCGCGGTAGCGGCCCTGACTAGGGATCCACGCCTCGCAGTCGAACTTTCGCGCCGCCGGCGCGCCAAGCTCGCCAACGGGGATGTCGACGACGCGGTATGGGAGCTCGAGCGCCGTCAGGATCCGCTCCTCGATCGCGAGGATGCGCTCGTGCTCGGCGGGCGCGTCGTCCGGCGCGACGAACGAGAACATCTCGACCTTGTCGAACTGGTGGACGCGAAAGATCCCGCGCGTGTCCTTGCCGGCCGCCCCCGACTCCCGTCGAAAGCAGGTCGAGATGCCCGCATAGCGACGCGGAATGGAGGTGACGTCGAGGATGTCGCCGGCATGGAGCGCGGCGAGGGAGACCTCCGACGTCCCCACGAGGAAGAGCTCGTCGCGCTCGATCTCGTAGATCATCTCGCGCTCCCCGGGGAAGAACCCGGTTCCGTGGAGCGCCCCCTCGCGTACGAGCACCGGGGGGACCACGGGCTCGAACCCTTCCCCGCGGACCGTCTCCACGGCGAAGCGGACCAGGGCCATCTGGACCAGCACGAGGTCGCCGAGCAGATATGCGAAACGCGAGCCGGAGGCGGCCGCCGCCTTCTCCATGTCGATCCACCCGTGGCGCGCGCCGAGTTCGAGGTGGTCGCTGATCTCGAAGGCGAAGTCGGGCCGATCGCCCACCTCCCTCAGGACGACGGCGTCCTCATCCGTCTCGCCGTCGGGCGCCTCTGGCGCCGGCAGGTTGGGGAGCCGCTCAGCGATGGCGTCGCGCATGGCCTCGACCTCGGCCAGGTGAGCCCCGATGCCCTTCGCCTCGGAGGAGACCTCGCGCATCTCGGCGATCAGCGGCTCGGCATCGCCGCCTGAGCGCTTGGCCTCCGCGATCTGCTCGGACGCACGGTTTTGCCGCGCCCGCAGCTCCTCGATCCGCGGCAAGAGCTCGCGGCGACGAGCGTCGAGGCGCAGGAGCTCATCGAGCTCAGCGGCGACGCCACGACGGGCGAGCGCCTCCCGTGCCGGGCGTGGGTCTTCGCGGATGCTGCGAAGGTCGAGCGAGGCGGCCTCGCCAGACCTAGGGCGTCGAGGACGCAGAGGAGGATGACGACGAGGAGTCGTCGAGGCTCTGCGGCGAGGGTGGACGATCGACCTCGGAGCCCGCGTACTCGGACACGAACTCGGCAACGGCGTCGGCCTCGGCGCCGACCACGATGTTCTGGGGCATGATCGCGCCCGAGAAGCCGCCGTTTTGAATCGCGAAGAGCACATCCTCAGGCGTCTCTGAGCGCTCGTCGAGGTTCGGTCCCTGCACGCGTAGGGCACGTTCGACCGAGCCCCGAGCACCCGCGGCGGTGAGTGTGTGGCACCCCGAGCAGCGCTCGGAGAACAGCTCGGCGCCCTCTCGCATGGGATCATCCTCCGCGACGTCGAGGCCCTCGCTCCCGCACGCGCCGAGCGCGAGGCAAGCTGCGATCAGAGCTGTGGCGAGAGGGGCGTGCCGCACGCGGGCGGGATCATACTTTCCGCCCCTCTGCCGGCGCCCACCACCGACGAGCTCCTGGTGTGTGAGCGGGCAAGTTTGTGGCGCATTGGTCCCGCTGTACGGGACCGGCGCGCCATCGCGGCTGGAGCTCGGTGCCGCGTGGCGCATTGGTCCCGCTATGCGGGACTCTGGCGCCACAGGTCCGGCTATCAGTGCGCGCGATCGCAAGCGCGTCCACGCCCGCAGCCCTAAAGAAACGTGCTCGTCCCCGCGGCGCGGAGCGCCAGGAAGGTGATGATGAGTGCGGAGACGGCCATGATCCCCGTCTCGCGGCGCACGATCGCCATCGCGATCGCTCGCTGGCGAGCCCTGGGCAGGGAGTCGAAGTCGAGGCCTTCCAGCTCGCGCTCGGCGGCGCCCGAGCGGGCGGCCTCCGCCAGCAGCGATACGCCGAGCGGAAGGACCCCGTAGAGATAGTGGAGCTCGTCGGGCGCGGCGCGGTCCATGAGCAGGAGGATCGCGCCGATGCCGACCTGCACCACGACCGCGACCTGGGCGAACCGCAGCACGTACCAGAAGCCCACCGAGGGCTCGCGGCGAAGCCAGGCGATGCCGCCCCAGCCCCCGGCGAGCGCGTTGGCGAGCACGACGGTGATGCCGACGATGAGGTGGACCGTGTCCACGCGTCAGCCGGCCGAGGCGGCCCGGCACCGCTCAGCGGTGCCGAAAACGGGTATACCCGCCCCAGCAGGTCGGATTTTTCGCATTCTGATGCGGAAAATCACTATGTATCAAGACCGCACAAAGTCGTTATAAACCGTACTGAGCGTGCTTCAGAGTTACATCCCAGTGATCGTGTTTGCCGGCCTCGGTGTGCTGGTCGGCGGAGCGCTCGTGACGCTGAACAACCTGACCGGCACGCGTAAGCCGAACCGGGTGAAGTCCGAGCCGTATGAGTCGGGGATCCCAACGGAGATCTCGCGGACCTTTCGCTTCGGCGTCTCGTTCTACCTCGTCGCGATGCTGTTCATCCTCTTCGACATCGAGGTCGTCTTCCTCTATCCCGTCGGCGTCATCCTGAACGGCGCCGACTCGGTCTTCGTGCTCGGCGAGATCATCGTCTTCATCGTCCTGCTGTTAGTGGCGCTCATCTACGTCTGGCGAAAGGGTGCGCTCGATTGGAAGTGAAGCGAGAGAAGATCCGTGCGCTGGCGCCGCTCGAGCAGCCTCGGTCCGCCGAGGAGCTGCGCGTTCGCCAGCTCCGTGCCCGCGACCTGCTGCGCGGTGACCTCGAGGGAGCGGAACTCGACCAGCACGTCGAGGAGTCGGTCCTCGCCACCACTCTCGAGAAGGCCTTCAACTGGGGCCGAGCGAACGCGATGTTTCCCGCCACCTTCGGCCTCGCCTGCTGCGCGATCGAGATGATGTCGATCGTCTCTCCCCGCTACGACATCGCCCGCTTCGGCGCGGAAGCGATGCGGGCCTCCCCGCGACAGGCGGACTTCCTCATTCTCTCCGGCCGCGTCTCGGTGAAGATGGCCCCGGTCGTCCGGCGACTCTACGACCAGATGCTCGAGCCCAAGTGGGTCATCGCAATGGGCGCCTGCTCTTCCTCGGGGGGCATGTTCTCCAACTACGCCGTGATCCAGGGCGCCGACAAGTTCATGCCCGTCGACATCCACGTGCCCGGCTGTCCACCCCGCCCAGAGGCACTCCTGTACGGGTTCAACAAGCTCCAGCGGATGATCCTCGGCAACCCCGACGCGGGCTGGCGCACGCGCTACAACGCCGCCGGCACCGAGGAGTGGGCTCGCGACGAGACGATCACCGCCGGCGGGATCGAGGAGTACCAGCGCGCGCGTGAGCTCGCCCAGGCGGCGAAGGAGCGCAGCTGATGCCTGATGCGCCCGGCCTCGAGCTGATCGCGCAGGATCTGAACGACAGCCACCCAGGAGCAGTGCTCGAGACCTACCACGACCGTGGCCAGGCGTGTCTCATCGTCGACCCCGCGCAGATCCTGGCGATCCTCACCTGGCTTCGCGACACCCCCACTCAGGAGTACCGGTTCCTGGCGAGCCTCCACGCCGCGGACTACCTCCCGGCCGAGCCACGCTTCGGCGTCCACTACGAGCTCTTGAACATGGCGCGCGTCGAGCGCCTGCGGGTGCGCGCAGCGCTGTCGGACCCCGGAGGCGATGAGCTGCCAGAGCTCGAGAGCTGCGTGGAGCTCTTCCCCACGGCCGAGTTCCAGGAGCGCGAGGCCTACGACTTCTTCGGGATCGTCTTCAACGGTCATCCAGACCTGCGGCGGATCCTGATGCCCGAGGAATACGTCGGCTGGCCGCTTCGCCGCGACTTCCCGGTCGGCGGCGAGCCGGTGATCTTCACCTACAACGAACGCGAGACCCCGCGGTGGTACCAGTGAACACCACCGACAAGATGCATGGCAGCGCCCCCGCGAGCGGCCGCGACCGACTGGCCGCGACCGACGCGCAGGTGATCGGGACGAGTCCCATCGAAAGAACGACCCTGCACGACCCGGCCGCCCCCGGACGCGAAGCGGAGGAGGCGGACGGACTTGGCTCCGAACTGCTCACCATCAACATGGGCCCGCACCATCCGGCGACGCACGGCGTGCTGCGACTGCTCGTTTCGCTCGAGGGCGAGATCGTCCGCGACCTAAAGCCGATCGTCGGCTACGTGCACACCGGGATCGAGAAGTCCTGCGAGGACAAGAACTACTGGAAGGTCATCCCGTTCGTCGAGCGGATGGACTACATCTCCTACTTCTTCCAGATGGAGGCTTTCTGCGGCGCCGTCGAGCGCCTCCTCGAGCTCGAGATCCCGCCGCGCGCGAAGTACCTGCGCGTGCTCCACATGGAGCTCAACCGCATCCACTCCCACCTCGTCTGGCTCGGCACCTCGGCGCTCGACCTCGGCGCGATGTCGATGTTCTTCTACTGCTTTCGCGAGCGCGACCGGATCCTCGACCTGTTCGAGATGTCGTCAGGCCAGCGCATGCACACCCGCTACTTCCAGGTCGGCGGCGTCTTCGAGGACATCCCGGTCGGCTTCGCCGAGAACGTGCGGAGCTTCTGCGCGGAGATGCCCTCGCGAATCGACCAGTACGAGGCGCTTTTGACCCGTAACGAGATCTTCCTGCAGCGAACCAAGGGCGTCGGCATCGTCCCGCGCGAGCGGCTCCTCGCCCTCGGCGTCACGGGCCCGCTCCTGCGGGCCGCCGGCGAGCCATGGGACCTCCGCAAGGCGCAGCGCTACCTCTGCTACGACGACCTCGACTTCAAGATCCCGGTCGGCACCGTGGGCGACGGCTGGGATCGCTACCGGGTCCGCATCCAGGAGATGCGCGAGTCGGTGCGGATGATCGAGCAGACGATCGACGGACTGCCGGAGGGCCCCTGGGTCGCCGACGACCGCAAGGTGGTGCTGCCGCCCCGGCATGAGCTCTCGACCTCGATGGAATCGCTCATCCACCACTTCAAGCTGGTGACAGAGGGCTTCCGGGTGCCCCCCGGTGAGGTCTACTACCCGATCGAGGGGCCTCGGGGAGAGCTCGGCTGCTTCGTTGTCGCCGACGGCTCCGCGAAGCCGGCCCGGGTGCACTACCGCGACCCCTCGTTCGTGAACCTGCAGGCGCTCCGCGACATGTGCAAGGACGAGTACATCGCCGACTTGATTCAGAACCTCGCCATGCTCGATCCCATCCTTGGGGGCATCGACCGCTGATGGCCGAGACCCCCGAGACCCCGCTCTCCGGCACCGGGCCGGAAGGTCCCGTGCCCAACGTGGAGGATGACCCGCAGGGGGCGGTCCGCCCGAGGTCGACGGATCCGGTCGTGGAGGGCGGGTACCCCCAGACGGGCAACGGAGCAGGGGGCGACCGCCTGCGCCCGACCGACGACATGACCGCTGCCCGTCGCAACGAGCTGATCGCCTCCATGACCCCTTCCGACGCCGAGCGGGTGCCCGAGCTCCACGAGGTGGACGTGCCGGCGGAGCTCCAGGACCAGATCGAGACGGCGATGGGGCGCTACCCGCAGATCCGCTCCGCCTCGATCCCGGCGCTCTGGGCCGTCCAGCGCCACTACGGCTGGTGCTCGCCCGAGGGCATCCGCCAAGCGGCGGCGGTCATGGGGGTCACCCCCGCGTACCTCCAGTCGGTAGCGAGCTTCTACGACCTCTTCCACACGGTCCCCGAGGGCCGCAACCGCGTGCTGGTCTGCCACAACATCTCCTGCTGGATGAACGGCGGCGACGAGCTGCTCGCAGCCTTCTGCGAGGCGGCTCACGTGGAGCCGGGCGATGCCGAGCACGGCGGCGCCTCCTCGCCCGACGGCGAGTTCTACGTCCAGGGCTTCGAATGCCTCGGAGCGTGTGACATGGCGCCGATGGCGTCAGTCAACGAGATCTACTTCGGTCCCCTGGAGCCAGGCGACGCGGCCACCGTGATCGAGCAGTGCCGCGCCGGCGAGAAGGTGTTGCCCGACAAAGCCCTGGGCAAGCGCGCGGCGGCCGGTGGGCCGGAGCCCGACCCCGACCCACGCGTGGCAGAGACGGACGGGAATCGTGGCTAGCGAAACGCGGCTGCTGTACCGCCACATCGACGAGCCGGGGCTAGCGGGGATCGAGACCTACCGGAAGCTCGGCGGGTACGAGGCCCTGCCCAAGGCCTTCCGCGACATCGATCCCGATGAGCTTCTCACCACGCTTGAAGCATCGGGCCTGCGCGGGCGCGGCGGAGCAGGCTTCTCGATGGGCAAGAAGGCCGGCTTCCTGCCTCGCGGCGACATGGAGAAGTACGTCTGCTGCAACGCCGACGAGTCAGAGCCCGGGACCTTCAAGGATCGCGAGCTGATGCAGAAGAACCCGCATCAGCTGATCGAGGGATGCCTCATCGCCAGCCTCGCCGCCGGCGCGCGGTACTGCTTCATCTTCATCCGGGGCGAGTACTGGGAGATCGCCGACATCCTCGACACCGCGCTCGCCGAAGCCTATGACGCCGGCTTTGCAGGCACCAACATCCTCGACACCGGGGCCGACATCGACATCGTCATCCATCGCGGCGCCGGGGCCTACATCTGCGGCGAGGAGACCGCCCTGCTCGACTCGCTCGAGGGCAAGCGCGGAAACCCGCGGCTGAAGCCCCCGTTTCCCGCGATCCAGGGCCTCTACGGAGGCCCGACGCTGATCAACAACGTCGAGACGCTCGCCAACCTCCCCCACATCGTCCAGAACGGGGCCGAGTGGTTCACGAGCTTCGGCTCCGAGCAGTCGCCCGGCACGAAGGTGGTCTCCGTCTCCGGCTGCGTCAAGCGTCCCGGCAACTACGAGATCGAGCTGGGCATCTCATCGCGCGATCTCATCTACGGCCTCGCGGGCGGACCGCCCGACGGCCGCGAGGTCAAGTGCTGGTTCCCCGGCGGCTCATCGGCCCCCGTGCTCACCGCCGACGAGCTCGACCTGCCGTACACGTTCGAGGCCATGGCGGAGGCGGGCTCGATGCTCGGATCCGGTGCGATCATCGTCGCCGACGAGACCGTCTCCGTGCCGCACCTCGCCCTGCGGACCGCGCGCTTTTACCACCACGAGTCGTGCGGGAAATGCACGCCGTGCCGCGAGGGCACGAACTGGACCGTGAAGATGCTCGAGCGCGTGGTGCGCGGCGAGGCGACGCCGATGGACCTGGACATCATCTCCTCGGTCCAGGAGAACATCATCGGCAACTGCCTCTGCGTTCTCGGCGACGCGATGGCGATGCCCGTCGGCTCCATGGTGGCCAAGTTCCGAGCCGAGTTCGAGGACGCGATCGAGCAGGCGCGCGAGGCAGCTCCACCTCCGCTCGACGTCTCGCATCTCGACGCGGGTATCCCTGTGGCGGTGGGCCAATGAGCCCCGAGCGCGAGCCGGTCGCCCTCGTCGTCGACGGCATCGAGATCACCGCGCCGGAGGGAGAGATGCTGGTCGACGCCGCGAAGCATGGCGACGTTGAGATCCCGGTCTTCTGCTACGAGCCGAAGCTGGGCCAGCCCGTCGGGGCCTGCCGCATGTGCCTTGTTGAGGTGGAGGGGATCCCGAAGCTCCAGACCGCCTGCTCGACCCCGGTTCGCGACGGGATGGTCGTGTACACGCGCACGGATCGTGTGAAGGAGGCGCAGAACGCCGTCGTCGAGTTCCTGCTCGTAAACCACCCCCTGGACTGCCCCGTCTGCGACAAGGGCGGCGAGTGCCCCCTTCAGGACATCGCAATGGGATGGGGCCCGGGACGAAGTCGCGTCACCGATCCCAAGCGACACTTCCAAAAGCCGATCCCGCTCTCCCCGCTGGTCCGGATCGACCGTGAGCGCTGCATCCTCTGCTACCGCTGCGTGCGGTTCTCCCAAGAGGTCGCCGAGGACGAACAGCTGCAGCTGCTCGAGCGCGGATCGGCCTCCTACGTGGGGACGTTCGACGACCGCCCCTACATCGCCCCCTTCCACGGCAACATCATCGAGCTCTGCCCGGTCGGCGCGCTCACCTCCGAGGCCTACCGCTTCCGCGCGCGGCCCTGGGACATCGAGGACGCGGGCTCCGTCTGCACGCTCTGTCCGAGCCAGTGCAACGTGAAGTTCACCGTCCGCGACGAGCGCGTCGCCAGGGTCCTCGCGCGCGACAACCACGAGGTCGACGACGGCTGGCTCTGCGACAAGGGCCGCTTCGGCTTTCAGATGATGGCCTCCGAGGAGCGGATCATCGAGCCGATGGTGCGAAGCGGCGGCACGCTGCAGCCGGTCTCCTGGCCGGAGGCCCTCGACGCCGCGGCCGAGGGACTGCGAGCCGCGGGGGCGAAGACGGCCTTGCTGGCCTCCGGCAACACCTCGAGCGAGGAGGGCTACATGGCCCAGCGGATCCTCCGCGGCGCCCTCGACTCGCCGCACGTCGACTCTCGGGCCGCCGGATCCGCAGCTCCCACCATCCTGGCCGAGCTCTCGCGGCCTGAGCGAAGCGCTCGCGTGGCCGACATCGACCACGCGTACTCGATCCTCATCGTGGGCGCAGACCTGCTGCACCAGATGCCGATCCTCGACCTGCGTGTGCGCAAGGCGATCCGCCGCTCCGGCGCTCGTGTGGCCATCGTGAGCGAGCGACCCACGACGCTCGACGGCGGGGCCGACGAGGTGGCGCGCTACGCGCCGGGCGAAGCCGCGACCATTCTGAACACCGTCGCCGCCGAGCTCGGCGACACGGACTCGGAGTCCGCGGAGGGCTACCGCCAACCTGCCGAGGAGGTCGCCGGCGTCCTGCGCCCCGGCCGGACCGTCGTCATCTACGCCGAGCGCCTGGCGCGCGAGCAGGGCGCCCTCGACGCGTTGCTCGCCTGCGCCAACTCCCTTGGCGTCGCCACCGAGGGCGCCGGCCTGGTTGAGGTCCCTGATGCACCAAACGCCCGCGGCCTGCGCGAAGCGGGCTGCCTGCCCGGAGTCGGCCCTGGCCTCTCCGAAGCACCGGCCGGCAACGACTCAGAAGCGATGCGTGAAGCTCTCTTAGACGACGAGCTCGAGGCCGCTTTCCTGCTCAACGCCAATCCCGTTCGCGACTTCCCGAACGGCCCCGCCTGGACCGAGGCGCTGAGGCGGCCAACTTCGTCGTCGCCTTCTCGATGTTCGACGACGCCTCAACGAAGCACGCCGACGTCGTCTTCCCGGCCGAGTCCCACGCCGAGAAGGAGGGCACCGTTGTCCACCCCGACGGCCGCCTCCAGCGCCTGCGGCCGTCGATCCCCCACCCGGGTAACACCCGGCCGGGCTGGCAGGTCCTCGCGGAGTTGGCGGCACGCCTGGGCGACGAGACGGAGATCGACTCCGCTCCCGAGGCGCTGGCGGCACTGGCGGCAGAGGTCCCCTTCTACGCCGGCATCACACCGGAGGAGATCGGCGGCCAGGGCGTCCGCTGGCAAGACCGAGAGGCGGCCACCGGTTACCTCTCGGAAGAGGGGGCCGGGGAGGCCGCCGACGATGCATCGCCTCGCGCTGAGGATGCGGCGAAAGCCGCATCCGATCGCAAATTGGCAGCGGGGGGAACACCCTCCGCCCCGTCCAACGGAACCCTGAAGCTGGGCACGTACAGAGACCTATGGGCTGCGGAGGTCACCGACCGAAGCCCGGCGCTGCGGTTTCTCGCGCCGAAGCAGACCGTTGAGATCGCGCCCAGCGACGCCTTAAGACTTGGCCTGAAGCAGGGCGAAGAGGTCGAGGCACGCTCGAACGGCACGAGCGTAAGGGCCAAGGTCGTGATCCGCGAGCGGATGCGACCGGGCGCGGTGTTCATGGTCGAGGGAACGGTCGATGCGAACGCCAACGCGCTCAGCGCCGCCGAGTCGATCGAGGTCGTGAAGGCCGGGAATGATTCCGGCCCGGGCGCCCCCGGACGCGAAGCGGAGGAGGTGGCCGGATAGTGGTTGTGGCGGACGTAACCCTCGCCGAGGCGAGCTGGATCCTCGTCGTGAAGTCGCTCATCATCTTCGCGTTCGTCTTCGCGATCGTGCCCGTCCTCACGGTCGTCGAACGGAAGGTGCTCGGTCGCTTCCAGTCGCGCTACGGCCCCAACCGCGTGGGACCGATGGGCCTCATGCAGCCGCTCGCCGACGCCGTCAAGCTGATCGGCAAGGAGGGCTTCACGCCGCAGAACGCGCTGCCCTTCATGTTCGCGATCGGCCCGGCCCTGGTGGTGTTCTCCGGGGTCACCGTGCTCGCGATCCTGCCCTGGGGAGCGGTCCAGGACATCGGTGGGACCCAGGTGGGCCTCTATGGCATCGACGTCTCGATCGGCATCCTCTACTTCTTCGCCTTCGGCTCGTTCGCGTTCTACGGGCTGCTCTTGGGCGGTTGGGCGTCGGGCTCCAAGTACTCGTTCCTCGGCGCTATGCGTTCGGCCGCGCAGCTGATTTCGTACGAGATCTCGATGGGCCTGGCGCTGCTCGGCGCGATCATGATGGCCGGCTCGCTCTCCCTGCCCGCGATCGTCGAGTCCCAGGACGACATCTGGTACATCGTCCCCCAGATTCTCGGGTTCATCATCTTCATGATCGCGGGCTTCGCCGAGGCCAACAGAGCCCCGTTCGACCTCCCCGAAGCCGACGCCGAGCTGGTCGCCGGCTATCAGACGGAATACGGCGGCATGCGCTGGGGGTCGTTTCTTTTGGCCGAGTACATCGAGATGCTCGTGATCTCGGGGATCGGGGTGACCTTCTTCCTCGGCGGCTGGATGGGCCCGGGACCCGGGTTCCTCGATCCCGTCTGGTTCCTGCTGAAGACGCTCGCCCTCGTCTTCGTGTTCTTCTGGATCCGCGCCACCCTGCCCAGGCTCCGCTACGACCAGCTGATGAGCCTGGGCTGGAAGGTGCTCTTGCCCCTGGCGACGCTGAACGTCCTCGTCACCGCCATCCTCGTGACGGTCCTATGAGCGAAGAGTTCCCGTATCTGCGCGAGGGCGACGAGGTCGTCGCCGTCCAGCGCGGCCCGGACCCCGGCGGCCCGGCGGGGGCCTACCGCGCGTTCGGCGAGACGCTCCGCGGGCTCAAGACCACCTTCGGCCGCATGCTCGAGGGCCCCGTCACCCTCCAGTACCCGGAGGAGAAAACGCCGGTCTATCCCCGCTTTCGCGGGCGCCACAAGCTGCACCGCTTCGAGGACACCGGCCTTGAGAAATGCGTGGGCTGCTCGCTTTGCGCGGCCGCCTGCCCGGCCGACTGCATCAGGGTCGTGGCGGCCGAGAACGACCCCGCCGACCGAGTCTCGGCCGGCGAGCGCTACGCGGCGGTTTACGAGATCAACCTTGCCCGCTGCATCTTCTGCGGCTACTGCGAGGTCGCGTGCCCGTTCGACGCGATCACCATGGGGCACGAATACGAGATGGCCGACTACAACCGCGAGGACCTGATCTTCACCAAGGAGATGCTGCTCGCGGAGTCGCTCGAACGTACGCCCCTGCGCCGCGAGGGCGAGTAGCCTCAGGGGAGCGCTCGGCGGCCTAAGCCGCGCCGCGCCAGATCGCTTTGATTCCCCTCGGCTCCCTGTTCCGCCGCTTCGCGGATCTGATCCGCTTGGGAGCCCCGCCCGGGCTCGTGTTTCGAGTCTGGCGCTGGATGGGCGGCTACGCAGCGCGCGAGTTTGCCTTTCAGATCGCGGCTGCTCTGGTGACCGTGATCGCCGCCTTGGTGTTGCTCGGCTGGACCGGCGGCGCCGTGGGCGCGACCGCGGTCGTGGTACTGGCCGCCGTGCTCGCCGTGGAGCTGTGGTTCGCATGGGAGTCCTTTCGAAGCGCGAAGGCGATCGATCGCGAGCTCGCCACGGAGGTGCCGGGCGAGCCGCCCGGGAGCCGCTTCCCACGCAGCCACCTCCTCCTTCCGATTCTGATGCTGTGGGCACGCGGCGTCCGGCGTGAGCGCGCCGTCGTCTTTCACCGTGAGGAGCGCCGCATCCTGCGGCTCGACGTGTACAGCCCGGTGGCTGCTGAGGCCGACGGTGAGCTGCGCCCCGCGATCGTGCAGGTGCACGGCGGCGGCTGGATTCTCGGATCACGCATGGAGCAGGGCATTCCGCTGCTGAACCACCTCGCCTCGAACGGCTGGGTCGGCTTCAACGTCGACTACCAGCTCAGCCCGCGCGCGACGATGCCCGACCACGTGGTCGACATAAAGCGGGCGATCGCCTGGGTTCGCGAACACGCGGGCGACTACGGGGTCGATCCCAGTCGGATCTGCATCACGGGCGGCTCTGCCGGAGGGCACCTGGCGGCGCTCGCCGCGCTGACGGCAGGCGATCCCAAGCTCCAACCCGGATTCGAGCAGGCGGACACGTCGGTTGCAGCCGCGGTGCCCTTCTACGGTCTCTACAACCTGCTCGATCCCGACATGCGCTACCACCCGGGGCTGCGCGAATGGCTCCTCGAGACCGTTGTGGTGAAGCGGCCTCGCGATCAGGATCCCGAGGTGTTTCGCGCTTGCTCGCCCACATACCGGATCCACGCGGGCGCTCCCCCCTTCATGATCTTTCACGGCGAGCACGACTCGCTCGTCCCGGTCGAGGACGCCCGCGAGTTCGCAGAGCGTCTGGAGGCCACCTCGCACGAGCCCGTCCTCTACGCGGAGCTACCGGGCTCCGAGCACGCGTTCGACCTGGCGCCCTCGCTCCGTACGGCGCGGGTAGTGGAGGGCATCGAGCGCTTCCTGCGCACGGTGGCCGCCTCTCGTCCGGCTACCGTAGACGGCGGTGTGCAAGACGACCTCGCGAGGGTGAGCTGATGCCGGTAGGCCTCTTCAGCGGCGCCGAGTTCGTGATCATCGGCATCGTCGTCCTCATCTTCTTTGGCTACAAGTGGCTGCCGCGGCTCGGGCGGTCGGCGGGCGACGGCACCCGGCGCCTTGGGGAGGGGGCGAAGCGCCACGCCGCCAGCGCCCAAGCCTACGTCGACGAGCACACCCCCGACGCGGGCGAAGTCGGCCGCTCCGCCGGAAAGCACGTTCGGGAGTACCGCGAGCTCAAGGACACCGTGATGGGGACCGCGAAGCCGGAGGGCGAGACGAGCTCGCCGCCACCCGATAAGGGCGAACCAACCGCCGACCCAGGTGGCTCGCCTGCAGAGGAGCCACAGCCGAGGGGGCCTGACGACTCCCCGGAGCGCGAGCGGACCTAGGTACCGGCGCGTCTCCGCCACCAGTCGGGGGAAGTGCCACCGCACCTAGTTTCATCCGGCTCTAGCGGTCCTCATCCGAAGGGTGTCGCGAGCCCGCTCTAAATAGGATGCGTCGCGATGGAGGAGGTTGCCTTCTTCGCCGGTGCCATCGGCGCCCTCGGTGGCGCGATCGGGGTGATCGCGCTTCGAAATCCGTTCTACAGCGTCCTGGCGCTCGTCGTCCACCTGGTCGCCCTGGCCGGGCTCTTCTTGATCCTGCACGCCGAGTTCGTTGCGGCCGCCCAGGTGGTCGTCTACGCGGGAGCCGTGATGGTGCTCTACGTCTTCGTCGCGGCCTACGTCGGCGGCGTCGAGGAGCCGATCTGGGAACCGATTCCCGGGCAGCGGCTCCTCGCGCCGATCCTGGCGATTGCGCTCTTCATCGAGCTCTCGATCGCGATTCTGGGCACGGCTCTCAGCTCGATCGAGAGCGAGGGGCCGGTGGTGCAGCTCGGGTTCGGCTCGCCTGAGGCGATCGGGCGGCTGTTCTTGGAGCGGTTCCTGATCGCCTTTGAGGCGTCCTCGATGCTGCTCTTGGTGGCCGCGGTCGGGGCCATCGTCCTGGCGGGCAAGCGCCGCGGCGAGCCTGGTCCCCCGCGCCCCGAAGCGGAGCACACCGCCTGATGGACCTCACCTGGTACCTGGTGCTCTCGGCACTGCTCTTCGCGGTCGGGGCCGGCGGCGTTCTCATCCGGCGCAGCCCGCTCGTGATCCTCCTGTGCCTCGAGCTGATGCTGAACGCGGGCAACCTCGCGCTGCTCGCGTTCGCCCGAGCGAACGGTGATGGCGACGGCCAGGTCTTCGCGCTCGTCGTGATGGTCGTTGCCGCTTGCGAGGTCGTCGTCGGCCTCGGGTTGATCGTCGCGATGTTCCGCCGAAGCCTGCCGCTCAACGTCGACGACATGCGGGAGTTCCGCGGCTGATGTCGGCAACGACCTTCGGCTGGCTGGTGCTGGCCATGCCCCTCGCGGGCAGCCTCGTGATCGCGTTCGGCTGGCGCGCCCTGCCCGGGCGGGCGGCGGGGTGGATCGGTACCGGCGCCATCGGCCTGTCCTTCCTGTGCTCGCTGGGCGCGCTCTTCGGGCTACTCGGTGAGCCAACCGACGCGCGGGAGCTCACCTCGTCGCTCTGGGATTACGCGTCAGCGGCGGGGGTCGACATCCAGCTCGGAATCCTGGTCGACCCGCTCTCCGTACTCATGTGCCTCATCGTCAGCGGGGTCTCCACCCTCATCCACCTGTACTCCATCTCCTATCTCACCTCGGACCACGGCTTCGCTCGCTACTTCTCGTATCTGAATTTCTTCGTCTTCTCGATGCTGTTGCTGGTCCTCGCCGGCAACTTCGTGCTGCTCATCGTCGGATGGGCCTTCGTTGGCTTCGCCTCCTACGCGCTGATCTCGTTCTGGTATCGCCGCTCGACGGCGACGGCCGCCGGGATGAAGGCGTTCGTCATCAACGTGATCGGGGACGTGGGGCTGGTCCTGGCGGCCTTCCTGATCTTTCGCGAGCTGGGCACGTTCGACTACCTCGAGGCCTTCGAGGCGGCCCCCGAGGCCTTCAGCCCGGACGAGGGAAGCGTCGTTGCCATCTGCCTGCTCCTGTGCGTCGGCGCCTTCGCGAAGTCCGCACAGCTCCCGCTCCACACGTGGCTTCCCGACGCGATGGAAGGTCCCACCCCGGTCTCGGCGCTGATCCACGCCGCCACCATGGTCACGGCCGGCGTCTATCTGATCGCCCGTTCGTGGCCGCTGTTCGAGCTCGCCCCGACGGCTGCCGACATCGCCGCCTGGGTCGGTATCGCCACCCTGATCTTCGCCGCGACCGTGGCGCTCGTGGTCACCGATCTGAAGCGCATCATCGCCTACTCGACCATGAGCCAGATCGGCTACATGATCGCGGCGGTCTCGATCGGCGCCTACACGGCAGGGCTCTTCCACCTGATGACACACGCCTTCTTCAAGGCCCTTCTTTTCATGGCCGCCGGCTCGATCATCGGCGCGATGGCGGGCCGCCAGGACATCGACAGCATGTCGGGCTTCCGGCGCGCGATGCCGTTCACGTCCTTGCTCCTGATCGTCGGCGCGCTGGCGCTGGCGGGTTTCCCGGGCATGTCGGGCTTCTTTTCGAAGGACGAGATCATCGCCTTCGCCTTCGATCGCGGGGGGATGTACGCCGTCATGGGCGTCCTCATGTACTTCGCCGCCTTCCTGACCGCGTTCTATGCCTTCCGCATCGGCTTCCGCGTGGTGGGCGGCCCAGCGTGCGAGGAGGCGCGCGAGCTGGAGGGCGGACATCTGGCGCACGGCGAGCACCGGAACCCGGCGACGGGTGAGGAGGAGGACACTGACGTCGGCTTCCCTGGCCCCGAACACCACATCGCCGAGCGTGAGATGCCCATGAAGGTCGCCATGACGATCCTCGGCGTCCTCTCGGTGATCGGTGGGCTGGTGCAGGTTCCCGGAGTCGATGAGGTCATCGAGCACTTCCTCGCCGGCTCCTTCGAGGGCTCCGCCCTGTTCGAGGAGGTCCCCTCAACCGGGGCGGCGTGGGCGGGCCTGGCCGTAGGTGGAGCGATTGCGATCGCAGGGATCGCACTGGCCTACGTCTGCTACATCAAGCGGCCAGGGGTCACGGTCAGGCTCGCGGAGCGGATGCGGGGTCTCCACTCCTTCCTCGCCCACAAGTGGTACTGGGACGAGGTGCTCGACGCCCTCGTCTACCGGCCCACGATCGCCGCCGGGCGCTTCGCCAACGCGGTCATCGAGCGGTTCGTGGTCAACGGCCTCGTGGCGGGCACGGTGGGCGCGGTTCGGGGCGTCGGATCGATGGTTCGGGAGGCGCAGTCCGGTTTCGTGCGCGCGTACGCGCTCCTGCTCGTAACCGGCTTCGCGGCACTCGGCCTCTACTTCCTGGTGGTCGCATCGTGAGGGCCGGCTGATGCTGAACGTGATCCTCTGGCTGCCGCTCGCCGTGGGCGTCCTCTGCCTGCTCCTACCGCGGCGACTTGCGGGTCCGGTCTCCCTCGCCGGGGCCCTGGCGACGCTTGCGCTTTCGATCGTGCTGATCGTGGACTTCGATGCCTCGAGCGCCGGCCTTCAGTACGCCGTGGATGAGGCGTGGATTCCCGACCTCGGGGTCCGCTACCAGCTCGGCGTCGACGGGATCAGCCTCTTCCTCGTGGGGCTCACCGCGCTCTCGTGGGCGGGGGCGATCGGCTTCTCGCTACGGCGGCAAACCGATCGCGAGCGCAACTACTACTTCCTGCTCGGGCTGGCCGAGACAGCGGCGCTCGGGGCGTTCCTCGCCCAGGACCTGCTGCTCTTCGTCCTCTTCTTCGACCTGATGCTGATCCCGTTCTTCTTCCTGATCGGGACGTTCGGCACCGGCGAGCGCGTCGCCGCGACGCTCAAGATGATCGTCTACACCCTCGTGGGCTCGCTGCTCATGCTCGTGGCGGCGATCGCGACGGCGATCATCGCTTCGGAGGCCAGCGGCGAGCTCACCTTCTCGATCGCGGCGCTGCGCGAGAACCTGCTCTCGGAGGGCAGCCAGAACTGGATCTTCTGCTTCTTCGCGGCGGCCTTCCTGGTGAAGATGCCCGCCTTCCCGATCCACGGCTGGATGCCCGATGCCTACCGGGCGGCGCCCCTGCCCGTGCTGGCGCTGCTCTCGGGCGTGCTCTCGAAGGTGGGCGCCTACGGCTTCCTGCGGGTGGTGCTGCCGATCTACCCGGACGCCACCGCCCGCTTTCAGGAGCTGATCCTGATCGTTGCCGTGGCCTCGATCCTCTACGGCTCGGTGATGGCCTTCACGCAGACGAACGTGCGGTTGATCGCCGGCTACTCGTCGATCGCGCAGCTTGGCTTCATCACCGCCGGCATCTTCGCCCTGGCGCCGGACGCGGCCGACGGCGCGGTGCTCCAGATGGTCAACCACGGGCTCGTCGTGGTCCCTGTCTTCCTGATCATCGCGCTGCTCGGCGAGCGCTCGGGCACGGAGGATCTGCGCGAGATGGGAGGCCTCGCGATGCGGGCGCCGGTCCTGACCGCGATGTTCCTGATCGTGACGCTGGCGATGCTGGCGATGCCGGGCTCCGCCAACTTCATCGGCGAGTTCTACATCCTGAACGGCCTCTTCCAAGAGAAGATCGTCTACGCGATCGTGGCCTGCGCCGGCGTGGCGCTGGCGGCGTTCTACGCGCTCCGCATGTTCCAGCGGACGATGCACAACCGCCTGGCGCCGAACATGGACTCGCGTGAGATCTCGCTGCGCGACGGCCTCGTGCTGGCGCCGCTCGTCGCCGTGATCGTTGGCCTCGCCCTCTACCCGGGGCTCATCCTCGAACGCGGTGACGCCTCGGCCCAGGACCGACTTGGCGCGCTCGCATCAGCCGAGTGCGCCGCCGAGGCCGCGGGCACCAGCACCATTGGCGAGGCTTCCCAGGCGAGCGTCGCGAGGGACTGCGAATGAACTTCGTTGCCCCCGACGTGGACTACGCCGGGGTCTCGCCCGTGATCGCGCTGACGGCCGGAATCTGCCTCGTCCTGCTGGCGGGCGTCTTCGGTCGCGGCAACTCCCGGGCGATCGCCTCGACGCTGACGCTCACGACGCTGGCCGCTGCCGCCGGCCTGTGCATCTGGCAGTGGGGCGAAGGCGAGGATCTCGTCGCCGGGGCCCTTCGCCTCGACGAGCTCGGGCTGGCGGTGTCGCTGATCGCGATTGCGGCGGCCGCGTTCGTGGTGCCGCTCGGCTGGCGCGAGTCCGCCTTCGACCCGGATGCGGGGCCGGGCGGCCAGACCGAGTTTCACGCGCTCTTGCTCTCATCCGTACTGGGGATGACGCTCCTCGCCATGGCCCAGAACCTCGTGGTTTTCTTCGTCGCGCTCGAGCTGCTCTCCGTGCCCCTCTACGTGCTGTGCGGCGCCGCGCGGAGGCGACCGGGCTCCCTGGAGTCGGGGCTCAAGTACCTGATCGTCGGAGCGCTTGGCTCGGCGACGCTGCTCTACGGCCTCGCGTTCATCTACGGGGCCTCGGGCTCAACAGACTTCGCGGCGATCAGCGAGGCCATCGCCTCCGGCTTGGCCGACGACCCCCTGGTGGCGATCGGGATCGCCCTCTCCGCCACGGGGCTCGCTTTCAAGCTCTCCGTGGCGCCCTTTCACCAGTGGACGCCCGACGTGTATCAGGGTGCGCCCACGCCGGTCACGGCGTTCATGGCCGTCGCAACGAAGGCGGCGGCCTTCGCCGTGCTCGTGCGCTTCTTCGAGGTCGCGCTCGGCCCGGCCTCCGCAGACTGGCGCCCGGCCCTCGCGGCCCTTGCGGTGATCTCGATCGCGGTCGGCAACGTGGGCGCGCTCGGCCAGGATTCGCTAAAGCGCCTCTTGGGGTACTCGAGCGTGGCCCAGGCCGGCTACATGATGGTCGGCGTGGTCGCTTTCTCGGAGGCGGGCACCAATGCACTCGTCTTCTATCTCGCCGCCTACGCGCTCATGAACCTCGCGGCCTTCGCGGTGGTCACGTTGCGCGAGCGCCAGAGCGACTATGGCGACTCGATCCGCTCCGTACAGGGCCTCGCCGGCGAACGGCCCGCCCTGGCCGCGGCGCTCACCGTCTCGATGCTCGCGCTTGCGGGGCTGCCGGGCACCGTGGGGTTCATCGGCAAGCTCTTCTTGATCGAGGCGGCCGTGGAGGCCGACTACACCTGGCTCGGTGTGGCGATCGCGGTCGGCACGATGATCTCGCTCGCCTACTACCTCCGGGTCGTGGCCGCGATCTGGATGCGACCCGGCGCGGCGTCCGAGACGACGTCCGGAGCGCTCCCCGCCATGGCGGGTGGCTCGCAGGAGGCCGACGAGGGCGCGCCGCCGGCGCGCCCCGGCGCTCGCTGTCGGACGATCGTCGCACTGGCCTGCCTCGCCGCGGCGGCCACCGTCGTCTTCGGCATCGTGCCCTCGCCCCTGGTCGAATGGGCATCTGAGGCCGGCGCTGCCCTGGCCGGCGCGATGCCCGCCCCCTAGCCGCTCGCCATATCCTCCCCTCCATGCCCCACTTCGACACCGTGCGGGTCGCCGCGATTCAGGCGACGCCGGTCATCCTCGACGCGGACGCCAGCGTCGAGAAGGCGTGTGCGCTGCTCGCCGAAGCCTCGAGCCGCGGCGCTCAACTGGCCGTCCTCCCCGAGACCTTCGTCCCCCTCTATCCGTCGAACGCCTGGGCCAAGGACGCCGGCTCATTCTCGGGCTGGGACGAGCTCTGGGAGCGCCTTTGGGAGAACGCCGTCGATGCGCCCGGCCCCCACACCGACCGCATCGCCAAGGCGTGCCGCGAGCACGACATCACCTGCGTGATCGGCGTCAACGAGCGCGAGTCCGAGCGCCCCGGATCCCTCTACAACGCGCTGCTCGTGATCGACGGGGAGGGACTCCGCCTCAAGCACCGCAAGCTGATGCCGACCATGCACGAGCGGCTCTTCCACGGGGTCGGGGCGGGCGACGACCTCGAAGTGGTCGAGACGGCGGCCGGGCGCGTCGGCGGGCTGATCTGCTGGGAGAACCTGATGCCGCTGGCCCGCTACGCCGTCTACCGCGGCGGCCCGCAGATCTGGGTCGCTCCGACGGCCGACGACAGCGACGGCTGGCTCGCCTCGATGCGCCACATCGCCATCGAGTCGGGAGCGTTCGTGGTCGCAGTGCCCCAGTTCATCCCCGCCGCCGCCTTCCCCGACGACTTCCCAGTGGGCCTGCCGGACGGCAAAGAGGTCTTCGGTCGCGGCGGCGCCGTGATCGTCGAGCCCGGTGACGGCGACGTGATCGCCGGCCCCCTCTACGACGAGGAGGGGATCGTCGTGGCCGACTGCGACCTGCGCGTCGGGCTCCACGCGAAGCGCTGGTTCGACGCCGCGGGCCACTACTCCCGCGAGGATGTGCTGCTGCCCAAAGACGCCTCGTGAGCCTGCACCACGTCTCGCTCGAGGTGGCGACCGCCGACGCTGAGGGCACGGTTGAGTTGAGGCGCGCTCCTCCCGGCTAACGGCGTCGGCGCGCGTCAATACGATGCCGCGCGTGCGCTATCCCGTTGAGAGCTTCTCGGACGCCGAGCGCGAGGCCCTCGCCCCTCACTTCACGAACCTCGACGGCCCGGTGTTCGGGCTCGTCAACCTTCCGGAAACGGTCAAGGGGGCGCTCTTTGCCCGCTACTCGCGGTACGCGGGCTCCCTTCGCCGGCTCTACCTCGACGAGTTCGCCGACGAGGTCCCGGCCGGGGGACGGCCCTTCGACGGCGTCGAGGGCGAGCGGGCGGCGGGCCTCTACGAGCGCGTCTTCATCGGCTACGGGGACGACTCCATCGCTCAGGTCGGAGGTGCCCACCTCGCTTGCGAATGGGCCTCGAACGTGCTCACGAAGATCCTGCAGCGCGGCCGGCTGGCCGCATATCTCGAGCAGTCCACGCGCTATCTCGCCTACGACCAGCCGATGCCCGGTGGCGGCTATCGCTACTACTCCGACGCGGAGCTCGGCGAGCCCTACCGGGCGGCCGTGGACGAGCTCTTCGCCATCTACTCGCGCAGCCTGGTGGAGGTCGAAGCCTGGGCGGCGGAGCGCTGGCCGCGCGCCGACGAGCCCGAGCGCGCATGGCGAAGCTCGATCCGCGCGAAGGCCCTGGATCTCCTTCGTGGGCTCCTGCCCGCCGCCACGCTGAGCCACGTTGGGATCTTCGCGTCGGGCCAGGCATACGAACAGCTCCTGCTGCGCCTGCTGGCCTCGCCGCTGCCGGAGGCTCGGAACTACGGCGAGCTCATCCTCGTGGAGCTGAAGAAGGTGATCCCGAGCTTCGTGGCGCGGGTCGAGCGTCCCGAGCGCGGCGGCGAGTGGGTGCGATTCCTGGAGGAGCGCCGCGAGACCGCCGAACGGGCTGCGGCGCGGCTGGGACTGGACCGGCGCGAGGCAGCCGAGGTTCCCTCGGTCGAGCTGGTCCACGTCGACGGAAGCGAGGAGGACCTGCTCGCTGCTTCGCTGTTTGAGTTCTCGGGCGCATCCGAGGCGGCGATCCGCAGGCGGCTCGAAGCCCTCGACCCGATCGAGCGTGCTGAGCTTCTCGCCGAGTTGGTGGGCGAGCGCGCGAATCGGCGCCACCGGCCGGGGCGCGGCTGGGAGGCGCTTCGCTACCGCTTCGAGATCGTCTCCGACTACGGCGGTTTCCGCGACCTCCAGCGCCACCGCCTGCTGACCTGCCAGTGGCAGCGACTCGGGCCCGACCTCGGCGCGGGCGTGCCGGAGGAGGTGCGCGAGGCCGGCGCGGGCGATGAGTACGAGCGGGCGCTCGAGATCTCACGCGCGGAGTTCGCGCGGCTCGAGGAAATGGGCATGCCAGATGCGGCGCCCTACGCGCTGTGCTTGGGATACCGCATTCGCTTCGTGCTGGACCTGAACGCACGCGAGGCGATGCACCTGATCGAGTTGCGCTCCGGCCGGGAGGGCCATCCGACCTATAGGGCCGTCGCCCAGGCGATGCACGAGCGCATCGCCGACGTGCACCCGGCGGTTGCCGTGGCCATGGCGCATGTGGACGCGTCGACCGAGCCACGGCTCGAGCGGATCATGAGCGAGATTCGCACTCACCGAAAGCGCGCCTCGCAGGCCTCTCTCTCCTCGTAGGGACCTCTAGGCGCGGCGCTTTCGCTTGCGCTTCTTGGCGCGTTCTCGGCGAGCGGCATTCGGGTTCGACTCGTCCTCGCTGCGCTCGACGGCCTCGCCCTCCACGACATCCTCCTCCTCGCGGGACTCGCTTGGAGGGGGATCCCCGGCCTTGGGCCACGGTTGCGCCTCCCCCGTGTCCCACGCCGGAGGCCGACCCGCCGGCAGCCGGTTGAGGATGATCAGCCCGACCCACACCATCCAGAAGACGAGGGCGACAATGGCGAACTCGGTCAGGATGATCCCGGCCCCGAGCGCCATGCCCAGGGTGCCCATGAAGCGCGTCAAGAGTCCCGTGCGCATCGCCCAAAGACTCGTGTAGACGACGCCGAAGATGAAGCCGATGCGTCCCGCCAGGCCCACGCCCTGGTAGATGCCGACCAAGAGCCCTTGGTCCGTCACCAGATCCTCGGCGTACTCGCCGACCGGCACTCCAGCGCCGCCGCCCGGCGTTGTGAACTCATTCGCGGCGGGGCTCAGCGCCAGCCACAGGACCAGGTCGAGCACCGCCAAGAACAGCGGGCCCGCGATCACGATCCCGACGAGACCCCTCCGCATCTTCGTGCTGCGCGCCGAGGCTGCGCGGAAGAGGTAGTAAAGCGGCACCGCGAAGGCGGCGAGAGCGAGGCCCCTCAAGAGCGCCGCAATCAGCAGCGTCCCGCGGTTCGCGTCGAACTCACGCAGCGTTTCGGACAGGGTGTCGCTCGCCAGCAAGGTGTTTCCCCGGACCACCGTGGCGAGGACCAGGAGCACCGCGGCGGCGAACGCGCACACGCCCGCGCGGACCGCCCAGTGGCGTTCCCACTCGAGGGTGGCAGCGCGATTCAACGTGCGGTCCGGCAGCTCACGGGCGCGTATCTTGTCAGCCCGTGTCCGACTACGCCGTCACCGCGATCGGCCGCGACCGCTCGGGCATCGTGGCCGCGCTCAGCCGCGCGCTGCTCGAGCTGCACGGCAACATCGAGGACTCGCAGATGTCGATCCTGCGGGTGGAGGTCAGCCTGCGCGAGCTTGACGCCGAGGCCCTCTAGTCGGGGTTCGCCCGCCTCGCTCGAGGCAACTCGAACGCCTCGCCACCCGGGCGGATCGGGTAGTAGTCGTCCTCGGATCCGATCGTCTTCGAGAAGCGATCGCCCGCCGCCAGCAGCAGGTCGAGAAATGGCGCCGCGAGCCCGATCAGCCCTTCAATGCGGCTCACCCTCGCGACACGTGCCGGGGTAGACATCCGTCCGAACGATAGCCCGGCCCGGTCGCCGGACGAGCCGGCCGCATAGTCTTCGGCATCGTGAGTGAACTGACTCCTCAGTCAGGACCGATCGCGGTCTACGGGGCGACCGGCTACACCGGCCGTCTGGTTGCACGCGAGCTCGCCCGGCGCGGCGCCGAATTCATCCTCGCCGGGCGCAACGTGCACAAGCTCGAGATCGTCGCCGAGGACGTCGGCGGCGCCGAGACGCGGGCCGTCGAGCTCGATGACGCGAGCGGGCTGCGCGCTTTGTTCGAGCCGTGCGCCGCCGTGATCTCCTGCGCCGGTCCGTTCGTGCTTTATGGCGAGCCGGTCTTGAGCGCGGCGGTGGAGAGCTCTACGCACTACGTCGACACAACCGGGGAGCAGACGTACATGCGCGAGGTGTTCGAGGCCTATGGCGCTCGTGCCTCGAAGCAGGGCGTCACCGCCGTGACCGCGATGGGCTTCGACTACGCCCCGGGCGACATGATCGCCGCGCTCACCGCGGCGGACATGGGTCCGCTGGACGAGATCGTCCTCGCCTACTGGACGCGCGGCTTCGGCGCGTCGCGCGGCACCACGCGCACCGCGCTCGGCATGATGAGCGCCGAGGTCGTCGAGTGGCGCGAGGGAGAGCTGCAGGCCGCGCCCCGCTCCGTGGGCCAAGGGGTCTGGGAGTTCCCGGAGCCGGTCGGTGAGCAGCGAATGGTGCGCTATCCGTCGGGTGAGCACATCACCGTGCCCCGGCACGTCGAGACACGAAACGTGAGGGCGCTTCTCAGCGCGTCCACGGTGATGCCACATCCGCGCCTCGCGCCCGCCGCGCCCGTCCTGATGCCCGCGGCTCAGCTCATGACGCGGACGCCGATGCGGCGGCTGCTCGAGGCTGGGGTTTCTCGGCTGCCCGATGGGCCGGCCGAGGACAACCGGCGCGCCTCGCAATTCACGATTGTCTGCGAGGCCACCGGGATGGATGGTCGGCGGCGCGGGATCGTCCATGGTCGCGATCCCTATGGCTTCACGGCGCGCGCGACCGTGCACGCGGCGCTGCTTTGCGCCGATCCCGCGTACGACCGCAGCGGCTCACTGGCGCCCGCGGAGGCGTTCGACTCGCAGGCGTTCATGCGGGCTATGTCGGCCGCCGGGCTCTCCTACGAGGTGACGCCCGCTTGAGCCCGACGACCTGCCCGCTCTGCGGGTCGCCGCTCTATGGCTGGTTGACGCTGCCGGATCCCGCTTCCCGCCCAACGGTGGGACGTCCGGTCGATGACGCGAGCGGCACGCGTGTCGTGGAACGGTGCGAGAGCTGTGGCGCCGGAGTCGAGGTGGGGGCGGAGCCGATCGACCTCGCCCGCGAGGCCAAGCGGATCACGCAGCCTCTGGGGGGCGGTGGCACCGCGCTGGTTGCCCCAAATCGCGCAAGCTGGCAGGCATCGATCGGCGGGGAGGGCTGGGCCGCGATCGATGAGCGCCCCGGCCGGCTGCTCCTGACGCCGGAGTCGCTTCGCCTCTTGGCGGATCGTCAAGGCCATGAGAGCGAGGGGCTTCGATTCTCGCCGATGGGCCGAAACCAGGTATGGATGTGGCAGACCCTGCTGAACGGGCTCACCTTCCATCCGAACTTCTGGCGGGACGTGCGTGCGGGGAGGCTGCGCCCGGCGACGGCGCGCAGCCGCTTCGCCTTCTACGCCGATTGTGTCGCCGCAACCCTGGCGGCACCGCTTGTGGCCCTCGCGTCAGTCCCTCTCGAGCTGATCGCCGTGCTCGCGAGGCGAGGAGGCAAGTTGGTGCTGCCGCTCCGCGACTGACCCAGCCGCGGCTCGCTCGCCATCGCGGCCTCGCCACGCCTGCCCTCTATCCTCACGGTCATGGAAGGCAGCGAGGGCTTCAACCTCTTCGGCGACCCCGACGAGCTCCGTGCCCGTCTGGGCGAGATGGCCGAGCAGATGCAGGCCTCCCAGCAGGTCGCATGGGCCGACAACGCGATCAAGCTGGCCGTCGACCTGACGGTGGCGGCGATCGGAGCGATCGACCTCGAGGGGTCCACGGACCAGCAGGCGATGCAGGTCCGCGATGCGATACGGGTCGTCTTCCCCGAGGCCGTGACCCTGGTGCGCGAGGCGCGCCAGGGCCTCTCCTGATCCCAATCTGCATCTGATTTCAGACGGTATGCGCGTATCCCGCGCGGCCACCCGGCATAGCTTCGCCGCATGCGCGAGCGCGGAGCGGCATCGGTCGAATACGCCGGGTTGGCGCTGCTGATCGCCCTGCTGGTCCTGGGAGCGATCGCCTCGATCGCCTCAGGTCCGCTCGATGGCGGCCGCGACGTGGCCTCGGCGATCGCCCGCAAGATCCGCTGTGCGCCACGCCTGCCGGGGCCGTGTTGGCGCGACCCACTCACCGAGGCATACGGTCGGCCGCTGGCGGGGGCCGTGCGCGCCCTCGCACCGGCACCCGCGCCGGGCGGGCCCGCAGGGCTCATGCCGGTCGACTTCCGCTACTGCCGAAGCGTGAGCTGCGCGCTGCCCGGCACGGGGCCTAGGCTCACCGCCTCGAACCGCCGCACCACTGCCTTCGTCTCGGTTGAGGATCACCGGAGAGCCGGCGGCGATGCGGTCATCGCCTACTGGCACTACCGGCCAACGCTGGGCTGGGAGGCCATCGAGCGGCGCGCCTCGGCCGCCGACGTCGCAGCGCTGGCCTCCACTCCACTGCTCGAAACCCAAGATCCGAAGCTGGTCCCCCTCGAGACCCTGGCGGGGCGCAACCACGTGCGCTTCACGGAGGCCGAGGAGCCACCATGGCGCTGGCGGGTGAAGAGCGTCTACCCGTAAGGTCGACGTCGCTCGCTGCGCCGCGCCGCCCGGCATGAGAGGATCCACCCGTGGGTTGCCTCGTCGCGTTGTTCGCGCTCATCTCGCCCCGGCTGGCGCTGTTCTTCATCTGGATCTTCAGCGACCTGCTGAGCCGCGCGTTCGACAGCTGGCTTCTGCCGCTCCTGGGCTTCTTCCTGCTGCCGTGGACCACCCTCGGCTATGCGGCGATGTGGGACATCGGCGCCGGCGGTGAAGTCGCCGGCTTCGAGTGGTTCATCGTGATCCTGGCGTTCTTCCTCGACCTCGCCTCCTGGGCGCAGAGCCAGCGCTCGCGCTGAGCGATCACCAGGTCGCGTCGTGGAACTCCATGACGCCAAGGCCGTGCTCGAGCTCAAGGCCCCCGGGCAGGGTGCCGGTGAAGGCTCCGAACGGCTGGCGATAGGAGTACTTGACCAGCACGCGGTTCTCGTCCTTCGAGCGCTCGAACTCCTTTGCGAAGGCCAGCCGCGAGCCGTCGTCGAAGTCGATCGCCTCGAGGCCGTCGAAGCTGACGGGCCCGGGCTCTGAGGGCTCTCCGTCGATCCAGATCGCTCGCTCGGAGCGCTCGGGCGGATCGTTGATGCCGGCGACCAGGTTCCAGCCGACCGAGCGACCGTCGGTGATGCGCCCCACGCCTGAGGACCAGCTCCAGACCGTATGGCGGGGGTGGTAGCCCGCCGACTCGTCCTCCATGCCGCGACCCTCGGCGCGCCAGCGGCGCCCGCCGACGCGAACGTCGATCTGGATCGGCACGTCTGCCCGCTTGCGAGTCCACACGTAGTTGCCCTCGTCGGTGGGGCAGATGGACTCGGCCCACTTGCCGCGGCCACAGCGCAGAAAGGCGCGCGCGGCCTCGTGTCCCTTGCGGCTCGCGGCCGAGTCGATCCGCACCAGCGAGCCCTCATCGGGCGCGTAGTCGAGAATCCCCAGGTCGCCAAGCTCGGCGACGACCTCCTCACCGCCCAGGTGCTCGGTCCAAACGTCGCCTCGGGCGCCCGGGAGGAGCATCCGCGTGCGCTCCCACATCTCCCCGCTCTCGCGATCACATACCACCCAGAAGCTCTGCACGAGCGGGCCGACGTGCACTCGTGCGGCGCAGACCAGGACCTCGTCGGCGAAGGCACCCACGTAGCGCCACCGCTTGCGCCAGCGGCCGTCGCGGCGCATCGGCACCTTCCCAGGTGGTGTCGGCAGGTCGGGACGATCGCCGTCCGGCCCCCGCCACGGAAGGTTCGCGATGGGATCAGCCATGAGCGCGGCTCAACCTCCCGACGCCTCGATCGTTGCGATCGGGTCGCCCGCGTTCACCGAGCCACCCTCGCTGATGGCCAGCTCGGTAACCGTGCCCGCGACGTGGGCGGCGATCTCGTTCTCCATCTTCATCGCCTCGATCACGCAGATGAGCGCACCCTCCTCAACCTCGGCGCCCTGATCCACCGCTACCTTGAGGATGGTGCCCTGGAGGGGCGAGGCAAGGGTGGGACCGCTCGCGCCCCCGGCGCCGCTGCCGGCGCCGCGCTCGCGTTTCGGAGGCCGCCGCAGCCCGTCTTGCTCTCCGCCCGCCGGCGCAGCCGCGCCGATCACCTTCACCGAGTGCAGGCGGCCGTCGACCTCGACCTTGTATTCGCGCTCGGTGTCCTCTTCTTCCTCCTCGCCCTCGGCTGGCGTCGGCGCCGCGTCCGACGCCAGCGACTCAAGCCAATCCTTGTCCTCGATCAAATCGCGGCACGTCTCGCCATTCGCCCATTGCTCGGTGGCGAGGATCGCCCGATGGAACGGGATCAACGTCGTGAGTGGCTCGATTCGGTACTCGCCAAGCGCCCGGAGCATCCGCGCCGTGGCCCGGTCGCGATCCACATCCCAGGTGATCAGCTTCGCGACCATCGGGTCGTACAGCGGGGTCACCTCCGAGCCCGCCTCGAGTCCCGAGTCCACACGCACGCCGGGACCGGCCGGCTCGATGTAGCTCTCGATCTTGCCCGGCGCCGGCGCGAAGTTCTTATGCGCCGCCTCGGCGTTGATGCGGCACTCGATCGCGTGGCCCCGCAGCTCGACCGCATCCTGCGAAACCGAGAGCTCTTCGCCGGCGGCAACCCGCACCTGCTCGCGGACGATGTCGATGCCGGTGACCATCTCCGTGACGCAGTGCTCAACCTGAACGCGCGTGTTCATCTCCAAGAAGAAGTAGTCCTCACCGACCTGCATGCCCTCGACCGTGCCTGCGCCGCGGTAGCCGACGGCCTCGGCGGCGTCTGTCGCGATCTTGCCGATGCGCTCGCGCATCTCGTCATCGATGTGTGGCGCGGGCGCCTCCTCGATCAGCTTCTGGTGGCGCCGCTGGATCGAGCAGTCGCGCTCGCCAAGGTGGATCACGTTGCCGTGCGAGTCGGCGAGGACCTGGACCTCCACATGGCGCGGATCCTCCAGGTAGCGCTCGAGATAGACAGTCGAGTCGGAGAAGAACTTCTCGCCCTCGCGCGCGGCCCCCTCGAAAGCCTCCTCGAGGCCTTCCTCGTCCTGGGCAACACGAAAGCCCTTGCCGCCACCTCCTCCAGCGGCCTTGCAGGCGACCGGGTAACCGATCTCCTCCGCGGTCTTCCTCGCCGCGTCGAGGTCGGGCGAGGGATCGGTCGACCCGGGCACGATCGGCACTCCGGCGTCTCGCATCAGCTCGCGGGCCTTGGTCTTCGACCCCATGGCCTCGATCGCCGCCGGGGGTGGGCCGATGAAGACGATGTCCGCCTCGTCGCATGCCGTGGCGAACGACGCGTTCTCGGCGAGAAAGCCGTAGCCGGGGTGAATCGCCTGGGCCCCCGCCTCCTTCGCGACCGCGATCACGCGCTCGATGTTCAGGTAGCTCTCGGCTGGTGGAGGCGGCCCCAGCAGGAATGCCTCGTCCGCGATCCGCACGTGGGCCGTCGCTCGATCGGCATCCGAGTAGACGCCGATCGAGCGAATCCCCATCTCCTGGAGCGTCCGCATCACGCGGACGGCGATCTCGCCGCGGTTGGCGACCATGACGTTCTCGAACATGGCGCGCCAGTCTATTTGCGCCGGTCGCCGTTACCCGTGGCCGCTGGGCTAGGCGGCGCGCAGGTGGGAAGCGCCTTCGCCGGTCCAGATCACCTGGTCGCGGTCGGGGCCCACGCCCACGAGGCGGATCGGCACACCCGCGCCCTCGGCGACGAAGCGAAGGTAGTCGCGGGCCGCCGCCGGCAGGTCCGCCTCGGTGCGGCAATCGCCGATCTCCGCTTCGAAGCCGGGGAGCTCCTCGTACTCGGCGGTTGCGGTGTGGAGGATCGACTGATGCCAGGGGAAGTCCTCGAGCACGGCTCCCTCGGAGGAGCGGTAGCGGACCGCCACCTTGAGCGGGTGGGTGCCCGCGAGGACGTCGAGCTTCGTGATGGTGAGCGCGGTCATCCTGTTGAGGCGGACCGCGTAGCGCAGGGCCACCAGGTCGAGCCACCCGGTGCGGCGATCGCGCCCCGTCGTCGTGCCGCGCTCGCCCCCGCGCTCGCGCAGGTGCGCCCCGAGCTCGTCGTCGAGTTCGGTGGGGAACGGCCCGGCGCCCACTCGCGTCGCGTAGGCCTTCGCCACGCCCCAGACCTCGTCGATGTCGCCTGGCCCCACGCCCGCTCCCACGCAGGCCGCGCCCGCGACCGGGTTCGACGAGGTAACGAAGGGATACGTGCCGTGGTCGAGGTCGAGCATCGTCGCCTGCGCGCCCTCGAAGATCAGCTGCTGACCCGAGTCGAGCGCGTCCCAGCAAAGGCGGGCCGTGTCGGCGATGTAAGGCTCGAGGCGGTGCCCGTAGCGCAGGTACTCCTCGCTCATCGCGTGCAGATCGAGGCGCGGGTCGCGTGCGTAGGGGCGCAGCATCTGCTGCTTGGGCTCGAGCGCGGCCGCGATCTTCTTGCGCAGGATCTTCGCGTCGAGCAGGTCCTGCACCCGGATGCCGAGGCGGGCGGCCTTGTCGGCGTAGCAGGGGCCGATCCCGCGCTTGGTCGTCCCGATCTCGAGCTTGCCGAGCCTGGCCTCGCCCGCGGTGTCGAGCATCACGTGGTAGGGCATGATCAGGTGGGCGTTGGCTGAGACGCGCAGCCCGCTCGTATCGATGCCCCGGCGGCGGAGCGCGTCGAGCTCCTCGATCAACACCGCCGGATCGATCACCACGCCGTTGCCGATCACGCAGGTGAGCTCGGGATAGAGGATTCCCGACGGGATCAGGTGGAACTTGAAGGTGTCGCCGTCGCGGATGATCGTGTGGCCGGCGTTATTGCCACCCTGGAAGCGGACGACCATGTCCGCGTTCTCCGCGAGGAGGTCGACGACCTTCCCCTTCCCCTCGTCGCCCCATTGGGCGCCCACGATTACGGTCGATGGCATGGCGCGGGTGATTATGGAGGGATCGGCGGAGGACTTTGCCGCAGCGGCGGCTCAGACCTCGGGAGCGAGCTTCGGGCGGCGGTCATCGCCCTGAATTGGAAGCTGCGCACACATCTCGAGCAGGCGTGAGACGGTGCGGGCGCCGATCTGCTGCTCGAGCTCCTGCTCGTCGAGGTTCGTCGTGATCAGCATCGAGCGCTGGGCCTCATAGCGCTCGTTCACGATCGAGTAGAGCTGCTCCAACACCCACTCCGACTGCTTCTCCGCGCCCAGGTCGTCGACGTGGAGCAGGTCGATCGAGGTAAGGCGCTCGAAGAGCTGCGGATAGGAGTCACCTATGTAGTCGTCGCTGAAGGTCGCCCGGATGCGGGTGAGGAGCTTGGGCAACGAGTAGATGGCGACGCTGCGGCCGGCCTCGATCGCCGTCTTCGAGACCAGCATCGCGACCGAGGTCTTGCCGTTGCCAACGGGGCCGCTCAGCCACAGGCCGCGGCCCTCGTCGACCATCGCGTCGACGTCGCCGATCAGCTTCTCGATGACGCCGAGGACAGTCGAGCTGAGCCCGTCGTTTCGCAGCAGGTCGAGGCTGACGTCGCGGTAGCGCTTGGGAATCGCCGAGTTGATCCCGCGCACCCGCCGGCGCTGCATCCGGGTCTCGCGACAGCGGCAGGGGCGCGCGACGTTCTCAGGACCCAGAATCCACCCCGACCCGTCGCACTCGGCGAACGGGCACGCCGCCCGGGCATCGCCGTCGATCGCTCGCAGGGGTGCAGCCATGGGCTAGAACTCGTCCGCCACGTCGGCCAGCGGCGGTCCCTCGCCCGGCCGCTGCTCGACGGGCCGCTCGGAGCCGCTATGCGCCTTGTCGACGAAGCGGGGGTACTGATCGAGGAAGACCATGTCGACCTTCCCCGTCGGCCCGTTGCGGTGCTTGGCGATGATCAGCTCGGCCTCGGAGGGATCGGCGTCATCGTTGTAGACGTGATCGCGGTAGATGAAGCCGACGACGTCCGAGTCCTGTTCGAGCGACCCAGACTCACGAAGGTCCGACAGCATCGGCCGCTTGTCCGGGCGCAGCTCCGGTGCCCGCGAGAGCTGCGAGAGGGCCAGTACCGGGACGTCCAGCTCGCGCGCCAGGATCTTGAGCCCGCGTGAGAACTGGCCGACCTGCTCGACGCGGTTGATCCGCGAGTCCTCCGCCCGCATCAGCTGCATGTAGTCGACGATCACGAGGCCGAGGCCGCCCTCGGAGGAGTGGAGCCGACGGGCCTTGGCGCGGAGATCGAGAAGGCTCAGGTCGGAGGAGTCGTCGAGCCAAAGTGGCGCGCTCTCGAGCTCGTTGCACGCACGGACGACGCGCGGCCAGTCGCGCTGGGAGACCTTGCCCTTGCGGAGCCGGTCGTTGGGAATGCGCGAGCGGCAGGCGATGAAGCGATGCGCCAACTCGGCCTCCGACATCTCCAGCGAGAAGAAGGCGACCGGCGTGTTCTGCTTGGCCGCCACGTTCTCGGCGATGTTGCACACGAGCGCCGACTTTCCGATTGAGGGGCGGGCGGCGATGATGATCAGGTTGCCGGGCTGAAACCCGCCGAGCTTGTCGTCAAGGTCGCGAAAGCCCGATGGGGTGCCGGTCAGCTCGCGATCGCCCTTGGCAAGCGCCTCGAGGCGATCGATCTCGTCCTCGAGGACATCAGCCACCTTCCGGAAGTCGCTTGCGCGATCCTCGTAGGCGACCTTGAAGAGGATGCGCTCGGCCTCCTCGACGAGCTGCGTCGGCTCGCCCTCGCGTTCGTGGACCGACTGCTGGATCCGGTGCGAGGCGTTCAGCAGGCGCCGGAGCAGAGCGTTCTGCTTGACGATCTGGGCGTAGTGGCGGGCGTTGCCCGGGGCGGGGACGGCGCTCGGGAGCTGGGTTACGGCCTCACGACCCCCCGCCTCGGCCAGCTCACCTGACTGCGTCAGGAGCTCGGCGACGCTGATCGAATCGACCGGGTCGCCCCGCTCGTAGAGCCGCTTGATCGCGCCGAAGACGATTCGGTGCCGCTCACGGTAGAAGTCCTCGTCGTGCAGGCGAACATCGAGGATCACGGGCGTGATGGCCCCCTCGGAGACCATCATGGCGCCCAGCACCGACTCCTCAGCCTGGAGGTTCTGAGGAGGAACGTGTGCTGTATCCGCTGCTGCCATCTACGTCTATTAGAGGGCCGGCGGCGGCGGAACTCGGCCCCCACATCCCTCGGCAGCCAGACAACCACAGGTGCGCCGGTGCCGCGAGGGGCGAAGGCGGGTTTTGCGGCGACTACGCGCAGAGGGGCGATCAGCGATGGTCGCGTTAACCGTAATAGTTGCGGCTAACTCGACCATCGCGGCAAATCCGCCACCGATGAGTCAAACACCCCGCCTCGGTCTAGTTCCTGAGAGAGAGATATCTACGAAGGAGAAGAGCAGTGGGCAAGGTCAGCTATTCGATGGGGGTCTCGCTTGATGGCTATCTCGAGGACGCCGACGGCAACTTCGACTGGTCGCGGCCGGATGCGGAGCTTCATCGAATGGCCAATGAGGAGGCGCGGCAGAGTGCCGCCTTCCTCTTTGGACGTGATCTGTACGAGCTCATGGAGGGGTACTGGCCCGCTGCTGACGGCCGAGAGGACCTGCCGGAGATCGAGGCCGATTTTGCCCGGATCTACGTGTCCACCCCTCGGATCGTCTTCTCCGACACCCTCAAACACGCCGCGGACGGGGTCCGACTCGTGCGCAGCGGTGACGCCATCGCTGAGGTCACGCGGCTCAAGGAAGAGACCGAGGGTCTTCTGGCCGTCGGCGGCGCCGGCCTTGCCTCGTCACTGATCGACCTGATCGACGAGTTCCGCCTCTTCGTCCACCCGATCCTCGTGGGTGGCGGCAAGCGCTTCTTCCCGCCGGTCTCGGAGAAGTTGACCTTGCGCCTCGCTGAGAACCGAACCCTCTCCTCGGGCGCCATCTACCTGCGGTACGAGCGGGCGTAGCCCGAGCGGAGACGAGCGTCTTCACTCGGGCGATCTCCGAACCGTGAGTGTCGCCGCCCGGTACATCCTCACACGGAAGACGCCCGGCGCTCCGCTTCCGCCTTCAAGTCCGAGAGGACCGAAGCGATGCCCTTGTCCAGGGTCCGCCGGCTGTATCCCTTGAACAGGCTCGCTATCAGACCCTCCCAGGACTCCTCCGAGCGCGCGAGCGTCCCACCGTCGGCATGGTCGAAGCGAAAGACGTGGATCGCCGTGATACCCATGGTCTTGCCCGTCCACGCGATCTCCTGCGGTGGATCCACCACCTGCAACGTCGATGTGAGCGAGACCCCGCCGGCCTTCCAGCGAAAGACCGTGCCCGGTTCGACCGTTCCCTGGAGACTCACCGATTTCACGTCCTTGTTCCACGCCGGCCAGTCGCCGATCGAAGAGATCACCGAGAACACGAGCTCGGGGCTTGCCTCAATCAACGTCTCGCCCGTCGCCGTGGCCGGCGCGGAGCGATTGATATCCACGGGGCCGACTATAGGCAGCAGGCCTCGGCTGAGGACCAGGCTGCGCGCCTACCGCTTACTTCTGCTCGGCGACGATCGTCTTGACCCGGGCGGTTTCGCCACCGCTCACCTCGACCTCGACCAAGTAGGTGCCGATCTCGCGGATCGGGTCGTCGAGGCGGATCTTCTTGCGGTCGACGCGGATGCCGCGGGCCGCGGAGATCGCGTCCGCGATCTCGCTCGACGTGACGGAGCCGAAGAGCCGGCCGTCCTCGCCGGCGCGGTGCTGGATCGTGAGCACGGTCTTCGAGAGGAGCGCGGCGGTCTCGCCAGCGCGGGCGGCGGCTTCCTCCGCGGCCTTCTCGGCGCGCTCCTTCTGCCGCTGTGCGGCTTCGAGAGCGGCGTCGGTGGCCGGCTGGGCCAGCTTGCGCGGCAGCAGATAGTTGCGCAGGTAGCCCGGAGAGACGTCTACGGCTGTGCCGGCCTCGCCCAGATCGGGCACGTCCTTTAAGAGGATGGCCTGCGCCACCGTCGCCCCTAGCGCTCGCCGACGTAGGGCAGAAGCGCGATCTCTCGTGCGCGCTTCACGGCCAGCGCGAGCTGCTGCTGATGGCGACGAGAGAGCCCCGTGACGCGGCGGGAGCGGATCTTGCCGCGGTCGGAGATGAACCGACGCAGCGTCGCCAGATCCTTGTAGTCGATCGTCTCGACGTTGATGCGCGTGTACTTGCGCGGGCGCATGCGGTCGCTGGGACCGCGGCGGCGACCGCCGCCCCCGCGCGGGCCGCCCTGCGTGGGAGGCCCGGAGCGCTGCTGCGGGCGGGGCATCAGTGAGCTTGCTTTCGGGGCGTCGCGTTCATCTCAGACGAATCGCGCCGCTCGACGGGCGGCGCGAGATGCGCATGATAGCCGGGCCGAGCCGGTCTCAACCGACCCGGCGCAGCACCACGCCCCGAGCTGTTCGGCCCCTGCCCGTGTCCGAGCGAGCGCCTAGAAGGGGATGTCGTCGTCGGACGACGAGGAAGCCACCGTCGCGGGCTCCGACTCGAAGTCCGAGGTATCGGCGGGCACGTCCGACTGCGGGGCAAAGCGCTGGCCGCCGCCGTTGTCACCGGAATCACCGCGGCTGCCGAGGAACTGAACGCTGTCGGCGATGATCTCGACCGACTGCCGCATTCCGGAGCCATCCTTTGCCTCCCACTCCCGCCACTCGAGGCGACCCTGCACGGCCACCGGACGGCCCTTCGACAGATAGGTCGCGCAGTTCTCGCCCTGCGCTCCCCAGACCGTCACGTCGAAGTAGTTGGGCTTGTCGACCCAGTTCCCCGACTGATCCTTGCGGCGGCTGTTGACGGCCACCCGCAGCTTGCATACGGCGGTTCCACTGCCCTCGAGGTGCCGTAGATCGGGGTCCTTCGTGAGGTTTCCCGTCACAACGACCGAATTGATGTTTGTCGCAGCCAAAGCTGATCAGCCCTTCCTGAAGCTCGTTGAATCACTTTCCAGTCTAAGGAGCGGGTCGGCGTGCTCTCTCCCCCTCGAGCGAGCGAATGCGCAAATAGCGGAGTTGGTTTGCCGAGTCGCGAGCTAGGACTGCTGCTCGTCGTCCCCAGCGGGGGTTTCCTCCGCGGGGGCCTCGGGCGCAGGGGCCTCCGGCTCGGGGGGAGGAGCAGCAGGAGCTTCTGGCGCCGCCGGCGCCGTTTTTGTTTCGGCGGCGGGCGCGGGAGCCTCCTGCGGGGCCTCGACCGGCTCGACGGGAGCGGCCACGGGCTCGTCGTCGGCGCCTCCACGGGGCCGGCCCCCACGCTGCCCGTCACGGCGGCCGCCGCGCTCAGGCCTGCCGGACGAGAGCGGCGTCGGTGGGGGAGGCACGACCACCGGGGTGCGCGGGTCGACCTTGAAGAGGCGGAAGCGCAGGACCCCGTCGGCGATCTTCAGGTTGTGGTTGAGCTCGTCGAGGAGGGGCGCACCTCCGGCCTCGAAGCGAAAGAAGCGATAGTCGGCCTCGGTCCGCTGGCGGATCTCGAAGGCCATCTTGCGCATACCCCAGGCGGTGTCGTTCTTGATCGCCCCATTTGACTCGATGCGCTTGCGGGCATCGGCGGCGATGGCGTCGCGACGCTCGTCCGGGGCTTCCGGGTCGAGCATCAGAACGAGTTCGTATTCGGGCGCAAGCGCAGGCATTTCGCGGGCCGAATATAGCGGAGCGGTTTTCGCCCACCAAGCGCCCGGAGCCGTTTGAGGCCAGGGGCACCACGTCCCGCCGTGGGCTTGTAGTGGGCGATGAAAGGCGGTGGACGAGTGCGGTGGACGCGCGTGGCGAGGCTCGCCGGGTCTGCCGTGGCCTCCGTCGCGGCGCTCGTCCTTTTCGGCGTGCTCGCAGGAAACGGGGAGCCACCGGCGCTGCCCTCCGACGTCGGCCTGGCCAACCTCACGCCGACGCAGACGCCACTCCACGCGACCGCCTCATCCCCACCGCGAACCCCACCCAAACCCCGCTCAGATCATCAAGGCGCCCAAGGCGGGCACGAGGAGCCCAAGCGCGACCCGGTGCACCCGCCCGAAGATCGCGACGAGCACGAGAGACGGCCCGCAGCCTCCCACCACACCCCCCCGTCTGCCGCGCCTGCCGCGCCGCCACCTCTTCCGGCCCCGCCCGCCGCGCCGGAGGAGTTCAGTCCGTCGCCAACCTCATACCCGAGCGTGAGCCCTTCGCCGATTCCGCCCACTGACGGAGCGTCGCCACCGGAGTTCGGCTTCGAGCACTGACCCGCCCGCGACCAGGAGGCTCTTGATGGAACCACCACGATCCCGAAACCAATCCAGCCTTGGCCGTGGCGTCATCGCGATTGCCTGGCTGGTCGCGGTCGCCACAACGATCACGATCCTCCTCGTGGTCGCCCAAGCTGCGGAGGGTGGCACCTACGGGGTCGTGCAGTGCCACGTCGGTCACGACGCGGGTCATGCGGACATCTCCTTCGACCGCAACTCGGACCACTACAGCTCATCCGCCGATTGCCTCGATGGCAACGGCCTCAGCATCCATCACGAAGGGCGGCGCAGCTCTCGCGGCCGCTGGGGCGCGTGGAGCGCAGCAACCCCCGAGGGGACCCAGCTGCGGGCCATCAGGGCGAAAGTCGCCGGCACGGCGAGCGCCGGACACTCGCCTGAGCTATTCGCGAGCCAAACGGCGCGCGGTGGCGCCGCCTTTGGCAGGGCGACCGGCCCTCCACACACCGTCCGCTGGCGCGGCGCCGACGCCGATGGCTTCACTGCACGGCTTCGCTGCGAGCGGGCAAGCTGCGGAAGGGGTGCTGGCGCGAAACTCGTCCTGCGTCGCATCGCCATGCGGCTCGTCGACACGGTCGCGCCCGACATCGAGCCCGCTGGCCCGCTCGCGGAGCCCTCAACCCGCCGGGGCACCCAGATACTGGCGCCGAAGGTCGAGGACGTCGGCGGCGGCGTGCGGCAGGTCTTCGTGGCGGTAAACGATGAGCCCGTGGCGGCTCGCCGGCTGGCCTGCCAGCTTCGCCACGGGCTCGCAACGCGGCTCGAACCCTGTCCGCGAAGCGCAGAACCGGCCTTCAAGCTCAACACGAAGGCGGATCCGTTCCAGCAGGGCAAAAACCGCCTGCGAGTGTGCGCCGTCGACCTGGCCACAGGCAGGCACAGCACCGCTCGCAACCGAGACTGCGCCTCGCGGCGGGTGCGCGTCGACAACGAATGTCCTGTCGATCACGCCGCCGCCGCGGGTGAGCTGGAGGCGCGGCTCGCCGGCGCCGGCCGTCGCGCCACAATCCCGCACGGACGCGACGCGAGGGTGGTGGGGCGTCTCACCGACGCCTCGGGGGAGGGCATCGCCCGGGCGGAGGTCTGCATCGCGACCCGAGCTGCGATCAGCGACGCGCTGGAGCGAGTGGTGGCCACGCCCATGACGAGCGCGGACGGCCGCTTCGCCGCTCATCTCGACTCTGGCCCCAGCCGCGAGGTGCGAATCGCCCACTGGGCGGGTCCCGACCGGGTCGCCGAGCGATACCTGCGCCTTCGGGTGCGCTCTGCCCCCGGCCTGCGGCTGCGCCCGAAGCGGACCCTGCACAACGGCGAGCGCGTGCGCTTCGCGGTCCGTCTGCACGGTCCGGAAGCCCATGGCCGCCGCTTTCACATCAAGGTCCGCACACCCGGGGGTTGGTCCTTGCTGCGCACCGCGACCACTAACCGCGCGGGGCGCTGGAACGGGCGCTACCGCTTCCACGCGACGACGGGTCGACGGACCTACCGCTTCCGAGCGCTGGTCCCCCACCAGTCCGGCTACCCCTTCGCCGGAGGTCGTTCGCCGACGAGGAAGGTGCACGTACGCGGCTGAGCGCCTCGGCGGCCTAATCCCCCTCGCGCTTGGCCCGGATATCGGCGAGCTGCTCGTCGATCCAACTCCCAGGGCCACTCTCGTGGACGATCGCGCGCAGGCGGTCCGCGCGGACCTTGCGCTCCTCAGCCGACATCGTGAGCGCGCGAAAGATGGTGTCGGCCTGCTCTTGGATGTCGAACGGGTTCACCGTGAGCGTGCAGTCGCCAAGCTCCTCGTGGGCGCCCGTGTTCTCCGAGAGGATCACGACCCCGTCGCGCTCGTTCACCGCCGGCGCCTCCTTGGCGACGAGGTTCATCCCGTCGAAAATGGCGTTCACGATCAGCAAGTCGAACTGCTTGTAGCGAGCCACGGCCTCGGGGAAGTTCTCGTAGATCCGCAGGTCGATGGGCATCCAGTCCGTGGTTCCGTGGCGATGGTTGACCACGGCTACCAGGGCCTCGATGCGCTCCAGGTACTCCGCGTACTCCGGCACGTCCTGCCGTGATGGCTGCAGGTGGGCGATGAAGGTGACCCGCTCGCGGAACTCGGGATGCTGGGAAAGGAACGTGTCGAACGACGTGAACCCCCGCAGGATGTTCTTCGAGAGGTCTGCCCGATCCACCCTCAGGATGAGGTGGTCGCGCCGACGCCGCAAGAGCTCCTTCTCGTACTCCAAGACCTCCTCGGAGCCCGCCACGCGCTCGAAGCGGTCGGAGTCGATCCCGAGCGGATAGGCGCGCACCCAGGTCTCGCGCCCGTCGTGCAGAACCGCGCCTCGCTCGTAGTCGACCTCGAGCTCCATGAGCTCGTGGCAGCAATGAAGGAAGTTGCGGCAATACGCCGTCGTGTGGAAGCCGATGATGTCGTTGGCGAGCATCCCCCGGTAGAGCTCCTCGCGCCAGCGCGCGGGCAGGATCCGCCAGGTGTCGGGCTGCGTCCAGGGGATGTGGACGAAGTGGTGCAGGAACACGTCCGGGCGCCCCTCGCGGATGATCGCCGGGCACGTGTAGAGGTGGTAGTCGTGGAGCATCACCACGGGGTCGGAGGTGTCCTCGATCGCGCCGAGCACCGCGTTGGCGATGTCCGCGTTGACGACCTTGTAGCCGTGTTCCCAGGCGTCGGCCTCCTCCTGGCGGATATCGGGGGCATTCGAGAGATCCCAGAGGTAGTGCTGGATGAACCAGAGGATCGGGTTGGCGATGATGTTGTAGAAGCGGTCGTAGGCTTCGTTGTCGGACTCCACCATGAGCACGTCGTACGAGATGCCGTCGAGCTCGACGTCGATGGGCTCTCCGTCGGACTCGCGGGTCACCGCGACATCCTCGTCGGTCATCGCCGACGCGATCCAGAGAGCCTCGCGATGGGCCAGCAATCCTTGGAGCGCCGTCACCAGCCCACCCCCGCCGCGGGTCGCCGTCCGCTCGCCGTCCTCCCCGCGCTCGAACTGCGCCGGCCCGCGGTTGGACACGATGACGAGATCGTCGCTCATCGTCGGATCATTACCCGACTTTGAGCCTAAGAGCCGTCCAGCCGGGTGAACATGCCCAGCCAGTCACGCAAAAGGCGTGGTGTCAGGAAGTGCTCGCGGGCGTGTTCCTTGCCGGCCCTGCCGATGCGCTTGGCGAGCTCGGGGTCACGCAGGATCTCGATCGTCCGCTGGGCGGCCTCCGCGGGCGAGGAGACCAGGAACCCCGAAACGCCATCGTTGATCTGGAGCGGGATCCCTCCCACATCGCCGGCGATCATCGGTCGGCCCTTCCACAGAGCCTCGGTGACCGTCAGGCCGAACCCCTCGCGAATCGACTTCTGCATGCAGACGTCGGCCTGCGACTGAAAGGCGTTTACCTCGATCGCGCCCACGTTGTTCAGGTTGTTCAGGATCTTGATGTCGGGGTCACCGTCGGCGTGACGGTAGGTGGAGTGAAAGAACTCCCACCCCTCGGGATCGTCGGTGGCCATCGAGCCGACGAGAGCGAGCTGCGCCTCGGGCACCTCCTCGCGCACCAACCGGTAGGCGTCGATGACGCCCACGGGGTCCTTCCACGGGTCGAAGCGAGAGACCTGACAGATGAGCGGACGCTCCACGTCGATCCCGAACTGCTCGCAGACGAACGCTGCGTCGTCGGGCGAGAGCGCCATGTTCTTCGGCGAGAGGGGATCGATCGCGGGCGGCACGATGTTGACCTCGCCGGCGCCGTCGAAGTCGGCCGGCACGTACTGCTGCATGTGCCATACCGAGGCGTCGTAGTCGCGGATCAGGGGCATGAGGCGCCCGAGCGTGTCCTGGTTGGGCGCGGAGAGGTCGATGTGACAGCGCCAGATCCAGTGTTTCGAGCGATCAGGCGCGTTGGCCCGGAGGCCGGCCGGCTGCGGGTCGTGCACGATGACCACGTCCCAATCGCCGTCGAGGCTCTGCGCGTTCATGACGTTGTAGGCCTCGAAGACCTCCCACTCCTCGTCTGAGATCGACTGCTCGTCGCCCTGGAGCGAGTTGTGCATGAGCTTGGTGACGTTGAAGAACTCCTCGCGCCCCAGGATCACCTGCCAGTGGACGTCGAGGCCGACGTCGCTCATCAGGGGGACCAGCGTGTAGAGGATCTCGGAGACCCCGCCGCCGAAAGCGGTTGCGCTCACGTGCAGGACTTTCTTCCCCTTCAGGGGCTCGGCGAGCTCGCGGATCTCCTCAACGAGGCCGCGGCCGCAGATGTGTGTGTAGTCGGCCAGGGACCGCTGGCCAAGGGGAACTTCCTGAAGCACGGCGCGGGAGGCTACACACAGGCTGGGCTGACTGTGGGCGCCGGGTTCGGCGGCTCGGGGTCCCCAGCTCAGGCGTCCTGGCGCTCGCCGAGGGTGACATCGACTTCCTCGCGCTCGCCGTCGCGGATGAGCTCGAGCGTCACCTCGTCGCCCGGGTCAAGCCTCGCGATGAGCCGCGGCAGATCGCTCTCGCCGACGAGCTCCTCCCCGTCAACGGCGACGATCACATCGCCGCCAACCTGAATCCGGCGGCCCTGAAACTCGATTTCCTGATCTGAGCCCCGCACGCCGGCGTCGTCCGCGGGGCTGCCGGCGGATACCTCCGCGACGAGCGCACCGGTGTCGGCGTCGAGGTCGAGCTCCTCCGCAAGCTGCGGCCAGAGCGCCGTCGTCGTCACGCCGATGAAGGCGTACTCCACGGAGCCGTCCTCGCGGAGCTGCTCGAGCGCACGGCGGGCGAGGTCGATCGGAACCGCGTACCCCACCCCCTCGTTGCCTCCTGAGGTGGTGTTGATCTGCTGGTTCAAGCCGATCACGGTGGCGTCCGCGGTGAGCAGCGGCCCGCCGGAATTCCCCGGGTTGATCGAGGCGTCGGTCTGAATCGCACCATCGATCTGGAACTTGGTCAGCGAATCGATTGACCGATCGGTGGCCGAGATCACCCCCGTCGAGAGCGACTGCTCCTCCCCGAACGGGCTGCCGATGGCGGCGACGGGCGAACCCACGCCCACGTCGCCCATGTCCCCCAACGAGAGCGGCTGCACGTCGAGGCCCTCGGGATCGACCTTGAGCAGGGCGACATCGGCATAGGGGTCAAATCCGACGATCTCGGCCGGGACCTCGTTGCGGTCCGCGAACTGAACGTAGACCTCCTCGGCGGCGTTTATGTCCTCCGGGCTGCCGGCGGCCTGCGCGTCGGTGATGACGTGAGCGTTGGTGAGGATCTCCCCCTCGTCGGAGATCACGAAGCCAGAGCCCTGGCCGGCGCCGCCGCCAAGGATGTCGCCACCGCTTGAGCCGCCGAAGATCGAGGTGATGGTGACGACGCCCGGCGCCGCCTTCTCGTAGACAGAGCCGGGGTTGAAGGTGCCGTCGGCCGTCTCGATCACGACTCGCGGCGGCTCGCCGGAGCTCGAGGTCGAGGTGCCATCGGACTGGGCCGCGCCATCATCGTCGCCGCCGCACCCGGCCAGGAGCGCCGCAGCGGCTGAAAGCGCCGCGAGCGTGAGCCGCAGCACGCTCATCCGCGGGACTCCCGTCGGTCCGCCGCGAGGCGGACCGTGAAATCCGTGCGGCCGCGACGGGAGGAAACATCGAGGTCTCCACCCATTCGCACCGTGAGCTCGCGCGCGATCGCCAGGCCCAGGCCGGAGCCACCGAGCTCGTCGCCCGTGTAGAACCGCTCGAAGACGCGGTCGCGGTCGCGCGGGTCGATCCCCGGCCCGTCGTCGTGGACGGTCACCGCCACGGTGCCATCGCCCTGCTCTGCGCTGATTGAGATCGCCGTTTCCTTCGGGGTGTGAGTGAGCGCGTTGTCGATGAGGATACGGAGGACCTGCGCGAGCCGATCCGGGTCGGCGAGGACGGGAGCGGCGCCGAGGTCCCCGAACTCGAGGCTCGCATCGCGCTGGTCCACTGCCGGAGCGAACTCGTCCGCAACGCGCCGTACGACGACGCCGGCGTCGACCGGCTCGCGGCGCAGCTGCATCGCGTCCGCGTCGAGCTTCGAGAGATCCAAAAGGTCCGCCGTGAGCTTCTCGAGCCGGGCGATCTGAGTCCGCATCGTGCGAACGAACTCCGCTCGGGCCTCCGGGTCGGGATCCTCTTCCTCGAGCAGCTCCACGAAGCCCCCGAGGGAGAAGATCGGCGTGCGCAGCTCGTGTGAGGCGTTGGCGATGAACTCGCTGCGCGCGCTGTCGAGGCGCGCGAGCTTCTTTTGCATCTCGTTGAAGGAGCGGGCGAGCTGACCCACCTCGTCGGTGGAGTCGACGGGGATGGTCGTGCGGAAGTCGCCGTCCGCCACCGCCTCTGCGGCCGCCTCCAGCCGGCGTAGCCGGCGCGAATGGGCCCGAGCGGCAAAGAACCCCGCCGCCAGCGCTGCCAGGATCGCAATCGTCCCGGCGATCAGGATCTGGCGTCTGATCAGAGCGACGTTGCCCTCCACGTCGGAGAGGTCGACCGAGAGCACCGTGACCCAGCTCGGCTCGCCGTCGACGAGCCCCGGCACCGCCGTCTGCCCGACGCGGACCCCGCCCACTCGCTCGACGGCGCTCGTGACCTCCCCCGTCTCGGCGGCGGCGACCGCGCCCGGGTAGGTCGGAGCGATTGCCGTGCGCTCGAAGTCGGAATCCGCCACAACGAAGTTCGGCACGGGGCCCGATGGCCCCTCGCGGATGCCCAGCACCGTCACGCGGGCATCGCTCGCTTGGGCGACCGACCGGATCACGCGCCGGAGCTCCGCCTCGGGGACCGAGCGCCGCATGGCCGTCGCCACCCGCGCGGCGCCCTCGTCTTCGGCCCGCTCGAGGCGGCGCAGCTTCTCGGCGGTCAGGCGCGAGTCGAGCTGGGGAACGACATAGAGGTAGACGAACGCCACGGCAGCCGTGGTGATCGCGAAGAAGAGGAGAAGGAGCCGAGTGCGGACACTCATCAGCTCTCCGTGTCGCGGAACCGGTATCCGACCCCTCGCACCGTGAACAGGAACTCGGGGTTGCGAGGATCCGCCTCGAGCTTCTCGCGCAGGTGACGGATGTGGACGTCGACCGTGCGGGGATCGCGGTATGCCGAGTCGCCCCAGACGTGCTCCAAGAGGCCCTCACGGGTCATCACGCGGCCGGGGCCGAGCGCCAGGGCGGCGAGGATCTCGAACTCGACGTAGGTGAGCCGGATCGCCTCCCCCCGCACCGTGACGAGACGACGCTCGAAGTCGATCTCGAGCTCGCCAGCCGAGATTGGCTCCTGCGCGCTCGTGCTGATGCCTCGCATCATCTCCGCGCGTCGCAGGGCGGCCCGCACCCGGCTTCGGAACTCCCTGACCGAGAACGGCTTCGTAATGTAGTCGTCGGCGCCCATCTCGAGGCCGAGGACCTTGTCGCCCTCGTTGTCCTTGGCGGTCAGCATGATGATCGGCACCTGGCTGCGGGCCCGCAGCCGGCGACAGACCTCGATCCCATCGAGCCGCGGCATCATGATGTCGAGCACGACGAGGTCGAACTGCTCGGCGGCGAAGCGATCAAGCGCTTCACGGCCGTCTTGAGCGGAGACGACCTCGTAGCCGTCCTTGCGCAGCGGGTAGGTGAGCAGCGTCTGGATCGCCTGCTCGTCGTCGACCAGCAGGATCCGTCCCGACGCCTCTCCAGATCCCATGATCGAAGCGTAGTGACGCTTCTCAAGCACATTGAAGGAGTCGTCGCACCGCCGCGCGTCGATGGGCCGCCCGGAAAACGGTCCACTAGCCTCGGCAGCGGCCTCCCCCTCCCACCCCGTGATCGACTTTCGGCTCTACAGGATCGCGTGGCTGCCCGCCGTGGCCGCCTTCGTGGCGATGATGTTCTCGCTCGAGGGTATCCCTGCGCCGTTTGAGCCCGCCGTCGCGTCGACCGAGTTCGACGCCGACCGCGCAGCGATCAACGCCCGCCAGCTGCTTGCGGTCGCCCCTGAGCGAGCGCCCGGAAGCGACGACGCGAATGCCGCGGCCAACCTCGTGGCCGGGCGCTTTCGCGAGATCGAGGCCGGGACCACGGCCGAGCAGGATTTCGAGGCCGAGGTTGCCGGCTTGCAAGCGGATCTTCGCAACGTCGTCCTCACCCTCCCCGGCGAGTCGGACCAGATCATCCTGGTGGTGGCCTCGCGTGAGGAGGCCGATGGGCCGGGGGCCCCGTCGAGCGCGGCCGCCACGGCGACCCTCCTCGAGCTCGCCGACCTGATCGGGGGATCGGACCACGCGAAGACCTTCGTGTTCGTATCGACCGCGGCCGGCCTCGAGGGGTCCGCCGGCGTCCGGGCGTTCATCGAATCGTTCGGCGAACCCGAGCTGATCGAGGCCGCGGTGGTCATCAGCCAGCCAGGCTTCAAGGATCCGCGGCCTCCCTTCGTGCTGCGCCACTCGACCGACGACCGCAGCACCTCGATCGGCTTGGTGCGCACCGCCGAGGCCACGGTCGCCGAGCAGGTCACGGTTCCGGATGAGCCGGGAATTGGCTTCTTCGCCGGTTTGGCTCGGCTGGCCTTCCCCGTGGCGGTCGGAGAGCAAGCTGTTCTGATCTCCGAGGGGATCGATGCGATCGGGATCTCCTCGGCCGGGGAGACGCCGCTTCCGCCGGCCGACTCCGGCACCGAGGACCTAGATCCGGAGACGCTCACGCAGTTCGGCAGCGCAACCTTGGACCTGCTCCTCGCGCTGGACCAATCGCTGCAGCCGCTCGAGCACGGACCCGAGGCTTACGTTGAGTTTTCGGAGAACCTCATCCCGGGCTGGGCGATCGCTGTGCTCGCGCTCGCGCTCATCCTGCCCGCGGGTGTGGCGGCGCTCGACGGGGTGGCGCGGTCGGCTCGTCGCCGATTCGGCACCCTGCGGGCGATCGCTTGGGCGTTTGGGCTGGCGCTGCCCCTGCTCGGCGCGATGATCGTGCTGTACCTCCTCTCGGTGGCGGGCATCGTCGCCGACCCCGTGTACCCGTTCGACCCGGGGCGCTTCACCGTCGGTTTCGGTGAGGTCGCGCTGATGGTCCTGCTCGGTCTTGCGACGGTGGTGGGCTACGCGGCGACGGGGCTCGGCCATACGCCACAGCGCCTCCGGCGGGAGGCTCTCGTGCCGGCCCTCGGCGCCGCGGCGGTCGCCGGCGCGGTGGCGAGCTGGCTTCTCAATCCGTTCCTGGCACTCTGGCTCGTTCCCGCGGCTCATGTGTGGCTCGTGGCAGCTCGGGGCTTAAGGCCCTCGCGCCTGCTCATCACGCTCGCGGCGGTGGTCGCGCTCCTGCCGCTTTTCCTCGCCTTGAGGTCGGCGACTGGCTCCGTCGATGCAGGGGTATGGGACGTGGTGCTCATGGTCACCGACGGTCATATCCCCTCCACGGCGCTGATCGCGCTCACCCCGGTCTTTGGGGCCGTTGTCGGCACGCTCGTGCTGGGATGGGGGCGCGGCCGCGAGGCGGGACGCCTAGGGGCTCGCCCTCAGGCCCAGGGGGCTACTGCTCAGGGAGAAGTGGCAGAAGCCTCTATCGATGAATCTTCACCTCGCGCCGATCAATGACCCACAAGCGAATCCATCCCCCCGTGGAAGCCGCAAGACCCCTCATCGAAGAGAACCCCTCCTTGACGCAGCTCAAGCGACAGATTGCGCTCGGCGAATACTCCGTCGATCCCGGCAGCGTCGCCGAGCAGATCATCTGGAAGACGAACCTGGTCAGGCGCGTGCGCCAGGATCTGACCGTGGATGAGGACGGCGGCGGCCACGAAGCTGATCGAAGCCGCCGGGCTCAAGCTCGTCGCCGTTTCGCCGCCGGAGCGCGACCCCGGTTCCAGCCGCGACCCGGCCAATAGCGCTCAGCGTAATCCCCTCCGCCTTGAGCTCCCTGGCCGCATGTTCGAGCCCCGCCTGGGGAAAGGTCACGAGCAGCTCGTAATCCTCGCCGCCGCCAGCCGCGAATTCGATGGGTTCGCGACCGGCCGCCGCGGCAACCTCGGCGACCCCTTCGGCAACGGGAAGCTCGTCGGCGCCAACCTCAAGGCGCACGCCGCTGGCGGTCGCCAGGTGCGCAGCGTCGGCCCCCAAACCGTCGGAGATGTCGATCATCGCCGTCGCGCCCGCCGCAGCCAGCGCGCGACCGGCGACGATCTGAGGCTCCGGGGCGAGCTGGCGTTGCCGCAGGGCTTCCACTGTCTGCGGGTCGAGGTCATCCCCCAGCTCCGGGCACTCGAGCAGCAGGAGCCCGGCCGCCGCCCCTCCTAGCGCACCGGTCACGGCAGCGACGTCGCCCTCCCGCGCCCCTGAGCGAAGCACCAGCTTCCCTGCGCTCTCGGAGTGTCCGACGACCGTCACGGCCAGAGTCAACACATCGGCCCTGGAGAGGTCCCCGCCCAACACCTCCACGCCGTGGCGACCGGCCACCTCGCCCATGCCGTCGACCAGCGCGAGGATCTCCTCGTCGGCGACATCGTCGGGGATGCCCAGCTGCACGTAGGCCTCGCCAGGGGTCGCCCCCATGGCGGCCAGATCCGAGAGGGCCGCGGCCAGAGCCTTGTGCCCAATCGTCGGCGGTGGGAACGTCGAGCGCCGGAAGTGGACGTCCTCGATCGCCAGGTCCACCGAGGTCACGGTGGCGCCCGGCGGCACCGTGACGGCGGCGTCATCGCCACTCGCCACCTCGATGGATCCTGCGAGCGGCGAACGCTCGCCGGCAACGCGCCCGAGCCGTTCGCGCATGAGTGCGATCAGCTCGAACTCCCCGGCGCTACTCGTCGTCGCCCCCGTCTACGGGATCGGCGCCGTCCTGGAGGTCGTCGTTGTTGTAGGCGCCGTCGTCGGCGGCGGCATCGTCTTCGCTGTCTTCCTCAACGTCCGGCGCAGGCACATAGACCGGATCCGGCTCAGGAGCCGAGGTTGCGTTCCCGCCGTAGAACGATGAGAGCTCAGGTGTCTCAGCCGGGATGTCGAAGGGTTCACATTCCGGATCGGCCGTGGACATGAACTCGTTCCAGGTGGGCGCGGAATAGGTGCCTCCGAAGGCGCTGGCGCCCATCGACTGACGCGCATCCGGGTAACCAGACCAGACGGCGGTGGAGAGACGCTTGGAGTACCCCACGAACCACGTGTCGGTGTTGTCATCCGTCGTACCGGTCTTGCCGGCGATCGCGTCCCCGGTTAGGCAGTAGTTCGCGGCGGTTCCCGTCCCGCCGGTGATCACACCTTCGAGAATGTCCGTGACCAGGTAGGCCTCGCCTTCGCTCAGGACTCGAGTAGCTGCATTTTCCTCCGGCTCATCGATCTCGCCGTTGGGAAACTCGACGCGGTCGATAGCCGTGGCGGGGCGGTGAACTCCGCCGCTGGCGAAGGTCGCGTACGCGCTGGACATGTCGAGCGGGGAGACGCCGGTCTCCAGTCCTCCGATTCCCTCGGCCGGGTATCCGTCGAGGGGGGACTCGATGCCGAGATCAGCGGCCATCTCGGCGGTGTTCTCGGGGCCAACGTCGATGTTGAGCCCGGCGAAGACCACGTTGACGGAGCCCACGGTGGCGTCACGGAGACTCATCGTCCCCCCGCCGCTCGTATCGCCTGCGTTGTTGACTGTCCATGGTTCCGAGTACGCGCCCATCGAAAACGTTTGTGGACTCGAGCCGCTGTAGTAGGTCGAGTCCGGGTCGATGCCCTGGCTGATCGCGGTGGCCAGAACGAACGGCTTGTAGGAGGAACCTGGCTGGCGGTGTCCCTGGGCGGCCAGGTTGAACTGGCGGGAGGTGAAGTCTCCGGAGGAAGCCATGGCGATGATGTTTCCTGTCGCCACGTCCGTCGATACGAGCGCCTGCGAGGGGCCGCCGAGCCGTGCCGCACCGTTTTGGACGGCCTGCGTCGCCACCGACTGAAGTTCAGGGTTGATCGTGGTGTAGACGCGCAACCCGCCCTTGCGGACGGTGTTCACGCCGTACCGCTCGATCAGATCCTGCTCCACGTAGTTGAAAAAGTACGGCTCGCGAATCGCCTCGTAGCGATACCCGCGCTCCAGGCCGAGATCGGCCTTGAGAGCGGTCCGCTCCTCGCGCAGCGAGAGGTAGCCCTGCTCGTACATCTTCCCGAGCACCTCGTTCCGACGCCTCTCAGCCGCCTTGGCGCTGTTGAACGGGTTGTACTCCGAGGGCGCCTGTGGCAGGCCGGCGAGCAGCGCCGCCTCCCACGTGTTGAGGTCGGAAACGTGCTTGTTGAAGTAGACCTGTGAGGCGGCCTCGACGCCCACGGCCGTGCGGCCGTTGTTGGTGCCGTAGGAGGCGGTGTTCAGGTACTGCTCGAGGATCCACTTCTTGGTCCGCTCGTCCTCGAGCTCATTGGCGAGCTTCGCCTCGATCAGCTTGCGTTCGATCGTGTCCTCTGGATCGGCGATGTAGAGGTTGCGCACGAGCTGCTGGGTGATGGTCGAACCGCCCTGCCTTACCTCGCCCGCTTCGGCGTTCTCGAGGGCGGCGCGGAAGACCGCCTCGATGTCCACGCCGTCGTGCTCGTAGAACTTCTCGTCCTCGATCGCGATCGTCGCCCGCCGCAGGCTCTTCGGGATCTCGTCGATGTCGACCTTCTCCCGGAGCGCGTCGGACTGGATCGCACCGAGCTGGCTGCCGTCGGCCGCGTAGACGAACGACGTCTCGCCCTCGTCGATGGGCTTCAGCTCGTCGAGCGACGGTGCAGAGGCGCGAACGTCGAGGGCCCAGATGCCGACGCCCGCCACACCGACGACGATGACCGCAAAAAGAACCCCAAAGCCCAGTGCGATCTTCCTCGCCGGAGACCCCTGCGAGCGACGACGTGTTCTGCGTGCTCGCGCAGTCATAGGCTCTCAGAAAGGGTAGCGGGGGCAAGCCGCCTGCCAGGCAGGGTGGCTCTCAGGCCGCCTCGAGCAGCCCGGCGTCGCGTAGCGCCTTGTGAGCGTTTTCGCGCAGGGTCGCCTCCTCGCCCCCGAGCACGGTGCGGTCGGGATCGCTGATCCCGTGCACCTCGAGCCTGACTCCGTCCGTGGTCGTCTCGGCGACGTCGATCGAGCTCACCTCGAGCTCCTCGAGGGCCCTTCGCGCCTTCCCCAGGTTCGCGTCGGGCGGCAGCCAGATGGAGACGCTGGCCGGCGCCGAGCGATCGCCCGTGGAGCGATTGAAGATGATGCTGGAGACGAGCTTCTCGTTCGGGACGACCATGAGCCGGCCGTCGCCGGTGTCGACGAAGGTGTGCGAGAGGGTCACGTCGTCGACGCGCCCGGCCGCCTCCTCGAGCTCGATCGAATCGCCGATCCGGATCGGTTGGGTGATCGCGAGCATGATCCCCGCGAGCGGGTTCGCCAGCACCCGCTGTGCGGCGAAGCCGAGCACGAGGCCGATCACGGCGCTCGAGGCCAATAGCCCGGTGGCGAGCTTCTCAACCTTCTCGAACTGGCTCAACGCGAGTGCGAGCCCGATCAGCAGGATGGCGGCGAAGACCAGCCGGCGGATCAGGCGAAGGCGGGTCTGGGCCTTGCGCGAGACGCCGACCTCCATCGTCTCGACCGCATAGCGCCCCCCGCGACCCATCACGAACCTGTCGATGACATAGGCAAAGGCCACGGCGGCCAGCATCGTGATCACGGCCGTGACCCAGTCGCCGTTCTCCTGCCAGAAGGTGGCGTCGTTCACCTCTGCAGGGTTCGCCCCAAGGAGGGGAGGTTCCTGCCCTGTATGAGGGCAGAAAAAAGGGGCGCAGCCGGGGACTGCTGCGCCCCAGAGGACATGATGCCCTACATGGAGCACCTGAAACCGGCAAGTACGCCGAAAGGCACAGAGCTTGTCCTGCTCGATGCACTCGGCACAATCCTTGAGCTTGAGCCCCCGTGGGAGCACCTGGCGGCGGTGCTGGACGAGCCGGTGACCGATCGCCTCGTGGGTGCCGTCCGCGCCGAGATGTCCTACTACAAGGCGCACAGCCACGAGGGTCGAGACCCGCGGTCGCTGGTCGAGCTGCGCGAGCGCTGCGCCGGGATCCTCACCGCGGAGTTAAGCCGCGAGGTGGATGTCGCGACGATGATGGGCTCGATTCGCTTCCGTGCCTATCCCGACGCGCTGCCGGCGCTGGACGCTCTCCGCGCGCTCGGGCTGCGGCTGATCTGCGTCTCGAACTGGGACTGCTCGCTGCCGGACGTTCTCGAACGTTGCGGTATTCGCTCCCGGCTCGACGCCGTGGTGACATCCGCCGAGGCGCGCGCCCGCAAGCCCGACCCCGCCATCTTCGGGGTCGCGCTCGAGCTCGCCGGGGTCGAGGCCTCCGCGGCGCTCCACATCGGGGACACCCTCGAGGAGGACATCGCCGGCGCCCAGACTGCCGGCATCGCAGCACTTCTGCTCGACCGCGACGGGGACGGTGACATCGCCTCGCTGGCCGAGATCGCGTCGCGACTTGACACGATGCCTGGGTGAGCGAGCCGAATCACCCGCCCCCGCCATCCCCGGGCCCGCCGAGCCGGCCGGAGCCCGAGCAGAGCTTGATGCAGAAGCTGCTTCACCCCGGGGGCCAGCGCCCGGTGTGGGCCGAATGGGGGCCCGAGGGCTCCGTGCTGGGGGTCGTGTTCGCCGTCTTCGGGATCATCGCCGGCGGTCTGCTCTTGGTGCCGTTCGTCGGCACCAGGGGACTGGACGCGACCCTTGCGAACCAGCTTGTGCTCTCGCTCGCGTTCATCGGCGTGGCGTTCGGAATCGCCAGGCGGGGAGACATCTCGCTCCCCTTCCGCGAGCTCGGCATCCACCGACCGACCCGGCCCCACTGGATCGCGCTCACGGTCCAGGCGTTCGTGGTCGTCGTGGCTTTTGCCGTGATCTTCACTCGCTTCGCTCAGCCCGAGCAATCCGACGCCGCCGACCAGCTCGGCTTCAACGCGAGCGTCTTGGGCGCGATCGTGGCCGGTTTCGCGATCGTGATCGCCGCGCCGATCTGCGAGGAGATCTTCTTCCGCGGGCTGCTGTTCGGTGGCCTGCGGAAGCGGGTGCCCTTCATCGGCGCAGCTTTGATCTCGGGGCTTTTCTTCGGCGCCATTCACCTGGCGACCGGCAACGTGGCCGCCACCGTCCAGCTCTCGTTCCTCGGCGTCGTGCTCGCGTGGCTCTACGAGCGGACCGGGTCGCTGTGGGCGCCAATTGCCCTCCACGGGGTCAACAACGCAATCGCCTTCACGCTCTTGGTCTCGACCTAGGCGGCTGGCGGATTTCACGGTCGCGTTCCCGTCACGTCCGCCGCCTGGGCATGGCACAATGCCGCCGGTGGGACGGCTTCGGATTCTGATTGCGGCGGGGGGACTGGCGTTCGCTTTGGCGATTGGAGCGCCGGGCGCCGCGTCGGGGCAGGGCGAGAGCGATCCCGCCGAAGACGCCGGACCGCCCGCGCAGGCCGAACCTCCCGCCTCCGAAGCGCGCGGCCCCGATGCACAGGAGGACGCGAAGCTCCTGCTGCGCACCGAGGGCGACTCGGGTGGAACGGTTACGGTCGGCAACCGCGTCAGGCTGATTGGACGCCTGCGTCCGTTCGTCCCGGACCAGAGGATCCTCCTTCGCTACGGGCACCACGGCAAGGTGCTCAAACAGCGCCGCAAGAAGGTCAGGCAGATCGGCCACTCCAACGTGGGCATGGTCAAGATGAAGACGAAGAGCCTGATCCGCCCCGGGCGCTACAGGGCCGCCGCGATCAAGCAAGAGACGCCGGAGCAGAAGGGCGGCAAGGCCACGTCGGGCGCGTTCCGCACGACGTATCCCGACCTCGACCCCGGTCAGAACAACCCGAACGTTCGCCTCTTCAACAGGCTGCTGCGCCGCAAGAACTACTACGTGTCGACCGGCTCCGGGTACGGAGCGCCAACCGAGCGCGCCGTGATGGCCTTCCGCAAGGTCAATGGCATGCGGCGCACCTACAACGCAAGCCCCGACATCTTCCGCAAGCTCGCCGACAGCAAGGGGGGCTTCAACTTAAAGCGCCCGGGGCTGGGACGCCACGTCGAGGTCGACATCTCGCGCCAGGTCATGGTCCTCGCCGACCACCGCAGGGCGCAGCACATCTTCCATATCTCCTCGGGCGCGCCGTCGACGCCATCTGATCGAGGCACCTATCGCTTCTACAGGCGCCAGCCGGGCTACAACAGCCTCGGCATGTACTACTCGGTCTACTACAACCGTGGCGAGGCGATTCACGGCTACCACTCGGTGCCGCCGTACAACGCAAGCCACGGCTGCATCCGCAACCCCATCCCGAACTCCCGGTGGATCTACAACTGGGTCTCGCTCGGGATGAACATCGCGGTCTACGACTAGGGAGCGGCCTCACCGGCAGGCCGCCGGGCTAGGGTGAGCCGATGCCCGATCTGGCCGCCGCACGCGAGACCCTGATTGCGGAGCTGCGCGAGCGCGCGCTCGTGATCGGGCGGGTGACGCTGTCGTCGGGTGCGGAGGCCGAGTACTACATCGACGCCCGCCGCGCGGTGCTGCATCCACGCGGGTTCCGCGCCGCCGGCGAGCTCGTCGCAGCAGCGGCGACGGACGCTGGAGCGGAGGCGGTCGGCGGCCCGACCATGGGTGCGATTCCCCTCGCCTGCGCGGCGATCGCGGTCCCCGGCGGGGAGGGCCTCGTCGGCTTCTTCGTCCGCGGTGAACGCAAGCAGTACGGGATGCAGCGGTGGGTCGAGGGACCGGTGGCCGAGGGAGCGAAGTGCCTCGTCGTCGAGGACACGGTCACGAGCGGCGGCTCGACGGTCGAGGCAATCAAGCGGATCACCGAACAGGGCCTAGAGATCGTGGGAACGGTTTGCGTGGTGGACCGGCTTGCGGGCGGTGGGGATGCGATCAGGGAGGCCTCCGGCGCCCCCTTCCGCGCCCTGGCCACCATCGACGAGGTCTACCCCGAGCGACCCGACCGCGACTGACCGCCACTGTCCGCTTCTTGTCGCGCTTCTTGTCGCCGTCCTGCTGGTTGCCGCCCTGCTCTTTGTTGCCGCCCTGCCTTTGTTGCCGCCCTGCTCTTTGTTGCCGCCCTGCTCTTTGTTGCCGCCCTGTCCCCCTTCGACCGGACGTGAGCGCAGCGTCTCGAGCGACTTCTTCGCGAGCTTCACGGCTGGCTGGGTGGGCTTGTCGGCATTGGCTGCGATCACGGCGGTGAAGTTCGCCACCTCGTCGCGTCGCAGCACGACGACCGTGACGTCCTGGCGCACCTTCGTGTCGCTGACCTTGCCGGTGGCGGTCACCTTGGCCCCGTCGTAACGGGCCTTGAACTTCTTCGGCTTGCCGGCCTTCAGGTCCTGGAACCCCTCCTCGGCCAGACCCTCGACCGTCTCGACCGCGAACTGGTTTGGGCTGAGCTCCAGAGCGTCTTCGGTGCGATCAGCGAAAACCGACACCGTGACGAGCTTGTCGGGCGAGCAGATGATCGTCGTCGAGCCGGCGCCGGCGCCACGGGTGAGGCAATCTCCTCCCTGCCTCCATCCAGGCGGCACGCCGAGGCCGAATCCCTGAGCCCGGTCCTGGAGCACCGTCCAGCCCCGAGGCAGCTTCGGCACCTTCTCCACCTTCTCGGGCGGCGGGGGGGCCGGCGGCGGCAGCTGCTCCTCTCGCTCCCCGCAGCCGATCAGGGCCGATGCCAGCAGCGCGGCGCCGATCAACGTCACGCCGCCTCGCCTCACGGCCTCGATCGCTCCACCCGATAGACGCGAAGGTCCTTGCCGTCCGTGCCGGCGGTTTCGACCTCGGTCAAACGCGCGACCGGATCCCCGGCCGCTGCCTGAGGTTCCTCGGGCACGGACATCGACCGCGAGGCTAGCGAGGCCGGCGGCCCGGCTCGCCACCACCAGCGCCCCGACCAGGATTCGAACCTGGGGCCTACTCCTTAGGAGGGAGTCGCTCTGTCCAGCTGAGCTATCGGGGCTCGGGGCCAGCTTAGGGGCAAGTGGGCTGTGTGGCGCTCGAGTCCCGGCGGGCGGGACTGGCGCGCCAGGTTGTGGTTCAGCCGGTCAGGATCCAGGTGTCCTTGCCGCCGCCGCCCTTGGAGGAGTTGACGACGAGGGCGCCGCGGCCGCGCGCGTAGCGGGTGAGCGGCGCGGGAGCTGCCTCGGCAGCGATCGTAAACGCGCGCAGGTCGACGTGCCGGGGCTCGAGGCGGTCCTCGCAGACGGTGGGGTGGGTCGAGAGATCGACGGTCTCCTGAGCGATCCAGTCACCTGAATGCTCTGCGACCAGACGGGCAGCTCGCTCGCGATCCTCGGGGTCAGCGTGACGGCAGATGATCACGCCCGTGCCGCCCTCGCCCCCGCGGGGCTTTACGACCATCTCATCGATTCGCCCGAGCACCTCCGCGCGCTGCTCGTCGACTTCGAGGTCGAAGGTCCGGACCGACGGCACCAGCGGTTCCTCGCCCAGGTAGAAGCGGACCATCTCCTCCACGTAGGCGTGCACAAGCTTGTCGTCGCCGACGCCCGAGCCGGGGCCGTTTACGACCGAGAGCGTGCCGCGACGGATCGGCTCGAGCAACCGATCCGCGAGCCATGTGGGTTGTCCCTCGTCGTCGACGAGGCGGTCCTCGTCGGCTCGGCGCAGGACGACGCCCACCTCTCGCGCCGGCTCGCCGTCGAGCCGGGCGACCAGTCGACCAGCGCAAACGCTCACGTCGTCTGGGGTCACGAGCGGAATTCCGATCGAGTCGGCGAGCTCGCGGTGCTCGAAGAAGGCGGGGCTCGACTCGCCCTCCGTGAGCAGAACGATGGTCGCGGCGCCGCCTTCGGCCCGGGCCGCAGCGAGCGCCGTGCCCAGCATCGGGTAGGCCGCGTCCGGCTGCAATCGGTCGGGGCCTTCGCCCAGCGCAATGTCTCCGGCCTCGCGCGCGGCAATCGCGTACGTGAACCCGGAGGGTGTGCGCAGGTTGTCCTCGAGGATCCGGAGCCTCCCGTCCGCCCCGCGCACGAGGTCGAACCCCGCCACCAGGGCGTAGCCCCCCTTGGCATCCACGCCCAACATGTCGGGCTCGAGGTGGTCGGCCCCCTCGATCACCCGCTCGGGGATGCGCCCCGCCTTCACCATTGCCCGCTCGGTGTAGACGTCGCCTGATGAACGCCTCGAGCGCTCGGGCCCGCTGGGCGAGACCCGCCGCCAGGCGCTCCCACTCGGAGGCTTCGGTCACGCGGGGAATCGGGTCGATCCGGAACGGGTGGCGCTCGCCTCCGCTCATGAACGTGATCCCTGCCCGCTCGACCTGCTGCTGTGCGGTCTTCGCGATCCCATCGAGATCCCGGCCGCGCAGCGATTCGAGGAGCTCGGCGTAGTGCGGCCGCGCCACGCCCTCCGGCGTAAGCGCCTCGTCGAGGAAGTCCGGAACGTACGGATCGCCCCCTCGAACACCTGTTGAATCGGTCATCTTCCTCCAAATACGCCCGGTCTGCCTGTTAGAAACCACCTGGTGCGACCGTTAATCGGTGTCACCACATCAGAGATCCGCCTCGCGGAGCAGGTCGAGCAGACCGATCAGGGCGAGCCCCCGCGTCAGGAGATGGCCCTGGGCCTCACCTACATGAACGCGGTCGAGCGCGCCGGCGGCGTCCCCGTCGTCATTCCGCCACTCGAACCCGACTCGATCACGGCGCTGCTCACGAACGTGGACGCGATCGTCCTCTCGGGCGGCCCTGACATCGACCCGCGCACCTACGGCGAGCCTCCCCATCCCGCGCTGGGACCGACGTGGCGCGATATCGACGTCACGGAGCTCGCGCTCGCGCGGCAGGCGATCGACCTGGATCTGCCCATCCTGGCGATCTGCCGCGGGGCGCAGGCGCTGAACGTGGCCCGGGGCGGCACGCTCTTTCAGCACCTGCCGGATCAGTTCGGGCGCGCGATCCAGCATCGACAGAAGGCGCCGGGCACGCAGGTGGCACACATGGTTCGAGTCGAGCCCGACAGCGTGCTGGCGCAGGCGCTCGGCACCACCGAGCTCGAGGTCAACTCCTACCACCACCAGTCCCCGAGCGGGATCGGCCGCGGCCTGCGGGCCGTCGCCTGGGCTCCGGACGGCGTCATCGAGGGGGTCGAGGTGCCCGACCACGAATTCGTGGTCGGCGTGCAATGGCATGCCGAGGCGATGACCAACGCCGAGCACTCGGCGAACCTGTTCCGGCACCTCGTCGAGGTCGCCGCCGACCGCGCGGGCACCCCCGCGTAGCGTCACGCGTCGTCTTATTCGTCGTAGAGGCTCTCGCGCGCGAGCCTTGACATCCGCCGGTCCCAGAGGTGGATGTCGAGGTACAGGTCGTCACCGCCGAAGCCGTGGACGGCGTCGACCGCCACCAGGGTGAAGCGACCATCGTCGACCGCCGTCTGGTCGAGCACCTCTTCGTCCAGCTCGGCGGTGGCGGCGACGGCCCCCCTCACGAGCGGCAGGCCCCAGATCAGCGTCACGTCGGCGCCACGGTCGCCATCGGCGTGCCACTGGCCGATGACGTCATCGTTCAGGTCGATGCGCCACTCGGGGTTGTCCTCGGCCGTGACGTCCGTGAAGTCGGCCGTTGCACGCAGGCCAGCGGGCTCCTCATCGTCGCCCGAGCGGGTGAAGGAGATGTGCCCGAAGTACTCGATCGAGCCCCGCTCGCCATCCGAGGTCGCGGAGGTGGCTCCGTCCGCCGTCACCGGAACGTAGACGCGGCCGCCCCATGCCCGTTCGGGAAACCAGCGAAGCGACTCGGGCTCGAGGGCGGCGCCGGCCTCGTCGCAGAGCGGCTGGCACGCGGTCGCGAACTCGGCCGCGAGACGCTCGGCGAACCGGCCCTGCGGCTGTTTCTCGCGAGGAGCGTCCGCGATGAACCGCGGGAATGGACGACCGGTGGGAGCCACGTCAGAGGTCTTCCGGGGGCCAGAAAGACTCGCGCGGCTCGAGGCCGTCCCCGCGGCCGCGATAGGCCTCCTCGCGGGTGGTGGCGCCCTCGGGCGCCTCGGCGCCGTAGCGGGCAGCGGCGTCGCTTTGCGGGAAGGTGATCGTGTGCTCTTCGCCCCGGCGGGCTCCCACCATGAGGATCGCGCAGGGGCGTTCGCCGGCGCCTACAACGGCGTGCGCGACGTTCGGGGGCATGTGCACGAAGTCCCACTGCCGCACGGTCCGCTCCTCGTCTTCGACCACGAGCGTCGCCTCGCCGAGCAGGACGATGAAGGCCTCCTGCGCGGACTCCGCGTGGTAGAGCGACGCGGGTTGTCCCGGGTCGAGCCAGCGGACGTTGATGCCGAAGTGCGGGAAGTGCCCGGGCTGCGGCTCGAAGATGATCCCCGTGCCGAATTCCTCGTGCTGCATCGCCGGCGTGTCGGCGAGGTTCACGACGAACCAGCCGTCATCGGCGGGGACAACGCCGTGTCCGGTTTTGGTCATGGCGGCCTCGGGCACGCGGGGCACTGTAGTCCCTGCGCGCCTCAGATTCTCGGACGTCTGTTCAGGCGATTGCCGCCCGCAGGTCGGAGGCCGCCCGTTCTGGCGGATAGATGTTGAGGTCGACGCCGGTACCGAGTTCGAATCCGGCGCGGATCGTGAGGCGGGGGACGATGTCGACGTGCCAGCAGAACTCCTCGACGCCACGCGGAGCGGTGCGCACCCAGAGGTTGAGCTGCGGGGGCCTCTCGAAGACGGCCGCGAGCGCCCGCAGAGCCGTGCCGATCATCCGGGTGCCGGCCTCGCCGTCCAGCTCGAACGACGGCGCGGGCCGCCGCGGGATCACTCGCAGCTCGAACGGAGAGCGCGAGGCCCACGGTGCCACGAGTACCGCGTCGTCGTCTACGGCGACGAGTCGCTCACGACGCCGGACCTCCTCGGTCGCCACTTCACCGAGCAAATTGCCGCCCATCGTGCGCTCGTGGTAAGCGGCAGCGCGCTCGCGCTCGCGCGCGACCTCAGCCGGCACGAAGGCCAAGGCGTAGAGCTGCGCGTGGGTGTGCTCGAGCGACGCGCCCGCCGCCGGTCCCTCGTTGACGATCAGGTGCACGTACGGCGATGGGCTGTGCGCGCGCATGCGTTCGCGCCACGCGGCCACGGCGCTCGCAAGCCGCTCGTCGGGCAGGGCGGCCATGGTCGTCAGGTGCTCCGGCGCGTTCACGATCACCTCGTGGGCCCCGTCCGCGGGGACTGAAGCGAACAGGCTGGGCTCGGCTCCGCGCCGGCTGGCACCGAGCGGGTCGACCGAGGCGCTCAGGGCCGTCTCGCCGGACAACCCCGACTGCGCATCGTTTTCCTCGTCATCACCGGAGGGCCGGCCAATGGCCGGATAGAGGTTTGGCACAGACCTCGCGATCCACCCCGGCGAGTCGGGCTCACCGCCCTCGGGCCGCTCGGCCCACACCTCGGGCGGCGTACGGTCCTCGCGCCCCTCGCAAAACGGACAGGTCTCCGCTGCGTCGGCGCGCGAGCGAACGGGCTCGGGCGCGAAGGCGTCCGGTCGCTCCGCGCGGCCCGGGGCGAGGATCGCCCGCAGGCCGGTGAGCTGGTCGATGCGGACCTCGGGCGCGGCGCTCACCGCGATCGACGCTCAGGCCTCGAGGCACCCGTGACGGTCAGGCGCGCGGCGGGGGTTCGACTTCCGGCGGGGGCTCGACGTCGGCGGGCTCGACCTCCGGCGGAGGCGGCGGCTCGACGTCGGGCAGCGCATCGGGGTCCGGGCTCGGCGAGGGTGAGACCTGCGGGTTTCGCGGTCGCGGACCACCCGGCGCGGGGGTGAACGCCTGGATCAGGTCGATGGGCAGCGGAAAGACGATCGTCGTGTTCTGATTTACGCCCATCTCCAGGAGGGTCTGCAGGTAACGGAGCTGGAGGGTCGCCGGGTTCTGGCTGATGATGTCGGCGGCGTCGGAGAGCTTCTGAGCGGCCTGGAACTCGCCGTCGGCGGCGATCACCTTCGCGCGACGCTCGCGCTCGGCCTCCGCCTGACGGGCGATCGCCCGCTGCATGTCGACAGGAAGCTCGACGTCCTTGACCTCGACCGTGGTCACCTTCACGCCCCAGGGCTCGGTCTGCTCGTCGATGATCTGCTGCAGCTCCAGATTGAGCCGCTCGCGCTCGGCGAGCAACGAGTCAAGCTCGGCCTTGCCGAGCACCGAGCGCAAAGTCGTCTGTGCGATCTGGGACGTCGCCAGCAGGAAGTTCTCGACCTCGGTCACCGCCTTGTTGGGATCGATAACCCGGAAGTAGGCGACGGCGTTCACGCGCACGGTCACGTTGTCGCGGGTGATCAGCTCCTGCGGGGGCACGTTGAGGGTCACCGTGCGCAGGTCAACCCGCACCATCTGGTCGACGATCGGGATCAGCAGGATGAGTCCAGGCCCCTTCTGAGCGATGAGCCGTCCGAGCCGGAAGATGACGCCCCGCTCGTACTCGCGCAGGATTCGCACCGACGAGGCGATGATGATCAGCAGGAGTACCGCAACTACTGCGACGATCGCGAGGCCTACTGTCACTTAGGAATCTCCTTCTTCATCTACCGGCCGGACCCGCAGGGTCAGGCCCTCAACCGACTGGACGCGGACTCTAGCGCCGGCGGGGATGCGGCCCACCCCATCGTTCGCCTCGGCCCGCCAGAGCGCCCCCTCAACGAACACCTGACCGACGGGGTCGAGCGGCTGGCGCACGAGCGCCTCCGCGTCAACGAGCTCCTCCCAGCCGGTCCTCGCCGGATTGCGGCGTGCTTCGACCACCTTCTTGGCGGCGATCGCCAGCAGGCCGCCCAGGACGACGCCGGCGGCGATCACCGCAGGGACCGAGACGTCGAGCGCCTCGGAGTTGGTGTCGTAGAGCAAGAGCCCCGCCAGGACGATGGCGATCACCCCCACCACGCCCATGATGCCGCCCGCCGCCACGTGGGCCTCGGCGATGATCAGCGCGACGCCGACGAAGAGCAGCGCGATGCCGGCCAGCGTGACCGGAAGCTGGGAAGTCCCGTAGAGCCCCAGGAGGAACGAGACGAGCCCGAGCGCCCCAGGGGCGACCAAGCCCGGGCTGAAGATCTCGATCGCCAGGCCCAGCAGGCCGGCGGAGAGGAGCAGGAACGAGACGGTCGGGTTGACGATGATCTGCAGCAGGTCGAACTGGAGCGGCATGTCGTGAGGCTCGATCTCAAGGCCCGCCGTCTCGAGCGTGACCCCCTCCTTCGGGCCCTTGACCTCGAACCCGTCGAGCGCTCCAAGCAGCTCCTCCTCGGTGCCGGCGACAATGTCGATCAGGCCTTGCTCGAGGGCCTCTGCCGCGGTGACGTTCTCGGCCTCCGTGACCATCTGCTCAGCGAGGTCGCCGTTGCGCCCGTGCTCCTCGGCCAGCGCGCGCACATAAGCGGCGGCGTCGTTCTCGATCTTGCGGCCGAGGGTCTCGTCCACGTCGCCGCCCCCGACCGAGACGGGCGACGCGGATCCGATGTTCGTCTGAGGCGCCATCGCCGCGACGTCCGCGGCCTGGGTGATGAAGAGGCCAGCCGAGGCCGCGCGGGCGCCGTCGGGTGAGACGTAGACGACGACGGGCATCGGCGCGGCGATGATGTCCTGGATGATCTCCCGCATCGACGTGTCCAACCCGCCGGGGGTGTCGAGACGGACGATCGCGATCTCGGCATCGGCCTCCTCGGCCTCCTCGAGCGCCTTCCCCATCCAGGCCTCGGTGGCCGGGTCGATCGTGCCGGTGAGCTCGATCGAGTAGGCGATGCCGGGTGTTTGGGCGGTGGCGGCCGTGAGGAGCCCGAAGCAACCTGCCAGGACCGACAGCACTGAAAGGAGGAGTCAGGCTTGGGCGCGTCACGGGGTCAATTATCCGGTACCTCCGGGTCCGCTACCTCGCGTACCTCTCGATATCCGCAACCAGGTCCTCCTCGGAGGCGTACGGGCCTTGATGGACGAAGGCAAGGTCACCCTTCGAGTCATAGAAATCCGGTGGCCGGAAAGCCCACCGGATTGTCGAGAAACTCCCTCTGGATCTCGAGGTCGGGGTCTACGTAGCTCGGGTAGGGCAGCGGGAGCTCCTGGAGGAAGGTGTTGGCGACGTCGTCGGCATCGCCCGAGTCGATGCCGAGGAAGGCGATCTCGTCGCCCCGTTCGAGAGCGGCTGACTGGAAGTACGGGAACTCGGCTCTGCACGGGCCGCACCACGATGCCCATTTGTTGACGACGACGGGAGTGCCCTGGAGCTCCGTGAGGCGCTCGCCGAAGGCTTCCGTCCCCCCTTCGAGCAGCTCATTGCCCTGCTCGCGGATGGCGGCCAGCTCGGGCGACGTGTCCTCGAGCGGCGCCGTCGCGTCCTCGACGGATACCTGGGACTCCGGATTGCCCACGTCGTCTCCCTGCTCATCGTTTCCCCCGCACGCACAGAGTGTGAGCGCGATGGCCGCGCAGGTGCTGACTACGGCAAGTCTGGCGTGCATCGGTCGCTCAGGCTGGTACTTTCTAGGTCGGTTCCGACGTTCGGAACACCGGAGTAGCGCCGGACGGGCCTGTGGGGATTTTCCCGCCCGGTGTCCGCCTCCAACCGAGGTTACTGCGCTCCGTGCCCCCGGTTCGATCATTTTTCGAATCGGCGGCGGGGAGCCCAACAGGTCCCTGTCCCATGGCAAAAACCACGCAAGTCGCCGCGAGCGCGGCGCGATCGTCGCTAGCAGACGCCGATCTGGAAAGAGTGCGCGAGTTCACGCGCGAGCCGGTCCTCTTGGAGGGCGAGGACCTCGCTGCGCTCGCGCCGGGAACCGCGCGGCGGCGAGCGGTCGATGCCGCGCTTTTAGAGCTGGACGACGGGGCGGAGTTCCCCTCGATGGACTGGCGGAGCGAGTACTCGCTCATGCTCGGCCTCGAGCGGCTGCTCTCGGAGGAGCCACCCAAGCTCCTCGACGGCGCCGAGCTCTCCGAGCACCAGATCGATGCGCTTTCCGGCACGCTCGCCGCCCTCGTCGCCGAGCTCGAGCTGAACGGCCACTCACGCGCCAACGGGTCAGGTAACGGCGCCTCCGCCGTTGCGGACGACGCCGGTCCCGACGAGGACGAGCAAGGGAGCGCCAACGGCGTTCCGGCTGCGGCCGCGGAGCTGCCGGACGCGGCCGATGAGGAGGCAGAGCCCCTCGACGACGAGCTCGCGCCCGACGAGGAACCTCAAGACTGGGAGGAGGAGCGCTCGCCCGACGATGAGGCCGAGCAGGCCGACCTCGAGGTCATCGATGACCCAGGTGCCGATCGCCGCTTCTGGTTCGAGCACGCGACCGGGGCCGGGAAGACCGTCGCGGCCGTCGGTTTCGTCGAGGCGTCGCGAACGGGTGGAGTACTGATCCTCACGCATCGCCGCAACCTCGTCGACCAGTTCATCGGCGAGATCTCAGATCGCGGCTACAAGGAGCGCCTCTCGCCGCCGCTCATGCGCGGCGACGACCATCCCTACGGCCCTGTCACGGTCGAGACCTACCAGTGGTTCGTGCGGAACTCGAGCAAGATCTCGAACGCCTATTCGATCGTGATCTGCGACGAGGCCCACACGGCCCTCGGCGAGAAGACGAGCTCCTGCATCCGCGACTGGCCGGGCCCCGTCTTCATCGGGATGACGGCTACCGGCGCTCTGATCGCCCGCCACGTCGCTGACCTCTTCCCAACGCAAACCTCGCGCTTCGACCTGGCCCAGGCAGCTCGCCGCGGAGTCATCTCCCCACTGCGCTGCCTGCGGATCCCGCCCGGCCCGGGCGTCCGCACGATCGCCAAGGTCCCGCTGCGCCGTGGCGAGGTGGACCAGGACTTCGACCAGGAGGAGCTAGCGAAGCTGCTCGACCAGGAGCCCTTCAACGTCGCCGTCGCCGACCTCTATCGCTCGCGCTTTCGCAATGTGCCCGGCGTCGTGTACACGGCCGGCGTGCGGCACGCCAACCACGTCGCTGCCTCCTTCCAGGCGGCGGGCATCAACGCCCGTGCCGTCTCGGGCGAGACGCCGAAGCGCGACCTGGCTGAGATCCTCGCCGCGTTCGAGCGAGGAGAGGTCGACGTGCTCTGCAACGCGATGCTCTTGGCCGAGGGCTGGAACTCGCCGCGAGCGACGATCTGCATGCACCTGGCGCCCACAGCCTCGCGCCGCGTCTACCAGCAGCGCGTGGGACGGGTTACCCGCCGCAACCCCGGCAAGGAGGCGGGCCTCGTGATCGATTTCGTCCATCCGGCGACGACGAGCGACGAGACGATCGTGACGCTCCACTCCCTGCTCGACCGCGACGTCTACCGCGGCGGCGCAATCGTCGTCGGCCCGGTTCGCCGCGGCCGCGGCCGCCGAGTGCGAGTCGAGCGGCGCGTAGTGCCCGTTTCGGCCGACCCAGAGCGTCGCCTGCAGATCCTCGAGCGCGAGCTGTGGCGGATAGCGGTCGAGAACCTGAACTTCTCCGAGCAGCACGCGTGGGCGGCGCTGGCGGGGGCTCGCGTAACCCCGAACAACTGGCGTCGTGCCAAGGCGATGATCCAGCACGACCAGTCGAAGGAGCTGCGGCGCCGCTACCTGCTGACCTGCGTCCAGCGCAACCGCAACCATCAGCTCCGCCTGAAGGCTCTGGGCGAGATCGCCGCGCTCCGCGACGCCGAGGCCTTCGACGACGCGGCCGAGGTCGTGGCCACCTGGCCTCGCGACGAGCGGCGCGCCGGCGTGAAGCTCCTCTTGCAGGCGCTCGCCGAGCAGCGCATCGGTCGCCGCGATCAGGCGCAGGCGTGGGTCTGGCGCCTCGCCTCCTTCACGCGCGAGCTGCACGAGGAATACGCGGTCCAGCGCTGGCCCGAGACCAAACGCCTGCTCGGCCTCTTCGTCAACTCATCCGGGCGCGCCCACGGCCGCAACGCCCGCCGGATCGTTCACGCCGCACGTCAGCAGGACCGCCGTCTCGCCATCGCCCTGCTCGCCGCCGCGGTCGCGCATACACCCGAGGCCGAGGAGGTGCTGCGCGGGGCGCGGATGCGCATGGCTCGCAAGCCCTCGGCCGTCGCCCGTGAGCTCCTGCGGAACTTCCCCAAGTCAGGCGGCTCGAAGCGCCGGCGGCGGCGCAAGGGGAAGGGGAAGGCAAACGGGGAGAACGCGGGCGAGGCCAACGGGCAGGGCAAGGGCGAGAAGGGCAAGGACGGCTCCAAGCCCCGCGAGCGCGAGAAGCTGGGGGACGCTTCAGACGAGGCCTAGCTCTGGTGGCGTTCCGCTGACAGGCGCAGGCTGATCTCGCCTGAGCCGAGGGCCAGCTGCTTCCCTTCCTCGGTCGCCACCAGCAGGTTCCCCCGCCCGTCGATCCCGGCCGCTTTGCCGGTGCCCGATCCGTGCTCGCCGGCGGCCTCCCAGGAGAGCTCTCGCCCCCGGAGCACGTCGCGTCTTTCGAACTCGGCGAGGACGACCTCGTCCTCGGCCTCCACCCACCGGCCGAGCGCGGCGTCCAGCGCCTCCCGCGCGGCTGGGGCCGTCGCCCCGTGGCCCACCGAAGCGGCCGGCCAGCGCAGGTCGGCGGGGAACTGGTCTGGTGCGATCGAGAGGTTGATCCCGACGCCGATCACCGCCCAGTCAGGCGGCCGCGCCTCGATCAAGACGCCGGCGACCTTGCGCTCGTCGATCCAAACGTCGTTTGGCCATTTGACCATGCAGGCGAGCGGGGCGATCGCCTCGACCGCACCGCAAACCGCAAGCGGCACGGAGAGGGGCAGGAGTCGGTGCCGGAGATCGAGCGGGCGGAGGATTGCCGAATAGAGCAGTGCCGCAGCGGGCGGAGCGCTCCAAGCCCGTCCGTGCCGGCCGCGTCCTGAGACCTGCTCGTCCGCAGTGAGCACCGTGCCTGACGGAGCCCCCGCCGTCACGAGCTCCCGCGCACGTTCGTTGGTCGAGTCGGTGCGTCGCCAATGGTGATGAGGTCGCCCGAGACGAGTGGGCTCGCTCACGGCGCGCGCAGGGTGAGCTCATCCCCTCCCGCGAGCTCCAGTGCGGCGGCGGCCGACCCCTGGTTCACCCCCAGGCCCAGCGCACCATGGGAGCTCTCGTAGAGGATGAGGACACCGACTTCGACCTCGGCGAACGTTCGAGCAATTCCCACCTCGGTCGATCGACCCCCGACCTCGAGCCGGAGTGGGTCATGCCCATCCAGGCCCGCCTCGGAGAGATGCGCTCGGTTCGCGTCGAGGGCAACATTGCCGAAGCGGTCGACGGAGACCACCCGAACGGTAAGGACGCCGGGCTCCATGTGCGGACCGGTGAGCTTCCCCGCGACGAGCGAGGACGGATCGATCGCCTCCCCGGCGTCGGCCAGGGCCACGCCCATCGCGAGGTGCGCCGCGACGGGCGCGAAGAGGTCCCGGCCATGGAACGTCGCCGAAACGGGCTCGAGGCGAAACCGCGAGCCCTCGAGGTCCACCGCCTCCGCGCCTCCCCCGAACGCCTCGAGCGCAGGGGTGAGCAGACCGTTATCCGGGCCGACGAGAACGCGATCCTCCGCCGCAGCCCGAACGGCGATGGCCCGCCGCGGCGATCCCACCCCGGGATCGACCACCGCCAGGTGCACCCCGGGCGCGCAGTAGCGCAGAGCTCTCGCCAGAACCGCTCCGCCCTCCGCCACCGCGAAGGGAGTGATCGCGTGGGTCAGGTCGGTGATCACGGCCTCGGGCGAGATGCGCCGAATTACGGCTCGGCAGACCCCAGCGAACTCGTCATCGTGCCCGTAGTCGGAGAGGAAGGTGATCGGCCGCGGGTCCACAGCGTCTAGGCATCCCCTCGCTGGGCGTCGGCGACCAGGGCCGCGACCAGACCGGCTGGATCGTGGCGATCTGCCTCCATGTGCACCTCCAGCCCAGCCTCGCGGGCGGTCTGGCTCGTGACCGGGCCGATCGAGACGACTCTCGCTGAGGGCGGCCGGCGGTCGCCCAGCACCGAGAGCAGATTTCGCACCGTGGACGACGAGGTGAAGGTCACGTAGTCGGCCTTGAGCGCCGCCTCGACCGCGGCCTCATCGGGCTCTTCGGTGACCGTCTCATAGAGCGCCACCACGTCGAGCTCGGCGCCGCGCTCGCGCAGCGCCGCGGGCAGCACCTCGCGGGCCTCGGCGGCCCTGGCGAGGAGCGCGGGCTTGCCCGCAACGTCGACTTCCGCGAGGGAGTCGATCAGCGCCTCGGCAACGAAGCGCTCCGGGACGATGTCGGCAATTACCCCGTGCTCGCGCAGCGCCGCTGCGGTCCCCGGGCCGATCGCCGCCACTGTCGCCGCGGCGAGCGCGCGAGCATCGCGGCCCTGCGCAGCCATGGCCTTAAAGAGCAGACGAACCCCGTTTGGGCTCGTCAGGCAGACGAGCGCGTACGTGTGAAGCGAGGACACGGCGTCGCGCACCTGTGGCTCTTCGATGCGCGGCTCGATTCGTATCGCCGGCAGCTCGATCACCTCAGCGCCCAGGCTCGCGAGCGCGCGAGAGATCCCGCTCGCCTGTGCTCGCGCACGGGTCACGACCACGCGGACGCCGTGAAGCGGGCGACGCTCGAGCCATGCGATCCCCTCGCGCCGGGCCGCCACCGCGCCAACCACGAGGATGGCCGGAGGTTTCAAACCCGCGCCGGCGACCGCGTCGGCCAGTCCCTCGAGCGTCGTCAGAACCGTTCGTTGCGTCGGCATCGTCCCCCGCTCCACGGCCGCCGCAGGCTCGGCCGGATCGCGGCCGGCGCCGATGAGCGCGGCGGCGATCTCGCGCACGCGACCGACGCCCATGTAGAGGACGAGCGTGCCGGGGAAGCTGGCGAGCGACTCCCAGTCGATGGCGCTCTCGGCCTTGGCCGGATCCTCGTGACCCGTCACGAACGCGACGGCGCCGGCGTCATCGCGATGGGTGACCGGAATGCCCGCGTAGGCAGGCGCAGCGACGCCGGAGGTAACGCCGGGCACCACCTCGAATGGGATACCGGCGCGCGCCAGGGCCTCTGCCTCCTCCCCACCACGTCCGAACACGAACGGGTCGCCACCTTTGAGGCGCACAACGCTGCGGCCCTCTCGGGCCCGGCCTGCCATCCGCTCCTCGATCTCGCCCTGGGGCATCGCCGCGTCGCCAGGCCGCTTGCCCACGTAGATCAGCTCCGCCTCGCTGCGGGCCCCATCCAGGGCGCCCGAGGGAATGAGCCGGTCGAAGAGGATCACGTCGGCGCTCGCGAGGAGCTCCAGCGCGCGAATGGTCATGAGCCCCGGGTCACCGGGGCCCGCACCAACGAGGTAGACGACCCCTTGCCGCGCGGCGCCGGCGTCGAGCTGGCTTATCTTCGCCACGGCGCAACCGTAGTGGCGGTGAGCCCTAAGCCGCCGCCTCGGCTCGCTCCAGAAGCTCCCCTGCTCCCGCCGCCAGCATTCGGCTCGCCAGCTCGCGCCCGGCGGCCGCGGCCTTCGCGCCCTCACCCTCGACGCTGTCGCGGATCCATTCGCTTCCATCCGGCAGGCCGGCGAAACCCTCCACCCGAACACCGTCTCCGCTGGCGTGAGCCAAAACGCCGACGGGGGTGTGGCAACTCGCGCCCAGGGCGGCGGTGGCCGCCCGTTCCGCCTCAAGCTCGATCACCGCGGCGCGTTCGTGAAGATGCCCCGCGGCCGTGACGCTCGGCTCGTCGTCCACGCGAGCTTCGAGGGCGAGCGCCCCCTGGCCCGCTGCGGGCGTCATCTCCGCGACGTCAAATGTGAACGAGATCTCATCGGCGCGCCCGAGGCGGCGGAGGCCGGCCGCCGCCAGGACGATTCCGTCCGCCTCTCCGGCGGCGAGCTTGTCGAGCCTCGTGTCCACGTTCCCGTGGAGCTCGACCACCTCCAGATCGGGGCGCAGGGCAAGCAGCTGAGCCCGGCGCCGGAGGCTCGAAGTACCGATGCGGGCGCCCTCGGGGAGCTCTCCCAGCGAGCCCGCCGAACCGATGAAGGCGTCGGCGGGGTCCTCCCGCCCGGGCACAGCGACGATGTCGAGGCCGTCCGGGAGCTCGCCGGGCAGGTCCTTGGCCGAGTGCACCGCCACGTCGACCTCGCCGTCGAGGAGCGCCTGCTCGATACCGCGAACGAACCGTGCCTTGTCGCCCACGTCCCCGTCGGCCGTGCGCACGGGCACCACCTCTGCGCCCCCCAAGGCCCGCGCCACCACCTCGGCCTGGATCAACGCCAGCGCGCTCCCGCGGGTCCCCAATCGCAGACGGCGGGTCTCCACCGACTGGCCCACCTGGGTCAGCCGCGCTCTTCGCGCCGCGGCAGCTCGCGCACCTCGCCCTCGCCGCCGAGCGGCTCGGACTCTGGGTCGAGGCCGAAGAGCTCCCGCAGCGCGGCGACCTTGGCGTAGGCGTCGTCCTCATCGTCCGAGCGCCGCAGCCGTAGCGTCGGCTCGTGGAGTATCCGGCTCGAGATCGCGCGCGCCATCGCCTGAACGCGTTCGCGGTCCGCATCGCTGAGCGACTCCCAGCGGCCGTCGTTCTCGGCAAGAACCCGATCCACGATCTCCTCGCCGCGCGACCGCAGCGCCGCGATCGTCGGAGTCACATCCTGAATCGCGAGCCAGCGCTCGAACCGGGCAAGCTCGGCGCGCAGCAGGCTCCGCACGCGCTGGGCCTCTGCCTGGCGCGAGGAGAGGTTGCGTTCGACGAGCTCCTGGAGATCGTCCATGTCGTAGAGGCGCACACCGGGCACATCACGGCAGGAGGGGTGGATGTCGCGCGGGACGGCCAGGTCGATCAGAAGCAACGGCCGCCCGTCGCGCATCTCCATCACCTCGGTGAGGGCGTCGTGTTCGATCACGTGGTGCGGCGAGCTGGTGGACGCAGCGACGATGTCGGCCTCCGCCATCTCCTCGGGCAGGTCCTCGAAGCGGATGGCCCGACCGCCGAAGCGCTGGGCGAGGCCGATCGCCCGGTCGTGGCGGCGGTTGGCGATGAACACCGCCTCGACCCCGCGGGCCGCGAGGGCGCGGGCGGTGAGCTCGGCGGTTTCGCCGGCACCGACCACCAGCACCCGGCGGCTGCCCAGCTCGCCGATGGTCCGCTGGGCTTGCTCCACCGCCACCTGCGGCACCGAGAGTGCCCGCACCGAGATCGCCGTCTCCGTGCGAGCGCGCTTGCCCGCGGCGAGCGCCCCACGGAAGAGCCGGTTGAGCACCGGGCCGGTGGCACCCTCCACCAGCGCCAGCTCGTACGCCCGCTTGACCTGACCCTGGATCTCGGCCTCGCCGATGATCATGGAGTCGAGGCCGGCCGTGACGCCGAAGAGATGCTCGGCCGCCTCGCCACCGCGCAGCGAGTACAGGTGGCCCACGAGCTCTGTGGGCCTGGTATCCGCCTCGCGCGCGAGGGCCGCCAGGGCACGCGACTCGGCGGCGACCCCGTCGGCCGCGTAGAGGTAGAGCTCGGTTCGGTTGCAGGTGGAGATCGAGGCGGCCTCCTGAATCTCGTCGACCCCCGCCAGCTCGCCCAGCACGGAGACGGCGCGGCCCTCGGTCAGGGCGAGACGGTCGCGCAGCTCCAGGGGAGCGGTCTTGTGCGACACCCCGATCGCCAGGAGCTCAGCCATCGCGGCGCTCCTCGGCGAGATCAGCCAGCTCGCCCAGCTCGCGCTCGATCCGCGCCAGCTTCGCCGCCATGATCGCCACGTAGATCAGCACGAGGGCCAGGAACACGATGTAGGCGGCGGCCACGTACTTGCCGGCCTCGTCGAGAGGTAGCGCGGGCATCAGCTCGAGGTCGCTCGCGAGGGGACCGCCGGAGCGATCCGCGACGCCTGTCTCGCCGGCGCCTCGGCGTCAAGGGCTCGGCGGAGACGCAAGATGCGGGCAGCGGCGGACTTCGCCACCAGCTCGAAGCGAACGAGGCTCACCCACAACAGCGCCATGCCCACCAGGCAGACCGCGAAAGTGAGCCACATCTCGCCTGGAAGGCCGCCCTCCGCAGTGGCGAAGGTCCGCGGGTGTACGAGGGACTCGGCAGCGCGGACGGCCGCGAAGTTGAGCGGGACGAAGGCGCCTGCCGTGATCGCGAACACCGAGGCATAGCGCGCCTGCCGGTCGCGGTCCGCGATCGCGAATCTCAGTGGGTAGTAGGTGCAGTAGAGGAGGAAGACGATCAGGAACGAGACCAGCGTCGGCTCGTCCCACACCCACCACTTGCCCCAGGAGGCGCGCGCCCAGATCGATCCGGTGATGAGGACCGCGACCCCGAAGATGATCGAGAGGTGGATCGAGACGTAGGCGCGGGCGTCGTGCACCGGATCCCCCGTGCGCAGGTGTCGGATCGCGTGCACCGCAGCGACGACGAATCCCACGAGGGCGCAGAGCGCGAGGGGCACGTGGAGATAGAAGATCTTCTGGATGAATCCCTGATCGGCGTCGAGCGGGGCGTAGAAGAACACCAGCGCGAAGCCGACAACGAGCATCGCGACCGTCGCCAGAGCGAGGTTTCTGAGGCTGAACGCGTTCACGCCGGACACGCGAAACATCGTAGAGGGGCGTCGATTGGCTCAGTCCTCCAGCACGAAGTCGTAGACCGCGTACCCGATGGCCGCGAAAACGGCGTCGTAGAGCGCGAGGATCGCGACCCACTTGCCGACCTCGTCGAACGACGGCCCCCCTGCCTCGAGCAGCGGCGCGGCAGCCCCAGCCGCCGCGATCATCACCGGCACCGCGAACGGGAGCAGGAGCAGCGGGACGATCAGGTCACGGGCGCTCGAGTTGACCCCGATCGCAGAGACCAATACGCCGACGGCCGCGAGCCCGAGATCCACGAGGACGAGGACTCCCACGAGCGGCACGAGCCCTGCGGCCGAATCCCGAAACAGGAACGCGAAGGCCGGCAGGGCGAGCGCCTCTAGCACCAGGAGGTAGGTCACAAGCGCCACCGCCTTGGCGGCGTACAGCGACGAGGGGTCCACCGGCGCGAGGCGGATTCCGTCGAAGCCGCCCTCCTCGCGCTCGGGGACGAAGAGCCGATTGATCGCGAGGATCGCCGCGAACAGCACGGTCGCGAGGATCACCCCGGCAGCCAGGCTTCCCGTGAGCTCCTCGCGGTCGAGGCCGAAGCGAAAGAGGATGAACGTGGTCATCGCGAACAGGGCCATCGCCGGCACCGACTGCAGCGTGCGGAGCTCAACGCGCAGATCCTTCGCGAGGATCACCCGAAAGGCACTCACGGCCTGCCTCCGAATGCGGCGCGCGCGTCGCCCGGCGAGACGCCGGTCGCCTCTCCCTCGTAGGCGACGGCGCCGCCCGCGCCCAGGACCAATGCCCGATCGGATTCCGAAAGTGCCGCTTCGACATCGTGGCTCACGAGCACCCGCGTGGCGCCGCTGCCGCGGCCGATCAACGGCTCCACGAGTGCCGCTGCGTCGGGATCGAGGTGGGAGCGCGGCTCGTCGAGGAGCAGAAGCTCGGGCTCGTGCAGCACCGCCCGGCAGACGGCACCCCGCTGCACCATCCCGGCCGAGAGGTTGCGGACGAGCTCACCAGAGCGGCGCTCGAGTCGGACTGCCGCGAGCAGCTCGCCGATCCGTTCGGGGGCTCGCTCGATCCTGTGAAGGCGGGCGTGGAACGCAAGGTTCTCGGCCAGCGTCAGATCGCGGTAGAGCAGGGGAGCATGCCCAAGGTAGCCGATGCGACCACGCACTTTCCAGGCCTCGCGAGGCAGTGGAGCGCCGAGGACGGCCGCCTCGCCGGCGCCTGGGCGAAGCAACGTCGCGAGGATTCGCAGGAGCGTCGTCTTGCCGGCGCCGTTGGGGCCGAGGAGCGCCAGCGTCTCGCCGGCGGGGAGCGACAGGGAGACGTCGCGGAGGGCGACGAGGTCGCCGTAGCTGCGTTCCAGCCCGGCGACCAGCACAGCCGGCTCCGAGGCCGCATTGCCGCCGCCGAGTGCCCGCGCGCTCTGGACAGAGGCCACCTCGCTCACTACAGTGCCCATTGTCTCAACGAGGGGGCGAATCCATGCAAGCAGGGAAGCGGACGATGGTGGTCTTGGGCTTGGCGGGAGCCGTTGCGCTCGCAATCGCCGGCAATGCCCAGGGCGGCCCCGCCCCCGTGAACGTCCTCGTCACGGACGAGGGCGGAGACAGCTTCGATCCCGAGAGCGTGAGCCAGACCGTTGGCGGAGGCGGATTGGCGTGGAACTGGGATCTCGAGAACTCCGACGAGCACAACGTCGTCCAGGACCGCAAGCTGTTCCGCTCCGGTCGCCCCAAGGTCTTCGACGACGAGTACAGGATTGACCCCTCGGCGGGCACCTACCCCTACTACTGCGTGCTGCACGGCAGCCCGGGCGGCTCCGGGATGTCGGGCGAGGTCCGCATCTCTCCCGACCTTCGCATTCAGTTCGTTGACGACCATTACGAGTTCGTCCTCATGTGGGCCACTGACTCAGCCGATACGGGCGATCGGTTCGACGTCGACTACCGCAAGGGCAACGGTGCTTGGAAGCACTGGAAGCGGGACACGAAGGCCACCACGGGGCGCTTCGGCCGCAACGACAAGCCGGCCCCGGCGCAGGAGGGCAAGACCTACCGTTTCCGTGTGCGCTCCCAGGACAAGGACAACCCCAAGAAGCACAGCGAGTGGTCGCCGAACGTCTTGACGGTGATCAATCGCTGAGCCTGTCTACTCCCCCTTGCGGAGCGTGCGAGCGCCCACCTTCGCGAGCGCAAAGCCACCGTCGCGCAGCGCCTTGACCCGTTGCCCGTTGCGCCCGTAGAGGACCTGCGCCGAGGCGCGGAGCGCCTTGCCGAGCGTCTCGTCGTAGGGCTGCCACCACAGATCGCGCGTGCGGCCAGGCTCCCAGGCGACCATCTTCACCGCGGCGCACTCGTACAGGCCGAATTTCGAGTGGGAGCGGCCAAGGCCAGAATCCTTCACGCCGCCCCACGAGCACTGGCAGGCTGCGTGCGTGAACGAGTGGTCGTTGATCCACACCATGCCCGACTCGATCCGGCGGGCCATGCGCTCGCCCTTGGCTCGGTCACGCGTCCAGACGGACGCGCCGAGGCCGAAGTTCGAGTCGTTCGCGCGCTCGAGCGCCTCCTCGTCGGAATCGACGGTGATCACGGGGACGACTGGGCCGAAGATCTCCTCCTTCATGATCCGCATCTCGTCGGTGACGCCGCCCAGCACCGTGGGAGCGATGAAGTGGCCGGGAAAGCCGTCGACGGCGCGGGGGCCACCGACGAGCCGCTCAGCCCCTGAGGCGAGCGCGTCGTCGACCAGCTCGGTGACGAGATCGAACTGGTCCTTCGAGACCATCGGCCCCGACTCCGTGTCCCACCGGAGGGGGTCCCCCAACGTGAGCTCGCCCGCCCGATCCACCACCCCCGCGAGGAACTCGTCTGCGACGTCGCGAACGACGTAGGTCCGCTCGATCCCTGAACAGGTCTGGCCGGAGTTGGCGAATCCTCCCCAGACGCAACCCGAGATCGCGTTGTCGAGGTCGGCATCCGCGCAGACGATCTGCGGATCCTTTCCGCCGAGCTCCAGGACCGAGCCCTTCATGTTGCGCGCGCAGAGCTCGCCCACCGACCTGCCCACCTCGATCGAGCCGGTGAAGAACACCTTGCGAATGCCGTCGCTCTCGCACAGCGCCTGACCGATCTTGCCACCGCCGTGGACGGCACGGACCAGCCCCTCCGGGAACCCGGCCGTCTCGAAGATCGACTGGATCCGCTCGCCCAGGAGCGGCGTCAGGCTCGCCGGCTTGAGCGCCACACCGTTGCCGGCGGCGAGCGCGATCGCGACTTCACCGAACGGGATCGACCAGGGATAGTTCCAAGGGGCGATGACCGCCACCACGCCCAGCGGCTCGTAGATGAACTTCGCCTGCTTGGTCAAGAACAGCGCCTGCCGCATCGAGATCGGCTCGCTGCCGAGGATCGCCGGCACGTTGTCCGCGAGCCAGTGCAGCGTGTCGATCGTCGGGACGACCTCCATCGTGTACGACTCGACCAGCGGCTTACCCTGCTCGCGCGTCAAGAGCTCGGCCACTTCATCGATCTCGTCGAGCAGCACGTCGGCGGCGCGGCGCAGGTAGCGCGCGCGATCCGTGAGCGAAAGCTGGGCCCAGAACGGCTGGACCTCCGCGATCTCGGCGACGACGCCGTCCACCTGCTGCGGCTGAATCGTCTCGACCGTCCCGACCAGCTCGCCCGTAGTGGGGTTGAAGGACTCGAGCTTGCCCATCCGGTGAAGTTTGCCGGAACACCTGTATTCCGGCAGCAGCCTCTAAGGACGCCGAGGGCGTCCGCAGGTGATCGTCCAAGCCGGGTAGCGTTCTGTCCATGCCGCTTGGCGACCTGGTCCATCGTCATCGTCCGGCTGAGGGGGAACCAGCCGGTGCCCTCGTCCTCATGCACGGCCGGGGCGTCGACGAGCACGACCTCTTCCCGCTCGTGGACCTGCTCGATCCCGAGCACCGGCTCGAGGCGTTCACCCCGCGCGCGCCGCTCCGGCCTCCAGGGCACGAGGGCAACCACTGGTACATCGTGGAGCGGGTTGGCTACCCGCATCGGGAGTCGTTCGCGCTCGCCTACGAGCGGCTCGGTGCATGGCTGGACGCGCTCGCCGGCGCGACGGGCGTGCCGCCCGAGCGCACCGTGCTCGGAGGCTTCTCGCAGGGCGGCGTCATGTCCTACGCCATGGGACTCGGCCCAGGCCGCCCGCGCCCCGCCGCGATCATGGCGCTCTCGTCGTTCGTGCCCGGTGCGGAGGGGTGGGCCCCGGACTTCACCGACCGTGCCGACCTCCCCGTCTACCACGCGCACGGCACCGCGGATCCCATCATCCCCGTGGAGTTCGGGCGGGCGTCGCGCGACCTGCTCACGGGACACGTGGATCTGACCTATCGCGAGCACCCTGGGGGGCACACGATCGATCCGCGCTCCTTCGAGGAGCTCCGCGACCTCGTGGCCCGGGCCACGGCGACCGCCAACTGAGCGAACACCGGGGACTGTGTCTCTAGCCGCCGCCGAACCGGCGGCGAAGCTCCTCCAGCCTGCGGCCCAGCTCCTCCTCGAAACCCCTCCCCGTCGGGCGGTAAAAGCGCGCGTCCCCGACCTCGTCAGGTAGCAACGGCTGGTCGGCGACGCCGCCCTCCTCGTCGTGCGGATAGACGTAGCCCTGCCCGCGGCCGAGAGCCTTGGCGCCCGGGTAATGAGCGTCTCGAAGGTAGTCCGGAGGCAGCTTCGCGCCGTGCTCGCGGATATGCGCCATTGCGGCTGAGAGACCCACCATGGAGGCATTCGACTTCGGCGCCAGCGCCAGGTAGACGGTGGCCTGAGCGAGGTTGAGCTGGCATTCGGGCAGGCCGACACGATCGACGGCCTGCCCCGCTGCGGTCGCCACGACCAGCGCCTGCGGGTCCGCGTTCCCGATGTCCTCGGACGCGAAGATGACCATCCGCCGAGCGATGAAGCGCGGGTCCTCCCCACCCTCCAGCATCACGGCGAGGTAGTAGAGGGAGGCGTCGACATCAGACCCCCGCGTTGCCTTGATCCAGGCGGAGGCGTAGTCGTAGTGCTGGTCGCCCTCGCGATCGAAGCGCACCGCCTTTCGCTGGAGGGCGTCCTCGGCGGTCCCGAGGTCGACGCCATCCCCTCCCGCCCTGGCCGTCTCGACCGCCCGCTCGAGGGCGCCGAGCGCGATCCGGGCATCGCCATCGGACCGGGTGGCCAAGAGCTCAATCGCATCGTCGGCGACCTCCGGCGGATCCGCGATCCCCCGCTCGGGGTCGGCCAGCGCCCGCTCGATCAGCTCCCTGATCTCCGCGGCCCCCAGCGGCGCCAGCTCATAGACCTGGGCGCGGCTCAACAGCGCTGAGTTCACCTCGAAGTACGGGTTCTCGGTGGTGGCGCCGATCAGCGTGACTAGGCCCTCCTCCACCGCGGGAAGCAGCGCGTCCTGCTGGGCCTTGTTGAATCGATGGATCTCGTCGAGGAAGAAGATGGTTGGCTGATTCGAGGCTCGGCGACGCTCATCGGCTCGTTTCAGGATCTCGCGCACCTCGGCCCGGCCCGCGTTTACGGCCGACTCCTCCTCGAAGGCACCACGGGCGGCCGACGCGACGATCCGCGCGATCGTGGTCTTGCCCGTCCCGGGCGGGCCGTGCAGGATCGCTGAATGGGGCTCGCCTGACTCGATCGCGATCCGCAACGGGGAGTCGACGCGCAGCAGCTCGGATTGCCCCACGAGCTCGTCGAGCGAGCGGGGGCGCATACGGACGGCGAGCGGCGCGTCGCCGGTGGGCACGCTCGTGCGCCGGCCGCGGTCCGCATCGGGGGTCTCGAAGAGTCGTTCCACCCCTGTCAGTATTCCTCCATGCAGGAGGTCAGCACCACCACGGGGTCCGCGATGGGCGACGAAGCCGTCAGCCTTCTGTGCGAGCTGATCCGTCTCGACACCTCCAACCCGCCGAACAAGGAGCTTCCCGTGCAGGAGCTCCTCGCCGAACGGCTCATCGACGCGGGCTTCGAGTGCGAGCTGCTCGCCGCCGACGATCCGCAGCGCCCCAACCTGGTCGCCCGCCTTCGCGGGGAACGCGAGGGGCCAACGCTCTGCCTGCTGGGGCACGCCGACACCGTTCCTGCCGAGGACGAGGCGGACTGGAGCTTCTCGCCCTGGGCCGGGGATGTGGTGGACGGCGAGGTTCGCGGGCGCGGAGCGCAGGACATGAAGGATCAGGTGGCGGCCGAGGCGGCCGCGTGCATCGCGCTGGCGCGCGACGGCTGGCGGCCAGCCGGCGAGTTGCTCTTCGTCTGCACGGCCGACGAGGAGGCCGGCGCGATCAAGGGCGCGAAGTGGCTCTGCGAGGAGCACCCCGAGAAGGTCCGAGCCGAGTTCGTCCTAAACGAGGGCGGCGGACCCTGCTTCGAGATCGATGGACGTCGCCTATACACGCTCTGCGTCGGGGAAAAGGGGGTCTGGAGGTTCCGTCTGCGAGCGCACGGAAAGGCGGGACACGGGTCGGTCCCATCGCTGGGCGACAACGCGCTTCTGAAGCTGGCGCCGCTGCTCGAGCGCCTGCACGAACAGCCGCGCCCGGAGCCGACCGCCGCCGGCGTCGCCTTCCTCGAGGGCGTTCTCGAGGAGGACCTCGGCGATCCGGGCCCCGCTGAGATCGCCACCGCGCTCGCCACGGTGCGTGCCCGCGAGCCGCTGCTTGCCGCCTACCTGGCGGAACCGATGCTGGGAGTGACGCTGGTCCCGACGATGGCATCCGGCTCGGTGAAGGACAACGTGATCCCGGGGAGCGCCGAGCTGCTCGTCGACTGCCGCGTCCCGCCGGGATTGGGCGAGCCCGAGGTGCGCGAGCGCGTCGAAGCGTTCTTCGGGCCGGCGCTCGACGGGGCGGAGATCGAGTTCGCACACAACGTCACCGGCAACGAATCGCCGGCCTCGAGCCCCCTCGCTGACGAGATCACGAGGTGGGTGTCCGAGAACGATCCTGGTGCCGGCGTCGTCCCCATCGTCATGCCGGGGTTCTCCGACAGCCACTGGTGGCGAAAGGCGTTCGGCGCTGCCACCACCGTCTACGGCTTCTCGCCGCAGCGCGACATGACCCTGTTCGAGTCCGCGCCGCTCGTCCACTCCGCGGACGAGCGCATCAAAGTCTCCGATGTGGAGCTGGCCGCGCGTTTTTTCGCCGACATCTCCCGGACCGTGCTCACGTGAGCGAGCTCCCCGCGGGCGACGACCTGCCCGAGGCGCCGAACGGCACCTCGGCGGAGAAGCCGCTGCGGCTGGGCGGCATGGCGCTTCGCAATGGCCTCCTGATCCACGGGCCGACCTCCTGGGCAGCCGCGGTGCGTAGCCCTAACGGCTCGATCGACGTGGCTTCGGGACGGAAACCGACCTTCGCCCAGGGAAAGCTGGGCACGACGCCCGGGCTCCGGGGTCCGCTGCGCATGGCCGAGGCTCTGGCCGTGGTGCCGTTGGCCCGAATGCGGCTGCGCTCGGCGCGTCTCCCATTCGAGGATCCGCGCGTGGTGGTGGCTGCGCTTGGCACGGCGGCTGCGAGCAGCCTGGCCCGGCGCAAGGGAGGCGAGCCGGAGTCGCCAACGCGCGCGGCTGCTCGCGAAGCGGCGGTGGCCGCGTTGGGCATCCTGCCGGCGATGGCAGCGCTTCGCGATCGCGAGCTCGCGGCCTATCACGGTGTCGAGCACAAGGCGATCGGCGCCTACGAGAAGGGCTCGCGCGACCCGCGGGACGCCCCCAAGGAGCACGACCGCTGCGGCTCCAACCTGATCGCGCCCCTCTTGGCGTTTTCGGTGGCCGGTCAGGTCGCCACTCAGGCGCTGGTGGAGAAGCCGGGCCCGGTCGCCAGGGCCGCCGCGGGAACGGGCGCCGTCTCCGCCGCGGTCGAGGTCTTCGGCTATGCAGACCGAAACCCCGATACCGGGCTCGGACGCGCGGTCCACGCTGTCGGCCATGAGATCCAGCGGCTGCTATCGACCCGCGAGCCGACGGCCGAGCAGCTCAAGGTCGGGGTGGCGGCGCTGGAGGCGATCCTCGATGAAGAGGCTCGGTCGGGCTCGGGACTGCAAACGGATGAGCATCCTGCCGATACGGTTTAGGCGGGCTGCAACCACCGCCGGGGGAATCTGGCATGCCACTGATCACCGTCATCGGACTTACCTACGACGAGTTCGTCGACGACTACCTGATCCCCTGGGTGCCGGTGATCCTGGTCTTCGTCATCGGCTACTTCATGTACCGCACCCTGAAGCTGATGCCCCGGACGAAGCCACAGGAGATCAGCGCCAAGTCGAAGACAGCGGTCACCTGGGCTGACGTCGCCGGCGTCGAGGAGACCAAGGATGAGCTGCGGGAGGTAGTCGACTTCCTCTCGGATCCCGCCCGCTTCAAGCGCCTTGGCGCCAAAGTGCCGAAGGGGATCCTCCTGCATGGGCCTCCCGGCACCGGCAAGACTCTGCTCGCCAAGGCGGTCGCGCAGGAGTCCGGCGCGACCTTCCTGAGCCAATCGGCCTCGTCGTTCATCGAGATGTTCGCCGGCCTCGGCGCCGCCCGCATCCGCCGGCTCTTCAAGGAGGCGCGCGAGAACGCTCCCGCGATCGTGTTCATCGACGAGCTCGACGCGGTGGGCGCCCAGCGCGGCTCGGACATCTCGGGCGAGCGCGATCAAACGCTGAACCAGCTTTTGGTGGAGATGGATGGCTTCGACGCGCGAGACAACGTCGTGGTGATGGCGGCCTCGAACCTGCTTGAGAAGCTCGACAAGGCGCTCCTGCGTCCGGGCCGGTTCGATCGCCAGGTCTTCGTCCCGCCGCCCGACATGCGAGGGCGCAAGCAGATCCTCGATGTGCACACTCGCGGCAAGCCCTTGGCGCAGGACGTCGATCTCGAGCGCGTCGCCCGCCACGCCGCCGGGCTCACCGGCGCCGACCTCGCCAACCTCGCCAACGAGGCGGCGATCCTCGCGGGCCGCAACGAGCGTGACTTCATCTCCCAGGCGGATTTCGAAAACGCCTTCGAGCGGGTGGTGGCCGGGCTTCAGACCCGCAAAGTCATCACCGACCAGGAGAAGCGAGTCGTCGCCTGGCACGAGGCCGGCCATGCGCTCGTGTCCGAGTTGCTCCCGACCGTCGACAAGGTGCAGAAGGTGTCGATCGTCCCCCGGGGCAAGGCGCTCGGCTACACGCTCAATCTCCCGCAGGAGGACCGCTACCTGAAGTCGCGCCAGGAGCTGATCGACTACATGAAGGTCCTGCTCGCCGGGCGCGTCGCCGAGCAGATCACCTTCGGCCGCGTGACCACCGGCGCCGCGGACGATCTCCAGCGAGTGACCGGGATCGCCCGCTCGATGGTCTACGAGTACGGCATGGGGACGATGATCCGCTCCCACCAGGTCCCCTCGGACGACTACACGGTCTCCGAGTCCCTCCGGCAGACGCGCGACGAGGAGGTCCAGGAGATCGCTGAGGAGAGCTACCGCGGCGCGCACCGCCTGCTCACCGACCATCGCGACCTGCTGGACGAGATCGCCGAGCGGCTGCTCGAAAACGAGGTGATCGAGCGCGAGGAGATCCAGACCATCATGCAGCGCCACCGCGCCGGCGAGACGCCGGTGAGCTCGAGCGTCCATCCCGATCCTTACGCCGACGACGAGCGCCGGGTTGCCGGCTCCGCGGCGGAGGCGATCGCCTCAGAGACGCCTGAAGACGACGCGTAGACTCAGGCGCCGATGTTCGGCGCGCTCGATCACGTGGGAATCGCCGTGTCCGACCTGGACGCGGCCTTGAGGCTCTACGAGGATGAGTTCTCGATGGAGCTCGTCCATCGCGAGACGGTCACCGAGCAGGGCGTGGATGCGGTGCTCCTCGACGTCGGCGACTCGCACGTCGAGCTGCTGGCGCCGACCGGACCCGAGACGCCGGTGGGCAAATTCGTCGCCGCTCGCGGCGAGGGCCTCCACCACGTCGCGTATCGAGTGGGTGACATCGACGCCACGCTCGAGGCGCTCAGGGACAGTGGCATTCGGCTGATCGACAAGCAGGCACGGGTCGGGATCCGCCGCAGCCGCATCGCCTTCCTGCACCCCAAGTCGACCGGTGGGGTGCTGACCGAGATCGTCGAGCCGGCGGCGGGACACTGAGACTTCGAGCGAGGAGGACAAGATGGCGGACACCAAGAAGGTCGAGATCGGGTTTGGCATCGGCCAGGCGCTGCAGGTGAAGCTGACCGACTCCGAGCTCGCCGACCTGCGCAAGGCGGTCGAGGACGGGAACGGCTGGTACGACGTGAAGACCCATGAGTCCACCGTGGCTCTCAACCTCGCCACCGTCGTCTTCCTGAAGGTGGACGACTCGCCACACGCGATCGGCTTCTCAGGCGCGTCCTGACGACCCCGCCAGGGCCTCCCAAAGCCGCTCCTCGGCTTGGAGCACCAGCCCCGCCCGCGCGGAGACCTCAGACCATGCCTCCGCGATCACCTCTTCCTCCTTACTGACCGCCAGCAGGGACGCCGCGAGCCCGGTCCACGCCGAGGCCGCTGCCGTGGCCAGCTCCGCGCCATTCTGCAGCCCCACCTCACCGAGAAACCGCGAGTACATGGACCGAAAGTTCCCACCACCCGTGCCCCGGCGCTCGATCGCCTGATAGTTGAACCGTGCGCACCACTGCCAGTCTGAGGCCACGCGAGGCCAATCCCCCACCTCGGCAGCAAAGCGCCGGAGGGCAGGCAACCCCTCGAACTCGCCCAGTGAGGGCTCCAGCATTCGCGCCGCGCATCGCCTGATGGCCTCCTCAGCGGCGGCGCGGAAGTCAGGGATCTCCTGGCCGACAGGCACATGGAGCATGTGGCCCTCAAGCGGAAAGATCGGGTTGCCCTCGTGGCGCGCGAGGGCCAGGTTCCCAAGCTGGGTCGTCTGCAGCTCCTCAAAGCCGGTGTCGGAGAGATATGCGACCTCGTCGTCATAGCCCGCCAGGACGACGGCGTGACCGGGGAAGTGGGCCGAGCGCCCGTAGTGATCGAGGTGGTAGAGGTCGGTCAAGAGCAGAGCCGGCCTGCCCGAGTCAACGACTTCGCGGCCGAGCCGCCAAGCGCCATCGGGATCAGCATCGGTGAGGAGCTCGAGCGGGGCGCCCGTGATCTCCACGAACTGCTCCTCGAGCCGAGCGGTCCGCCCGTTGGTGAAGCGCGACGGACTCTGGTCCCGAGGGCGACGTAATAGAAACAGGCGCCTGCACCCAGCCCGAAAGCCATCTCCTCCGAGATGTCCACACCGTGGAAGGCGAGGATGTTCCGCAGCGCGGTCGAGCCGCAGTGGTTGCCCGGAATATGCCGGTAGCCCGGCACCTGGGTTGCCGCCTCGTTCATGAGGCGGCAACCCTAGTGACGGTTGGCCCTAGCGGACGGCGGAGCCGTCCAGCTCGCGCACCGGTCCGCTGCTGGTCTTGAGCGGCGCCGGCTCGGGCCTCGGAATGAACTTCAGGTTGCTCCCGAAGTGCACGACCGAGTGCGCCACGGCATCGGACATCTCGCCCAGCGCCCGCTGAGAGATGTTGTCGATGTCGTCGCAGGCCTGGTGGTAGCAGGGGTCGAAGGCCTCGCCCTCCGTACCCCCGTAGACCGCCTGCTGGGCCTCGGTCTTGATCTCCTCGGCGCCGGTGAACAGGCCGCCGGCGGGAATATCGACCTCGATGAACGGCCCATAGTCCGAGCGACCGTCGAACGCGGTCTGGCCTGAGGCCAGGTCATTGCGCTCGAAGTGACGCTCGAAAACCCGCTCGATCGTGTCCGAGCCCTCGGGTCCCTCGTCCTCGAACTTCGACCCGTTGCCGTCGTAGATGAATCGCGCGAAGTTCGGCGATCCGATCATGTCGAAGTTGAGGTAGAGCGCGATCCTCAGGTACTCCTCCTCGGTCAGCTGCTCGATGAAGTAGTTCGAGCCGTCGAGACCGGTCTCCTCTGCGCCCCACCAGACGAAGCGCAGCTTGTTCTCCGGCTCGATCCCGTGCTTGGAGATCTGCTCCGCGACCTCGAGCAGGCCAGCCGAGCCGCTGCCGTTGTCGTTGATGCCGGGGCCCTCGTCGACGCTGTCGAGATGGGCGCCGGCCATGACCACGTTGTCCGGATCACCACCTGGCGACTCGGCGATCACGTTCTCGGTCGAACGCTCCTCGCTGCGTGTCTCCGTCGCGATGTGGACCGTGACCCCTGTCGGGCCATTATCAGTGACGCCGTTCGCGAGCTCCTCGCCGAGCGCGAAGCTCGTATCGACGACTGGGATCGCAGCGTTCGGGCCGCCGAGCGTGCTGAAGATGACGTCCGTGCGACCATCCTGCCCCTCGTTGAAGAGGACGGCGCCGACTGCGCCCGCGGCGGCAGCGTTGTCCACCTTGACGCGGAAGTCGCAGGTGCCTCGCTGAAGCAGCGCGATCTTCCCGGTGACGTCGACGGAGTCGAAGTCCTCCGGCTCGCAGCCGCTCGTGGAGGTGCTCGGCTCCTCACCGGGAGGCAGCACCAGGTCCACGGCCACCAGCTCGGCGGTGACGTCTCCCGTGCCCGAGAACTCCGCAGTCGCGAAGTCTCACGTTCTCCTCGTACTCGGTCGGGTGGGATTCGTCCGCTCGAAGACGGTGTCTGCGTCCTGGAAGAAGACGAAGAAATCGAACGCCTGGCGGGCGACGGTCCAGCCGGCGCGCTCGAGACGCCGCTCCACGTAGTTCGCGGAACGGTCGTGCCCGGGGAAACCGGATGCGCGGTTGCCGTCGCTGCGGTCGGCGATCGCCTGCAGATGCTCGAGATGGTGCGTAACACCCCGCGCCGTCACTCCGTCCTGGACGATCTGCGTGTCGCTTGGCCCCGAACCGGGGCCGGCGATCCCACCTTGGGCGCCAACGCCAACCAGCGCTGCCGCGGCGAGCGCCACGGCGGCGAGCTTCCTCTTCAAGACAAAAACCTCCTGCTCGGGCCGCCGATGGCGGCGCATTCCCCCCCGATGCCGAGCTACCCTGAAGCCCATCCAGGCTAAACCTGTCGTTTTGGCCAATGCTCGACCCGGGTAGCCCCTGGTGGTGGCGACGACGAGGAGGAGACGATGACGATTGCGGTGGTTGTTGGGGTTTGCATCGTCTTGGCGGTCCTCGCGTTCCTGCTGCCGAGGCTCTCGCGCCATCCGCAGCGAGGCGTCGACAAGACCTACGCCGCAGGGCAGAAGGTGGCTTCGAAGGCACCGGGCAAGGCCGGCGAGTGGCTGCAGAAGCCGTTTCGCTCCTCGCGCAAGGCCGCCAACAAGAGCGCGGCGAAGGGCCGCGAGGGTCGTTCGAAGACGCCCGTCTGAGCCGCCCGCGGGTCCAGCGGGGTTGAGGCCTGGGGGATGCGCGTCGCGTTGCTCTCAAACCCCGAGTCCGGCTCGGGCGGCGCCGGCGAGGTAGGCGCGGCGTTAAGTCGCCACGGCGCGGAGGTGTCGAGCTTCGCGCTCGACGAGATCGACGAAGCGGCCGCTTCGAGCGTGGAGCGGGTGGTCGTTGCCGGCGGCGATGGCTCGCTCGGCTGCGGGGCCGCCGCCGCCGCCCGCGCGGCGGTACCACTTGCGGTCATTCCCGTCGGCACGGCAAACGACTTCGCGCGCGCCATGGCGCTTCCCGACGATCTCGAGGAGGCCGCGCGACTGGCCGCGAAAGGCACGCGAACCCGCCCGGTGGAGCTCGCATGGATGGGCTCGCGACCGTTCCTGAACGTCGCCAGCTTCGGGCTCCCACCCGCGGCGGCTGTGCACGCGCACGGCTGGAAGGGGGTCCTCGGCCGAGCGGCCTACGCGTTCGGCGCGCTACGTGCCGGAATGAGCTCGGACCCAATTCCATGCCTAGTTAAGTGCGACGCGCGGCCGCTCTATGAAGGTGAGGCGTGGCAGGTCACCGTCGCTGCATCGGGGGCCTTCGGCGGGGGAGCGGAGGTCGACACCGAGCACAACGACGGGCTGCTCGATGTCGTCGTCTTCGAGGCTGGGTCACGAGCGACGCTCGCCCTGCGCGCCTACGGCCTCCGTCGGGGCACCGTGGAGACCCAGCGTGGAGTCCACACGTGCCGGGCGCAGACGGTCGAGCTGGAGGTTGCCGACGGCACCCCCTTCAACGTCGACGGGGAAGTGGTGAGTGCTGGCCCGGTGCGGTTTGAGGCGAGGCGCGGTGTGACCGAGCTCGTGGTCGGCTGAGGGACGCCTATCCTGCTCGCGTGCCGTTCAGACGCAAACAAGCGGGACCGGGGCCTTGGCGACGCCAGGAACCTCGTCGGCTGCGGCTGCAACCGCCATGGCTGCGAGCGCGAAGCGAGGCCAAGCGCCAGCGCCATCCACTCATTCGCGCGGCGGGGGACGCGGATCAGGCGCTCCTGCGGACGCTGCGCACACGCGGGCACCAACCACCCGTCGAGGCGCTCATGAAGGCCTTCGGCGCCATCGGCGAGCTCGGCGCGGTCTGGGCCGCGATCGGGACCACCGGTGCCCTCGTCGACAGCTCGCGGCGCCGGCGATGGGTGATCGCGGCGGCGGTCGCGCCCGTGGCGATCAACCTGAACTACGTCGTCAAGGTCGCGATCGGGCGGGAGCGCCCCCTGATCGAGGGTCATCCCGCCCTCGCCAAGGCACCATCGAAGCTCTCCTTCCCCTCCGCCCACGCGACCTCCTCGCTCGCGGCCGCAACGGCTCTGGGGCGGGTCCAGCCCCGCGCGAGGCCCCCGCTCTACGCGCTCGCGGGGGCGATCTGTCTCAGCCGCCCATATCTCGGGATGCACTACCCGTCCGACGTGCTCGCGGGTGCCGTCTTGGGGACCGTGCTCGGAGCGCTTGTCCCCGGCGTTGGTGACCCGGGGACCGCACGACGCCTGGTGGAGTTCGCCGACCATCACCGCGAAGAGGCATCCGCCCGCCCGGCCCCGGGGGCCAACGGCGCCGGGCCTCCTGCCGACGCGCCCGCTGCCGAGAACGAGGAAGCGGCACCGGCCGGTCCCTCCAACCGGTGAAGATCGGCATCGTCGGCCTGCCCAACGCGGGCAAGTCGACGCTCTTCAACGCGCTGACGGCCGCGGGAGCCCCAACCGGCGCCTACCCGTTCACGACGATCGATCCCAACGTCGCCGTGGTCGCCGTTCCCGACGAGCGGCTCGAGCGCATCGCCGAGACCATCGGATCGTCGTCACTGGTCCCCGAGACGATTGAGTTCCACGACATCGCCGGGCTGGTCCCCGGTGCATCCACCGGTGAGGGGCTCGGCAACCGCTTTTTGGGGGCCATCCGCGAGACCGACGCCATCTGCCATGTCGTGCGCGCCCACGATGCGGCGGGGGTTCCTCATCCCGAAGGCCGGGTCGACGCCCTCGCCGACATCGAGCTGATCGAGACCGAGCTCCTTGCCGCGGATCTCGAGCAGGCGGAGCGCCGCCTGGAGCGGGTGACGAGGCAGGCGCGCTCGCTCGAGAAGGAGGCGGTTGCCGAGCGCGAGTGGCTTAGCGAGGTGGTCGACGCGCTCGCAGGCGGTCGGCCCGTGCGCGAGGTCCCGGCGCCGCGGGGAGCCGATGATGCGCCACGGCGACTTCACGCGCTCACGTCCAAGCCGGTCGTCTACGTCGTCAACGTGACCGAGGGAAGCGACGAGATCCCCGAGGAGGTGGAGGCCCACGCGCGCCGCGAGGGCGCGGTCGCCGTCGCCACGAGCGCCCGTATCGAGGCCGAGCTCGGGGAGCTCGACGATGTCAGCGAGGCCGCCACGATGCGGGCGGAGCTGGGAGTCGCAGAGAGCGGCCTCGAGCGCGTGATCCACGCCGCGTGGGAGCTGCTCGAGCTGATCACGATCTTCACGGCCGACGCGGGCAAGGAGGCCATGGCCCGCAGCCTGCACCGGGGCTCCAGCGCCTGGGAGGCGGCCGGCAAGGTCCACACCGACATCCAGGCTCGCTTCGTGCGCGCCGAGGTGATCGGCTGGCGGGAGCTCGTCGACGCCGGCGGCTACAACGGAGCGCGTGAGGCGGGACTCCTGCGTACCGAGGGACGCGACTACGTGATGGCCGACGGTGAGGTGCTGACGGTCAAGGTCTAGCGCAGCTCGCGAGCGGCGCGACAAACAACTGCATTGAAGGCGGCGAGGGCGGAGATCGTTGCGCCGCCGCTTCGGGCACCGCGAGCGCGGTGCGCCTGGGGGCGCGGATCCCAGCAGATCACTCCACCCATGGCGCAGCGGTCCCGCAGAACGGGACTGGCGCGCCACGACCGCGGCGGGCCGAGCCGGCATGGCGCAGGAGTCCCGCCATGCAGGACCGATGCGCCAGTCCGGCACGATGGCTGCGGACTTCGCCCCCCTCCTCGCTCCTTCACTGCCGTCCTCCCGCGTCCGGGCTCCGAGCACGCCTGAGCGGAGCGGGACTTGCCCACGAGCGCCGCGCGTCTCAGCGGAAGTTTGGCGCTCTTATGGAAACCTTCCGCGCGCCTTTGTGTTTTACTTACCGATTGCTAACACTTGCCGAGTCTCGGGCATCCATCTGAAAGCCCGGGAGCGGGGGAACCAAAGGGGCCATTCGAGGCCTCAGGGGCGAATCAGGCCAGGAGCGGTCTGTAGCGCAGCTCTTTCAGCGCGAGCCCGACAGCTAACCCCGTAGGCCCGAGAAAGAGGAGCGCCGCCCCTTGACACCCAACAATTCCGCGCGGGACGCAGACCGTCCCAATCGCCTTCCCGTACTGATCGGATCCGTCGTTGCGCTCCTGTGCCTGGGCGCCGGCGTCGCTTCGGCACAGACCGCCCCCCCGCCGGAGACGGAGACGGATGAGTCCCCGATCGAGTCCGACACCGCCGACCCCGCGGCGGAGGGTGGCGACGAAGCGCAGAACAGCTCCGGCGAAGGCACGGACACCGACGGCGGCGAGCCGGCGGATCGGGCCGCCCGCGCACGCGCGCCGCGCCTTCTCGTGGAGAACGTGAGGCCGCACAAGATCTACTTCGCGGGCAAGCATCCCGCCGAGTTCCGCTACGAGCACAGGGGGGCGGGCAGGGCCGACCTCCGCGTCGAGGCCGTCAGGCACGGCAAGGGAAAGCGCAAGCCCAAGGTCATTCAGGCCTGGCGCGAGGACAACGTGCCCGCGGACAAAAAGCAGGTGATCCGCTGGGATGGCTCGAGGACGCGTGGTGGACACGTGCGGAAGGGCAAGTTCTTCTTCCGCGTCGAGACGGTCGACGGTCAGAACCTGAAGCGCAAGCGGGCGGACGGCAGGCGTTCGTTGCTCATCAAGCCAGCGATCTTCCCGATCAGGGCCCGCCATCAGTACTGGGATGGCTTCGGCGCCGGTCGCGGTCATCAGGGCCAGGACCTGGGCGCCCGCTGCGGCGCCAAGCTGGTCGCCGCCGAGCCGGGCAGGGTTGTGGCGAGGTCATACGACGGAGGCGGCTACGGCTACTACCTGATCATCAACGTCCGCGGTCAAAGGCGGGCCGAGGTTTACGGCCACCTGAAGCGCGCGGCGAAGGTCCGCAAGGGCAAGCGCGTTAAGACCGGCGAGAAGATCGGCCTTGTGGGGGCCACCGGCAACGCCTCCGGATGCCACCTGCACTTCGAGTACTGGAAGGGCGACTACCCCGGTGGCCATGCGACCCCGAGGGTCACGAAGCGCCTGCGCGCCTGGGACAAGTACTCCTGAGCGGCCGCGCGTAGGCCGATAGGGTCGCGCGTGTGAGGACGCAGGCCCGCTTTCCCGGCATAAGTACCGCGGCGGGGCACTACGAGAGCTTCTATATCAAGGCCGCGCACCCGGCGGGTGGCCGCGCCGTGTGGATCCGCCATACGGTCCACAAGCGTCCCGGAGAGCAGCCCAACGCGTCCCTATGGCTGACGGTCTTCGACGCCGAAGCCGGAGGGCCGACCGCGGTGAAATCGACGCACCCGACCGAGGAGCTCTCCGTCCCGCCCGGCGGCTACATCCGGATTGCCGCGGCGACGCTCGAACCGGGACGCGCGCGAGGCACGATCTCGACGCCGATGATCGAGGCCAGCTGGGATCTCACATTCTCCGACCAAGGCGATCCATTCTTCCACCTGCCCTATCGCCGCCTCTACGACGCCCCTCTTCCCAGGACGAAGTTCCTATCCCCTCACCCCAGCGCCCACTTCGAGGGCACACGTGACCATCGACGACGAGACGACCGAGCTCTCGGGGTGGCCCGGGATGATCGGCCACAACTGGGGCGCGGAGCACGCCGAGCGATGGGTCTGGATCCAAGGCGGCGATCTCGACGGACAGCCGGAAAGCGTCTTCGACATGGCAGCGGGGAGGATCAAGCTGGGCCCTCTGACAACCCCATGGGTCGCCAACGGTGTCTTGCGCCTGGACGGGGTCGAGCACCGTCTCGGCGGGTTCGACAAAGTCCTGAGCACAAAGGTCGACGAGGATCCCACCGCCTGCTCGTTCGAGCTCTCCGGAGACGGCGTCAAGGTCTCCGGACGCGTCTCTTCCGAGCCGCGCAACTTCGTCGCCTGGGTCTACGCCGACCCCGTTGGGCCGAAGCACAACACGATCAACTGCTCGACGGCCGACCTCGAGCTCCGCGTGACGCGCAAAGGGCGTGCCCCCGAGCGGCTGGAGGTCCCTGGGGCCGGCGCGTATGAGATCGGAATGCGCGAGACGGACCACGGCATCCCGGTCCAGCCGTTCGGTGACGGCTGACCCGCCGGGCTAGTGGTGAAAGCGCATCCAGGTCGAGCGCGAGCCGAGCCGGAACTGGAGCGTCGACCCGGTGACGGTCGTGCTGCCGCTCGAGCCCACCACACGAGCGCTCACTATGCGCGGTGAGCGGCCCCGGCGGAGCACATCGATGCGCTTCAGGCGACCGCTGAAGAGACCCGAGAGCTTGCTGGACATCTCGGAGTTGGAGAAACGCTGCGTCCAGTGATCATGTGGGGAGGCGTTCTCGTACGGAGACTTCACCGACTTCAGATACGGGGAGGGGGGCGAGCCGATGAAGCCGAACTCCTTGTTCTCGGTTCGGCCGCCGGCGGTGGAGAAGAAGTACGCGACCGCGACGTGGCCAGCGTGCTTTACGACCCGATGCTCGGTCGCGCGGACCGCCGCGTCGGTGGGATCGGTCTCGACGCCACGGCCGCCGTAGACCTGGCTGCGGGTATCGTCGTACGCGTCGAAGAGGCCACCCCCTTTGGTCGCCAGCGCATATGAGCGCGCAGCGACGGCCTGGGCCTTGAGCGCCGCCTCCGGCCAGCTGCTCGGCACCTCCACCGGCACGACGCCGCGGAGGTACTCCTCCATCGGAAGCTCGTTGATGACGGCCAGGCCCGCGGGCTCGACGTTGGCGTGAAGCTCGCCGCGGTAGCGGCCCTTGCCGAGCAGGTAGACGTCGTCGCCCCCGCGTGCCGTGCCGTTCCCGCCGCAGTTCTGCATCCGGTTGCCATCCGGGCGGCGCAGGATCACATCGCCCCCCTCCAAGTCGAAGCGGTACGTGCGCGCTGGGATCAGGTCCTTGCCGCAGGCGTGGCCGGCGTCGGTGAACTTCACGATCCCCTGCCCGCTTCGGAGGAGAACGCGGATCTTCGCGCCACCGGCCTGACGGACGCTCGTGTGCTTGTAGTAGTGGCCGAGAATCCACTGATAGGTCCGTCCGTGCTCCGCGTAGCCGTGGGCGCCCCACTGGCTCATGCCGACGCCATGGCCCCATCCACGGCCCTCGACCCGCCACTTGCCAAGGGCGCTCGCCGGCAACGCGAGCACCGCCACGGCCGCGATCAGAAAGGCTCCCCCCCGCAGGACCTGCCGCATGACCTGCAGGTTACGCCCATGAGTACGCTCCCAGCCCCACACGACTGGAGGTCCATCTTGAGCATCGCCGCCGACGAGCAAAAAGTGATCGACGCAGCCCCCAACGAGCTGCTGATCGGCGGTGAGTGGCGTGGGGGGAGCGACGACGGCACGCTCGCGGTGGAGGACCCGGCAACAGGCGAAACCATCTGCGAGGTCGCGAATGCCACGCCCGACGACGCGCAGGCCGCAATCGACGCGGCCGTCGACGCCGGGCCCGAATGGGCCGCAACGCCCCCGAATGAGCGCGGGGAGATCCTCTGGCGCGCCTTCGAGATCCTGAACGAGAGGGCCGACGAGCTCGCCACCCTGATGACCCTGGAGATGGGCAAGGCGGTGGCCGAGTCGAAGGCCGAGATCACCTACTCGGCCGAGTTCTTCCGCTGGTTCTCGGGCGAGGCCCTTCGAATCGAGGGCTACTACAAGGAGGCCGGGAACGGCGCCGGCCGCGTCCTCGTCATGCGCCAGCCGATCGGGCCCTGCTACTTCATCACCCCCTGGAACTTCCCGAACGCGATGGGCACCCGCAAGATCGGCCCCGCGATCGCCGCGGGCTGCACGATGGTGATGAAGCCCGCGCAGCAGACCCCACTCTCGATGCTCGCGCTCGCCAAGATCCTGGAGGAGTGCGGCCTGCCGCCGGGCGTCCTCAACGTGGTCACGTCGTCGTCCTCGAGTGATGTCTCGAAGCCGATCATCGGCGACCCGCGGCTGCGAAAGCTCTCCTTCACGGGCTCGACCGAGGTCGGACGCATGCTGATCGAGCAGTCCGCCCACAACGTGCTCAAGACCTCCATGGAGTTGGGTGGGAACGCGCCCTTTCTCATCTTCGACGACGCGGACGTCGACGATGCTGTCGAAGGCGCGATGATCGCCAAGATGCGAAACGTCGGCGAGGCCTGCACCTCGGCCAACCGCTTCCACGTGGCCGAGGGCGTGGCCGACGAGTTCGCGGAGAAGCTAGGTGAGCGCATGGGCAAGCTTCGCCTCGGGCGTGGAACCGAGGAGGGCGTCGACGTGGGCCCGCTGATCGACGAGGATCAGCGCACGAAGGTCGGCGAATTGGTCGACGACGCGGTCGAGAAGGGCGCGACCTGCGTCGTCGGCGGCAGCAAGCCCGACGGGGCCGGATACTTCTACAACCCCACAGTGCTGAGCGACGTTCCCGACGAGGCCAGGCTCTTAAAGGAGGAGATCTTCGGCCCCGTCGCCCCCGTCAAGGGCTTCTCCTCGGAGGAGGAGGCGGTGGCTGCCGCGAACGACACCGAGTACGGGCTGGTCGCCTACGTCTACACGAGCGACATCAAGCGCGCGCTGCGTGTCTGCGAGGGCCTCGAGACCGGGATGATCGGGCTCAACCAGGGCATGGTGTCGAACGCCGGCGCCCCCTTCGGCGGCGTCAAGCAGTCCGGCATCGGCCGCGAGGGCGGCAACGAGGGCATCGACGAGTACCTCGAGACGAAGTACGTGGCGATCAACCTGTAGGGCCTAGCGGCCAAACAACTTGCGGACGGCTTCGCCGTCCTTACATGCCGCTTTCGGGGCTAAAGCCCCTCACCTCATAAGCATGCCCATGAGGCCGCCGCGCTCCCGGTGCTTTTGGAGGTAGCACTGGTGGTACTCCTCCGCGCGCCAGAAGCCGGTGGCCGGCTCGATCGTGGTCACGATCGGCTTGCGGAAGCTCTCTTGGGCGCGCTCAAGCGATCGCCTCGCGATCTCGGCCTGCTCATCCGAATGGGTGAAGATCGCGGTGCGGTACTGGTCGCCAACGTCTGGGCCCTGGCGGTTCATCTGCGTCGGGTCGTGGACCGCCCAGAACTTCTCGACGAGCTCCTCGTAGGAGACGCGCTCGGGGTCGAAGGTGACCTGTGTGACCTCGGCGTGGCCCGTCGTGCCTGAGCAGACCTGCTCGTAGGTCGGGTTCTCGGTGTGGCCGCCCTCATAGCCGACGGCGGTGTCGACCACGCCGGGCGTCTCGCGGTACGCCATCTCGACCTGCCAGAAGCAGCCGGCGCCGAAGGTGGCCTTTTCGGTGCGGGAAGGGGTTGCGTTGCCGTTCTCGGGATTCGTGTTCTCGTTCATGTCAGTTGGTCCGTTCATCGCCCTTGATGTTACGGAGAGAGGAGCTCGGCGCCACGGTCGGAGACGGTGATGTGGATCGCACGCGGCTCCACTGCGTAATCGATCACCGCCAGGGCTCGCAGCCGGTCGAGCATGAACTGGAAGGCCGACGCCTGAGCGTCGCTCTCGTACTCGCGCAGCACGTCGAACGAGAAGCCGGTCGTGTGCAGCGAGTACTCGCTCGTCGCCTCGGGATTGGTGGCCGCCAGCAGCGACTGGTAGGAGAGGTCGCGCACCGCGCTGGTGACGCGAAGCGGCCGCTTCGCCCCGCTCAGCTCCCGAACGCGCGCTGCCATGTAGGAGAGGACCGCGAGCGCCTCGGGCCGAAGTGCCCGGTAGAGAGCCGGCTCCTCGTCGAGCCGCTTGGCCAGCTCGCCCACCTCGCCCGTCGCCCTCCAGCCAAGCGCGCGATCCGACGGCAGCGGCAGGAGCTCCTCCTCGTCCGTCGCGTCGGCGATGTTGTCGGGCTCCGAGAAGACCTCCGTCTCCTCCTGCGGGTGGTAGAGCTCCTCCAGCGTCGCCTTGGCTGTGGCGAGCTCTATGTCGCGCTCGAGGTCCTCGCGGTCCGAGCGCCAGCGTCCCATGATCTCCTGAGAGGCGAGGATCCGCCAGAAGTAAAGCGACGAGTCGTCGGCGAAACTCGTGAGGATCTCGCTCGCATCTGGGTTGTCGTCTGGCGCCGAGTCGAAGAAGACCTGTGCGTAAGACAGCCCCTCGGTCGCCCACCACATCGCCGATCGGCTCGTCGGCGGCGGCTCCGGCGTACGCCCGGATCACAGCTTCCAGGTTGCCGATGCCCATGTGGTAGCTGACCGTCGCCAGGTCTGAGGCGCCGAACCGGTCCTCGCGCGATCTCCAGGTAGGCGGCGGCGCCGTCGAGGGCGCGCCTCGGGTTGAAGCGCTCGTCGATGCGCGCGCGCCTGCGGGCGAGCCTCCTGGCTTCGGCCGGCTTTCCCTTCTCGATGGCCCGGGCGATCTCGCGCGTGAGCTCAGTCGAGCGCTCGAGATCGACTTCCATGCCGAGCAGATCGGTCGCCGCCGACGGGGTGATCTGCGCGAGCCCGGACGCGAACTCCGGCGTCTTGCCCGCGATCACCTCGGGGCGGCCCGCGCTCTCCAGGAAGACGAGCGCCTCGAGCCGGTCGGGGTTGACGTCGTGCGCCGCCGCTGCCCTCTCGATCTCATGGCGCCATTCGGCAGTGCGCTTCGCGCTCGCGATCACGCCGCCGGGGCTGAGCGCGTACAGCACGTGGGAGGTGCCGAGCGCGGCGTTGGATTCGAACTCGGCGCGCCGGTTGGGGGACCAGGCGAAGGGGTCGTCTTTCCCTGCAGCCGTCGCCGCCTCCTGGGCGACGGCCGTCGCTGCGTCCACGGGGTCGTCGTCTCCGCGGAGCAGTAGGAACGCCAACGTCCCGGCAGCGATGAAGGCGGCAATGGCGGTCGCCAAGGTGACGCGTGAGCGGCTCATCTCAGGCGATGGCAGAGATAGCCGTGACCGCTCCGGCCAACTCGGCCATCGCGGGCTCCCGCTCTCTCAGCGCGATCCGTCCCTGCAGTCCGCCGACGGGCGAATCAGTCGTGCGGGCGGGCGAGCCTGCGGTGGTCGAGCGCATCGTCGAGGACGGACTCCTCCACCCCCTGCTCGCGCGCCACCTCACGAAGCGGGCGTCCCGAGGCCGCCGCCTCCTTCACGATCTCGGCCGCCCGGTCGTAGCCGATGTGGGGATTGAGCGCCGTCGCGGTCGCGAGCGTTGCCTCGGCGTGGCGGTCGGTCATCTCCTCGTTCGCCTCGATGCCGCCCACGCACTTTTCGTCCAGCAGGCGTGAGGCGGCCGCGAGCAGCTTGATCGAGTCGAGCAGGTTGCGGGCGATCAGGGGCACGCGGACGTTCAGCTCGAACTGGCCCTGGGAACCGGCAAGCGTGATCGTGGTGTCGTTGCCGACGACCTGATCGCCGACCTGGATCACCACCTCCGGGATCACCGGGTTCACCTTGCCGGGCATGATCGAGGAGCCCTTCTGGAGCTCGGGCAGCCGCAGCTCGGCGAGCCCCGCCCTCGGCCCCGACCCCATCAGGGCAAGGTCGTTCGCGATCTTGATCAGCGAGATCGCCACCACCTTGAGCGCGCCCGAGAGCTCGACCAGCGAGTCGCGATTGCCCTGCGCCTCAAACGGGTCGTCCGGCGGCAGGATCTCGAGGCCGGTGTCGTCGGCGAGCTTCGATCGAACCCGCTCGGCGAACTCGGGGTGGGTGTTGAGCCCCGTGCCGGTTGCGGTGCCACCCAGCGGGATCTGGCCGACGTGCCGGAGCGTCCCCCGCACTCGCTCGGCCCCGAGGCGGACCTGCGAGGCGTACCCGCCGAACTCCTGCCCCAGCGTCACGGGGACCGCGTCCATCAGGTGGGTCCGTCCCGACTTGACCACGTCGGCGAACTCCTCGGCCTTCGCCGCAAGGGCTTCCGCGAGGGAGTCCAGCGCCGGCAGCAGGTCCTCGTTTACCTCCCCGAGGGCCGCGAGATGTACAGCCGACGGAAACACGTCGTTGGAGGACTGGCCGAGATTGACGTGGTCGTTGGGGTGAACGCCGTCGCCGGCGATGTTCGCGATCACCTCGTTGGCGTTCATGTTCGACGACGTCCCCGAGCCGGTCTGGAAGACGTCGATCGGAAACTGATCGTCGTGCTCCCCCGCGGCGATCGCATCACCTGCGGCAGCGATCCGCTCGGCCATCTCGGCCTCGAGCAGCTCGAGCTCGGCGTTGACGCGGGCGGCGGAGCCCTTGATACGTCCCAGCCAGCGCAGGACCGGGACGGGAATCGGATGTCCCGAGACGGGAAAGTTCTCCACCGCCCTACGGGTCTCCCCACCCCACAGCTCGGTTTCCACCTCGGTCGTCATCAGGCCTCCGTTCGCTCAAAAGGACTCGCTCCTGAGGCTATAGGGAGGTCACTCCTCACCCACGCTCCTGCGGCCTGCGGCGACACCGTACTCGTAGCGCTGCTGAAACTGGCCGGGCAACGTTTGACCCGCCGGGAGGAAGAGGGCCTCGCGTTCCACCCGTAGCGCCAGGTCCTCGTGAATGCCACCGGTCTGCTTCGCGCGCGCGTTGACGACCCCGACGAGATAACCGATCTGACCAGCCGGAGCGGCGAGTGGCGCCTGGCGGACCTGCCTGTTCAGCTCTCTCGCGGCCGCGATCATGAGCGCGCCGACATCGGCGATCTTGCCCGGCTCCTGCTCTCGCGGCAGGCAGGCGCCGATCGGGGTTATGCCGTCGACCAGGACGTCGTCCAGTGGGCCTTCGAGCGCCTCCAAATAGGCCTCGGAGCTCTCAAGGCAGGCGCTCGACGTGGACGACGAGGGCTCGTCGCTTCCCCCGCAGGCGGCGGCGAACAGGGCCGAGGCTGCCACGAGGAGGAGGGACCAGCGTCGCATCTGCGGATCCTACGCAGGTCCGGCCCCAAGCTCGCCCGAGTGGGTGGCGCCGCGCCCTTGCCACAATCACCCGCTCAATGAGCGGCTTTCGCAGCGTCGACACCAGGCAGTCATTCCCCGAGCTGGAGGACCGCGTGCTCGCGCGCTGGCGCGAGCAGGACGTCTTCGCCCGCCAGAACGCGCAGCGAGAGGGGGCCGAGACATGGAGCTTCTACGAAGGTCCGCCGACCGCAAACGGCAAACCCGGCTCGCATCACGTGCTTGCGCGCGTGTTCAAGGACATCTACACCCGCTACCGGGTCATGTCCGGCTATCGCGTTCCGCGCAAGGCAGGATGGGACTGCCACGGGCTCGCCGGTGGAGCTCGAGGTCGAGAAGGCGCTCGGAATCTCCTCCAAGGCAGAGATCGAGACGTACGGGATCGCCGAGTTCAACGCGCGCTGCCGGGAATCGGTGTTCCGCTACGTCGAGGAGTTCAATCGGCTGACCGAACGCATCGGCTTTTGGATCGATCTCGACGATCCCTACGTCACCCTGGACAACTCCTACATCGAGTCCGTCTGGTGGTCGCTGCGGCAGATCTGGGATGCCGACCGCCTGCACGAGCGGCACAAGGTCGTTCCGTACTGCCCGCGCTGCGGGACCGCGCTCTCCTCGCACGAGGTGGCGCAGGGCTACGCGGACGTCGTCGACCCCTCGGTCTACGTGCGCCTGCCCGTGACCTCGGTGCCGCCATCCGACGAGATCCCGGAGAGTCCGATTCAGGCGGGCGACCACCTGCTCGTCTGGACCACGACCCCCTGGACCCTGATCTCTCATGCGGCCGTGGCGGCCGGCCCGGAGATCGAGTACGTGCGGGCTACCCCGGCCGGCTCGGAGGAGGTCGTGATCCTCGCCCGCACGCTCGCTGAGCGCGTACTCGGTGAGGACCATGACGTGCTCGCCTCGTTCCCGGGCGCTGCGCTCAGCGGCGTGCGCTACGACGCTCCCTTCGCGTACATCGGCGGGGAGGACTTCGGGCCGCGCGGCCACTCAGTGCTGCTCGCCGATTTCGTCACGACCGAGGACGGCACCGGGCTCGTCCATACCGCGCTCGCCTTCGGCGAGGACGACTTCGCCCTCGGGGAGCGGTACGGGATGACGCTTCAGAACCCGGTCCGTCCCGACGGCACCTACGACGAGCGCGTGCCCGACTTCCAGGGAAAGCTCGTCTTCGAGCACAACCCGGACATCGTCGCCGCGCTCGAGGAGAGCGGGCGCCTCTTCCGAGCGGAGGCCTACGAGCACTCCTATCCACACTGCTGGCGCTGCCACACACCGCTGCTCTACTACGCGAAGTCGAGCTGGTACATCCGCACGACCGAGGTTCGCGACCGGATGCTCGCCGAGAACGAGGCCATCGGCTGGCACCCCGACCACATCAAGCACGGGCGGTTCGGCAACTGGCTCGAGAGCAACGTCGACTGGACGCTCTCGCGCGAGCGCTACTGGGGCACGCCGCTCCCGGTCTGGCGGTGCGAGACCGCCGAGTGCGGAGAGACCTTCTGCGCGGGCTCGATCGCCGAGATCCGCGACCGTGGAGGCGACGTGCCCGAGGACCTGCACCGCCCGTACATCGACGAGGTGGTGCTCGACTGCGAGCGCTGCGGTGGCCAGATGCGGCGTGTCCCCGAGGTGATCGACGCCTGGTACGACTCGGGCTCGATGCCGTTCGCTCAGTTCCACTTTCCCTTCGAGGGGAAGGAGGATTTCGAGGGGCGGTTTCCAGCCGACTACATCTGCGAGGGGATCGACCAGACGCGCGGCTGGTTTTACTCCCTGCTCGCGGTCTCGACGCTGGTGTTCGACCAGGCGAGCTACCGCAACTGCGTCTGCCTCGGGCTAATCCTCGATGCCGAGGGGTTCAAGATGTCGACCAGTCGCGGCAACGTCGTCGATCCATGGGAAGTCCTCTCGGAGCACGGGGCCGACGCGTTCCGCTGGTACTACTTCACCGCCCAGCAACCGTGGGCCGACTACCGCTTCTCCTCCGAGACGGTGGGCGAGTCGGTCCGCCAGTTCCTGCTGACGCTCTGGAACACGTATTCCTTCTGGGTCCTGTACGCGAACGCCGAGGGGATTGAGCCCGAAACGGCTCCCGACGCGCCCTCGCCAGGCGAGGGCGGGGTGCTCGACCGGTGGATCCTCTCCGAGCTTCAGGCGCTCGAGGCACACATCGTCGCCGAGCTGGACGCGTTCGACTGCACGCGAGCCGGGCAGCGTCTGCACGGGTTCGTCGACATGCTCTCCAACTGGTACGTGCGCCTCAACCGCCGGCGCTTCTGGGAGGGCGATGCGGACGCCCTCGGCACGCTCCGCCACTGCCTCATTGAGCTCGCGAAGATGCTCGCTCCCTTCATCCCCTTCATCGCCGACGAGATCCATGACAACCTGACGGGGGGTGAATCCGTGCACCTCGCCGACTTTCCGGCCGCCGACGATGCCCGGCGTGATCCGCCCCTGGAGCAAGGGGTCGAGGCCGCCACGCGCGCGATCGAGCTCGGCCGTGCCGCGCGTTCCACCGCGGGGATCAAGGTTCGCCAGCCGCTCGCGAACGCGGTGATCGTCGCGACTGCCGAAGAGCGCGAGCAGATCGAGCGTCTCGGCGAGGTCGTCCGCGCAGAGCTGAACGTGAAGGACCTCGAGTTCGTGACCGAGGAGGCGGAACTGGTCTCCTACGAGGTAAAGCCCAACTACCGCGTGCTCGGCCCCCGCTTTGGGAAGGCTATGCCGCAGGTCGCCGCGGCGATCGCGGCGCTCGAGCCCGAGTCAGCCGCGGCGGCGGCCAAAGGCGAGCGGGCCGTTGGCATCAACATAGACGGCCACGAGCACCGGCTCGAGCCCGAGGACATCCAGCTCGTGATGGCACCGCTCGCGGGATATGAGGTCGAGGCTGAGTCCGGCCGCGCGGTGGCGCTCGCGCTTGAGCTCACCGATGATCTCGCGCGCGAAGGCCTCGCGCGCGAGATCGTTCATGCGGTGCAGGCGGCCCGCAAGGAGGCAGGCCTTGACGTCACCGATCGGATCGCCCTTCACCTTGACGGGGACGCCGAGCTGCTCGACGCCGCCCGCGCGCACGAGGCCTACTTGACCGGCGAGACGCTCGCGACCTCGGTCAGCTATTCCGGGCCGGCTGGCGGCCGGCGAACGACGATCGCGGGACGCGAGCTCGACATCGCCGTCACCCGGGCATAGCCCGGCGCAACGGCACAGGCGCTAGGCGAGCGCGGGCTCCAGCTCCGCTTCGAGCCGGCGCTTGGGCATTGCGCCCACGATCCGCTTCGCCTCCGCCCCATCCTTGAAGAGCAGCAGCGTCGGAATCGAGAGGACCTCGTAGGTGGCGGCGGTCTGCTGGTTGTCGTCGACGTTCAGTGAGACGACTCGCAGATCCGAGCGCTCGACGTCGATCTCCTCGAGGATCGGATGCACGACCCGGCACGGCCCGCACCACGGCGCCCAGAAGTCGACGAGCACGGGCTCGTCGGACTCGAGCACCTCGGACTTGAAGGTGCTGTCTGTCACGTCGGGAAGCTTGCCTGTCACGTCCTGTCTCCTCGGTTCGAAATTACGCGGTTTCTCCTGAGTCCACCCTGAAGCCCACGCATTACTATACAAAGTGAAGCGAGGCATCCGAGGCCCCTTTGAGCGCCGGAGCGAGAGAGCATACGCGCCCCAAAGGTCGGTGATCTCATTTGCTTCGTTCCCGAAACCGCATGATCGGAACCCTCCAAGCGGCCTCGGCGACGATGCGTTTCTTCATCTTCGATTGACCGACTCGCCGGTCGCGAAAGACGATCGGGACCTCGATCACCCGGAACCCCCGGCGAATGGCCCGGTAGGTGGTCTCGACCTGGAATGCATAGCCGAGGGAGTCCAGGCTTGGCAGGTCGATCGCTTCGAGGACCTCGCGGCGATAGACCTTGAAGCCACCCGTGAGATCCCGTACGCCGATGCCGAGGACCCCTCGGGCGTACGCGCTGCCGCCCAGGCTGACCGCCCTGCGAACGGCGCCCCAGTCCGCGACGCCGCCCTCGGCGACGTAGCGAGAGCCAAGGACCAAGTCCGCTTCGCGGGCGGCGTCGAGCAAGCGCGGGAGGTCGTTGGGGTCGTGTGAGAAATCGCAGTCCATGTGCGCGATCAGCGAGGCGCCCGCGTCGAGCGCTCGTGTGAGGCCCCCCACGTAGGCGGGGCCGAGACCCTGCTTGCGGGGGCGATGGAGCACCTCGACGTCGTCGTGGGCGGCCGCAAGCCGGTCGGCGATCTCGCCGGTACCGTCAGGCGAGGCGTCGTCGACCACGAGCACCCGGCGCTCGGCTGGCAGCACCTCGCGGGTGGCGTCCACCATTGCCTCCAGGTTGTCTTTTTCGTTGTAGGTAGGAAGGACGAGCCAGACCCCGCCGCCGTCGGACATCGGCTCGATGCTATGGCTTAGGTGATGGAGCGGACCATCCGCAACGAGGAGATCGCCGCCGCGCTCGACGAGCTCGGAACCCTGTACGAGCTCGACGGCGCGGTGCGCTATCGCGTGCTCGCCTACAGAGAGGCGGCCCGCGTTGTCCGGCAGAGCCCCGTATCGGTGGCGGAGCTCACGCGCGCGGGCCGGGTCACAGAGCTGCCGGGCATAGGCAAGACGCTCGAGGACAAGCTGGTGAAGCTCCTCGACACCGGCGAGATCCCGTCGGCAACGAAGCTGAAGGCGAAGTTTCCCGCATCGCTCGTCGAGGTGACCCGGCTGCCCGGTTTGGGCGCGAAGACCGCGCGCCGCCTCTACGACGAGCTGGGGGTCTCGAGCCTCGACGAGCTCCGCGTTGCGGCGGAAGAGGAGCGCATCCGCGGTCTGCGAGGCCTTGGGGCCAAGGTCGAGGAGAACGTGCTGGCCTCACTCGAGCGCATGGGCCAGGAGGGCGGGCCTGGACGGGTGCTGCTCTCGCGCGCCCTGCCGATCGCGGAGGAGCTCGCGGCCGACCTGCGAGCCCACCCGGCCAGCGATGCCGTGGAGGTGGCGGGCTCGGCTCGGCGGCGAGCCGAGACCTGCAAGGACATCGACCTGATCGCGACCGCGACCGACCCCAAGGCCCTCGCCACGGTGTTGACGGAGCATCCGCTCGCCTCGCAGGCCTCGTCGGCGCGCGCCTCAGGGGCCAAGATCACGACCCACAACGGGATCTCGGTCGACCTGCGGATCGTGCCGCCCGAGGCGTACGGGAACCTGCTCCAGCACTTCACCGGCTCCGCCAATCACAACATCCAGCTTCGCGAGCGAGCGGTCGCCACCGGATTGTCTGTCTCCGAGCACGGCATAACCGAGGTCGAGAGCGGCGAGGTCGAGTGCTTCGCCACCGAAGAGGAGGTGTACGCGCGGCTGGGCTTCGACTACATCGAGCCCGAGCTGCGGGAGGGGCGCGGCGAGCTCAAGGCCGCCCGCGAGGGCGAGCTGCCGAAGCTCTTGACAGAGGACGACATCCGCGGCGACATGCACTGTCACACGACCCTGTCCGACGGCCGCAACAGCCTGGAGGAGATGGCCGAGGGAGCCCGCGCCCGTGGCTACGGCTATCTCGCGGTCACCGACCACTCGGCAGGCCACGGCTTCGGCAACGACGTGCAGCCGGACGCGCTGTGGGAACGCATCGAGGAGGTCGCGGCGCTGAACGAGAGGCTCAAGGGCAAGCGCTTTCGGCTCTTGGCCGGCTCGGAGGTGAACATCCTCACCGACGGCTCACTCGACTATCCCGACGATCTCCTCGAGGCCCTCGACTGGGTCATTGCGAGCGTGCATACGTCGTTTCGCATCTCAGGCGAAAAGATGACGGAGCGCGTGATCGCAGCGCTGGAGAACCCACGAGTGGACTGCATCGGTCACCTCACCGGGCGCCTGATCGGCCGGCGCGAGCCGTACGACATCGACGTGGAGAAGATCGCCGAGGCCGCGGCCACCACCGGCACGATGGTCGAGATCAACGGCAACCCGAACCGTCGCGACCTCTCCGAGCACCACGCCCGCCTGGCCAAGGAGGCGGGTGTCCCGATCTGCGTGAACACGGACGCCCATGGAGTGGACACCCTCCTCCAGAACATGCAGTACGGCGTGGCCACCGCCCGCCGGGCCTGGCTCGAGAAGGCCGACGTGGCGAACACCCGGAGCTGGACGCAGTTCCAGCGGCTCCTCAAGGGCTAGCGTGGCGAAGCCGTCGGAGGTAGTTTGCTACGCTAATTAGCAATGGTAACCAGTAGTGGTCAGAACCGCGACGAGGCGGTCCTCGAGCTCGCTTCGAGGCTGCGGCTCACCATCGCTCGCACTGCCCGGCGGCTGCGCCAGCAGGCCGGCACCGACCTCTCGGCAGCGCTCACCGCCGCCCTCGCGACGGTCGAGGTCCACGGCCCACTCACTCCCTCCGAGCTGGCCGACGCGGAGCGCGTCAAGCGCCCCACGGCGACGCGAATCATCGCCAAGCTCGAGTCGCTCGACCTCGTCGAGCGAACGGCGGATCCGACTGACCGTCGCTCCTCACTCGTCGCCATGACGCCCGAGGGACACGCTTTGCTGCGGCGCCTGCGCAAGCGCAAGAACGCCTACTTGGCGAGGCGCCTGCGCGAGCTCGGTCCGGCCGACGTCGAAGCGCTCGAGCGTGCGGCGGACGTGCTCGAGCGGATGCTCGAAAGTGAGCGGCGAGCTTGAGCGCCGCCCTGCGCAGATCCTTCGACTCACTAGCGATCCCGAACTACCGGCGCTACTTCGCCGGCCAGTTGGTCTCGCTCTCGGGCAACTGGATGCAGATCGTCGCCGAGATGTGGCTGATCTTGACGCTCACGGGCAGCGCCTTCGCGGTCGGCATCACCACGGCCCTGCAGTTTCTGCCGATCCTCCTGTTCGCGACCTGGGGCGGGCTGCTCGCCGACCGGGTTCCCAAGCGACGCCTCCTGATCATCACGCAGGGGCTGATGGTCATCCCCGCCCTGATGCTGTTCGGCCTCACGGCGAGCGGCGTGGTCGAGGCGTGGATGGTCTACGTGCTCGTCTTCGCGCGGGGCGCGGTGAACGCCGTGGACAACCCGACGCGCCAGAGCTTCGTGTCCGAGATGGTGGGGTCCGAGCGAGTCGTAAACGCCGTGGGGCTCAACAGCGCACTGATCCACTCAGCCCGGATCGTCGGACCGGCGGGCGCGGGGGTCGTGATCTCGAGCCTTGGGATCGCTCCCTGTTTTCTGCTCAACGCCTTCACCTTCGTCGCGATGATCTTCGCCCTGCGGAGCATGGACCGGCGCCGGCTGCAGCCGGCGCCGCTTGCCCCACGCCGGCGCGGGGCCCTGCGCTCGACGCTTCGCTACGTCCTCGATACCCCGGCCCTCGCGGTGCCGCTGGCGATGATGGCCGTGGTGGGAACGCTGGGGTTCAACTTCCAGGTGATCCTCCCCGTGTTCGCGCGATTCACGTTCGATGGCGGCGCCTCCGCCTACACGATGCTCGCGATCGCGATGGCTGCCGGATCGCTCGTGGGCTCGCTCTACACCGGCACGCGCGGACGGGTCTCCGGGCGCTATCTCGTCATCGCGTCCCTGTTGTTTGGGGCCTTCGCCGCGACGGCGGCCGTCGCCCCCACGCTGCTCACCGCAGCGATTGCACTCGTGCCGGTCGGGGCCGCCAGCGTCGCCTTGGCCGCGGGGGCCAACGCGTCCCTGCAGCTCGCCTCCGACCCATCGCAGCGGGGACGCGTGATGGCCCTGTACTCGACCGTCTTCCTTGGCTCGACGCCAATCGGCGGGCCGATCGCGGGCTGGCTCTCCGAAGCGGCCAGCCCACGAGCTGCCCTGCTCCTAACCGCGGTGGCCGCGGTGGGGGCCGGCGCGGCTGCCTACGTTTACCTGGTGCGGCGGGGGCGGCGGGTGGCCGGCCGGCATGCGATCGCGGGTGAGGCCCGGAGTCCGCAGCAGGCGAATGGGCGTGAACGCGGAAGAGGGCTCGACGTAGAAACGGACACCGTCGCGCTCCTCGATCGCAGTGACCGCAGCCTCTCGGCGACGCCAGGCCAAAGCGACCAGGATCGCGTAGCCCGCGCCGACGGCGGCGACCTGAGGCCACAGCCAGGCGAGGCCGGCCGAGACGACCGCGAAAGCGCCGATCGGCCACAGCCGCTGGAAGGCGATCCGTCCCGGGCTCTCGACCGGCAGGCTGGTCGCCGTGCGCGCCGAGGCGAGCGCCCGGGACATCGCCTCCCCGGCGCGCGTCGAGCGACCGAGGATGAGGCCGGCGATCACGGCAATCGCCCACCACCCGCCCGCCACGGCCAGCAGCGTGTAGTCGCGATCCCCCTCGGCGACGATGGCGGTGACGGCGCCAAGCGCCGTCGCGACGCCAGCGATCAGCAGCACCGTGACGCGCAGGAGATCGCAGAAGAGCATTAGGGGATGAGGGCCTCGAGTACCAACGCGAAGCCGTCGGTCCCGTCGACCACAAAGGATGTGCGGGCTCCGAGCTCCTCCGGGGCCTCATCCGAGTCCACGCCGACGCACACCGCTGAGATGAGCCTGCCCGAGCGCTCCATCCGTTGCAAAACCTGAAACGCGTCGAGGTCCGTGAGGTCGTCGCCGCCGAAGAGCACGCGGCCGACCGCGTGGTCCCGCACCATCCGCAGGGCCGCCGAGCCCTTGTCGATTCCCGCCACGGGGCGCAGCTCGAGCACCTTCCGCCCCCACCTGGGGACGAGTCCGGCTTCCTCGGCCCGGGCGGCCACCCCCTCGGCCTGGGTCTTGGCTTCGCCCTCGTCCGACGCTCCACGCCAGTGAAGCGCCTGGATCGCCCCCTTGTCCTCCGGGCGCAGCTCTGCCGCCTCAAGCTCGCCAGGGTCGAGATCTTCCACGAACGCCCGAGCGCGCTTCGCGCGACCGGCCACGGCGGGGTCGGGGCGAGGCTTGCTCTCCCCCGGATCCAGCAACTCGAAGCCGTGGTTTCCCGCATACGAGAGCTCCTCGACGCCGACGATGCGACGGGCGTCCAGTGCCCTGCGTCCGGTGAGGCAGCCGACCAGGGCGTAGCTCGAGGCAAGGGTCCGCAGGACCTCCCTGGTGCGATCGGGGACCGCCGCGGCATCGGGGTCGGCAACGATCGGCGCCAGCGTGCCATCGACGTCGCAGAGGACGGCGGCCGCGTCGGGAGCGGACCGGAGGGGAGCGATGAGCTGCTCGAGCTCCGGTTCGGTGGAGGTGGCAGGATCCACGCGGCCTAGTATCGCGGGGGTGAGGTCCTCGAGGCTCGGCAGGCTCGCCGTGATCGCCACCGCGGCGGGGGCGTACTCGGCTCTGTTCGGGGTCGGCGGGGGCGTCGTGATGGTGCCGTTCCTGATCGCGTGGTTCGGCTACGGTGAGCGTGAAGCAACGGGAACCAGCCTCCTCGCGATCGTGCTGATCGCCGCGCTCGCCGCCCTCATCCAAGGGATCTACGGCAACGTGGACCCGGCCAAGGCAGCTCTCGTCGGGGTGCCGGCCCTGGCCGGCGTTCTCGCCGGGACGGCGGCTCAGCAGCGCCTGCCCGAACGCTGGATCTCGGGGGTGTTCGCCCTCATGCTGCTGGCGATCGCCGCCCAGCTCATTCTCTGATGGACCCAGCGGACGCACTGGCGGCGGGCGCGATGGGCCTGGCCGGCGGCATCGTCGGCGGGCTCGTCGGGGTGGGCGGCGGCATTCTGTTCGTTCCTGCCCTCGCGATCTTCGCGGGCTTGACCCAGGTCGAGGCGCAATCGACATCGCTCCTGGCGATCATCGCGGTGGCAGCGCTCGGGAGCTGGCGTCAGCACGAGTACGGAAACGTCCGGGTGGCCGACGGGCTGGCAATCGGTGCGCTGTCGCTCCTCGGTGTGGCGTTCGGGGCCGTCGTCTCCAACGCGGTCTCGCAGCGAACGCTCGAGCTCTCCTTCGCCGCCCTTCTGATCTTCCTCTCGATCCAGCTCGCCATGCGCTCCCTGCGCCCCAGACCCGAGGACGGTGCGCCCGATGGATGACCCGATGCCGATTGCCCCGGGGGTCGCGATCCCCCTGGCCGAGATCGAGCTCAGGGCGAGCCGGTCCTCCGGCCCCGGAGGTCAGCACGCCAACGTCACCGCCTCACGCGTGGAGGCCAGCTTCGACGTGAGCGGCTCAAAGGCCCTTAGCGAGCGCAACCGTGACCTGCTGCTGCGCCGCCTCGGCGATCGCGTGAGCGCGGTCGCTCAGGACGCCCGTGGCCAGGCGCGTAACCGCGAGCTGGCACTCGAGCGCCTGCGCGACAAACTGGCCGACGGATTGCGAGAACTACCCCCGCGCCGTCCGACCAAGCCCACGCGTGCGGCACGCGAACGCCGCCTGGAGGGAAAGCGCCGCACTTCTCAGAGAAAGCGGCGACGCAAGCCTCCGGGCGCGGACGAGTAACGGGCAGGGCCGCTACGCGCTAGAGCCCGCGCTCCAACGCTCCCTTCACAGACGCATCGAGCGCGTTCAGGCGATAGAGCGCGAGCGCCTCCACCGACCCGAATCCGCGCCCGGCGCCGCCACCGCGCCCCTTCGCGGGCCCGGCATCCGGACCGTGGTGGGAGAGCACGCAGTGAAGGAGCGCCAGGCGCCGATCGTCCGGCAGCCCCCCGGAGGCCTCGCCGATGATCTGTGCCCCGATCGCGAGATGGCCGAGCAGGCGGCCCTCGTCGCTCGTTCCGAACTCGGCACCGTAGGTGAACTCGCGTGCCTTGCCGACGTCGTGGAGGATCGCGGCCGCCATCAGCAGGTCGGAGTCGAGGCGTGGATGAAGCGTGCAGGTCTCGCCGACGAGGGTCGCGACGGCCACCGTGTGCTCGAGCAGGCCGCCGAGGTATGCGTGGTGGGAGGCCCGCGTGCACGGTGCCCGGCGGAAACCCTCGGCTGCTGGGCCCTCGAACGCGACCGCTCGGACGACCGCGGCCAGGCCCGGATCGGCGATCTCCCGCGCAAGGTGCTCGAGGAAGCCCTCGAGCTCTTCAGCGGAGCGGTACGCGGCGGGCAGGAACTCCTCCGGGCGGTAGTCGCCGGGCTCGAGCCGTCGCGCGTCGTCGATCTCGGCGACCAGCTCACCGCGATAGCGCTCGACCTTGCCACGCACCGCGACAGCATCCCCGCGGTCGAACCGAAGCCCGATGCGGTCAGCGTCGCGAAAAGCCCTTGCGGCCAGTGTGCCGCTGCGATCTCGCAGCTCCAGCGCCAGATAAGCGGAGCCATTCTTGGCGGTGAGCCTGTCCTTCCGCGCGCACGCGTAGCGGCCGGAGAAGCGCTGACCCGGGCGCAGTTCGGCGATCGTTGCGTCATCGCCCTGGCGCAGTTCGGTTACCGCTGCGGCCTCCACACGTCGATCATGAGTGACGAGCCGGACGCACGAGCCGCGATAAGGTCACGGCGTGGACGCGTTGATATGGGAGGGAGAGCGGCCCGTGCTGCGCTCCCCCGTACTTGTCGCCGCCTTCTCCGGCTGGAACGACGCCGCCAGCGCCGCAACCACGGCCCTCGAAGCCGCCGCCGCCGACCTCGACTCAGAGGTCGTCGCGCGCATCGACCCCGAGGAGTTCTTCGACTTTCAGGTAAACAGGCCCCAGATCCGCCTGACGGAGGGCCAGGCACGCCACGTCGACTGGCCCGAGAACTCGCTGGTCGTCGCCCGCGCGGAGGGAGCCGAGAGAGACCTGTTGTTGCTCTCGGGGACCGAGCCCAATCTGCGCTGGCGTTCGTTCGCCCAGTCCATCCTCGACGCCTCCCAGGAGCTCGGCGTGGAGATGATGGTCACGCTCGGGGCGCTGATCGCGGACGTCGCCCACAGCCGCCCCGTGCCGATCACCGGCCTCGCCTCCGATCCCGAGCTCGTCGAGCGGCTCGGGCTGCACCGCTCGAACTACGAGGGGCCCACTGGAATCGTCGGGATCCTTCACAACCAATGCCGCGAACGCAACATCACGTCGGCCAGCCTCTGGGCTGCGGTCCCACACTACGTCGCCGCCGTGCCCAACCCCAAGGCCGCGCTCGCCCTGCTGCGGCGCCTGGAGGGGCTCACGGGCGTGGCCATCGAGGCCTCCGAGCTCGAGGACGCGATGGGTCGCTTCGACGACCAGGTCGATCGGGCGGTCGACGCAAACCCCGAGATCCGGGAGCTCGTCGCCCGCCTCGAGGCGGAGCAGGAGGAGGCCCTGAGAGGCGAGGGGGAGGACGTGCCGTCGGGAGACACGATCGCCGACGAGTTCCAGCGCTTCCTGCGCCAGCGAGGCACTGAGCCCGGTCCCACCTAGCGCCTGTTAGGCCTCCGACGCCGGGCAGATCAGCCGGTAGTCGCACCAAGAGCAGATGTTCGGAGCGGGTCGCGGCTCGAAGTCCTGCTCCTCGATGCCCCCCGCGACCTCGAGCACCGTCCGCTCAACCCGCTCGGCATCGTCGGGCTGGGCCCGCACCGGCACGCGCTCGTCCTCGAGGACGTACCAGTAGGAGCCGACATCGGCCTCGATCTGCCACGCCTCGCGGGCGCCGAGGCGATAGAGGGCGAGCTGCACGTCGCCTGCGGGAGCGACCGATGCCCCGCGCTCACCCGTCTTGTAGTCGATGAGCTCGTACCCGCCGGCTGGCGTGCGATCCACGCGGTCGACCCTGCCGCGGAGCTGGTGAGGGCCGATCCTGAAGTTGAAGGAACGCTCCAGCCACACGGGACTCGAATCCGACCGCAGGTGACGCTCGTGGTAGCGCGTCAGTGCGGAGACCGCACGGTCGCGGTACTGAAGCTCGTCGTCGGATGAGCCGAACCCCGACCGGCGCCAGCCGCCCTCGAACAAAGTCAAGAGGCGGTTGAGGCTACCGGCGGCTACGTCATCGGCAAGGCCCGCATCGGCCGCCCGCATCTCCTCAGAGTGAAACCGGTCCAGGACGTTGTGGATGAGAATCCCGAACCGCTGGTTGATCGTGGGTTCCTGCGGGATCGCGAAGACGCGGGCGAACTTGTACTTGAGCGGGCAGATCCGGTAGAGGTCGATATCGGAGGCCGAGAGCGCCAGGCCGTCGTCCTTACGCGGAATGAACTGATCGAGTGAGGGCTCGCGTCGGGCCGCAGCCTTGCTGCGGCGGTCCTGAGTCTGGCGCTCCTCGCCGAGCACGTACTCGTCGAGCGCTGAGGCTTCGAGCGCCGTCCGCTGTTCGGGCGAGGCGATTCGTGCGAGGAGCTCGTTGACCGCGTCGAGCGCCTCCGTCGCCGGCTCCTGTCCGGGTCGCTGCACGAGCGCCGCGAGCTTCACCAGCTCCAGGAACCGAGCAACGGCGCTATTGACATCGTCGACCGTGTCCAGACGCATCTCGGAGATCGCCGAGCCGGCCCGCCATGACGACTCGAGCACCTCGTCGCGGAGCATCCGGTACGTGGAGTGCAATCCCTCCGCGGGCCCGAAGAGCTCCTCCGAATGCTCCTCCTCGACGCCTCCGAGCTGGTCGCGCACCGCCTCATACATGGGCGAAGCGGGCACCGGCACATCCCCTACCGCCTCCGGCCAGGAGAGGACCAGCGAGCTGCGCCCGCGAGTCATCGACACGTATGCGAGCCGCGAGCGGCGGCGAGCGACGAGGGCCTCACCAGGCGCGGGCAGCGGATCGCCGATCAGCTCGTGAGGGACCCATTCGTCCTCGAACGCCCTGCCCTCGATCGCGCCTCGATGCAGACCGAGTAGATAGACGTGATCGAACTCGAGCCCCTTCACCTGCTCGGGCTCGGCGACCACAACTGCCCCCGGGGAGGGCGGATCGCAGTCGTCGTCGCCGAGCTCGCCCGCGTCGGCCACGGACGTCAGGTGGCGGATGAAGTCGCGAGATGAGGCCCGCGGCTGGCGGCGACTCCAGGCGGCGGCCATCTCGGCGAGCCGGGAGAGGTTGACCAGTCGCTCAGCCGTCTCGGGACTGGCGGCGAAGAGGCGGTGGCGACGGAGCCCGATGCGCTCGATCAGCCTGCGCACGAACACATCGGCCCGCAGCTCCTCGAGACGCTTCGCCGCCGCCCCATAGAGCCGGAGAAACGCGTGAATGCGGTCGCGCGCCTCGGGCGGGAGTTGCGGGCTCTCGAGCGCGGCGCTGAGCGCCGAGACCATGTCGAGCTTGCGCCGGCGCGCGATCGTCGTCACGCGCGCGAGGTCGACCGAGCGCAGATCGACCGGGGGGCGGGTCAGGGCGCGCACCACCGCGGCCGAGTCGTTGGGATCGGCCAGCATGCGCAGCCAGGCGAGGGCGTCACGGACCTCGGGACGCTGGAAGAAGGCGGCGTCGCCGACATACCGGAACGGGACGTTGCGCTCCTCGAGCGCGGCTCCGACGAGGCGGCCCTCGCGCCAGCCGGCCGCAGCGATCACGCAAACGCTCTCCGGCCGCACGTCGCCCCCCGCGAGCAGCAGCTCGATGTCGCGCGCGGTCGCCTGGGCCTGCGCTCGTTCTCCATCGCAGCGCCAGAAGCGCACGGCATCGGAGGGGCTGCCGGGAACCTCGACCGGAGCAGCGCCGATCGCGATACTCGCGGCTGCCGCGAGCCGAGGGGAGAAACGCAGAGGATCCGTGAGCTCGACTTGCTCGGCATCCGGATAGTGCTCGGCGAACCACGCGGCGTTCGCCTCCGCCGCTCCCCGAAAGCGCCGAATTCCCTGACGCTGGTCAAAGGCACAGACGAGATTCCCCGTCGATGCCAGCCCCGCGAGCAGTTCACGGTGAGCCACCCCCACGTCCTCGAGCTCGTCCGCCATCACCGAGGGGAACCGTCTGCGCAGCGCGGCGCTCACGTCGGGGCGATCGCGCAGAAGGCGGGTCAGCCCGAGGACGAGGTCTCCCTCGTCGAGGCTGCCCGCCTCGTGGAGGATGCGGTCGTGGCGCGCGTAGAGCTCCGCGAATTCGAGCTCGCGGCGCGCTCGCTCGCGGCCCGGCGCGCCGGTCGCCGCATCAACCTGCGCCTCCGCCCATTCGCGCAGGCGCGGCGGGGTGATCGCCTCGGTCTTGAGCAGGTCCATCCGCCGCAGGAGCCGCGCGAGCAGTCCCGACGGGTTGCCGCGAATCTCGTGCCGGCGAAGCGGCAGATCGTCGACTCGGTCGAGCAGGATCGCGAGGCGGTCTGCGAGAGCGACCGTGCCGAAGAAAGGATCCACACCGGCCTCGACCGCATGCTCGCGCAGCAGGCGCTCGGCGAGCTCGCGGTACGTGAGGATCCAGAGCTCCGAGTAGCCCCGCTCGAGTCGCGCCTCGCAACGGCTCCGCAACCAGGCCGCCGCCGCCCGCGACCGCGTGACCACTAAAAGCCGATCCGCGGCCGTCCCCGCTTCCACCAACCTCACCAGTCGCATCGCGAGCGCCTCGCTCCGCCCCGTCCCCGCCGACCCCAGCACCAGCATGGCTCCGTCGTCGTGGGCCGCGACCCGCCGCTGGCCGGCGGTGGGCTCGACTGCCTCGGGACGCTCTGCCTCCATCGCCACAAAGCTAGCCTCTGTCGGGATGCCGGGCGTCAACACTCTCGAGGCAGACTGGCTTGGCGCCTGTCGCCGGATGGTCGCAGCGCACCGTGAGCTCTTCGCGGCCGAGCCGACGATCGCCGAGCGGACGGTCTACGCCGGCCGTGGGGAAGGTGGCGACCAGACACTTGTTCTCGATCGTGCGGCCGAGGACGTCGTCTTCGCGGAGTTGGAAAAGATCCATCGCGACGGGCACGGCTTCACCGCGATCTCGGAGGAGCGTGGGCAGGTCGTCTTCGGTGACGGATCGGAGCCGCATCGAGTGGTGATCGACCCGATCGACGGGTCGCTCAACGCACGGCGCACGATCCCCGCCCACTCCCTCAGCATCGCTGTCGCCAGCGGGCCGGCGATGGCAGACGTCGAGCTCGCCTACGTCTTCGATTTCGGCGCTGGGGAGGAGTTCTTCGCGCGGCTCGGAGGTGGTGCCACGTGTAACGAGGCGGCCCTGACGGCGGAGGGCCCGGGATACGGACTCGAGGTCGTCGGCATCGAAGCTTCCAAGCCGGAGCGGATCATCCCGATCCTCGCTGAGCTGGAGGGGAAGGCATACAGAATTCGCTGCCCGGGATCGATCGCGATCACGGGTTGTTGGGTCGCCGCGGCTCGCCTCGATGGGATGCTCACCGCCAGGGCCTGCCGATCCGTCGATGCCGCCGCGGCGCAGCTGATCGCCAGGGAGGCGGGTGCCGCGGTCGAGTTCCCGGGGCTTGAGCTGGCCGACGCCCCGCTCGACCTCAGCGCGCGGTTCCATTTCACCGCCGCCCTGGACGCCGAGATGCTGAGCGCACTGCGGCCGGCCCAAGAGAGGGCCGAACCGGCTCCGCAACGGGCATGAGCGAGCCGCTCGTGGATTGGGGGCTGGCGCGGCGCGTCGCCCGCGGCGCCTCCGGTGGCGCCGAGCCTCCGGGCGCTCGCATCGGACCGCTCGAGAGCGAGGCGCTTCGAGCCACCTGTAAGGAGGCCGAGCGGCTGATCAGCGCGTATTCGGGGCTTCTGCCTCTGAAGCCGATCCCATCCCCCGAGCCGATCGGCCGCGCTGAGTGGACCCGAGCCATCCTCGCCACGCTTGAGGGCCTGACCGAAGAGCTCGAGGGGCCTGGCGGCATCGACATATCACTGCCCGGGCCGCTCGGCGGGATCGCGCGGCGCGTGATCGCAGCCGCCGGGGCGACCGAGATCGGACTGACCGTCGGCTACGTATCGCGTCGCGTCCTCGGCCAATACGACGTGACCCTGGTCGGTGCAGAGCGAGCGCCGAGGCTGCTCTTCGTCGCCCCCAACCTCACGGGGAGCGCTCGGGAGCTGGGCGTGGAGCTTCCGGTCTTCGTGCGATGGGTGGCCCTACACGAGACCACCCACGCCCTGCAGTTCTCCGCCGCCCCCTGGCTGCGAGAGCATTTGGGCGAGCTGATTCGTGAGCTGCTCACCGGGATGGTCGCTCACGGCGGCCTGCGGGAGTTGGTCCGCCGCATCGGCTCCGACCCCAAAGGGGCGCTCCAGGCCTTTCGCGAGGGAGACATCGCGAGCACGCTCGCCGGCTCCGAGCAGGCTCCGGTCCTCGAACGGGTCCAGGCGACGATGACGGTGATCGAGGGCCACGCCGAGCATGTGATGGACGCTGCCGGCGGCGAGTTCGTGCCGGACGTTGGCGCCCTGCGATCGCGACTCGAAGCCCGAAGGCGCTCGCGGGGGCCGATCGAAACGATCCTGATGCGCGTCCTGGGCCTCGACCTCAAGCTTCGCCAGTATGAGCTCGGCAAGTCATTCTGTGATGCGGTTGCCGAGCGCGGTGGCACGGACGCGCTCAACCGCATCTGGGAATCCTCGTGGTCGCTCCCCGAGCGGTCGGAGCTCGAGCATCCGCAGCGCTGGCTCGATCGCACCAACGCGGCTGCGCCCGCCTGATTCACAGCCCGGTAACCCCTTCGCCGCGACCGCGCGCGTAACTACCCAGAGGTAGGAGTGTAAGAACACACGTTCGGGGCACTTTGCTACACTGAACATCCTTACGAATAAGGAAGTTAGAGACGCTACAAGCAGGAGTTGAGGAAAATTGGCTACCACCAAGCAGAGCACGAAGTCGACCACGAAGCCGAAGACGGCCCGCGCCACGAAGGGTGCCGGCGCCGGTGGCAACACCACCAACCAGCGGCGCACCGCGACGCAGCGCAGCGACGTCAGTCAGGTCCGCGAGGGCTTCACGAAGCTTCGCAACGGCGTGACGGAGGCGGTCCGCGTTGATGGCGGTCAGAGCCGTCAGGTCCGCGAGGGCTTCACGAAGCTTCGCAACGGCAGTGTTTCGCTCGCGCAGCACTCGGCCGAGCGAGCCGTCGACGTCCCCGTGGGCGCCGCCCTCGAGGTCAGCGAGCGCGTGAACGGGATCGTCGAGCCGTGGACCAGCACCGAGACCCGCGAGCGGGAGCTCAAGGGCATCCGCACGCGCGTCGAGCGTGAGCTCAACAGGTTCGAGCGCCGTGGCGGCAGCGCCCGCCGCAAGACGTCGCAGCGCGCCCGCCAGACCCGCAACCGGGTCCAGCGCGAGGTCAAGCAGCGCCGTCGCTCGGTCGAGACGTCGGTTCGCCAGAGCCGCCGCAAGGCTGAGACCACTCTCAAGCAGAACCGGACCAAGGCGGAGCAGAGCCTGAAGAAGGCTCGCACCAACGTCGAGGAGCGCGTTTCCACCCTGGTCTAGGGAGCGCTTAGCCCGGGCGGCCCAGGAGGGGTGGCCGGCCCGGAGAAGCTGTCCGCACACATATCTCGCGGGCAGAACAGCAACCTCTCCTCCCCGACCAGCGGGCCCTCTTCGGGCCCGCTGGTCTTTGCACAACCCGGGCCTCTCTAGAATTCGACTCATGTCCCTCCCCACCCAGGACCAGGTCAACGATGCCCTGCGCGCGGTCATCGATCCCGAGCTGCGCCGCTCGATCGTCGACCTCGGCATGGTGCGATCCATCGACATCGCCGAGGACGGCCGGGTCGACGTCGTCGTCTCGCTGACCACGCCGGGCTGTCCCATCCGCTCGCATTTCGAGCAGGCGGTGGTCAAGAACGTGACGGCGCTCGATGGCGTCTCCGGCGTCGGAGTGGGCTTCGACGTCCTCTCCGACGATGAGAAGGGGCGCCTCCAGCAGGCACTTGGCCGAGGCAAGCTTCCCGAAGGAGCCCTCGCCGCTGTCAAGAACGTGATCTGCGTGGCCTCCGGTAAAGGGGGCGTGGGCAAGTCGACCCTCACCGCCAACCTCACGGCCGCGCTCCAAGCCGAGGGTCATTCCGCCGGCGCGCTCGACGCCGATGTCTACGGCTACTCGATCCCGCGCATGCTGGGGGTGAACCGAAAGCCCGACGTCAACGCCCAGCGGAAGATCCTTCCGCTCGAGGGGGCCGGCGGCGTCAAGGTCATGTCGATCGGCTTCTTTGTCGAGGACAATGCGGCCGTCGTCTGGCGAGGGCCGATGCTCCACAAGGCGATCCAGCAGTTCCTCGAGGACGTCGACTGGGGCGAGCTCGACTACCTCCTTCTCGACCTGCCGCCAGGGACGGGCGACGTCTCCATGACCCTCGCCCAGCTCCTGCCTCAGGCCCGCATCCTGCTGGTGACCACCCCGCAGCCAGCCGCCCAGTCGGTGGCCCGGCGGGCGGCGGAGATGGCGGCGAAGGTCGACCTCGAGCTGCTTGGCGCCGTCGAGAACATGTCGGGGTTCACGACGCCCGACGGCCAACGCTTCACCATCTTCGGCGAGGGTGGCGGCCAGCTCCTGGCCGACGAGCTCGACGTGCCGCTGCTCGGCAAGGTGCCGCTCTCCGAGGAGTTGCGATCACACGCCGACTCGGGAAGCCCGCTGGTCCTGTCCGATCCCGACGCCCCCGCCTCACAGGCCATCCGCGCTACGGCACATGGGATCATCGCGGCCACGCCCCAGGAGCTGGCGGTGCTGCAGTCCGAGCCGCCGGCGATGGCAAGCGCCCCCGCGGTGGGCGGCACCGAGCTGCCCGTCGTACAGGCGGGCGCTTCGTAGCGGCGTCCGGGCAGCCGAACACCAACCGGCATTGAAGGCGGCATCAGCGGGCGCGCCCGCATGGCGCAGGGGTCCCGCCATGCGGGACTGGTGCGCCAACCTGCCGGATGCGCTGCGGACCGCTGCGGACCGCCTTGCCCGCCCTCCCCTCAGTGCCATCCGCTCACGCCGGCGCGACACCCGCGCGGCGAGCGGCACGCGCAGCGCTCAGTCTCGCCGCAGGAAACGGCCCACCGAGTCAGGGATGCGCGAGCGCCAGTCGATCACGCTCGAGCCCAAAACCCGCGCGGAATGCGCGCCGAGGCGCACGAGCTGGAAGCGATCGCGGAGCGAGAGGTCGCCGACCTCGGCCTCGCCGTAGTCCTCGGCTGATTCGTCTGGCTTGCGTTCGGAGACCGCGGCGATCGCGTCGTCCACGGCGCCATCGTCGAGATCGCACGCGCGCAGGCCCTCGTCGAGCCAGGCGATCGCGCTGCGAAAGCCGACGGCGAAGTCGTGCGCGCGCAACTCGCGTGAGAGAAAGCCGCCGAAGTCGCCCATGAACTCGCCGGCGAGAATGCTCTCTGGCGTGTCGCCTTCGCCCTCGGCCAAGATCAAGGGCGAGATCACGTCGAGCGCCAGGGGCTGCTTGCCCTCCAGCCCGGCCGTCTCGCGCACGGCGAGGCCGAGCAGCTCCGCGGCGTCGAGCTCCTCCAGATCGGATTCCGAGCCTCGGTCGGGCTCGTCGGCGCGCATCTTCGAGCGGTCGTCGCGAATCCGCTCGATGAACTCGCGAAGCGCCGGCGCTGCGCCCTTCTTCAGCTGCGGCCCAAGGGCCTCGACGAGGTCGTGGGCCCAGTCGAGACGTGAGTTGTCCTTCTCGATCTTGCGGAGATCCTCGAAGAGGTCCTGCTGAGAGAGGATCGCCAGGGACCGGGCAGTCCCCGCCTGCCAGCTCAAGTCCTCGTCGGTGTCGCTCCAGGGCTCGTCACCCGTTGAGACTTCGGAGCGTGGGTCGATCAGCAGGTTCAGGTGATGCGCGCCGCGATCGTCGCCGTGCATCGCGCGACCGGCCGCGAACGTGCGCCCGATCGGCTGCGAGGCGACGAGCCCCCCGTCCGTGTACCAGAGCTTCCCCTCTTCGGGAAAGTCCTCGATCCCGCGCGAGGAGTAGCCCTCAGCGTCGTCGCTTCGGTCGAGCAGACGCGGCGCGAACCCGCCTGGACTGGCAGCGGAGGCCAGAGCGAAGTCGAGCGGCGAGGAGCCCTCCGGCTTCAACATCTGTTCGGCACCACCGCCGGGCTGGAGCTCGAAGCGTCCCCAGTCGGCATAGGTCACGCCTCGAATCGGATCGTCCCCGCGGTGCCCCTGGATCGGATAGGCGAGCCCGCGCAAGCCGGTGAGGCAGACCTGAAGGGCAACGCCGCGCTCCTGGCGCGCGTTGGGGTCGCCGGGTTCCTCCAGGAGCTCGGGCAGCTTCTCGCGCAGCTCGTCGAAGGAGAGGGGAGCGTCAGGGCTCGTGCTGCGAAGGAGCTTCAGCGAGACGCGCTCGACCCAGGCCTCCTGCATCAGCTCAACCGGGTCGCAACCCTCACAGAGGGCATGGGCCACGAACAGGCTGACCAGCGACCCCGCCGACGCGCCGCCGACGGCATCAATCGAGGCATCGATGCCATCCAGCTCATCGAGATGGCGCCAGGCGACCACGAGGCCGGCAGCGGCGCCGGCCTCATACGCGCCAAGCGAAGCGCCGCCCGAGAGCGTCAGCGTGAGCCGGAGGGGAGCGGTCTCGGCGCTACCCATGAACAGGGAGCTCAGGAGGAGTAGTACTCGGCGTTGATCGCCGTGTACTTCGTCCACTCCTCGGGCAGCTGGTCCTCCGCGAAGCACGCGTCGACCGGACACGCTTCGACGCAGGCGTCGCAATCAATGCACTCGTCGGGATCGATGTAGAGCTGCTCGACGGCCTCGTAGTCGGGCTCGTCGGGAGTGGGGTGAATGCAGTCCACCGGGCACACCTCGACGCACGAGTTGTCCTTCTGCCCGATGCAAGGCTCGGCGATGACGTAGGCCAAGGGTCAGGTCTCCGTTTCTAACGTTGCTGTGCCTTCTGCGTGCAACTCGCCACCGGCCCTTCCGCAGGCGAGCGCACATTCTACGGACGAGGCGGCGGTGGGGTCGATCAGGCCGGGTTAGAGTTTTCACGGTGATCCTGCTCACAGGCGCCACGGGGACGGTTGGCAAGGCCCTCCTCCCCCTTCTGCTCGAGCGGGGCGATGACCTGCGCGTGCTGGTCCGCGACCCTCGCGGGCTGGGTCGGGCACGGGTCGACGTCCAGCTCGCCCTCGGGGACCTCGAGTCACTGGCGGACCCCCACCTCCAGCGCCAGGCCCTGAGAGGGGTCGACACGGTGATCCACCTCGCGGCCACGATTCGCGACCAGCCCGGCGCTCGCGTGGAGGAGCTGAACGGGCTCGCAACCGCAAGGCTCCTACGGGCGGCCGAGCGGCTGGACACCGAGCGCTTCCTCTTCTTTTCGGCCATGGGCGCAAGCGAGATCAAGCGCACGCGGTTCTTCCGTGCCAAGGCCCTCGCCGAGGAGGCGGTGGCGGCCTCGGAGCTCGACACGACCGTGTTCGCACCGTCGATCGTCTATGACCGCGACGACCCTTGGGTCACGCTCATGCGGCGCTTCTCCTGGCTGCCGGTCCTACCGATCGCCGGCTCCGGCATGGCCGAGTTTCAACCGATCTGGGCGGCCGATGCCGCCCGTTGCGTCGTCGCGGTGCTCGAGGGCGCCGGTGCCGAGCGGCTTGAGCTTGCTGGACCGCAAACGCTCACCTACAACGAGATGGCCCGGACCATCGCGCGCGCGTTCGGTCGCGATCGCCCGCTCGTCCACGTCCCGCTCGCGATCGTGCGGTCGTCGCTCGTGTGGCTTCGACGGCTGGTGGGCGACGCCGTCTTCGCCACGTGGGAGGAGGCTGAGCTGATGGAGGTTGCGATGACCACCCCGAGCGGCGACGCCGACGTACGCGCACTGGGCGTGGAGCCGCGAAGAATGGACGATGTACTGCGCCCCGCAGGAGGCGCCTAGAAGAAGTGGATCGAGTTGCCGCCCGCCGTCTTCGCCTCATACAGGGCACGGTCGGCGCGACGGTAGAGCTCCGCGGCGTCGACGGACCCATCGGTGACGCAGAGCCCTGCCGAGAGCGTGAGCTTCCCCATCGTGCGGAACTCCTCGCCCTCGATCGCCCGGCGCGCACGGTTCACGGCCGAGCTCGCCCCCTCGGCATCCGCGTCGGGCAGGATCCAGCCAAACTCGTCGCCGCCGACGCGAGCCATGTGCTCACCCGTTCGCACCAGCGCGCCAAGCCGCCCCGCCGCCTCGGCGAGGACGCGATCGCCCGCCATGTGACCACCGCGATCGTTTACCTGCTTGAAGCCGTCGAGGTCGAGGATGGCGAGCGTGAGCGGCCGCTCGTGCCGACGAGCACGGGCCACCTCGCCGGCGAGGTTGACGAGGAAGCTGCGCTTGTTGAGAAGCCCCGTGAGCTCGTCCTTGGCGGCGAGCTCGGCGAGCCTGTCCTCGCGCTGCCGGCGCTCCGAGATGTCGCGAATGGTGACCACGCGCCCGACCCGCTCGCCGTCAAGCCGCGCGATGCCCGCGGAGACGAGCGCCGAGAACCGGCTGCCGTCCTTGCGCATCAGGACCAGCTCGTACTCCAGACGCTCCGTGGAGCGCATCTCCCGCAGCAGGGAGTACGTGCGCTCGAGCTCCTCCGGAGGGAAGAACGGGAACGGAAGCGTGGTGCCGATCAGCTCTCCCGCCTCGAACCCGGTCATCTCGCACATCGCCCTGTTGACCTCGATGATCCGCTTGTCCTGAGTCACGACGATGCCCTCCTGGACGGCATCGACGACGGCCTCGAGGAAGGCTGCGCGATCCTCTGGTCGAGTCGGGTCTTCGGGGATGGGCTTTTGTTCGGTCGTGCTCACTTGTCAAAGCCCCCATGCGGCTCGGGCCACCGCTCGTCCCTGGCGGGCCCGCTGGAGCCAGTCTACGGCTTCCGGCTAAAGCTTCTTCAGCTTTTCACCCACGGATTCCCCGGTGGGGAGCACTGGGGACACCGGAACGAGAAAGGGCCCGGCGCTGTGCCGGGCCCTTCTCAAACTCGCCTCCTCTCGGAGGCACTCGCCTGTTGGGCGAACTACATCATGCCGCCCATATCGGGCATGCCGGCGGGCATTCCGCCGTTCTCCTTCTCGGGCGGCTCCGCGACGATCGCCTCGGTCGTGAGGATGTTCTTCGCGATCGACGCGGCATTCTGCAGCGCCGAGCGCGTGACCATCGTGGGATCGATCACGCCGTCCTTGACGAGGTCGCCGTAGTCGCCACTCTCGGCGTTCAGCCCCTCGCCGGGCTTGAGCCCGCGGATCTTCTCCACGACGACCGAACCCTCCATGCCGGAGTTCTCCGCGATCTGGCGGATCGGCTCCTCGAGCGAGCGGCGGATGATCTCCGCGCCCGTCGCCTCATCGGCGTCGAGCTTGGAGGAGTCGATCGCATCCTGCGCGTTCAGCAGCGCGACACCGCCGCCCGGCACGATGCCCTCCTCGAGGGCGGCGCGGGTGGCCTGCAGCGCGTCCTCGACGCGATGCTTCTTCTCCTTCATCTCGGTCTCGGTGGCGGCGCCGACCTTGACCACGGCAACTCCGCCAGCGAGCTTCGCCAGGCGCTCCTGGAGCTTCTCGCGGTCGAAGTCGGAGTCGGTGTTCTCGATCTCCTGCCGGATCTGGTTGATCCGGCCCTCGATGTCGGACTTCTCGCCGGCGCCGTCGATGATCGTGGTCGTGTCCTTCGAGACCACAACGCGACGCGCGTGCCCGAGCTGCGAGACCTGCGTGTTCTCCAGCTTCAGACCCATCTCCTCGGTGATCACCTCGCCACCGGTGAGAATCGCGATGTCCTCCAGCATCCGCTTGCGGCGATCGCCGAAGCCGGGTGCCTTGACCGCGACGCCGGTGAAGGTGCCACGGAGCTTGTTGACCACGAGGGTGGCGAGAGACTCGCCCTCGACGTCCTCGGCGACGAGGACGAGCGGCTTGCCGCTCTGCATCACCGACTCGAGCACCGGCAGGATGTCCCGGACGGAGCCGATCTTCTGGTTGGCGATCAGGATGTAGGGCTCGTCGAGCGAGGCCTCCATGCGCTCCTGGTCGTTGACCATGTACGGCGAGATGTAGCCCTTGTCGAACTGCATCCCCTCCGTGAACTCGAGCTCCATCCCGAAGGTCTGGCCCTCCTCGACGTTCACGACGCCGTCCTTGCCGACCTTCTCGATCGCGTCGGCGATCGTGTCGCCGATCTCCTCGTCGGCCGCCGAGATGGCAGCCACGCGGGCGATCTGGTCCTTGCCCTCGATCTCCTTCGACTGGGTCGAGCGCAGGTGCTCCACGACCTGGTCCACCGCGGACTCGATGCCGCGACGGAGGGCGAGAGGGTTGGCGCCCGCGGCCACGTTCTTGAGGCCGTGGCGGACGATGGTCTGCGCCAGGAGCGTGGCGGTCGTGGTGCCGTCGCCGGCGACGTCGTTCGTCGCGGTGGCGACCTCACGCACGAGCTGCGCGCCCTGGTTCTCGAAGACGTCCTCCAGCTCGATCTCGCGAGCGATGGTGACGCCGTCGTTGGTGATGGTCGGCGCGCCGAACTTCTTGTCGAGCACGACGTACCGGCCCTTGGGGCCAAGGGTGACCTTGACCGCGTTGGCGACGCCGTCGACGCCGGCCTGCAGCGAGGCGCGCGCCTCCGCGTCGTATTTCAGTTCCTTATGAGCCATTTCTCAGTTTCCTCCTTCGTGGTGCGGGTCGCTAAACGACCTTCGCCAGGACGTCGGACTCGCGGAGCACGAGGAGATCGTCTCCGTCGACCTTCACCTCGGTGCCCCCGTACTTCGAGTACAGGACCTCGTCGCCCTCGGCGACGTCGAGGGGGATGCGCTTGTCGCCATCCTCGTCCCAGGTGCCGTCGCCGACCGCGACGACCTTGCCCTTCTGCGGCTTCTCCTTGGCGGTATCGGGCAGGACGATGCCGCTCGCGGTCGTCTCCTCCTCCTCGATCGCCTGGACGATCAGCCTGTCGCCAAGTGGCTTCAGGTTCATGTCTATTTACCTCCGATGGTGGTGTGAACGAAGCTTTCCTTGGCACTCTACATAGGAGAGTGCCAGTTCGACGACAGAGTGTAGCTGCCGGGCGCGAGAAGTCAAGGATCTAAGTCCGGCTCGCTGAGATCCCGAGCCTGGCGCGCGGCTAGTTCGCCGCGATCAGCTCGCACTCCAGCAGGGCCGCAATCCCGGTCGCTCCGTGGCCCATGACCCAGTCGTGGTTCCACTCGAAGGCGGGGCGGGCGATGGGGGCGAGGAGGTTCATCCAGCGCTTCGTCGTGCCCACCTTCCACTCGTAGGTGACCGTCGTGAGCCCAGCCTCCTCCCAGAGGCGCCAGCGGCCCAGGCCGCTCAGCTCGCCCGACGCCTCGCCCTCGAGCAGATGCGGGCGCTCAACCCGCGTCGTGCGCGTATCGAAGGTGAGGTCGTAGGGAAGCTTGGACCGCCAGGTGTAGCGGCCGACCCGACCCACGCCGCTTGGCTCACCCGGCGCGATCTCGACCACTCGCTCGACCCCGCGCCACCACCGCGGCCAGGCCTCCGAGTCGTAGATGGCGTCCCAGACGCGTTCGCGCTCGCACGCGAGGATCCAGGTGGTGAGGAATGAGTACTCGCGGCTAATTTCTGCTCGGGGTCTCACCGTTGCCGAAGCGGGGTCCGGCCGGCTCCACGATCTGGGAAAAGCGAACAACGGTGACGGTGTCCTCCAGCGTCACGGGCCGAGCGTAGATCTGCTCGAGGAAGCCGATCATCTCCTCGACGCGACGAAACTCAGGGTTGTCGTGCTCGATGTCGCGCGGGGAGAGCTCCTTTACCCGTTTTACCTCGACGTCGTCGATCACCGCCGCGAAGATCTTCTCGCGCGGCGCGTGCTGCTGGCCGACCGTGATCCAGACCACGTGCCCCCGCTGGTACTTGCGCGACTTGTCGCCGAGGCGGATCGTGGCGGTCTTGCGACCACGGCGAAGCTGATCGACGAATGCAGGCGAGAAGAAGTTGAGGGCGTAGAGGCCGGACGTCATGGGCGAGCGCGAGGAGCCTACGCGAAACCAGCCGAGGGCTAGTTGAAGCCCTCGGCGCCGATCAGCGGCACGAAGCGGCACGGGCCGATCGTTCGCTGCTCGAAAGCCGCGGTTTCGCTCGTTTCGTCCTCGACCCGCCTGAACACCGTCAGCATGTCGACGTCGCCTGAGGAAATCGGCGCCACCAACCTCCCGCCGGGCACAAGCTGGCGCAGCAGGCTCGGCGGCGGGGCGGGCGCGGTCGCATGAACCGCGATCGCGTCAAACGGCCCGCGCTCGGGCAGCCCGGCGCTGCCGTCGCCCTCCAGGACCTCGACGTTCGATGCGCCCTGCGCACGAATTCGCTCCCGAGCCGCGGCGGCGAGCTCGGGGACTCGCTCGATGGCGATGACCTCGCGCGCGAGCAGCGCCAGGACGCAGGTGGAGTAGCCCGACCCCGCGCCCACCTCGAGGACTCGCTCGGGGCCTTTGAGCTCGAGTCCCTGGCAGATGGCCGCGACGATCCACGGCTGGGAGATCGTCTGCTCATGGCCGATCGAGAGCGCGCCGTCGCGGTAGGCACGTCTCAATTCGGACTCGGGCACGAACCGCTCCCGCGGGACCTCCCCCATCGCGGCCAGCACCCGTTCGTCGGCGATCCCACGGCGGCGAAGCTGGCGCTCGACCATGCGGGCCCGCTGCGCTGCGTAGTCGCGCTTGGGCGCCATGGCTCCGCTCAGAAGATGTAGGAGCGCAGCCGCCGGGGCTGAACCACCGTGACCCGACCGCGGCCGACGGCCACCACCCCCGCCCGCTCGAGCGTGGCGAGGAACCGGGAAACGCTCTCGCGCGAGGTTCCGGCGAGCTGCGCGAGGTCTGCCTGAGTCATGCGCACGGTGACGCCCTCGCGGCCCTCGGGCATCGCCTCCTCGGCGATCAACTGCGCGAGGACGCCTGCGACACGGCTCGGCACCGTCTGGAAGGACTGCCGCGAAACCCGTTCGTTCGTCTCCCGCAGCCGCCGGACCAGGGCCACGATCAACTTCACGGCGATATCCGGGTGCTCGGCGAGGAGGCGTCGCATGTCGACCGCAGGCAATGCCAGGAGCTCGGAGTCGGCCAGGGTCTCGACGCTAGCGGACCGAGCACCCCCGTCCAGCATCGCGAGCTCGCCAAAGATGTCGCCGGGGGCGAGCGTCGCGAGAGCGATCGCTCGGCCGTCCGAGTGCTCGCGCGTCACCCGCAGATCGCCGGCGCGGACGATGTAGCAGGCGTCCGACTCATCGCCCTCGTGGAAGACCCGTACGTTCTTGGGAAAGGTGCGCGGTACGGCCACGGCAGCGATCCGCTCGAGCTCATCCTCCGAGAGCTCGTTGAACAGCGGCACCCGACCGAGCAGGCTGACGTTCTCGGGACTCATCTCCCTTACTCCCGCACGGATTATCGCGCGCGAGGCAGGAGCGGGCGGTGCGGCCCTGTCGGTCCCCGTCGGGCTCCCGGCCAGTGGCGCGCCCGGCCGCTACCCCTTGAGCCTCCGCGCGCTGAGCCAGCCGGCCGCCCCCAGGGCGATGACGCCCCCGACGATCAGACCCGCGTCGACTCCGCCGTCGCCGGCTTCATCCTCGGCTCCGGAATCGGTGGCCTCGCCGTCCGGCGTTGCGGGGTCAGGTTCGCCAGGCAGTCCGTCTCGCCCGAGGAGCGGCTGAAGGCCGCGGGCTGCCCGGTGCCAGGCGCGCGCGCTCGGACCTGAAAGCTGAGTCCATGTGCCGGTCATGCCGTCCCCGACAAAGCGCATCTGGTCGGCGCCGGGCGCGTACAGAAAGCGCTCGACGTGATTGCGCTTTCCAATGTCGAAGACCATCCGCCCGCGGTAGCGATCCGCCGCTGGCCCAGGGCTCTCGAATGTCGTCCCGCCGCCCACGAGCTTCCCCAGCTTGCGGTGATCATCGATCGTGCGGCATCCGTCCACACCGCAGAGCACGACGCGAGAGACCTCCTTCGCCTGCGCCGTGCCGGCGGAAACCGCGAGGAGCGCGGTCGTGATCAGGATGGTTCTTCTGAGTCTGCGCATCGCCTCTCCTTCATTCGGTCACCACTCCTACAAGCGATCGGGCTGATCGGTTCCGGGAACCGAATTGCGGCTTGAGCTGTAGAAGGGGTGCAGTGGAGGACCGGCCACTGAGCGAGTCAGAGCTCCTCGCGCGCGCCAAGCGCGGGGACGAAGGGGCCTATGAGCGGATCGTCTCCTTACACCAGACCATCGCCTTTCGCACGGCGCTGCTCATCACGCGCTCGCCCGAGGACGCCGAGGAGGCGGCGCAGGACGGGTTCCTCAAGGCATATCGCGCGCTGGGACGGTTTCGGCGAGGCGCCGAGTTCCGGCCGTGGCTCCTCGCGATCGTGGCGAACGAAGCCCGCAACCGTCTGGCGTCGGATAGGCGCAGGGCGCGGCTTCGGCTGCGCGTGGCCGGGGAGCGCCGCACGGAGGACGCGGTCCCGTCTCCCGAGGCGGCGCTCCTCGGCACCGAACGGCGTCATGCGCTGCTCGAAGGGCTCGAACGGCTGCCGGAGCGTGACCGGCTCGTGATCGCCTGCCGCTACCTCCTGGAGCTGTCCGAGCGCGAAACGGCCGCGGCGCTCGGCTGTCGGCCGGGCACGGTGAAGTCGCGACTCTCACGCGCGCTCGATCGGCTCGCACACGAGCTCGAGGAGGGCCATGCGCCGGGCTGAGCTCGAACCGGCCCTGGGCGAGCTCGCGCGAGCCATCGACTATCCGGCCACTCCGGACGTCGTCGGTGCAGTCCGGAGCGAGCTTCGAGCGAACCCTGCGCCGTCTCCCTCAAAGAGCGCCCGGCGGCGCTTCGCCGCCATCGCGGTCGGCGCCCTCCTGGCCACGGGGGGTGTGGCCGTCGCCGCCGTGCCCGACCTTCGCGAAGCTGCTCTCGACCTGATCGACCTGCGCGGTGAGACGATCGAATCGACCACCGCCCCGGCGCCCGATCCGCCGCGCTCAGAGCCGGACCTCGGGCGGGCGGTGACCCTGGAGGAGGCGCGTGCGGAGCTGGGCTTCGACCCGGTGCTCCCCGACATCGGAGCGCCCGACGAGCTGTTCGTCCGCTCGGAGGTCCCGGGGGGCGAGCTCGCGGCCAGCTACCGCGACGGCGAGCTGCTCGTCACCCAGTTCCGTGGCGACGTCCTGCCCTACTACGCGAAGAAGATCGTTCCGATGGCCACGCGGGTGAGCGAGCTGCGCGTGGAGGGCGACGAGGCGGTCTGGATCGCGGGGGCGCCGCACTTCTTCGCCTACATGGCTCCGGACGGCAGCGTTCGGGAGAACCGGACGCGCGTGGCCGAGAACGTGCTCGTATTGGAGCGCGGCCGGCTCCTCGTCCGGATCGAGGGCGAACTGACGCGGACCCAGGCGATCCGTCTGGCTCGAACGCTGCGGTAGGAAGCCTCAGGCCTGGCAGTTCGGGCACCAGTAAGCCATGCGGTTGGCATCTCCCTGGCCTCGGGCGTGGATGCGGCCGCCGCAGCGCGGACACGCCTGGCGCGTGCCGCGGTAGATGCTGCGGGGCCGGCGCCCCTTCGCCAACGAGATCTTCATCACGCGCTCGTTTTCGGCGACGAGGCGCTCGGCCTCCTCGAGGTCGAGGTCGCTCACGTCTCGCCACGGGCTGAGCCCGGCTCGAAAGCAGGCCTCGTTTCGGATCGCGTTCCCGATCCCCGCGATGATCCGCTGGTCGAGCAGCGCGTCGCCGACCTCGCGGCCCGCTCCCGCCTCCAGCAGGCGCGCGGCGGCAATGCCGGCATCGAAATCCGGCGCCAGCGGATCCGGGCCGAGCTGCATCAGCCCAGGGTCATTGCGAGCCCGCGACTCGCTGACGATGCGGAGGATCTGCCCGCCGGTCTGCGAGGCGACCGCCCGCCCCGACGCCAGCCGCAGCCAGGGCCGGCCATGCGGAAGCCGGCCATCCGCCGTGATGAACCACCGCCCGTTCATCCCGAGGTGGCTGTGGAGAACGACCTCTTCGGAGAAGTGGGCCAGCAGATGCTTGCCGCGAGCCTCAACCCGCTCGAGCGTGCGTCCCTGGAGCGCCGCGGCGCGCCGGTGAACCGGGGAGCGCGCGCTCGGGGCATCGGCCAGCTCGATCTCCCTGCCCCCGAGAGCCGCATGCATGCGCAGCGCAGCGCGGTGGATCGTGTCGCCCTCGGGCACCCGTCCATGATGGCGCGCCGCCCCTCAGCCCTCTGGGACGCGGCTCTAGGCAGAGGCGACCAGCCGACGCGGCTGCCGCTTGAAGCCAGCGGTGATCAGCGTCTCCTCCAGCCCGGAACCGATCACCGGCTCGCCGTCGACCCGCTCGATGCCGAGCTTGGGGATGAGTCCCTCGTGCGCGGCGTCGGCCACCTCGCCGATCGCCTCCGCCAGCTCCTCGTTCTCCATCGGACGCATCCGCAGGATGCCCTTCCCGCCACGTTCCACGTAGATGACGGGCTCGCCGTCACGGGTGAGGAGATAGGCACCCGGGCTGCGCGAAGGGCGCCTACCGCCAGGGCCCGAGCCGTCGTCGTCGCGCTCGCGCTTTGGCCACGGCAGCGCGGCGCCGAAGGGGTTGGCGGGATCCGTGGCGGCGAGCAGCAGGTAACGGCCCTCCTCTTGCGGTAGAGCCCGCAGGCGCTCGACCGCGCCGGCCAGGGCGAACTGAGCTCCGCCCAGGCCCTCGACGAAGTAGCCGCGGCGCGCGGTGCCGAGCATCTCGAGATTCGAGAGCTCGCCGTAGAGAGACGAGAAGCCTCCCGGCACTCCCTCGGCGAGGACGCTTTCCCTGGTCACGATCCCGTAGCGCTCGAGCATCAGCTCCGCCTGTGCGCGCAGGCGCGGTCCCGTGCGCACGGACTCCGGAAAGAGCGGGCTGGTGAGCGACCAGCGCCCCTGCACCGTCCGCCCAGCGCCGGACCTGCGGCTGGCGAACCGCCGTCCCGCCCGCTGCTGGCGCTGAACGGCGGTGAGGCGCCGCGCGCGAAGCGGCGCGAACGCGTCGTTCGTGACCTCCCCGGCCCAGGCGAGGTCCCAGAGCGCCTCATGCAGCTCCTCGCGAGAGACGTCGAGCTCGCCGACAAGGTCGAGCCAGAAGGCCGCGCCCGCATCGAGCCGCTCGCGGATCGCATCGTGAACCTCGCCCTCCGGGGCCTCGAGCTTGGCGTTGGCGGGCGGCGGCCCCGCGAGATGCACGTCCTCGCGGAAGTACAGAGCGACGCGCCCGGACCGGCCCAGGGAGCCGGCGCCGATCCACACGATCTCCCCGCCGGTCGTGAGCTCGTCGAGCCAAGAGGGGCTATAGGCACCCAGCCGGCGCGGGAGCACGTCGCGCTCCCACACCTCGGGAGTCAGAGCCACCCCCTGCAAGGGGACGAGCGCCTCGCGCAGGCGGTCCGGGCCGGCCCCAGCGGGGCGGTGGGCATCGACGTTCTGCCAGTTCGGCAAAAAGCGCGCGAGCTCGGCCGGATCGACTGCCTCGGCCTCCTTGCGCAGATGCGCGAGGCTCGCGCGGCGAACCCGGCGCAGGACGTCCGCGTCGCACCACTCCCGCTCGGTACCGCCCGGCAAAAGCTCGCCCCGAACCACGGTGCCCGAGCGTTCAAGCTCGCGAAGTGCGGGCGTTGGGTCGATCCCGTACCGGCCGGTGAGCTGCGCCGTCGGAAACGGCCCGTGCGTACGCGCGTAACGGCGCACGAGGGCCAGCATCGCATCGGGCATGTCCTCGAGGAACGACTCGGGCAGCCCACCCGGCGGCGGCACGCCGAGCGCGTCGCGATACATGGCAGCATCCTCTGCGGCGATCCAGCGCTCCTCGCCGCCGATCCGTACCTTCGCCACGCTTCGCTCGGCCTCGAGCTTGCCCAGCATCGAGGCGGCGGAATAGCCCTCGGCGACACGAGCGGCGCACTCGCCCTCGCTCAGGTCCCCGAGTCGGCGAAGGATCTGCTGGAGCGCGTCGCGGTCACTGGCCTTGGCTTGGTCGTTCAGATGCTGCAGGGAGGCTTCGACGTCGGCGAGCGCGTCCGGATCGATCAGCTCGCGCAACTCCTCCTGTCCGAGCAGCTCGCGCAAGAGCTCGCGGTCGAGTGCCAGCGCGGCGGCGCGGCGCTCCGCGTTGGGCGTGTCCCCCTCGTACATGTAGGTGGCCACGTAGTCGAAGAGCAGCGAGGAGGCGAACGGCGAGGCGGTGGGCGTCTCGACCTCGACCAGCGAGACCCGGCGCGAATGCAGGTCGCGCAAGAGGCTCTCCAGCGAGGGCAGATCGAGCACATCGCGAAGGCACTCGCGGTAGGTCTCGAGCGTCACCGGGAAGCGGGGGAAGTCCTTCGCGACCTCGAGCAGGCTCTGAGACTTGAGCCGCTGCTGCCAAAGCGGCGTCCGCTTGCCGGGATAGGCGCGAGGGAGGAGAAGCGAGCGCGCGGCGTTCTCGCGAAAGCGGGCCCCGAACAGCGCGGAGCCGCCGAGCTCGCGCACCACCAGATCCTCGACCTCGTCGGCCTCCAGGAGGACGATGTCGGCGGGCGGCGCCTCATCGGCGTCGGGGAGGTGGACGACGATGCCGTCGTCGGACCAGATGGCGTCGGCCTCCAGATCCTGCTCGTCGCGGATCCGAGCCGAGAGTGCGAGACCCCAGGCGGCATGCACCCGCCCGCCAAACGGCGAGAGCACGCACAGGCGCCAATCGCCGATCTCATCGCGAAAGCGCTCGATCACGATCGACTCGTCAGAGGGGACCACCCTCGTCGCGGCCTGCTGCTCGCGCAGATAGGCGACCAGGTTCTCCGCGGCGAGGCGATCCAGGTCGTAGTCCTTCGCGAGCCGCTCCGGCTCCATGGCGACGGCCTCGCGAGAGAACTCGCCGATCGCCCGGCCGAGCTCGGCGGGGCGGCCGATGCCGTCGCCGCGCCAGAACGGCACCGCGCCCGGGACGCCGGGGGCGGGCGTGACGATGACCCGGTCGCGGGTAATGTCCTCGATCCGCCAGGTGGTGGCGCCGAGCAGGAACGTCTGCCCGGGACGGGCCTCGTAGACCATCTCCTCGTCGAGCTCGCCCACCCGCCTGCCATCGGGCAGGTGCACGCCGTAGAGGCCGCGATCGGGGATCGTGCCGGCGTTCGTCACAGCGAGCTGACGCGCTCCCTTGCGGCCCCGCACGGTGCCCGCCGTCCGGTCCCATGCCACTCGCGGGCGCAGCTCGGCGAATCGCTCCGAGGGATAGCGGCCGTCCAGCATGTCCAGGACGTTCTCGAGCTGCTCGCGGCCGAGCTCCGAGAACGGCTCAGTGGCCGTGACCACTCGCTCGATCTCGCCCACGTCCCACTCGGCGTCGGCCACCATGGAGACGATGTGCTGGGCCAGGACATCCAGCGGGTTCTTGGGGATCACCGTCTCCTCGATCAGGCCCCCGCGCATGCGCTTGGCGACGACGGCGCACTCGAGCAGATCGCCGCGGAACTTGGGAAAGATCCGGCCCTTCGAGATCTGACCGAGAGCATGGCCCGCCCGGCCCACCCGCTGCAGGCCGCGCGTGACCGACTTCGGCGACTCGACCTGGATCACGAGGTCGACCGCCCCCATGTCGATCCCGAGCTCGAGCGAGGAGGTCGCGACCAAGCACGGGAGCCGGCCAGACTTCAGCATCTCCTCGACGACCAGCCGCTCCTCGTGGGCCAGCGAGCCGTGGTGGGCGCGGGCGATCTCGACGGGGGTATCGGCCGCGGGTCCCGCGGAGGAAACGTCGTCGTGTCCTCCATGTTCCGTGGCCGGGAGCTCCTGCTCCGGCTCGTCGTTCGCGAGCTCGTTCAGGCGTTTCGCGAGCCGCTCCGCGCCGCGGCGGTTGTTGACGAAGATGATCGTCGAGTTGTGCTCTTGGACCAGGTTCAGGAGCTCGGGGTAGATCGCGGGCCAGATCGAGCGCGCGTTGGTGGCCCCGTCGAAGTTCGCGGCGGTTTCCTCCGATCCGATCGGCCCGTCGGCGGAAGCGCCAGGCTCCGACATGTCCTCCACCGGCACATGGATCTTCAGGTCGAGCTCCTTGGCGATGCCGGCGTCGACGATCCGGACGTCGCGGCGGGGGCCCACGAGGAACCGGCCGATCCGCTCCAGTGGGCGCTGGGTCGCCGAGAGCCCGATTCGCTGCACCGAACGAGCTGGATCTCCGGCCTCCTTGCGTGCGGTGGCTCCCAGGTGATCGAGGCGCTCGAGCGTCAGCGCCAGGTGAGCGCCGCGCTTCGTCTGTGCCACGGCGTGGATCTCGTCGACGATCACGGCCTCGACACCCATGAGGATCTCGCGGGCCCTGGAGGTGATCATCAAATAAAGCGACTCGGGAGTGGTGATCAGGATGTCCGGTGGCCTGCGCAGCATCGCCTGGCGGTCCTTCTGCGGCGTATCGCCGGTGCGCAACCCCACCGAGATGGGGGCGCCCACCCCCTTGAGCGGCGCGCGCAGATTGCGTTCGACGTCGTAGGACAGGGCTTTGAGGGGCGAGACGTAGACCAGCTTCACGCCGGTGCCGAGCCCCGCTGGGTCCTCGGCATCGGGAGCAGGGAGCCGGGACAGGCGATCGATCCCCCACAGGAAGGCCGCCAGCGTCTTGCCGGATCCCGTCGGCGCGCAGATCAGGGTGTTCTCCCCCGAGGAAATCGCTGGCCAGCCCGCCGCCTGCGCGGGCGTGGGGGCCTCAAACGAGGCCTGAAACCACTCTCGGACAGGCTTCGAGAACGGCGCTAGGGGTGAGTCGACAGTGCTGTTTTCACTCGATGCCAACCCATCGATTCTACGGACTGGCCTCGGTCGGACTCGGCCCCAACGCTCGGCCGTAGTGGCGCTCGTAGTACTCGCGGTACTCGCCCGAGCGGATCGGCTCCCACCACGCCTGGTTGCGCCGGTACCACTCGACCGTGCGGGCGAGGCCTTCGTCGAATGAAAGCTGAGCCTCCCAGCCCAGCTCTGCCTGCGTCCGCTCCGACGAGAGCGAGTAGCGGCGATCGTGCCCCAGGCGGTCGGTGACGTGCTCGATCAATGACTCGTCACGACCGGTCAGCTGCAGGATCTTCCGGACGACGTCGATGTTCGGGAGCTCGTCGGGGCCTCCGACGTTGTAGACGCGCCCCGGCTCGCCGCGCTCGAGCGCCAGGTCGATCGCCGCGGCGAAGTCCTCGGCGAAGAGCCAGTTGCGGACCTGCATCCCGTCGCCGTACAGGGGCAGCGGATCGCCCGCGAGCGCGTTCAGGACGCACAGGGGGATCAGCTTCTCGGGGTGCTGGCGGGGCCCGTAGTTGTTGGAGGCCCGGACGACGAGCGCGTCCTGGCCGTAGGTCCGATGGAAGGCGCCGACGATGAGATCGCCGCCCGCCTTGGAGGCGGAATAGGGAGATGAGGGATCGAGCGGTGAGCTCTCCGTGAACGACCCCGACTCGATCGAGCCGTAGACCTCGTCGGTCGAGACCTGAAGGTGCCGCACCCCGGCGGCGCGGGCCGCCTCGAGGAGTACGAACGTGCCGAACACGTCTGTCCGTATGAACTCGCCGGGGGTCTCGATCGAGCGGTCGACGTGGGTCTCCGCAGCGAAGTTCACGATCGCATCGCAGCCCTCGAGCGCCGCCGTGACCACTTGAGCGTCGGCGATGTCCCCCTCGATCAGCTCGACCCGCTCGACCCCCTCCAGGTTCTCGCGGCGCCCCGCATACGTGAGCTTGTCGAGGACGCGGACCGACCCGCCGGGATCGGCCTCGCGGCGCGTGCGCACGTAGGCGGAGCCGATGAAGCCGGCACCCCCTGGGACCAGCACCTTCACGCCGGGCCTCCCGCGGCCGCCGCCGCCGGCTCGCGCTCGATCAGGTACTCGGCCAGCGCCGCCCGCCAGTCCGGCAGCTCCGGGGTCGCGGTATTTCTACTCGCCAGCACCGAGTAGGCGGGGCGAGGCGCCGGGCGGCCCAGCATCTGCGTCCGAGCCGCCATGACGCGCGTCTCCAAGCCCGTCTGATCGAAGATCTCCTGCGCGAACTCAAACCACGAGCACGAGCCACGACCGGTGACGTGGTGTACGCCGTAGTCCTCGGACTCCGCCAGCGTGGCGATCGCATCGGCGAGATGGCGGGTGTACGTCGGCGAGCCCACCTGGTCGCAGACAACCAATACCTCAGGCTGTTCGCCGGCGAGGCGCAGCATGGTCTCGATGAAGTTTTTACCGTGGACGCCGAAGAGCCAGGAGGTCCGCACGATCAGGTGCCGGGAGTTGGCCGCAGCCACTGAGGTCTCGCCCGCGTGCTTGGAGCGTCCGTAGGCCGAGAGCGGATGCGGCATGTCGATCTCCACATAGGGGGAGCCCTTGTTGCCATCGAAGACGTAGTCGGTCGACGGGAGCACGATCTTCGCGCCCACGGTGCCGGCCGCCACGGCCACGAGGCCCGCGGCCGTGTCGTTCACCTCCATCGCCCGCCGTTCGTTCGACTCGGCGCCATCGACGTCCGTGTACGCGGCGCAGTTGACCACGACGTCCGGCGCAATCGAGGCCACGGTCGCGTCGACCCCAGGCCCGTTGGTGATATCGAGATCCTCGCGCCCGAGCGCGATCGTCTCGTGACCACGCGCCGTAAGGGCATCGACGACGTCGTGGCCAAGCATGCCGCCGGCGCCGGTGACCATGACCTTCATCGTTTCGCTCACGGGATCTCGATCTCCGACCTGTCCCCCACGATCATCCGTAGCGTTCGGGGCAACCCATCGGAGCCCGCCAGGCGAACGTCGCGGCCCAGCAGGCTCGCCTCCATTCGGGCATTCAGGTCCGTGACGCTCGCGCCCGCGAGCAGGATCGAGTGCTCGACCTCGCACCCCGAGACGGTCACCTCGCGATCGAGGGACGTGTACGGGCCGATGTAGGCATCGGTGACGGCGGCACCCGGTCCGATGATGGCGGGCCCTCGAACCACCGAGCGCTCGATCCGAGCCTCCCTCTCCACGACAACCCGGCCCTCCACCTTGCTCTCGACGATCTCACCCTCGATGCGCCGCTCGATGTCCTCGAGCACGAGCCGGTTTGCCTCGAGCATGTCCGCCAGCTGCCCGGTGTCTTTCCACCAGCCCCGCACCGTGTGACTCTCCACGCGGCTGCCGTCGTCGATGAGCGTCTGAATCGCGTCCGTTATCTCCAGCTCACCCCGGCCCGAGGGCTCAATCCGCCTTGCCGCTTCGAAGATCTGCGGGCCGAACATGTACACGCCCACGAGCGCCATGTCAGAGGGCGGGTCCTTCGGCTTCTCCACGAGCCTCGCAACTCGGTCGCCATCGAGCTCGGCGACCCCGTAGTGCCAGGGATCGGGAACCTTCGTCAGCAGAATCAGCGCCTCGGGCCCCGAGCTGCGAAATCGCTCGACGAGCTCGGTGATGCCGTCACGCAGGAGGTTGTCGCCCAGGTACATCACGAATGGGCTGTCGCCGAGGAAGTCCTCCGCGGTCAGGACCGCGTGCGCGAGCCCGCGCGGGGCGTCCTGCTGGATGAACGTCACCCGAGCGCCCAGAGCAGAGCCGTCGCCCACGGCCTCGCGGATCTCCCCGCCCGTCTCGGGGGCGATGATGATCCCGATCTCGGAGATGCCGGCGGCCACCAGCGCCTCGATCCCGTAGAAGAGAACCGGCTTGTTGGCGACCGGCACGAGCTGCTTCGCCGAGGTGTGGGTGATCGGACGCAGGCGGGTGCCCGCGCCGCCGGAGAGGATCAGGCCGCGCATACCGAGGGAGATTAGGAGGAAAGACCCGGCGAGCCCGGTCCGTGGAGCCGGGTGCTACGAATCGGCCACGCTCAGGCGCGCCGCCGGCGCGGCTGCCGGCGGCACCGTCCCTGAATTGAGGTACTCCATCTATCGGATGAGGTATTCAGGCACATTTCCCGATTGGCGCCTTCTTCGTGGGGGCACGATAGAACTAGACAGGTATCCATCGATCGATGGATCCACGACAGCCAATGGGGTGAGCGCTCGTGAGGGATGCCGATCCGATCGCAAGGACAGGCGAGCCGCACGCCGACTCCGCGTACGGCGTGCTGATGGAACGCCGCGCGATTGCGCGGGCGAAGGAGGGCGAGCCGGACGCCATCCACTTCCTCTACGCCCGGTTCTCGGACCGGGTCTTCGCGTATGTGCGGTCCATCGTCCGCGACCATCACGAGGCGGAGGACATCACCCAGAACGTGTTCGCGCGGCTGCCCGTGGCGATCCGGCACTACGAGGAGCAGGACGTCGCGTTCGTCGCCTGGCTCTTCAGGGTGGCCAGAAATGCAACCCTCGATCACCTGCGCGCTCGTCGCCGCGTTCCGGTCGAGGGCCTTCCGCAGGACGACCGAAGCGAGGAGCAGGTGGAACGCGAGCGCCTGCAAGCGCTGCGTGATGCCCTCGCTCAGCTACCGGAGGATCAGCGCGAGGTGCTGGTTCTGCGCCACGTCATCGGCCTCTCGCCCCCCGAGATCGCCGAGCGGCTCGGCAAGACCGTAGGCGCGGTGCACGGACTGCACCACCGGGGGCGCGCGGCCCTTCAGGTGAGCCTGCGCGAGCTCGAATCCGCACCCGTGACGATTGGCGTCTGAGCCGCCGCTAGGAAACCCCGGGGGGGTCGTCGACGGGCGTGGTCTCCCTCTCTTCGCCGCCATCCTCCTCATCCTCAGGCGGAGGCGGGTCGGGCTCTGCCGGAACGTCGGGCTCGGCGGGAGCCTCGGGTACCACTTCGGGCGCGGGCGGGACGATCGCCACGGGCGGCACCTCGGTGGTGGTGGGCTCCTCGGCGAAGGATCCCAGGCGCTCGCCCTTCTCCTGATCGGAGCGCGGGCGCTTCCCGCCTGGCACCGCGGCCTGGGTGCCGATGGCACGCTCGCCCACGGCCCCTTGCGCCGAGCCATGGTGTCTTCGTCGCGGGTCCTTGAGGACGACCGGCGGAGGCGGCCCCTGCGCCTGGTAGGGAAGCTCGATTCCGACCCGCTCGAAGGCTGAGCCGACGGGAGCGGGCAACGACACGCCGGCGGCCGCCAGGGTCACCGGGACGAGGAGGATGCCGGCCAAGATCATCCCGATCGCGGCGACGCCTGCGCCCGCCTTCACGGGCGGGGGCGCGAGCCGCTGGCGGCACGGGTCGCAGCTCAACCCGTGGGGACGGTTGGATCCACTCCTGCTCACGCGCCGCATGCGAGATGGCTGCATGCTCGACGAGCCGCTCGAGGTCAAAGCCGAGGCTTGCCCGGTCGAGGGTCGACCAGGTGGCACTGGGAAGGGTGATCCGCAGCCTGCGGGGCTTGCCCTCTGGGTGCTTGAAGCGGGGCGCCTGCAGGGAGAGCGCGTCGCTGCCATGGCGATCCGCGTATGCGAGGCAGCACTGGCCGATCCATTCTTCGAGGTCGACGCCCTGACGCGTGGCGAGCGCCTCGGCGGACTGCCAGCCGAAAGCGTCGAACCGCAGGCGCAGGGTCCGCTGCTCGTGATCAGCAAAGCCGGGGTGTGGCCCCAGCTTGGGGGTCTTGCGTGGCACGGTGTCGTCCTTGATTGCCGGCGGGGGCCGGGATGATCCTAAATCGCCGTGCTGAGGATACTTCAGTAGGTCCCGCCGAGCTTGCGATGGTCCCAGCTCGCAATGCGAACGGGCTCGAACTCGATCGCCACGCGCTTGGGAGCCTGCGCCTCGAGCGCCGCGGCCGCGTCCCCTTCGACCGCATCGATTCCTTCGGCGTAGCGAACCGTGAGCTCCTTCGCGAAGGCGACGACCGTGTCGTGATCACGGTGCAGATGCGCCCGAGCCTCGATCTGGACGCCCCGCAGCTCCGCGTAGTCCACGCCGGTCTCCACCAGCAAGGTCGCGCGGGAGTCCCGCTCGAGGTTTCGCACCTTTTGCGATTTCGCGTAGGTCCAGCTCCAGATCCGCCCATCCCGGGGCACATACCAGAGCGGCATCACGTGGGGCCACCCCCGCGGGCCCAGCGACGAGACCACGACCACGCGCTCCGATTCGAGTAGCTCAGCCTGCTCGAGATCCGTGAGCTTGATCTGGTCGCGCTTACTCATCCGGCACGAGCTTTAGCAGCGTCCATGGGCCCTCGCCCACCATCGCCTGCATCTCGCCCGCGACCCACCGGGATTGCAGGTCGTCGTAGTGAGGGCTTCCGGGCTGTCCCGACTGCCCGGTGAACTGCTGCCAGCGCGAGCGCTCGGGAGCCCGCGGGTCCGCGACCACGCGCCAGCATGGCGCCCAGATCGCGGCGAAGGGGTCGTTGGGATCCCAGCCGACCTGGGCCACGGTTTCCTGCGCGCCGCCGACCTCGAGCGTGCGATTGAAGATCTTGCCCAGCAGCGGGTTCGCCGAGCCGAGTGCGTGCGGGAAAACGAGCGGGTGCACCTTGCCCCATTGCCAGCCGTCCGGGTCGGACCCGAAGCGGTCGCTCAGGTCGTCGATCGCCCCACGCAGCGAGTCCAACGCGAGGTCATCCCATTCGCAGCCGATCAGCTTGCGGTCTGCCTCCTCCCAGAGGGCGAGCAGGTGGGACTGCCAGCGCCAAGGTGAGGTCACATGAGTCATGAAGCCGTTGTCGGCGCGATCGAGCCAGCGCTCGGCGAGATCGCGATCGCCGATGGCTGCGCGAGCGACCTCCCGGGCGAACCTCAAGGTGAACGCCTGGTAGATGGTCGCTCCGATCGCGTCGGGCGTCATTCGTCCATCCCAGCTCCGAAGCCGCTCGATGGCGGCTGTCTCGCGCTGGTCGCGCGCCCGAAGCCGGGAGAGGCGATGCACCGTCTCGACGCCGGGGATCGAATGCATGTCCATCTGCATCTCAGCGAATTCGCTCAGGTCGTGGTCATCGCGCGCACCCAGCAGCTCGGCGATGCGCCTCGCCCTGTAGCCGTCCAGGTAGTCGCTCGAGATGTGGTGTGGGAAGTCGTCCGGTGTGATCCGGTTGTTGGCCGTGATCACGAACCCCTGGTCGGGATCGGTCAGCTCGGGCTGCTCGGAATAGGGGATCCACCCATCCCACTCGTACTCGCCGGTCCAGCCGGGCTTCGGCAGGTCCGGGCACCCTCCGCGGCGAACCGGCAAGCGTCCCATCGTCTTGTACCCGATCGATCCGCCACGGTCGGCCCAGACGAGGTTTGAGACCGGCATAGCCTGCTCCCCCAGAAGCTCCACCAGCTGAGCCCCGTCGGTGGGCTCAAGCGTCTCGAAGCTGGCGCGGCTCACGCCGGGGAAGTGAAGCGCGGCCCAGCTCAACGCCAGCGGCTCGTACTCGTCGGCGCCGAGAACCCGGTTGACGATGGGACCGTGATGGGTCTCGAGCACCTCCAGGCGCTCGGGCTCGCGCCCCTTGACCTCGATCTCCTCCACGCAGCCCATGAGCCGCCGGCGCTCGCCCTCGAACTCGTAGGTGTCGTCGTCGATTCGCTCGACGAAGAGGTCGAGCGTGTCCGCCATCGCGTTGGTGAACGTCCAGACGACATCGTTGTTCTGGCCGAAGGTGATGCCCGGCAGACCGGGCAGGCAGGCGCCGCGGGCGAACCGCTCGTCGAGGTAGAGCGCAGCCTGGTACGTGATGCCCGGCATGCTCGGCGGCAGGTGGGGGTCACCGGCGATCAGGGGGCCGTCGGTGGCGGAATGTCGACTCGAGATCGCCCAGTTGTTCGAGCCCGTCGCCTCGGCCGCGAGCCCGAGCTGGGCTCGCAACGTGCTCATCTGCTCCGCGACGGCGAGGCCATCGCCACCGTGGGGATCGCCGGGTGTCAAGACGATGGGGTGGCCGATTGGGTAGCCGGGATCAAGCCGAGCGGCCAGCTCTGGGCCGAGCTCTCGCGCCATCTCAGCCCGTAGGAGCTCGCGCTCCCAGTTGGTCGAGAGCCCGAAGGCCAGGAGCTTCGAGACCGCGAGGGAATCGGCTGGCTCCCACGCCCGCCAGCTCATCCGCAGGAGCTGAAACTCGGCGGGAAGGGCGCGCGCGCTGGAGGCGGCGGCGTTGATTCCGGCGCTGTAGGCGGCGAGGCCCTCTGCGACCACCGGTGGAAGCCCGCTCAGCTCGCGCCGCGCGACACGGTGCAACCCGAGCGTCCGCATGAGGCGGTCGACGCCGAGGCCTTCGGTCCCCGCGAAGGCGGAGATGCGCCCGCAGGCGAACTCGCGGTAGATGTGGAGCTGCCAGAGGCGGTCCTGCCCCAGGCAGAACCCCTGGGCGAACCAGAGGTCGTCCCTGGCCGTGGCGCGGATATGAGGCACGCCCCACCGGTCGCGATCGATCTCGACCGGACCCCGGAGCCCCGGCACGCGGACGCGACCGTGGGTCTGCGGCAGCGGGCGCTTGAACAGGTGCCAGCGCAGCCCCACCGCAGCGAGAGCAGACAGGGAGGCAAAGCCCGCCCCAAACAGGCCAGCGCCCTTGAACACCTTGCTTCCCACCGCCATCCCCTCTGTGGATATCAGGCGACGTCGCTCGGCGCGAAGCCTCCGCGGCAGTGCTCCCTCCGCCTCGAGCTTCTCCAGATGCGCCACCATCGCCATCGCGGCTGCCGGTCGCATGGGCTCCGGAACGTCACCCCAAGCCGCGTCGAGGAGCTCGTCGCGTTCGCGCTTGCCTGCCCCGAGCGCAGCTTCGAGCGCCCGCTCCCGGTCACGGCGATGATCGATGTACTCGTCGATCTTGGCGGCCGGGTTGGTGATCCACGGCCCGTGCCCCGGGCAGAGGAGGTCCGTTCGGAGCTCGCGGACTCGCTCGAGGGAGCGCATGTAGTCGGCCAGCGACCCGCCGTGCGCCGCGGGGGGAACTATCGCCGAGCCCCAGCCAAGGATGAGATCCCCGCAAAAGCAGACGTCCCGGTGGACGAAGGCGACGTGGTCGGCCGCATGGCCGGGGGTGGGAACGGCTTCGAAGGGAGAAGCGGCAGCGTCGAGCACCGGGGCGCCGAGCCTTGGCGCCGCCGCCGTGTGATCGGCATGCGAGTGGGTCAAGAGCACGCCGCCGATCCCTCCGCGGTCGCTGGCTGCAGCGTGGATCGCTTCCACGTGGGCATCGAGGTCGGGGCCCGGATCGATCACGTAGGCGGGATCGGACCCGACCACGTAGGTATTGGTCCCCTCGAGCGTCATCGGCCCCGGGTTGGGGGCGACGATGCGAAGGATGTCCCTGCCGCCTGGGGCCGAGTCGATGGAGGCGATTGCCGCAATATAGGCTCGACCCCGTGTCCGAGCGCTGGGCCACTTTCGATTGCTACGGGACCCTGATCGACTGGGAGGGCGGCATCCGCTCGGTCTTTCAGGAGCTCTGGCCGGATCTCGATCCACACCGCATGCTCGAGCACTACCACGCCGTGGAGCCGCGGGTTCAGTCGGAGGGCGATCTGCCCTATCGCGAGGTGTTGACGCGCTCGCTCACCGCCGTGGCGGCGATCGAGGCGGTCGAGCTGCCTCCCGCACGCCGGGCGGCGCTTGCGGATTCGCTGCCCGGCTGGCGGGCATTCGACGAGGTCACATCCGAGCTGGCGGAGGTGCGAGAGCGGGGCTGGAAGCTCGCGATCCTCTCGAACACCGACCCGGACCTCCTGGCCACATCGATCGAGACGCTGGGCGTGCCGTTTGACCTGGCGATCACCGCGCAGGAAGCGGGCTCGTACAAGCCGGCAGCCGGCCACTGGACCACCTTCCGAGAGCTGGCGGGCACTCCCGCCGTGCACGTCCACGTGGCCGCGAGCCTCTTTCACGACATCGAGCCCTGTGCCCGCATGGGCCAGCGGGCGATCTGGATCAACCGCCTCGGCGAGAGCAGCGAGGCCCCACGCGCTGCCGAGCTCCCGGACCTGAGCGGGCTCGCGTCCGAGCTGGAGCGGGTCGCCCCGGCCTAGGCTGCGACCGCGGCGGCGACCGCCTCGCGGGCTTCGTCGGGCTCGAGGACGACCAGGTCGCCGACACCCTTGAGCGTCTCGCGCACGAGCCAGTCCACCGACCCGTAGGGCAGCTCCACCACCACGCCGCCGTCGGCGAGCTCCTCGACCACACGGCGCTCCTCGCGCAGCCAGCGCGCACGCTCCGGGGAGACCCAAACGCGCGCCACGCCCGCGGTCGCGACCTCCCCGCGCACGAGCCACTCCTGCTCGGCCAAGCGCTCGGCTACGCCCTCCCGCGGCTCGAACTCCTCATCGGTGACGCTCGCCTCCTTCATCCGGTCGAGGCGAAAGTGACGGGTGTCCTCACGCGCCGGGTCATAGCAACCGAGGTACCAGCCCTCGGGTCCCGATGCGAGCTTGTATGGCTCGACGCGTCGCTTGGTGAACTCGTCCTCGTTCTCCTTGTAGTACTGGATCTCGAGCACCCGGTTGCGCTCGATCGCGTCGTGGACGGTGCGGACCACTTCGGAGTCGTCGCGACCGGGCGCGATCTCGAGGCCCTCCTCCGAGGGGTCGTGCCCGAGCGCCTCCACGATCTTCTCCCGAGCGGTCCCCAGGCCCGATTGCGGCAGGTGGTCCCCGAAGAGGTCGATCGCAGCGACGAGCGCCTTCGCCTCCAGGGGCAGGAGGCGCGCTGGCCGCGCGAAGTTGTCGCCGTAGGTGTCGGGGTCGACCTCGATGTCGTCGCCGGTGATCTCTGCGTAGAGCACGTATGTGCCGCCGCCGAAGTTGACGACGTTCAGGACGTCGATGTCCTCTCGGAGCTCCTCCATCGAGACGTTCAGGTCGCGCAGGACCTGAGAGACCGGCAGGCGCCCGTCCGCTCGCGCAGCGCCGATCAAGAGCCCTGCCAGGGAAACCAGGCGCGCGAAGCGCTCGGGGCGAATGACCGACTCCGAGCGGCCGTTCGAGCGCGGGCGTCCGTTGCCCTCGCCGATCGGCCGGGCCACCACGTCCGCGACGTCGAACTCGTCGCGATGGCGTGTGCGGAGAAGGTCGAGTCGCTGCTTCGCGTCCTTGGCAAGCGCCGCCGGCTCGAGGAGGGTCGCGTTCTCGCGCCAGCTCAATACCCAGGAGACGAGCTGGCGCCCAGAGGCGAACTCCGTCTCGAAGATGGACCCGCGGCCCGGCGCGCCGTCGGCCTTGGTCGCCCTGCGGAGGGTTCCGTACTTGCCGTAGTCGCGCTCGACGAGCCATGCGACGCGCTCTCGCAGGAACACCTTTGCCGCGCCCTCCATCGTGCCCATCTGCCAATCGGCGCGGGAGGCGTAGTCGCGACGATCGAAGTCCTCAGGGGGCGAGAAGTCGTGCTCGGCCTTGCTCGCGTAGGACACCTTGCCGCGGATGCGCGAGAGGCGAAAGACGCGGACCTCGTCGCGCTCGTGTGCGTGGCCGATCAGGTAGAACTGCCCGCCCCTGAAGACAAGGTGATACGGGTCGACCTTGCGCTCGGACTCCTCGTCGCGCTGGAGCGAGTAGTAGGAGAACTCGATGGTCTTGCGGCGCGAGATCGCTGTCTCGATCTTGGCCAGTCGCTGCGAGACGTCTCGGCCCGAGGCCGGATCGGCCAGCTTCACGTCGATCGGGGCGTCGTCCTCCTCGTTCAGCGGGCTCGGACGTCCCCACGAGACCTGCTGGAGCGCCAGGCGCAACGGCTCGGCGTAGGCGAACTCGCCGTCGAGCAGGCTGAGCGCGGTGCGCAGGGCCGCCAGCTCGGCATCGGTGAACTCGATCGCGGGTAGGTAGTAGTTCTCGGGCGGCAGCGCGTAGAGCTCGGCCTCGAAGAAGCCCTCTGAGGGCTTTTCGACCTGGAGCGAGATGCCGAGGCTCTCGAGCTCCGCGCGATCCGCGTAAAACCGGCGTGCGAAGGCGTCCTCGTTCATCGACGAGTAGCCCTCGACCTCCCTCTTGATCTCGAGCGCGGACACCGGACGCCCGTTGGCCATCAGGAATGAGATCAGCGAGAGCTGGCGGATCAGCTTTTCGGTGTCCTTGGCCATCCCTTCCTACCTTAGTCCGCGCCGGGTGGCGCTCTCCCCGCAAAAGGGCGGTTCTCCCCTTTGTGAAGCCGCATTTTCCGCCGCCGCCCTGGGCCGCCGTTCGCACGGACTTCCGCCCCGCCCTCCATTACAGTCTCGATCGCCCGCCAGCGCGGGGGGTTCGAATGATCGGCGCCGGCACCTTCATCAGTCCCTTGATCAAGGTCATTACGACCGTGGCAATCCTGGCTGCCGTCTACTTCTTCATCGTGAAACCGACGCTCGACACGACCAACAACGCCTTCGAGACCATCAGCGACCTCCCCGGGCTCGACGAGGACACGTTCGACGCGATCTCCCCCCAGATTCAGAAGTCGATCAAGCAGGCCCAGAAGCTTCAACAGCAACAGGCCAAGGCCAGCTCACAGCAGGTTCAGGAGGCCAACAAGCTCATCGACTGCATCACCGACGCGAGCGGGGACGTCGACAAGATCAACGGCTGCAACCAGAGGTTCTCGCCCTAGCGATAGCCCGGATTCGCCACCGCTGCGCCCGCGTCAGGTCGCGCTGAACTCAGTCGGCTCCGGTCCGATACGGCGGCCCTCGTCGAGCCCGGCGATCGACTCCACCTGCTCGTCCGAGAGCTCGAAGTCGAAGATGTCGAAGTTCTCGGCGATCCGCTCCGGCGTCGCCGACTTCGGGATCACGACATTGCCGATCTGGATGTGCCAGCGCAAGATCACCTGCGCAACGGTCTTGCCGTGCGCCTCGCCGATCGCACCGAGCGTCTCGTCCTCAAGCACCTCGCCCTGGGCGAGCGGGCTCCACGCCTCGGTGAGGATTCCGTGCTCGCGGTGGTACTCCCGGAGGTCTCGCTGCTGCAAGGTCGGGTGAAGCTCGACCTGGTTTACGGCCGGGACCACGCCGGTTTCCTGTTCCAGGCGCTCCAGGTGTTCCTCGGTGAAGTTCGAGACACCGATGTAGCGCACGCGCCCCGACTCCCTGAGCGCCTTCAGCGTCAGCCACGTCTCGACGTATTGGTCTTGCGACGGCAGGGGCCAGTGGATCAGGTAGAGATCCAAGTAGTCGATGTCCAGCTTCGAGAAGCTCTCGTCGAAGGCGTCGCGAGCGCTGTCTCGTCCCTGCTCCGAGTTCCAGAGCTTCGTGGTGACGAAGAGCTCCGAGCGGTCGAGCTCGGAAGCGCGAATCGCGTCCCCAACCTCGCGCTCGTTCTCGTAGGCCGCTGCCGTGTCGATGCTTCGATAGCCGACCCGCAGAGCCTCGGCCACGGCGTCGGCGGTCTCCTCTTGCGGAATCTGAAAGACGCCGAAGCCGAGCTGGGGGATCGTGCCCCCGGAGTTCAGCTCGAGCTGGGGTACGGTGGAGGAACTGGTCGTCATCTTTGTCCTTTCATCGCTTGTGTGGGACCCGTACCCGTCATGCAGGCTGAAAAAGCGCTTGCGGCGGGTTCCGCGGAACGGCGGAATGCGGCCTGCGGGTGCTTTTTGGTGCGGGCTAGGCGGCGCGGGTGCCGAAGTACGCGGCAGAGCCCACACCGCGATCGAAGCGTGACCACTCCTCGCCATCGGGCAGCTCGCGCTCGATCCGGTCGAACGAGCCGAGCGTGCCGCCGAGGTTGTCCATCGAGTGGACGAGCGTCGCCTCCCGCGTTGCCGGCACGACAGGGGAGCCGTTCTCGTAGGTCCCGTGGTGGGAGAGGATGATGTGAAGGACCGCCTGCGCAGCCTTCGGGTCGAAGCCCTCGATCGACTCGATCGTGGAGCGAACGAGGTAGTAGCCGAGCGGGATCTCGCCCTGGAGGCGGCCGGCGTCGGTGAGGTCGATCGCCAGCAGGTCCTCGTTGTACGCCTGCGTCTTGCCGATGTCGTGCAGCAACGCGCCGGTCACCGCAACGTCCCGATCGACCCCCGGGAACGCGGATGCCGCGGCGCTCGTGGCCTGGGCCACCGAGAGGGCGTGGTCGAGGAGCCCGTGGGCGTAGGCCTGGTGGTAGTACTTGGCTGCGGGAGCGATCCGAAAGCGCTCCCAGGTAGGCGTGCCCTCACCCAAGAGGCGCTCGAGCAGGACGTGCAGGTGCGGGTGCTGGACGGTCGAGATCAGGTGCCGCAGGTCGGCCTCGAGGCGCTCCACCGGAACCTCGGGGCCGTCCGCGAGGTCCGCGTGGTCGTACTCGCTGGGCTCGGCGGGCCGGATCTCGCTGATCGTGATCTTCGCGCCGTACTGCGGATGAACGGAGAACGGGCCCTCGAGGTGGACGATCGCGCCCGGGGTGCAGCACTCGAAGCACTCTTCGACCCGCTCCCAGGCGACCGCCTCGATCGTTCCCGTGCGATCGGCGACCTTGAGCCGCAGGAAGTCCTCGCCGTTGCGGCGGCTGCGCCGCTCGCGCTCGCGCACGGCGAAGACCGAGGCGACCATCGCGCCCTCGCTCAGCTCGCGCACGAAGACCCGCCCGTTGCTCTTCGGCTCGGGCTGGCCGTTGGCCTGTGTCGCCTCGAGAGTGGCCTGATCCATGAGCGAGATCGCTTCGGTCATCTCGTCTTTCAAAGTAGACAGAGGACCGGACGGCGCGAGCTCGCCCCCTCGCGGTTTGCAGGTGGTTTCGCGGGCTCGTCCCATGGATGGTCAGTCGGACGGATGCGCCCGAATCTGACGACACCGGGAACGACTGCGTGAAGTCGGGGTTGGCTTCGCCTAGAGCCAGTCGGTCTCGAAAGCATCGGCGACGTGGATGTCGATCTGCCTCAGCTGGCTCTCGCCGCTGTTGGTGAACGCATGCGGCTCTCCTGCCCGGATCACGACGACGTTCCCGGCCCCCACCTCGCGCGAGTTCGAGCCATCCGTGAAGGTCGCCGTTCCCTCGAGGACAATCATCACCTCCGCGTAATCGTGGGTGTGCAGCGACGGCCCGCGGCCGGGTGCGGCGTCGACCAAGATCAGCGAGACGCCAGGATCCCCGGCATCCTTGCCCTGGAGCTCAGCGGAGAAATTGCCGGCCTCCATGCGGGCGGTTGGGAAGACCTCCATGTCAGCGCGTGCCGGCGATGGCTTCGAGCACCTCGACGGACTCCTCCACCGGCGCTAGCGCGCCCATCGCGGCGGCGATGCTCTCAGCCTCGCGTCGGTATGAGTCGTCCTTCAACACGCGCGCCACCGCGCCGTGGAGGCCCTCGATGCTCTTCGCATCGGGGAGGCCCATGGCGGATCGCAACGTCTGCTCGTCGGCGACGGAGAGCCCGGCTCCCGAGCGGGCGACGGCTTCGGCGTTGGCCCATTGATCGGTCGAGAAGAGCGGCAGGACCACGAGCGGGGTCCCGTGGGCGAGCGAGCCGAGCGTGGACCCATAGCCGCCGTGACAGACGATCACAGCCGCGCTCGTCGCGGCGTCGTCGTGCGGAACCCACGTCTCGACGTGGACGTTGTGCGGCACCTCGCCGAGCTCCGCGACGTCACGGGAGGCGTCGCCGATCGTGACCAGGACTCTCGCCTGGAGCGGCGCCAGCGCCTCGATGGCCCCGCGGTAGAGCTCCGGGTAGAACGGCAGATGCGGCCCGGCCGCCACTGAGCCGAAGGTCAAGTAGACCACCGGGTCGTCGTTGCCGAACCACCAGTCCGGCAGCGGCAGGCATTCCGATGATGCGCCAAACCGAAAGCGATGGGTGCGAGCCGGCAGCTCGGTGGCCGGGTCCTCGAGCGCTTCGGGCATCATCGTGAAGTACGGACTGCCGCGAAGCCGGTCACCGCCGGGATCCGGGGACAAACCGGCGGCGGCGCGGGCTTCGTCTACCTCCGGCGCGGCGGCCTCGATCGAGAGCGCCTCCAGGTCACCGAGCCCGAGGCCGACGCGAACGATCGGGATCTCGTAAAGCTCGGCAACGAGTGTCGAGCCGTACTCCCAGCTTTCGCGGACGATGATGTCGGGCCGCCAATCCTCGACTATGGCTCGCAGATCCGGCAGCTCGGCGCGCAGATCGATGCCGCCGAAGAACTTGCCGAGCATCATTCGGTTGGCCGTGTCGATGTCGAGCTCGGCGAACTGGGCCATGAGCGGCATCCACTCCTCCTCGGGCGGATCCGCCACCGGTGCGAAGGGCAGCCCGGTCCGTTCCACGTGCCCTTGGTTCTGACGCTGCGCCGCCACGAGCACCTCGTGCCCGGCCTCGATGCAGGCGTGCCCGAACGGCGCGAGGGGGTTCAGGTGTCCGGCGCTCCCGCGGGTGGTGATGAGGACGCGCACTCGAGCTCAGCGATCGCTGTCGTACTCGTCGTGGAGGTTCCACCACCGATACGGCGGGGTCTGCGGATAGCCCTCAGGCGAGTCTTCCCACTCCTCCTGACGCCCGAGGGCCGTGATGTCGAGAAAGCTCCACGTGCTCCCCATCGCCTCGTCACCGCGGCTGTTGACGAAATAGGTGCGATAGATCGCGTCACCATCGCGGATGAAGGCGTTGGTGCCGTGCCATTCGTCAACTCCGAAGTCCGCATCGAAATCGTCCGTGATCGTGTACCACGGGATCTCCCACCCCATCCTCGCCTTCCATCGCTCGACCTCCGGCTGGGGGGCGCGCGACGCGAATGCGAGCGTCGTGTCGCGGGCGTTCAGGTGGGCGAGGTGCGCGACCTGGTCGGCAAGGAAGGAACAGCCACCACAGCCGCGCTCGGGCCAGCCGCTCACGCCGGGCTCATAGAAGAACCGATAGACGACCAGCTGCCGCCGGCCGGCGAAGAGGTCGGGCAGGCGGGCCGGCCCGTCTGGCCCCTCGAAGGCGTAGTCCTTCTCAACCCGCAGCCATGGCATCCGGCGGCGCTCGGCCGCCAGCGCGTCACGGGCGCGCGTGAGCTCCTTCTCCTTCACCAGCATCTGCTCGCGCGCGGAGTCCCATTCCTCGCGGGAGACGATCGGGGGTGTGTCCATCTCAGCCGTCCTCTCGTGAGCCGATTGGGTGCCTTTCGCTGCGTCGTCCTATTTCAGCACCGAGCGGTCACGCGGGTCAGTCTGGGTCGTCGTGCGCCAGATCCAGTTCGGCCGCCAGCGCGCGCACTCGTTTGTCGATCTCGTCCCGGATCGCGCGAACCTCGGGGGCGGGCAAGCCCTTCGGGTCGGGAAGATCCCAGGCGATGTACCGCTTGCCAGGGAGGTACGGACACTCATCGCCGCACCCCATCGTTACGACCACATCGGCACGCTCAGCGTCGGTGCGATCGAGTTTGTGCGGCCTTCGATCGCCCAGGTCGAACCCGAGCTCTCGCATGACCTCGACCACCTCGGGATGAACGGCCTCGGCCGGCGCCGTCCCGGCTGACGCGGCGGTGTGCCGGCCGTCCGCCGCTCGCTCGAAGAGCGTCTGGCTCATCTGCGATCGGCCCGCGTTGTGAAGGCAGACAAACAGTGCGTGAGCCACGCGGGCGCTAGCAGCAGTCGGGTGGGCAGCCGTCCTCGGGACAGCTCGGGCAGCAGTCCTTCTCGGGACAGCAGTCGCTCTCGATGATCGGCAGATCGGTCATGCCCATTGCACTCTACGCCCTGCATGGCTCGATCTTGGACGGCCTCGGAACGGATCACGCCTTGCAGATCGATGGCGAGGGGCAGAATCGAACTTCCGACAGCGTGTCCCGTATCTCCTCGAGTTCATATATACGATCGCCGAGATGGCCAAGATCATCGTGCTCACCGCCGGAAGCACTGGGGATGTCGAGCCATTCGCGGCGCTCGCAGCGCACCTCGCCGAGCGTGGCCATGACGTCACGTTTGCGGCTGATGCCGCCTTCGCGCGGTTCGCCGCCGCGAACGACGTCGAGTTCGCGCCGATCCGCGCCGACTTCCGCTCGCTCGTTCCCAAAACCGAGCGCGGGCGCCCCTCGCTTCGTGACGACGTCTTTCCCTTGATCCGGGGGATGCTCGAGGACAGCTGGGCAGTCGCGAATGCCACTCGACCGCAAATGATTGTCGCCCACGACAAGACCCTGGCGGCGCCGCATCTCGCGGAGAAGCTTGGGATACCGCACGTACGGGCCCTCACCGTCCCGATGCTGACTCCTACTCGAGAGTTTCCGCTGCCCGCCATGGTTCGCCATGACTTGGGCGGTCCGCTCAATCGAGCGAGCTATCGCCTCGCTGGCCTGCTTAAGCGTCCCTACTCCGGTGTGATTCGAGGCTGGCGTGAGGACGACCTCGCGCTGGGCGCTCGTGGAAATCCGCCGGCACCGGCCAGGACTCTCTATTGCTATAGCCCCAGCCTCGTACCGACGCCACGCGATTGGCCGCCGGAGACGGTTGCCACGGGCTACTGGTTTCGTGAGGATGGAGGCGATGACCGGGTTGAGCCTGCGCTCAGGGCCTTCGTCGCCTCGGGCGGGCAGCTGGTTTATGTCGGCTTCGGGAGCAGCGTCGGTCCCGACCCTGGCCGGCTGACCACAGTGGTAAGCGAGGCGTTGCGTAAGGCTGGCGCGCGTGCCGTGATCGCGAGAGGCTGGGGTGCAATCGCGGACTTACCCGCAGGTGCAGATCGCATCGCGATCGACTACGTACCACATCGTTGGCTGTTCCCGCGCGTTGCAGCCGTCGTCCATCACGGGGGCGCGGGCACGACGGCGGCGGGATTGCTGGCCGGTCGGCCCACCGTCGTCTGTCCGTTTCAAGGCGACCAACATTTCTGGGGTGCGGCGGTACACCGTGCGGGTGCCGGCCCCGAGCCCCTGCCGGCGAAGAGGCTGACCGCAGACAAGCTCGGCGCTGCAATCCGCACGGCCATCGAGGATCACGCCATGCGCGATCGCGCCTTAGAGCTCTCGGAGCGGATCGCCAGGGAGGAGGGAGCGAAGCGAGCGGCGGAGCAAATCGAGGCCTCGCTCCGGGACTAGACGCCTGAGCCTGATACTCATGAGGGCTGTCCACTCAGTCCCGTCTAAACAACGGAGGGTCGATGTCCAAGCTGCGCTTTAACATCTCGATGTCACTCGACGGCTACGCGGCCGGGCCCAATCAGAGCCTCGACGCTCCGCTCGGCGAGGGCGCCGAGGAAGCACTGCACGACTGGTTCATACGGACTCGCACGTTCCAGGCGATGCTCGGCCAAGAGGATGAGGGTGAGACCGGGCTCGACAACGATCGCGCCGAGGCCTGGAGGCAAGACTTCGGCGCGACGATCATGGGCCGGAACATGTTCGGGCCGATTCGGGGCGAGTGGGGTGACGAGGAATGGAGGGGCTGGTGGGGCGACGAGCCGCCGTACCACAGCCCGGTCTTCGTCCTGACCCATCACGCTCACGAGCCGATCGAGATGGAGGGCGGGACGACGTTCCACTTCGTCACCGAGGGTCCCGAGGCGGCGCTCGAGCGTGCCCGCGAGGTAGCTGGATCGCGCGACATCAACATCGGCGGCGGCGCATCCACCGCGCAGCAGTACCTGCGCCTCGGCCTGGTCGACGAGATGGAGATCCACGTCGTCCCGGCTCTGCCTGGGCGCCGGCGAGCGGTTGTTCGAAAACCTCGACGGTCCGCCGTCGTACCTCAGGCCGCTGGAGGTCCTCAGCTCGCCCCGCGCCGCCCACTTCCGCTTCGTGCGGGAGGAATAGAGGCGACCTGCCGAGCGCTCTGGGAACGTGCGATGGCGAGGGCCAGAATCGAACTGGCGACACCACGATTTTCAGTCGTGTGCTCTACCAACTGAGCTACCTCGCCGCGGCGGTGAAGGCTAGCGCTACCGCGGGTTACTCCAGGGCTCGAGCGACCGCATCTGCCGCGTCGGTGGCGGCCTCGATCCCAGGAGCATCCCGCATCTCCCCCGCGCCGCTCACCGACCAACTTTCGAGCAGAATCACCCGCCTGCCTGCGCGCCGAGCGAAGGCGATCTCGGTCAGCGTCCCCCATTCCCCTCCGATCGCGATCGTCGCCTCTGCCGACGCCACAACGGCAAGGTTGCGAGCGCCGCCAGCGCCGGTGGCGACCACGTGGGTCACGAACTCGCTCGCAGCGGCCGGGTCCTCTCCGGGCAGCACGCCGATCACGTCGCCGCCCGCATCGCGCGCGCCGCGCGCGACGGCCTCCATGACGCCGCCGAGGCCACCGCAGACGACCGTCGCTCCAGCCTCGGCGAGCCGACGGCCCACCTCCTCGGCCAGCGTGGCCAGGTGCACGTCATCGGCGCCCTTACCGACCACCGCCACCTGCCTTCGTCGCGTCATGCCCGCACCGGCCGAGCCGCAGCCGCGATCGAGTTGATGATGTCCTCCATGAGCTGCAGCGAGCCCGCCTTGTGCAGGGGCTCGTTCAGGTTGCCGCACTTGGGGCTCTGGATGCACGAGGGACAACCCTCGGCGCACGGACACTCGCCGACGAGCCGGGCAGCATCACCGACCAGCCGCTCGAACTCCTCGTAGCCACGGCGCGCGATGCCGACGCCCCCCGGGTGACCGTCGTAGATGAAGATCGTCGGCGTCCCCGTCTGAAAGTGGACGTTGGTCGAGAGGCCGCCGATGTCCCAGCGATCGCACATCGCGAGCAGGGGGAGCACGGCGATCTGAGAGTGCTCTGAAGCGTGGAGCGCGCCGAGCTGGATCTCGAGCGGCAGCCGGTCGGGGCCCGCCAGCGCGTCGGGGAGCTCGTACCAGAGCGCCTGGGTCGGGAAGTTCGTCTCTGGCAGATCGAGGCCCACGAGGTCGATCACGCCGTGGTCCTCGAGCCGCTTGCGCTGGTAGGCGATCACCTGCTCGGTGACCGAGACCTCGCCGAACGAGAGCGGGAACGACCCGTCCCCCAGGCCCAGCCGCCGCTGCTCAGCGACCGACTCGATGAACACCATCGTCTCCTTCTTGGGCTGGGTGTACCAGTCGCCATCAAAGCCGTCCACCAGCGCGCGCCGGCGCTCGAGGTCGAGCTCGCGGACCTCGTACGAGCGCCCCATGTGCAGATAGACGGCGCCCGGGTGCACGGTCCAGAACGCACGCTCCGCCTCGACCGAGCCGATCATCTCGCCCGAGGAGCGCTCGACGACCGCGATCGAGTCGGGCGACGCCGAGCGCAAGGAGATCTCGCCCGCGGGGAAGCCCGCCCCGCGTGGCAGGTAGCGGCCGTCGTTCGAGCGCCGCAGCTCGCCGGCAGCGACGAGGGATTCCGCGCGCTCGCGCCAGCGTGGGCCGAGGACCTCGTCGTCGCGCGCTCCTGGCTGCGCTCCGGAGCCGCCGAGCGGCACCTCGTAGGCGGCGGCGAGGGTGTGGGCGAGCTGGATGCGGTCGTTCTCGTGGTCAAGGATCGCTGCCTCCACCGGGCGCCCGATGAACTCCGTCGGGTGGCGGCAGAAGAACTGATCGAGGGCATCCTCGCCGGCCACATACAACGCGATGCCCTCGCGCCGGCGCCCTGCCCGCCCCCACATCTGCCGCAGGCTCGCGACGGTGCCGGGGAACGTGACGCAGATGGCGGCGTCGAGCTCACCGATGTCGATGCCGAGCTCGAGCGCGTCGGTGGCCACGACAGCGAGCAGCTCGCCTCCGCTCAGCCGCGCTTCGATCTCACGCCGCTGCTGCGGCGTGTAGCCGGCTCGGTACGGGGCGATTCGGTCGGCGAGGTGCGGCTGTCCCAGGTCCTCGAGCCGCATGCGGGTAAAGCGCTGGAGCAGCTCGACTCCGCGCCGGCTCTTCATGAAGCAGATCGTCCGCATGCCGGCGATGACGAGGTCGGCGAGCAGCTCGGCCGACTCGGAGAGGACCGATCGACGCGTCATCGATTTGGGATCGATGACCGGCGGGTTCCACATCGCGATCCGGCGACCCGCCCGTGGTGCGCCGTCCGAACCGACGAGCTCGAATGGCTCGCCGACGAGCTCCTCCGCGAGCTCGACCGGGTTCGCGATCGTGGCCGACGCGCAGACGAAACGTGGCTCAGAGCCGTAGAGCCCGGCGACACGGCGAAGCCTGCGCAGCACATTCGCCACGTGCGAGCCGAAGACTCCCCGGTAGGTGTGCGCCTCGTCGACCACCACCCAGCGCAGGCCCGCGAGGACGTCTCCCCAGTGCTTGTGATGCGGCAGGACGCTCACGTTCAGCATGTCGGGGTTGGTGAGGATCAGGTTCGACCGCCGGCGGATCTGTGGACGGTCCTCGCGGGGGGTGTCGCCGTCGTAGATCGCGTGGCGAAGGTCCGGTGGCCCCAGCTCGTGGAGCTTTCGGGCCTGGTCTTGGGCGAGCGCCTTGGTGGGGTACAGGTAGAGGGCCCGTGCGCGGTCGTCGCGGGCCAGCCCGTCGAGGACGGGCAGGTTGAAGGAGAGCGACTTTCCGGAAGCGGTGCCGCTCGTCACGATCACGTTGCCATTCGCTGCTGCTTCGAGCGCCTGCTGCTGGTGGATGTAGAGCTCCACTACGCCCGACGCCCGGAGAGCGTCGGCAAAGCCGGGATCGAGCGAACGTGGCAGGGGGACTGACTCAGGCGCACGGCCGGGCTCCGCCGCGGTCTCGACGAGCCGTTCGTCGGTCGCACCCGCCTCGACGAGCCCGAGCCAGGCCTGGTCGATCACGACGCCGGGAGCCCGGTCGCGTCGCCGGTGATGGCCGCGGCTACCCGCATCGAGTCGAGCGCCTCCACGTCGTGGAGGCGCAGGATCTCAACACCCTCGGCCGCCGCGAGGGCGACCGCGGCCTGCGTGGCGATCCCGCGCTCGGAGGCGCCGAGCCGATCCTCCCACGAGCCGGCCAGCACGGCGCCGAGGAAATCCTTGCGCGAGAGAGCCAGAAAGATCGGCCTGCCGAGCGCACGCAGCTCCCCGACGCGCCGCAGGATCTGGAGATCGTCGTCCACCGAGAGGTCGAAGTCGAGGCCAGGGTCGATCGCGATTCGCTGCTCGTCGATGCCGGCCGCAGCGCAAGCCTCGATCCGGTTCGAAAACCAAGCCTTGAGGTGCTCGACCGGGTCGTCGTACCGTGGCGCCGCGCGGTCCCGGCGTGGTGGTCCCTCGATGTGCATCAAGACGTAGCCTGCGTCCGCAGCGGCCACCGCCGCCAGCAGCTCAGGGTCGGCGCCGCCTGAGATGTCGTTGATCGCGACCGCGCCCGCGTCGAGCGCGAGGCGGGCAACCTCGGGGCAGAACGTGTCGGCGAGCACCGGGAGCTCGGTCGCGCGAACCAGCCCGGCCACCGCGGGAACAAGCCGGTCCGCCTCGTCTGCGACCGGCACCGGCGGGCCGCTTCGTGCGGCGACGGCGCCCACATCGAGCATGTCGAAGCCCGCTTCGAGCATCGCCATGCCGTCGATGACCGCCCGCTCGGGAGTGCCGCTCCGCGCCCCCTCGAAAAAAGAGTCGCTCGTGACGTTCACGATCCCTGCCGCGAGCGGGGGAGGGAAGGAGAGCACCCGATCACGAAGACGCCAGTCGGCCATCGCAAAGACCATAGGACCTGACCAACCGATGAGTTCGCGCACCCACCGGCGGTCTTAGGACGGCCGAGCTCGATCCGAAGGAGAATTGCGTGATGCCCTCTGAGAAGCCGTTGATCGTCAGCCTGCCGATAGCCGATCGCAGGAACTCCTTCGCGTTCTACCGCGACGGGCTTGGGTTCGAGGCGGTGGGAGCTCCCGCCGACGACGGCGTCCCCGAGCCGCTTCAGTTCGTCCTGAACGATGGCGTTCGCCTGATGCTCGTTCCGAGGGGAGGCTTCGACTGGGTCACCGGCGACCACGCGGTGGCGTCCGCCGGCACCAGCGAGTGCGTCCTGGTCCTTCGCCGCGACGGCGAAGCGGAGGTCCAGAGGACGATCGAGGAGGCGGTGAGCGCCGGTGCCACGGAAGTCACCCCGCCCGGGCTTAAGCCCTGGGGCTACGCGGGAGCTTTCGCCGACCTGGATGGACATATCTGGATGGTCGAATCAGGCGGGGCAGCGAACTGAGGTCAAGCGCCACGCAGTAGCCGGGCGCCCGAGATGCACACTGGCATAGGTTGCGCCGATGCCAGTTCGCCAACGACTGAGCAGCGATGAGGCCCGGCGCCTCGCGCTCGCGTCGCAGGGCTTCGCGGAGCACAGGGGTCTCACTGGGGCTCCTGGATGGGGGATCCGGCGCGTGTTCGGCCACGTCGGGCTCATTCAGGTGGATTCGGTGAACGTGCTCGAACGGGCGCACTACCTCCCGGCCTTCAGCCGGCTCGGTCCATATCCGAAGCAGGCGCTCGACGACGCGTCTCACCGTGCCCCGCGGCGGCTCTTCGAATACTGGGGCCACGAGGCATCGCTTCTGCCGGTGGGGCTGCAGCCGCTCCTTCGCTGGCGGATGGACGAGGCTGCCACCGAGGCCTGGGGCAGCATGAAGCGGATCCGGCGCGAACGGCCGGAGCTGGTGGGGCAGGTGCTGGAAGAGGTGCGCGAGCGGGGGCCGCTCGCGGCCTCGGAGCTCTCGGAGGAACGCCCCCGGAGGGCCGGCCCTTGGTGGGACTGGTCGGATTCGAAGCGGGCGATCGAGTGGCTCTTTTGGAGCGGGAGGGTGAGCTCGGCGCGCCGGCGCAATTTTGAGCGCCTCTATGACCTCACCGAGCGCGTACTCCCCCGGGCCATCGTCCAATCACCGACTCCGCCCGTGGCCGACGCCCAACGCGAGCTGGTCCGGCTGGCCGCGAGAGCGCTCGGCGTCGCCGCGGAGCGCGACCTGCGCGATTATTTCCGCCTCGCCCTTGCCGACACCCGAGCCCGCGTCGCCGAGCTGGTCGAGTCGGGCGAGCTGGTGCCGGTGGAGGTAGAGGGCTGGGGTCGCACCCAGGGATATCTCTGGGCAGGCGCTCGCATCCCCCGCAGCCTGGATGCCCGCTGCCTCGTGGGCCCGTTCGACTCGCTGCTGTGGGAGCGAAGCCGGCTCGAGCGTGTGTTCGGCTTTCGATATCGGCTCGAGATCTACGTGCCCAAGCCCAAGCGAGTCCACGGTTACTACGTCCTGCCGTTCCTACTCGGCAACCGCTTGGTCGCGAGGGTGGACCTCAAAGCCGACCGCGCCGGTGGAGCGCTGCTCGCTCGGGCGGTTCATCTCGAGGACCACGCCCCTCAGAACACCCTGGAGGAGCTGCGCGACGAGCTCGACCTGCTCGCGGGCTGGCTTCGACTCGAGCGGGTTGAGCTGCCGCGAAGCGTCTACGGTTCCCCCCGCCGATGAGCCTGCGCTGCGTCTACACCGACCTCGACGGGACCCTCTACGGCAAGGACGGCTCGCTCTTTCGGGACGCGGAGGGCAACTTCACAATGGTGCAGGCGCGCGGGCTCGAGGCCTGCGACCGCGCGGGCGTCGAGGTGGTGATCATGTCGGGCCGCCGTGAGACACAGGTGATCGCGGACGCCAGGGTGCTCGGGCAGGACTCCTACATCTACGAGGCCGGGTGCGGCGTCACCATCGATCTCGAGCGCACCCTGCTGGTGGGAGGCTGGAAGCCGGGGTCCGACGACGCCCCCACCCCCGCGCAGCGAATGATCGACGAAGGTCTCACCGACCTGCTCTTCGAACACTTCGGCGAGCGCCTCGAATGGCATCGGCCCTGGCACACCGACCGCCACCTCTCGCATCTGTTCCGCGGGCGAGTCGACGTGGCGGAGGCCAACCGCATCCTCACCGACGCTGGCCACGAGGACGTCCGCTTTCTCGACAACGGGCGCATCAGCCACCGCATGGAGGCCCTCGACGGCGCGGCCCACGCCTACCACCTGGTGCCCGGCGGGGCGAGCAAAGCGAAGGCGGTCGCCTTTCACATGCGGGCGCGTGGGTACGACCCGGAGAGCTGCATCGCGGTGGGCGATTCGCTCGAGGACCTCGACGCAGCGGCGGTGGTGGGGCGGTTCTTCGTAGTCGCCAATGGCCCCGAACACGACGACGGCCTGCGCGAGGCCCTACCGAGGTTCTCGAACGCCACCGTCACCGAGGGTGCGATGGGCGACGGCTTCTACGAGGCGGTGATCTCGACCCTCGCCGAACGGCGCTAGTCGCGACGGGGGGCTGCGGTGGAGCCCCGCACCCGGGCGATGAGCGTGTCGGTGAGCCTTGGGGCGAGAGCGTTTAGCCCGAGCAGTTTCACGAGCTTCGGCGTGTGGACCTCGCGACGGTCGGCCTCGATCGCCGCGATGATGTCCGCGGCCGCCCGCGAAGCGGGAATCGTGTTCTCGTCGCGACGCCAGTCGGGAAGGCGATCGCGCTGGTGATCGTGAAGGGCGGATTCCACCTCGCCGGGGTAGACGGTCGTAACGCCCACGCCGCTTCCCGAGAGCTCGTGCCGCAGGGCCTCCGCGAAGCCGCGGCCGAACGCCTTCGTGCCGCCGTAAACGGAGGCCCACGGAAAGGCGCGAAGCGCGGCCGCGGAGGAGACCACAACCACGTGTCCGCGCCCAGCGTCCATCATCGGCCCGAGGCCCGCCTCCACCGTGTACATGGTCCCGAGCACGTTGATGCGCACCATCTCCTCGGCCTTCTCGAGATCGACGTCGGTGAACGGCCCGTAGTGGGCGATGCCGGCGTTGGCCACGAGCAGATCGAGGCCGCCCGTCCGTCGCACGAATCGCTCCACCGAGCGCTGCACCTCGCGGCGGGTGCCGATGTCGGCGGCGAGAATCATGTGCTCTGGCTCGCCCACGGGGAGGGCCGCCATGAGCTCCATGAGCCCCTGACGCCCGCGGGCCATCAGTCCGAGCTGAGCACCCCGCGCAGCAAGCTGTTCGCACAGCGCCTTGCCGATCCCACGCGAGGCACCGCTCACGATTGCCCGCGTCCCCGAATCAATCTGCATCGGCGCATCCTTTCATGGGCGCTTCGGGCCACCCCTGCTGCTCATCTAGACTCGAACCCATGGCCCCCGAGCACGCCACCGTGGCCGAGGAGGAATACCTCCAGATCATGTTCTGGCTCGAGGAGGCAGGGCTTCCGATCACCGGCGCCAACATCGCCCGGGCCATGCAGCTCTCGCCGCCGACCGTGCACGAGATGATCGGCCGGCTCGAGGACGACGGCTACGTCGTCCGCCGGGAGGACAAGACGGTTGAGTTCACGGCCAACGGCCGCGAGCAGGCGCGGCAGATCGTCCGCCGTCACCGCCTGATCGAGCGCTTCCTAACCGACGTGCTGGGGATCCCTTGGGACGAGGTCCACGAGGAGGCCGAGCGGTTGGAGCACGCGATGTCGCCGGTCCTCGAGGAGCGCATGCTGGCGGCGATCGGCGACGCCACCACCTGTCCGCACGGGCACCCGATCGTCGAGGGCATCCGCGAGCACGGCGTCTTGCTCGCGGACGTGGAGCCCGGCGCCGAGATTCACGTGCTTCGCTTCGAGAACGAGGCGGAGGAGATCCTCCACTACCTGAAGAGCACCGGGCCTCGATCCGGGCCTTGACGGCAAGCTCGAGGCCAACGACGGTGGCGAGGTCACGGTCACATCAGCCGACGGTCGCCACGTGGTCTCGCTGCGACGTCGCCGAGACCGTGTCGGTGCGCGCCGACCCGGCGCCCGCGCCGCGCGCGCCGTTGCCCGAGCAGCTCGTGGTCTCGAGCGACCGCTACGGCCGCTAGCCGGCCCCGTGTCGGAGCTAGCCGACTTGCGCGCCGGTGGCTGAACCCGTCCGCTCGAGAGCACGCGCCACACGCGCCACGCCCTCCGCGATCTGGTCGGGTGGCACGGCCGCGAAGGCGAAGCGCAGGCTCGAAGCCCCGCCCTCGAGCATGAAGTCGGGGCCGGCCACGAAGGAAACCCCCTCCTCCGTCGCCGCCGCGAGCGCCGCCGGGGTGTCGGAGCCCGGCAGGTCGACCCAGAGGAAGTAGCCGCCGCCGGGAACCACGAACTGCGCTTCCGGTAGCCGGTCTGAAAGCGCCTCGACGAGCGCATCGCGCCGTTCGCGGAGCTTCCCGTTCACCCACCGCACGTTCTCGCCGAGGATGCCCGAGCGGCACATCTCGAGCACGATCGACTCGGCCAGCATGTTGGGCGAGATGTAGTGCTCGGAGCCGCGCTTGGCGAGGGTCGCGATCTGCTCGGTGGGGCCGGCCAGATAGCCGACGCGAACTCCCGGGCTCACGGTCTTCGAGAACGAGGAGGCGTGGATCACGCGATCGGCCTGATCGAGCGAGAACATCGTTGGCAGGTCGTGCTCCTCGAACGCGATGAGGCGGTAGGGGTCGTCCTCGAACAGCCAAAAGCCGTGCTCCGTCGCGAGGTCGACAAGGCGCTCACGCTTCGCCGCCGAGAGGGTGCAACCGGCCGGGTTGTGGAAGTTCGGGATCACGTGGGCAAGCTTCAGAGGGCCCTCGGCTGAGCGCCGCCTCGACGGCGGCGACATCGATTCCGTCCTCCTCGAGCGGCACGGGCACCAGCTCCACTCCGGCCCGCTTCAGCAAGAGCAGCGTCCGGTCGTAGGTGGGCTGCTCCACCACGACGCGGTCCCCCGGCTCGAGCATGTACCGAAAGAGCAGTGCGGCGGCCTCCATCGAGCCGTTCGTGACCATCACCCGCTCGGCGTCGATCCCGTGGAGCTCGGTCGCGATCCACTCGCACAGGTCGGGATGCCCCCGACCCGTCCCGTAGGAGAGGGCGCGCTGCCAGTCGTCGGCGAGCGCGGTCGTGGCCGCCTTGCGCACCGCGTCGGCGGGAAGGATGTCAGCGCTGGGCGCGCCGCGGGCGAAGGAGATCACGTCGGAAGCCATCGGGATCGAGTCTACGCAAGGGCTTGGAGCGTCTCGACGGCGATCTGCGCCGTTTCCGTCGGGCTCGTGCCCACGCGGACATCCTTCGCCTCGAGGGCGTCCTTCTTGGCCTGGGCGGTGCCCGAGGACCCGGAGATGATCGCGCCCGCGTGACCCATCTGCTTGCCCGGCGGGGCGGTGAACCCGGCGATGTAGGCGACGACCGGCTTCGCGACCGACTCGTCGATGAAATCGGCGGCGCGCTCCTCGGCGTCGCCGCCGATCTCGCCAACCATCACGATCAGCTCGGTCTCGTCGTCCTCTTCAAAGAGCGTGAGGATGTCGATGAAGTCCGAGCCGACGATCGGGTCGCCGCCGATGCCGACGATGGAGGAGTTCCCGAGCCCGGCCTGCTTCAGCTCGTTGCCGATCTGGTAGGTGAGAGTGCCCGACTTGGAAACGAGCCCGATCGAGCCCTGATCGAAGAACTGGGCCGGGATGATCCCAACGTTCGCCTTGGCCGGGCGAAAGGACGCCCGGGCAGTTCGGCCCGACGAGGCGTACGCCGGCGTCATGCGCCTTCCAGTAGACGCGCATCATGTCGAGGACCGGGATGCCCTCGGTGATCGCGATGACGGTCTCGACCCCGGCGTCGATCGCCTCTTCGATCGCATCGGCGGCGAAGCGCGCGGGCACGAAGATCATCGACGTGTTGGCGCCGCGCTCCGAGACGGCCTCGGAGATCCTGTCGAAGATGGGCACGCCGTCCACGTCCTGACCACCTTTGCCCGGCGTGACCCCGGCGACGAGATCGGTGCCGTAGTCGCGGTTGCGCAGACCGTGGAACGTGCCCTCGCGGCCCGTCAGGCCCGAGACGACGAGCTTCGTGTCGGAGCCGACGATGATGCTCACGCCGGGCCGCCCGCCAACTCGACGACCTTCTGCGCCGCGCCCAGCATCGTCCGTTCCTGATGGAGGTTCTCGAGCCCGCTGTCGGCGAGGATCGCAAGCCCCTCCTTCTGATTCGTGCCGTCGAGGCGAACGACCAGCGGCAGCTTCAGGTCCAGTTGCCGCGATGCCTCGACGATTCCCTTCGCCACCTCGTCGCAGCGGGTGATGCCACCGAAGATGTTGAACAGGATCGCGATGACCTTCTCGTCGGAGGTGACCACCTCGAGCGCGGCGATGATCGCCTCCGCCTTCGAGCCGCCGCCGGCGTCGAGGAAGTTCGCCGGGTCACCGCCCGCCTGGGCGACGACGTCGAGCGTCGACATGCAGAGCCCGGCCCCGTTGCCGAAGATGCCGATGTTGCCGTCGAGCTTCACGTAGGTAACGCCTCGCTCCTTGGCCATCGCCTCCTGCTCGTCCTCGGATGACTTGTCGCGCAGGTCGCCGAGCTCGGGGTGCCGGAAGATGGCGTTGCCGTCGACCGTCATCTTGGCGTCGAGCGCCACCACCTCCCGCGCTGAAGTGATGATCAGCGGATTGATCTCGATCAGAGTCGCGTCCTCGTTCAGCGCCACCTCCGAGATCTTCATCAGCATCTCCGCCACGCCGTCGATCACGTCGTCGTCGATGTAGGCCTCGCGCGCGATCTCGCGCGCGGTCTCCATGTCGAGCTCGGCGCCCGGCTCGATGTGACGCTGGATCAGGGCCTCGGGATCCGTCTCGGCCATCTCCTCGACGTCCATCCCACCCATGCGCGAGAGCATCACCATGAGCTTCTTGGCGGAGCGGTCGAGGATGATCGACGCGTAGTACTCGGCATCGATCTCGGATGCCTGCTCGATCCAGAGATCGTGGACGGTGAAGCCACGGATGTCCATGCCAAGGATCGCCTCGGCGTGGGCCCGCGCCTGGTCGCGATCCTTGGCGACCTTGATGCCGCCCGCCTTCCCGCGCTTGCCGATCGCGACCTGGGCCTTCACCACACAGGGGTAGCCGATCTCCTCGGCCCCGGCGATCGCATCGTCCACGGTCGCAGCGTGCCGCCCCTCGGGGACTGGCACGCCGTGCCGGGCGAACACCTGCTTGCCCTGGTATTCGAGTAGATCCATGCGTGGGTGTGGCGCTGCGTACGGGGCGGCGCGGCGGCAGCGTATCCTCCTCGCCTCGCTGCATGCCGCTTCCCAAGCTCAAAGACATCCGGTTCGTGACCACGGACTGCTACGGGACCCTGATCGACTGGGAGAAGGGGATCATCGATGCGTTCGGGGCCGAGGCTTCCAAGGACGGCTTTTCCTACGACGAGAGCGTGTTCATCAAGCGGTTCCTGGAGGTCCAGGCCGAGATCATGAGTGGCTCGTACGAGCTTTACGCCGAGGTCCTGCGGCGCGCCGCGGTGAAAGTCGCCGGCGAGCTCGGCTGGGAGCTCGAGCCGTCTCGCGCGCAGTTCCTGCCCGACAGCGTCGGCCGCTGGCAGCCCTTTCGCGAGGCGAACGCTGCGACCGACCGGCTGAAGAAGCGCTACGAGGTCGGGATCATCTCCAACATCGACGACAAGCTCCTCGGCGTCTCTCGCCGACACCTGCGCACGGAGCTCGACCTCGTCGTGACGGCCCAGCAGGTGCGCTCGTACAAGCCGGACCCCGCGCACTTCAAGGAATGCGCGCGGCGGATGGGCGGCAAGAAGGGCTGGGTCCACATCGGATCGGGCTACGCGGCGGACGTCGAGCCCCTGCTCAAGATGAACGTGCCCGTGATCTGGGTCAATCGCCATGGCGAGAAGCTCGAAGGCCGCAAGCGGCCCACCGCCGAGGCCAAGACCCTTCGCGACGCCGCGGCCAAGCTCGGCGCCAAGTAGGACATGGCCGCCCAGGCCACCAAGGATCTCGCCGACAACGCGATGATCGCGCGGGCGAACGAGCGCTTCGCCCCTGACTTCAGGCAGCTCGAACGCCACGGTCCGAGTGAGCTGACCGGCGTCCTCCCCAACCTCGTCGTGATCGGTGGGCTCAAGTGCGGCACGACGAGCCTGCATCACTATCTGAACCTGCACCCGCAGGTCTCGATGTCACGTCCGAAGGAGCTCAACTTCTTCGTCTCGGAGCTCAACTGGCCGCTGGGCGAAGGGTGGTACGGCCAGCACTTCGAGCCGGAGGCCGCCGTCCGTGGCGAGACCTCCCCTCACTACACGGATCGACCACGGCTCGAGGGGGTGGCCGAACGGATGCACGAGGTTGTCCCCCACGCCCGGATCGTCTACATGGTCCGCCACCCCATCGATCGGATGCTCTCCCACTACCTGCACAACATCGCCGGCGGCTATGACGACCGCCCCGTGGAGGACGCGTTCGCCCGCGACGACACCGCCTACGTCGATCGCAGCCGCTACGCTATGCAGCTTGGGCCATACCTCCTGGCCTTCGGAGACGATCGGGTTCGCGTCATCTCCAGGGAGGATCTGGCCATCCGGCGGGCGGAGACGATGGCCTCGCTGTTCGAGTTCCTGGGGGTGGACCCCGAGTTTCAGTCCGACGAATTCGCGCGTGAATGGGAGACCGGCGGCGCCAAGCGCAAGGGGCGCTTTCGCATCATGGACCGTGCCGTGCGGCTGCCGGGCCTTCGGGCTCTCGATCGCAATTTCGATCGGCTACCCGAGCGCCTGCGCTGGGGGGTCGAGCGGGTCGTTCACGACCCGGACTCGGGCGAGGCGCCGAAGCCGGAGCTGGCGCCCGACACGCGGGAGCGTCTCGAGAGCATCCTGCGCCCGGAAGCCGCGCGGCTCGAGGAGATGACGGGCCGCACCTTCGACTGGTTCTAGGCCCGCCCGGGTTGGTGGGTGGCCTCGAGCGCCTGCTGGAGGTCCTGCCAGAGGTCCTCGACGTGCTCGCATCCGACGCTGACGCGCAGGAGGTCTTCGGGTATGCCGCGTTCGGCGGGGTAGCGTGCGCGACGTTCGAGTGTCGTCTCGACGCCGCCGAGGCTGGTCGCGTGCGTGAGGAGCTGCACCGTGTCGACGAGTGCGTCGGCGCGCGCCGCGCCGCCGCGCACGCGGAAGGTGAGCATGAAGCCGGCGCCGGCCAGCGAGGCTCGGGCGCGGCCGTGCTGTGGGTGCGAGCCGAGGCCGGGGTAGCGGACCTCGTGTACCTCCGGATGGTCGCTCAGCCGTTGCGCAAGCACCGCGGCGTTCGCCTGGGAGCGTTCGAGGCGCAAGGGCAGGGTGCGCAGCCCGCGCAGGCACAGGTAGGTCTCGAGCGCTCCGGGCGTGGCGCCGCCCATCTCGCGTGCCTCGTGCAGGGCGTCGCCGATGCTGGTCGTGGCGGACGACGGTCGCGCCGAGGAGCAGGTCGGAGTGACCGCCCATGGCCTTGGTCGCGCTGTGAACGACGACGTCCGCCCCGAGGCTGAGCGGACGCTGCAGCAGCGGGGTCGCCAGTGTGTTGTCGACCACGCACAGGATGCGCCGCTCGCGCGCGAACGCGCACAGACGCGGGAGGTCGGCGAGCCCGAGCAGCGGGTTCGTCGGCGATTCGAGCCAGAGCACGTCGGCCCCGTCACATGCGGCGATCACCGCCTCGGAGTCGGTGACGTCGACCAGGCGCACCTGCGCGCGGCCCAGCTCCTGCAGGCGGAGCAGGCTGCGCCGGACATCCATGTAGGCGACCTCGGGCGCGACGACCGTCGCTTGCGCCGGGAAGAGGCTGATCGCCGCGGTGGCCGCTGCCATCCCCGAGGAGAACGCGAGCGCCTGGCCGCCTTCGAGCGCACCGATGACCTCCTCGAGCGCTTCCCATGGCGGGTGGCCGTCGCGCGCGTAGCCGGACGCGCCGCCGGCGTGCAGCGCCGATGCCGGCGTGATCGGCACGTTCAGCGGCCCGTCCGGGATCGGCGCCGGGCGGCCGGCGCTGATGACGAGCGTTTCGGGCCGCAGGCCGCCTGCCCCGCCGCTCACGCTGACGTCCCCGCCGCGGCGTGTCCGCGCAGCCAGTCCAGGACCTCGACGGCGTGCTGGTCGGGCGGGAAGATGGGATAGAACGCGTGCTCGATCCGACCGTCGGTCACGATCAGCGTCAGCCGCGAGAACAGCCGTTCCCCGCCGGCCTCGAAGGTCGGCAGGTCGAGCGCTTCGGCGAGCGCTAGATCGGGGTCCGAGAGGATCGAGAACGGTAGGCAGATCCTGTCGGCGAGCTCTGCCTGGTAGTCCGTGCTCTGCGACGACAGGCCGTAGACGGCGCACACGCCGGTGGCCTGAAGGTCGGCATGGTGGTCGCGAAAGCCGCACGCCTCGGGCGTGCAGCCGCGCGCGCCGGGGATCGCGTCCCAGCCGTTCGGCAGGTCGACGCCGGGGCGACCGCTCAGCGGGTAGAGGTAGAGGACGGTCCGCCCCGGACCGAGCCGATCGAGGGCGACGTCGTTTCCGCTCGTGTCGCGCAGCACGATCGATGGCATCGCCGCCCCGGGGAGATGGTCAGCCGCGCCGTCGTCCTGCGGGGCGGGGAGGTTGCTCGGCAACTGCTGATATTCGCTCACGTCAGGCTTCCTCCAGATCGGGCGCTCAGTACGCGCGTTGTGGGAGGGTCGAGTTGTACAGCGGCTCGTGCGAGGCCGCCGGTTGCGTACCGGGTCACCCGGCGCCAGCGGCTTCGGCGACCCGGTGATAAAGCGGCTGCTCACGACGGATGAGGTCAGGGTTGGTGCCGACCGTGAGGCAGAGCTCGAGCAGCTCGGGCTCGTAGGTGGTCATGGGACTCCTCCTCATCAGGTGGCCGCCATCCTCGAATCAGGATGACTGACGACGCGACGCGCAGGCTGACCCGCCGGGCCGCGTAATAGTTCGCGATCGCGCAAGACTTACCGTGCGATGCCGGACGTGTACGCCACCATCGGAGAGGCGGACGAGTCCGTTCAGGAGGGTCTCGCCGATGTCCTGGAGCTGCGCGCGAGCGACTCGCAACAGCGAGCGATGCTCGATGCGTATCTCTCGGACCTGGCGCTTGGCGAGGGCTCGCGCGTGCTCGAGCTCGGATCAGGCACCGGGGCAGTGACTCGGGTCATCCGCGAGCTACCCGGTGTCCGCGAGGCGGTTGGCGTCGATCCCTCGCCGGTGTTCGTCGAGCGCGCCCGTGAGCTCAGCGCCGGGCTCGAGGATGTCGGGTTCGAGGTCGGGGATGCACGCCGGCTTGAGCTCGACGACGAGAGCTTCGATGCCATCGTCCTTCACACCTCGCTCTGTCACATCCCCGGGCCGCAGGAGGTCCTGAGGGAGGCATTCAGAGTCTGCCGGCCGGGCGGCTCGCTGGCGGTCTTCGATGGCGACTACGCCACGACCACGGTGGCGATCCGGCCCGAGGACCCGCTGCAGGAATGCGTGGAAGCGTCGGTCGAGATGCTCGTCCACGACCGCTGGTTGGCGCGACGGCTTGCGGCGCTCGTCGCCGAGGCCGGATGGGAGGGACGACGGGCGCGCAGCCATGGCTATCTCGGCGCTGAGGATCCCCGCTACATGCTGACGCTGATCGATCGTGGCGCCGACTTCCTCGCAGAGGACGGCTCGATCACCGCGGAGGAGGCCGATGCGCGCAAGCGTGAGGCTCGCCGGCGGCTCGAGTCCAACGAGTTCTTCGGCTTCATCTCGTACATGAGCCTGATCGCGACCAGGCCATAGACCTCCATAGTCTTGCGGCATGAGAATCTCAGTCGCAGCCGACGAGCGCACCGGGGTCGCCGAGGCCGTTTTGGAGGAGCTTCGAAGGCGTGGGCACGAGCCGCTTGCACACGGCGCCCTGAGTGAGTCCGAGCGCGACGACTGGGCCTGGGCGAGCGAGGCTGCGGCGCGGGACGTCGCCGAGGGCCGAGCCGACCAGGGGATCGTCTGCTGCTGGACCGGGAACCGGCGCATCGATCGCCGCCAACAAGGTGGGAGGCATCCGAGCGGCACTCTGCGGCGACGCCGCCACCGCCCAGGGCGCGCGACGCTGGAACGACGCGAATGTCCTCGCGCTCAGCCTCAGAACCACGTCCGAGGCGGAGCTCGGCGAGATCCTGGACGCCTGGTTCGAGGCCGAGGCGAGCCCGGATTCCGATGACGCGGCCAACGTGGAGCACGTGGCCGAGATCGAGACGGGCTGACGTGCGGCGCCTTTTGCCCGATCGCGGGGATACAAGCGTCGAGGAGGCCCTCGGCGAGCTCGACTTCGAAGCGCATGCCCATGCGGAGCGGCCCTATCTGGTCACAAACTTCGCGCTCACCCTCGACGGGCAGGCAACGCTCGCGGGGCGATCCGGCGCAATCGGAAGCGACACGGACACGGCGATGCTCGTTGGTCTCCGGACGTGCGTCGACGCGGTCATGATCGGGGCCGGGACGATGCGCACCGAGCGCTACGGCCGACCCGTGTCGGATCCCGCCAAGCGGGCGCGCCGCGAGCGTCGCGGGCTTCCGCACGACCCACTCATGTGCATCGTGAGCGGCAGGTTCGACATCCCGTGGGACGCCGATCTGTTCACCTGCGGAGAGGGCCGCGTCGTGATCTTTACGGCGAGCGAGGAGGAGCCACCGGAGACCGCGACGCCGGTGAGCGTGGAGCGCTACGACGGAAGGGTCGATCTGACAGAGGCGATGCGCTACCTGCGGCAGGAGCGGGGCATCAGATCCCTCCTCAGCGAGGGCGGGCCTCACCTGCACACCGAGCTCCTGGAGGCCGGCTTGATCGATGAGCTCTTCGTGACCCATGCCCCAAAGGTGGGCGGGGGCGAAGGGCCGTACCTCTTCGCCGGACTCCCGGAGGGCGAGCGGCCAGTGGAGCTGCTCTGGCTTCTCGAGCAGGACGGGGAGCTCTTCGGGCGCTATCGCGTGCGCGGCTGAGCGGGCGGAATCGCGCCCCGCTCCTCCACGGCCTCCTCGCCGCGGCGGAGCATGCGCAGGAAGATGAGCGTGCCGCCCATGATCGCGGCGAGCCCGCACGAGAGCTGCACGCTCACGATGCCCTCCCGCGTCCAGTAGACGTCGCGGAGATCCAGCAGCAGCGCGGCCTCGTCGAAGGTCAGGCCGATGCCGGCGCCGAACGGCACGGCGAGCGTCTGTTCGAGGCGATCGTTTTGCGTGATCAACCCCACGCCGCCGGTGGTGAACGCCAACAGGATGCCGGGCACGAAGTGGTGGATGTGCCGCCCCCGCACGCGGACGTTTCTGGTGGGCCACCACCCGCCGCGAATCCCCGCCGTTGAGATCCGCATCAGGACGAAGCCCCCCACGAACCCAGAGAGGATGTTGAAGAGCACCGTCTCGCCACGGGGCGTCGCCTCGTAACCCTCAACCGCCACGGTGACTGTGTCCTGCGTTGCCTCCCCAGCCGAGAGCAGCGCGTGCTCGGCCGAGTCGAGCACGCTCTCGGAGTCGGGGCGCTCCTGGGCGCGACGGCGAGCCAGCCGCAAGAGCTCGGCGGCGACCACCGTGCCCACTGTGGCGGTGGCCAGCCCGGCCAGGCCCAGCGTCAGCCGGTCGGCCCTACGGCTCACGCTCCTGCCGAGACGCTGGGAGAGCAAAGCCATGGCCCAAATGATCGCGGCCGGGTCGGGCGTTACCCCGACGCTCGCCCGAACCGCAATGCATCGCGAATCTTCATCGGCGCCCCGGTTTGCAGGATGCCGCGCTCATAGATCCCTCGCGCGACCATGAGCAGGCCGACGATTGAGGCGACCATCAGGGCCACGGAGAGCAGCAGCTCGCCCAGTGGCAGGGAATCCTGGGCGGCACGGGCCGGAGCCATCATCGGAGCGGTCGGAGGAAAGAGGGTGCAGAAGGCCGCGAGGCTCGAGTCGGGGTCGTTGACCACCTGCACCGTGGCGATGTACGCCGCGACCAGCACCAGCATCGGCGGAGCGGTCGTGCTCTGCAGATCCTCCTGGCGGCTGACGAGCGACGCGGCACCCGCAAACGCGGCCGCATAAAGCGCGTACCCCAGCACGAAGTAGAGGAGGATCAGAGCGACGGTCGCAGCGGTGGAGGACGGCAGATCAACGACCTCACCGACGGCGACGGCCGCCGCCAGCCCGGCGGCAGCCACGGCGCCCACCTGGATCACGCCCAGGAGGCCGGTGCCCACGAGCTTTCCGGCGAGGATCCACATGGGACGGACGGTCGGTAGGACGAGCTCGATCACCCGGGAGCTCTTCTCCTCGATGACTGCGGAGGCGACGGCGTACCCGGAGAAGATGATCGCCAGGTAGAGCAGCAGGCTGCCGATGAAGGCGATCGCTTGGTCATCCGCCGTGTCGCCCCCGACGCTGACCTGTTCGAGCGGCGGGGGCTCGAGCGCGGCCTTGATCTGTGCGGCATCGAGACCCTCCCTGCGCAGCACCTCGGTACCCCGCGCCGAGCGCTGCGCGGCGTCGAGAATCGACGTGAGCTGCGGCGAGGGCTCCCCGCTCGTGTAAAGCTCGGTATCGGTGAGCGCCGCATCGATGTCTCCCGTCTCCACCTCTTCGCGAGCCCCGGCTTCACTCGAGGCCTCCGTCACGGTCAGCTCGACTCCGAACGCTTCTTGTTGGTCCTGCGCCGCCTTGGCGACCGCCTCCGCACGCGCGCCCACCGCGACGACATCGAACTCCTCGGTCTCGCTCGAGGTCAGCGAGGCGATCGCGATGATCGCGACCACGACGAGCACCTGAATCAGAATCGAGATCCGGTAGGAGCGCCGGCGCAGGCCCTCGCGGAACTCCCGGCGAGCCACGAGGGAGAGGCTGCGACGGGGGGTCACGAGGTCCTCCCGTCATCCGCCGCCACGACGTCGCGGAAAAGCTCCGCGAGCGACGGCCGCTCGGCCTCGAAGCGGCGCACGGAGCCGGCCGCGCGGCCCGCGTCTAAAAGCGCCTGAGAATCGGAGCCGGCTTCGAGCTCGAAGATCCCGGGCGAGACCGCACGAACCCCTGACAACCTCGGGTCCCAGTCATCGCCGACACCGTCGATCTCCAGACGCCATCGGTTGCGGGAGCGTTCCGCACGCAGCTCCTCGACTTGCCCGGAGGCGACGATGCGGCCGTTCTTGATGATCGAGACGGCGTCGCACAGGCGCTCGACGAGATCGAGCTGGTGAGACGAGAAGACGACGGGAAGCCCGCGCTCGGCCGCCTCCGCCACGAGGACGTCGCTCAGCACGTCAACGCCCACGGGATCGAGCCCGGAAAACGGCTCGTCGAGAATCAGCAGGTCGGGGCGATGTACGAGCGCCGTTATGAGTTGCACCCGCTGCTGGTTTCCGAGCGAGAGCTCCTCCAGGTTGTCGTCGGCGCGGTCGGCAATGCCGAGGCGCTCCAGCCACCCCTGCGCGCTCTCCCGGGCCGCCGCCGCCTCCATCCCGTGGAGCTCGGCGAAATAGGCGAGCTGATCGGCGACGCGCATCTTGGGATAGAGGCCACGCTCCTCGGGCATGTAGCCGATCCGGCCCCGAGCCACCCGATCAAGTGGATCTCCCCGCCAGAGAACCTCACCGCGGTCGGCCACAAGCACGCCGAGGGCGATGCGCATCGCCGTTGTCTTGCCGGCGCCGTTGGGCCCGACGAAGCCGTGAAGCCGGCCCTCGGAGACCTGAAAAGAGAGCCCGTCGAGCGCCACCGTCTCGCCGTAGCGCTTGGCGAGGTCTCGAAACTCGAGCATCACCGGACTCCTACCCGCCGGCGTGCTGAGAACGCCCGGTTAGAGACGAACGAGGTTGTCCGCCGAGATGCCCGCCGTGACGCCGCGTAGGTCGACCACGAGCGCCGCCCCGTCAACGATGCGCTGCGGGTCGACGTCCGCGTGCGCGGTGACGATGCAGGCGACGTCGCAGTCCGCCAGCTCCTGGTCGAGCTCGCCGGAGCTCAGTCCGAGCTCGGTCACCTCGGGAACGTGGGGGTCGTGATACGTCACCTCGGCGCCAAGGTCTCGCAGGTGGCGTGCGATCTTGAGCGCGGGGGACTCTCGCATGTCACCGACCCCCGCCTTGTACGAGACCCCGATCAAGAGGACGCGCGAGCCCTTCACGGGCTTGGCCACGTCGTTCAGCGCGCGCTGGACCTTCTCGACGCAGAAATGCGGCTGGTTTTGGTTGATCTTCCCCGCGAGCTCGATGAACTCCGTGGGGAAGTCGTACTCGCGCGCCTTGAACGCCAAATAGAACGGGTCGACCGGCAGGCAGTGGCCGCCCATGCCCGGGCCGGGATCGAAGCGCATGAAGCCGAAGGGCTTCGTGGAGGCCGCCTCGACCACCTCCCAGATGTCGATGTCCATGCGGTCGCAGAGGATCGCCAGCTCGTTGACGAGCGCGATGTTCACCGACCTGAAGATGTTCTCGAGCAGCTTCGAGAGCTCGGCTGCCTCTGGCGTCGAGACGGCGACGACCTCATCGCAGATGACCTCGTACAGCTCGACGGCACGATCACGGCATGTCTCGGTGAGGCCGCCGACGACCTTTGGCGTGGTGCGCAGCGTGTGGTCGGTGCGCCCCGGGTCGATGCGCTCGGGCGAGAAGGCGAGGTGAAAGTCGCGACCGGCGGCGAGGCCGGACTCCTCGAGGATGGGGCGCAGGCGATCGCGAGTCGTGCCGGGATAGGTGGTCGACTCGAGCACGATGAGCTGGCCCTCGCGCAGGACGGCGGCCAGGGCCGTCGCCGCATCGACGATGTAGGAGAGGTCGGGCTCGCGTTGGTTCGCGAGCGGTGTCGGAACGCAGATGATGAGGGCATCGCAGCCCGAGAGATGCTCGTAGGAGGTCGTTGCGGTGAAGCGCTCGGCCACCTCACGCAGGCGATCGGAGGCGACGTCCTCGACGTCGGACTCCGAGCGGCGCAACCGCTCCACACGTCGCGACTCCGAGTCGACGCCGATCACGTCGTTGCCCGCTTCGGCGAACGCCACTGCGAGCGGCAGGCCCACGTAGCCCAGTCCGATGATGCCGACCTTCATGGCCGGGAGAGTGTAGGACCGGCAAGCCCCCTCACCGCGGCGGCGATTGCGGCCGGATCGTCAGTTGCAGACAGGGCCAGGTGGGCAATTCGAGCGGGCAGGGGTCCATCGGCGTCGCCCTCGAGCGCCGCGGTGGGGATGCCGCCCTTCACCGCGCTCACGGCGGCCATGAGCGCGGCGTCGGAGGAATCCGTGACGAGGACGGCACCCGGGCGCTCGCGCTCGATCAGATCCTCGGCCTCACGCACGATCGCGGCCACGCCTGCGGCGCTCTGAGCATCATCGGGCGCCCACGGCCGCGGCTCCATGCCCTCCGCGATCAACGCGTCGAGCAGCGCCTGTGCGGGCTGGGGACCGACGATCAGTACGCGCATGGTCTCTTCCTATCGCAACCCACCATCGGTTGACGACAAATGCGTCGTGTGCGCACCTTTCTCGTCAACGAAGTTTCCGGAAGCGCTTGCGGCGCCAACCGCCGCCCGTAGATATACGATCGGGATCTGATGAGGCGGATTTTCGCTCCATGGAGCATGGGGCTCTGTGCCGCAAGGCACCTGCGCTGGTATCTGAGCTACCACATCTCAGGCGAGACACGTCCCGACCGCTAAGCCTCGGGTCGTGCCCCGGTCGATTGTGCGCCCATCCGCGCGCGATTACCGGCAGAATGGTCTCTCACATTCGACGGCGAAGAGGGGTTGGGATGGCGAAGGAACCTCGTTCATTGCAGGGCAAGGTCGTGGCAATTACCGGCGGGGCCCGTGGCATCGGCAAGGCCACGGGCAAGGCGCTGGCGCGCAAGGGCGCGCGGGTGGCGCTGGGCGACCTCGACGCGGAGCTCGCGACGCAAGCTGCCTCCGAGCTGGGCTCCGAGACGATCGGGCTCGAGCTCGACGTAACCAAGCGGGAGTCCTTCGCAGACTTCCTCGCTCAGGTCGAGGAGCGCCTCGGCCCACTCGACGTGGTCGTCAACAACGCAGGGATCATGCCCCTCGGGCCGTTCGTCGAGGAGACCGACGACTCGGCGCAGCGGATGGTGGACATCAACCTGCACGGCGTGCTCTACGGGATGAAACTCGCGCTGCCGGGGATGACGCGCCGCAACTCCGGTCACATCGTGAACATCGCCTCCCAGGCCGGCAAGGGAGGCTTTCCGGGTGGGGCCACCTATTGCGCCACCAAGCACGCTGTGGTCGGTGTTTCGGAGGCGGTCAGAGCCGAGCTGCGGGACACGGGTGTGGAGGTCACCGTCGTGATGCCGGCGGTGGTGAACACCGAGCTCGGGGCGGGAACGGTCGAGGCCCGCGGGGTGAAGGTCAGCGAGCCAGAGGAAGTCGCCGACGCGATCGTCGATGCCCTCGAGTTCCCCAAGGTCGACGTGTGGGTCCCCTCTTACTCGGGCGCGATCTTCAAGGTCTTCAGTCTGCTGCCGCGGCGCGGCCGAGAGGCGATGGCCCGAGCGTTTAAGGCTGACCAGGTCCTTGCCGACGCCGACCCCGCCAAGCGCGCCGCCTACGAGGAGCGCGCGGCCCACTCCGAGCCCGGAATGGAGCCTGAGCGCGCCGACGCGGAAAAGGTCAAGTAGGAGCAGCTACACGACCCGATTCGGCGGCTCTTCACCGCCGAGCACGGCCAGCACGTTCCGCGCCGCCGTCTCTGCCATGCCGTTCCGGGCTGTATGCGTGGCGGAGCCGATGTGCGGGAGCAGCGTGCAGTTCGGTGCCTCGAGGAGCTCCTCGGGGACGCTCGGCTCTTCCGGGTAGACATCCAGCCCTGCACCGCCGATCGCGCCCGCGCTGAGCGCCGCAGCCAGCGCCGCAGCGTCGACGATCGTGCCGCGCGCCGTGTTGACGAGGACGGCATGCGACTGCATCAACCTGAGCTCGTCGGCGCCGATGAGCATCTGCGTCTCCTCACCCCCGGGGACGTGCACACTCACCACGTCGGCTCTCCGCAGGGCCTCGGCGAGATCGGCCTTCTCGACCCCGAGCTCGGCCTCCGCATCGGGCTTGGAGCTGCGCGAGACGTAGAGGAGCTCACCCGCGAGCGGCCGGACGAGCTCCGCATACCGCCGGCCGATCCGTCCCAGGCCCACCACCGCGAACGTGGCGCCGCTCAGCTCCAGGCCGAGGTACTCCCCGGGGTTCCAGCCCGTCCAGCGCCCGGCGCGCAGGTCAGCCTCCGCGTCGCTCGTACCCCGGGCGGCCGCGCACGTGAGCGCCAGCGCCAACTCCGCGGTTGCGTTGGTCAGTACATCCGGGGTGTTCGTGACCGGGAGCCCGCGTCGCCGGCACTCCTCGAGGTCGACATTGTCGGTTCCCACGGCGAAGTTCGCCACGACCTGAAGGTCAGGTCCCGCCGCGTCCAGAAGCTCCTCCCCGACGGGCACGGTCGGGTCGGCGATGATCGCGGCGACGCCCTCCGCCAGCCCGGCCAAGCGCTCCGGGGTGGCATCGAGGCCGCCCTCTCGCAGCTCGAACTCCGGCTCCAGGAGCTCGCGGCCGGCCGGCAAGAGGACGCGCGCGATCAAGACGGACGGACCGGACATCGAGCCGAACCCTAAACGGCGACGGCCCGCTAGATGCTGGCGGAGATCTCCACGAACGCGACCTCCATGTCGACCCGCGCCGCCCGAAACGGCACGCCCTCGGCCTCCAGGAGCCGCCGCTGGCGAGTGCCCTTGGGCAGCGATCCGTCTGCGCGCACGATCCGCTGCCAGGGCACCGTCGGGTCCTCGCAGGCGGCCATGACCGCGCCCGCGAACCGCGGGGCGCCTGGGCAGAGCTCGCCGTAGGTGGTCACGAACCCGGGCGGAACGCTTCGCGCTCGCCGAAGCGCCTCGATGGCCAGCGGGGAGTCCAGCACCCTCGGCAGTCTGGCGCGCGAACAGAAAGAAGGGCCGCCCGACGCGTCCTGCGCCGAGCGGCCCTCTTGTCCCAACTCGTGTTCGAGCTAGTCGTTGGTCACGGATGCACCGGTGTGCGAGGTGGTGTCCGTGGTGTCGCCGCCGTTGGCGGAGGTGTCACCCTTGTCGGTCTTGCCACCTTCATGCGTGCCGCTCTGGGTGTGCGAGGCACCCGTGCCCGAGGTCGTGCCACGGGTGTCGTTCCCGTTGCTCGAGGTGTCGCCGTTGTCCGTGGCACCGCGGGTGTTCGTGCCGGTGTTCGTCCCGGTATTGGTGTTCGTGTTCGTGTTCGAGACGCCGGTATGAGCGGTGGTACCGCCTGTATCCGCGTGGCCACCGCTCGTGTCCCCACCGCGGTCGGTATGCCCGCCCGGCCCGGAGTTCCCGCCACCATGGCCGGAGTGTCCGCCGCCGTGACCGGAGTTCCCGGTTCCGGTGTCATCGTCGTCATCATCGTCGCCGTCGTGGCCGCCGCCGGGCCCCGAGCTCCCCTTGTTGACGACCGCCGCCGGCGTATCGCCGGAATCACCAAGGGCGAACGACGCCCAGAAGAGCGGCGCCGAGATGGCGACGCCGATGACCATCGCCAGGGCGACGAACCGCCGCTTAAGCGACGGGCCGGCAACGAGTGTCCCCTCGTCGGCCAGCAGCGCGAATGCGCGCGCCGGTCCCTGAATTCCCTGCTTTTGCATGCTGAAGACTCCTCCTCGTCTTGAATGCGTTTACTGAGGAGAAGACCCGGCCCGCGGCCGAAGATCACGCCCTGCGCATGCCGCCACGGCTGAACGAGAGCTTGCGCGGAAGCTCGACGACCAGTGGCTCGAGCCGCTCGGCGAACTCGGTGGCCGAGGGGCGGGCGGACTGCTCGTGAAAAAGCGACTGCTCGATCAGCTCCGCGAGCTCCACGGGCACCGAGTTGGGCAAAGGCTCCGGTCTTGAGCGCAACTGCGGAAAGCGCACGAGGGGGTCCTCGCTCTGGCGGGCGCCACGCTCCCGCGGGAAGGGCTTTTGGCCCGAAAGGCAGTGATGGAGCGTCGCACCGAGGCCCCAGACATCGGCCGGTGCGCCCATCGGACCGAACTCCTGCGTGCCGCACTGCTCGGGCGCCATGTAGGCATCGGTTCCGATCGGGCCGTTCGTGCGCGCGGCCCGCTCGAACGACCGCGCGATCGAGAGGTCGATCAGGCGCGGCGGCACTCCCATGATGATGTTGTCGGGCTTTACGTCGAGGTGCGCCACACCTCGATTGGCGAGGTAGGCAAGGGCACCGGCAACGTGCATGGCCAGGGGCAGGAGCTGGCTCAGCCCCAGGGGCCCACCCATCTTCAAGAGCCGGCGCAGCGACGGCCCCTCGAGGTGCTCGATCAGCAGGTGCGGCATGGGCCCTTCGCCCTCGACGTCGAAGCCGCGGACAACCACCGGATGCTGCAGCTGCCCGAGCAGCTCGGCCTCACGCGCGAGCTCTCGCAACGGACGCTCCTGGGTCGCCTGGTCGGGGCGGATCACCTTCGCGATCGCAAGCGCGTAGAGGTCCGCGTCCCAGACGAGGAAGACCTCGTAGCGGCTGCCACCGCCAACCGCCTTTACGACGGAACGGCCCGGGGCGATCTCGTCCCCCTCGGTGAGCTCCCAGCTCGCGGCCGCTCGCCGCTCCTCGGGCGCGGGCAGGCTGGAGTCAGGCTGTAGAGCCACTTCCACGTTGAGATAACCCGGCCCGGTCGCCAGGATCACGCAGCGTCGATGGATCCGCTCTCCAGGAACTCCTTCGCGAGGCGCTTGGGTGCCTTCCGTAGCCACGACTCGGTCATCTGCTCGCGAAGCTGCTCCAGATCCACGGACTCGAGCCGCACGAGCATGGCGGGGTAATGCTGATAATGGGGCGTGATGTGAAAGACGTCGGGCTCGGCCTGCATCAGGGCTTCGCGCTCGAGCATGTCCACCATGAGGACGATGTCCTCGCCGTCCTCCTTGAGGCGGACGAACGACTTGTCACGGACCTTTACCGCAGGCGTGCGATACCAGGTGCTCTCCTCGGTCTCGGGGAGCTCGAGGGCGATCCGCTTCGCGTCCTCCCAGGTGGCCATAGCCGCGTTTGTACACAATGCGCGGACCGTGATCCGGCTTTACCGCGCCCCCTGGTCGACGAACTGCGAGCGAGTGGCACTCGCGCTCGCGCACAAGGGGCTTGAGGTGGAGTCGGTGGTGATCGACTACTCCGACCGCTCGGTCGTCGAGGGGGTCTCCGGCCAGGGGTTGGTGCCGGTGATCGAAGATGAGGGCCAGGTGATCGCCGATTCGACCGCGATCCTCCAGCATCTCGAGGCACGCTACCCCGAGCCCGCCACTCTTTCCCGCGGAACCCGCGCGCGCCGCCGAGATGAGGGTGTTCATCGACTGGTTCAACGAGGTGTGGAAGTCGCCGTCCAACGCCCTCGAGGACGAGCTCGAGCGGGGGGAGCCGGACCGAGTGACCGTCGAGGAGCTCGGCCGTCGGATCCAGGATCTGCTGGACGTCTTCGAGCCGCTCCTCGAGGGCCGTGACTACCTGTGGGGCGACGACTTCTCGGCTGCCGATTGCGCGGCGTTCCCCTTCTTGAAGTACGCGCTTCGGCGAGATCCCGCCGACGAGGAGCTCTACCACCGCGTCGTCGATACCTACCAAGAGCTCGGCTCCGATCACCCCAACCTCCGGGCCTGGATCGAGCGTGTGGACGAGCGGCCTCGAGAGTACGGCGAGACCGTCGAGCCTTAGCCGGGCGAGCCGCCCCGGGCGCTCAGCACCTCGCGCGCACAGCGCTCTCCCGACTCGCAGGCACCCTCGAGGAAGCCCTGGAAGTTGGTGGATGTGTGCTCTCCTGCGAAATGCACCGGGCCTTCCGCCTGCCCGGCGACCAAGCCGAACTTGGTGGTCTGCCCGGGTCCGAACGCCGCATAGGAGCCGCGCGCCCACGGGTCCTCCGACCAGTTCGAGGCGAGCGCCTCACCGTTCCAGCCGCCCCCGATGCCGGGCACAGCCTCGTCGAGCACCGCAAGCGTCTCGTCGACGACTACCTCGGGAGCGGGGCCGTGCGCTTCGGGCGCGTCGAGCCCGGCGCCATCCGCGCCGCCGGAGTAGATCGTGACCAGACCGGCGCGTCCATCCTGTGTCAGCGAGGTGTCCCAGGTGTACTGGAACGGATGCGACGTGCTGAGGTTGCCGTTCCAGCGGTGGTAGAAGCCGGGACGCCGCTCGAACTGAACGAGCACCTTCGAGTTCGTGCCCATCCCCAGCTCGCGAATCGCCTCGAGCTTGAGTGCGCTCAGGCCTGACTGCTCCAGGTCCACCTCTCGCAGCGTCGTGAAGGGAAGCGCCAGCACCACCTGCTCGGTCACGATCTCGCCGATGTTCTCGATCTCCAGACCGACCTTTCGGTCGTCGCGCCGCCACAGCGAGACGAGCGGGGCGTCGAGCTCAAGCGTGCCCTCCGCCAAGCCGTCGGCCAAGCGGTCCGTGACCTGGTCGTTGCCGCCCGCCACCCAGAAGCGCTCGTCGGAACCGTCCTCGTCGGATGCATTGCCCTCGAGCAGGTAGAGGAGGCTCGTCGCCGCCAGCTCGGAGGGGTCGAGGCCGAACTCGCTCGTCAGGTATGCCTGAAGCGCCTGGCCCAGCAGGGAATCGATGCCCTCGGGGAGGTTCTCCTTGAGCCAATCGAGCGCCGTGCGCTGGTCGAACTCGATGGCGGCCCTGCCCCCGCCGTACCCGAAATGGCGGTCGTAGCCGGTGCGCTTTCCCTCCGCGGCGAGGGCGCGCATGAACTCGCCGTAGCCCGAGTAGAGCTCGGCGCTGCTCACGAGCCGCTCGTCGAAGAGGCGGCGCCCGCTCAACTGCGGCTCCAGCGCCGCCGCAGCCTCCCTGTCCTCGAGCTCCAGGCCCAGCTCGGCGACGAGCGCGCGCAGTCGCCTGTGAGTCGTATCGATGAACTCGCCACCGTGCTCGCCCACCTGCCCGTCGGCGAAGCCGCGAGCGGTAAAGCAGCGTCCACCCACGCGGTCGGGCCGCGCTTCGAAGACGGCGGCGTCCACGCCTCTCTCGGCCAGACGATGGGCGCACGCAAGCCCGGCGAGCCCGGCCCCGATCACCACCACCTCCTCCCGCCGGGGAGCGGAGTTGGAGCCACCGCAGGCCAGCGGACCGGCCATGGCCAGCGCGCCGGCCGCGGCACTGGCCTCCAAGAACCGCCGGCGGGTGAAACGTCCCCTGCTCCCGGTGGGCACCTTCAGGACCCTACTCCGCCGGTATCTCGATCCAGACATCGGCGCCACCGGCGGCGACGTTGGTCGCGCCGGCACTACCCCCGTGGGCACGCGCGATTGTGTCGACGATCGCCAGCCCGAGACCCGTCCCGCCGCGCTCACGAGCCTCGTCGGCGCGGCTGAAGCGCTCGAACGCATGGCCGAGGAAAGCCGGGGGAAATCCCTCGCCGGCGTCGGTGACGTGCAGCTCCACGCCACCGCCGTTCGCACGTGCCCACAACCGGACATCGCCTGCGCCGTGCCGGAAGGCGTTGTCGACCATGTTGGTGAGCGCCTGCTGGAGGCGCAGGCGATCGCCCTCGAGCGCGAGATCTCCGCCGCCGTCCACCCTCACGGCACGACCAGCCTGGGCGGCCCGGGCACCGAAGCGCTCCTTCACTCCCTCGAACACGTCGGCGGCGCGCAGGCGTTCGGGCGCCAGCGCAAGCATTCCCTGCTCCGAGCGGGCGACCACGAGGAGATCCTCGGCGAGCTGAACGAGTCGGTCCACCTCCTCGATGGCCGAGCCGATCGACTCGCGCAGCTCCGCTTCGCTGCGGCCGTACCGCAGGGCCAGCTCCAGTTCGGATTTGTGGAGGGCGAGGGGCGTGCGCAGTTCGTGCGCGGCGTCGTCGGTGAACTGCCGCTCGCGCTCGAGCCCTGCATCGAGGCGGGCGAGCATCGCGTTCAGGGTCTCACCCAGGCGAGTGAGCTCGTCTCCCGCCGGCGGGACAGGAAGACGAGCATCGGGCCCGCCGGCCGAGATCGTGGTCGCTCGGCGACGCATGGCCTCCACGGGCTTAAGCGCGAACGCGGCGGCCCCGTATCCGGCGAGCGAGGCGAGAAGAAGCGCCACCGGCCCGCCGATCAAGAGGACGCGCGAGAGGGTTGCCAGGGCCTCGTTGCGGTCCTCGAGCGAGGCTCCCACGACCACCACCAGGTCGTCGGCGCCGGCATCGACGGGCGCGGCCAGGAGTCGGACCTCACCACCCTCCTCGATCTCGGGAATCCCACTCGTATCCGAGAACGATCCCTCGGTGCCAACCGCCGCCAGCTCCGCCTGGCTGAGCACCGCTCGGTCGTCCAGCTGCGGACTGGAGTCGACCACCCGGCCGTCGCGGGTGAGAACCTGCGCCAGGCTCTCATCCGGCTCGATCAAGGCGTCGTCCTCGCTCCCGGCGAGGGATCCCGGGTCTTGCCGAGCGAGGCTCGCGAGATCGGACGCGCGCGAACGGAGCCCGTCGTCGATCGACTCGTTCAGCTGACCTTCGAGCCGCAGGTAGAGAAACACGCCCGCCGCCGCGATCAGCACCGCCATCACGGCCGCGAAGGCCAGGGTCACACGGATCCTGACCGGAATCCGGCTCACTTTCCGCCGTCCTCGCGGAGGCGGTAGCCGAGCCCGCGCACGGTCTCGATCGAGCTCACGCCGAACGGCTTGTCGACCTTACGGCGCAGGAAGCCGACGTAGGCGTCAACGACGTTGGAGCGGTTCTCATAGTCGTAGTCCCACGCGTGCTCGAGCAGCTGGAAGCGGGAGAGCACCTGGCCGGGACGGCGCATGAAGGTCTCAAGCACCGCGTACTCCTTTGCGGAAAGCTCGATCTCCACATCGCCGCGCCACGCCCGCCGGGTCGCGGGGTCGAGCCGAAGATCGCCGACGCTCAGCTCGGTCGGCCGCTCGGTACGGCCGCGCCGAAACAGCGCGCGCAACCTCGCCAGCAGCTCCGCATAGGAGAAGGGCTTCGTCAGGTAGTCGTCAGCGCCTGCGTCCAGGCCGGCGACGCGATCGCGCACGCCGTCGCGGGCCGTCAGCATGAGGACGGGCGACCAGACCTCCGCCAGGCGCAGGCGCCGGCAGACCTCGAACCCGTCCATCCCGGGGAGCATCACGTCGAGCACGATCCCGTCGTACTCGGTGGCCTGGGCGCGCGGCAGGGCGTCCTCCCCCGAGCCTGCGACGTCAACCGCCATGCCCTCCCGGGTGAGGCCGCGTCGGACGAGCCCGGCGAGCTTTGTGTCGTCTTCGACGATTAGGACGCGCATTTCGGGGCAGCGTGAAGCACCTTCATGAAAGAAAGATGAATGCACCGCCGGACTCGCAATTACGGGTTCCGGCCGGCAGGACGCCGCTAACGTCCTCATTCGTGGGCACCCCTTCCCGGCCGATCCGAGTTTGCGTGATCGGTACGGGAACGGTTGCCCGGTGGGTGTTGGAAGCAATCCGGCGTGAGCGCCTGCGCCTGCAGGACACCTACGGGCTCAAGTTCCTGGTCGTCGCCATCGCCAACCGCTCGGGCGTCAGCGCCCGTCATGACGGTCACGACCTCGCACGGATCTCGGCGCTCCTTGACGCGGGTGAGTCACTGGCAGCGCTCGAGGGCGCAAGGCACTTCCCCACTGCGTTGGAGGCCCTGAGCGAGCTCGACATCGACGTGTTGGCCGAGGTCAGCCAGAGCCCGGCGACCGACGGAGAACCAGGCCTCTCCCACATGCGAACCGCCATCGAGGGCGGCATCGCCGTGGCGACCTCGAACAAGTGGCCCGTCGCGCTCGCCGGCCTGGAACTCGCCGCCCTTGCCGGCGGAAAGGGCGTGGGATTCCGTGCTGAGTCGACCGTGATGTCCGGCACGCCGCTGCTCTCGGCGTTCGTCGAGGGACTTGGCGGCGCAAAGCCAGTGCGGCTGCGAGGCATCCTGAATGCCACCGTCAACTACGTCTGCTCTCGGATGGCGGAAGGCAGTACCTACGAGGCGGCTCTGCGCGCGGCGCAGGAGCAGGGCCTCGCCGAGCGCGACCCGAGCGCGGACATGGACGGCCTCGACTCGGCGGCGAAGGTCATGGTCCTCTCCGCCCTCGTGTTCGGGGAGCAGCTGCGCCTCGACGATGTCTCCAGGCGCGGTATCTCGGAGCTCGCGCCCGGTGAGGTGGAGGAGGCGCTGGCGGCGGGTCGTCGCATCCGCGAGGTCAGCCGGCTCGACCCCGCCACGCGCACGTTCAGCGTCACGGCGACGGCACTCGAGGATTCCGACTCCCTGATCGGTATCGAGGACACAATGAACTGCGCCACGCTCGAGGTGGAACCGCTTGGCGCCGTCACGGTCATCGGCCCCGGCGCCGGCCCGCAGCTGGCCGGGCAGGGCGTGTTCAGCGACCTGATCCGGCTTGCTCAGCGTGTGAGCGCCTAGCGCCAAGCATGGGCCGTATAGGGATCGAACCTATGACCTTGAGATTAGGTAGTCGGGGACGTGGCGAATGCGCGCGACCGACGCCGAACGCGAAGGCGCGGCTTCATCTCCTTTTCATGCCGCCTCGGGAGGGTCAAGCCAAGCAACAAAGGGAGTGCTGATGGCCAGGATCCACTCGAAGCGCCTCGCGGCCACCTCGGCCGTGGTCGTCTGCGTCGCTGCGAGCGCCTGCGGCGACGACTCGAGCGGCCCCTCCGGCTCGAGCTCCGAGCTACCCCAGGGCACCGAGCACGTCGAACTCGACCCCGCGGAGTTCACGACCGAGATCGACAACCCCTACTGGCCGATGCCGGTCGGCAGCCGCTGGGTCTATCGAGAGGAGGAGGACGGCGAGATCCTGCGCGTCGTTGTGACCGTCACGGATCGAACGATCGAGGTCGCCAACGGCGTCGAGGCCAGAGTCGTTCGCGATGTCGTCACTGAGGGCGGCGAGCCGGTGGAGGTCACTGACGACTGGTACGCGCAGGACGCCGAGGGCAGCATCTGGTATCTCGGCGAGGACACCGCCGAGTACGAGAACGGGAAGGTCGCGAGTCGGGCGGGCTCCTTCGAGGCCGGGGTCGACGGGGCCGAGCCTGGGGTGATCATGCCCGCCGATCCGGAGGACGGCATGACCTACAGGCAGGAGTACTACGCGGGCGAGGCCGAGGACGAGGGGGAGATCATCGGCACCGAAGAGCAGGTGGAGGTTCCCACCGGCCACTACGCCGACGTGCTCATGACCAAGGACCTGAACCCGCTCGAGCCCAAGGTCCAAGAGCTCAAGTTCTACGCAGAGGGAGTCGGCCCGGTGCTGACGCTCAACATCTCCGGCGGCAGCGGGCGCGAGGAGCTCGTCAGCCACGAGCCCGGGGATTGACGCGGCCCCGAGCCTTAAGCGCACCCAAACGCCAACTTCATCGCCGATTCACCGGCCCTTCCTATAACGCGTTGCACAGTGCAAACGCAAACACAGGAGGTATCGGATGAACATGCGAACCAAGATGATCGGCGTCGGCGCCTCGATTCTCGCCCTCGCGGCGGGCGGCACGGGAGTCGCTCTGGCGGGAAGCGGGTCGGGCGGCGGCTCTGAGGATGGCGCCGAGGGCCCCGATGTCGCGATCGAGGGCTCGGCCCTTGATCGGGCCAGCGCCGCGGCCCTTGAGGCCACTGGCGGTGGCACGGTGTCGGGCACGGAGACGGGCGACGAGGAGAGCTACTACGAGGTCGAGGTCACACTCGACGATGGCAGCCAGGTCGACGTCCAGCTCGACCGCAGCTTCCAGGTGGTCGGCGAGTCCGCCGATCAAGAGGAGGCCGGCGACCACGACTGAGTGGTGGCCCGGACCGCTAGAGCCGGTCCACAGTTCGGCAGCGGCCGGCGCGGGGATTGAGACCGCGCCGGCCTCTTGCCCGTCCGCGGTTCATGGCCGCCGGCGCATGGGCCGTATAGGGATCGAACCTGTGACCTTGAGATTAAGAGTCTCCTGCTCTACCAGCTGAGCTAACGGCCCGGGGCCGGACAGATTAGCGAGGGCCCGCTCGCCTACTCGGGCGGCGGAGCGATGCCGCCGAGGCCGCCCGCCGAGCCTCCGAGACCGCCAAACGGGTCCTCCAAGGAGGGCTCTCCGCCGCCGGTGTCCTGGGCCTGCTGCTGCTGCTTTTCGAACTTCTTGGCCTGCTCGGCGACCTGGCTGAGCTGCTTTTCGAGCTGGTCACGCTCGCCTGCCTTGGCGCGCTTCAGCGCCTCCGCGGTTGCCTCGTCTCCCGCCTCGAACTGGGCGTCGAAGTAGAGGAACTGCGCGAGCTGCGCGTAGCCGGCCGCGGTGGGGTCCTCCTCGGCGACCAGCCGCTGCGTCTGCACGGCGCCGTCGAGGTCGATCTGGTCGGCCGGCGCCTGCACGCCGCAGGCCGGCAGGAGCGGAACGTAGGCGCAGACCATCTGCGCCGCCACCTGAGGATCAACCTCCTTCGGCTTGTCCTTGAGCAGCTGCTCCCACGCGTCCAGCGCGTCGTTCCATTCGCCACGGGCCTCCTCGGTGAGGGAGGCGACGCCTGTCTCCTCGTCGAATTCGAGCTGGTCCTGGCCCGAGAGGAACTTGTAACGCGCGAGGTCGGTCAGCGCCTGCGGGTCGCGCGGGTTCTGCTCGAGGTCCGTCTCGGCATCCTCGATCTGCTGCTCGTACTGGGACGACGTCGATTCGGACGAACCGCCGCCGAGGCCGATCGCGTCGAAGATGCCGCCTGATACGTCGGACCCGATCCCGAAGCCGACGAACGAGATGAAGAAGATGAATGCGAGGAAGCCGAAGACGATCTGCACGACGCGTCGACGCTTCCCCGTCTTGAGATCGAAGAGCATGCGGCGCGAAGGCTAGAGGGTCGCCTGCGAGCGACTCACGCCGAGCCCTCGGCCGCGGGCTGCGAGGCCGGCAGCTCCTTCGGCTCGCCGAATCGCTTGGCGAGCTGGACGCTGGCCTCGTACAGCAACACGAGCGGGATCATGATCAGGATCATCGAGACCGGATCGCCGCCGGGGAGGGCGGCGGCCACGATCGAGATGATGAAGATCGCGTAGCGGCGGTTGTGGGCCAGCTGCTCGGGCGTGATCACGCCGAGCCGCGTGACCGCCAAGAGCGCGATCGGCATCTGGAAGAGGAGGCCGAGGACCACGGTCATGATGCCGAGGAAGCCGTAGTACTCCTTCGCGCGGAGTGCGGTATCGAAGTTCTGCTCGTTGAAGTTGACCAGGAAGGTGATCGCCGCAGGCATGACCACGAAGTAGGCGAAGGCGATCCCGGCGAGAAAGAGGATTGGCATCGCCACGAGGTATGGGAATACGACCCGCTTTTCCTGCGGCGAGAAGGCCGGGATCACGAACGCGTAGAGCTGGTAGAGGATGATCGGCAGCGAGAGGACCGCCGCGCCGTAGGCCGAGACCTCCACGGTCGTGAAGAAGGGCTCGGTGGGCGAGAGGGTGATGAGCTGATCCTCGTCCTCGGGCAGCGGCCAGTTGAAGATGTCGAGCATCACCTGGTCCTGCCAGAAGCAGACAGCGAACGCAACGCCGAAAACGGCGAGCGAGATGATGATTCGCGAGCGAAGCTCGTCGAGATGCTCGACGAGCGTGAGGCGATCTTCGTGTCCGATCGCCCGAGCCCGGGCCACGGGCTACGCCTTTGGCTCGGCGACTACCTCGCCCTCGACGGGCTCGGTGTCCTTGCGGGGTTGAGGTGCGGCCGCCTGAACCTCGAGCTTGGCCTGCTCTTCGCGCTTCTCTTCCTCGTCGTCGTTATTGCCCGTGATCGAGTCCTTGAACTCGCGCATCCCGGTGCCCAGCGACTTGCCGAGCTCCGGCAAACGCTTCGGACCGAACACGATCAGAGCGATCACGAGGACGATTGCGATTTGCCAGAGGCTGAAATCCATTGCCAGCAATGGTAACGGCGGGTTGTAAGGATCGGATCAAATCGCCTTTGGACGAGCGGTTTCTTGCTCGGGACATGCTGACGCCAGCCGCGTCTATACGCTGCCGCCGTGATCCTGTCGGACAAGTCGATTCGCGAGGAGCTCGAGGGCGGGGGAATCGTCATCGACCCACTCGACGAACGAGATATCCAGCCTTCGTCGGTCGATGTTCGCGTTGACCGCTACTTCCGCGTCTTTCGCAACGACACGACGCCGTACATCGATCCGAAGGAGCCCCAGGAGGACCTGACCGAGCTTGTCGAGGTGGAGGACGGCAAGGCGTTCATCCTTCACCCGGGCGAGTTCGTCCTGGGCTCGACGCTCGAGCGCGTCTCCCTCGGGGCGGACCTCGTCGGCCGCCTGGAGGGAAAGTCGAGCCTGGGGCGGCTGGGGTTGCTGATTCACTCCACGGCCGGATTCGTCGATGCCGGCTGGGATGGGCACCTGACGCTGGAGCTCTCCAACGTCGCCAACCTGCCGATCGCCATCTACCCGGGGATGAAGATCGGACAGCTCTCCTTCGTTCGGATGACGTCGGAGGCCGAGAACCCGTACGGCAGCTCGGCCACCGATTCGAAGTACAAGGGCCAGAAGGGGCCAACGGCCTCTCGCTACTACCTCAACTTCCGCGAGAACGAGTAGTCCAACCTGCGGGCACGCCCGTAGAGCCTGGTGGATGCCCACGTGAGGGCAGGGCCACCCAGGGAGTTTCGGATTGACCCTCGCCGTACTAGGGGCTACCCCCTAAAGCTCTCTGGGGCGCTGCCGATATCCGGGGTATGAACGACAGGGGGGGTATGGGGATGGAAAGCGCGGAGAAGCCTGCCCAGGCACGAAATGGTGCTCAGGGTGTGGCCCCAGGACACTTCACCGGCGTGGCGCGAGGCCGAGAGGCGGCGACTCGGGGCGACGAGGACCTGCACATCTGCCCAGCCTGCGGCTCCGATCTCGTATATCCGTCTAATTGGGCGCCGGCTTCCGGGCGCTCGTGGACGGTCGAGCTTCGCTGCCCCGAGTGCGAGTGGACCGGCGGTGGCACCCACACCCAGCGGGTGGTCGATCGCTTCGACGAGGTGCTTGACTTGGGCACCGAATCGATCCTCGAGGACCTGGCCCTGCTGACACGGGCGAACATGCAGGAGCACGTCGAGGCGTTCGCCGCCGCGCTCTGGGACGACCACGTCCTGCCCGAAGACTTCTAAGCCCGGGCCTCCAGCCGCTAGGAATACCGCTCCACGACCCCGTCGGCGACCAGGCAGAGCAGCTCGCGCTGATCGGCGTCGAGGGGCGCCGAGTCGATCAGCTCCTTGGCTTTCTTGACCCGCTCGCGCGCGTGCTCGCGGGCGGCCTCGAGCGCCCCGGTGGCGGCGATCCGATCGCAGAGCGAAGCGGCGGACGTCTCGTCGAGTGATCGGAGATCCACCTCGAGCAGCTCGGGCTCGGCCTCCCTGGCCCAGATGACGGGCAGGGTCACGGTTCCGTCCAGCAGATCGGTGCCGCGCGCCTTCCCGGTGCGCTCCGGCGGGCCCGTGATGTCGAGGACGTCGTCCAGGATCTGAAAGGCGAGGCCGATCTCTCGGCCGAAGGCCTCAAGCTCCGAGTCGGCAGTCGAGTCCTCCCGCCCGATCGCGCAGGCGCACTCGAAGAGCCGCGCGGTCTTGAGCAGGCACCTCCGCAGGTAACGCTCGGCCGTCATCGCGAGGTCGAACGCGTCGCGGCGCTGGGCGAGCTCGCCGAGCGCGAGCGCGACCGACGCCCTCGAGAGCAGTTCGACCTGCCGCTCCGCCCCACTGCGATTGCGGCCGGCTGCGGCCGCGTCGACCCCGGGATCGAGCTCGAGGGCCGCGAGCTCGGCGAAAGCCTGGGAGAACAGCAGATCCCCGACGGCAGTCGCCCGCGCGGATCCCGAGGTCGCGACGACGGTGGGTCGCCCGCGCCGAAGGGGAGCTGCGTCGAGCACATCGTCGTGGACGAGCGTCGCCATGTGGACCAGCTCGATCGCCGTTGCGCCGCGCGTGGCCGCCGCGCCCGCGTCCGGGCCCGCGCACAGCAGCACCAGCATCGGGCGCAGGCGCTTGCCACCGGCCGCCAGCGTCTCCCCCGCATCGCCCGCGAGCGCTTCTCCCTGCCCGGCAACCAGCTCGCGCAGGCGAGCCTCCACCGCGCCCATCCGACGCGGAAGCCAAGCTTCCGCCGCCTCCATCACGAGCGTCACAGGCGGCGGCACGGCCGACCGATTCACGCGCCGCTCACCCCGGGCTTGGCTCCCGAATGGATGGCGATGATGCCACCGGCGAGCAGCAGCCAGCGGATGCGCTCGAGCTGGGCGTCATCCATGAGCTCCGCGAGCCGCTCGGGCGGCGGGAAGCTGCGGACCGACGCCGGCAGGTAGCTGTAGGCGTCGGCGTCTCCAGCAACGCTTCCGAGGAGCGGGACGACGCGGTCGAACCAAAGCGAGAAGAAGCTCGAGAGCGGTGGACGCTGAGGCTTGGTGATCTCGAGGATCACCAACAGCCCACCCGGGCGGAGCACACGGGTGAGCTCCGCAAGGCCAGCCGGCAGGTCGACGAGGTTCCGCACGCCGAAGCCCACGGTGACGGCGTCGAAGGAGTCGTTCGCGTATGGGAGCTCCAGCGCATCCGCCCATTCGAACTCGACGGGCGCGAGCCCATCGCCGGACCCGTTCGCGTCCGCTCCCCCGATGCCACCCGCTGCGAGGCGTATGTCCTCCTCCTTCGCGCGGGCCAGCTCCAGCATGCGCTCGGAGAAGTCGCACCCCACGACGCGACCACGCGGGCCCGCACGGCGGGCCAGCTCGAAGGTGAGGTCGCCGGTGCCGCAGCAGACGTCCAGGGCGACGGCTCCGGCGTCCAGGTCCGCGAGATCCACAGCGCGCTCGCGCCAGCGGCGATCGAGCCCCGCCGTCATCACGTGATTCATCCGGTCATAGACGCCCGCGATCCGATCGAACATCGTCTGCACCTGCGAGGAGAACTCCTCCGAGTCACGGCTGGGCCGCGCCCGCCCCGCGCCGGGGGGAACCATCTACTCGTTGTGGCCCTGGAGCGAGGCGAGGAAGTCGACGAGGGAGTCGAACTTCTCCTCCGGCAGGTCCCCGTACGGGGGCATGACCCCTGACGGGTTGACGAGCGAGCGTGCGATCGCGGCCCGTGGAAGCGTGGCCCCGATCTCCGTCAGCTCCGGGCCGGGACCGTCGTTGCCGTTCTCCCCGAACTGGTGGCAGGCGAGACAGCCGGATTGCGCGGCCACGTCCGCGCCCGCCTGATACTCCTCGGATATCTCGATCGAGTCGATCTCGGTCGGCGAGGCTGCCGACGCGCCCAGGTAGGTGAGAAACGCCATCGAGGTGATCGTGAGCACGGCCGCGATCGACGCGATCGGACGCCGCTCAGGGCGCCGCTCGGGATTGCGGTCGTAGAACGGCAGCAGAAGCAGCAGGACCATGCACAGTGTCGGGATGCCCACGGTGGCGATCGGGACGAGCTCCGGCGGCTTGATCACGCGCAGCAGCTCGAAGAGGAAGAAGAAGTACCACTCGGGCCGTGGCACGTAGGTGGTGGTCGTCGGGTCGGCCTTGGGGCCCTGCTCGGCGCCGAGCACGAGCGACATGACCATGATCACGACGACGACGATGAGCGCCATCATCGAGTCCTTCGCGACGGCATAGGGGAAGAACGGCTTGCCCTTCTTCTTCAGCGCCTCGTACTCGCGAAGGTAGGCCTCCTTCTGCGCCCCGTTCACGAGCCCATCTCCCCACGCGGCGTCATCCGACCTTCTCCTCGCGAAGCTCCTTCGGCTTCGTCTCCGTCTTCATCCAGGGTGGGGCGGTGGTCCCGAGCTTCACGACCAGGTAGAGGTGGGCGCCGATCAGCGCGATGATCAAACCCGGGACGAGCAGCATATGAACGGCGTAGAAGCGCGAGATCGTGGTCGCCTCGAACTCGGCGCCCGCGCGCAGGAAGTCGGCCAGGTATGGCCCAGCGACGGGCCCCGAGGCCGTGATGTTGTTGGCCACGATCGTCGCCCAGAAGGAGCGCTGGTCGAACGGGAGGAGGTAGCCCGTGAGGCCCATCACGAGGGTGAGCACGAGCAACACCACCCCGATGACCCAGTTGAGCTCGCGCGGGTACTTGTAGGCGCCGAAGAAGAAGGTCCTGCCCATGTGCAGGAAGATCAGGATGATCATCACCGTGGCGCCCCACTTGTGCATGCCGCGGACGAACTCGCCCAGGAAGACGTCGTTCGTCAGGTGCGTGATCGAGGCGTAGGCCTCGGTCGCCGATGGCGTGTAGTACATCGCCAGGAAGACGCCGGTGATGGCCTGAACGACGAACGCGAACAGAGTGGCCGAACCCAAGGTGTAGAACCAGTTCGTGCCCTTCGGGACCTTGCGGAAGAGCATCCCGGTGAGAAAGCCGGTTGCGCCGGTGCGCTCGTCGACCCAGCCGACGACGTCGGCGGGAGCCTCCTTGACCTTGTCCATCGGTCCCGCCCCGTTGCCCTCGCCGGGCTTCGACGGTCTGCGCAGCGCTTGTGGGATCAGGTTCGGCACGGTCAGCTCGGCGGGGGCGGAGCGGTGGTGGGACGGGGCGGATACAGGTACTCCCAGATGCCGCCGGTGAACTCACCCGGATCCCGTGAGCGCACTGGCTCGAGGTCGTTGGTGACGCTGTAGCGAGGGCCGATCTCGACCGTACCGCCGGTCAGCCGGGTCTGGAAGCGGTCGAGCGGGCGTACGGGCGGGCCGCCGATGACCTGTCCCTCGAAGTCGTACACACCGCCATGACACGGGCAGATGAAGGTCGACGCGGCCTTCACGAAGCGGACCGGGCACCCGAGGTGCGCGCAGCGGGTCGAGATCGCGATGTACTCCTCCGGGTTCTCGTCGGGATTGATATCCGGGTTGCCGCGACGCACGTAGACCGTCGTCTTGCCGGCCTCGCCGATGGCGTCGACGATGGTGATGACCACCGCCGTATACCCGAGATCCGAGAAGTCGTCAGGCGTTCCGACGCCCTCCCACTTCTCCTCGGGGGCGTCGAAGAGCGGCGCCGCGGCGAACCCCACGCTGGCGAGCGCCACCGCTCCGAGTCCGATGCCGGCCGCCGCCTGGCCGCCGATCGCGAAGGCGGTGCGGCGGGTCATCGTCTCGCCCTCGTAGTAGCCCGCTGGGCGCGGCTTTTCGGGCGCGGCGTTCTGACCGTTCTTCTTGGAGGGAGCGTCAGCCACGGGCGGAAGGTGGATCGGCCTCAAAGTCTATTGAGTTGGCGGCCTCGCCCCATGCACTCTCGAGACCCGCTCCGGAGGCGGTGTCGCGCCCGGCGGCTGCGAGCGCGCGAGCGGAATCGGCTCCCGGGCCGGAGCTTCGGAGCTGCGCCTTCGCTGCCTCGTGCGCCTCATTGGCCCCGGCACCGACAGCGCTGGCGGCGGCCAGCCACAGCGCCTTCGCCGTGGCGTCGTCGCCGTCGCCGTCGGCGTGAACCAGCGCGCTCAGGGAGATGAGATCCGCGAGCTCGCTCACCGCCTCGAGATCGCCGAGCCCGGCGAGGCGCTCCAGGCCCAGGGCGTAGAGGTGATCGCCGGCGAGGAGGGCGAGATCCGCGTCGAGCACGTCGAGGACCCGCGGCTCCCCGTAGTGAAGGAGATAACCCTCGCGGACGGCCTCGAGGACGAAGGCGTAGTCGGCCTCGGCCCCGTCGGCGCGGGGGCCCGTGGCGGCGAGAGCCCCGAGCGAGGTGTCCCCGGTGGGCTCGCGGAGGTGATCGGTGAGGAGGGTTTCGTCTTGGCGGATCGCCTGGACGAGATCATCTAGAGGAGTGAGTCGGGGCGAGGGGGCCATGGCGCGAGATTACTCCGGGCCGGGCCCGAGATTCCGCAGTTGTGCCGCGTACGGCGGCATGAACTCGGAAGGTCAGTCGGGCAGCGGCATTGCGCCCGGAGCGCGCAGGCCGTCGAGGATGATCTGCAGGTAGCGCTCCCAGCTCATCTCGAGGGGGCCGACCTTGCCCTCGACGAGCGCCCGTCCGAGGCCACAGATCAGCCCTGGGACATCCTCCCACCGGGCCTCGGGCCGAAGCTCCCCGGCCTCCTTGGCGCGGAATACGAGCTCGTCCAGGAGTTCCGGCATCCCCACTCCCTCGGCACCGGCTCGCATCATCTCGGGCCGCTCGAACATCGCCTCCGAGAGCGCCCGGTCCCGCGCCATGACCTCGGCCGAGTAGCGCATGAACCCGGCGAAGCCGTTCCACGGATCGGGATCGGCGTTGGCTTCACGCGCGGCCTGCGCAAGGCCCTCGAACCGAAGCTCGGTCAGTGCCTCCAGCAGATCGCACTTGTGGGGAAAGTGCCGATAGACGGTGCCGACCCCCACGCCCGCCCTCGCGGCGATCTGGTCCATCTGGGCGTCGTAGCCGTGCTCGGCGAAGAGCTCACGGCCGGCGTCGAGGATGCGCTGGTGGTTGCGCCGGGCGTCGGCGCGAAGCGCCGGCGCGGCTTTGATCAGGGTGGGGTTCATCGGATTCCTCTCTCCTCGTTCCGGGACCGACGACGTCACAGCAAACGGAACCGCGATTCCGTATAGTGGCTTAACCAGAACCGGAACTCAGGTTCCGATTATGTCATAAGAACCCGTCGGAGGTAGGCGCATGACCACAGACAAGGCAACTCTTCAAGAACGCCGCTGGCTCGCACTCGCGTTGCTCTGCGTCGCCCAGTTCGTCGTGGTCCTCGATGCGTCGATCACCAACGTGGCGCTGCCGACCATCGGCGAGTCCCTCGGCATCTCCCAGGACAACCTCTCCTGGGTCGTGAACGCCTACGTCCTGACCTTCGGCGGTTTCCTGCTCTTGGGCGGCCGCCTCGCCGACCTTCTCGGCCGACGGCGCGTCTTCATTGCCGGGCTCATTCTCTTCGCCCTGGCATCCCTCGCCGGCGGCTTCGCCGAGTCCGAGACCGCACTCATCATCGCCCGCGCCGTACAGGGCCTCGGCGCGGCGATCCTCTCCCCCGCCGCGCTCTCAATCGTCACGACCACCTTCCGCGACGGCTCCGAGCGCAACAAGGCGCTCGGGGTGTGGGGCGCTGTGGCCGGCTCGGGCGGGGCGGCCGGCGTGCTGCTCGGCGGCGTTCTGACCGAGTACCTCGGCTGGGAATGGGTCCTGTGGGTGAACGTGCCGATCGGGATCATCGCGGCCATGCTCGCCACGTCGCTCATCATGGAGAGCCGCTCCGAGTCCGAGACGCGGGCGTTCGACTTCGCCGGCGCGGTCAGCGTCACCGCTGGCCTGTCGCTGCTCGTCTTCGGCTTGGTCGAGGCCAACGACGCCGGCTGGGGCTCTGCCCAGACGCTCGGCGTCCTCGCGGGAGCGGTCGTCCTGCTCGCCGCCTTCGTCGCGATCGAGCTGCGCTCGAGCTCTCCGCTCATGCCCTTCTCGATCTTCCGCAACCGCACCCTCACGGGGGCGAACGTGGTCGGGATCCTGACCGGGGCCTCGCTGTTCTCGATGTTCTTCTTCATCTCCCTGTACATGCAGAACGTGCTCGGCTACAGCGCCATCAAGGCGGGGGTCTCCTACCTGCCGCTCGCGGTCACGATCATCATCGCCGCCGGCGTCGCCTCGCAGGTGGTGACCAAGATCGGCTACAAGCCGATCCTCGCCGCCGGCATGCTGCTGATCGGCGCCGGGCTCCTGTGGTTCGGGCAGATCTCGCCCGACGGCACCTACCTCAGTGACGTCCTCGGCCCCTCGCTCCTGGCGGCGGTGGGACTCGGGTTCGCGTTCGTCCCCCAGACGATCGCCGCGGTCTCGGGGGTCGACGACCACGAGGCCGGTCTCGCCTCAGGCCTCATCAACACCTCGCAGCAGGTCGGAGGCGCGCTCGGCCTGGCGGTGCTCTCCACGATCGCCTTCCCGCAGATCGAGGACAACATTGCGGCGGCGGCTGGCGATCCGGCCGCGGTTCCGGCCATCCTCACCGAGGGGTACGCCGACGCCTTCATGGTCGGGGCGGGGATCGCAGTGCTCGGGTTCATCGCAACGCTGGTCTTGATCCGCGGCCGCGACTCGCGCGCGCACATGGAGATCGGAGACGGGTCCGCGCCGGCCGCATCGTCGAACGGGGCGAGCCCGGAGGACCAGGCGACGAAGCGAGAGCTGGAGCGCGCCTAGGGGCCTAGTCCAGGGCAACCGCGAACGCCTCGGCTGCGGCGTGCGCGGTGTGCTCGATCGCCGCGGCGTCGTGCGCGAGGGAGACGAACCACGCCTCGAACTGCGAGGCCGGTGGGTAGATGCCGCGCTCGAGCATCGCCCGGCAGAACCTGCCGTACGCCTCGAGGTCGCATCCTGAAGCACCGGCGAAATCGCTCACGGGCTCGGAGCTGAAGAACGGTGTCACGAGGCCTGGGACCGATGCCACCTGGACCGGCCGGTCACCGGCTGCCTCGCGCAGCCACTCGGCCAGGGCTTCGGTGAGCTGGCCGAGCTTCTCGTACGCGGCCGAGTCGAGCTCCTCCAGCGTCGCGAGGCCAGCCGCCACCGCCAACGGGTTTCCGGAGAGGGTCCCCGCCTGGTAGACGTCCCCGGCCGGCGAGACCATGCTCATGAGCTCGCGGCTGCCACCGTAGGCGGCGAGGGGCAGGCCGCCGCCCAGCACCTTTCCCATCACGGTCAGGTCGGGCGACACCCCGTAGAGGGCCTGGGCGCCACCGCGGGAGACGCGGAACCCCGTGATCACCTCGTCGAAGACGAGGAGGGCGCCGGCGGCGTCCGCCTGCTCGCGCAGGAACTCGAGGAAGCCCTCGGCGGGCGCAACGAGGCCCATGTTGGCGGCGACCGGCTCGCACAGGATCGCCGCGATCTCATGCTCAGCGAGGGCAATGGCGAGCGGCTCCCTGGCGTTCCACGGGACGACGATCGTGTCCTCCGCAGCGCTCGCGGTAACCCCGGGGCTGGCCGGGATGCCTTGAGTGGCGAGGCCGGAGCCAGCTTCGGCCAGCAGGCCGTCGACGTGCCCGTGGTAGGCGCCCGCGAACTTCACGAGCTTGTCCCGCCCGGTGGCCGCGCGCGCGAGGCGCACCGCGCTCATCGACGCCTCGGTGCCGGAGTTCACGAGCCGCACCATCTCCACCGTCGGCACGCGGTCGCGGACCTCGGCCGCGAGGTCGACCTCGGCCTCCGTCGGCGCCCCGTAGCTCGTGCCCCGCGCCGCGGCCTCCTGCACGGCATCCACTACCGCCGGGTGGGCGTGTCCGAGGATCAGGGGACCCCACGAGCAGACCCAGTCGACGTAGCGATGGCCGTCGGCGTCGATCAACTCGAAGCCCTCGCCGCGTTCGACGAAGATCGGATGCTCGCGGCCGATCGACCGCATCGCCCGGACCGGCGAGTTGACGCCGCCGGGCATGAGACCGACGGCCCGGGCGTAGATCACCTCGGAGCTACGGGTGTCGAACGCCGATCCCGGCTCGTCCGGGTCGCGCGCGGGAGCATCGGGGGGCGTCGGGGTCGTGCTCAGCGCGCGGCTCCGTTGCCGTTCGCGTGCGCGGCGACAGCGGCTGCCGGATCCGCCTCCCACGCCGCGTAGTCCGGGGTGAAGTACCGCAGCCGGATCTTCTTGAACTCCGTCGACGAGTAAAGGACGGCACGGTCGTCGCCGTGCAGGTCGTGCTCGTCCGCGATCGAGTCGAGGATCGCGTCGCACTCCTCCTTCGAGCGGCCGTGAGCCATGGTGAACACCGAATATGGCCAGTCGGCGTAGGTGGGACGCTCATAGCAGTGAGAGACGCCGCGGACGGCGGCCATCCGGGTGCCCGTCTCCAGCACCTCCTCCTCCGGCACGCGCCACACGCCCATGCCGTTGGCCGAGAACCCCGCCCGCCGGTGGTAGAGGATCGCCGCGACGCGACGCAGGATCTGGCGATCGACCATTCCCTGCAGGTGTTCGAGCAGCTCCGCGGTCGACATCCCGGCCTTCGAGGCGGCATCGTCGTAGGGCCGGTCGACGACGTCCATCGGCCCCTGCAGCGCCCTGATCACAGCGATGTCGGTGTCGTCGTAGGGCTGGGCCTCGAGCTCGCGCGGAGGCGCGGCCTCGGCGGCGGCGGCGAGGGCGTCGGTGCCCTTCTCCATCTCGAGGTTCATGTTGATCTTGAAGAGACGGAGAGTCGGCAGCTGGCGGATCGACTCCGCGCCGGTCAGCTCCTGCAGAACCTCCAACGTGGCCTCGAGCCCGAGCTCCGAGTCGGGGGGTGTGGCGATCGTGAACCAGAGGTTGAACTCGTGCGTGCGCAGGTAGTTGTGTGAGACGCCCGGGTGGGAGTTGATGATCTTGGCGGCGCGGTGGGGGTGCTCCGTGTCGACCTTTGCAGCCACCAGCATCGACGAGTAGCCCAGCGCCCGCGTGTCGAAGATCGGGGTGATCTCGCGGATGATCCGCTCGTCGACGAGGCGTCGGGTGCGCTCCATCGTGTCGTCGAGGTCGAGCTCGGCGGCGGCGGCGATCGCGACGAACGGCTCGGGGTCGAGGGGGAAGCGCGACTGCAAGAGGTTCATGAGGCGCTTGTCGGCCTCGTCGAGGGGGATGGCGGCGCCGTCCTTGCGCGAGCGCAGCTTCGGAGTAGCGCCGGCCGTGGTGATCCCGTCGCCGGTTACGCCTGCCACTGGGCGAACTCCTTCGCGAAGTAGCTGATGATCACGTCGGCGCCCGCGCGGCGGATTGACAGAAGGGACTCGGTCACCGCGGCCTGCTCGTCGATCCAACCCTGCTGCGCGGCAGCCTTCAGCATCGAGTACTCGCCCGAGACCTGGTAGGCGGCGATCGGAAGGTCGAAGCGCTCGCGCACCTTCGCGATCAGGTCGAGATAGGGGCCGGCGGGTTTCACCATCACCATGTCGGCGCCCTCCTCGACGTCGAGGGCGATCTCGCGCAGCGCCTCGCGAGCGTTGGCGGGGTTCATCTGGTACCCGCGGCGATCGCCCTCCTGCGGAGTCGATTCCGCGGCCTCACGGAAGGGCCCGTAGAAGGCCGAGGCGAACTTGGCCGAGTAGGCGATGATCGGGACGTTGGGGTGGCCCTCCTCGTCGAGCTGGTGGCGGATGGCCATCACGCGGCCGTCCATCATGTCGCTGGGCGCGACGGCGTCGGCGCCCGCGTCGGCGTGTGAGATTGCGGTGCGTGCGAGCAACTCGAGGGTGACGTCGTTGTCGACCTCGCCGTCACGCAGGAAGCCGCAATGCCCATGCGATGTGTACTCGCAGAGGCAGACATCGGTCATCACCACGAGCTCGGGGTGGGCCTCCTTGAGCGCCCGCACCGCCATCTGGACGACGCCCTCGTCGTCGTAGGCGCCGGAGCCGGCGTCGTCTTTGTCGGAGGGGATGCCGAAGAGAATCACCGCTCCGACGCCGGCAGCTTGAAGCTCGGTTGCCTCAGCGACGAGCTCGCCGATCGAGAACCGCTCGATGCCCGGCATCGATTCCACGTCCTCGCGTACGTCCTCGCCGGTGACGACGAAAAGCGGCTGCACAAGGTGCCGCGGGGAGAGCTCCGTCTCCTCAACGAGGTCGCGGAGCGCCTTCGTCCGCCGCAGGCGCCGCATGCGCGTAGCGGGAAAGCTCACGGCCGGAAGTCTAGGGCGCTCCGTCCAGCGGCCCAGCGCCGGTTGGGCAGGACGTCGAGCGCGGTTGATTTTCGCGCCGAGCGGGAACGTTGCGTCCTGAAACCGTGCGAGAGGAGAGCTGATGCAGGACGACAACGGCACCGAGGACGAGGGCGCAGACGACCAGGAGGAGAAGGACGAGGACTCCGGGTCGAACGGGGGCGACAGCGACGAGGAGAGCACTGAGGACGGTGCCGAGGAGGGCTCGGACGGTGGGGACGAGGACGACGGGGATGAGGGCTCCGGCGACGACGATGCGGCAGAGGACTCCGATGACGAGGATGGGGCCTCCGGCGACGAGGACGGCGGCGGCGAAGACTCCGATGACGGTGAGTCAGACGATGAGGCCGAGACCGGCGCGGTCGCCGATGCCGGTGGCACCGAGACGCCCGTCCCGGCCACGCTCCCCAGTGACGAGGAGCGGGAGAGCGGGGACGACGAGGATGAGGACGAGGACTCTGGCGGGGACGAAGAGAGCTCTGACGGGGAGGATGGTGAGGACTCCGACGGGGACGAGGACTCGGACTCCGACCCAGGACGAGCAGAGTGATGACGACTCGAACGAGGACGGCGACTGAGGCGTAGAGGTCGCGAACCGGTCGGGAGCGGCTGAGCTCAGTCCCCCTGCTCGAGCGCCGCGTCGGCCGGCATTGTTGCGCTGAGGAGCGGGGAGGCCTCATCGGCGTCCTGGTCGCAGACGAAGACCAGGTCGATGACGCCGGTGTCGATCGCGGCGTGCACGCCCTCGACCTTCCACTTGCGGTCGATGGTGCGCAGGCGGTGGACGTCGCCGTCCATGGCGATCGTGCCGACCACCGAGCCGCGGATCTCGCCGTCGGCTGCGGAGTCGTCGTCGACCTCGGCTGAGGCCGTGAACACGATCAACTCGTCGGAGAGCGGGGTGGCGTCCGAGAAGCACAGGCGGGTGCCGTTGAGCTCGCCGAGGTCGTACTCGCGCACGCCCTTAAGCTCCTCCACGTCGAGCTTGCCGTCGTCGAGCATCGAGTTCATGACCTCCTCGAGCGATAGCTCGATCACAGCGTTTTGGCTGCCCTCGTCGTTACCTCGGTGAAAGAGCCAGAGAGCGTCGCCGAGGACGGCGGCGCCCTCCACGTTTAGCTCCTCGATCTCAGCTCGCAGCGTCTCGTAGAGCGGCGCGAGGTCGATCTCGCGCGGGTCGCCGTCGAGGGAGCCATCGGCGGCGAGCTTCCACCAGAAGCCGCGGTCTCGGCTTCGTTTGGAGCCCGACCCCAGCCCGAGCAGGCCGCCGTAGGGCGCGCAGTCGAACGGGGGAAGCACGCCCAACGCCTCGAGGTCGGCCTTGTCCCGCTTGCGCTCGTCTGGGTCCGACGGCGTCTCGCCCTCGAGGGCGCGCCGCATGTCGCCGGGCTCGGACGAGGAGACGGTGAAGACACCGAGGTCGAGCTCGTCGTCGCCGACGACGTAGATGAAGTCCCCGCGGCGCACCACCGCGGAAGCTGCGCTGATGTATGACGCACGATCCTCGCCGGAAGCGCGGGCGACGTCCAGCTCGCGCAGCTGGCGAAGCTCGAGCGGGGGCAGGTCCTCCGGCGTTGCGGAATGCTCGTCCACGTCCACGCGTTACCCGCCCCGCGCACGCCTGATGCCAAGTATGTGTGCTTCGCCCGGCTGGGTTAGGTGGTCATGCCGCGCAGGAGCTCCGAGGCTCGATCGGCCTCGGTCTGCTCGACCTGAATCTCGTACTGCTCCGCCTGCATGCTCCGCACGGAGGCGAAGTCGCGACGCCCGCCCTGGGCGGCCTGCCCCAGGGCGCCGAAGATCGAGCCGAAGACCGTTCCCACGATCAGGCCATAGGCCACCACTCCGAGGAAGTCGACGCCGTCGAAGATGATGCCGAAGAAGAGCCCGAAGAGCACGCCGATCATCGCTCCCTGCATCGCTCCCATGAGCGCCGCGCGCCCCGTCGTGACCCGGCCGGCGACCTGTTCGACCGTCTTTAAGCCCGTGCCGATGATGGCCACCTTCTCGACCGGGAACTCGTTGTCGGAGAGGTAGTCCACCGCGCGCTCGGCTTCCTCGTAGTTGTCGTAGGAGGCGACGACCTGGCGGGAGCGCGATCTGTCGTCGGTTGCGGGCGTCTCGGTCATGGACCGCGAGCCTATCCCCTTCGGCGACCTAGGCGAAGCGCCGCAAGGCCAGCCTGGCAAGAACGCCGTAGGCGAGCGCGATGGCGGCCAGATGCGCGAGCGCCACGCCGATCGAGGGGCCGGCCTCGTCGAGCGCTCCCGACATCGCATCGAGAGCCGGGTCGAACGGAAACAGCGCGCGAACGAACTGGATCACGTCGAACAGCCCTGCGCCAACGGTGCCCGACGGGACCAGCGAGAGGAACGCGATCGGCAGCGAGATCATGAACGCGAGTAGCGACGACGCCCGGACCTCGCGTGCCGCGGCGCCGATGGCTGCTCCGAAGGCGGCAAAGGCCGCGCCGCCGGCCAGGATCGCAGCCCCGATCAGCAGCACTCTGCTCCAGTCGACGTTCACGAAGATCGACAGGCCGGCCAGCATCAGCAGCGTCACCACCACGGAGACGACGATCCCGAGAGTCACCTTCTCGGCCAGGAGCTCGCCGGGCCCCACGAGGCCGCGCGTCAGGCGGGGATAGGCGTTCTCCTCGCGCTCGAGCGCCAGCGACCCGGCGACGAGCAGGACGGTCACGAACATCAGGGTGACGGTGGCCGCGACCGAGATCGCGAACGCGTCCAGCGACGCGGCGTCGCCCGCAACGACCTCCTTCTCCACCTCGATCGGCGATGCGACAGCCCCGAGCAACGGCAGCGCGAAGTCGAGGTTCTCCTCCGCGAGGCTGGCGAACTCGATCACCGAGCTCACCTGCTTGGCGGCCGCAGAATCCGGGGGAAGCTCCTGCGAGACCGACGTGAGAATCTCCGCCGCCCGCGACAGACCGAGGATGTTGAAGGTTTCTCCGAGCAGCGGCACCTCGAAGGTCCCTCCCTCGATCAGGATGTCGAGATACGCCTTCGCCGACTCGGAGATCCGCTGTGAGAGGAGCAGGTTGGCCTCGGTGACGAGCGCCTGAATCCGATCGTCCACGAGCTGGGCCTTGACGGGATCGTCCTCGTTGACCAGCACCTCGACGGTCGGCTGTTCGGGGTCGAGCGACGTGAGCGAGCTGAGCTTCTCGAGGATGTCGGGCGGGACGATCAGGGCACCGAGGACGTCGCCGTCGGCGACCTTCTCCTCCGCCTCCTCTCGTGTCTCCACGTCAACGCACTCGACGCGCTTGCAGAGCTCCTCCCGCGCGAGCCCACGATCGAGGGTCTCATCGCCGCCGTCGATCGCGAACTGCTCCTCGGGGTCCACGAGGTTGAGGAAAGCGACGCGCGGCTTGCCGCTGTCGTCGGAGAGCGCGAACCCGATCAGGATCGCGATCACGACCGGATAGAGCACGAGCAGCGTGCTCACCAGCGGCGAGCGTCGCAAGATCTGCAGGTCCTTCAGGAGGAGCCAGCGCATCTCAGTGCCCGCGCTTGCGGAGGTAGTGGACGAAGGCCTCCTCGAAGTCGCGGGCGCCCTCCTCGCCGACGTCGTCGTGCAGTTCCTGCTGAGTGCCATCGAAGACCCGCTCGCCATCGGCGAGGACCAGCAGCCGATCCCCATAGCGCTCGGCCTCCTGGATGTAATGCGTCGAGAAGATGACAGTGGTTCCTGCGCCCGCAAGGCCGTTGACGAACTCCCAGAGGCGCTCGCGCTGCCGCGGGTCGAGCCCGGATGAGGGCTCGTCGAGCAGGAGCACCCCAGGCCGATCCAGAAGGCCGATCGCGATGTTCACCCGCTGCTGATTCCCGCCGGACAGAGTCCCGACCTGATCGTCGCGGCGGTCCGCGAGGCCAGTCTGCTCCAGCATTCGCTCGAGCACGCGCTCGGGCTCGGCGACGCCCTCGAGCCTGATGAACAGCTTGAGGTTCTCGGCCACCGTGAGCCGGCGATAGAGCGCCGCCTGCTGCGGGACCCAGCCGATCTCGCCCGGAGTCCGGCTCACCTCGCCCGAGTCCGCCCTTCGGATCCCCGCGAGGATCGAGAGCAGCGTTGTCTTGCCCGCCCCGTTCGGCCCGATCACGGCCAGGAGTTCGCCCCGATGGGCCTCGAACGAGACGCTTCGGAGGGCCTCGTGCTCACCGAAGCGCTTGGAGAGCGCCCGCGCCTCGATCACCACCTGTCGTTCGCCGGCCATGCCGGCGAACGCTAGACGGTCGCGTGAGCGGTACGCCCCGGCACGGCGGCGGGCGGCCGTTCACCGGGAGTTGAAGAACTGGATGCGGCCGCTCTCGGCGTCGACCGCGGCGAACGGGCGGCTGCGTTCGCGGCACGAGAGGCTTGCCGAGCCGTCGTCGTGGGCGCGGATCTCGACCACGCAGCTGCGATTCCAGGGCGGGCGCGTCGGCGAGCCCTTGGACTCGTCGCCGGCAGCGGCGGTGGCCCCGACGGCGGTGAGGCCGCCGGTGGCGAGCGCGGCAACGGCGATGCGGGCGCTGGTGCGGGGACTGGGACGCTTCAAGATCTGTCTCCTTCTCGGGTGCACCCACCTAAAGCCCGGCGCTCCGGCTCGCGCCCCAGGGATGCGCAGATGCGGTGGCACCTCGAATCCCCGTCTATGCTGCCGCGGGCGTGCGGGTCCTCTTCATCGGCGACATCGTCGGCAAGCCCGGGCGGGCCGGCCTCGAGCGCGCCATGCCCGTCCTGCGGGAGCACCATGCCCCCGATCTCGTCGTCGCCAATGGCGAGAACGCCGCGGGCGGGCTCGGTATCACCGAGAAGACGGCGAGGGAGATCTACGCCGTCGGCGTCGACGCGATCACGCTCGGCAACCACACCTATCGCCACCGCGACGCCTACGACTACCTCGACCGGGAGGAGCGCATCGTGCGCCCCGCCAACTACATGAGGGGAAATCCGGGACGGGGATCGATCGTCATCGAGGCCGCCGGCAAGCGGGTCGGGATCATCAACCTCTCCGGCACCGTCGAGATGCGCGCCGCCCGCTCGCCCTTTCCCGAGGCCGACGCCCTCGTCGACCGCCTTGAAGACGAGACCGACCTGATCCTCGTCGATTTCCACGCCGAGACCACCTCGGAGAAGATCGCGATGGGGTGGCATCTCGACGGCCGGGTCGCAGCCGTACTGGGCACACACACGCACGTTCCGACCGCCGACGCCCGGGTGCTGCCGATGGGGACGGCGTTCATCTGCGACGTCGGGATGACCGGCTCGCGCGCGGGCGTGCTCGGCGTCCGCCGCGAGCAGGCGGTCGAGTCGTTTCGAACGCAGCTGCCGATCCGCTTTACGACCGCGGACGAGGACGTCTGGATCAACGCGGTCGTCGTCGACGTGGGCGACGACGGGCTCGCGCAGTCGATCGAGCAGGTGCTGCTGCCGGCCCCGGACTAGCTCGACGGGGGCGGGCGGTTACTCGGTGGCCAGCGCCCGGCGCAGGATGTCGCGCAGGGCGCGCTGGTCGGCGACCGAGAGCGCGGTGATCTCCCGCGGGGGTTCCGCCAGCCGGGCATCGATCTCGTCGCGTACGCGCCTGCCCTCGTCGGTCAGCGCCAAGAGCTTTACCCGGCGATCCCCCGGATCGGCCTGTCGCTCGACCAAGCCGCGCTCCTCGAGGCGGTCGGTGATCCATGTGACCGCCGAGTTGTCGCAGTGCAGGACCTTGGCGATCTTGCCCATCGGCTGCGGCGAGTCGAGCTCCTTGAGCGCGAAGACCATCGGCGGTTTTAGCCCGTACTCGGCCTGCATCGCGAGCATCACCGGCCGGTAGCGGCTGAAGAGCTCATACACAGCGCCCCATGCCTCGTGAGCGGCTGCAGGCCTTGGAGCGGTTGTCGCCATTTCAGAATCCATTATACACTTCAACGTTAGATGTATTCAATACTTCGAATCTTCAACTACTCTGCTACGGTGAGGCCATGAACGAATCCGACAACTCGATCGAGGTAAACGACCTCGTTCGCGTCTTCAAGAAGGGGCCTCGGGCCGTCGACGGCATCTCTCTGCGCGTCGAGCCCGGCGAGATCTACGGCTTTTTGGGCCCCAACGGCGCCGGCAAGTCCACGACCGTCCACATCCTGACCACGCTCCTGCCCCCGACCGAGGGCTCGGCCCGGGTGGCGGGCTTCGACGTGGTCGAGGATGGGCGCCGCGTGCGCGACGCCATCGGTGTGGCCCTGCAGGAGGCCGCGCTCGACCCGTTCCTCACCGGCCGCGAGCACATGAAGCTCCAGGGGGGCCTGCACGGTCTCGAGAAGCCCGAGATCGAGCGCCGGGGCGAGGCGCTCCTGGCGCGGGTGGGGCTCGACGGCGAGGCCGCCGACCGCCGCGTTGGCGGCTACTCGGGCGGCATGAAGCGCCGGCTCGACCTGGCCCTCGCTCTGATCCACGAGCCCTCGATCCTCTTCCTCGACGAGCCCACGACCGGCCTCGACATCCAGAGCCGCCAGGCGCTCTGGGATGAGGTGGCGCGGCTCGCCCGCCAGGAGGGGGTGACTGTCTTTTTGACCACGCAGTACCTGGAGGAGGCCGACGAGCTCGCCGACCGCGTGGGAATCATCGAGCAGGGAAAGCTCGTGGCGGAGGGGACCCCAGCGGCGCTCAAGGCGGAGATCGGCCGGCCCACGGTCGAGGCGAGCCCCGTCGACGCGGACCAGCTCGACGCGGTTGCCGCTGTCCTCGCTCGCTTCGGCGAGTCGCTGCCCGCGTCTCACGGGTTCGCCGCCGCGCGACTTCAGGACGGCACCGAGGACCTCGCCGCGGTCGTCCGCGAGCTCGACTCCGAGGGAATCCGGGTCGCCGACCTGCAGCTCCACGCCCCGTCGCTCGACGACGTCTTCCTGGCCAAGACAGGCCGCTCCCTCGAGGGTGCTCAGGAGGAAGCGGCGGAGGAGGCCGACACCGGCGAGCAGCAGCGCGAGCCGGTGACCGCCTGAGGTCTCCGATGAGCGCCATCGCCGCCCAAAGCCCGTTGCGCAGGCAGGCCCGCTACCTCGCCTGGCGGTCGGTCATCCGCACCGCGAGGCAGCCGATCATGATCGTGCCGACCCTCGTCTTCCCGCTGTTCCTGCTGGCCGTGAACGCGAGCGGGCTCGATGCGGCGACGCAGATCCCCGGCTTCCCCGACGTCACCTACCTCACGTTCGCGCTCGCGTTTCCGTTCATGCAGGGCGCGATCTTCGCCACGAACACCGCCGGCACAAACCTGGCCGACGACATCGGCTCGGGGTTCTTCAACCGCCTCTCGCTCACCCCGATGCGAGGCTCGGCATTGCTGGCCGGGCAGCTCGCCGGGGTGATGCTGGTCTCCGGGATCCAGATGGTCGCCTACCTGGCGGTGGGGCTCGCCGCGGGCGCCGAGCTCAAGGCCGGGCTCCTGGGCGTGCCGGTTCTCTTCGCCCTCTGCTTCGTCATCGCCGCCGCCTTCGGCGCGATTGGCCTCTTCGTCGGGCTGCGCTCGGGTTCCGGGGAAGCCGTGCAGGGCCTCTTCCCCCTCATGTTCGTGTTGCTCTTCCTGAGCTCCGCCTCGCTGCCGCGCGACCTGATCCAGGAGGACTGGTTTCAGACCGTGGCGTCCCTCAACCCCGTCAGCTACCTGATCGAGGGCATCCGCTCGCTCTTCATCACCGGGTGGGACGCAGAGGCGCTCGCGCTTGGCTTCGGCATCGCGATCGCGATCTTCGTCGTCTTCCTGGCGGCGGCTGTGACGTCGATGCGCGAGCGGATGGTGCGGACATGAGCCGCCGTGCCCGCTACTGGTCGGTCGCCCGCACCGTCTTCTGGCGCCACATGCACAGCGTGCTGCGTCGCCCGCAGCTGTTTCTTGCCGGCGATCATCTTCCCGCTCTTCTTCTACATGGCGTTCGCGGGCGGCCTCTCGAACGTCGCCAACGTGCCGGGCTTTGACTACTACGACTACAACGCCTTCCAGTTCGTGTTCGTGCTGTTGCAGTCGGCGGCGTTCGGCGGGGTCTTCATCGGCTTCTCGATCGGCGCCGACTTCGATTCCGGCTTCACTCGGCGCCTGTTCACCGCGGCTCCCGACCGGTCGGCGGTCGTGGCGGGCTTCGGGCTCGCGGCCCTGGTCCGGGCCGTGATGGTCTGGGCGATGGTGTTCGCGATCGCCCTCGTGACCGGCATGGAGGTGGCGGGCAACGCCGTCGACCTGGTCGGGCTCCTCGGGCTCGCCTTCGTCGTCAACGTGGCGGCGTTCCTGTTCGCGGCCGGGATGATGCTGCGCTTCCGCACTATGCAGGCCGCTCCGGCGATGCAGATTCCGATGTTCATGATCCTGATGACGACGCCGGTGTACGTCCCGCGCGACCTCATCCAGGGGTGGGTTGCGACGGCGACCGAGTTCAACCCGGCGACGGCGATCGTGGAGGGAGGCCGCTCGCTCATGGCGGGCGCGCCGTTTCACATCCTGCTCGCGTTCGGGGCCGCCGCAGGCTTGCTGGCGCTGATGGCGGCGTTCGCGCGTCGCGGCCTGCGTCGCGCCGAGGCTGAGGCCGCCTAGCTGGGCCCCTCGACCTGGTCGGCGCTGGCGTCGGCCTCGGCCACGACCTTCAGCTTCTTCAGCGACTTCCGCGCCGCGCGGCGAGCGGACGCTCTCGCGACCCGCCCTGCGAGGAGCTTCACGGGGCCGCCCGGCAGGTCGAAATCGTTCTCGTAGCCAAACCGGGTGCCGCCGTTCGAGGCAGCGAGGACGTAGCGGATCTTCGCGTCGGCTCCCTTGGGACCGTCCGCGTCCCACTCGGCCAGGGTGGGCGGATCCGAGCGTGTGAGCGTCCACTCGACGTCGACCGGCTGACCCCCGAGGCAGAGCACCTGTTGAAAGGACTCGCCCTCGGTGATCTCATCCCGAGGGGTATCGCTGACGCGCCGATGGACGCTGACCCACTCGCAGAGGCGATCCGGGTCCATCACCAGGTCCCAGACCGCCTCCGGCGGTGCGTCTATGTCGATCTGCTCGCGGACCTCGGGCATCTGATCCCCGATGGCCGCCCGCCGCGCGGGCTACTTGGAGCCGCCGACCTCGCCCGGGCTGTCGTCGTGCGCAGGCGTCGTGCCGGCACTCTCGCTCGCCTCGGTCTTGGCCTTGCCGGCTGCGGCCTTCGGCGTTTGCGAAGCGCCGTCGGCGGCCTTGGGCGCGGTCGCGGAGGTGGGCGCCTCTGAGGTGCCGGCGGTCGTGGGCGGCTTCTCAGCGCTGCCCGGATCCTTGATCGCCGCGGCAGCGGCCTTCGCCTTGTCCGTGATGCTGCCCGGCCCCTTGGCGATGCTCTTGAGCTGCTCGGCGTCCTGCTTCAGCGACTCCTTGCCGCCGCGCTGTTCGACCGTCTGCTTCGCCTTGTCGGCGAGGTTCTTGAAGTTCACCATTCGTATTCGCTCCTTTGTTCTTTCAGAAAAGTTGCCGGGACTCTAGTTCCCGGTCAGCCCTCGGACAATCGGCTATTCGCCGCGCTTTGCCCGGCGCTCGGATTCGGCTCGCTCCTCGAGCTTCTCCTTGAGGTAGGCCTGCTTGTCGGCACGCCGGCGGTGCTGATGAGCCTCGTCCTTCGTCACGGACCCCTCGAGCCGATCGCGCTCCTCGCTCTCGCGCTCGGCCGCAACCGTTCGCAGCTCCTCGGTGCTCGGCTCGTCCTTGGGCGCGTCCATGGCCACGACCTCAGGCTACCCGCAGGACGGATGTCGTAGGCGGCCCACGCGCCAAAAGCGCCTGCGGCGCTGCCACACTCCCGGGATGCGTGCGCTCGCGATCGTGCACCAGCGGGACGCGGGGCCCGGGGTTTTCGCCGAGGCGATGGCTGCGCGCGGCGTGGATCTGGACGAGTGGTTCATCACCGAGGATCTGACTCCGCCCGCCGATCCGCTCGCCTACGACGCGGTCCTTTCCTTCGGCGCGGCCGCGCACCCCGATCAGGACGCAATCCATCCGTGGATGGCTCCGGAGAAGGAGCTGCTCGCCGAGCTGCTTCACCGTGAGGTGCCGCTGCTCGGCGCGTGCCTCGGCTCGCAGCTCCTCGGCGACGCCGCCGGCTCACCCGCGCGGAGAGCCAGCATGCCGGAGATCGGCTGGTACGAGGTCGAGGTCCTCCCCGAGGGTCGCGACGACCCGCTGCTCGGGCCCATGGCTCCGTCGTTTACCGCTTTTGAGTGGCACTCCTACGAGGTCCCGCTGCCACCTGGCGCCACCGCCCTCGCTCGCAGCGCGATCTGCCCGCAGGCATACCGGATCGGCGAGCTCGCCTGGGGAATTCAGTTTCACGCCGAGGTCTCCGAGCGCGACGTCCAGTGCTGGATCGGCGAGTACGAGGTCGATCCCGACGCCGTCGCGATGGACATAAACGCGGAGCACCTGCACGCCGAGACCACGCCTCGGATCGACACCTGGAACCGGCTCGGACGCGAGCTCTGCGACCGCTTCTTAGACGTCGTCGCCGCCCGCCACGGCGCCAGCGTGGCCCTAGGGTCCTAGCTCGCTGCTCAGTCCGGGGTGACGTAGGCGCCCGAGATGCCGCCGTCGACCATGAACGTCGAGGCGTTCACGTAGGAGGATTCGTCCGAGGCCAAAAAGAGCGCCGCCATGGCGATCTCTCGCGCCTGGGCGAAGCGGCCCATCGGGACATGGACCAGCCGCCGCTGCGCCTGGACCTCATCGGCAGCGAAGAGCTCCCGTAGCAGGGGTGTGTCGACCGGGCCCGGACAGAGCGCGTTCACCCGCACGCCGCGGCTGGCGAACTCGACGCCCATCTCGCGCGACATCGCGACCACGGCGCCCTTCGAAGCCGAGTAGGAGATCTGCGAGGTCGCGGCGCCGAGCAGGGCCACGAACGAGCCGCTGTTGATCACCGACCCGCCGCCGCCTTCGAGCAGGTGCGGGATCCCGTGCTTGCAGCAGAGCAGGACGCCGCGGATGTTGACGTCCTGGACGCGTTGCCAGGCATCGAGGTCGGTGTCGATCACCGAGACGTCGTCGGGCGGATTGATCCCGGCGTTGTTGAAGAGGACGTCGATGCGCCCGAACTCCTCGGCCACCTGCGCGTACATGTCGCGGACCTGGTCGGAGTCGGTGACGTCGGCCTGGATCGCGATCGTGCCCTCGGCGCCCTCGACCAGATCGACGCCTGCGACCTTTGCGCCCTCCTCCATGAAGAGGCGCGCCGATTCCGCGCCGATTCCCGATACCGCCCCGGTGATGACGCAGACCTTCCCCTCGAGCCTGCCCGACATCAGCTCTCCCCGGTCGCGAAGTAGACGTTCTTTACCTCCGTGTAGTGCTCGAGCGCGTGCGGGCCGAGCTCGCGGCCGACGCCCGACTGCTTGAAGCCGCCGAACGGAGTCGAGACCCGCACCGAGGTATTCGAGTTGATCGAGACGACACCGCTGTCCATCGCCCTGGCGCTGCGGAGCGCCTTGGCGCCGTCCTGGGTCCAAACCGATCCCGAGAGGCCGTAGGGCGTGTCGTTCGCGATCGCGATCGCGTCGGCCTCGCCCTCGAAGGGGATGACCGAGGCGATCGGGCCGAAGATCTCCTCGCGCGCCTGGCGGTCATCGTTCGAGACGGGACACAGCACGGTCGGGGCGAACCAGAAGCCTGGCCCATCGGGTGCCGAGCCCCGGAAGGCGACGGGCGCGTCGTCGTCGAGATAGGACCCCACCGACTCGCGCTGGCCCTCCGAGATCAAGCGGGCCCATCTCGGTCGCGTCGTCGAGGGGGTCGCCCACGGCGAGCGCTTTTACGGCCGTCTCGAGGTGGCCCATGAACTCGTCCAACGCGGAGCGCTCGACGAGGATCCGCGAGCGCGCGCAGCAGTCCTGGCCGGCGTTCCCGAAGACGCCGCCCGGCGCCGCGGCGGCGGCCGCCTCCAGATCGGCGTCGGCGTAGATCACGTTCGCCGACTTGCCGCCCAGCTCAAGCGTCACCCGCTTGATCGTCTGCGCGGCCGCGGCGGCAATTCCGCGGCCAACCTCGGTGGACCCGGTGAACGCCACCTTGGCGACGTCCTCGTGCTCCACCAGGCGCTGGCCACAGACCGAGCCCGGACCGGGCACCACGTTGAGGACGCCCTCGGGAATCCCGGACTCCTTCGCGATCCTCTCCAGCTCGAGCGCCGTCAGCGGCGTGAGCTCCGCCGGCTTCAACACGATCGTGTTGCCGGCGGCGAGCGCGGGCGCCACCTTCCAGCAGGCGATCACGAGCGGGAAGTTCCAGGGGACGATCATCCCCACCACGCCCAGCGGCTCGCGGAAGGTCATGTCGATCCCGCCCGCCACGGGGATCGTGTCGCCGAGCAGGCGCTGCGGTCCGGCTGCGTAGTAGCGGAACGTGTCGGCGACCATCCCCATCTCGCCGCGCGCATCGGAGATCGGCTTGCCCGCGTTTCGCGCCTCGAGCTGCGCGAGCTCCTCGCCGCGGTCGCTGAGCGCGTTCGCGAGCTCGTGCATGAGCGCCGAGCGCTCCTCGGGGTCGATCGCGCGCCATGCCGGAAAGGCCTCCTTCGCCCGGGCCACCGCGGCGTCGACGTCATCGGCGTCGCCACGCGGAATCGTCTCCATCACCTCCGCGGTCGCCGGCTCGGTGACCTCGATCGTCTCGGTGCTCATGACGCGCTCACCTCCACCCTTGTCGTCTCGATCAATGAGGGAATCACCGTTTGGCGCTCCTCCTCCTCCGTATGCCAGAGAATCCCAAGCGCAAACGGGTGGTCGGGCAGCTCGATCGCCTCGATCACCTCGTCGGGCACCGAGTGGCCCGTCGGCATCAGCCCCTCGCCCAGCTCGCCGATCCCCTGGTGATGGTGGGAGTGAACCTCGCACGACTCGCCGCCCGTGGCGCGCGCGGCGAGCGAGCCGGGCTCGAGCTTCACCTCGTGGATCGTGAAGTTGCCGGCGAGCGCGAGGTGCTGCTTTGCCGTCGGCAGCTCCTGGATCAGGGTGCCGCCGCGCGCGATGTTCAGGATCTCCATCCCGCGGCAGATGCCGAGGAGCGGGAGCTCACGCGCGAGCGCCGCGTTGGTGAGCGCGATCTCGAAGCGGTCGCGCTCGGGCTTCGAGCCGATCGTCTCGGGCTCGCGCTCCTCGCCGTAGGAGGCGGGGTCGAGGTCGGCTCCACCGGCGACGATCAGCGCGTCGAGCAGGTCCAGGACCTGGTCGACCTCCTCGGTTGACTCGTCGTGCGGCGGCAGCAGGACCGGCAGCGCCCCAGACTCGGCGACCTTCGCCGAATAGGTGCGCGGAGAGACGTTCGCGAGCGTGTCCCACGCTGTCCACTGCGCCTGCTCGAGAGCGGCACAGATCCCGACGACGGGGCGCCGGCTCAAAGCCGCTCGAACCCCCGGTACTTCTCCCAGTCGGTCACGGCGGCCTCCATGGCCTCGAGCTCGATCCGGGCGCGGTTCAGGTAGTGGTCGATCACCTCCTGGCCGAAGGCCTCCTTGGCCACGTCGCTGGAGGCGAACAGATCGCGCGCCGCGTACATCGTGTGCGGCACGTGGGGCTTGTCTGCCTCGTATGCGTTCCCCGGCAGCGCCGGCTCGAGCTCGAGCTCGTTGTCGATGCCGTGCAGGCCCGCGGCGATCATCGCCGCGAGGGCGAGGTAGGGGTTTACGTCGGCTCCGGGCATGCGGTTCTCGACGCGGCGCGCCGGCCCGTGGCCCACCACCCGCATCGAGCAGGTGCGGTTGTCCTGCCCCCAGGCGACGGCCGTCGGCGCGAACGAGCCCGGCACGAAGCGCTTGTACGAGTTGATCTGAGGCGCGAAGAACAAGGTCAGCTCCTCCAGGCAGGCGAGCTGACCGGCGATGAAGTGGTTGAACGTCTTGTCGTCGTCGCCGAAGATGTTCTTGCCGTCCTCATCCGCCAGCGAGCAGTGGATGTGGCAGGAGTTCCCCTCGAGCTCGTTCCACTTCGCCATGAAGGTGATCGCGTAACCCTCCTGAGAGGCGATCTCCTTGGCGCCGTTCTTGTAGATGACGTGGTCGTCGCAGGCCGCCAGCGCCTCGTCGTAGTGGAAGTTGATCTCGTGCTGGCCGAAGTTGCACTCGCCCTTCGAGTTCTCGACCATCATGTCCGCGCCCATCATCGAGTTGCGGATGCGGCGGATCAGCGGCTCGACGCGAGCGGTGCCCAGCATCGAGTAGTCGACGTTGTAGAGGTTGGTCGGCTCGAGGTTGCGGTATCCCTGCTTCCAGGCCTCCTCGTAGGTGTCGTTGAAGACGATGAACTCGAGCTCGGTGCCGGCGAACGCCCGCCAGCCGCGCTCCGCGAGCCTCGCGAGCTGCTTGCGGAGGATCTGACGGGGCGAGGCAACCACGTCCGACTCGTCGTGCCAGCCGAGGTCGGCCATGAGGAGCACCGTGCCCTCGTGCCACGGGATCGGGCGCAGGGTGTCGAAGTCCGGCCGCATCTCGAAGTCGCCGTAGCCACGCGACCAAGACGACATCTCATATCCCTCGACGGTGTCCATGTCGACGTCGACGGCGAGGAGGTAGTTACAGCCCTCGGCGCCGTGCTCGGCGACGTCGTCGAGGAAGTGCTGCGCGGTGAGCCGCTTGCCCTGCAGCCGTCCCTCCATGTCGGCGATCGCGAGGAGGACGGTGTCCACCTCTCCATCCCCCACGGCCTTCTTCAGGTCGTCAAGCTTCATCTCTCTCCCATGTCGTGTCAGCGAAAGGTGTGTTCTCCCAACCTTTCGCGCCGCAGCCTATCCAGATAGCTTCTCAAGCGTGAGCGGGCGCTACCTCCTGGGGGTCGACGAGGGAACCACCGGCGTCAAGGCAGCGCTCTTCGATGAAAGCCTCCAACCGGTCCGCGAGGCACGGCGGGACAAGGTGAACCGCCACCCGAAGCCGGGGTGGGTGGAGCAGGACGGCAACGAGGTCCTGGACGCCGTGGTCGAGGCGATCGGGGATGTGCTGACCGATGCCCCGGGCGAGGTCGTCGCCTGCGGCCTTGATCATCAGGGCGAGTCGGTGCTCGCGTGGGACGCCTCCTCGGGCGAGCCCCTGAGCCCGATCGTCGTCTGGCAGGACAAGCGCTCGCAGGAGATCCTCGACACCCTGGGGGAGCGCGAGACAGAGGTAAAGGAGGCGAGCGGCCTGCCGTTTGATCCCTACTTCTCGGCGGCCAAGCTCGCCTGGCTGCTCACACACGACGAGACCGTGCAGGCGGCCCGCGAGGCGGGCACGTTGCGGATGGGCACCGTCGACTCCTTCCTCTGCGACCGCCTCGGCGCCGGCTTCGCGACCGATCCGTCAACCGCCTCGCGCACACAGCTGCAGCGAATCGACACGGCCGGATGGGACCCGGCGCTCTGCGAGCTCTTCGGCGTCCCGATGGACGTTCTGCCGGAGATCCGCGACACCGCCGGGGAGCTCGGGGTGCTGACCCACCCGAGCTGGCCATCCGAGCTCCGCCTGTGCGGTCAGACCGTCGACCAGCAGGCCGCCCTCGCCGGGGCCGGGGCCGTGGTGCCCGGACGGGTCAAGGCCACCTACGGCACCGGCGTCTTCGTCCTCGCCCACGTCGGCGCCGAGGTGCCGGCGCCCGCCGGGGGCCTGCTCCCAACGGTGGCGTGGCGGATCGACGGGCGTATGGAGTACGCCCTCGACGGCGGGGTCTTCGCCGCCGGCGCGATGCTCGAATGGCTCTGCCGCGAGCTCGGTGTCGCCGAGACGCCGGCGCAGCTGGGCGAGCTTGCGCACGAGACCGAGGACTCCGGCAGCGTCCGGGTGCTGCCGGCGTTGGCCGGGATCGGCGCGCCCTGGTGGCGCCCCAACGCCCAGGCCGTACTCGCCGGGATCGACGGCGGCACCAAGCGGGCGATGGTTGCTCGTGCGGCGCTCGAGGGGATCAGCTGGCGGGTGGCGGACATCGTCGCCGCGATCCGCGAGACCTCGGCCGTCGAGAGCCTGCGCGTCGACGGCGGCGTCACCAACGAGCCCCTTCTGCTCGAGCTTCAGGCGGACGCGATCGGCGCGCCCGTCGAGGCGGCGGGTGCCGACGCCACGGTGCTCGGCTCGGCCGCACTCGCCGCCGTGGGCTCGGGCGTGATCGACTCACTGGCCGATGCCGCCGAGCTCCTCCCGGTCGACCGCAGGGTGGAGCCGGCGCGCGACGAGGAATGGCGTGCCGCCGAGCACGAGCGCTGGCAGGCGTTCGTGGCGGCGACCGTGGCGCTGGATCGCGCCTAAGCCGCCGATGTCACCGTCCATGGCGCGTGAGCCCAACGCCTGAGGGGCGCTGAGCTGCGCAGCCGCTCTATCGGGCCGCGCAGCTCAGGTCCCCGGGCGCCCCGCTACCGAGCGGGTGGGGGCGAGGCAGGGGGTTCCGTGCCGCCACCGGCCGCGCCGCCACCGGTGGCAGGCGCATCCGCGGGCTTCTCGTCCGTGATACCCATGCCCTCGTCGAACTCGATCTGGCGAATCGGGCCCGTGTAGCGCTTGTTCATCCCCAGCACCCAGGCGAGGCCGGTGCCGAGCAGGACCAGCCCAACGACCAGGGGCGTGTAGTTCAAGAAGCTCCAGTCGAAGTCGGACTCCCATGGAACGCCGTTGCTGTACGCGGGTAGGCAGAGGATGATGAGCATCACGACAACGAACACCACCGCGATCGCGTTGATCCACTTGTATCGCGCCCCCAGAGTCCAGGAGCGGGCCTCGAACGAGTCACCCGCCCGCCAGCGGAGGTACACCGGTATCACGTAGGCGATGTAAAGCCCGATCGTGCCGATCGCGGTCACGGCGAAGAAGGCGACTGGTGGGACAAAGGTATCCGACGCGAACAAGGCCGGAAGCACGATCAGGAAGGCGAGCGCGCAGCTGCCGAGCACGGCCATCGCGGGCACCCCGCTGGTGACTCGGCTCCACAGCCGGTGGCCCGGAGTGGCGCGGTCACGCGAGAAGGCAAAGAACGTTCGCGAGCAGCTCGTCACGCACGCCATCCCACAGAAGAACTGACCGATGCAGGCGATCACGAGGATCGCCTCCGCCCAGTTCTGGTCCATATCGGCGGAGGTGAAGACCGAGATCACGCTGCCGAACCCCTCGTTGACGGCATCGACGTTGGTGGCGGCGAAGAGGAACGCCAGCAGCAAGAACCAGCCGATCAGCGCCGACGACGCGACCGACTGCCAGATGCCCTTCGCCGCCGCCTGCTCGGCGCCCACCGTCTCCTCTGCCACGTGCGCCGAGGCGTCGTACCCGGTTTCGGTGTACATCGTCAGCAAGAAGCCCACCGGAAGCACGAGGGCCCAATACAGGAGGCCGTCGGTCGCGCCCTCGGCGAACCCGGAGTTGTTGATCTGACCGGTGAAGACGAAGTCGGCGCTCTGATGAGAGTCGGGGACGAAGATCAGGATCCCCAGGATGATCAACGCCCCGGCCACGTGCCACCAGACCGAGATGCTTGTGAACAACGAGATCAATCGGTGCGAGAAGATGTTGATCATGGCGTGGAGCGCGAGGATCACCGCGTATAGCCAGAAGATCTCCTGGATTATGTGCTCGGTGTCGGCGAAGTTGACGAAGCCCAGATCCCAGCCCCAGAGGCCAAAGAGCTGCGTGAGGAAGAACGCGAGGACGTAGTCGACCGAGGCGACGATCCCGATCAGGCCCAGGACGTTGAACCAGCCGGTGAACCACGACCAGGCGGCGCCACCGAGGTTGTGGGCCCACCAATACGGCCCACCCGCGGTCGGGAAGGCCGAGGCGATCTCGGACATGCTGACTGCGACAGCGAGGATGATCAGGCAGATCACCGGCCAGCCGATCGAGATCGCGATCGGGCCGCCGTTGTTCCACCCTATGTAGAAAAGCGTGAAGCAGCCGGCCAGCACCGAGATGATCGAGAACGAGATCGCGAAGTTGGTGAACTTCGTCCAGCCTCGTTCGAGCTCCTGCTCGTAGCCCAGCTCCGCGAGCCTCTTCTCGTCCTCCGTAAGCGTCTTCTCGTCGCTACGGGGCGGACCGCCGGCAGCTTCCATCCGTGTCTCCTCCTCCTCGGGGGCCAGGCGGGCCCACCTTGTGAAAAGGTGTGGCCGACCGACCTATGAACGACGAGAACCTAAACGTTTCGGCGGACGCGCGTCAAGACCTCCCAGACCGAAGTCGTGCAAATCGTCGAACGGCTGACGCCTGAGTTGGGCGATCTGACCGGCTCGGCGGCACCGCTCGAGGGCGGGATCACGAACCGCAACTACCGCGCCACCATGGGCGGCACCGACTACGTCATCCGCGTGCCCGGCAAGGACACGAACCTGCTCGAGATCGACCGGCGGGCCGAGGTCCTCGCCAACGAGCGCGCCGCCTCGCTGGGCGTCGCTCCCCCGGTGGCGGCGGCACTGACGGACCCGCCCGCCATCGTCACCGAGTTCGTCGAGGGCGAGGGCATGAGCTCCGAGGATCTGCGCGAACCCGAGCCGATGGAGCGGATCGCGGGCTCCCTGAGGCGGATTCACGACTCCGGGGGCGCGATTCCCACCGACTTCAACTCGTTTCGCATCGTCGAGACCTACGCTCGAACGGCGGAGGAGCGCGGGGCCGATCTCCCCGACGCCTACGACGACGCGCATCGCAATGCGCAACGGATCGAGACGGCTCTGAGCGGCCCCGAGCACGAGCCCGTCCCCTGCCACAACGACCTGCTGGCGGCCAACTTCATCCGGGGTGACGAGACCATCTGGATCGTCGACTGGGAGTACGCCGGAATGGGCGATCGCTACTTCGACCTCGCCAACTTCGCCATCAACAACGAGCTCGGCGAAAGCGACGAGGGCCAGCTTCTCCTCGCGTACTGGGGCGAGTCCCCCACTCCCGCGCAGGAATCCGCGCTCGCCCTCATGAAGTTCATGTCCGACTTCCGCGAGGCGATGTGGGGCGTCGTCCAGAGCGCCGTCTCCGAGCTCGACTTCGACTTCAACGAGTACGCGACGAAGCACTTCGACCGCCTGGCCGCGACGGCCTCCGACGAGGGCTTCGAGCGCAGGCTCTCCGACGCCGGTGGCGGTTAGGCGCGAGCCACCCGACTCGGCCCGCTGCGTGATCATCGGCGGCGGCGTCGGGGGGACCTCGATCGCCTACCACCTCTCCCGCCTCGGCTGGGACGACGTCGTCCTGGTCGACCGCGACCAGCTCACCTCGGGCTCGACCTTCCACTCGGCCGGCCTGGTCGGCCAGACCAGGGGCTCGGTCTCGCTCACGAAGATGATGATGTACTCGGTCGAGCTCTACCGCCGCATCGGCGAGGAGTCCGAGTTCGACCCGGGATGGACCGAGTGCGGCGGCATCAAGCTCGCCTCGAGCGAGGAGCGGATGGAGGAGCTCCGCCGCCAAGCCGGCTGGGCGAAAACGTTCGGCCTGCCCCTCGAGCTGATCTCGGCCGAGGAGGCGAAGGAGAAGTTCCCGCTGATGTCCACCGACGGCGTGCTCGGCGGCGCCTGGCTCCCCACCGACGGCTACCTCGATCCCTCGCAGCTCACCTTCGCCCTCGCCGACGGCGCCCGCCAGGCCGGCGCCGAGACGTTCACCTCGTGCCGCGTGATCGCGATCGAGTGCGACGGCGGACGCGTGCGGCGAGTGGTGACCGAGAAGGGCACGATCGAGTGCGAGGTGGCCGTGATCGCGGGCGGGATGTTCGCGGCCGAGCTCGGGCGACTCGCCGGCGTTCGCATTCCGGTGATCCCGATGTCCCATCAGTACCTCGTGACCCAGCCGTTCAGAGAGCGGAGCGATGAGCGCCTGCCCACCCTGCGCGATCCAGACCTGCTCGTCTACTTCCGCGAGGAGGGCGAGGGCCTCGTGATGGGCGGCTACGAGCGCAACTCCAAGCCGGCGTTCCTCGCGGATGGCCCAGAGGGCTTCGACGAGATCCCGTTCGATTTCAACGGCCGGCTGCTGGAGGACGACTGGGACCGCTTCGAGGAGATCACCGAGAACTCCAAGCAGCGCGTGCCGGCGATGGAGGACATCAAGGTCACCCGCCTCATCAACGGCCCCGAGGCGTTTACGCCCGACAACGAGTTCTGCCTGGGCGAGACGGACGTGGGCGGCCTCTTCGTCGCCGCCGGCTTCTGCGCCCACGGCCTGGCGGGCGCAGGCGGCATCGGCAAGGTGATGGCGGAATGGATCGACGCGGGCGAGCCCTCGCTCGACCTCTGGTCGATGGACATAAAGCGCTTTGGCCAGCAGTACCGCTCGCCCTCCTACACGCACGCGCGGATCAAGGAGACCTACGAGACGTACTACGACATCCGTTACCCCAACCACGAGCGCGAGGCCGGCAGGCCGCTGCGCATCTCGCCCGCCAACCGCTGGCACGCCGAGCGCGATGCGGTATTCGGCGAGAAGTCGGGATGGGAGCGGGTCAACTGGTACGAGTCGAACGCCGGCGACGGCGACGAGTCGCTGCGACCGCGAGGCTGGGCGGGCCAGCACTGGTCGCCAGCGATCGGCGCCGAGCACGTGGCCTGCCGCGAGACGGCCGCGCTCTTCGACGAGAGCTCCTTCGCGAAGCTGGAGATCACGGGCCCGGGCTCCGCCGAGCTGCTCGAGCGCCTCTGCGACAACGAGGTCGCGCGCGGTATCGGCCAGATCACCTACACCCAGATGCTGAACAGCCGTGGCGGCATCGAGTGCGACTTCACCGTGGCGCGCCTGGGCGAGGAGCGCTTCTCGATCGTGACCGGCACCGCCTTCGGCAACCACGACCGCTCCTGGATCGAAAGACATCTGCCCGACGACGGCTCCGTGCAGGTGCGCGACACGACCTCGCAATACGCCTGCTTCGGCATCTGGGGACCGAAGGCCCGCGAGATCCTGCAGCCGCTCACCACCCAGGACCTCTCGAACGACGAGTTCCCCTACATGAACCTGCGCGAGCTCACGATCGGCCACGTACCGGTGCGGGCCCTGCGCGTGACCTACGTGGGCGAGCTGGGCTGGGAGCTCTACTGCCCGAGCGAGTTCGGGATGGGCCTCTGGCGGACCCTGTGGGAGGCGGGCGAGCCCCACGGCCTCGTCGCCGGCGGCTACCGCGCGATCGATTCGCTGCGTATCGAGAAGGGCTACCGCGTCTGGGGCGGCGACATCACGCCCGACGAGACCCCCTACGAGGGAGCGGTCGGCTTCTGCGTGAAGCTCGACAAGGACATCGAGTTCATCGGCCGCGACGCGCTGGTCGAGGCGAAGGAGAACGGGCCTGAGAAGAAGCTGGTGCCGATCCTGTTAGAGGATTCCAGCTCGGTGGCGCTCGGCAACGAGCCGGTGCGGGTCGGCGACGAGGTCGTCGGCCGCGTCACCACCGGCGGCTACGGCTACACGCTCGAGAGATCGATCGCCTACGCGTACGTGCCGCCCGAGCACTCAGAGCCGGGGACCGAGGTCGAGATCGACACCTTCGGCGAGTGGATCTTGGGCGAGACGGCGTCCGAGCCGCTCTTCGACCCGGACATGGAGCGGATCAAGGCCTGATCCGGAGCGATTCGGCGCCTCACGCCGGCTCGGGAAGGAGCCCGGCGAGGATGTGCTCGGTTCCCTGCAGGTGCTCGCGGGCCACGCGGACGGCGCCGGTCCCATCGCGCTTGGCGAGGTGCTTTACGAGCTTGCGGTGCTGGGCGTTCGAGTGGCTGAGCACCTGATCGGGATGGGCGATCAGCGCGATCATCTCGCTCATCCGGCCCTGGACCTCGGTCATCTCGGTGACGAGGCGGGGCGCGCGTGCCGCCTCGGCGAGGCTGATGTGAAAGCGGATGTCGGCCCGGCGGTACTCGTCGAAGTCATCGGCGTTGGCCATGCGATCGATGTACTCGCCCAGCTGATCGAGGTCGTCCGGCTCGGAGCGCTCGCAGGCCAGGAGCACCGCGCCCACCTCCACCGCCACCCGCTGGTCGAGCACCTCCCAGGCGCCGGCGTTCAGGATCTCCTCGTCGGGCCCGCTCTTCCCGGAGAGCGGCGGGGTGGCGGCGACGAAGGTGCCGCCGCTGCGCCCGCGCGTCGAGACCAGGTGGCCCGTCTGCGTGAGCGTCGTGAGCGCCTCGCGCAGGGTCGAGCGCGAGATGCCGAGCTCCTGAGCGAGGTTGCGCTCCGCAGGCAGCTTCGACCCGGGCGTGAGGAGGCCGACACGAATCGCGGTACCGAGGCGCTCGACTGTCCCCTCGAAGGTGGTCGGCGTCCGCACCGGCATGAAGACGGCCTCGAGTGCCGCGTCGCGGGCCATGGGACAAAGGTACCGCGGTCCGCAAGCGGGCCGCTCCCATTTCGTAGCGCCTCGGTGCGCGGCGAGGGAGGCAAGACACACATAGGCTGCGCCGATGGCGCTCTCGATCGCCCTTCGGCTCGGCCGCTCCCGGCCCGGGGAGAACCGCCGCATCGGCCGCCTCTTCATGGCGGGGTCTGCCTGCTTCGCCATCGCGTCGGTCCCGGCCGCGTCGTCGATCAGCGAGAACGCCGTCGCCCTCGTCTACTTCATCGGCTCGATCTTCTTCACGACGGCCGGCGCCGAGGCCTATCGGACGTCTGCCCCGGAGGATCGACTCGACTTCATCTCCTCCGCCGTGACCCTGGCCGGCACGATCTTCTTCAACATCTCGACCTTCACGTCGCTCGACGCACGCCTCGACGAGCGCTCCTCCAACCTCCTCGTTTGGAGCCCGGACATCTTCGGCTCGATCGCCTTCCTCGTCGCCAGCGCGATCGCCGTCGTTGCGGTGCGCCAGATGGGCGGCATCGGCCCCGAGGCCGTCATCGGGCGCCGCATCGCCGTGTTCAACCTGATCGGGTCGGTTGCGTTCGGCATCTCGGCCCTGGCCGGCGTACGTCATCCCCAACACCGGCGAGGCGATCAACGCGGCGGCGGCGAGCTCGCTCACCCTGATCGGGGCGCTCTGCTTCTTCTACGCGGCCTACCTGCTGGTGCCGCGCGAGCGTTCCGAACGGCCGCGGCCTTCGGCTAGCCGCCCTGCTCGAGCTCGGTGAACGGAGCGCCCTGCCATTCGAAGCTCTCCTCTTGGTTGGTCACCTTGACCGTGCGCGAGGCGCCCTCCGGCGTCGAGATCGTGCACTTGAAGCTGTCGCCCACCTCAGCCTCCTTGGTTGATTCGGGGCAGTCGGCCTCGATCGCGACGCCAACCTGCTCGCCGTAGCCCACCAGCGCATCCTCGACGTCCGAGGGCTTCGGCCCCGGGTCGGTCTCCAAGACCTCGTCGAGATCGATGTTGATGTCCTCGAGCACGCCGCTGATCGCGTCGAAGCCGATGGCGCCGATGACGAGCAGCACGAGCAGCACCGTCCCGATGCCGCCCCGCCGGCGCTCGGTGGTCGGGCCGGCCTCGCCGACGTCGGTGGGCGTACCGCCGCCGTAGTTCGTGGTCCCGATCTCCGCGCCCTCGACGGGAGAGAACCCGCACTTCGTGCACGGCGAGGTCATCTCCGCGCGCGTGTCCTTGCCGCAGTTGGGGCAGGTCCGCATGCCTAGAGCCTAGGCGGGGTAGCGGCCGCACGATGTTCGTGTTCTTCTCGAATCGCGTCGGCTGCATGGGCTCGCTCCTGATCTCCGCAGTGGCCACCCTCGTGCTGCTGCTGATCTTCGGCGTGATCGAGCTGAACTGACTCAAGGCCGACCGAGTCGGTTAACGAGAAGGGTGCGCATCCGACGCTTATCTCGTCAACGAATTTCGTGACGGAGACGACCGGGCAGCGCCACCCCCCGACCGGTGACGCTGCCCTGGCCGCTGTGTGTTGGCCGCCTTATGAGGCCTCGGCCTCGTGCACCTTCTTTGAGACACACTTGCCGAAGGCATTGCGCCCCTGGCCGTTTGACCCGTCGTTGCCGTTCGACCCGTAGGTCTCGCGAAACGCGTCTGCATCCACCTCACGCTCGGCGCGACACTCTTGCGCCGCGTTCTTGAAGTCCGTGGTGGTGCCCTTGATGCAGTCGCGCATCGCGTGGTCTCCGTAGGCCGCGCGGAAGGCCGCCTTGTCCGCCTTCTTCTCAGCGGCGCACTGCTTCGCGGCGAGATTCCGCGCGTGATCACCGCCGTTGCCGTTAGCCGCGGTCGCGGCGCCGGTGACCGCGACGCTCGAGAGCACGACGGCACAGGCGATGGTGAGCTTCTTCAAGGTTTCCTCCTTGCCCACACGGGCTTGACTTCAACGTTCTCAGGCGAGAACGCGCGCCCGCAGCGAATGTCAGGTGCTATCTGCGGTCAGTCGGAGGGCTTGCCGCCGCCGTTCGCGTGCTCGGGAGGTCCACCGTTGCCCGCGTTGGAGTGGAGTGCCCCGGTCTGCGAGCGCGAGGATTCACCGGTGATCCCGGGCGCCGATGCCGAGTTGCCGCCGGCGTTACCGGTGCCGGTGCCAGCGGACGCCGGCGGTCCGTTGCCGTTTGCGTGCGCAGGCGGGCCGGTGACGCCGTCTGATCCCCCGGCGGGGACGCCCTGACCGTTGCCCGGGGAGGCAGGCACCGGATTGCTCGGGGCCGAGCTCGCGCCGTCGTTCCCCTCAGGCTTTGGATCGCCTGATCCAGCAGGGGCAGCGGCCGACCCGGGCTCGCCCCCGCCGCCGGTGCGGTCGTCGACCCGGCCGGCGGTGCGGTCGTCGACCCGGTCGGCGGTCCCACCTCCAGCGGCATCGGTCCGTGCGGCCTGCTGGCTCTGCCCAACGGCCTCGTGGACGCCGCCGACTCGCGCTCACCGTCACCGCCCCCGCCAATCGGCACATCGAGCGCGCTGCCTGCCCCGACGGCACCGGCTCCCAGGAGAACGGCAGCAAACAGGGCGTTTCCCTTCGTCAGCGCGATCGCGCCGCCCCCCGCTGCGGCGCTGCCGCCGGCGCCGGCCACGGCGCTGACGGCCCCTGATCCACCCTTGCCGATGACCGACGCCAGCAGGCCGGAAGCCACGAGGGGAGGAAGCGGCGGTGCCAGAGCCCGCAGGTCGGAGCTACGTCGCGAGATCGCAAGGCGGAAGTCGGCACACCCCTCACAACTGCGAAGGTGAGCTCGCAACGCTCGACCGCGAAGGACGCGGCCATCGCGCTCGGAGATCGCCTCGCGGACCGCACCGCAGTCCATCTCCCTGCCCCTACCGGCGTCGCGCATCGCCTCGCGCGCCTCGTAGACGGTCTGCCGCGCGGCCCCCTGCGAGATTCCGAGCGCGCCGGCGATCTCCCGATAGTCCAAGCCGCTCAGCTCGCGCATGACCAGCGCCCCGCGCTGGCGGCTGGGAAGGGCACGAAGGTCGCTGACGAGTTCGAGTAAGCGCTCGCGGTCGCGGGCGTCGACGTCGGCCGCAGGCGCCACGTCCTGGTTCGCGTCGGAGACGGGTGCGGCATCCGATCGCCGCCTTGCGATGGAGATCGCCTCGTTGTGCGCGACGCGGTAAAGCCAGGGGCGCAGCTCGATCTGCCGGCTCTCTCCGGGAAGGGATCGCAGCGCCGCCGTCATCGTGTTCTGGAGCGCGTCCTGCGCCTCGTGCGAATCGGATAGGAGCGCCCGGCAGTAGCGGTAGAGCTCTCGGTGGTAACGCCGGAAGATGGCCTCGAAGGCCCGGCTCTCGCCACGGGCTGCCAGTCGGGCGAGCTGCCCGTCGGAGGCCAAGGCGCAGCGGAAGCAGCCTCGGTGGCCCCGCGGGCTCTGGTGCTGACGCGCTCTTGGCCATCGGTGCTGATCATCGTAAACGTGGGCTCCCACTTCACTGCGCGGGCATCTCGCCGTGCACAGCGGCTCACGACCTAAACGGGGATTCCACTCGGTTGTCAGGTGCGACCGTGGAGGCGGGCGCTAGTCGCCGCGGTGTGCCTCGGAGCCGCTCCCGTTCTTGCCCTTGGTCGGGATCGCGGCGTCGGAGGCCTCGGTCGGGACCTCCGGGTTGTCGATCTCGGCGAGCCGCTCGGTCAGGCGCTGCCACTGGTCCGGCTTCAGGACCTGCGGCTCGGTGACCGGCGCCTTGTCGCCCGGCGCCGCCCCGATCGACGAGTAGCCCACGTGAACGTGGTCGTGGTGGTCGCTGAGCGCGAAGGAGGGACCGCCGAGGTCCATCAGCGAGATCAGCTCGTCCGGGGTCATCGTGCCCTGGAGGGCCAGGATCTCGTGCAGCACGGTCTCGGTGATCGACCCGGGGCCCTGGTTGCCCAGGACCGGCAGCCCGTTCAGGGTCGCGATGTCGACGGCGCCGCCGTGGGAGTGGTTGGAGACGCTGCCGCCCGCGGTGTAGACGGAGTGCCCGCACTTGAGCGAGGTGACGCCAAGGCGGAAGCCCGAGGCCGAGAGGTAGGAGAGGAGCGCGAGGATGCGGCGGTCGATCTGGCCGGTCTGGACGTCCTGGCGGCCGCAGTCGTAGATCTCGACCTTGGGGTCGGCGAGCACGCGACGCTGGAGCTGCTCCTTCGACATCAGGAGGACCTGGCCGGCGTTCGCGCTCCCCTCGCCGAACGGGTCCTTCCCCTGGGCGCGGTAGATCGCCGTCGCCTCGAGGAGCTTCCAACCGTCGAGGATCGGCTTCGGGTCGATCTTGGGGGCGCCGCGGCCGGCCGGGCGGATCGAGAAGTTGACGTGGGGCGCGAGCTCGTCCTCGGCCCCGATGCGCCCGAGCACGGTGCCCGCGACGACCTTCGAGCCCTCCTCGAGCTCGGCGAGGGTCATCTTCTTGCGGTCGAAGCGAAGGACGCTGCCGCGGTCGAGGCGCTCGTAGACCGCGAGGGCGTCGGCGCGGACCACCTCGAGGCGGTTGGCCTGCTGCTTTTGCGTCATGTCCTTCTGACGATCGGGGAAGGCATAGACGCGCTCGCGAACGTCCTCGGTGTCGATTCCCTCGCGACTGCCCTCCGCCGAGAACCTCTCGGCGTCCACGCCCTTCGAAGACTCAGGTGCGTCCTCGCCGTCCGCGGTCTTGCCGGCGCCGCCGGCGGGGTCGCCCGCCTCGCTCTTCTTCGTGTCCGAGGCTGGCTTCTTCGGTACCTCGCCCTCGCTCTCTGCGTGGGCGGGCTTCGCGTCCTTCGACTTCTTCTCCTTCGGGACGGGATGCGCCTCCGAGATGCTGCCGAGCTCGGCGTAGGTGAAGCGGTTGCCGTAGTTGTCGCGAAGGACGATGTAGTTGCCGAGCTTCTTGGTGCGGCCGATCTCCTCGATCGTGCCGTCGTTGACGGCGATCACCGGGGCGTCCTCGCGCGAGTAGATGTTGATCCCTCGACGTGTGGGTGAGCTCGAGACGACGTCGGAGACGTTCCCGGCGCCCTCCGGAGTCTCGGCATCGCGGGCGGCCGCGCGCTCTGAGATGTCGTCGGCGTAGCTGGCGTCGGCGGCAACGGGGAAGCGCGCGCCCTCGGTGAGGCCCGTGAGCGAGCCGATCAGATCGTCGGGGAGCTTGCCGTACTGGTTGGCGTAGAGGAGGACCTCGTCGACGTACCAGTCGGCGTGGTTGTAGGCGAAGATCGCGGTGCGCAGATCATCGGCCCCGCCCGCTGCGTTTAGGTACTTGGCCGCTGCGCAGATCGCGTCGACGGGGTTGTAGGGGTCCTTGCGCCCGTCGTTGTTGGCGTCGACCCCGTACATGTCCCAGGTCGAGGGGATGAACTGCATCCACCCCTCGGCCCCTGCGGTCGAGACGTTGAGGTTGGTGCCGAACGCGGTCTCGATCCGGTTGATCGAGGCGAGGACCTGCCAGGGGATCCCGTACTGGGTGCCGCAGGCCTGGTAGATCGGGAGCAGGAAGGGCGGGATCGTGAACTGGTCGATCACGAAGTTGGGGACGCCGACCGGGGCCGAGCCGTAGTCGGCGATCGTGAGGCCGGGGTTGGTGAGCGTCGGCGTGCCGTCGGAGTTGCGAAGCGGGGGCGGGTTCTTGGTGATGTCGCTGGCCGAGCGAGGGCGATCGCCGTCGCGGTGGGGATGACGCGGGCCATCGTTGCCACGACCGCCGCCGCCGCCGTTTCCGTGTCCGCGCCCGCCACCGCCGTTGCCACCGTCGGCACCGCCGCCGCCTGTGCCGCCGCCTCCACCGCCTCCGCCACCGGTGGGCGGGGGCTCGGTGCCGGGGATCACAGGGACCACGCCGCCACCGCCGGGGACCGCGGGAAGCTCAACGCCACCGCCGCCTGGGAGCTCGACGCCGCCACCGCCGCCACCTCCGGGGAGGTCCACGCCACCGCCGCCCGGGAGGTCCACGCCGCCCCCTCCGCCGCCGCCGGGTAGGTCAACGCCGCCGCCGCCCGGAAGATCGATCCCCCCGCCGCCTCCGCCATCGAGCAGGCCCGCGTTGGCAGCGACCGAGCCCAGCGCGATCACGGCCGCCACGACCGCCATCGCCACTGAAACAAGGACCTTCCTTGGCAAATTCTCTCCCGCGTCCTCAGACGCCCTTCGCCGGCCTACCGACGAGATCGACTAACGCACCAAAACTCCCATTGGGATGCGGAAAGACGCTACCCCCGCCAGGTTCGCCATGCGCCGGTTCCCCGGGGTTCGTTAAGCCCGCATGAACCGCTTCTGGCCCCGCGGGGGGAGTTGTGTGACGACGTCACACTTGTCTCGGAACCCTCATCGCTAGCCTGGCCCGCTGATCATGAGGGCCCTCGCTTCATTCGTCACCGGCAGGCGCACGAAATTCGTCGTGCTTGGGATCTGGATCGTTGCCTTCGCCGCGTTGGGTCCGATCGGCGCGAAGCTCCAGGACGAGACGCAGGACGACACCGCCTCGTTCCTGCCGGAGAGCGCCGAGTCCACCGAGGTCGTCGAGATCCAGGACCGCGAGTTCGACGAGGGCGAGACGACGCAGGGGTTGATCGTCTACCAACGCGACGGCGGCCTCACCGACGCCGACAAGCAGAAGATCGCGGACGACGTCGAGGCGGTCGGCTCGCTGCCCGAGGAGGAGCTGCCGCTCGTCACGGATCCGATCCCGCCGTTCGGACCCGACGGCGAGCCGCTCGCCGCCGCCGACGGGTCCGGGGCGGGCGGGCCGTCGGCCGTCTCCCCCGAGGGCGATCTCGCCTTCACCACCCTCATCGTCCCCACCGACTTCGAACAGGCCGCCGACTGGGGCGAGAACGTCCGCGATGTCACGGGCTCAGAGAGCGACGGGATGCAGATCCTCCTCACCGGCGACCTCGGGTTCTCGACCGACGCCGAGGAGGTCTTCGGCGAGCTCGACGTGAAGCTGCTGGCCGCCAGCGCCCTGCTCGTGCTCTTCCTGCTCGGGGCGATCTATCGCGCCGTGCTGGTCGCGCTGACGCCGCTCGTGGTCGTCTTCTTCGCGTACACCGCGGCCACCGCCTTCGTCTACCTCTACGCGAAGTCGGGAGCCACGGTCTCCTCCAACGGCACGTCGATCCTGATCGTCCTCATGTTCGGGATCACGACCGACTACTGCCTGCTGTTGGTCTCGAGATACAGGGAGGAGCTCCACTGGATCGAGGACAAGCACGACGCGATGGAGCGTGCTGTGAGCCGCACCGGGCCGACGATCCTCGCCTCGGGACTCACCGTCGCCCTGGCGATGCTGACCCTGACGCTGGCCGACGCCCAGCTCACGTCGACCCTGGGACCCGTGGCAGCGATCGGCGTTGCCTCCGGGATGCTGGCGGGGCTCACGCTGCTGCCGGCCCTGCTCACCATCTTCGGCCGCGTCGGCTTCTGGCCGCGGTCGGGCACCGTCGCCTACGACCCCGACGCCCGCCTTACCGCCCGCCAGGGGCTGTGGCGGCGGATCGGCGACAGGGTGCTGAGAGAGCCCCGGGCCGGTGCTCGCGATCAGCGTGCTCCTCTTCGTCGCCGGCGCGCTTGGCCTCCTCGCCTACAAGGTGGACTACTCGACGACGAACTTCTTCAAGAAGTCCGTCGAGGCGGTCGAGGGGTTCGAGCTGATGGAGGAGGCGTTCCCGGCGGGGACGCTCGCGCCGACCACGATCCTCGTCCAGAGCGAAGGCGGCCCGGTCTCCGAGGACGACCTGGCGACCGCGGCGACCAACGCCGAAGCCGTCGACGGAGTCGCGTCGGCCACCCCCACGCCCGCCCGCTCGGCCGACGGGTCGATCGGGACCGTCCAGGTGGTGCTAGAGCCCATTTTGCAACGCACTCTTAGAGTTCGGAGTTCAGCGCCCTGAACCCCGGGCCTGAACCGTCAAACCTGAACTCTGAACCCTGAACTCTGAACTCTGAACTGTTCACTCCACGAAAATGTCTCGAGTAATCGAAAACATCGTGGCATCGTTCGGCGAGCCATGAAGGACGATGCGCCGCCGTAACGTGCCCTCGCGAACGGCCCCTGCCTTTTCGGCGACGCGATGGCTCGCCGCGTTGCCTTCCGCCACGACGATTTCGAGGCGCACCAGGTCGGTCGATGCGAACGCCCAGTCGCGAAGCGCGCGCACGGCAGCGGTCGCGACGCCGTGGCGGGCAGCGCTTGTTCTCACCCAGTAGCCAAGATTGGCCCGCCTGTTGACCTTGTCGATTGGTTCAAGCCACAACCGCCCAAGTACCGGCCGTTTCCCGAGACGATGGCAAACTCGAAGGCCGACCGAGCCTCGAACGCCGGAACTTGGACGGCGAGCCACGAACGGGAGTCTTCGACGGAATAGTTCGCGTGGCACCAGGGCATCCACGGCTGCAGCTCGGTCACGGACTCCAGCACCGCCTCAGCGACGGCATCGGCGTCGTCCAAACGATACGGTCGAATCTGCACGTTCATTCATGCGAGGCTATCGCCAACCAGGCATCTCAGCTCTCGGATACCTTGGAGTGCGTTTCTAGACGTGGAGGCGCGCACGTTCAGGTCCGCGCCGGCCGGCCTGAAGGCCGGCGACCGCGTCGTGTCACACTCGCGACGGTAACCGGATTTAACCCAGCGAAGGGGCCTCGCGCCCGTGACCTGGGAGTCGCACATGACCATAGGCGAAATCATCAGACAAGGGCTGTATTACGCCCGCACCTGCAAATCGCTCTGGCTGTTCGGATTCTTCGTGGGCATCGCGAGCGGCGGCAGTAGCGGTGGCGGCGTGGTGGTGGGAACGGCGGCGGTGGAGCCGTTAATGTAGGCGTCGGCCCCTTCGGTTTTTCCACCACCGAGATTGGCGCGATCGTCATCGTGTTCATCCTCGCGGTCGCTGCGACCCTCGTCATGCGCTTCGTCGGCGAAGGCGCCCTCATCGAAGGCGTGGTGCGGGCCCGCCAGGGCGGCAGGATGACGACGCGCGAAGGATTCCGCGCTGGGCGGGCGCATTTCGGGGTGCTCCTGCGGATTGCGCTGCTCTATTTCGCCGCGATCATCGCGAGTCTCGCGCTGCTCGCGGCGCCGTGTGTCATCGCGCTGCGGGCGCTCGGTCCGATCGTCGGCATTGCGGTTGGTATTCCTACGCTCTTCATCGCCGTGCCGTGGCTCATCACCCTCCATCTCGTGCAGGCGTTCGCATCGCGGATCGCCGTACTCGAAAATCGTTACGCGCTCGACGCGATCCGCAAGGCGCGGCTCTTCCTGCACGGCCGGCTCATGCACGGCCTCAAGCTCATCGTGGCGACGTTCGTCGGATCGCTTGTGATCGTCGTTCCCGGACTCCTGGCGATGGTGTCCGTCGTGCTGCTGCTCGTCCTGCTGGTACCGCTCCTGAACGTTTTCCCGGTCCTCGTCCTGGGGTGTCTCGTGCTGCTGCCGGCGATCTACGTGCTCGCCGCGATGGTCGGCACGCTTCGGTCCTCTATCTGGACGATCGGCTACGTGACGCAGGCGGAATCGTGATCGCAGCGGCTGCCGCGACACCGCCGCTCGCGGCGGTTTTCGCGATGTTGAGCTCGCGGCTCGGCGGCGATGCCGAGCCGCTCGCCGAGGACGCAATCGCACGCCTCGTCGAACAGGCGCGCGCCGGCGACACCGGCGCGCGCCGCACGCTGTACACGCAGCACGTGGACCGGGTGTTTCGCACGGTGCGCGGGATGCTGCGATCCGACGCCGACGCCGAGGACGTGACCCAGGATGCGCTGCTGACGGTGCTGACGTCGCTCAACAAATACACGCCGCATCCCGACGCGCGGTTCGCCACGTGGGTCACGACAATTGCCGTCAACACCGCGCGCCGGCGATTTCGCCGCCGTCGTCCCGACCTGACGGCCACGGGCGAGCTGCCCGACACGCCAGACGATGCGGCCGATCCGGCAGACGATCTCGACCGCGGCCGGCAGCGGCGCGCGCTGCTCATCGCGCTCGCCGAGCTGCCCGAGCGCGAGCGCGCGATCGTGAGTCTGCGCTACGGCGGCGAGCTCAACGCGAGCGACATCTCGGCCGTAGTCGGCATCGAGCCTGCCACGATCCGCAAGATTCTCGAGCGCGCGCGCACGCGCCTCGGCGCGCGCATCGAGGCATTGTTGAGTCCCATGGAGGAATGTCGTGAACCGAGGAACGTCATGAAGGATGAGGAACTCGCCGACGTCTGGACGACACTCGAGCCGGCGGCGCGCCGTCGCCGGCGCATCGACGCGCGCCTGTCCGCGTGGCTCGAAGCACGCGACACGCCGCTCGCGGCCGAGTGGATTGGGCTGTTCAGGAGTGCGCCCTTTGCAGCGCTCGGTCTTGCCACGGTGAGCGCGATCTCGATCGTCACCACGGCACCGCTCGTCGCCTGGTTCGCGCGAGCGCTGATGTGAGCGCGACGCTCCGGTCGGATGAGCGACGGCGCGAGGAGACGGGTCGCGCCGCTCGATCGCGAGTCTGGAATCACGGCAGCTGCACGTCCTCGAACCCCAGGCCGCGCAGAAACGTCATCATCGTCGTGCGCGCGTTCGCCGCGGCGACACCGAGGACGCCGCCGTCGAGCGCCGACTGGCGGATCTGCTGCTCGGCCTCCCTCCGCACGTCGGACTCCAGGTTCGGATCGACGCGCGTGAACAGGCCCGTTTGCCGCGAGTAGACGCGCGTCTTGTTGTTGTCGACGCGCGTCGAGAAGATCTCGGGCTCTGGCAAGCGGATCACGATCGTCCGCTGGCTGACGTCAACGTCCTCGGCCCCAATCAGATCCGAGGTCGACGCCGGCCGTGACCTCGCCGTAGACGATCAGCAGCAGTTGTTCGCCCGCCAGGAACGTTGGAAGGTACCGGCTCTCCCATCCGCCGGAGACGATCTTGTCCATTCCGAAGACGACGGTTTCGAGCCGCTGGAGCTGCTGAATATGGCGGACGACGGCCGGCCTGGAGGTGTCGATCCACCCGGGCCCCGCCGCCCGGAGCCACAGGACGAGCACCGCAGCGACCAGCGCGGCGATGACAGCGCCAAGCACGAAGCCAGTGACCGTGGATCCCTTCGACGACGATTCGTGTGTCATTTCACCTCGTCCTGTGCAGAGGGAACGCTCGATCATTTCGCACCGGCGATGGCCATCGCCAGCGTAAAAGTGCTCCGAGCACTTTTTGTCGAGGACGGCATGCAACGATTCCGCCCGCGGCCGAACGTCACCCATCGGGCGGATCACCACACTCCACACCAGAGATGTCGAAGCGCGACGGGACAAAACCTGTTGACGCATAGTAACGCGATGGATACCATCGCAATGGATGAACGCTGAAACGCTTAAGGGTCATCTGGACCTGCTGCTCCTCGCCGCCGTCCAAGCGAACTCCGCCCATGGCTACGCGATTGCCGAGCGGCTCCGCACCCTCAGCGACGGAGCGTTCGACCTTCGCGAAGGGACGCTCTATCCCGCCCTGCATCGGCTGGAGCGCGCTGAACTATTGGCGAGCCGCTGGTCCGAAGTTCAGGGCCGACGCCGTCGGGTCTATCAGTTGACGCCGAAGGGCCGCAAAGCGCTGACCGAGCGGCACGGGGAATGGCGCGACTTCGCGCGCGCCGTCCAGGCCGTCGTCGGGGGGCTCCGGTGACACCGGGCTCGGTGGAAGACTATCTGGCCCGACTCGAGCGCGAACTGCGTCAGCGCGGATCCGAGGACGCGCGGATCGTCGACGAGGCGCGCGAGCATCTCGTCGATGCCATCGAGAGCGCACGACAGCGCGGGCTGTTGGTGGAGGACGCCGTGCGAGACGCGTTCGAGCGCTTTGGTGCGCCTGAGGTCGTCGCGGCGCACGCCGTTCCCGATAGGGAGCTCGTGTTCCGTCGGATCGTCTCCGTTGTGGGGACGGTGTGGCACCGCAGGTGGTGGATTCTCACTCCAACGGTCCTGACCGCCCTCGTGACGAGCGTGGCGTCCTACTACTTCCTGCCGCCGCGCTATCGGTCTGAGGCGATCATTCAAATCGTGTCACCGCGAGTGACCGGGGAATACGTTCGCCCGACCGTGACCGAGACGGCCGGGATACGGTTTGAGCAAAGCCGCCAGCAAGTCTTGCATCAGGCACGTCTTGAACGGGTCATCCGCGACCTGGGCCTGTACCAGGTGGAACTGGAGCGCGCGACTCTCAGCGACGTCGTCCGGCTGATGCGAGGCGACATCACCATCGATCCGCTCACGTCGGACCCTCAGCACAACGGCGTGGCGGGGTTCTCCGTCAGTTTTGAGGCGGCGGACCCGAAATCGGCGCAGCGGGTCACAGAACGGCTGTCGTCACTAATGATCGAGGAGCACCTACGGCACAAAGAGTTGCTGGTCGAAGGGACGGACTCGTTCATCGAGTCGCAAATCGAGGATGTGCGTGATCGAATCATCGCGTATGAGCAGAAGCTCAAGAGTCTGCGCGCGCACAGTGGCGCGTCTCTGTCCCGGGCCGATCTGCTGCCGTACGAGGTGCTACAGGAGAGATACCGGACGCTCCTCATTCAGGCTGAGGAATCCAGGACCGCCGCGAATCTCGAACGTCGCCAGATTGGCGAGCAGTTCAAACTCGTCAACGCCGCGAGGCTGCCTGAACGACCTGTCGGCCCGAGCCGCCTGAGCGTGAACCTTGCGGGGACGTTCGCCGGACTTGGCCTGGGCCTGGTGTTTGTTGCCGGACTCGGTAGGTCACAGAAACAGAAGACATCCGGCTGAAAGAATTTCGCGACGGAGAGCCCGGTTGACCACCCGGCTGCGCATGCCGCTGTCGACACGCCGGTCGAGGTCGCGTTTCACGTCATCGTCGAGGACGACGTTGCCGGGCCGTTCTGTCATCGGGACATGGCCTCCAGGTTCGATTTCAGCGCTTTCGCGCCCTGTTCGATCAGCGGCCGGAGGTTGGAGCCGATGTCCTGCGGCAGGAAGTCTGTGATCCAGACAAAGAGGCACCGACCCGCTCCGTGTTCGGCAATCTGCATCGATGCGTGGTGGTACAGCATGCCTGGCACGTCGATCGCGCTGTACGCCACGCGACGTCTCGTGTCGTCCACGTCGAGAATACGTTCGTGCACCACCATGCCGTTGGCGAACCGCGCCGTTCTGGTGTCGCCGTCGAGTTGCGCATCGACCAGCACTGGGGTGAACAGCGTGTGCGCCTCCCCCACGAGCCGCAACGCGGCCCAGGCTTTCTCGGCGCTGACGTCAACGATGAGCTCTTGATGGATCGATGCCATTCCGGCGTCCTGTGGGCATCACGCGCCGCTTCGCGCTTCGGCGATCTCGGGGCGGCCCGGCTGATCCGCGCGTGCGGCGATTTTCAGGAGGCTCGCGTAGTAGGCGGATGCTTTCGGCCCCTGTCCGGCAGCGGCAGCGGCACGCGCGGCTCCGTAGATCGCGCGGAACCGATTCGGTTCTTTCGTCAGCGTCGTTTCGAACGCGGCGAGGGCCTCGGCCGGGCGCTTGAGCTGCATCAGCATCTCGCCGAGAAGCTCGCGAGCCGGCTTGATCGGTCCGGGCGTGACGGCTGACTTCTCGGTGGCGTCTTCCCTGTCGGCCGCCTCGCGCATCAATGTCACGGCTTCGTCGGACTTACCTGCGGCGAGGGCGACCCACGCGGTGGCCGCGCGGCGCTGAATCTCGACCTGCTCGGCCCAGTACGCGTCGTTGGCCTTGCGGAGCGTGTCGCCGAGGGCGACGAGTCGATCGATGTCCGGCGCCGCCGCGGCGGCGTTGCCGCTTCGCGCGGCGCCGAGGGCGCGGGCGAAATGCGTGACGGCGTCGGCCCAGGGAATCGGCGTCTGGCGGGCGGGCAGGGCCGCCGCCTCGGCCCACGCGGCGCGCTCGAGCGCGAGACGCGCCGGAATCGCCGCCAGCGCGTAGTAGCCGGCGGCCGGCGGCGCGGCATTCCCAGCGCCCGCCGTCTGGATCTTCGCGGCAAGCCCGCCGGTCGCGTCGCGCGTGCGCCTGGCCGCCGCGTCCTGGGCCGTCTGCAGGTAGGCGTACACCTGATAGTCAAGCGCGTGCAGCTCCTCGGCGGTCGCGTTGTCCTTGCGCGCGGCCGCGGCCGACGCCAGATTCGCGTCGATCGATTCCTGCCAGAACCCGACGCGCGTGAACGTATGGGACGGCATGTGAAGCGCGTGCGGCGCATCGGGCGCAATCTTCGCGTAGCGTCGAGCGGCATCGAGCGCGCGCGGCGCGAGCGCCGGCACGTCGAAGCTGTGGATGATGTAGTGCGCGAGACCCGGATGGTCGGGTTGACGCGTGATCTCCGCTTCGAGAATGCCGGCCGCCTTCAACTGATTCGCGTACGTCTTGTCTGTCGGCAGGGCTGTTTGATCCAACGCCAGCGCGTAGAAGATCCGCGCTTCCACATCGTCGGCGTACCTGGCGGCCAGCGCCTCCATGGCTTTCTCGTACGCGACGGTTCTCGTCCGCTGATCGATCGTCGACACATCCCGGAACAGAAGATCGACCGCGGCCACGTACGCCTTCTCCCGGTCCGTACCACCGCCACTCGCCCGGGCGGCCGTGGTTGCGGCCAGGCCCGCCGCGAGCGCCTGGGGCGATCGGATGCCGGCGAACGGGTTCCCCCACCAGCTCATCGCGATGCCCCAGTGGGCCATCGCGCAGCGCGGGTCGGTCTTGAGGACGGTGTTGAAGGACTCGATCGCGGCGGAAAACCAGAAGGAATGGAGCAGCGCGACGCCGCGATCGAACTCCTGCTGAACGGCCGGCGCGCAGGACGTCGCGAAATGCACTTGTCCCAATCGCCCGGCTGCCGCGCCGTGCTCGTGCTGCAACCGGGCGTCAGCCGCGACCTGGCCGATGCACGACAGCAAGAGCGCCGTGGCCGCAATCGAGTTTTGTGATGGGTGCATACGAGCTATTGTGCCCGCGGAAGCGCCTGTGCGAAAGCTTTTCCCGCGACGCCGTCAGTCGGTTCTCAGGGCCGCGATGGGATCGACGCGCGAGGCGCGGCGTGCGGGAATCAGACACGCCAGTGTGGCCACGGTCAGGACAATGAGCGACACGGTGGCGGCGGCCAATCCGTAGTGCGGCTGAAAGCCGTACAGCAGCGCCGTCATCAGGCGCGCCGCCAGGGGCGTCAGCGCCAACCCCACCAGCAGGCCCGTGAGCGTCAGAACCAGTCCGCGCCGGCCGAACGAGAACAGGATGTGGCCCGGCGTTGCGCCCAGCGCCATGCGAAGGCCAATTTCATTGGTCCGTTGCGTGATGGCGTAGGAGAGCACGCCATAGATGCCGAGCGATGCGAGCAGCAGCGCGACGAACGCGAGTGCGCCCAACAGCGCCGTGCTTTGCGAAGGCGTTGACAGCTGCCGGTCGACGATCTGCTCCATCGTCCGCATACGCGCAAGCGGCTGGTTCCTGTCGAGCGACCAGATCGCCTGACGGACCGCCGGGATGATCGACGCCGGCTCGACGGCGGCGCGAACCGCGATGCCGATCTGGACGCCGCCCACCTGGTCGGTGTGTTCGTGCAGCCGGTAGACCGTGGGCTTCATCTCTTCCAGGACGCCCGCCTCCCGAATCGACTTCACCACGCCGACGATCGTGTCACCAGTAGCCCTGTTCATCAGTGGCTCCATACTTGAGCCTCAGCCCCAGCGGGGACCGGCCCTGGAAGTGGCGATTGGCCAACGGCTCGTTGATGATGGCCACGGGCAGCTTGGACGTCTGATCCGCCGCGGTGAAGAATCTCCCTTCGTGGATGCTCGCACCGACGGTGGCGAAGTAGTCGCGGCTGACGTTGCGCATGAGCGCGACCTGCTTGGGGATGTCGTCCCTCGACTGCCCTTCCAGCCAGTAGAACGTCGCGTCGGCGACGTTCGTAAACGGAATGCGATTGATCGCCCCTGCGTTGACGACGCCGGGAATGGCGCGCACGGCCTCCACCTCGGCATTGATGAACGCCACGCGACGGTCGAAGTCTTGGTAACGGAAGAGCTGAGTTTCGAACGTCAAGAGCCGTTCGCTCCTGAATCCGACATCCGTACTCCGCAGGTGCTGAAAGACCTGCAGGAGCAGGCCGCCGCATGTCAGCAGCACGACCGCGAGCGTCGTCTCGACGACGATCAGAGAGTGCTGGAACAGGTGGCC
>CAWAKK010000011.1:0-16033 GCA_963782605.1 uncultured Solirubrobacterales bacterium
TCCAGCCCGTCGGGAGCGACCCCGGGGTTCGACTCGACGATCTGCTCGAGGGCCTCGAGGCCGATCAGCTCACCCTCGCGGTCGTAGTCGGTCGCGATCACGATCTCGTCGGCTTCCTTTGCCGCCTTACGCACCGCCTTGACCACGTTCTTGTCGGTCGGCTCCTTGACGAGGTGCGCGTCGATCAGCTCGTGGAGGTCGGTCTCCTGCCAGTTGGAGTAGCCCTCGGGGAAGGCGGGGCTCATCACATGGCCCTTGAGCCCGATGGCCATTTGATCCCCGGTCGAGTCGCTCCACTCGTAGAAGGGGGTCTTATGGGAGGCGCCGTCCTTCGCGGCGCCGCCGGAGAGAATCTCGGCGATCTTCTTGGCCGAGTTGTTCTTCTCGGTGACGATCAGTCGCATCTGGGCCGGGCAAGGTAGCAGGGGTCCGGGACCGCTCCTTGGGGTTTTCGGGGCGGCCCCGAAGGGGCCGGGCATGCGCGATCGCCCCCCTGCGAAGCGGGCACTGGCGCTGCTCTACGCTTGTCGTCGATGCCCGCTCAGGCCTATGCAGGCAAGGAATGCGTCTGTCAGCTCCGCAAGGGGATCTGCGATCAATCGTGCGTCCAGGGGATGCTCGATACGCCCCTCTACATCGCCTGCCTGCGGCTCTCCGGCCGCAACTGCCTCGTGGTGGGCGGGGGCGAGATCGGGCTCGACAAAGTGGAGGGGCTGCTCGCGTGCGACGCCGATGTGACGCTCGTCGCGCCGACGGCCGCGCCCGAGCTCGAGGCCCTGGCGGCCGAGGGCTCGATCGCCTGGGAGCGGCGTGCGTATGAGCCGCGGGACCTCGAGGGCAAGTTCATGGCGATCGCCGCCACGAGCTCAACCGACGTGAACATCTCGGTCTACGACGCCGCCGAGGAGCGAGCGATGTTGGTGAACGTCGTCGACGTGCCGCCACTTTGCAACTTCATCCTTCCCGCGATCGTCCGCAGTGGCCCGCTCGCGATAGCCATCTCCACCGCGGGCGCCTCCCCAGCGCTGGCCAAGCGGATGAAGCGCGAGATCTCCGAGAGCTTCGGAGAGCCCTACGCCCGGCTCGCGATCATGCTGAACGACGCCCGTGGGTGGGCCAAGGGGAACCTGCCGACCTATCAGGACCGGAAGGCGTTCTTCGAGGGGATCGTGAACGGCGACCCCGATCCGGTCGAGCTGGTGCGAGAGGGTCGCGAGCGCGAGGTCCTGGCGTTGATCGAGGCCGCGAAGGAATCGCACGCCGCAGCGCCGGCGGGCTGAGCGTCCTCAGGTCGCTTCGACGGGTTCCCAGAGCTCGATGCGGTTTCCCTCCGGGTCCGTGATCCAGGCGAAACGGCCAAGTCCCTCGTGCGCTTGCGATTCCCTTGTCGTCGTCGATGGTGGTGCCGGCGGCCCGCAACCTCGCCAGCAACGCGTCGAGATCGTCCACTCGGAGGTTGACCATCGCCTGCTGATCGGCTGAGCCGAAGTATTCGGTGTCGTGATCGAAGAAGTGGAGGAGCGTGACGGCGTCGGCGCCGTCGGTTTCGCGCCAGCGCAGCATGACCATGCCGTCCTCGGTCGGCAGCCCTAGCTCGTCCGCGTAGAAGGATTGGAGCGCGGCGGGATCGCGGGCGCGGCGGAAGACGCCGCCGATCCCCGTCGCTTGCCCCGGCGTCGCCGAGTCCATCAACCGGCGGGAAGGGCGAAGAAGGCGACGGCGGCGAAGTGCGCGGCCGCGGCGGCGATGACGAGCGCGTGGAAGATCTCGTGGTAGCCAAAGGTGGCAGGGGCCGGGTCGGGACGCTGCAGCGCGTAGATGACGGCACCAGACATATAGAGGGCGCCGCCCGCGGCGATCAGGAGCCCTGCGCCCAAGCCCAGCCTGGCGACGATCTCGGGGTACGCCACCGCGCCGATCAGGCCCACCACCACGTAGACCGTCGATGCCACCCATTTCGGCGAGTCGAGCCAGATGAGCTGGACCACGATGCCCGCGAGGGCGCCGGCCCAGACGGAGATCAGCAGCACCTTCGCGAAGCCGCCCTCAAGGACCAGCAGCGCGAACGGCGTCACGGTTCCGGCGATGAGCAGGAAGATCATCGTGTGGTCGAGGCGGCGCATCCACCGGCGGATCTCTGGGCGGCTCCAGGTGATGCGGTGGTAGAGGGCGCTGACGCCGAAGAGCGCTGAGAGGCAGGCGACGTAGATGGCGACGGCGACGGTGGCGCGGGCGCCCTCGGCTGCGAGAATCAATGAGGCGCCGAGGCCCAGCGAGAGAAAGAACGCCCATGCGTGGGACACGCCACGCAGGCTCGGCTTGACCTTCGAGGCCAGCTCGCGCCCCGCCTCGAGGGCGGAGTCCCGGGCGTCGACGGCGCTGTCCTTCGCGCTCGCCATCGCGTCGGCGGCGTTGTCCTTCGCGCTCGCCATCGCATCGACCGCCGCATCACGCCGCTCGCCCATCCGCTCGAACGCAGCATCTCGACGCTCACCCACCCGGTCAGCGGCCCGCTCGAGTCGCTCGCGGGGAGTCTCCTGCTCGCCCTGCTCAGTCATCTGTGGCGAGAGTAGCGCGAGCGGGTGGCGGGCAGACCCGACCTGGAGAAGGCACTCGCATGCGAGTGCTCTGACCCCCGGTGGCCGGTACGGGCGCCCCGCGCCGCGCCTCCACGCACCCTCTCGAGCCAAAAGGCTCTGAGACACCATATATAGCGGCATTCGTTTACAGATCCGCTACGGATGGTGGTAGAATCGATGGTCGATGAACTGCCCGAACTGCGACTCCCACACTCGCGTGCTCGAGTCCCGCTCCGCTGATGGCGGCGGCGCCGTTCGGCGTCGCCGGGAGTGCTCGTCGTGCGGCGAGCGGTTCACCACCTTCGAGCGCGTCTCCGTCGATCGCCTCCACGTCCGCAAGCGCGATGGCCGGCGCCAGCCATTCGACGCTCAGAAGCTGCGGGGCGCACTGCACCGCGCGGCCCACAAGCGCGACGTCACGTCCGCCCAGGTGCATGGCATCGTTGCCGCGGTGGAGGGTGAGGCGACCGCCGGCGGCGGGGTGATCTCGGCGGGTCGGATCGGCGAGCTTTGTCTCGAGCGGCTTCGGGCCATCGATCACGGCGCCTTCCTCCAGTTCGCCGGGACGCTGCCGGATTCGGCCGCGGAAATTGCGCCGATCAGCCCGGGGGGTTCCGTCCGGGCCTCGCGCGAGCATGGATAGTCCACCTTCAAAGCGGGATGAGGAGAGACTTCTGATGAGCAAAAGCGCTGCGAACGCGACCAAGACGGCCCAGGAAGGCCTGCGGATCGAGCGCCGTTTTACAACCCCCGGCGTCCATCCCTTCGACGAGATCGAGTGGGAGACTCGCGACGCGATCATCGGCGATCCGGAGAACCCCGCCTTTGAGCAGCGCGGCGTCGAGTTCCCGAAGAGCTGGTCGCAGAACGCCACCAACATCGTGGCCCAGAAGTACTTCCGCGGCCGCATCGGCTCGCCCGAGCGCGAGAGCTCCGTGCGCCAGATGATCACGCGCGTCGCGGGGACGATCGCGAACTGGGGTCGTGAGGGCGGCTACTTCGCTTCCGAGGAGGACGGCGCGGCCTTCGAGGCCGAGCTCACCCACATCCTGCTTCACCAGAAGGCGGCCTTCAACTCGCCGGTCTGGTTCAACGTCGGCTTCGAGGAGCATCCGCAGTGCTCGGCCTGCTTCATCCTCTCAGTCGAGGACACGATGGAGTCGATCCTCGACTGGAACACCAAGGAGGGTCAGATCTTCCGGGGCGGCTCCGGGTCGGGCATCAACCTCTCGAACATCCGCGGCTCCGTCGAGCACCTCTCGAAGGGTGGCCTGGCATCGGGCCCGGTCTCCTTCATGCGCGGCGCCGACGCGTGGGCCGGCACGATCAAGTCCGGTGGCAAGACCCGTCGCGCGGCGAAGATGGTGGTGCTCGACGTCGACCACCCGGACATCGAGGACTTCGTCTGGTGCAAGGCCAACGAGGAGGAGAAGGCCGCCGCACTGCGTGATGCCGGGTTCGACATGTCGATCGACGGCGACGGCTTCACCTCGATCCAGTACCAGAACGCGAACAACTCGGTGCGCGTCACCGACGAGTTCATGGAGGCCGTCGAGGCGGGTTCCGAGTGGGAGCTCACCGCTCGCAACAGCGGCGAGACCACGAAGTCGGTCGACGCTCGGGACCTGCTGCACCAGATCTCCGACGCGGCCTGGCGGTGCGCCGATCCGGGAATGCAGTACGACACCACGATCAACCGGTGGCACACCTCCCCGGAGTCGGGGCGAATCAACGCGTCCAACCCGTGCAGCGAATACATGCATGTCGATGACTCGGCCTGCAACCTGGCTTCGCTCAACCTGATGCGCTTCCGTCGCGACGACGGCTCCTTCGACGTCGCCGACTTCGAGCACGCCGTGGACACCGTCTTCCTGGCGCAGGAGATCGTCGTCTCCCCGTCCTCGTATCCCACGGAGCGGATCGGCGAGAACGCTCGCGCGTTCCGGCAGCTCGGCCTGGGCTACGCCAACCTCGGCGCGCTCTTGATGTCGAATGGCCTGCCCTACGACTCCGACGAGGGGCGGGCGGTCGCCGGCGCGATCACGGCGCTCATGACGGGTCGCGGCTACCGCCAGTCGGCCGAGATCGCAGCCGCGGTCGGGCCCTACGACGAATACGAGCGCAACCGCAAGGCGCACAACGCCGTCATGCGGATGCACCGCGACGCCTCGTATGAGATCGACGACGCCCAGATCTCCGACGACGAGCTACTCGCTGCGGCACGCCGTTCCTGGGACGAGGCCGTCGAGCTGGGAGACGAGCGCGGCTACCGCAACGCGCAGGCGACGGTGCTCGCCCCCACCGGGACGATTTCCTTCCTCATGGATTGCGACACCACCGGCATCGAGCCCGACTTCTCGCTCGTCAAGTTCAAGGAGCTGGTCGGCGGCGGGCAGATGACGATCGTCAATCGGACGGTCCCGATGGCCCTGCGGACGCTCGGCTACTCGGAGCCCCAGATCGAGCAGATCGAAGCCCACATCAACGACAAGGGCACGATCGTCGGCGCTCCGGGCCTGCGCGACTCCGACCTGGAGGTCTTCGACGTGGCCGTCGGTGAGCGCGCGATCTCGCACACCGGCCACATCAAGATGATGGCCGCGGCTCAGCCGTTCCTCTCGGGCGCGATCTCTAAGACGGTCAATCTGCCCGAGTCGGCGACGATCGACGACATCGCCGAGACCTACACGGAGGGCTGGAAGCTGGGCCTCAAGGCCCTGGCGATCTATCGCGACGGCTCCAAGACCGCCCAGGCGCTGCGCACCGACGCGGGCGACAAGGCCGACGACGCACTCGCCGCCGCCGCGGAGGCCGCCGACCCCACCCCGGTGCGCCGCAAGATGCCGCGCGAGCGCGAGTCGATCACTCACAAGTTCTCGATCGCCGGGCATGAGGGCTACATCACGGCCGGCAAGTACGAGGACGGCTCGGTGGGCGAGATCTTCCTGACCGACATCGGCAAGGAGGGCTCGACGATCAAGGGGATGATGAACGCCTTCGCGACGGCCGTGTCGATCGGTCTTCAATACGGCGTGCCGCTCGAGACCTTCGTCAAGAAGTTCTCCTACATGCGCTTCGAGCCCGAGGGGATCACGGGCAACCCCGAGATCCCGTTCGCGAAGTCGATGCCCGACTACATCATGCGCTGGGTCGCCAGCCGCTTCATCGAGGACCTGGACGACCTCGAGGACCTCGGCATCCTCACGCCGGAGGTGCGGGCCCGCAAGGAGGCACAGCAGGCGCTCTTCACCGACGAGGCGCCCGCCGCCAACGGCAAGACGGAGGCGAACGGCCACGCCAACGGCCAGGCGAACGGCGCCGATGCCTCCGCGGAGGCAAAGACGGTCCCCGCCGCGGAGGCGCTTACCGATGCACCGCCCGTGGTCCCGGCACGGATGTCAGGCCGCGAGCTCGGGCCGGCCTGCGAGCAGTGCGGCGGCATGATGCAGCGCACCGGCTCGTGCTACACCTGCTCAAGTTGCGGCAACAACACCGGCTGCGGCTAGCGTGCAGAGCGTCACTGATTTGGGGGCTGTCCCAAACACCTGGTGACTGCTTAGGTCGCGGGCGCCAGCGCCCCCTCCCTGACCTGGCCAACACTGACCCGATGCTCTCGTAGGCGCGCCGGCCAAGCTTCTCGGCAAGCCTCTCGCGCGCGGGTCGTCATCGGCTTGACGTGCTCAGACCACCGACGCGTGGCAAGGTTGGGGGGGTGATGGCAGAGCCCTACCTCGATTTTTCCGATCCGAGCTTCGCGGTCTACTCCGAACAGGTGCATGCCGCCCGCGCGCAGAGCTGGTACGCCCGCACGAACTACGGGCTCGCGGTGCTGCGGGCCGAGGAGGTCAGGGAGCTGCTCAAGGACAGGCGCCTGCGCCAGGGCAGCGCCATGTGGCCCGCCCACAACGGCGTCGACCGCGGCCCGTTCGTCGACTGGTGGTCGGCCGCGCTGCTCAACCTCGAGGGGGAGGACCACACCCGGATCCGGCGGCTGCTCAACCCGGCCTTTCTGCCGCGCTCGATCGACCGCCTCGTCCCGCGCTTTCGCGCCTTGGCGGAGGAGCTGATCGCCGGCTTCGCGCCCGCCGGCCGCTGCGAGTTCATGTCCGAGTTCGCCGAGCCGTACGCCGGCCGGGTGATCGCGATCATCCTGGGCATCCCCGAGCGGGAGTGGCGCTCGATCGCCGCCTGGTCCGCCGATCTCGGGCTCGGGCTCACCGTCGACGTCGCCGCAGAGCTCGACCGAGTCGAGGCCGCGCTCGAGGGCCTCTACGGATACGCCGACGAGCTGATCGCCGAGCGCACCCCCAGTCCCGGCGACGACTTCGTCAGCGTGCTGGTCGAAGCCCACCACGGCGACGATCGGCTCTCTGCCGACGAGCTTCGCGTCGCGCTTGTGCTGCTGATGTTCGGCGGCATGGACACCACCCGAAACCAACTCGGGCTCGCGATCCAGACCTTCCTCGGCCATCCCGATCAGTGGCGGCTGCTCGCCGAGCGCCCCGAGCTCGGCCGCCAGGCGGTCGAGGAGGTGATGCGCGTCAACCCGACGATCACCTGGGTCACCCGCGAGGCCTGCGAGGACTTCGAGTTCGAGGACCTGCCAATCGCCGCCGGCACGACGCTGCACCTGCTCACCGAGTCGGCGGGGACCGATCCGCAGCGCTTCGGCGAAGCGCCGTTCGAGATCAGCGTCAAGCGGCCACGGCACTTCGGCTTCGGCGCCGGCATCCACCATTGCATCGGCCATTACCTCGCCCGCACCGACATGGCCGAGGCGCTGCCGCTGCTCGCCCAGCGCCTACACAACCTGCGCCTCGACGGCGAGGTCAGGTCGCTGCCGCCGTCGGGCAACACAGGGCCGGTGAACTTGCCGCTGGCCTTTGATTCCGCGCCGTAACACCGGCCCGTGACTCTTGCTCACCTCGTGCGTTACGCCGGGCCCGAGCATCGACCTCTCGATCCTGAGCGCCGCCTAACGCGTGGTGGGCCGGGCCGCTGCCAATGCGGCGTCGCGCTCCTCGAACTCCCGCAGTGAGCGCGGCCGGCCATCGGCGAAGGTCCAGAGATGCGTCTCGCGGCGCTCGACGTCGCCGCCGCCGACGCGTCCGATGTGACGGACGACGGCGATCACCTGATCGCCCTCTTCCATCAGTTCCTCGACCTCGGTGCGAAACTCCGCGAACGCGCCGGTGAAGTCGTCCACGGCCAGCTTGACGTCGTCAGCGGTCCGCCGGGTGGTCTGGCCTGGCGCGAGTTCGTCGGGGTGCCACTCGAAGCCCGGCTTAAAGGCCTTCACCACGGTGTCGAGATCACCGGCGTTGACCAACTCATACGTGCGGCGAACGAAGGCGGCGTTGGCGGACTCGGCCATCGCCAAGACAGCCTAGGGGCAGCGATCGGTCGCCGCGCCTTCTGTTGAGCTGGATGAAGAGCGGTGGGCGCCCTTATGCCCCCAGGCGTACTCGCCTCACAATTCGTGCGTCGTAGCGAGAGACGAATCGGGCAAGGTATACGTCTGCCGCTGCGACGCACGGATCATGCGCGTCCGACATATGCGCTTCGCACGGAAAGGGAACGTCCGGCCGGTCACGGTGCTGACCAGGGGTAAGCTCTGGGTCATGCCCGATGCCGAAGCCCTCGGGGCCTCGGACGACTGGCTGCACCGGCTACAGGCGGTTGATCGTGTCATCTCCTCGGCCGCTGCCCACGGTGTAGGGAGGATGGACATCCAATGACGCTCTTTGGACATTGGGATGACGCTCTACAGCTAGCGGCCCCTAGCCGCGGCTTTCGGCGGGTTCGGATCCCATGACGTCCGATGAGTCCACCGAGGCGATCACGGCTGAGGGCCTCGCGGCCCTGCGGGCGGAGGTCGAGCGACTCGAGGGACCCGCACGAACGGAGATGGCGGCCCGCATCAAGGCGGCACGCGAGCTCGGCGACCTCAAGGAAAACGCCGACTACCACATCGCCAAGGAAGACCAGGCCCACCTCGAGACCCGAATCAAGCGCCTGCGGCAACGGCTTGCGAGCGCCGATGTGGTCGAGGTCGACAAGGCAACCGAGACGTTCGCCTTCGGCCGCCGCGCGGAGGTGGTGGACGAGCTTGACGCGGTTAACGCCTGGAAGCTGGTCGGCTCGACAGAGGCGAACCTCGCGGAGGGCTTGCTGTCGGCCGAGTCGCCGATCGGCCGGGCGCTGCGCGACCGCGCCGTCGGGGATGCCGTAGTCGTCCAGACCCCCGGAGGCGAGCGCACGTTTCGGATCCAGCGGCTACTCGACTAGCCGCGCTCAGCCGCCCCTCTTCACGCGGAAGCCGTCGCCGCTGTGGCGACGCTCGAACGTTGCGTTGTACGCCGTCAGGCGCCAGTGGCCGGGCAGGTTGCCGCTCGGCAGTTGGAGGAACCGAGCGAACAGGGTTGAGGCCTTAGCGCAGGTGGGCTTGCGGTTCGAGAGCCGGGTGATCCGGTAGTTGCCCTTCGGCAGCTTCAGCTTGCCGATCTGGTCGTTGTGCTCAACCCGGAAGGTGCCGGGGCAGCGCTCGCCACGGCCGCTCGGATGCTTGCCGCCGTGGCCACTCTTCGAACCACGCTTTACCCCGAACCCGACGTTGGTGGCATCGCGGCGGAACTGCTGGCTGCGGGCGGGAGAGAGCCGCCAAGGCCTGGGCAGGTCGCCGTTCCAGTCCTCGAGAAACTGCGTGAAGAGGTTCGACGCCTTGGCGCAGGTCAGAGTGTTGCCAGTGCGCAGGGTGATCGTGTAGTGGCCCTCGCGAAGCTGCAGCTTGCCGATGTGGTCGTTGTGGAGGACGTGGAAGGTGTTGGGACAGGTTTGGCGCGCCGCCTCGGCCGGGGCGGACCCGGCGAAAAACGCCACGGCACCCGCTACGACGACGACCGCGAGCCGCGCGGCCCTTCCCCGGCTCGCCCATGCGCCATTGCCTGCGAACCAAACAGCGGATCCCATTCAGACCTCCTTGCCCGGCGAGCGGGTTGAGACGACGTCCGGTCCCGCGACCGCGGGACCGGTGTGACAGCAACCGCAGCTCGAGCACGCCAGCCGGCCGCGGCGGATCGGACGCCCGCAGCGCGGGCACGGCCCCTGATAGGCGAACCGGGCCACCAGCAGGGCAACCGAAAACGCCGTCAGCCCAGCGAGGGCCACAAGCGCTGCGAGCTCGCCGATCACCCGGGCAGTGTGGCACGCTCGGCAACCGGGTCCGCCCGCGGCTACGAGCCGAGGTCGGCCTCGGCAACATCGTGCCCGGCAGCATCGAGCAGCCGCACCTCCGCGAGGTCCTCAAAGGGGACGGGCGTGGCGGCACCAACGCTGCCCTCTCCGTCCTCGACCTCGACCTCGAGGCTCCGCGACCGCACGCGCTCTCCATCGCGAGTGGTCAGCTCGAGCGAGTGCTCACCGTCCGACTCGAGGTCGTAAACCACGGCGAGCACCCACGACGTCCTGCCCTGGTAGCCGTAGACGTAGCCCACCTTCTCATCGCCCGCCGCCATCAGGTCAGCCGCTGTGAAGTACTCGCCGTTCGCAACCGAGAGCGTCTCGCGGTAGGAGTCGGCGAGGTCGCGGTCATCGCCGAGGGCAACCCAAACCACCGCCGCGGTGGCGACGGCAGCCGCTACCGCGGCGAGCGCTGGCACGGCCAGGCGGCGGACTCGGGAGGGTCGGCCTCGCGGCTCGAGCGCGCTGGCAACGCGGGCCTCGAAGCCGGGCGGCGGCTCGGCGGAGGGGGCGAGCAGGAGGAGCTCGTCGGCCACGCTGGCGAGTCGCTCGAGGTGGGCTCGGCACTTCGCGCACCCGGCGAGGTGCTCGAGAGCCCAGGCGCGATCCTCCCCGTCGGCGATCCCCAGCGCCAGCTCAGGGGCGATCTTGAGCTGACGCTCGCAATCTGCCTTCGTCATCGCCCCTCCCCTCCGTCCCCGGCCTCGCGAGCTGCCTGGCCGCGCGCCAGCGCCTGCATCGCCGCGCGGATGCGGGTCTTTGCGGTGCCGAGCGGAATCTGCTCGATCGTCCCGATCTCCCGGGCCGTGTAGCCGAAGAGGGCCGCAAGCAGGAGCGCGCGGCGCTGATCCTCGGGAACATCGACGAGCGCCGCGCGCAGTTCCTCAGCCGCCTCGGCTGAACGCTCGCGCGCCTCGCCCGGCTGCGTCCACAGCGCCTGCTCGGGGTCGACGATCGTCGCCGGATCAAGTGGCTCGGGCCGTCTCGCGCGCAAATGATCGATTGCGAGGTTTCGCGCGATCGCGAGCAACCAGGTGACGACCCGGCCGCGACGAGGGTCATAGGAACCCGCGTGGCGCCAAGCGCGCGAAAACGTCTCTTGCGCGAGCTCCTCTGCCACTGCGCTATCGCCAACCATGCTCAAGATGAGACCGAAGACCCGGGACTGAAAGCGACGCACGAACGCTGTCGCTGCGCGCCGATCGCCGGCAGCGAAGCCAGCGGTCAGTGCCTCATCGGAAAGCTGCCACATGAATTCCTACGTAGCCGCGCCTCCCGGGGATTGCCTTCCTTCAATCCCTGCGGCCCGCTCATCCGTAGGCAGGGATGGAGGCATAACACGCAACTCGCTACTAGGAGGCTACCCCTGATGCGCAAGGTGCTGGTTTTGATCGCGGTCGTGATTCCCCTGACCTTCGCCGCCTGCGGCGACGACGACGACAGCTCCAGCGAGAGCGCCGAGTCGACGTCCACGGCAGAGGAGACCACAGCATCGGGCGGCGGCGGTGAAACCGTCGACATCAGCGAGACCGAGTTCAGCCTGGATCCCTCGGAGGCCACCGTGCCGGCCGGCGAGGTGACGTTCGCGGTCACCAACGACGGCGGCATCACCCACAACCTCGAGGTTGAAGGCAATGGCGTCGAGGAGATCACCGACGACCTCGATCCCGGAGCGAGCGACGACCTCACCGTCGATCTCGAGCCCGGCACCTACGAGATGTACTGCGCGATCGGCAACCACGCTGATCAAGGCATGGAGGGCGAGGTCACCGTCGAGTAGGCCAGACGCGCTGTGCCATGGTTCGCCTCATGGATCAGCGCGTCAGCGTCATCACCCTCGGAGTCGCGGACCTCGAGCGGGCGCGGGCGTTCTACGAAGCGCTCGGGTGGTCGACCGGTGCCGAGCCAGGGGACGATGTCTGCTTCTTTCAGGCCGCTGGCCTCGTCTTCGCTCTCTGGGACAGATCGAAGCTGGCGGAGGACTCAGGCGTCGAGGATGCCGCCGGGTGGGGCGGCGTCACCCTGGCCCATAACGTGGGCTCGCCGGCGGAGGTCGACAGCGTGATCGAGCAGGTGCGCACGGCCGGCGCCCGCATCTCGCGCGAGCCCGGCAAGACATTTTGGGGCGGCTACTCGGGCGCCTTCGTTGACACGGAGGGCCACCCGTGGGAGGTCGCCCACAACCCGCACTGGGAGCTGGGGGACGACGGCTCTGTGGAGCTCAATCCGGATCCGTAGCGCCCGGGGGGGCACGAACGCCCGTTCATTTCTTCGAGTAGCGCGCGAGCTCCTTCCCGAAGGCGTCCTGGACCTCGCGGGTCATCGTCTGATGAAAGGTCGCGAGCAGCGCCTGCGAGGCAATCGGCCGCAGGCGCTCGATCGACTCCAGGACCTCCGACCAGCGATCCTCGGGGTAGCCGGCGGCCACGAACGGCTTCCAGACCTCGTCGATGAAGAGGCGGATGAACGACTTGGCGATCTCCTTCGAGTGGTGCTCCATCTGCCCGAGGACCGCGAGCGCAGTGTCCAGGGATGCCCCCCGCTTCACCACTTCCTCCGCGGCGTCCAGCAGCGAGGGGCTCGGCGCCTCGAACCGCTCGTCCCCCAGGGGCACGAGCGCACCCAGCTTCACCGCCTTATCGATCGCTTCAGGCTCCTGCTCGCCGAACCGCGCACCCAGCTCCTCCACCGAGAAGACCTGCGGTCGCTCGGACTCGAAGGGCTCCGTGACCGCGCGGCGCACGGCGACGAGGCGATCCGTGACGCCGTGCGCGTCCTCGAGCAGGCGCGCGATGCCCTTCAGGTTGAAGCCCTCCGCCTGCAGCTCCGTGATCAGCTGGATGCGCGAGAGGTGCTCCGCGCCGTAGTACCCGGTGCGGGCGCGGACCTCGGGCGGCGGGAGCAGACCGCGCGCCTGGTGCTCGCGGATGTTGCGAACTGACATCCCGGTCTCGCGCGCGAGCTGGTCGATCGTCAGCTCAGGGCGAGCCTCGCTCGCGGTTTCCGGCGTGATCCCCGCGCGGGCTTCCATACCTGCGCAAGCGTACATCATCCTGTGTTACGTTATTTGATGTCACATTGGATACCGGCGTGATATGACCTTTTCCTCGACAGCCCTGCTTTTCCCGCTCGCACAGGCGAGTCCCCCGGCCGCCGGTGCCGCCGTCGACCAGGTCGTGATCGCCACGACCGCGGCCGTTCTCGTCACCGGGGTGCTCTTCGGCCTCGGCTGGGGGCATCGAACAGGCAGCACGCAGATCCTCGCGAGGCTCGGCGCCCACGCCGAGCGCCACTCGGGCCTCCCGCCCTGGGCCGCGCTCCCCACCGCGATCATCACGGCGTCGCTCCTGCTTGCCCTGCTCGGGATGCTCTGGGACATCTCCCTGCATATCGACGAGGGTCGCGACGAGGGACCGCTTGCGAACCCGGCGCACTACGCGATCCTCGGCGGCCTCTTCGGAGTGTTCGCGGCGGGCTTCCTGGCCATGGTGATACCGCTCGAGCGACCGGGGCCTACAGCGGTGCGGATCACCAGTGACTGGTACGCCCCGCTCGGGGGCGTCCTGATCACGGCGTGCGGAGCGTTCTCGCTGATCGGCTTCCCGCTCGATGACGTCTGGCACCGTCTGTTCGGCCAGGACGTCACGTTGTGGGGCCCGACTCACCTGATGCTGATCGGCGGCGCCGCGATGACGCTCATCGGACTCGCCGTGCTGCTCGTCGAAGGCGGCCGTGCCAATGCAGGGGCTGGCCGGCCTGAGGCGGGTCGTGGCCTGGCCCGCTGGACCCGCCAGATCTCGCTCACTGGCGCGTTCCTGCTCGGCCTCTCCACCTTTCAGGCCGAATTCGACTTCGGCGTGCCGCAGTTCCGCTTCATCTTTGCGCCGATGCTGGTGATGCTGGCGGCCGGGGTCTCGCTGGTGGCGGCACGCATCTGGCTCGGCAGGGGCGCTGCCCTGGGTGCCGCGGTGTTCTTCGGATTCGTGCGGGGCGTGATCGCTCTGATCGTGGGACCGGTCCTCGGCGAATCGACGCCCTACTTCCCGCTCTATCTCGGCTCGGCGTTGATCGTCGAGCTGGTTGCCCTGCGGGTCACCCCCACCCGCCCCCTTCGGTTCGCGCTCGTCTCCGCAGGCGCGATCGGCACCCTCGGCCTCGCGATCGAATGGGCTTGGTCGCAGGTCTTCATGCCGATCCCATGGCCGGCGGAGCTCTTGCCGGAGGGAGCGCTCGCCGGGTTCGCGATGGCGTTTGTGGGCTGCGTCCTCGGAGCTTGGATGGGCGCCCGCCTTGCCTCCGACCGGCTGCCCCGCACCCGGGGACTTCGGAACGCAGCGGTTGCTGCAGCGGCCGGACTCGCGCTGTTGGTCGCCTACGGCCTGCACAAGCCCGCGGCAGAAGGCATCCGAGGAACGATCGCCATCGATCAGCGGAGCTCCGGCTCCAACCGCGCGGGGATCGTCACCGTGCGGCTCGACCCCCCTGGCGCCGCTGCGGATCCCGAGTGGTTTCAGACGATCTCCTGGCAGGGCGGCGGCCTCGAGATCGAGGACATGCGAGCCACCGGCGAGCCCGGCACCTACGTGACGACACGGGCGGTGCCGCTCTCAGGCAACTGGAAGACGCTCATCCGCCTCCACAACGGCAGCTCGCTCACCGCGCTCCCGGTCTATCTGCCCGCCGATGACGCGATCGGAGCCGACGAGGTACCCGCGCGGGATGCCGCCACACGCGAGTTCGTCCCCGATCACGAGATCCTCCAGCGCGAGCAGCTGAGTGCCGCGCCCGCCCTCTGGGCGATCGCCTACGCCGCCGTCCTTGGGATCACGGTCGGGTTCCTCGCCGTGATCGCGTGGGGTCTTCACCGCCTGGCCCGCACCGTCGAGCCCGACCGCGGCGCCCGGGACCGGCGCGCTGCCGAGCCCGCCCGGCCCGAGCTTCGCCAGCCGGTTGGCGCATCGCGATGAGCTCCGTGCTGGTCCCAATCGCCGACCACGGCAACGCGGTGAGCGCCGTGCCGTTCGTGGTCCCCATGCTCCTCGTGGTGGCCGCAATCGGCTTCCTCATGATCCGCGACCGCCTTAACCGCAGAGCAACGAAAGACGCCAACCAAGTGGCCGGGCGACGGTAGATTCCCCTGCGTGAACCGGGATCAGGGGGAGATCGGCGGCTCGCTCGACGCACAGCGTCTGCGGCGGCTCATGGTTGTTGGGCGCACACTCGTCTCCAAGCTCGACCTCGAGACGGTGCTGCTGGAGCTCTTGGAAACTGCCCGCGCGCTCACCGGCGCACGCTACGCCGCGCTTGGGATCCTCGACGAGGAGCGACGGGGGCTGGAGCGCTTTCTGACGGCGGGCGTTGACGAGGAAACGCGAGAGCGCATCGGCGAGCTGCCACGCGGCCGGGGCGTGCTGGGCCTGCTCATCGACGAGCCGAAGCCCATTCGGCTTGCCGATGTCGGCTCGCATCCGAGGTCGTTCGGCTTCCCGCCCGGCCATCCGCCGATGCGCAGCTTCCTTGGCGTACCGATCATGATCGGCGGGGAGGCGTACGGCAATCTCTACCTGACCGAGAAGGACGGGCCGTTCAACGATGCCGACACCGAATCGGTGGTCGTCTTGGCGGATTGGGCTGCGATCGCCATCGCCAACGCTCGCTCCTACGGCGACGTCTCCGAGCGGCGCCGACAGCTCGAGCGGGTGGTCGGCCGGCTGGAGGCCACCACGGAGATCGCTCGCGCCGTGGGTGGGGAGACCAACCTCGAGACGGTCCTCGAGACGATCGTCAAACGGGCAAGGGCCCTGGTCGAGGCACGCTCGGTGGTGATTCTCCTGGAGAGCGGCAGCGAGCTCGAGGTCGTTGCGAGAGCCGGTGAGTTTCGGCGGGATGTGCGCGGTGACCGCCTCGCGATCGGGTGGACCACCTGGGGTGGAGTCCTGCGCGGTCTGCGTCCCGAGCGCGTGCCCGACGTTCGCACGCGCCTTGGCATCTCGCCGGGGGAGCTCGGCGTCGAGGCAACCTCGGCGCTGCTGGTGCCGCTTCACTTCCGCGGCAGCGCCCTTGGCGTCGTCGCCGCCTTCGACCGGCTCGAGCACGGCCCGGAGTTCGACGACGAGGACGAGCGCCTGCTCGGCGCCTTTGCGGCAAGCGCCGCGACCGCTGTCTCGACCGCGAAGTCGGTTGCGGAGGAACGGCTGCGCCATTCGATCGACGCC
>CAWAKK010000012.1:0-332862 GCA_963782605.1 uncultured Solirubrobacterales bacterium
ACGCCCCACTCGGTGGACAGATAGAAGTCCGGCGGGATGCGGACGATGCCGGCCCTCGCCAGCTCTTGCTGGAAGGCGCTGATACCTGGTTCCAGACGGCTGCCGGGGGGATGGTAAGGCCGAGGTCACAGTAGTGCGTGGCCAGCAGCTCTTGCTTGTGCTCGGGGGGCAACAGAGAGGTTGTCATCGTGTCTATTGTACGGCGGCGAAAGGGTGCGGCCGAGCGGGTGATGTCGGAGAAAAGGCATGTAACCTGTAGGATGAAGTCTTCCTGAGCCAGGGCTTTCAACCTCTTGCCGAGCCCCAAAGGGGCCAAACATGCTAGCCCAGGGCACCGCCCTGGGTTTGAGGTTGAAGTGCAAGGTCATAAGCCCTGTAAGGGCGTGACACGTTGGGCCGCCCTTTCAGGGCTTAGGGGCATTGGTTCGCTGAAACCCAGGGCGTTGCCCTGGGCTAGCTTGTTGCGGCCCCTTCGGGGCGACCTTTGCACAGATGTTGAAAGCCCTGGGTCTCCAGACCCGTCCAGGACGCCTCAGGAGAGCCATCCTACAGACTGCCTATTGCATCTTGATGGGTCGGCGAGCGTAGGAGCCCAAGCCCGACATGGGTAGGATCTGAGGCCAAGGCACGTCGGGCTTACGCCTCAACGCTCGCCTCGCCCGCGTATTCGTCACTTCTTCTCGTCCGGCTTCCCGTCCTTCACCCCCGCCTTTCTCCCCTCCTCAATCGAAATCAACCCATCCCCATCCGCGTCGAGCTTCTGGACCTCGTCACGCGGCCCGAGGAACTCGCGCCGGGCGTGATGTCGCCGTCGCCGTTGCGGTCCATCTTGCGGAACCAGACCGGGCCGGCGGCGGCAGCGCGTGAGCCGGCATCGCCCGGCGGGGGTGAACGACCCTCGCCGGCCGGGGTTGGAACGTCGCTGGTCAGGGCCAACTGGAACTGGCGCGGAACCGCCTCCGCTGGCGATTCGGCGCCGTGCCGTCGCGGTCGTCGGCGCCAGCCGGCTCCAGGCAGCGTGCGCAGCTCGCGGGCCCAGCCGGCCGTCGCGGTCGGCGTCGAGCAGCTCGAACAGGCCCCGGCCCGTCTCGCGATGGTCAAGGCGGCGTAACGCAGGTCGGCCTACGCCCGGCCTGCAGGTCGATGTAGTCGTCCAGCTCCTTCCGGTCAGCTTGCCGTCGCCGTCGTGGTCGGCCAGCTCGAAGACTGCGGGTACAGGTTCTGCGCCGGCTGCAGGTCTTCCATCATTCGACGAAGCCTTTCTTGCTCACGTCGGCCGCCTTGAACTGCTGCAAGTAGAGCTGCTGGTGCTGGTAGAATGGTCGGGTTGCCGTCGGCCAGCCGACCTGCAGTCGCGGACCGCGAACCCGACACTGCGTCCGGGCCTGGCCAGCTGAGCCGGCAGTGGTGCGCGTCCGGCCGTCAGATCGATCGCTCGGCCGCGTCTGTCTTGACCCCGACGGACGCCGCTCCAGGTCCGGCTTGCGCGGCACGAGCCAGCAGCGCAGCAGCTCGATCACGTCGAGCTTGTCGTCCTCGTGCGTCCAGCTCGTCGAACGCGTCCTTGTCGAGGCCGATCCTCCTTGCCGCGCTCGATACGTAGTCGTAGCAGCTTGCTCCGCGTCAAACTGGAGCCGGCGCTGTCGCCGGGCGACCTGAGGATGCGTCAAGGAACGGCGACTCTTCCCGCGTGACCAGCCATGAACGGCATGCTGGACTGCGCGGCTGCGGAAGCCCGCGGGAGTGGTACGCGGACCGAGGCTCCTGGACCGTCGACCAGCTCGTCGTCGTCCTGGTCGAGCTTGCGCAGCTCCGCCACGGCGCGCAGCTCCTCCTTCGACAGCTTGCCGTCCTTGTTCGCGTCCAGCTGTCGGAACAGCGCGTCGGTCAGGCCGTCGCCGATTGCAGGCCTGCCGGCGCCGCCTGGTCGATCTGAGCGCCACCGCCGCCGTTCTGGCGGTAGTACGCGGCCACCTCGGCCGGCGTCACCTTGCCGTCGCCGTTGGCGTCCATGGCGCTGAAGTTGAGCGCGATGTTGACCGGCGGACGACCCTGCCTGCGACCTGGCTGCATCATGACCGGCGGCGGCAGCGGCCCGCTCTCGCTCGCGTTCAGCGACGCCATCGCCGTTGCGGTCGAGGTGATGGAACAGCTCCTTGAGGTACGTCGCCACGCTCGTAGTGCCTTGCGAAACGGCTTGCCGTCCATGCGACGTGCAGCCGGATCAGCGTCGGCCGCGCCTCGGTCAAGAAGACGACGTCCTGGCAATCGTCGTCGGCCGGGCCGTGATCTCGGCCATGGGCGCGGGTCAGTCGCAGCCGGCGGTCTCGGCTGGCGCGCGGAACCGGACGCAGACTTTCGGATTGCAGCGCTTCATCAGCACTGAGGCTCCGGCGAAGCCACCGACGCTGAGGGGCCACTCAATGACAATGACCAACGCGCAATGCCAACGGCCAATGCCGCTTTCATGCCAGCACCTCCTTGATCGGCTTGGCGGCCTTGTCGACGATGCGGATCGGCCGGCCGACGTTGGAGATGTTCTGCTTCGTCGGAGTCGATGCCCAGCGCCGTGGCAGACCGTGGCCAGGAAGTCGGGCACGCGTGACCGGCCGCTCCTCGACCGTCATGCCGTCGGCGCTGGTCTTGCCGACGGCCTGGCCGCCCTTGATGCCGCCGCCGGCCAGCACCGTGCGTCCAGGCGTTGGGCTAGTGGTCGCGGCCCCGGCTGCCGGTTGATCTTCGGCGTGCGGCCGAACTCGCCCATCCAGACGATCAGCGTCGTGTCGAGCAGGCCGCGGTCCTTCAGGTCCTCCATCAGCGTCGCCCAGGCCGGGGTCGAGCACGCTCGCACAGCCGCTTGACGCTGGTCGAAGTTGTTGCTGTGCGTGTCCCAGCCGAAGCGCCGCCGTTGACGCCGCCGAGCGTCACCTCGACGAACGGCACGCCGCGCTCGACCAGCCGGCGGGCCAGCAGGCAGCCCTGGCCGAAGAGGTTGCGGCCGTAGGCGTCGCGCAGCGCGGCCGGCTCCTCGTCGAGGTCGAACGCCTTGGCCGCGCGTCGGTCCGCATCAGCCGCACGGCCCGCTCGTAGGCGGTCTGGTGGCTCTGCGGCGCGACGCCGGGGTGGCTGGCGACGAAGTCCTTCTCCATCTCGCTCGAGCAGCTCGACGCGGGCGTCGGCGTGGGCCTGGGCCGACGTCGGCCGGGCAGGTCGAGGTCCTGCACCTTGAGGGCCTCGTCGTAGTCGGTTGCTGGCCCTGCCGCTGGCGAACTGCTGGCGTCGTCGCCGACGACCAGCGGGGCGTACTGCGGGCCGAGGAAGCCGGGGCCGTACGCGGCCGGGCTGAAGAAGCGGTACGGCGCGATGCTGACGAAGTTCGGCAGCGGCGCGTCCTCGGCTGCCCAGCTCCTTGGCGACCAGCGAGCCGAGCGTCGGATACTGGATCGGCCCCTGCGGCAGGTAGCCGGTGCGCATCAGGAAGGTGCGCCCGGCCGTGGTCGCCTTCCTTGGTGCTCATCGAGCGGATGATGGCCATGCTTGTCGCCGAACTTGGCGAGCTTGCGGCAGGTGCTCGCTGATCTTGAGGCCGGGGACGCTGGTCTCGATCTCCTTGAACGGCCCGCCGTTGGCGTGGCCGGGCTTGAGGTCGAAGGTGTCCATCTGGCTGGGGCCGCCGTTCATCCACAGCAGGATGCACGACCGCCGCCGCTGCGGATGCGTCGCCGCGTCGGCGGCGAGGCGTTCGAGCCAGCCGGAGAGCGAGAAGCCGACGACGCCGGCGGTGGTGAGGAAGGACCTTCTGGTGAGTGGGGTCATGGTCATGGTTCCCCTGAGGTTGACCCGGCAGGCTCGAAGATTCGCCTGCCGGCGTGAGTTCTAGTTCAGTATCCGGTTGATGTAGCGTGCTTCGATCACCGGAGGATCACCCTCCACATAGACCTCGAACACGGCGTCGCCCTCGCCATTGAAGCCACGGTCCCAGTACCATTCGTAGCGTGTCGAGGTTGGCCGCCCGACTTCCGTCTGGACTTCTTTCTTCGCTGTTGAAAGCAGGGCCGCATATGCTTCCGCGGGATCACCAACCTTGAAACAGTCCGCGAATGTCTGCGCGATACCTCCTTGGGATCACCCGGGAAGTTCTCCTGGACCAGTAGCGGCCAGCGCCTCATCGCCTCCTGATGGCGAACACTATCCTGGTACGTGGCCTGGACCGAAGCGAAAGTACCAGTACGTGAAGAGGGCGCTAGCGAGCAACACAAAGCAGACGATAGCCACTAGTGGACCGAGTCGTCCGTTCATGCCTACCACTCACCGCTCACCATTCACCAACTCAATGATTGAACGCAGCATCGAGGGCATGTTGCAGGGCGAGCTCGCGCACCCGGGCGAGCAGCGCGGGCTCGCGCGGGTGCCGATGCGGGCGCTCGCGATCCTCGGCCGCTCCAGCTAGCCGGCACCGCCGCCGCGGCGTTCCCTCGTCCGAGGGAACCTTCGCTTGACTCTCAATTCGAGGGAGTGAGCGCCGAGGCGTACGTCCCGATTCGAGGGATGTGCTCCACCGCCTCGCCCGCTTCCCCCGGCTCGCGCAGTTCTTCTGCGTCCTCTGCCTCGCGGCCCTCGTGGTCGGGCAGGCGCAGGGTGGGCCCGCGCGTGCGCAGGGCTGCGGCGCGAAGGAGTACTCGTACGCGGGGCTCGCGAGCTACACCAAGGCTCACGGCGTCGCCGCGACGCTCGTGCCGGTGCAGGCGCCGTCGGTGCTCGACGGTCACGTCGGCGGCTGGGTCGGCGTCGGCGGCACCGACGCGGGGCCGGGCGGCGTCGCGGAGTGGCTGCAGGTCGGGCTTCGCCGCCTTCAGCGGCGCCGACGGCACGCGCAGCCGGCTCTACTACGAGGTGACGCGGCCGGGCCACAGCGCCGCAAGTACCACGAGCTCGACCGCGAGCGTGCAGCCCGGGACGAAGCATCGCGTCGCCGTGCTCGAGATGGCGAAGCGCAAGGCCTGGTGGCGCGTGTGGGTCGACGGCCAGGCCGTCAGCCCGCCGATCCACCTGCCCGGCAGCCACGGCACGTGGTATCCGCAGGTCGTCGGCGAGAACTGGAACGGCGGCACGGGCATCTGCAACGGCTTCACGCTACCGGTTCAGCGACGTGCACGCTGGCGCGCGACGAACGGCGGCGAGTGGAAGCCGCTCGGCGACAGCTACGTCTTCGAGGACGAGGGCTACAGGCTCGTCCGCGCCGCGGCCTCGCCCGAGCAGCTTCGTCGCGACGAGCGTCTAGCCTGCGCCGCGCGCGCCGGCTCACCGGATCGTGACGCGGCGTGCCCGACCTGCATCAGCTTCGCGAGCCGAACGGATCGCCTCGTTCTTGCATGCGGATGCAGCCGTGCGACGGCCGCCCCGGGATCAGCTCGGGACGGCTCGTGCCGTGGACGCCGACGAAGCCGTCGCCGGGCCAGTCGAGCATCTCCGGCGCGTTGCTCGCCGAGCGTCGCGCTCGTGCCGAAGACGATCGGGCCGTAGAACGGGCACGCCGAAGTTCGTGAGCTTGCCGCGGATGTAGAACTCGCCGCGCGGCGTGGGCGTGCGGACTTGCCGACGCCGATGCGCGTCGTGAAGACCGTGACGGCCGTCCCGCTTCAGCGTCGCGGTCAGCTTCGCTCGGTCGATGTAGAGGTGCGTGTCGACCTGGATAGAGGTGCCGAGCGCCTGCCGCTGGATCCAGCCCTTCGTGTTGTTGGGCAGCATCGGCAGGCGGACGTGGTACCAGGTGTCCGTTCGGCTCTTGTCGAGGCCCGTCGAGCACGAGCACGAGGTTGCGCGTCTCGCGTGTCGGGCGTGGTCAGGCCGAGCTTCGTCACGGCCGCGCGCCGACGGGCTCGGCGCCACCCGGGCGACCGTCGGCTTCAGCAGCGGCGCCCAGTGGGCGAGCTTGTCGTCGGTGAGCTTGTAGGCGTACGGGTACGTCGGGCTGACGCGGATCACGTACGTGCGCACCGGCGCGGAGGCGCCGCGCCGGTCTTGGCGACGAAGCCGAGCGTGTACTCGCCCGGCGCTCGGTCGGCAGCCAGCGGAAGGTCGCCGTGCACCGCGTCGCCGTCGATCGAGGTGCCGATCGACGCGCCGGCCGGGAAGCCCGGCGACCGGCTCGATCAGCACCGTGCCGCCCTGGTCGAGGTCGACGCCGTGAGCTCGAACGTGAGCTGCTTGCCCATCGTCGCCGCGAAGCGGAAGTTGTCGGGTGCGTCGGCGCCGCCCAGACGACCTTGCTGCCGGCGCCGCGGGCGTTCGGGAGCACGCAGCAGCAGGGCGAGAGCCGCGAGCGGCGAGGATCAGGCCGGCAGCGTCCTTCGCGGCGGGCAGGGCAGCGGCCTTGGTCGCGGCCGGTGCGAGGCGTTCGTCGGCGTCATGCGGGTCTCCATTGAAGCGGACGAGCGGGCGGACTGCGGCCAGGGACTCCCGCCTGCTCCGGTCGACTCGACGGGGCGGCCCTGGGGCCGCCCCGTCGACGTGTCGTTCGGTCGTGCTCGTCTGCGCTCGGCTAGCCGGTCGCCTTCGGCGTGCGTGTCGACACCATCGGAGGCTTCGGCTTCGGCTTGATCGGCTTCGGCTTCGGCGGCGGCGTCAGCGCGGCCGTCTTGACGACGGCGGAGTCGGTGTCACGGACCTTCTCGCCGTTCGGCGCGGTGCCGACCACGTTGGCCACGTTGGTGTAGTTCTCCGTCGTGTTCGGCTTCGAGCAGGTGTAGGTGCGCGACGTCGACCGGCATCGATGATCCCGGCGAACGTCCGGTTGCAGTTCGGCGCCTTCGGGTCGGTGACCGTGACGTCGTGGAGCTTCACGTCGCCGGTGTTCGTGACCCGGATCGTCCAGGTCGCCGTGGCGCCCATCGCGACCGTCTGCGACTTCGGGTTCTTGGTGATCGGGATCGCCGGGTTCGTCGTCGGCGCGGGCCTCACCGGCGGCGGCGGCGGCGGCGGCGGCGGAGGAGGAGGCGGCGGCGGCGGGGGCGGCGGCGGCGGCGGCGGCGGCGGCGGCGGCGGCGGGGGCGGAGGCGGCGGCGGGGGAGGAGGCGGCGGCGGCGGGAGGAGGCGGCGGCGGGGGCGGCGGGACGCCGTCACCGTCAGCGGCTCGCAGGCCCCGGCGCGTGCCGGGTAGTTCGCGTCGCCGAGGTAGTCGGCGCGGTACGACATGTCGCCGTCGTCGTGAACGTGCTCGTCTCGGCCGTGCCGTCGGCCAGCGAGCGCGACCGTCTGGTCGACCGTGGCGCCGGTGCAGTTGATCGTCGTGTAGCGATGGAAGATCACGTTGCCGGTCGGGTTCGGCACGCGCGGCCGGCGTGCCGGCGAGGCTTGCGTCACGAAGACCTTGTCGTGGACGACCGTGCCGGCCTGGACCGATCAGGACGACGTTGTGGTCCGCGTCGTGGATGTCGGTGCGCACCGCCGCGTCGGCCCCAGTCTTCGTGGCCGGGCCGGAGTTCTGGCCGGTGCCGTTCGTCGTCGCGCGTCAGCGAGACGCCGCCGACCGAGACCGTCGTCGAGGCGCTGACGACCGTGGTGCCCGTGCGCTCGACGAGTGAGCGTGATCGTGCAGCTGCCGGTCGCGCCGACCGTGGTGCAGCGGGTTGCGCCGTCGTGAACGAGCCCGGGCCGGACGCGATCGTGAAGCGTGATCGAGCGTGCCGGCCGGCGCGTTGACGAAGCCGGTGCCCGGTGTTGACGTTCGACGTGCGCGGTGAACGACGTGCTTCGCGCCGACCGGGTTGTTCGCCGTGCGGGCGTGATCTGGATGTTCGCGTCGACCACGCGTCAGCGGCTCGCACGGGCCGTCGGACGGCAGCGTAGACCGGGTTGGCCGGGTCGCCGAGGTAGTGCGCCTTGAAGCCGTACAGGCCGGCGGCGAGCGGGCCCTGCGGGAACGTCGGTCGCGTCGACGGTGCCGCCGACGAGCGGCAGCGGCGCCGAGGTCGCGGCCGGCGCGCCGGTGCAGGTGTTGTTCGTGAACCAGTCGAGCGTCGACGGTGCCGGTCGGCGCCGGGTTGCCCGCGCCGCCGCGAGACGGTGACGAGGTCGTGCACGGTCGTGCCGGCCGCGACGGTCAGCACCGGCCGCGTGCGCCGCGTTGTGGATCGTCGTCGTCCGTCGTCGAGGGGAGCTGGGTGACGATCGTCTGCGAGCCGGCGCCGTCGTCGGCGGATTCGGGGTGCAGTTCGTGTTCGCCGGTTCCGGGCGGGTCGTCGCAGAGGTCGTGCCAGCCAGATCTCGCCTCGTCGGGGAGGATGTGGCCCGGGAGGTTGAAGTCGGCCGCCTTCACCGTGTAGAAGGAGAACGAGCGGACGTTGATGCCGCGAGCCGAACGGCAGCGTGCACTCGGTCGCGCCGATCCACGGGTTCGCGGCCGTGCCGTTGCCGGTATGCCGGGCCGGTACAGGTCGGCGGCGTCGAGAAGCCGGGCAGGAACGGGCCGATCACGAACCGCAGCGAGCTGAAGACGTTGCCGGAGCTCACGTCGCCGCCCGCCGCGTGGACGACGTCGACGAGGCCGTTGATCGTCAGCGTGTCCTGCGCGTCGTCGACCTTGTTCCGGATCGAGTAGGTGCAGGTGTAGGGCTGGCCGATCTGCGTCGGGCTGACGCAGCCCTTCGTGAACGAGATGCCGTGCTGGACGTCGGCGCGCGAAGCCGCTCCGCCGCCGACGCCGGCCACGATCAGCACCGCGGTCGCCGTCAGCAGCAAGCCCCAGACGGTAAGGCGCCGCCTTGACCGTCTTTCCGGGGCCTGTCGTCGTCCCCGCCTGCAAGATCCTCATACTTCCTCCCCCGGGCCCCGTGGATACGGGACTCCCTGTTCCGCATTGATGATTCCGGACTCAGGATTCCGGCACTCAGTCTATTGACGCTTTTGCGCCCGACCAGTCTAGTTCCGCCTACCCAAAGAGGTCGAAATGCACGGGAAATGGCAGTGCGCGGCGGTTTTGCGAGCGATTTTCGTATAGCGTCGGCGGCACCGTGCGCGCAGGAGCGAACACGAGGGCCGGGTCAGGCCCGGCAAGGTCAGCGCGAACGTCGGGCGCGGCTTGATCGTGTCGGGACGCAGCGTCACCTCGACGCCGTCGTTCCTCGCCTGCCAGGCCCGGAGGAAGAACTGCACCTCCTGCCACTCCTCGGCGGCGTCGATCGCGCTCCGGGTGGACGACGTGGCAGACGCGGTCGTCGATCGAGCGCGTCACGCAGCCGTTGCCGTGCAGCCGCTCGACGAGCTCGGGCAGCAGCGACGGCGTCTGGATCTCGAGCATGACTCCCAAGGTGGCCCGCATTGTCATGCCTCGAGCGTGGGGGCCACAACGGCGAAACGTGCGGGTTCGCTCCCCCGATCGGGTGGTCCCGACCGAGCGCGTGCGCGGACCGCCTGCGCACCGGCGGCTCAGGCGGACTCGGCGGTCGCGCGGAGCATCGGGTTCTCGATCATCCCGTGCTCGTAGGCGTGACGGACGGCTTCCGTGCGGCTGCCGACGTCGAGCTTGCGGTAGATGTTCGTGAGGTGGAACTTGATCGTCTGCTCCGACAGCCAGAACTGGCGGGCGATCTGCTTGTTCGAGAGCCCCTCGGCGAGCGCCTTGAGGATGTCCGCCTCGCGGGTCGTCAGGCCCGAGCTCGCGCGTCTCGGCCGCCGCGGGCCTCGTCTCGACCGGATAGAAGACGTTGCCGTCGAGCGCCTGCCGGATCACCGGCGCGAGGTCGACGGGGTCGATCCGCTTGAGGATGAACGCGGCCGCACCGCGCTGGAACGCCGCCTCGATCACGTCCGGCTCGTCGCTCCCGGAGAGCACGACCGTCTTGACCTCGGGGTGGCGCTGGCGGAGCGACTCGAGGCAGCGGAGCCCGTCCATGCCCGGCATGCGCAGGTCGAGGAGCACGACGTCGGGCGAGGTCTGCCGCACGAGCGGAAGCACCTGGGCGCCGGACGAGGTCTCGCCGACGATCTCGATGTCGGGAGCGTCTGCGAGTGCCAGACGGATCCCTTCGAGCATGAGTTGATGGTCGTCCGCGATCAGGAGCTTGAGCCGCATGAAACCTCCGGTCTACCGATTCGGGTAGGGGTGCCACCGCAGCACCTCCCGGGATCACCATGCCCCGCCGCTCGCCAAGGGTAAATCCCTCGCCTGAGGGAACTCTCGACTTCGAGGCGCGCGGCCGACTCGCCGAGCGCCGGTTCCGGGGCCAGGAGGCTGCTCTAGACCGAGACGGGGTGCTGGCGCTTGACCTGCAGCGCGAGGAACGCGGCGACGACGTCGGGGTCGAAGTGCGTCCCGGTCTTCGCGTCGATCTCGGCGAGCGCGACGTCGACCGCGAGCGGCTCGCGCGGTACGGCTGCACGTTCGTCATCGAGTCGTAGGCGTCGACGACGGCGAAGATCCTCGCGGCGAGTGGGATCTCGATGCCGCGCAGGCCGCGCGGGTAGCCCGACGCCGTCCCAGCGCTCGTGATGGCACGCGATCACCTGGCGGGCGAGACCGTTCAGGGCAGCCGATCGGCGCGACGATCCGCTCGCCGAGCCACGGGTGCTCGCGGATCTCGCTGAGCTCGTCCGGCGTCAGCGGGCCCGGCTTCATCAGCACCTGCGTCGGGATCGCGATCATCCCGATGTCGTGCAGGCGGAAGCCGCCGGCGAGCTGCGGGTCGTGCGACGAGCTCCGGCGCGATCTGCTCGGTGAGCTCGAAGGCGAGCCGCATGACGCGGTCGGTGTGCGCCGCGGTCTCGCCGAACGCGCCGCGGCGGTAGTCGTGCAGCTCGAGCGCGCGGGCGAAGCCCTCGACGATGCCCGCGACCGTCGTCGGGGAGCATCGGGGCTGCTCGCCGGTCGGCTGGCTCGGTCGGCCTGGCATCTCGGACTCGTCGTTGACTGCGAACATCGGGGGCGGCTCTCGTTCTCTCGGGAGAGCGGTCGGTGGCGGCGGCTGCAGAGGCATCGGCTGGACGGTCTCGTCAGGAGAGTCATCGGCCTGCGGCGGGGCCGTCGATCGCCTCACCTCGTTCGAGGGCATCTGACGGGCAGCGTCGGGTTCGGGCGCTGCCGCAGCTCGGTTCGACGTCGCGGCTGGTGCAGCTTCGGCCGGCCCAGCGGGCCGCTCCGGGAGCGTTCCGGAGCAGCTGGCACGCTAAACGAGGGCGGGTGTTCTGCCGATGATCGGGACGTGGATCTGAACGCCCTCCTGCGCGACTGTCGTCGAACTCGGCGCGAGCGACCTCCATCTCAAGGTCGGCCAGCCGCCGATCGTCCGCAGCGACGGCACCTCAGCGCCGCTCGAGGGCTGGGCGCCGCTCGACTCGGCTGAGCTGCGGCTATCGTGCTCGAGCCGGTCGGCGCCGCCGACCCGACGCGCCTCGCCGCGTTCGACGAGTCGGGCGAGCTCGACACCGCGTACCAGGAGCCCGGCCTGCCGCGCTTCCGCGTCAACGCCTTCCGCCAGCGCGGCGAGATCTCGTTCGCGTTCCGCGTGATCCCGAGCGAGGTGCCGAGCTTCGAGACGCTCCGGCTTCCGCCCGGCGTCCGCCGGCTCGCCGACCTCCACCACGGCCTCGTCCTCGTCACCGGCGCCACCGGCGTCCGGCAAGACGACGACGCTCGCCTCGATGATCGGGCACATCAACCGGACGCGCCGTCAGCACATCGTCACGATCGAGGACCCGATCGAGATCCTCCACGCCGACGAGAGCTGCATCGTCAACCAGCGCGAGGTCGGGCTCGACACCGCGCTCCTTCGGGCAGGCGCTGCGCCGCGCGCTCCGGCAGGACCCCGACGTGATCCTGATCGGCGAGCTGCGCGACAGCGAGACGGCCGAGACCGCGCTCCAGGCGGCCGAGTCCGGGCATCTCGTGCTCTCGACGATGCACACGATCGACGCCGCCGAGACGGTCCGCCGGATGATCGAGTTCTTCCCGGCCGATCAAGCACAGCCAGGTGCGCTCGATCCTCGCCGGCGTGCTCCGCGGCGTCGTCAGCCAGCGGCTCCTGCCGCAGCGTCGACGGCGGCCGCGTCGCCGCGGTCGAGGTGATGGTCACCAACAGGCGCATCGAGGAGCTGATCCGCGAGAACCGCGCCGAGGAGATTCCCGGCCGCGATCGCCGACGGCGAGTTCTTCGACATGCAGACGCTGCCGACGGCGCTGATCGACCTCGTGCTCGCCGGGCACGTCGAGCGCGAGATCGCGGCGACCGCCGCCACCGAACCGCCACGACTTCCTCATCCTGCTCGAGCGCGCCGAGAAGGCCCGCGCCGTCGAGCGAGGCCGCCGCAGGCCGGGCGCCGCGCCGGTCGTCGACGAAGCCGAGCTGCCGCGACTCCGGCTGATCGACCGACCGCGGAGCCCGGCCCGGAAGTGGCGGCGCTGTGAGCGCCCGCCTCCGGCTGACGGGCGAGCTCGGGTTCACGCTCCCCGAGATGCTCGTCGTGCTCGCGATCCTCGGCATCGTGATCGCCGCGCTCGTCCAGCTCTTCGTCTCCGCCTCCGCGACGCAGGTCGCGATCAGCAACCGCTTCGAGGCCAGCAGGAGGGACGGATCGCGCTCGACACCCTCCGCCGCGAGATCCACTGCGCGAGCGCGGTCTCCTCGACGCAGTCCGGCGCCGGCTGGCCGAGCTCGGCGGTCAAGATCACGCTCGGCAGCAACTGCTCCAGCGCTCCGTCCGGCGGCGGCGACGTCACCTGGTGCACCGAGAACGTCAGCGCGAGCCGCTACCGGCTCCGGCGCGTCACGCCGGCGCTCGCCGTGGGCGCCGCCTGCGCGGGCGGCGTGATCAAGGCCGACTACCTGACGGCCGCCCAGATCTTCACCGCCTACACCGCGTCCGGCGGCAGGTCTCCGCGCGAAGCTGAGCATCGACCTCCCGATCGACGTGAAGCCCGTGTCCGGCGAGTCCGGGTGCCCGCGCAGGCTCGACCGCCTGCTACGCGGCTCACCGACGACATCGTCCTGCGCAACACCTCCCGGACATGACCGCAGTGCAGCGACTCCAACCGAGGCTCGGCGACTGACCGTGGACGCAGCGGCCCTCGCAGCCTTCGCGTTCGTTCCGGGTCTCGCGATCGGGAGCTTCCTGAACGTCGTCGTCGCCCGCCTGCCGCTCGGGCGCTCTCTCGTCCACCCGGCGTCGGCCTGCCCGTCGTGCGACGCGCCGATCGCTCGCCGCGACAACATCCCTGTGCTCTCCTATCTCCTCTTGCGCGGGCGCTGCCGGAACTGCCGCGCCACGATCGCGTGGCACTACCCGGTCGTCGAGCTCGTCACCGCCCTGCTCGTCGTCGCCTGCTTCGTCGCCTTCGGGCTCACGCTCGAGGCGGTCGTCGCCGCGTTCTTCTGCGCCGCGCTCGTCGCGGTCTCGGCGATCGACATCGAGCGCTTCATCATCCCGAACCGGATCGTGCTTCCGGCCGCCGCCGTCGTGCTCGTCGCGCAGACCGCTGCTCGAGCCGTCGCCCGGAGTGGGTGCTCGCCGGGCTCGGCGCCGCCGCCTTCTTCTTCGTCGCCGCGCTCGTCTATCCCGGCCGGGATGGGGATGGGCGACGTCAAGCTCGCGCTGCTGCTCGGCGTTCGATGCTCGGCCGCACCGTCCCGATCGCGCTCATGATCGCGATGCTCGCGGCGCTCGTGCCGTCGCTCGTGCTGCTCGCCCGGCACGGCCGCGCCGCGCGCAAGATGAGGATCCCGTTCGGACCGTTCCTCGCGCTCGGCGGCGTCGTCGCGCTCTTCGCCGGCGACGCGATCCTCGACGCGTACCTGGGGTCGATCTAGATGGAGGCAGGCGCCTTGCCCAACGAAGAGACAGCGAAGCTCCGGCCGGTGCCGCAGCTCGGAGGACGACGGCACGACCTGCTCCGAGCGGGCTGCTCGACGATCGGCACGCCGCTGGAGCGGCCGTCGACGCCGCTCGGCGGCGCCGGGGTCGACCAGGCCGACTCACAGCGACCTCGTCGCGCAGGTCGTCGGCGACAGCGGCCTGCTGCCGGCCGACAAGCTCGAGGCCGTCAAGGCGCGCGCGCGCACGGCGGCTCGTTCTCGCCGCGCGCTGCTCGACGAGGGCTTCGCCCACTCGCTCGGCGTCGCGCGCAACCTCGCGGAGCAGTTCCACCTGCCGCTCGTCGACCTCGCGGTCGAGGGCGTCGACGCCGAGGCCGACGAAGCTGATCCCGCTGCCGGTGCTCGAGCGCGTGTGCGCGATCCCGTTCGCCTTCGACGGCAAGCGGCTGCGGATCGCCATCACCGAGCCGCAGAACGTCCACGGGCTCGACGAGCTCCGGCTCGCGACGCGCCACTCGACCGAGTTCTCGCGTCGCGCCGCGCGAGGACGTGCTCACCGAGCTGCGCCGCCTGGCCGCGCCTCGGAGGCGCTCAACGTCGCGCTGATGGACGACGCGGTCGCGATCGTGCGAGGCCGACAACGCCGACGACGACCTCGAGGCCGACGACGGCATCTCCGACGCGCCGCTCGTGCGGCTCGTCAACTCGATCATCTTCCAGGCCGCCGAGGACGGCGCCAGCGACATCCACTTCGAGCCGCAGGACGACGCGCTCATCGTGCGCTACCGCATCGACGGCGTGCTCCACGTCGCCGAGCGGATCCCGCTCCAGCTCGCCTCCGGCGTGACCACCCGCCTCAAGGTGCTCGCGAAGCTCGACATCGCCGAGCGGCGCAAGCCGCAGGACGGCCGCATCTCGCTCGACCGCCGGCACCGCCGGCCGCCTGCTCGACATCCGCGTCGCGACGCTGCCGACGGTCGAGGGCGAGTCCGTGACGATGCGCCTGCTCGACAAGTCGCGCGAGGCGCCGACGCTCGAGGAGCTCGGCCTCTCCGACGCGATGCGCGACCAGCTGCCGCGATCATCGCGCCGGCCGACCGGCGCGCTGCTCGTCACCGGCCCGACCGGCGCCGGCAAGTCGACGACGCTCTACGCGATGCTCGCCGAGACGAGCCGGCCGGAGATCAACGTGATCACGGTCGAGGACCCGGTCGAGTACCGGCTGCACGGCATGAGCCAGGTGCAGATCAACCCGCGCGCCGGCCTGACGTTCGCGACCGCGCTGCGCTCGATCCTGCGCTCCGACCCCGACGTCGTCATGGTCGGCGAGATCCGCGACGGCGAGACGGCCCAGATCTCGATCGAGGCCGCGCTCACCGGTCACTTCGTGCTCTCGACCATGCACACGAACGACGCCCCGACCCGCGCGGTCCGGTACCGCCCGCACCGGCGACGGCTACCTGGTGCGCATGGAGGGCGGCGAGACGGCCGGCAAGGAGGAAGAGCTTCGCTTCGCGATCTCCCTTCAGGGGAAGCCGGTCACGGTCGAGCCGTACCTGGGAGCGGGTGGTCACCTCGTCGCTCTGCGCGAGGGCGACCTCGCTTACCTGCACGTTCACCCGGCGGACCACGGGGCCGCACACGGCGATGCGGCCGAGCGGGTTGCGTTCATGACCGAGTTCCCGACCGAGGGCCGTTACCGCCTTTTCCTGCAGTTCAAGCACGAGGGCAAGGTCCACACGGCCGCGTTCACGCAGGAGGTCGGCGAAGGATCTGCCCCGGCCGACGACGAGGAGCAATCCGGAGGCCACCATGGCTGAGAGCACCACGCGCGGATACGGCGCATCGAAGGACCAGTTGCTGAAGCGGTTGAACCGAGTCGAGGGCCAGGTCCGGGGGGTCTCGCAGATGGTCGAGGACGATCGCTACTGCATCGATGTCCTCACTCAGATCCGTGCCGTGCAGGCGGCGCTCGACAAGATCTCGCTCGGTCTCCTCGACGGCCACGCCCGCCATTGCCTCGCCGGCGAGGGCGAAGGGCCATCGCAACCCGACGCCCAGGCCGACGAGCTGATGGGCGCGGTCGGGCGGATGCTCCGGCGGTAAAGCGGAAACCGCTGGCGCAGCGGGATACTTCATCCGCGATGGCAGCTCCGAAGCCCGCGTCCGAGGTCCCAGGCCCGCGGCTTCCGCGTGCGTTGCAGTCCTGGCTCGGCGTTGTCCGGCCGGTCGAGGCGCGGCTCGCGATGCGGAAGCGCTACGGCAAGCTGTTCCGCACCAGCGACGTCTTCGCGGGCCGCCTCTTCCACATCGCCGACCGCACCTTGATCGAGCAGGTCTTCAAGTGGAAGCCCGCGCAGTACAACGTGGGCGAGCCCCGCGAGATCATGGAGCCGGTCACCGGGCCGTCGTCCATCCTGCTGCTCGACGGTGACCGCCACATGCGGATGCGCAAGCTGATGCTGCCGCCGTTCCACGGAGAGGCGATCGCCCACTACGCGGAGCTCGTCGAGCAGATCACCAACCGCGAGATCGACGGCTGGCGCACCGGCGAGGTGATCCGGACGCGCACGGTGGCCCAGGTGATCACGATGGAAGTGATCATCCGCGCGGTGTTCGGCATCACCGATCCCGCGCGGGTGGCGGAGCTGAAGCGCCTCCTGCCGCGGCTTTCGTCGATCAACCCCGTGCTGGGTATCGAGGCGATGCGAAGGGACTTCGGGCCGCGCAGCCCGTGGGGCCGGTTCATCCGGGTACGCGATCGTGTCGACGAGATCGTGTACGAGGAGATCGCCCGCCGCCGCGGCGATCCCGATCCCGACGCGCACGACGACATCCTCGCGCTGCTGTTGTCGGCGCGCGACGACGAGGGCGAGCCGCTCACCGATCGGGAGCTGCGCGACGAGTTGATCACGATCCTCCTGGCCGGCCACGAGACGACCGCGACCTCGATCGGGTGGGCGTTCGAGCGCCTGCTGCGCACACCACGGGTGCTCGATCGCTTGATCGACGAGCTGAGGGAGGGCGACGGCGAGGAGTACGTCGACGCCGAAAAGCAGAAGATCGCGTTCAACGGCAACGTGCAGGACTACTGCTGGTGCTACAGCTACTTCATCACCAACGCGGAGGCGGCGTGGGACTTCCACGTCTACCCGAACAACAACTGGATGGCCACCTGGAGCTACCCGGCGACCAAGCAGGCTGCTGTTCCAGGCCGGCGTGTCGCTGCGGCAGGATCGTCAGTTCAACGGCGTGCCGCCGGAGAACCGGCGACGCGATTCCGGTGCTCGATCAGACGACCGGTGTCGGCGTATGGCTCGCGGTTCGTCATCGACGACCGTCGTCGGCGATACCGAGTAGGGCGACATGGGCAATCAGTACGCGTACCAGACGCGCGCTTCGCTGTCGTACGTCACCGGATCGCACGCCTTCAAGGTCGGCATGCAGACGATGACGGGCAAAGCGAGATCCGCAACGTCTCGCCGCTCTACGACGTCCAGTACATCACTGCGCAACGGGCGTTCCCGCCTCTCTCAAGCAGGGCGCGTATCCCATCACAGCCAGCACAGGCGCTGAAGTTGATGCTGGGCCTCTACGCGCAGGATCAGTGGACGCTCGGGGAGACTGACGCTCAATCTCGGCGTCCGCTACGACGGCTTGAATGCCTACAACCCGGCCGCAGACGCGGCCGGGCGGCGCGTCGTTCCTCGGCCGAGCTTCCCCGGCGTGTACGACGTGCCGAACTGGAAGGACATCAACCCTCGGCTCGGCGTCGCGTACGACGTGTTCGGCAACGGCAGGACGGCCATCAAGGGTCGTTCGGCCGCTACGTGAACTACGAGACGACCGGCCTCACGCAAGCTGACCAATCCGGCCAACGCGCTCGTCGTCGCGACGACCCGAAGCTGGACCGACTCGAACGGGGACTTCAAACCCGACTGCGACCTGAAGCTCCCGGGCCTGAACGGCGAGTGCGGCCCGATGGCGAACCAGCAGTTCGGCACGACGGTCATCAACACTCGGTACGCCGAGGACGTGACGAAGGGATGGCAGGTACGCCGTACAACAAGCAGATGTCCGCAGTGGTCCAGCACGAGCTGAGGCCGGGATTCGGTGTCACGATCGGATACTTCCGCACTGAGGCGCGGGTCAGGATGGTGAGCGTTGCCCACCAGGTCAGCACCGGCAGCTGGGCCGCGAGCAGGCGCCGGATCAGCTCCTGCAGCTCGGAGGCCTCGGCGGCGAGCCGGGCATAGCTCTGCACCACCGTTACATTGCCAATCACGTCGCCGACGCGGCCGAACACGTCCTGATGGTGCCGCTCGACCGCCTGCTGCCCCGCCTGGGTCCGGCGGACGACGAAGAAGCTGATCCCGACATAGAGCACGGCCAGGAGCGCCAGCAGGCCGGCCAGCCGCACGTCCATGAAGAGTGCCGTGGGCACCAGGAAGGCAATGCCGATCACTGAGGACAGGTGCTCGCGGAAGAAGCCCAGCCAGATCAGGAAGAGCGAGTTCGGTCCCGGCCACCAGCGTGCGCACCAGCCGGCCCGAGCCGGCGCGGGCGTGGTAGCTCATGGGCAGGGTGATGACGCGCTCGAACGCGTCCGCCAGGGCCGCGGTCCGCCACCGGTGCGCCAGGCGGTCGGCATAGAGCGAGACGATCACCCCAGCCGCTATCCCGCCCACGCCGAGCACGGCCCAGAGCCAGATGAGCTCGAACACGGCACCGCCCTTGGTCGAGCGAGTCGACCACGGCGCCGAACAGCACGGGCTCGGCCAGCTGGACGAAGGCGATCACGACGTTGGCCAGTGACAGGCGAAGTGCCAGCTTCCATTCGCTCCGCAGCAGGGCCAGCGCCCGGCCATAGGTGCGCAGCAGGCCGGTGACTGAGCCACCCGGTGGCGTTCTCTGGACCCTGGAGTTCATGGCCGGAGCAGGCGGCCGGATCGGCCACCGGGTCAAGCGCCGCGTGGCCGGCAGGCGAGCGCGCCGCATGATCCGCATCACGCCCTTGCGCGTAGCCCATCCCGTCGGCAGCCTGGAGTGCCTTGACTTATGCCTGCAGCGGAGCCGGTCTCCCGAGTTCCTCCAGCCGCCGGCGTGCTCGGCAGCCTGGGCCTGATCCCGTTCGTCGCCGGCACGGCGCTCGTCCTCCTCTCCGATGCGGCCTGGGCGGTCGACGCGCTGCGCTTCTACGCGGCTGCCATCCTCTCCTTCCTGGGCGGCGTCCATTGGGGTCTCGGGATCGCCGGCCGGGGCACCGGGCCCAGCTGGCTGCGCCTCGGCGGCAGCGTCATGCCTTCCCTAGTCGCCTGGCTGGCCCTCCTGCTGGCGCCCATGCCCGGCCGCCGCCACCGCGTTCTGCCTGCTGCTGGTGGCCGATCTGCTGGCGGTCGCCCAGGATGCGGCGCCGCGCTGGTACCCGCGGCTGCGCGTGCCGCTGACGGCCGTGGTCGTGCCCTGCCTGGTCATGGCGGCGCTCGGCTAGTCGACGTGCAGGACGGCCCGCTCCACTCGTTCGGTAACGGTATCACGGCCGTCGTCGTCGGTGCCTCGGGCGGTATCGGCCACGCGCTTACGACGAAGCTCGCCGACAGCCCTGCCGTCGCCCGAATCGTGGCCTGCAGCCGATCGAGGCCGGCGATCGATCACCCAAAGGTCGGCTTCCACCCGCTCGATCTGCTCGACGAGGCGACAATTGCCGCTGCGGCCGGTGCCCAGGCCCGCCCGCTTGACCTGGTGCTCGTCGCCACCGGCATCCTCCACGACGGCGAGGCGCTCCGCCCGGAGCGGACCTGGCGGGCGCTGGACGCCGCCGCCCTCGAGCAAGCCTACCGCATCAACGCGATCGGCCCCGCTTTGGTGGCCAAGCACTTCCTTCCCCTGCTCGCCCGCGACCGCAAGAGCGTGTTCGCCGCCCTCTCGGCACGGGTCGGCAGCATCTCGGACAACCGGCAAGGCGGCTGGCACGCCTACCGGGCCTCGAAGGCAGCCTTGAACATGCTGCTGCGGACCTTCGCCATTGAGCTGGCTCGACGCAACCCAGCCGCAATCTGCGTCGGGCTGCACCCAGGCACTGTCGACACGCGGCTCTCGGCACCTTTCCAGTCGGGCGTGCCCGAGGGTCGGCTGTTCACGCCCGCGTTCGCAGCATCGCGGCTGCTCGAGGTGGTGGATGGCCTGACACGAGCCGACAGCGGCGGCGTGTTCGCCTGGGACGGACAACCCATCCCGCCATGACGTAAGGCGGGAGGCGCCGGGCTATGCAGGGAGGCAGGCGTGCTCGCGGTTCCACGAGCCTGGGCTCGTCGGCCTCCGGCTCCGATCGTCCTGGCGCTCGTGTTCCGTCTCGAGCGCGACAGGCCGACGCGAGCATCGCGCTTGTCGAGGGCGGCGGCGCTGCGCGGAGATCCATCGACCGTGATCGAGGGCCGCGGTACGGGACCGGGCGTGCCCTGCACGGGCTCACCGACAGCCGAGGTCGTGCGAGACGCTGGGCGGCTTCGCCGCGAGGGCGTGCAGCGGTCGGGAGCATGCGGGCTGCGGTCGGGCGCGCGGGCCACGGCCTGACCGCCGACCGGATCGGCTGGAGCGATACGAGCTGCTGCGCCAGGTCGATGTCGCCCTGATCCGGATGGTGCGCTTCGGGGCCGGGCCGGCATTGCCGGGACGTCGTGGTCGGCAGCTCGTTCGGTCGGCGCCATACGCCTGGCGGTCGAGCTGACCGCGGCCAATCCCACCGACCGCGGCCAGGCCGGGACCACGTGCATATCGTGGCTCGACCGACGGCCTCCGGCGGGCGGCCGTCCCCTCGGCCGCCAACGTGCACGCCACGCGGCTCTGTCCCGCTCCTGGCGCGCCTGGCCCAGGCGGTTTGCGCCGCGACCGGCAGGCTCTGGGCCGATGGGGCCTGACGCCAGCGCGGACAACCGCAAACTCTGCCGGCAGGACGGCATCCAGCCCTTCATCCGCGAGGCGGGCGAGCCGCGCGGCGCGGGCCGCGGCGCGGTCCGCTGCGTGGGCGAGCACGACCGCGCATGGTCGCCGGGCAACCAGCGGCTGGAGCGCCGGCAGGACAGGCTGGGCCGCATCATCCTGGCCCTCCTGACCGCGGCCTGCATCTTCAGCATCGCCAACCGCCTTAGCGCGATCTGAAAACCGCCCCTTAGTTCGGCACGTGCCGGACGGCCCCTTTCGCAGCACTGGTCGCCATGGCCGCATAGGCACGCAGGGCCGTGCTCACCTTGCGGGCGCGCTGCTCGACCGGTTTCCAAGCGTCGATGCCACGTGCCTCCATGGCGGCGCGGCGGCGGGCGATCTCGGCGTCGTCGACGGCCAGATGGAGCCTGCGGCTGGGGATGTCGATCTCGATCACATCGCCGTTCTCGACCAGGCCGATCAGGCCGCCCTCGGCCGCCTCGGGCGAGACGTGGCCGATCGAGAGCCCCGAGGAGCCGCCGGAGAAGCGGCCGTCGGTGACCAGCGCGCAGGCTTTGCCCAGGCCCTTCGATTTCAGATAGCTCGTGGGATAGAGCATCTCCTGCATGCCCGGTCCTCCACGCGGCCCCTCATAGCGGATCAGGACCACGTCGCCCGGCTCGACCTTGCCGGAGAGGATGCCGCTCACCGCCAAATCCTGGCTCTCGAAGATCACAGCCGGGCCCGAGAAGACGAGGATCGAACTCGTCGACGCCGGTGGTCTTCACGATCGCCCCGCTTTCCGCGAGGTTGCCGTAGAGCACGGCCAGTCCGCCATCCCTGGCGAAGGCGTGCTCGACCGAGCGGATCACGCCGGCCCTTCGGTCGAGGTCGACCTCGGCGTAGCGACGCTCCTGGCTGAAGGCCACCTGCGTCGGCACGCCGCCGGGCGCCGCGCGGTAGAAGTCGTGCACCCCCGCACGCTCGTTGCGCACGACATCCCACTGCTCCAGCGCATGGCCCAGCGTTTCCGAATGGACGGAGCCGACCGAGGTATCCAGCAGCCCTGCGCGATCGAGCTCACCCAGGATGGCCATGATGCCGCCCGCACGGTGCACGTCTTCCATGTGCACGTCGGCCTTCGAGGGGGCCACCTTGCACAGCACGGGCACGCGGCGCGAGAGCCGGTCGATGTCGGCCATGGTGAAATCGAGCTCGGCCTCATGCGCCGCGGCCAAGAGGTGCAGCACGGTGTTGGTCGAGCCGCCCATGGCGATGTCGAGCGTCATCGCGTTCTCGAATGCGGCGCGGCTCGCGATGTTGCGTGGCAGCACGCCCGCATCGTTCTGCTCGTAGTGGCGGCGGGCCAGATCGACGACGAGGTGGCCGGCCTCGATGAAGAGGCCGCGCCGGTCAGCATGCGTCGCCAGCATCGAGCCGTTGCCGGGCAGCGAGAGACCCAGCGCCTCGGTCAGGCAGTTCATCGAGTTGGCGGTGAACATGCCGGAGCAGGAGCCGCAGGTCGGGCAGGCCGAGCGCTCGATCGCCTTAATCTCCTCCTCGGAGACCCGCTCGTCGGCGGCCGCCACCATGGCGTCGACCAGATCGAGCGCCACCACCTTGCCCTTGAGCAGGATCTTGCCGGCTTCCATCGGCCCGCCGGAGACGAAGACCACCGGGATGTTGAGCCGGAGGGCCGCCATCAGCATGCCGGGCGTGATCTTGTCGCAATTGGAGATGCAGACCATGGCGTCGGCACAGTGCGCGTTGACCATGTACTCGACCGAGTCCGCGATCAGCTCGCGCGATGGCAGCGAGTAGAGCATGCCGTCATGCCCCATCGCGATCCCGTCATCGACCGCGATGGTGTTGAACTCCTTGGCGACACCGCCTGCGGCCTCGATCTCGCGCGCCACGAGCTGGCCCAGATCCTTCAGGTGGACATGGCCGGGCACGAACTGGGTGAACGAGTTCACGACCGCGATGATCGGCTTGCCGAAGTCGCTGTCCTTCATGCCCGTGGCGCGCCAGAGGCCGCGGGCACCGGCCATGTTGCGGCCATGGGTGGTGGTGCGGGAACGATAGGCTGGCATGACGGATCCTGTTGCCCTGCTTGACGTGCGGCCCTTGTGCTCAGGGGCTTGCTTCGTGCCAGCGCCGGCCGGGAATGAGAAGGGTCAGACGCGCACGCCTACCCCGAGCAGACCGTGTGCGATCACGGCCGGCTCCTTGGGTGCGCCCATGGTGATCAGCTCGATCGTGCCGAGCTTGGGCTCCCCCTCGCGCGCCTTCAGCCGGGCCACAAAGTCCTCGGGCGAGATCTGCTCGTGGCGGGGTCCCTCGGTGCCCTTCACACCGTCGAAGCTGTCGCCCCACTCCACGCCGCGGCTGTCGACCAGCCACCACGCATCCTGCTCGTCGCGGCGGAAGCTCACGAAGTGGCCATGCCCGCCATTCTCGTCGTAGAGGCCGACGATGGCACGGTCGCCCTCGACCCCGGACAGCATCGGCCGCCACTGGTCGTCGAGGGCCGCCGGCCGGACCTGGAGCTGGGCCGGGGCGTCCAGCATGTCCTGGCCGTGCATGTAGCTGAGGAAGCCCGCCATCACCTCGCCGTCCATGCTGAGGGTGGGATCGGTGCGGCGGCGCTGCTCCCCGACCGAGAGGCCCGCCCAGTCCGGGTCCCATTTCGGCATGAAGGAGGTCGCGAAGTCGGCGAAGGCCTCGCGGCTCACCACCTGACCGCCGATCGCGGCGTTGAGCGTGTGCAGCGAGCAGGACTGGCCCACCTGGCGCTCGGCGTAGAAGTTGCCGCCATCGGCAATCTGGCCCGGCGTGCCGCCGTGGAAGGCGGCCTGGAGGTCCTGCTGCGTCGGGCCGAGCCCATCATCCAGCTCACCCACCGCCGCCTGCCAGCGCTGCGGGCCCTCGTCCAGCCCCCGGAGGCGGGCCAGGGCTGTTCAGTTCTGTGATTTTGGCAGGCCATGGGCAAGGAGACGGTCGAGGCTGAGAGCGTTGGTGTAGATGGCCTCGCTCACGTTGCCGACGCCGTTGGCGCGCAGGATGTTGAGCGCGAACGAGCGCAGGCGGGCGAAGATACCGGGCTGGCGCCGGATGCGGCTGTCGTCCTCGCGCAGGATGCGATCGCGCACGTGGTGGTCGCGGTTCTCGATCCCCCAGTGCGCCCGGACCGCCCACCCGAAGTCCTCGGCGTCCAGCCGGACCTGGCTGACGTAGTAGGCGACCTCGCGCCGGGGGCGCCACAGGCCGGTGCGGGTGTCCTTGCACCAGCTCAGGCGTGAGACGCGGGCCGCACAGGCGATCGTCCCCTGCCATTCGGGTGGAAGCTGATCCGCGACCGCGAAGACCTCGACGCGCCGGTGCTCCTGACGGCCGTGCCGACCGCGGTCCGCCGTCTCGTGCCCGTCGACCGGGTCCCGCTCGGCGCACAGTCGCGCCACGGCCTCATACAGGCCGGGCTGGTTGGGCTTGAGTTCGCACCAGCAGGGCGTTGCCGGTCGCGGTCGCGCAGGCGAAGGTTTTTTTGGCAGTGCAGGGCGTCGGCGGTGAACAGGACGCCCCTCAGGCCCAGCTGCTCGATCAGCGCCTGGGCCGCCGCGACCTCGTCGCCTTCGGCGATCTCCTGATGGGCCAGGATGAGCGCCGCCTCGCTGGCGAAGGCGCTGAGCACCTGCGCCGCGGCCTGGTCGTCGAGATGGTCGAAGCTGCCCCGCAGTGTCTTGCCGTCTAGCGCGATGACCCGCCGCCCCGGCGCGGTGGTGACGTCACCAAGATGCTGGGCGTGGCGGCGGAAGGCGGCCTCGATCGCGGCCGGGTCGAGCGCGTGCAAGAGGGCGCGCAACGTGTTGACCGCTGGGGCGCGGCGGAAGCGGGCGCCGAAGGTCACGTTCAGCCGCTCGCGATGCACGCCGATGAACAGGCGGATGCGGCGGTAGGAGGTGGCGCCGGCCAGGACGGCCAGCACCGCAAACAGCAGCAAGGGGGCAAGGCCGTAACGCTGTCCTTGGCGGCGGCGCGGATCGGGGATCTGTTCCAGGGCGGCGAGCAGGCCGGCGAACGGCACCATGGCGGCCTCCGGTGCGAGGGCTTTGGCCCTCAACGGCCCAGGCGCGCCGACGGTCTCGCAGCCGCAAACCTCGCCCTCACAGACCACTCATGCCCAGAACCGAACAGCCCTGGGAGGCGGGCGATGGCACCGTCGAGGCGGCTCACCTGCGTGGCCTTCTCCGGGCTTTCCGGCACCTTGGCCAGATTGTCTCGGGCATCCTTCACCGAGCTCCAGCCGAACGTGAGATCGTCGCGCGAGGGCGGACCCTTCAGCCCGTCGAGGCCGGCAAGGAGCCCGTCGACCGCCCGCGTCGCCAGCTGGAGCGGAGGTGTGGGCGCGTCCCGGGGGGCGCTGCTCACCGGCGGGACAGTGACGGGAGTCGGCGGCACCTGCACCTGCACCGGCGCTTGGCCCGGCGGCGGCTGGTCGAGCCTGATCTCGGCCTGCACCTTCTCGGCCCGGCCTTCGGTCGTCCGCTCCCAGGAGATCAGCGGGGTGCTGAAGGGCGAGAGCACCTCCTTCGTGGTCTGGGTCGGGATCAGGATGATCTTGAAGGGGACGAAGTTGGCCTCGTCCGAGGCCATGGCATGCGCCTCGGACTCGAGCCTCGTGGCCTCCCGCTCCCGCGCCGTCCGGCTGCCGTCGCCGACCGTGCCACGCACGCCTTCACGCAGCTCACGGGCTTCGGCCAGGCGGTCGTTGATCCGGCCGCGCACGCCTTCGTCGAGGGTGTAGGAGACGGCGATATTGTCGTTGAAACGGGCCTGCTTCGTCAGCTCGTCCAGGGCTTCGCGCAGGTCCGGCCGGCTGCGCAGGACACCCAGCATCTTGTCGTTGGCAAGCAGGCCGACCGAGCCCAGCGCCTGCCCGTTGGTGCTGATCTGGCGCACGATCTGGTTGCCGGGCTTGCCGGCATAGAACCCGTCCGAGTCACGCGTCTCCAGCAGCTTCTTGGTGAAGACCTCGCTGTACGCCACGTTGGCGGTGACGATGCCGCCGGCCCGGGTCGTGCTGGAGAGGTCGTAGCGCGCCGCCCCCTTGCTGGTCGTCCCGAACGCGTTGTTGACCACGCCCTGGAGGCCGCTGTCCTTCACTGCAGCACTCTGCGCGCTGCCCATCAGGTCCATGAAGTTGCCGTAGATCCCGGCCTGGGCGCTCAGGGTCAGGCTGACCTCCGTGTCGACGCGGCGCACGGTGACGTTGGCGTTGGAATCGTCCTGCCACCGACGCGAGAGGGCGGCAGCGGCACCGACCTCCGCCCCCGGCATGAAGCTGCCGAGACCGCCCACCTTGACCACGCCCTCGTTGGCGGCACTCTCGACCTTGCCGATCTTGTCCAGCGTGGTCGACGCCTTGGCGCTGACGCCGCCCGTCACCTTCTTCTCGATCACCGGGAAGACGGCGGTGGCATCCTTCCAGGCCTCGGGCTTGATCTGCCGGCCCTCGAACACCTGCTCCAGGAAGGCGGTCAACGCCTTCTTGCCGGCATCATCGTTCGGGAAGCGGAGCATGGCGCCGGTGAGCCGATAGCCGCTGGCATCCACGCCGAGCACGGCCTCCGCGGCCTTGAGGTCGCCGATCAAATCCACGCCCGCCTTCAGCTGCGCGCCGGCCTTGACGTAGACCTCGAAGCCGTTCGGGTTGTGCTGGACCTCGAGCCCGTTGAGGGTGCCCAGGCCCATGCGGGCGCGGACCTTCAGCGTATCGGTGGGCTCGATCGGGATCTTGCCGCTGTTCACGGCGACCCCGTTGCTGGTCGTGATCTTCAGCTTCTCGCCCGGGCGCAGGGTATCGACGTTGCTGAGGAAGGCGCGCACCGTGGCCCGGTCGACGGCGTCGGGCTCGTCGCTCATGCGCGAGGCATCGGCCTCGGCCAGCTGCATCACGCCGTCATTGCCGCTGAACTTGCGCACGTCGCCCAGCCAGCGGTCGAGCGTGCCCTGCGTCAAGGGCGTCGCCAGCGCCTCGCTGATCTCGGGTGCGAAGAGCGTCGGCGACAGGCCCCAGCTCTCGAGCCGCTCCTCTACCTTCGAGCGCGCAGTGCTCGGGTCGAACTGGCCGAAGCCCTGGCCGGCATCCCGGACCGAGAGCACGGCGGCACGCACGGCACTTCGCACCAGAGGCAGCTTGTCGCCCAGGATCTCGCGACGCGCGTCGCCCAGCTCGCCCTGGCGCACGGCTGCCTGCTCGATCAGGCTCCGCTGGAGCTGCTTCTCCTGCGGCGCCTCGCGGATGGCGACCATCGCCCGCGCCGTCTCCTTGAGATGCGCCATCCTCGGCAGGTCGGCCCGGGTCGGTGTCGTCCCGCCGAAGGCCGAGCGCCGCATCCGGCTCGGATCGTAGCCCTTCAGCGCCTGGAGGTCGCGGCCGAGCTGCTGCTCCAGCGCCTCCCTGGCCTCGGGCGAAGCCGGCGGGCTCTGCCGCAGCACCTCGTCGATCTCGAGCGCGCGCAGGAGATGGAGGGCGCTGTTCAGGCCCTTGGGCTTCTCCGGGTCGACATCGAGGCCCAGCTCCTTCGCCGACTGGGCCAGGAACGCCTTGGCATCCTTCACCCGCTCGTCCACGGCGTGCAGCTGATGGGCGCCCCGCGCCATCTGCGCCTCATAGCCGTTCATGCTGTCGGTGCTGGCCTGCAGCGCGTCGACCGTCGGGCCGGTGCCCTTGGCGAGGTCGCCCAGCCGCTCCGTCATCGCGCCGGCGACGGCCGACGAGTTGGCCTTGAGCGTCATGTCCTCAGGTCGGCCGGTCACCGCCTGGAACAATTCGAGCTGGACCAGCTGGGCCCGTGCCTCGGGCGAGAAGCGCGCCTGATCGTGCATGACGCCCTGGGCAGTGTCGTTGGTCACCACCTTGTCGATCACGCGGTTGATGGCGGCCGTGACCTGGGCCACGTTCTCCGGGCTCTTCAGGCCCTGGCGAATGAAGCTCCCGACCATGGCCTCGAGGTCGTCCACGTCCTTGGACGACAGGCCCATGGTCGCCAGGTCGCGCTTGTCGAGGCCGATCTCGCCCAGGGTACCGAGCTTGTCGGCGGATTCCGCCGCCCGCCTGAAGGCCGCGATCTCCTCGCCGATCCGTGGCATGCGGCGGGGGATCTCGGCCGAGAGCGCTTCCGCCTGCCCGCTCAGATCGGCGATCTCATCCTCGGCTTCCGCAAGCTGGTCGGTGATCGACCCGATATCCTCGCGCGAGGCCCCGCTCAGCTGGCCCAGGGCCGTGTCGCGTCGGATCGTGGCCGAACGGAGCTGGGCGTTGAGGTCGGAGAGCCGGAGCTCGGCATTGTCGCGGAAGTCCAGGGCCTCGGCCAGCTTCTCCTGTGCCCCGACCGGACGCCCCTCCAGCCGGTCGATCTCGCGCCGGAGCAGCGCCACGTTGGCGAGCAGGAAGGCGGCGTCCCGCCCCGCATCCTTGCCGCCCTTGGCCCGGAGTGCCTCCACGAGGCGCCCGTCGACCTGCACTCCTGCCGTGGTCGAGCCGCTGAACACGCGCTCCGAGCTGCTGAAGACGCCTGGCTTGACCTCGAGCACCCGGGCGAGCTTGCGCTCGGCCTGGCCCAGCTGGTGCCGCAGCTCGACCGCGCGGTCGCGGTCCCCTTCCGACCGACCCGTCGCCGGCGGCTCCTTGCGTGCGGCACCGAGCTTGAGCTTCAGCGAGGTCTCGTCGAACCGGCTGTCCGCACCGAGCGCGAAGTCGACCAGCGAGCCGTCGGCGACACCCTCGGCCATGATGGCCAAGCTCTCGGCCGCGCAATTCTGGTCGTGCGGCACGGGCGAGGAGCCCCACTCTCTGGTGTGCTGGAAGGAGGCGAGCTTATCCACCAGCCGTGGCGAGAGCTGGCCTTGCGCCTCGATGTCCATGAGTGCGGTCGTGGCACGGTCGAGGAAGGCCCTGGTGGAGACCGGCGGGTTGCCGTCATGGCCCCTCAGACCGTCGAGCGAATCCGTGGCGTCGCGCAGCCGCGGCAGGCTGAGCAGCACCATCTCCTGTACGAGCTCGCGCTTCAGGCCCTGGACCGCCTTGAGATCCGCCGCCGCCTGCGGATCGTTCACGGCCTTGGCGGCAAGATTCTTCTCCAAATCGCGCAGCTCACCCAGCATCTTCTCGAACCCGGCGGTGATCTCGCCGCTCTGCATCCGGACCTGGGCTGCCAGTGCTTGGGCCTTGCTGCCGGAGATGCCGGGTGCCGCCGCCTGGTAGCGCAGGCCCGCGAGCTTTGTTGCCTCGGTGCGGAGGCTGCCGAGATCGGCCGCCAGCGAGCCCGTGGTCACCGGCGCCTTGCCGGGCGTGGGCGGTGCGGTGGTGACCGGCTTGGGCGTCGGTGCCGTGGCCTTAACCGTGCCGTTGCCGCCTTGGGCCTTGGTGACGGCGCCGAAGCCTTTGGCCGCCACCGGCTGCGGATGGCCCTTGCGCAGCTTGTCCAGGTCGAGCAGCGAGCCGTTGCCGGCCCGCTTCAGCATCAGATGCTCGGTCTGCTTGTCCTGGACGACCTTGGGCTGGCCGGGTACGGCGCCAGTGATCTTGGTCTTGATCTTGCCGAAGAACCGGCCGACCGCCGAGCTGTCGCGGTCGCCGACCGTGCTCTGGGTCGACCAGCCCGTGCCGATGAACGGGATGTTGAGCGACAGGCCCCCGACGAGCGGCATCCATTCTCTCCTCCCAAAACTCTGCTCAGTTGCGTCGCCAGCTTCTGGCAAGGCCCGGTGGCGCCAGACCGGCGGCAGCCTCGCCATCGCTCCGCGCCGCCGGCTCGAGCTGGGCACGCAAGCCACTGGCCCGCTCGATAAATCCCGCGATCAGGGCCGCCAGATCCTCCGGTAGCATGCCTTCGGGCGGCTGGCTCCAGCAGAGCACGATGTGGTCGGTGTCCGGATCGAGCGCCAGGGCGGCACCGCCGGTCTCCAGCCCATAGAGGTTGAGGGCCAGCACGCGCTCGAGGAACGCCAGCCGGTCGACCGGCGGCACCGGCAGCAGCGGACAGTGGAGATGCAGGAGACTGCTGCCGTCGGGCACCTCCAGGCTGCACTCCAGGCCATCGTCCAGCCGCAGGGCACAGGCGCGCTCGGGACCCAACGCCAGCGGAAAGCCGAGCGCCCGCCCGAGCACCGCCAGGCCCTGGTCGACGCTCTCCAGCGCGGTCATGGATGCGTTCCCTCGATGGATCCTGTGGACTTGCCGAAATCCTGCTCCGCGGCAGCACCTTGGTCAATCCGAAGTCGAGCGCCAGGGGCCTGCTATGGCTCTTGTTGCAGGGCCTCCAGACAGTCCTCGTCGGGTGAGCGGCCGAAGCTGATGACGGCGATCGGGCGCCAGCGCGCCGCGATCAGCGTGTATTGCCGCCGGCGGTAGGTGCGCCAGGCGAGGTCGGAGGCGGCCAGCAGGCGAGCCTCGGCGTCGACCACCTGCTCGACCGTGAGCTTGCGGCGGCGGAAGGAGGTGAAGTCATGACCGTCGGTGACGAAGATCGGGCGCGCACCCCGGGCGGCGCACTGGGTCTGCGCGGTCTGGAGCACCTGCTCCAGCGCCTCACCTTCCATGCCCAGGACGGTGACCGCTACGTGCTTCGGCGGGCCTTTCTTGCGCGGTGCCGCCGGCTTGGGCTTGGGCGGCGGGGCCGCCGGGGCCAGCTGGCTTGGCAGCAGGCCCTTGAGGCGCTTGCGCCAGCTCATGCGGGCGGCTTCAGCGCGTCGTTGACGGCCCGCACGCAGCGTCGGCTGAGGTCCACCGCATCCGAGCGGGTGAGGCCCGTGCCCAGCACCCGGCGCTCGCCATCGGTGAGGAGGACGTGCACGGCAAAGCGTTCGCCCTCCTCCTGGAGCAGTGCTGGCGCCGGCTCGATCAGCACCCGGCGCACCTCCTCGGGCCGCGCCGCCTCGCCGTTGGGCAACAGGACCAGCGGGCGAAGCGGGGTGGCGATCTCGGTCATCGGCTCAGAGGTCGAAGACGAGGCAGGTGGTGACCCCATGCGCCAGCAGCCTTCCGTCCGCGCCCAGGAGCTTGGCCTCAGCGGTGGCGGTGCGGCGCCCGACATGCAGGGCCTGGCCCTCGGCCCGGATCAGGCCGCTGTCGGTGCGGATCGGGCGGATGTAGTTGATGGTGAGGTCCACGGTCGTGTAGCCGCTGCCGCGCGGGACCATGGTGCAGACCGCGCAGCCGAGGCAGCTGTCGAGCAGCGTGGCAGCGTAACCGCCATGGGCCGCACCGAACATGTTGTAGACGAAGCGCTGCGGCGTGGCCTCGACCACCACCCGCCCGGGCTCGACCAGGGCCAGTCGGAAGTCGAGCGTGCCGGCGATGGCGGCCATCGGTAGGTCGCCCGCCAGGAGGCGCTGCATGACCTCCAGCCCCGACAGCTCCTTCAGGAGTTCGGCACCGATGATGCCGGTCTCATAGGCGTAGTGCCGTTCCTGGGGCTCGTGCATCAGGCGCTGAAGGCCTGGATGCCGGTCTGGGCGCGGCCCAGGATCAAAGCGTGGATGTCGTGCGTGCCCTCGTAGGTGTTCACAGCCTCGAGGTTCATGACGTGCCGGATCACGTGGTACTCGTCGCTGATGCCGTTGCCGCCGTGCATGTCCCGTGCCGTCCGGGCGATGTCCAGCGCCTTGCCGCAATTGTTGCGCTTGATGAGCGAGATCAGCTCCGGTGCCGCCTTCCCCTCCTCCAGCAGGCGCCCGGTGCGCAGGGCCGCCTGCAGCCCCAGCGCGATCTCGGTCTGCATGTCGGCGAGCTTCTTCTGGATCAGCTGGTTGGCCGCCAGCGGCCGGCCGAACTGCTTTCGCTCCAGCACATAGTCGCGGGCCCGGTGCCAGCAGAACTCGGCCGCCCCCATGGTCCCCCAGCCGATTCCGTAGCGCGCCCGGTTCAGACAGCCGAACGGCCCTTTTAGGCCCTTGACGTTGGGCAGCAGGCTGTCCTCCGGCACCAGCACCTCGTCCATCATGATCATGCCGGTGGTCGAGGCCCGAAGCGAGAACTTGCCCTCGATCTTGGGCGTCTCCAGCCCCTTCATCCCGCGCTCGAGAATGAAGCCGCGAATGTCACCCGCATCGTCCTTGGCCCAGACGATCATGACATCGGCGATCGGGCTGTTGGTGATCCAGTTCTTGGCACCCGAGATCCGGTAGCCGCCATCCACCTTCCGCGCCCGGGTCCGCATGCCGCCCGGGTCCGAGCCGTGGTCCGGCTCGGTGAGGCCGAAGCAGCCGACCCATTCGCCGCTCGCGAGCTTCGGCAAGTACTTCCGCCGCTGCGCCTCGTCGCCGTAGGCATGGATCGGGTGCATGACCAGCGAGGACTGCACGCTCATGGCCGAGCGGTAGCCGCTGTCGACCCGCTCGACCTCGCGCGCGATCAGCCCATAGGTGACGTACCCCGCCCCCGCCCCGCCATACTCCTCCGGGATCGTGGGCCCCAGAAAGCCGAGCTCACCCATCTCGGTGATGATCCCGCGATCGAACCGCTCATGCCGGTTCGCCTCCAGGATCCGCGGCATGAGCCGGCCCTGACAGTACTCATGCGCCGCCTGCTGCACCTGCCGCTCGTCGTCCGTCAGCTCCTCGGCGAGGTGGAAGGGGTCGAGCCAGTCGAACGCGGCCATGGTCATGCGCTCCCGTCTGCACTCCGCCCGAATATAGGCGGCCCGGGCTGATCGGCCCGTGGGAGCGTTTCTACAGACTCACGATCGCCGCCGGGAGATGGCCGTCACTCGAAAGCTGGCGGCCGCCCAGCAATCACTCCCGGCCGCAGCTCACGGCCGGGCGCGAGCCGGTCGTGAGTGGCCGACGATGGTGGCGATGACCGCCGGGGCCATGGCCGCGGCAGCGATGCGGCGGATCAGCCGCCGACGCTGCTCGACAGCTGATTCGCTTGGCGCGCCCGCCCCGCTGCTCTCCGGGCCCTGATCGGCAGACATATGGCTTCCTCGGCTTGATCTCGCCTCCTGAGAGTGTATGACAAAGATTAATCAATCTAGCAGCGAGCAGGCCGATGGAACCCGGTAAGACCGCAGCGGCATGAGCACCCGTCACGAGCCCCTGGTGAGCCTCATCCTGGTCACCCGCCGGCCCACGTTCCTGGCCGGGATCGTCGGGATGATGGCAGCCCAGACCTACCGGCGCACCGAGCTCGTCGTCGTACTGCACGGGCATGCCGAAGCATCGCCTCCGTCCGCCGCGCGCACGGCGCTGGCGATCTCCGCCGCCCGGGTGCTCGCGGCGCCTGCGGCCTGGACGCTGGGCGAGTGCATGAATGCCGGGATCGAGGCGGCGCGGGGCGAGCTGGTCGCCAAGGTCGATGACGACGACCTCTACGGGCCGGCCTATCTGAACGAGGCCGTGGCCGCATTCCGGGCCGGCATGGGCGAGGTGATCGGGAAGATGGAGGTCTATGTCCAGCTCGTGCTCACGGGCGAGCTCCTGATCATCTGGCCCGGCGCCTGCCACCATGAGCAGGACTATCTGGCGGGGCCCACGCTGCTGCTCTCAACCGCACTCGCCCGGGAGGTGGTCTTCCGGCCGCTCGCCGTCGGTTGCGACACCGCCTTTCTCGAGGACTGCCGGGCCGCGGGCCATCGCCTCTACGCCACCTCGCGCCGGCACTTCGTGGAGCGGCGGTTCGCCACTTCGCATCATACCTGGACCGCCGATGTCGACTGGTTCCAGCGCAACGGCGTCGTCGTCCGGCGCGACGTGGCACTGGACAGTGCGCCGGCGCTGCTGCGCCTGGTTGCCTGAGGCCGTGGCCGGTCAGGCCGCCTGGGCGTCCCGGACGAGATAGTCGAGGATGGCGCCGCTCACGTCCTGGGGGCGGCCGCGCCAGGGGAAATGGTAGGGGAGCACGCCCGGGGAGCCGTTGAGCTCCAGGATCGCGTAGTTGTCGGGTGTCGCCGGTGCCGTGCGGTCGCGGACCATCACGTCGGCCGCGGTGATCGCGAGGTCGGGGATCACCGCACAGGCCTTCTCGACCAGGGCGGCATAGCTGGGATGGGTCGAGGCAGCGCACTCGATGCTGTCGGCACCCGTGGCACCGTTCGAAGTGGCGCTGAGCGGCACACGCTGGCCTGGGGCCGGGACATCGCCCAGGGCTCGCCCCTCCCCTGCGAGGAAGGCCAGCAGGTCCTCATCCAGCACGATCGGCATATGGCCCGGCAGCCGACGTTCGGAACGGCGCCGGTTCTTGGCAGCGATGAGCTCAGCGATGCTGCGCCTGCCGTCGCCCACGACACTGGCGCAGCGGCTGTGCTTGATCGCCACCACCCTGGGCCGGACATAGAAGAAGCGGACCACCTCGCCCGGCACGCTTTCCTCGACCAGCACCTCCTTGCCGGCGGCGATGATCCGCGTGAACGCGGCCTCGAGCGCCTGCTCGTCGCGCACCACCGGAAAGGCGAGCTCGCCCTTCCTGCCCTCGTTGGGCTTGAGGCAGACCGGACGGCCGAGCCAGCGGAAGAAGGCCAGGGCAGCCCCCAGGCCGCTCGGGCCGAAGACGCTGCCCAGGGGCGTCGACAGGCCCGCCGTTCGCAGCAGGGCCTTGGTCAGGTTCTTGTCGAAGAGCAGCGGGACGGCATCGCCGTTCAGATAGTCGCCGATCATCTCAGGCTGTGCCGGGTCTCCGTGGCGCAGGGAGCCATAGCTGTAGAAGTAGCAGCGGCGGCCGGGCTGCAGGCGCAGCCACAGCCTGGGCTCACGGCCTGGCCGTTTCGGCAGCCGGCCGAAGACGTGCGGCACACCGCGCTCGATCGCCGCCTGCTGGAGGCAGAGCGCGTGAAAGTCGCCGGGCTCGAGCCCGACCGGATTGCCGTCCGCCATCGACGAGGGCGGCCGCTAGGTCTCGGAGGCTGCCGCCGGCCGGGCCGTGCTCATCATCGCGAGCATCACCGGTGTCGTGTAGGCGGCGAGCTGGCCCAGGCGCTCGAGCAGCTCGCGACGGCGAAGCTCGGCCGCCTCGTCGTCGAGGGCCTCCGGCAGGCCGGGATCGTCCGTCCTGGTCTCCACGGCTTTCTCATCCATGGCGTGCTCTTTCCCGTCCGTTATCAACCATGACGTGATGGAAAAGGCATTGCGGGCTGGAAGTCAAGGATGGAGCTGGTGAGCGTCCGTCCGACGTCCGATTCGCCGGGCGGGTCCCCGGCCCGCACGCCTGAGCTCGCCCATGCGGTCGCGGTAAAAGGCGGCGCGCGTCAGGCGGGCGAGGGACGAGGGCTGAGCCATGAGGATCGGGAGCAGCTGGCCCGGCAGCGCCAGCGCCGTGGCCATAGCTCCGAGCCAGGGCAGCTCGATCAGACGGACGAGATGCGCAGCCACGCGCACCCGGTCGAGGGCGCCCGCCGGCCCGGCCTGCGGATCGGCAAAGCCCAGCAGGAGCTGGGCAAAGGCTCCGTAGCGACGGAGTGCCTGCGCCTGCCTGCGGCAGGACGGCCGCCACGGCTCGGGCCAGGCTTGCCTGATCAGGCAGAACTCGAGCAGCTGTCGCAGCGCAATGGGCTGGCCCGCCCGGTAGTCGCGCAGGCCGTGCAGCGCACAGTGCAAGAGCCGATGCCGTGGCGCCGGCAGGCTGAGCTCTGCCCCTCGCCAGCTCTGGGCGACGGCATCGGAAAGGACCTCGGCCGCCCTGGGCAGGGCCTTTCCCCTGCCGAGCGCGATGTGCAGCTCGATCCCGGCGGGCTCCTGCGGATGGAAGAGGCGCGGATAGTGATGGAAGCAGGCCCGGCGCTGCCGGAACCTGCCGACCGTGGCCGGATCGGCGCGATAGCCTGCCGCCTCCAGAACCGTGACACACTCCTCGATGGCACCCTGCGGAACAAGCAGATCGATGTCGGAGAGGAAGCGCCCTGCGGACTCCGGGTAGGTGCCGGCCACCAGCGAGGCGGCACCCTTGAGGAGCACCGGACGCACCCCGCAGCGATTGAGGCTGTTGGCGACGCGCCCGAGCTGCTGCAGCTCGCGCCGGTTCCGGTCGCGCATCAGGCTGCCCGCGGCCTCGAAATAGGCCAGCACCTCGGCCGGGACGCTGCCCGCAAGACCGCGCTCGCCGAGTCGCCAATGCAGGACCGGGGTCAGCTTGAAGTGGCTGGCCAGGGCGACGAAGCGCTCCCAGGGGAAATCGGGTTGCCGGAAGCGGGCGGCCCAGGCAGCGGTGGGCCCGAAGCCCGTGGCGGCGCAGAGCGAGGCCAGCAGCTCACGGTCCCGCATCGAGCAGCTCCTCGACCCAGCGCCGCGCCCAGGCCCCGTCGCCGTAAGTGAGCTCCCAGGCCGGCAGGCGGTCCAGCCAGGCCACCAGCCGCTGCGGCAGGCACGGCAGGAGCGGCGCGCCGATGCCGAGCCCATCCTCGAGCAGCCGCTGGAGGCACTGCTCGGGGCTCAGCCGCCGCGCCAGGCCGGCAGCTCCGGTCTGGAAGTGGGGGAAGACGATGGCGCTGGCGGCTGGCCCCTGCGCGGCCACGTTCCCCAGGGTGGCCGGATCGAGGTGGCGCACGCCGCGCCGGGTCTGCGGCAGGTCGCGGCCGGCGAGCGCTGTCGTCAGCAGCGCCGAGGCCGCCGGCCAGCCGGCAGGCTTCAGCGACAGGGCCGTCGGCAACGGGCACAAAGCAAGGTCGTCGGCCGTGACGCCCACGAGCTCGTCGCTCAGATAGGCGGCACCGGCGACGACCAGGCGGGCTGTCAGCGTGCTCTTGCCGCTGCCGCTGGCCCCGGCCAGGAGCACGCTGCGCCCCTGTCTGACGACCGCTCCGGCATGCAGGAAGACGAGGAACTGCCGGTCCGGGTGCGCCGCCTCGATCAGCGCCTGGTAGAGATGGCCCGCAAGCTCGCGACGCGTGGCGGCGTGGACCGGGGGCATGCCTTCACGGAGCAGGGCCAGGCCGCGCCGGCGCTCGGTGCCCACGATGGCGAGCGTGACGTCGGCTTGGCCGGCCTCGACACGGCGGTGCCGCAGCTTGTCGAGCAGCCGCAGATCCGCCGGGCTGCCGACACAGCGTACGCGGACGAGCCGGCCGGCGATGTCCAAAAGCTCGTCGAGCGTCGCTGCCTCGCCCGAGGCGGGGTCGGCGGTCCGGGGGCCGGCCGTGGCGACGGGCGGGCTGCCCGGGCGCAAGACCGCAAGCAGGTGGTCGACCTCGCCCAGGACCACCTCCTCCTGGAGCCCGAACCGGGCGGCGATCGAGGCCGCCATGGCATCCGGGCTCAGGCCGGCCTCGATCCCCTCGAGCACGACCCCTGCCACGGGGCTGAGCAGCACCAGCTGCGAGCCCGCCTCGTCCAGCATGAGCACGCTGTCGCCGACCCGGGCGCGCTTGCACCGCTGTGCCGCCGTGAGCTCGGGCTCCGCCTCAGATGAAGCCACGGCGCCCCATGCACCGCCGCACGCGTGGGTTGGCCAGAAGCGGGCGAAAGGCCTGGACGCTGGTCAGGCCGGGCCGGCCATTGCCCTCCAGGATGCTGTAGCCCCCGGCGGTGGCGACCACGTCCCATCCGATGACCGGCAGGAAAGGCACCCGGGCCGCAAGATCGAGGATGCCGCTGCGGATCCGTGGCCAGCTCTCCACTGCCACGCCGGTGATGCGGGCGCCGCTGTCGGGGTGTGCCGTACCCTCGCCGCGCCTGCCTTCCGCATCGAGCCAGACGGCCTGGCCCAGCACGCCCGTCTCGGGATCGAGATCGGCCAGCAGGCCGCCACGGTCCCAGTTGTCGGCGATGCTCACGGCACCGGCCCGGCCGAACCGATGGCATACGGCGGCCAGGAACGGCTCGCGACGCTCGTCGTCGAAGATGGTCAAGAGCCGGACCGAGTTCGCGGTCCGGGGGAAGATCCGTTCCGCGTAGGGCGCCTGCTGCACGAACGGGCAGACGATCAGGATGCTGCCGGCGAAGAGCTCGGCCAGCTTGGCGACCGGGAGGTCGACACCATCCACCGTGGCAACTCCGGCCCGCTGCTCCAGTGCGAAGATATGTCGGCCGCGGCTGCCGCGCGGCGACTTCAGGACGTGCCGGCCTTCGAGCGCCTCGAGCCCCTCCCGCAAGGGCTGGGTGGTCCCGGCCCGCGGTCCCTCGAGCCAGGTGAGGAGCGAGCCGTGGATGAGCGCCGCCACCGGTGCTACGGCGTCGCTCAGGCCCCGCATCATGCCCCAGAAGATGAGCTTGTCCTGGAGGACGATGGTGAAAGGGGCGTTGTAGCGCTCGCCATGCTCGGTCCGGGCAAGGTCGCTGAGATAGAGCTCGGGATGCTGTTCCAGGGCCGGCCCATAGGTCTCGCGGCGGGTGGCGAGGAAGCCCTTGCCGAGCAGGCCCGCCCGACTGGGCCAGGGCGGCTTGCGCGCGCTGTGATCCGCGAACTCCTCGCGCAGGAACGAGAGCCGGGCCAGGAGCCGGTCGGTCAGGCCGGAGAGGCCGGCCGGCGCTGCGGCAGTCTTCTTCTGGCGACGAGGCCGCTGAGCCCACTGCAGGGCAGCGCCCGGCATCTGTCCGGCCAACCCGACCACCCCTTTTGCCCGATGCAGCCTGTCGGATACGACTATCTACTTATGCGCGCAAGATGCCTGAGAGAACTCTATCCGGTGGTTAACGCCGAACCGATTCCCGCCCGTCTGGCGAACAACGCGTCAGATGACGTCATAATGCTCCAGGAACTGCCGCACCCGCGGATCCACCAAGAGCGGCCGGAAGGTCTGAGAGATGGTGAGACTCGGCTGGCTGTTGCCTTCCAGGATGCTGAAACCGGAGCCGGTGGCGATCACGTCCCAGCCCACATGCGGCAGGAACGGCACCCGGCCGGCAAGGTCGAGGATACCGTCGCGGATGCGGCTCCAGCCGGGGACCTCCACGCCCGCGATGCGGGCGCCGGTGTCGGGATGCGCGGCACCCTCGGCCCGGCTGCGGCCTTCGAACCAGACCGCATTGCCCAGCACGCCGGAGGCAGGGTCGAGGTCGGCCGTGAGCCCGCCCTGGTTCCGGTTGTCGGCGACACTCACAGCCCCTGCCCGGCCGAAGCGATGGCAGGCGGCGGCGAGGAAGGCCTCCCGCCGCTGCCCGTCATACATCGTGACGAGGCGGATGGAGTTGCCGGCATGCGGGAAGATCGTCTGGGCATAGTCCGCCTGCTGCACGAAGGGGCAGGCGATCAGCACGCTGCGGGCGAACAGCCGGGCCAGGGCCGCCACCGGCAGATCGACGCCGTCCACCCGTGCCATGCCGTCCCGCTGCTCGAAGGAGAACAGCCAGCGCCCCATGCTGCCGCGCGGCGACTTGAAGACGTGGCGGCCTTCGAGGGTCCCCAATCCCAGGGCCAGCGGCACCGTCGTGCCGGCGCGCGGGCCCTCCAGCCAGGTGAGCAGCCCGCCGTGGGCGATTGCCGTCACCGGTGCGATCGCGTCGCTGAAGCCGCGCAGCATGCCCCAGAAGAGCAGCTTGTCCGCGAGGACAGGGCCGAAGGGAGCGTTGAGCCGGCCGCCGTGCTCGAGCCGGGTGAGGTCGCTGAGAAAGAGGTCCGGGCAGCGAACGAACCCGGGCCCGTACTCCTCGTCGCGGCTGGAGTGGAACCCGCGTGCCAGCAGGGCCGCACGGCGCGGCCATGGCGGCTTGCGCGTGCTCCGGTCGGCCAGGTCCTGACGCAGGAGCCGCAGCCGGGCATCGAGCCGATGGAGCAGGCGCCAGAAGCCGGAGCACGCCTCGACTCCGGCCAATCCCCCATCCCGCTGCGAACTGGCGGTCCACTTCAGAGCGACGCCCTGCATCGACGTGATCAACCCTCAATGCGAACTGATGGCCTCCGGCTACATCAGCCTACCATTCCGCGCGATATCTCGCACTTGATCTACTTTGGCGGGAAAAGCAGTAAGCAAGCTGGGACTGCTAGGAGCCGACGGGCAGCCGGCTTCCACTGGCCAGGAGAGCTACGGCGTCGAGCACGCGGCAGCCCTCGCCCATCGCCCCGGTGAGGACCGGGTTGAGGTCGAGGCTGGCGAGGTTCACCTCGTCGTCGAGCAGGAGCTCGCCGACGAGGACGGCCAGCCTCGCCACCGCGTCGAGGTCGAGCGCCGGCTCGCCGCGCGTGCCGGCCAGCACCGGGGCGATCCGCAGGCGGTGGAGGGAGGCCAGGACCTCGTCCGTCGTGAAAGGCGGGAACAGGAGCTGGAGGTCGGGCAGGGCCTCGACGTAGCGGCCGCCATCGCCGACCACGACCACCGGACCGAACACCGGGTCGACATGGGCGCCGATCAGGAGCTCGCGGCGGCCGCTCGCCATCTCGGCGACGATGATGCCGTCGAGGCGGTGGCCGCTCGCCGCGACACGGGCCTGAAGGTCACGGCAGGCGGCGCGCACGGCGTCCTCGCTGGCGAGGCCCAGGCGCACGAGGCCCAGCTCCGTCTTGTGCAGGATGTCGCGCGAGCAGGCCTTGAGGACGACGGGGCCGCCGAAGCTCCTGAAGGCGGCGATGGCGGCCGTCTCGTCCTGCACGAGAGTGAAGCGGACGACGGGGGCACCGCGCCCGGCCAGAAGGTCCAGTGCTTCGGCTTCGTTGAGGGCGGTGGTCGACTGCCTGGCACGCTGGAGGATCGATGGAACGCGGGGCTTGGGCCGGGCGGGCCTGCCGCATGATGGCGTGGTGATGGATGAAGCGGGCCAGAGCCGCCACGGCCACGGACTCGTCCGTGAATACCGGCAGGCCGGTGGCGGCGAAGCGGGCGGCCACCGGCGGCTGCGGAGCTGCGACGACGATGGGCTTGCCCGTCGCGGCGGCGAATGCGGCGGTGTCGCGGGCGAAGGCCTCGACGTCGTAGCCGGTGCCGGCGACGGGAACGCCGACGAGGAAGGCATCGGCCGCGGGGTCCTGGGCGATGATGGGCAGGATGTCGCTGAAAAGGCGGCTGTTGGTGAGCAGGGCTGCCGTGATGTCGACCGGGTTCACGGTCGAGGCGAAGGTCGGCAGGATGCGGCCCAGGGCCTCGCGCGTGCCGGGTGCCAACGGCTCGAGGGCGAGACCAGCGTCGGCCGCAGCATCGGCCGCCATGACGCAGGTGGCACCCGAGTTGCTGATGGCGACCAGACGCCGGCCCGAAGGCTGCCAGCCCTTGAGGTAGAGCTCGACCCCGGCCACGAGCTCGGTCGTGGTGCGGGCACGCAGGATCCCGTGCGCCTCGAGCCACGCGTCGACGAGACGGTCCTCGTTGGCAAGCGCGCCGGTGTGCGAGCGGGCCGCCTGCTGCCCGGCAGGAGTGCGGCCGGCCTTCAGCGCGATGATGGGGAGCCGGCGCTCGCGCGCGGTCTCGGCCAGGGCCGCCAGGTGAGCGGCGTCGGCGATGCTCTCCAGGTAGAGCAGAAGGAGGCGCAGGCCCGGATCGCGGGCGACCGCGGTGGCAAGCTCGGCCACCGACACGTCGCCATCGTTGCCGGTGGCATGGCTGTGGCGGATGCCGATGCCGCGCTGGCGCAGCAGCCCGTAGGGCACCACGCTCATGGCCCCGCTCTGGCTGACGATGCCGACCGGGCCGTCCTCCGGCTCCACCTCGATGAACATGGTGGAGAAGCTGGCGATGGCGCCGGTGGCGAAGTTGGCGAGGCCTTGCGAGTTGGGGCCGACGATGCGCATGCCCCGAGCCCGGGCGCGCGCCACCATGGCCGCCTCGACGGCCTTGCCGGCTGCCGGATCGCTCTCGCCGAAGCCCGAGGTCATGAGGACGGCGATCTTGACCCCTGCCTCGCCGCAGGCGTCGATCGCCTCCACGGCGGCCTCGCCCGGGACCGCCACGATCGCAAGCTCGGGCGCTTCCGGCAGGTCCTTGACGCTGGGCCAGGTGGGCCAGCCCTGGGTCTCGCTGCGCCTCGGATTGACCGCGTAGACGCTGCCCTTGAAGCCGAAGCGGCGCAGATAGGCGAGCGGGCGGCCGCCGATCTTGTTGGGGTTCTCCGACGCCCCGATCACCGCGATGGAGCGCGGATCGAGGGCGATGGAGAGATCAGGCAGCGGTGCCGTCACGGCGAACGCTCGAAATAGGGGACGAGCCGGTCGCCGAAGGGCCGGAAGCCGGCCCTGACCGGATCGTCGATGGCGAGCGCGGGATCGCCGTGCGCCATCATCCGGAAGCCCTCCGCCATGTCGACAAGGAGGATGGCGTAAGGTGCCAGGGCGCGCAGCTCGGGCGTGGGCGCTCGCGCCACGTGGGTGATGGCATAAAGACGGCCCTCCCCTGCCGAGCGCTCGCAGCGGACATCCGGGCTGCCGCAGACGGGGCAGAAGCCGCGGCGGAAGTAGCTGACCGTGCCGCAGGCAGCACAGCGCTCGTAGAGGATGGCGGGCGTGCCGGTGGTCCAGTCCTGGCTCATCGCACCTGCTCCAGGACGAGGCTGACATGCGAGGAGAGGACGCCGCCATCGCCATGCGCCAGGACCAGGGACGCGTCCCTGACCTGGCGTGGGCCGGCGCGGTCGGTCATCTGGCGGTGCGCCTCGACCAGATGCGCCATCGCCCCGCCGACACCACAGTGACCGTAGCTGAGCAGCCCGCCATGGGTGTTGAGCGGGAGGGCACCGTCGACGGCGAAGTGGCCGGCCGCGGCGCGCCTGCCGGCCTCGCCGCGCGGGACGAGGCCAATCTCCTCGAGCAGGATCGCCAGCGTGATGGTGAAGCTGTCGTAGATGGCGCCATAGCGGATGTCGGCTGCCGTGACGCCCGCCTGCTCCAGCGCCTGCCCAGCCGAGCTGGCAGCGCCGAAGCTGGTGAGGCTCGGGGCAGCGCTCACATGCTGGTGGGTGTGGGCCTGGCCGTTGCCACGGATGCGGACCGCGTGCTCGCCCAACCGCTTGCGGCCGATGACGAAGGCGGCCCCGCCATCGGAGACAGGGCAGCAGTCCAGGATCTTCAGGGGCCGGGCGATGGCGCGCGAGGCCATGACGTCGGCCACCGTGATCGGCTCGCGGAACTGGGCGCCCGGGTGGCTGCAGGCGTGGGCGCGCATCTGCACGGCGAGCGCGGCGAGATCCTCCTCGCTCACCTTATGCTCGTGCATGTAGCGCGAGGCGACGAGGCCGTAATAGGCCGGGATGGTAGCACCCAGCGGCACCTCGTAGACCGGGTGGCCGACCTGGGCCAGGGTCTGCACGGCGCTGTCGCGGCTCTGGCCGGTGAGCCGGTTCTCCCCGGCCACGACCAGGATGTTGCGGACGCGGCCGGCCCGGACCAGCTCGTGCGCCAGCATCACCATGGCAAAGCCGGTGGCACCGCCCAGCTGGATGGCGTGGGCGTAGGCTGGCTTGAGGCCGAAATGCTCGGCGAAGAGCGTCGCCAGCATCAGATGCGGCAGGGTCGTCGAGTAGCCGCACAAGACTCCGTCGACATCGCGGCGCTCGAGGCCGGCATCGGCCAGGGCTGCGGAGGCGGCCTCGCTCATCAGGCTCAGCGTGGTCGAGCCCTCGTGCCGGCCATAAGGGGTGGCCGCACTGCCGATGAGCCAGCTCATCAGGCGAGCTCCCGGGTGATGAGGTCGCTCTCCCGGCGCATCAGCTCGACCAACTCTCTCTCGCGACCGCGGATGCGCTCGGAGAGGGCGGCGATGCTGAAGGCGCCGATGATCCCGCCCTGAGGATCGCGGATCGGCAGGCCGATGCCGCCCATGCGCTCGATCACGAGGTCGAGGAAGAGGGCGAAGCCGCGCTCGCGGGCGGCTGCGATCCCGGCCCGGATTAGGTCCAGCGAGAGCCGGGGATAGGGGGCGAGCTTGCCGGCCACCTGCTCGAGAAGGGCCTCGATCTCCGCGTCCGGCAGCCAGGCGAGGAGTGCTGTGCTGCCGCCACCCACCCCAAGCGGCCGCCTGCTGCCGATGTCGAGATAGTTGGCCCGGATCGGGAAGGCGCCGATCTGCCGCTCGATGCACACGGCCTCGTCGCCGCTGCGCACCGAGAGCAGGACCGTGTCCTCGCACGCACCCGCAATCCGGATCATGCCGGGCCGGGCGAGGTCGCGCAGGTCGTGCGGTCGCTTCAGGCCGGCCGCCAGGGCCAGGCTCTCACGCCCGAGCTTATAGCGTCGGCCGGTCTCGATCCGCTCGGCGAAGCCTTCCTCGATCAGCGTGTCCAGGATGCGCAGCGCCGTCACCTTGTTGAGCCCGGTTGCAACCGTGACCTCCGAGAGCCGCAAGGGCGCATGCCCGCCCAAAGCGCGCAGGACCGCGCAGACCTTCTGGATGGCGTTGGTGGGCGAGGCATGCAGCGGCATCGGCGCTCTGGGATCAGACCGTCCCGATCGGGGTGGCGGGCGAGCCCACGGCACCCGGCAGGCGCAGAGGCGGGGCGGTCAGGAGGAAGCGGTAGCGGCCATGCTCGCGCAGCCAGTCGGCAAGCGGCGACATGTGCCAGATCTCGCCCAGATGCACGCCGAGCTTGAAGAGGCAGTGCTCGTGCAGCGGCAGCGCGGCGCAGCAGCCGGGGTGGCTCACGGCCGGGTGGGCCTCCACGGCATAGTTGTCGGCGGCGAGGATGGAGAGGCCGCTGTCGGTGATCCAGCGCAGGAGATCGGGGTCGCGACCGTCCAGCACCGCACCCGCCGTCTCCATCACCGAGGGTGAAGGGTTGTGGTTCATGGCCAGGAGCGCATCCGAGAACCCGGTGCGCAGGCAGACCATGTCGCCCTCCTCGACCACGATCCGGTCGGCGTCGAGCACCTGCCGCAGCTGGGCGTAGCCCACCACCGTCCGGCCCGGCCCGAAATGGTGCAGCAGGTCGAGCATCACCGCCCTGCCCTGCACGCCGTGCGCCGCCATCCCCTCGATGCCGAGCGCTTTAGCACCCGAGGTGCTCTCGGCCCGGATGGTGCCGGTGTGGCCCGCATCGTCCCCGCCGCTCGGCCCGACCACGTCCTGCTCGGCGCGGTAGCCGTTGTAGTAGACCGCCTCGGGCTCGCCATCGCCGTCGGCATCGAACAGCTGGCCGACATGGGCGAGGCTGTCCCATTGGGTCGAGTACTGGGTGTGCATGACGACCAGGTCGTCGCTGACGATGTCGGTCCGGTCGGGCTCGATCGTCCCCAGGCGGAAGTTGAAGTTGGGCTGACCGTTGCGCAGCGTCGGGCGCAGGACCGGCGGATAGCGGCGGGGATTGAGCACGTTGCCGCCCGGATAGTCGAGCGGCAGCGACAGGCAGAAGCTGCGCCCCTCCTTCACCTCGGCGATGCCCTGGAGCACCTTCGCGGGCGTGATCAGGTTCAGGCGGCCGAGCTGGTCGTCCGGCCCGAAATCACCCCAGGTCGAGCCTTCCGGCCGCCGCTTCCAGCGCGGGTTCTCGCTCATACCTCGTCCATCCTCCCATGATCGCCCAGATAGATGCGGCGCAGGAGATCGCCCTGTGCCACGCTTGCAGCCGGTCCTTCGCCCGCAATCCTGCCGGTCTCCAGAAGATAGGCGTAGCCCGCGTTGCGCAGCGCCTTCTCGACCAGCTGCTCCACCAGCAGCACGCCGATCCCCTCGCGGCACAGGCCCTGCACCACATCCAGGATGCGGTCGACCAGGATCGGCGCCAAGCCGCCCGAGGGCTCGTCCAGCATCAGGAGACGCAGCTCGCCGATGATGCTCTGCGCCACGGCCAGGATCTGCTGCTGCCCGCCGCTCAGCCGCGAAGCCGGCTGGCGCCGGCGCGAGGCCAGCTCGGGGAAGAGGGCGTAGATGCGATCGAGCCGGCGCCGGTCGCCGTGGGCATGCCAGGCGTAGGTGCCGAGGAGCAGATTGTCCTCGACCGAGAGCGTGGTGAAGACGCGGTGCCCCTCCAGGACTTGGACGAGCCCGCCGCGGACGATGGCGCGCGGGCTTGCGGCGGTCACGTCCCGGCCCTCAAGGCGCACCTTGCCCGATCGCTTGCGGATCAGGCCCGAGATGGCGTTCAGGATGGTGCTCTTGCCGGCCCCGTTGCGGCCCAGGAGGACCACGAGCTCGCCCTGCCGCACCTCGAGCGAGACGTCGTGGACGACCTCGGCCTTGCCGTAGGCGACGGTGAGGCCCTCGACCGCCAGCAGCGCCGGCCCCGGTGGGCGGTCCGCTCCAGGCTCAGGCGCCAAGATAGACACGGATCACCTCGGCGTCGCTGCGCACCTCCTCGGGCCGGCCGTGCCGGAGCATCCGGCCGAGATCGAGGGTGGTGACGCGGTCGGAGCAGCGGAAGACGAAGTCGGTATGGTGCTCGACCAGGAGCACGCCGATGCCGGCGGCACGCAGGACGCCCAGCACCTGCCGCAGCTGCTCGATCTCGGTCCCGGTGAGCCCGCCGGCGGGCTCGTCGAGGAGGATGAAGCGGGGCCGCATGACGAGGCCGCGCGCGATCTCCAGGAAGCGCTGCTCGGCATGCTCGAGCAGGCTGGCGGAGCGTGCCAGGGCGTGGCCGAGGCCGACGCCGTGCAGCATCTCCACCGCAAGCTCGCGCACGATGCGGTCCTCGCGACGGGCCTGCGGCAGGGCAAAGGCGCTGGCGAAGAAGCCGCTGCGGGTCTCCGGCCAGCCGCCCAGCATGGCATTGTCGAGCACGCTCAGGCTGTTGATGAGGCGGGGCTTCTGGAAGGTGCGGGCGATCCCGAGATCTGCCCGCCGCTGGACGCGGGCCTGGGTCAGGTCCTCGCTGCCCAGCCGGACGGCGCCGGCATCGGCACGGTAATAGCCTGAGAAAAGGTTGAGCAGCGTGGTCTTGCCGCTGCCGTTCGGTCCGATCAGGCCGTGGATCTCGCCCGGCAGCAGCTCGAGCGAGACCTCCTCCAGGGCACTCACGCCGCCGAAGCGCTTGCTCACGGCCTCGGCCACGAGGCTCGTGCTCAACGCCGGGCTCCGGCCAGGGCCGCCTGCAGCCGCTCCAGCTGAGGTGCCACCACCCGATGCTCGATCGGCTGCCGGCGCAGCCGCTGCAGCGCCAGCTCGAGAAGGCGGCCAATCCCTTCGGGCACCAAGAGAACGACCAGCAGAAGGACGAGCCCGTAGAAGAAGTTGCCGAGCTTCGCCAAGGGGGCGACGAGCTCCGGCAGCGCCGTCAGCACCACCGTGCCCAGGAACGGGCCGAGGATGCTGCCGCGCCCGCCGATGATGATGCAGACGAAGAAGAAGAGGCCGATCTCGAAGATGAAGGTGTCGGGCGTGATGTAGCTCTGCAGCGAGGCGAAGAGCGCGCCCCCTGCCCCGGCCGTCACCCCGCTGAAGGTGAAGACGGTGAGCTTCTTGCGAAATAGCGAGACGCCGACCGAGGCCGCCGTGACCTCGCTGTCGCGCACGGCGAGGAGTGCGCGGCCCCACATCAGGCGGGTCACGTTCCAGGTGAGCCAGGTGACGACGGCGGCCATGGCGAGGACCAGCCAGTAGAAGCCGTCCGGGGTGGCGAAGGGCGGCCCGAAGCCCGGGACGGCCAGCCCCATCCCACCGCCGGTAAGATCGCCGAAGGCGAGCACAAGCTCGGTGACGATCAGGGCGAAGGCCAGCGTGACGAGCGCGAAGTAGAAGCCGGGCAGGCGCAGGGAGGGAAGGCCGAGGAGGAAGCCGATCAAGCCGCCCAGCGACGCGGCCACGAGCAGGGACAGCATCGGATCGACGCCGTGCGTGCCGGCCAGGATCGCGAACGCATAGGCCCCGATCGCCAGCAGGCCCACATGCCCGACCGAGAGCGGGCCGGTGAAGCCGACGACGAGGTTGAGCCCGGCGATCAGCACCCAGTAGGCGCCGATCAGGGTGGCGAGATGGAGCTGGTAGGCGTCCCCGGCCCACCACGGGAGCGCTGCCAGCGCCAGGGCGGCCAGGGCGAGCACGAGGAGCCGGGCACTCCTCATACCGGCCTCGTCTGCCGGGCGCCGAAGAGGCCTTCCGGGCGCAGGAGAAGGACGAGGATCAGGAGGCCAACGGCGATCGTCTGCTGCAGCTCGCCGCCGACGAAGTAGGTGGCGAACGAGGTCAGGAGGCCCAGCGCCAGGCCGCCGATCACCGCCCCCAGATTGCTGCCGAGCCCGCCCACGGCGAGGGCGATGAAGCCGTAGAGGGTGAGCGTGAGCCCGAGCGCGAAGTAGGCGAAGGTGAGCTGGCCCGCGGCGAAGCCGGCGAGGGCACCGATGCCGCCGGCCAGGGCATAGGAGAAAGCGCGCACCCGGTCGGTCGAGATGCCGCGTGCCCGGGCGGCGAAGGCGTCCTCGGACACGGCCTGGAACACCTTGCCGAACATCGTCCGGCGGTAGAAGAGCTCGAGCCCCAGAGCCAGGACGACCGTGGTGGCGACCGGCAGCCAGTAGCGCTGGTCGAAGAGCCCCGCGCCGAAATCCTGCGGGATCAGGCGCGGGAACGGTCGCGGCTCCGTGCCCCACCACAGGCCCACCGCCTGCTGGACCATGGTGGCGACGGCCAGCGTGCTGAGCAGCCAGAGATGCTCGTCCGAGCGGGCGAGCACACGGCGGATGGCGATGAGGTCGGTGAGCCAACCGAAGGCGGCACCGATGAGGACGGCGCCAACGAGCCCGACCGGTATCGGCAGGCCGAGATCGGCGACCAGCCAGGCGCCGAACACGCCGCCCAGCATGCACAGGTGGCCGGTGGTGATGCTCAGCACCTTCGAGGTCGAGAACATCACGTTGTAGGCCAGCGCCGTCGCGGCGTAGACGGCACCGATCGCGAGTCCGGAGACGATGACGGCCAGCATCGGCGGCCCCGTCTGGTGCCCTGCCGGCCTACTGGTTCGGCGCCGGCTGCCAGCTGCCGTCCTTCAGGCTGTTGGCGATCTCGATCACCATCTCGCCGTCAGGGAAGCCGTTGTGCTGGCCCGGGCCCCAGCTGTAGGTGGCGTAGACACCTTCGAGGCCGGACGTGCTCTCGAGCGCCTTGGCGAAAGCCTCGCCGTCGGTCGAGCCTGCCTTGGTAATCCCGTGCTCGATGATCTTCACGCAATCATAGCCCAGCGCCACCCACCAGAAGGTGAACTCGATCTTGCCGCCGAGACCGGGGCGGATCGCGTCCATGAGCGCCTGGGTACGCGGCGGCAGCGTGCCGTCCGGCTTGTAGGTCGTGCTGCGATAGCCCGAGCCGAAGGCGTTCTCCCAGTATTCGGGCTTGTTGAGCAGCGGCTTCACCGGCAGCGCCATCAGCGCCGGGTGGCCCACCACCGGCACGTTCCAGCCCATGTCGCCCCGCGTGTTGAGCAGCCGCGCCAGGAGGCCCGTGGCGGCCGACCAGGGCATGATGACCTCGGCACCGGCGGCCTTGGCCTTGGTCAGCTCGTCGGTGAGGTCGGTCTTGTTAGGGTCGATCAGGGCCGAATAGACCGGCTCGACTCCGGCCTTGACCAGGAGCTCGGAAGCCGACTTGGCGCTGGCGGTGCCATAGCCCGAGGTGTCGCCGATCACCGCCACCTTCTTCAGGCCCAGGGTTTTCACGACATAGCCGTTGGCGGCGTCGATCCATTGCTGGTTGGTGTTGATGACCCGGAAGGCCAGCGGATAGAACTCGGGGTTGATCAACGTGTCGACCGTGCCGATGACGAGGTTCGGGATCCCGGCCTTGGCGACGATCGGCACGGTCGCCAACGATTCGCCCGAGTTCACCGGCCCGATCACGAACTCGACCTTGTCGCGGAAGACAAGCTGCTGGGCGAGGTTCACGGCCTTGGTCGGCTCGCCCGCTGTATCGCGGGTGATCAGCTCGAGCTGCCGCCCCAGCACCCCACCCTTCGCGTTGATCTCCTGGACCGCGAACTTCACGCCCTCGTTCTCGGCGATCGCTGCCGAGGAGAGCGGACCCGTCAACGAGGAGAGCCAGCCGATCTTGATGCTGTCCGCAGCACCGGCCGGCTGTCCGGTCAGCAGAGCCACGCCAGCGGCCGCCATCATGCCCGTCAAAGCGCGTCGGCGCAGGCTCATGGTTTCCTCCCTGATCGTCCGCCGTTGCCCGGTCGTGACAAGGACGATCCTTGGCACCGGCCGCCAGCTTGTCAAGGCAGGCGTTCCATGCTTTGGAACGCTGAAGGCAGGCCTGCCGGGGAGCGGCCGTCAAAGCAGGGCCGATCATTCCGTCCTGCAGAACAAACTGGGAGGCGTTCGGATGGGCTCGGACCGCCTGCGCATCGGCTCGGGCTCGTCCTGGTGGGGCGATCGGATCGAGCCCGCGGCGCTCAACGCCGAGGCGGGCGACCTCGACTATCTCTGCTTCGAGACCATGGCCGAGGCCACCGTCTCGGCCGCCCAGGTGCGCAAGCGGCGCGATCCCACCTTCCCCGGCTACGACACCTATCTCGACGACCGCATGCGCAAGGTGCTGCCCGGCTGCATGCGGCGCGGCACGCGGATCGTCAGCAACCAGGGCTGGATCAACCCGAGAGGTGCTGCCCTGCGCGTGGCCGAGCTCTTGCGCGAGCTCGGCGCACAAGGGGGTGAGGATCGCCGCCGTCACCGGCAGCCAGATCGAGGACCGGGTGGTCGAGCTCGGCTCGCCACTCCTGGAGGACGGACGGCCTGTGTCGGCCCTGGCGGGCTCTATCCTGTCGGCCGAGGCCTATCTGGGTGCCGAGCCTGTGGCTGAGGCCCTCAGCCAGGGTGCTCAGATCGTGCTCACCGGCCGGGTGGCCGATCCCTCGATCTTCATGGCGCCGATGCTGCACGAGTTCGGCTGGGATCCGCTCGACCACGTCGTGCTCGGCCGCGGCAACGGCATCGGCCATCTCATGGAATGCGGGGCGCAGGTCACCGGCGGCTACTTCTGCGACCCGGGCTTCAAGGACGTGCCCGAGCCCTGGAACCTCGCCTTCCCGATCTGCGAGGTCGAGCCCGACGGCAGTGCGGTCATCACCAAGGTGGCAGGTACCGGCGGTGCCGTCGACCGGCGCACGGTCAAGGAGCAGCTGTTCTACGAGGTGCACGACCCCGCCAACTATCTGACACCCGACGTCACGGTCGACTTCACCACGGCTGTCCTCGAGGAGGTCGGCCCCGACCGGGTGCGGGTCACCAATCTCGGCGGCAAGCCGCGCCCGCCCACGCTCAAGGTCTCGATCGGCTGCATCGAGGGCTTCATCGGCGAGGACATGTTCTTCTACGCCGGCCCTGGCGCCCTGCGCCGTGCCCGGCTGGCGCGCACCATCCTCGAGGAGCGCTTCAAGATCGTGGGCCTGGAGGCCTCGGACCTGCGGATCGACTTCCTGGGCCTCAACGCCATCCACGGCGATGCCACGCCCGCCGATGCGCCCGAGCCCTACGAGGTGGCCGTGCGCGTCGCCGCCCGCACCGCCACCCGTGCCGAGGCTGAGAAGGTCGGCCGCGAGGTCGACGGCATGGCGGTCTCCGGCGTCGGCATGACCGGCAAGCGGGTGCCGCACCAGGACCGGGCACGCGAGGTCATCGGCATCTGGTCGAGCCTGGTGCCGCGCGAGGCCGTGCCGTGGCGGATCGAGATGCTGGAGAGCTGACGCCCATGCGCCTGAAGCTGCAGCACGTCGCCCACGTCCGCGCCGGGGACAAGGGCAACACCTCCAACATCAGCGTCATCACCTATGCCGACGAGCTCTACCCGCTCCTGAAGGAGCAGCTCACCGCCGAGCGCTTCAAGGCTCATTACCGGGGTGCGATCACTGGCCCCGTCCACCGCTATGCCGTCGACGGTCTCTGCGTCCTCAACTTCGTCTGCGAGGGCGCTCTCGGCGGTGGTGTCTCGCGATCCTTGTGCCTCGACAATTACGGCAAGGCGCTGTCGGCTGCGATCCTGGGCTTCGAACTCGACGTGCCCGAGCGGCTGGGCAACCATCTACGCGGGATGGAAGGCGGGGACGGCACCGGCGGAGGCTGATCGGCCCGGGGAGACAGGCACGGTCATTTGGCCGGATGTGCCCGCGGCACCAACATGCTATCCGCCTTTCTGATATGCTTTGCTCAAAGGGCGGGGTAGCGACGGCCTATGGCGCCCAACTTCCTGACAATCGATCCCGATGACGGGATGAAGGTGCTGAAGGGCCTGGCCTCTCCCGTGCGCGCCAGGATCCTCAAGCTCCTGCATGAGCGCGGCAAGCTGAACGTCAACGAGATCAGCCACGAGCTGCGGCTGCCGCAATCGACCGTGGCAACCAACGTTCAGGTGCTCGAGCGGGCCGGGTTGATCGGAACCGAGACGATCAACGCCAGGAAAGGCCAGCAGAAGATATGCACGGCGAGGTACAACGAAATACTCATCCGTTTTGAAACGGAGGCCCGCCGGCGGGACAATGATCTGGTCGAGGTGTCGATGCCGCTCGGGCTCTTCACCAGTGCCGAGGTCAGCGTGCCGTGCGGGCTGTGCTCCACCACGGGCATCATCGGGCTGCTCGACGTGCCCGACTCCTTCCTCGATCCGAGCCGGGTCCAGGCGGCCCTGGCCTGGTTCGGGCGCGGCCATGTCGAGTACAAGTTCCCGAACAATGCCAAGCTCCTGGGCTCGACCGTCGAGATGATCGAGTTCTCGATGGAGCTCTCATCCGAGGTGCCCGGGGACCAACCTGAACTGGCCCTCCGACATCACGCTCTGGGTCAACGACATGCAGCGCCGGGACCTGGACATCGCCGGGCGACTATGGCGACAAGCGTGGCGTCTACACGCCCGCCTGGTGGAAGCTGAAGGGCTCACAGTACGGCAAGCTCAAGACCTGGCGCATTGCCACGTCCGGCACGTTCGTCGATGGCGTGCGCCTCTCCGAGGTCACGATCGACGATGTTCGAGCTGTCGCAGCACCATTCGATCCGGATGCGCATCGGCATCGACGAGCGCGCCGACCATCCCGGCGGGGTCAACATCTTCGGCAAGGGCTTCGGCAACTACGATCAGGACATCGTGATGCGGCTCTATTTACGCCGGAACGGCGCCAGATCCTGAGCTGCCTGGCGATCGAGCTCGAGACTTTGTATATCCGCCGGACTGATAAGTATCATAATCCGTTGATCCAGCCCACCTGAGCGGCTAGGCTCGCCGCCTGCCTCTCGAAAAAAGAAGAGGCTGGCGTCACGCCGCGCGATCAGGGAGGGCGAAGCGATGCGACTGCTGAACCTGTTGGCCTTTGCAGGCGCCCTGCTGGCAAGCGCCTCGGCGCACGCGCAAGGGGCCGCCACCTCGGGACTGCCGAGAAACCAGACGCTCATCGTCGAGAACCCGGAAGGGACCATCCGCAATGCCGGCTGGTTCAACATCTGGGCGGTGAATGCCGGCGGCCAGTCCACCGGCCTGCATCAGCTGGCGCTGGACACGTTCTGGTACATCGATCCCGATCACGGCATCGACGGTGTGTGGGACAACTCGCTCGCCGCCGAGCCGCCGATCTACAATGCCGACTTCACCGAGATGACGGTGAAGCTGCGGCCGGGCATCTTCTGGAGCGACGGCAAGGAGTTCACGGCCGACGACGTCGTCTTCACCACCGACACCCACCTGAAGACCAATGGCCTGGTCCGCAGCGCCCAGTTCCAGCTCAACGTCGCCAGCGTCGAGGCGCCCGACCCGCATACCGTCGTCTTCAAGCTGAAGAAGCCGAACTCGCGCTTCCATGCGCTCTTCACCGTGCGCTGGAACGCTGCCTGGATCATGCCCAAGCACATCTTCGAGGGTAAGGACCCGCTGAAGTTCGACTTCAACCCGCCGGTCTCGATCGGCGCCTACAAGCTGCACGGCTACGACCCGAACGGCCAGTGGTTCACCTGGGAGAAGCGCGACGACTGGCAGCGCACGACGCTTGCGCGCTTCGGCGAGCCCGGCGCCGCGCTACGTCACCTACGTCGATCCGGGCCCGCCCGACCGCCGCGTGATCGCGCAGAAGAACCACGAGCTGGACGTCATCCACGACGTCTCGCCCGAGGGCATGTTGACGCTGGCCAAGGATTCGCCGTCGTCGATCGCCTGGTTCGAGGGCTTTCCCTACGCCCATCCGGATCCGACGCTGCCGCAGGTGATCCTCAACCACCAGAACCCGAAGTTCCAGAGCCGCGACGTGCGCTGGGCGCTGGCGCTGGCGATCGACATCAAGGCGGTGTCGATGGCCTCCTATCGCGGTGCCGCCACCATCTCGGCGATCGCCATCCCGCCGACCGGGACCCACCCCGAATACTATCACAACCCGATGAAGGAGTGGCTCACGGCCTTCGAGGTCGACACCGGGCAGCGGAAGATCCGGCCCTACGACGCTACGATCGGCGAGCAGATCGCCGCCATGCTGCGCCCCTCCATGGGCGACCAGATCCCGGACGACCCGGCCGAGATCTCGGCCTCGTTCGGCGCCGGCTGGTGGAAGCAGGACACCGAGGCGGCAGCCGAGCTGATGCAGCGGGCCGGCTTCACCCGGCGCGGCAACGACTGGTACACGCCCAGCGGCGAGCGCTTCGCCATCAAGCTCATGGTCGAGGGCGACGCCCGCCCGGTGATGACGCGGGCCGGAACGATGATCGCCCAGCAGTGGCGCCAGTTCGGCATCGACGCCACGGCGGAGGCGGCACAGGCGGCCTTCCTCACCCGGCGCAACGGCGGCGACTTCGAGGCCGCGATCAGCTGGAGCGTGGAGACCTGGGGCGGGCATCCCGACCTGTCGTTCTTCCTCGACAGCTGGCACTCGCAGTTCGTCCAGCCCGCCGGCAAGGTGCAGACCCCGCGCAACTGGTCGCGCTGGTCGAGCCCGGAGCTCGACAAGATCATCGAGGAGGTCCGCAAGACCTCCTTCGACGATCCCAAAGGTGTCGAGCTCGGCCGGGAGTTCGTGAAGCTGGCCGTGCAGGAGATGCCGGTCATCCCGCTCATGGCCTACAACGTCTTTACGGTAATGGATCAGACCTACTGGACGGGCTATCCGACGGCCAAGAACCCCTACACCAACCCGGTCCCGAACTGGTCGAACTCCCGCTACATGATGGTGCGGCTGAAGCCGACCCAGCCCTAGGCCCGCTCCCCGATCGGGAGCGGCGCTCCAAGGAGCCTCCGCTCCCGATCCCTCGCCGCTCACGAGGGCTCCTGATCCATGCGCAGCTACGGCCTCTACGTGCTGAAGCGGTTCGGCCAGTTCGCGCTTGTCGTGTTCATCGGCATCTCGCTCACCTTCTTCGTCACCCATCTGACGCCGGTCGATCCGGTCGAGCACATGGTCTCGCAGATGACCGCCTTCGGGGACACAAGTCCCGAGGCCGTGCTGATGATGCGGGAGGCGCTGGCCGAGCTCTACGGCACCGATGAGCCGCTGCTTGCCCAGTACGTGGCCTATTGGGGGCGCATGCTGATGCTCGACTTCGGCCCGTCGCTCTCCGCCTTCCCGACCCCGGTCTCGGTCCTGATCGGGCGCGCCCTGCCGTGGACGGTGGGGCTGCTCGTGATCTGCACCCTGATCGTCTGGACACTTGGCAACCTGCTGGGCGGTCTTGCCGGCTATTACCGGGACAGCCGCATCCTGAAGCTGTTCGGCCTGATCGTCATGGGCCTGCACCCGGTGCCCTACTACATCATCGCCTTCGTGCTGCTGATCATCTTCGGCTCGCTCTGGCCGATCCTGCCGATCGCCGGCGGTGCGGCACCCAACATCGAGCGTGGCCTCAATGCCGAGTTCGTCCTCAGCGTCGTCCGCCATTCGATCCTGCCCGCTTTGTCGATCATCCTCGTCGGTCTCGGGAGCTGGTTCCTCGGCATGCGGGCCCTGGTCTCGAACATCGTCACCGAGGACTACGTCACCTATGCCGAGCTCGGCGGCGTCGACCGCCGCCGCATCCTCTCCTCCTACGTCATGCGCAATGCGCTGGTCCCGCAGGTGACCGGTCTCGCCATGTCGCTTGGTGCGATCTTCAACGGTACGATCATCGTCGAGTATGTCTTCAGCTATCCCGGCCTTGGCCGTCTGCTGATCGGCGCGGTCTACTCGGCCGACTACAGCCTTGTCCTGGGCGTCGCCGCCATCTCGATCATCGCCGTCTCGGCGGCCGTGTTCCTGATCGACGTGCTCTATCCGCTGTTCGATCCACGCATGCAGCTGAGCTGAGCCGATGCTGAGGATCGTCCGCGACCTGTTCCGCTACAACCGCGAGTTTGCGGTCGGTGCCGTCATCACGAGCGCCATCATCGGCCTCGCCGTCATGTCGGCCTTCGCACCTTATCCGCCGGGCGACATCTATGTGGTGGCGCCGGACCTGCCGCCCTCATGGGCCTATCCCATGGGCACCACCTCGCGCGGCCAGGACACCTTCTGGCAGCTCACGGCCGCAATCCGCAACACGCTCCTCTTCGGTTTCGCCGTCGCCCTCATCAGCCGCCTGCTCTCGCTCCTGATCGGCCTCGTCGCCGGCTACAAGGGCGGGCTCACCGATCGCGTGCTGATGTCGATCAACGACACGTTCATCATCATTCCGCTGTTCCCGCTTCTGATCCTCTTCTACTTCGTCATGCGCGATTACATGACCTGGACGCTCCTGGCGTTGGTCATGGCGTTCCTGGGCTGGGCTTACGACGCCCGCCTCATCCGCTCGGTCATGATGAGCCTGAAGACCCGCGAGTTCACCCGCACCAGCGTGTTCTCGGGCATGCGGACCTGGGAGATCCTGATCCAGGAGCACCTGCCCTACGTGTTGCCGATCGTGTTCTCGACCACGCTCAACAACATCAACTGGTCGATCGGCCTCGAGGTCACCCTCTCGGTGCTTGGTTTTACGGACATCAACACGCCGACCATCGGTACCATGATCTTCTGGGCCAACCAGCACAGCGCCATGGTCTCGGGCATCTGGTGGTGGTTCGTCTTCCCGACGCTGACCATCACCGCGACCTTCATCGGCCTGTTCCTGCTCGCCGTGTCGATGAACGAGTATATCGACCCGCGCAGCCGCCTCGCCCGCATGGGCGGAGGTGTCGGCTAATGGGCGCCGAGGGCCCGGCGCTCACGGTGCGCAACCTGCGCGCCTACTATCAGATGCATTACTTCGGCGTCACGCGCGAGGTGAAGGCGGTCGACGACATCAGCCTCGACGTGCAGCGCAACGAGATCTACGGCCTCGCCGGCGAATCGAGCAGCGGCAAGACCAGCTTCATCAAGACCATCGCCGGCGCCAACCGGCCGCCGCTCAACGTGCTGGGCGGCACGGCACGCTACAGCTTCCTCGACCGCAACATCTTCGAGCTGAGCCAGGAAGCCCTGGCCGGCGTCCGCTGGAAGCATCTGAGCTACGTGATGCAGGGCTCGATGAACGTGCTGAACCCGGTGCGCCGGGTGCGTGCCTCCTTCGTCGACTTCGCCTTCCGCCACATGCCGGGCTCCAAGGCCGAGTTCTTCGGCCGGGTCGAGGCGCATCTCGAGCGGCTTCGGCTGCAGCCCTCGGCTCTCGACGCCTATCCGCACGAGCTCTCGGGCGGGATGCGGCAGCGCGTGGCGATTGCGCTCGCCACCATCTGCCAGCCGGAATTCATCATCGCCGACGAGCCGACCACCGCCCTCGATGTCGTGGTGCAGAAGGATGTCCTGGGCATGATCCGCGAGGTGCAGCAGGAGATCGGCTCCTCGATGCTCTTCGTCACCCACGACATGGCGGTCCATGCCACCATGGCCGACCGGCTGGGCATCATGTATGCGGGCCGGCTGGTGGAGGAGGGCCGGACGGAGGATGTCTTCCGCTCGCCCCTTCATCCCTACACCGCACACCTGATCGCGAGCCTGCCCCGGATCGGCGACCTCAGCCCGAAGAAGGCGCTGGAAGGGACACCCCCCAACCTTGCCGACCCGCCGCACGGCTGCCGCTTCAATCCGCGCTGCCCGCTTGCCATGGACATTTGCCGCCGCGAGCGGCCGGCCCTGACCATCCTGGCGCCTGAGCATCGGGTCGCCTGCTTTGCTGCCGACCCTGCCGTCCAGCCGGCACCGGCCATGGCCGAGAGCAGGCCATGAGCGAGCTCCTGGCGATCCAGGACGTGGGCAAGACCTACGCCATGGGCGGGCTTTTCGGCCGCAATCAGGTCGAGGCCGTGGCCGACGTCAGCTTCACGCTCGAGGCCGAGCGGCCGGAGATCTTCACCATCATCGGCGAATCGGGAAGCGGCAAGACCACGCTGGCCCGGATGATCCTCAACCTCGTCCAGCCGAGCTCGGGCTCGATCCGGTTCCGCGGCCAGGACCTGACGCGAGATAAACGGCGCCAGGGCGCGCATGGCCTTCATGGCCGCGATCCAGCCGATCTTCCAGAACCCGTTCGAGGCCTTCAACCCGCTGAAGCGGGTCGACCGCTATCTCCTGATGAGCGCCCGCCGCTTTCGCGGGGCACGGCGCGGGGCCGAGGCCGAGCGGCTGGCCGACGAGGCGCTGCGCGCGGTCGGGCTGTCGCTCGTGGAGGTCAAGGGCCGGTTCCCGCACGAGCTCTCGGGCGGCCAGCTCCAGCGCACCGCCATCGCCCGGGCACTGGTCTCGCAGCCGTCGCTGATCATCGCCGACGAGCCGGTCTCGATGGTCGACGCCTCGCTGCGGATGTCGATCGTCAACCTGTTCAAGAAGCTGCGCGACGAGCTGCGGGTGTCGATCATCTACATCACCCACGACCTCGCCACCGCCTACTACATCAGCGACCGCATCATCATCATGCAGAAGGGCAAGGTCGTTGAAGCCGGCGAGGCCCGGGCAGTGCTCGACAACCCGCAGCACCCCTACTCGATCCTGCTCAAGTCATCGGTCCTCTCGCCCGACATGGCGACGCAGGGCCTCCGCAACCCCACCCCTACCCAGCCGGCGCCGGCGGTGCCGCAGGCCTCAAGCTGAGACTGGAGATCGCGACGATGCGTGACGTGAAGGTGCTCCTCGACCGCGACTTTGCGATCGGCCGGACCGATCGCCGCCTGTTCGGCGCCTTCGTCGAGCATCTCGGTCGCTGCGTCTATGACGGCATCTACGAGCCCGGCCACCCGACCGCCGACGAGAATGGCTTTCGGCGTGACGTGCTGGAGCTCGTGCGCGAGCTGGCGCCGACGATCATGCGCTATCCCGGCGGCAACTTCGTCTCGGGCTACAACTGGGAGGACGGTGTCGGCCCGGCCGAGCAGCGCCCGCGCCGGCTGGAGCTGGCCTGGAAGTCGATCGAGCCCAACACCTTCGGCACCAACGAGTTCGTCGACTGGTGCAGGCTCGCCGGCATCGAGCCGATGCTGGCCGTCAACCTGGGCACCAAGGGGCCGGACGAGGCCCGCCGGCTGGTCGAGTACTGCAACCATCCCGACGGCACGCAGCTCTCCGACCTCCGCCGCAGTCATGGCTGGGAGGAGCCGCACGACATCAAGTTCTGGTGCCTCGGCAACGAGATGGACGGGCCCTGGCAGATGGGCAGCAAGACCGCCCAGGAATATGGCCGGATCGCCGTCGAGGCCGCCAAGATGATGCGGCTGGTCGACCCCACGATCGAGCTTGCGGCCTGTGGCTCCTCCGGCCGCACCATGCCGACCTTCGGCGACTGGGAGCGGATCGTGCTCGAGCACACCTTCGATCAGGTCGAGTACATCTCGCTGCACACCTATCTCAACGACTATGCCGGCGACACGCCGGCCTTCCTCGCCAGCCCCGATCTCATGGATTCCTTCATCGAGGAGGTGGTGGCGATCGCCGACGCGGTCGCGGCGGCCCGGCGCTCGGAGCGGCGCATCATGCTGAGCTTCGACGAGTGGAACGTCTGGTACCGCACCCGCCGCGGCAACACCCGCCTCCTGCCCGGCTGGCCCGTGGCCCCGCACATCCTCGAGGAAGAGTACGACATGAAGGATGCGCTGGCCTTCGGCGGGGCCTGCATCTCGCTCCTCAATCACGCCGACCGGGTCAAGGCCGCCTGCCTGGCCCAGCTCGTCAACGCCATCGCCCCCATCATGACCGAGACCGGCGGCCCGGCCTGGCGGCAGACGATCTTCTTCCCCTTCGCCGACTTCAGCAATCTCGGCCGCGGCCGCGTGCTGCGCACCCACGTCGATGGGCCGAGCTACGCCGCCAGCTACTACGACCCGCGCGGCAAGACCGACCTCTGGTTCCCGCTTCCCGAGGTGCCGTACCTGAAGCTCGCCGCCGTGCACGGCGAGGAGGAGGGCACGCTGACGCTGTTCGCCCTCAACCGGCACCTCACCGAGGAGATGCCGCTCGAGGTCACCGCCAAGGGCTTCTCCGGGCTCACCCTGGAGCGGGCGACGACCCTCAACCATGCCGACCTCACTGCCGCCAACACGCGCATCGCGCCCGAGCAGGTGACGCCAGCCAGGCTTTCCGGCGTCACGGTCGGGGACGAGCTGATCAGCGCCCCGCTTCCTCCCGCATCGTGGAATGTCCTGCGGCTCAAGCTCTGAGCGGCGCCATCCTGGGCAGGTGGGGATCCCGAGCCCGCCGCGGGGCTACGGATCGCACCTGCTTTGGTGATCGAGAGCGATCACGGTCGGCTCGGGCGAGAATGCAAAGCCGTCCCTTATCTTGGGGTCCTGCTCTCTGCGCCAAGTACGTGGAGGCTGACCGACAAAGCGTTTGAAAGTGGTAGTGAAATGGGCCTGGGCCTGAAAGCCGACCTGCAGCGCGACCTCCATGATCGATTCGTTCGAGCCGCGTAGCAGCTCCTGGGCGCGCTCGACCCGACGGCGCAGCAGATATTCGTGAGGTCGCAGGCCGGTGGCCGCCCGGAACTGCGCGGCGAAGTGCATCCGTGTCAGTCCCGCAACCCCGGCGAGTTCAGCGAGGCTGACCGGTTCGGACAGGTTTGCGTCGATGTAGTCGATGGCTCGCTTCAGCCGCCAGGGGGCCAGGACCGACGCCTTCGCCCTGTCGGCGGGTGATGTCCTGCGTGCCGTGTCGAGGAGCCTGGTGACAATGGCGATGCTGATCGAATTCGGCATAGAGGCGCCCGAACGGGCTGCCCAGCTCATCGGCCCCGAGCAGGGCCATGCCGAGGCGCTCGATCGCCGGATCCCGACCGGTGCTCGAACCGGAAGGCAGAGTGGCCGTGCCGCGCGGATGGATGTGGCTGGCACACTCGACCAGGACCTCGTTCGGGATGTGCAGGTGCAGGACATCGGTCGGACCGCGGAGCAGGCCGTGGACGGCGAGGCTGGGCTCGTTGACGATCAGCATCCCGGGCATGAACACGCCGTCCTGCACGACGCGGCCGCAGAACGATAACCGGATGTTGATCCGTCGGAGCGCGATGCCGATGACATGGAAGTCGGCGGCGGATTCGGCCTGCACCTCCAGCGTATGCCGCTGGAAGGCGCGCCACCTGGTTGCGATCACCCGTTGCGGCGGCCCGCCCAGAGCCGGGACGACCGGCTTGTGTCGCCAGCGCGGCTCCTCCTCGATCACCCGCGCCACTGCGGATGCCTCACCGTCTTGAGTGCCAGGAGCGCACAGCTCCGCGCGATGGATGCTGGCTATGATGACCTCCTGGGACGGCGCCTGTTCGCGCTGCGCTCAGATCACGACCTGGCATCCGGGATCGGCGTCTCGGATCGGCCCTCGCAGGGCCGCCCTCCGTCAGGGATCCATGCCGCGCAACAACCCGATGTCAAGCTTGGGGTCAGCCGGACCCCGACGGAGCCGTTCGTTCGCGACAAACCCCGTGCGGACCGAAAAGACGCGCGAGGCGGCTACGCCTAGTGAGGGCGCAAGCCAGGACGAAGGCCAATGAGGACGAAGTCTCTTTCATCCTCGCCGGAGCCGGTCCAGCAAAGTAGGAGGCTCGATGCCCACGACCACCCTCGACCACCCGACGATCCCGGTCACCCATCACCGCACGGCCAGCATCGACGGCGTGAACATCTTCTATCGCGAGGCCGGCCCGGCAGACGCGCCGGTCGTGCTGCTGCTGCACGGCTTCCCGACCTCGTCGCACATGTTCCGCAACCTGATCCCGGCACTGGCCGACCGCTACCACGTGATCGCTCCGGACTATCCGGGCTATGGCCAGAGCGAGATGCCGGACCGTGCCACCTTCGCCTACACGTTCGATCGCTTCGCCGAGCTGGTGGACGGCCTTCTCGATCGGCTCGAGGTCGAGCGCTTCGCCATGTACGTCATGGACTACGGCGCGCCGGTGGGCTGGCGCCTGGCGCTCAAGCACCCGGAGCGGGTCACCGGCCTGATCGTGCAGAACGGCAATGCCTACGAGGAGGGGCTGAAGGAGTTCTGGGATCCGATCAAGGCCTACTGGGCCGACGGCTCGCAGGACCATCGCGAGGCGCTCCGCGTCCTGGTGACCCCGGAGATCACCAAGTTCCAGTACACCGACGGGGTCTCCGACGTGAGCCGGATCGCGCCCGACAACTGGGTCCACGACCAGGCGCTGCTCGACCGGCCGGGCAACGCCGAGATCCAGCTCGACATGTTCTACGACTATCTCACCAACCTGCCGCTCTATCCGGTCATCCAGGCCTATTTCCGCGAACGGCAGCCGCCGACGCTGATCGTCTGGGGCAAGAACGACACGATCTTCCCGGCCGACGGGGCGCATCCCTACAAGCGCGACCTGCCCGACGTCGAGTTCCACCTGCTCGATACCGGCCACTTCGCGCTGGAGGACAAGGCGGACGAGATGGTGCCGTTGATCCGCGACTTCCTGGAGCGCAAGCTCTCACGCGGCTGAGGCTCATGCCGACCGTGAGGAGACCGCAATGGCCGAGGCACGCCCGCCCGTTCCGCCCTACACCCTGGAGACTGCCGCCCTGAAGGCGCGCAAGGCCGAGGACGCCTGGAACACCCGCAATCCGCAGCAGGTGGCGTTGGCCTACACCGTCGACAGCGTATGGCGGAACCGCGCCGAGTTCCTCCGCGGCCGGGAGGCCATCGAGGCGTTCCTCACCCGCAAGTGGCAGCGTGAGCTCGACTACCGGCTGATCAAGGAGCTGTGGTGCTGCCACGACAACCGGATCGCCGTGCGCTTCGCCTACGAGTGGCACGACGACAGCGGCAACTGGTTTCGCAGCTACGGCAACGAGAACTGGGAGTTCGACGAGCATGGTCTGATGCGGCGGCGGATCGCCAGCATCAACGACGCGCCGATCGCGGCGGCCGAGCGCAAGTTCCACTGGCCGCTCGGCCGCCGTCCGGACGACCATCCATCGCTGAGCGATCTCGGTCTCTGAGCGCGCGGGACGGGCCGACAGCTCGCGCGAGCCAAGTAGTCGAGCATGACCTGGTCTTTACGCGCCTCGCGCGGTGAATCGAGCAGTCATCCGTCGCCACTTCGGGCGCCGGCATAGTCCAGCTTGGACGATGGAGAAGCCGGTTATGACATCCGGACACCGACATCCGCTCTCGCGTCGCGGCTTTTGCCTGTGCTGCATGTCGGTATCGACTGCGGCGGCAGCCGGAGGCTGGCTCACGCCGCGACAGGCCTTCGCGCAGGCGCTGGGCATCGTGGAGCTGATCAAGTCCGAGGCCGCCAAGACGCCGATCACCGTGCATCGCCTGCGCGGCAATGTGGCGATCCTCGAAGGCTCCGGCGGCAACATCGCCGTCCTGACCGGGCCCGACGGCAAGGTGCTGGTGGACGCCGGGATCGCCGTCTCGCGCCCCCAGGTCGCCACCGCCCTGGCGAGCGATCGGCCCCGAGCCGGTCACGCATCTGATCAACACCCATTGGCACTTCGATCATGCCAACGGCAACGAGTGGCTGCACGAGCTCGGCCCGAAGATCCTGGCCCAGGAGAACACGCTCAAGCATCTGTCGACGATGCAGCGCGTCGCGGACTGGGATTACGACTTCGCGCCCCTGTCCGCCGCGGCGCTGCCGACCGACGTCTTCGCCACGGAGCGGACCCTGAAGCTGAACGGCACCACGCTGGCGCTGCAATATTACGGACCGGCGCACACCGACAGCGACATCTCCGTGCAGTTCACCGAGGCCGACATCCTGCATACCGGCGATACGTTCTGGAACGGGATCTACCCGTTCATCGACTATTCGACCGGCGGCAGCATCGACGGCTCGATCCGGGCCGCCGACGCCAATCTCGCGGCCACGACCGACAAGACCATCATCATCCCGGGCCACGGGCCACCGGTCAGCAACCGGTCCGAGCTGCAGGCCTATCGTGACATGCTGGTCGGCATTCGCGATAACGTGGCCGCGCTGAAGCAGCAGGGCCGGTCGCTGGCGGAGATCGTGGCCGCCAAGCCGACCGCGGCCTACGACGCGAAGTGGGGCCAGTTCGTGATCAGTCCGGCACTGTTCACCAAGCTGGCCTACGAGGGCGTCTGATCCGGCTTCACCGGCACGATATGGGGGGCAGGCTCATGCCTGAGGAGCAACAGGCGACCGTCACCAGCATACCCGGCATTGTCACCGCATCCGGCGAGAAGCCGATCTTCGGCCCGGGCGATTCCGATCCGCATCCTGACCCGCTCGCCGGTCGGCCATTATCGCGTGCCGCTCTATCTGCGCGGAAAGACCGGCACGGTCGAGGCGGTGATCGAGCCGGCCGGGATCGACAATGAGGAGGAGGCCTACGGCCGGAACGCAGGCGCCAGGCGCCACTACTACCGCATCGCCGTCCCGATGACGGAGATCTGGCCGGACTATGCGGGCTCGCCGCGGGACGGCCTGCGAATCGAGGTGTTCGAGACCTGGCTGGAGAGGATCTGACCGATGGATCCGCACGACCACAGCCACGATCACGACCATGGGCATGATCACCCGCATGCCGAGATCAGCCAGACCGGGCGCCCTGGCTACTACGAGATCATGGAAACGGCGGTACGCGAGCTGCTGATCGAGCGGCGCCTGTTCGGGGCGGAGGAGATCCGCCGCCAGATCGAGGTGCTGGATTCGCGCACGCCGGCGCTCGGCGCCAAGGTCGTGGCCCGCGCCTGGGTCGATCCCGCGTTCAAGGCGCGGCTGCTCGCCAACGGGCGGGCGGCCTGCGAGGAGCTGGGAATAAGCTTCTACGACGATACCGGGCTGATCGTCCTGGAGAACACCGACCAGGTCCACAACCTGATCGTCTGCACGCTCTGCTCCTGCTACCCGCGACCGGTGCTGGGCCTGCCGCCGGACTGGTACAAGCTCAAGCCCTATCGGGCGCGTGCGGTCATCGAGCCCCGGGCCGTGCTGGCCGAGTTCGGCACCGTCATTCCCGACGACGTCGAGATCCGCGTCAGCAATTCCACGGCGATGGTGCGCTACCTCGTCCTCCCCAGGCGCCCGGAAGGCACGGCCGACTATAGCGAGGAGCAGCTGGCCGCCCTGGTCACGCGCGACACCATGATCGGCGTGGTCCCGGCCAGCGCCCCGGCCGGGAGGGCCGACCAATGAGCCAGACCGAGCAACTGCTCAAGCGGCTGCCCAACGACATCGGCGGGGTGCCGGCCGATCCCATCCAGCGGGTCGAGCACGAGCTCGAGCCGTGGGAGAAGCGCTGCCATGCGCTGGCCGACGTGCTCGACTTCCACAAGATCATCAACACCGAGGAGAAGCGCCGCGGGGTCGAAGCCCTGGGTGCCGAGATGGTCGGCAAGCTCACCTACTACGAGCGCTGGATCGCCGCGTTCGCCAACATCCTGTTCCAGAAGGGCATTCTCACGCCGAGCGAGCTCGCGCGGAAGATGGACGAGGTCTCGGCGCGCTGGCCTGGTCAGAACGTGTAGTTGAGGAGCACGCCGCCCAGGAGCTGGTTGGCCGAGCCCTGGTCGTCGACGATCGGGCTGTCCTCGGCGTCGCCGAGGAGCCGGCTGAAGGCCGCAAGCCCGGTCAGGGACAGCTTCTGGGAGAGCTGGTAGGTGAGCGAGCCGCTGACGCTCGCGTTCTTGAAGCCCTCATCGGCATCATGGGTGTCGAGACCGCTGCGATCGGCGTCGCCGCCGCTGATGCCGAAGCGGTTCTCCATGTAGTCCTCGTCGGCCCAGCTCGCCTGGAGCGTGCTCTCGAACAGCAGCCGCTGCGCCAGCGGGTGACGCCAGCGCAGGCGCGGGGTCAGGATTCCGCCATTGCCCTCGGCGACGTCGTACTGGGCGTCGAGCTCGAGGGCCAGGTCCTGCTGCCGGCCGGGGACGAAGTCATAGCCGAGCGTGACGCCGAACAGGATCGTCTCGTCGACGTCCCTCAGCTCCTGGACCTTGTCGTCGTCGACATCCTCGTAGTCCGGCAGGTAGCGGCCGGAGACGCCGAAGCGCCAATGATCGCTCGGCACCAGGTTCGAGCGCAGCTGCGGCCCGGTGATCGAGACGAAGGTCTCGGGGTGATAGAGGTTGCCGAGGCGCAGGTTCCAGAGCGGGACGAAGGCGGAATCGTCCGAGCCCTCGTAGTCGGGGGCAAAGGCGGCGCCCAGGCCCAGCGTGACGCTCAGCTTGGTCCCCGGCTCGGCCGTTTCCGGTGCCGGTGTCTCGACTGGTGTCGTGAGGTCGACGGTCTGGGCGATGGCGGTGCCGGCCATCCCGACAAGGCCGACGCCGATCATGCGCGTGACCATGTTCAAGGCGCGCATCCAACTTACTCCCTATCGCAGCCAGCTCGGGCTGTGCCGCCGGCGCTCGGAGCGCATGACGGCAACCGACAAACCACGGCATGTTGCACGACTGGCCAAGCGAGGCGGCTCCCCTCGCAGAATCCGGACCAGAGGGCCTCGTCATAGCCAGAGATGGAGGGGGTTCGTTGATCTTCATCAAAGACAGGCGAGACCGGCATGGACTGTTGCGCGTCAAGGCGCGGTGTCCTGGCCGAGCTGGCACTCGCGGCACTTGGGAGGCGACCCGGCTTGATCCGGGTCAATGCCGACGCCCAGGCTCCTCCTGATCGATAATGCCCTGCGGCCGGTCCGGCGGCCGTCGGCGGCGGCCGAACTACCGGACGGACGGGGAGGATGGGCTTGTACCAGTCGGCGTTTCTCGAGCATCGGCTCGACAAGGCGAGCTTCAAGGCCGAGGAGCCCAAGCTCAGGGCGCAGCTGCTGGAGGCGCAGCTGGCGCTCGTCGAGCGCAGGGACTTCCCGGTCCTGATCCTGGTCACGGGCATGGACGGGGCCGGCAAGGGCGGCGTGATCCAGCGCCTCTACGAGTGGCTCGACCCGCGCCATCTCAGGACCAACGGCTATGACGCCCCGGACGAGGCCGAGCGGGCGCGACCCTGGATGTGGCGCTACTGGCGGGACCTGCCGCCCAAGGGCGAGATCGGGGTGGTGTTCGGCTCCTGGTACAACGACCCGCTCTACGCGCTCGCGTGCCGGTGCCATCGACGAGGCGGGCTTCGCGCGCGAGCTCGATGCGATCGCCGGCTTCGAGCGCATGCTGGCCGCCGAGGGGGCGCTGATCCTCAAGTTCATGCTGGTCGTCTCGGACAAGGAGCAGAAGAAGCGGCTGAAGGAGATCGCAAAGAATCCCGGTGTCGGGCGGCACGTGCTCGAGGAATTCACCACGCTGCGGCGCGGCAGGAGGAAGAAGACAAGGGGGCGCAACCGGGCGCTGGTCGAGACCATCATCCGCGAGACCAACCAGCCGCACGCCCCCTGGGTCGTGCTGGCGAGCGACGATCCGCGCTATCGGGACCTCAACTTCGGGCGCGCGATCCTGGAGGCGCTGCGCGGCCGGCTTGCCTCCGAGCCCGCGGCCCCGCCGCCCGCGGCGCCAGGCCCAGATCCCCAATCTCGACGGCCGGACGGTGCTGAGCGCGCTCGACATGTCGCTGGCACTCGATGAGGGGGCCTACAAGGCCCGGCTCGCGGCAGCGCAGGATCGCTTGGCCGCCCTCAGCGTCGACAAGGCCTTCCAGGACCGGGCGGTGGTCGCCGTGTTCGAAGGCAACGACGCCGCCGGCAAGGGCGGCAGCATCCGCCGGATCACGGCCGCTCTCGACCCGCGCCGCTTCCGCGTGCACCCGGTGGCGGCCCCCAGCGACGAGGAGAAGGCCCAGCCCTATCTCTGGCGCTTCTGGCGTCACCTGCCGGGCCGGGGACATGTCGCGATCTTCGACCGCTCCTGGTACGGGCGGGTCCTGGTCGAGCGGGTGGAGGGCTTCGCGAGCCCGGGGGAATGGCTGCGCGCCTATGGCGAGATCAACCGGCTTCGAGGAGGAGCAGGACCGGGCAGGGATCATCGTCGCCAAGTTCTGGCTCGCCATCAGCAAGGACGAGCAGCTCCGGCGCTTCCAGGAGCGCGAGCAGGTCGAGTTCAAGCGCTTCAAGATCACGGACGAGGACTGGCGCAACCGCGAGAAGTGGGACGACTACGTCGCGGCCGTGAACGACATGGTCGACCACACCAGCACCAGCCACGCCCCCTGGACACTGGTCGAGGCGCAGGACAAGCGCTGGGCCAGGGTCAAGGTCCTGGAGACGCTCTGCGACCGCATCCAGGCGGCCCTGCGGGCCTGAGAAGGCGCCGTTCTTCCATCCAGGTGCCCAAGCGCAACGGCCGAGCCGGTGCGGCCCCGTGTTTGACCTGGATCAAGGCGGGCCGGGCCGCCGGCGACGATCCCCGTGTCGCACTGCGCATCAGGAGTGGACCGGGCAATGATCGTCGGCAGGCAGTTCAACGGTGAGCGGGTCGTGGTCGCCGAGGGCGGCTTCGAGGGCTGCAGCTTCGTCGGGTGCGAGCTGGTGATCGACGGCCGTGCCGTTCACCTCGTGGACAACAGCTTCGTGGACTGCCGCTGGTCCTTCCGGGGCCTCGCCGCCACCACGCTGGGGATCGTCGCCGCCCTGTGCCGCGACGATGAGGGTCTGCGGGAGGCGGTGGCCCATGCGCTCGGGCTCGGGCATGCCGTCCCGCAGACTGCAGCACCGGCGCACGGTGCCGCGGGGAAGCGTCTGCACTGAGCCACGGAGACGCCCATGCGGGCCGCACTGTTTGGAGGAGCGCGGCATGGGCCGACTTGACCTAGCGCAAGGCGGTGCCGGCCCGGAAGCTATCGTCTGGGGCGGTGAACGGTCACCCGGAGCTCGCCATGCCCGAGAAGCACTACGTCCGCTGGTTCAAGGAGCTCTCGATCGGCGATGTCCCGCTGGTCGGTGGCAAGAACGCGAGCCTGGGCGAGATGGTCCGCGAGCTCGTGCCGCTGGGCGTGCGGGTGCCGAACGGCTTCGCCGTCACCGCCCAGGCCTTCCGGGATGCGCTCGCCGCGGGCGGACGCCTGGCCCAGGCTGCACGCAGCACTGGACGGGCTCGACAAGGGCGATGTGCGGGCGCTTGCCCGTGCCGGAGCCCGCTGCCGCGAGATCGTCTACGCCGCTGGCCTGCCGCGGGAGGCGGAAGCCGAGGTGCTGGCGGCGTACCTGGAGCTGCAGGAGGAGTACGGCGAGGACTCTGTCGGTGGCGGTCCGCAGCTCGGCCACGGCCGAGGACCTGCCGACGGCGAGCTTCGCCGGCCAGCACGAGAGCTACCTGAACGTGCGCGGGGCGGCACTGCTGCTGGATGCCGTGCGCCGCTGCCAGGCCTCGCTGTTCACCGACCGGGCGATCTCCTACCGGATCGACAAGGGCTTCGACCACTTCAAGGTCGCCCTCTCGGTCGGCGTGCAGAAGATGGTCCGCTCGGACCTCGCAAGCTCGGGCGTGATGTTCTCGGTCGACACCGAGACCGGCTTCAAGGACGCGGTGTTCATCACCGGTGCCTGGGGCATCGGCGAGAACGTGGTCCAGGGTGCGGTCGACGTGGACGAGTTCTACGTCCACAAGCCCACCTACCGGCAAGGCTTCCGCTGCGTGCTGCGCCGTGCCCTGGGCGCCAAGAAGATCAAGATGGTCTATGCCGAGGGGCGCACCCGCGAGCCGGTGGTCAACCGGCCGACGAGCGAGGAGGAGCGGCGCCGCTTCTGCCTCGCCGACGAGCAGGTGCTGCAGCTCGCCGACTATGCCATCCGCATCGAGGATCACTACTCCCGGCACGCCGGCCGGCCCACGCCCATGGACATCGAGTGGGCCTTGGACGGCCTCGACCATCAGCTCTACATCGTCCAGGCCCGGCCGGAGACGGTGACCTCGCAGCAGGCGGTGGGCGTCATCGAGGAGTATCTGGTCACCGGCAAGGGCGAGGTGCTGGCCCGCGGCCGTGCCGTCGGCACCAAGGCCGCCGCCGGCCGTGCCCGCCTCGTCGCCGACCCGCGCCAGCTGGAGAGCTTCCGCGACGGCGAGGTGCTGGTCGCCGACACGACCACGCCCGACTGGGAGCCGGTGATGAAGCGGGCGGCCGCGATCGTCACCAACCGCGGCGGGCGCACCTGCCATGCCGCGATCGTGGCCCGCGAGCTCGGCATCCCGGCCGTGGTCGGGGCCGAGAGCGCCACGACGGCCGTCAGGGACGGTGCCCTGGTGACCGTCTCCTGCGCCGAGGGCGATACCGGCCTCGTCTATGCCGGGCGGGTGCCGTTCGAGGTGAGGCGGACGGATCTCGCCACCGTGGAGCGCCCCGCCACCAGGGTCATGATCAATCTCGGCAACCCGGAGCTCGCCTTCGGCCTGTCGTCCCTGCCGGCGGACGGGGTGGGGCTCGCCCGACTCGAGTTCATCATCAACGAGCACGTCAAGGCGCATCCGATGGCCCTGCTCCATCCGGAGCGGGTGACCGACGCGTGCCGCGCGGCAGCGGATCGCGGCCCTGGTCGAGGGCTGGCCTTCGGGCCGGGACTACTTCGTCACCCGGCTCGCCGAGGGTGTGGGCACCATCGCCGCCGCCTTCTGGCCGCGGGAGGTCATCGTCCGGCTCTCGGACTTCAAGACCAACGAGTATGCGGCCCTCCTGGGCGGCCAGGACTTCGAGCCGCGGGAGGAGAACCCGATGATCGGGTTCCGCGGCGCCTCGCGCTATGCCCACCCGGCCTATCGCGAGGCCTTCGCCATGGAATGCGCGGCGATGCGCCGGGTCCGCGAGACGATGGGCCTCAAGAACCTCAAGGTCATGGTCCCGTTCTGCCGGCGCCTCGACGAGGCCGACCGCGTGCTGGCGGCCATGGCCGAGGAGGGGCTCGTGCGCGGCAAGGACGGGCTCGAGATCTACGTGATGTGCGAGATCCCTTCGAACGTGATCCTGATCGACGAGTTCGCCGGCGGTTCGACGGGTTCTCGATCGGCTCCAACGACCTGACCCAGCTGACGCTCGGGGTCGACCGCGACAGCCAGATGGTGGCCTTCGACTTCGACGAGCGCGACCCGGCGGTGATGGCCTTCCTGCGGCAGGCGGTCGAGGGCGCCAGGCGCAACGGCCGGCATTGCGGCATCTGCGGCCAGGCGCCGTCCGACTATCCGGAGATGGCCGAGTTCCTGGTCGGCTGCGGGATCGACACGATCAGCGTGACGCCGGACGTGCTGCTGCGCACGATCGGCACCGTCCGGACGGCCGAGGCCCGGCAGGGCAGGCCAGCGCGGCCATCGTCGGCCAACGAGATTCTGAGAGGAGAGAACCATGCCCACCCGCCCCATCCGGGAGATGCTCGAGCGCGACCGCCGCGTGGTCCGCGCAGGCCCCGAGAGCACGGTGCATGCCGCCGCCAGGCTGATGGCCGAGAACGGCTGCGGCAGCATCCTGGTGATGGAAGGCGAGCGCCTCCTCGGCATCTTCACCGAGCGCGACCTGCTCACCCGCGTCGCCGCCGCCGAGAAGAGCCTGGAGCGCACGCACCTGCGCGAGGTGATGACGCGCAACCCCGACACGGTCCGGGCGGACGAGCCGGTCAAGGAGGCGATCCGCAAGATGGACGAGTTCAGCTACCGCTACCTGCCGGTGCTCGAGGACGGCCGGGTGATCGGGGTGATCTCGACCCGGCATCTGCCGTTCGGCGCGGTGCTGGCCATGCAGTGGGAGCTGGACGAGCGCCACGCCGTGGCCGAGCGCCTGTGGTAGGCCCTCAAGGCTCCAGCACGTAGCTCCCGGGGGCGGGCCCGAGCACCGGCAGCCCTTCCGGGTGCCCCCTGGGAGCGGATCGAGGCCAGTCTCGAGGACGGCGTCCTCACCGTCTGTCCCTGCCCCACTCGTGGCCCCGAATTGATCCAGCGCAAGGCGAGGGCGCGCCTGATCTGCGCATCCTGCCGTCGGTGAACCGCGGAAGGATGCGATGAGCTACCGGACCATTCTGGTCGAGCTGAGCGCGGAGGCTGCGGCGGAGGAGCGGCTGGCAGCGGCGCGGGAGCTCGCGCTGCGGTTCGGTGCCATGCTGGTCGGCATGCACGTGGCGACGTTCGCGGTCCCGTTCGCCGCCGGCGACCTCTCCGTCTACATCCCGCCCGAGACGCTCGAGGCGCAGCGGCAGGCGCATCTCGAGATCCGCGAGCGCGCCCTGGCGGTCTTCCACCGGGTCTGCGGCGAGGAAGGCCCGAAGGTCGCCTGGCGCGATGGGGCGGGCTGGGACGGCCTCGCTCTGGCCGCGGCCGCCCGCAGCGCGGACCTTGTCGTCGCCGGCGGGCGCAGGCCCGGATTTCGGCGAGGAGACCTCGCTGGTCGAGGACCTGGTGAGCGCGGCCGGGGTGCCGGTGGTGATGGTGCCGCCCGGGGTGTCGAGCGTGACCGGCGGCAGGGTGCTGGTGGCCTGGAACGGGAAACGGGAAGCGGCACGGGCGGCGCACGACGCGCTGCCGTTCCTGCGGGCGGCGGAGCGGGTAGTGCTGTGCGCGGTCGGCGAGGTGGCCGGTGCCGGCCTCGACGACGCGGCCGGGATGCTGCGGCGGCACGGGGTCCCGGTCCGGGCCGAGCGGCTGGCGGGCGGCGACCTGCACGCGGGCGAGATCCTGCTGGCCCGGGCGGCGGCGGATCGGGCCGATCTCCTGGTGATGGGCGCCTACGGGCATTCGCGTTTACGCGAGCTCGTGGTCGGCGGTGCGACCCGGCATGTGCTGCACCACGCCACCCTGCCGGTGCTGTTCAGCGGCTGAGCGCGGCTTCGGTCCGGCCGGCTGGCCAATGGCGGGAAGAACGATGAGCGCCACGGGTGCCCTGGTGAAGGGGCCGGCGCTCGACGAGTGGCTGACCGGCCTGCTCTGGGGCTGATCCCACAGAGGGAAGGGAGACCGTGCGATGGGAATGACGGATCTGCTGGTGCATGTCGGACAGAGCCGGGCCGCGGAAGCCCGCCTCGATGCGGCGGTCCGCCTGGCGCAGTCGTGCGGGGCGCGGCTGACGCTCCTGGGTCTGGCGCCCGAGCCCTATCTCGCCAGTGCGGTGGGCATCCACATGCCGCCCGAGCTCCTGCATCAGCTGGCGGCGGAAGCCAGGGCCGAGGCGGAGCGGGTGGTTGCCCAGGCCGTGGCCCGTGTCGCCTCCGCGGTCCCGGCCGAGGGCCATGCCCTGACCGCCCGGGCCGAGGAGCTGCCCGGCCTCCTGGCATGGCATGCCCGGCGCGCCGACCTCGTCATGGTCGGCCAGCCCGACCCGGACAACCCGCAGGACCCGGGCCAGGCCTTCGTCGAGGCCGCGTTCATGGCCAGCGGCCGCCCGGCCCTCGTCATCCCCTATATCGGCACCAGGGGGCCCATGCCCCCGACGCGGGCGATCGTGGCCTGGGACGGCTCGCACGAGGCGGCACGAGCGGTTCACGACGCGCTGCCGCTCCTGGTCAAGGCCGACCAGGGCGTGTCCCTGGTCGTGGTCGACCCCGACCGTCTCGCCGGCGGGCTCGGTGAGCGGCCCGGTGCGGACATGGCAGCCCATCTCGCCCGCCACGGCGTGCGGGTCGAGGTCGCGACCGTGCCCAGCGGCGGCCTCAGCGTGGCCGACGTGCTGCTCGACCGGGCGGTCGACGAAGGGGCCGGCCTCCTGGTAATGGGCGGCTATGGCCATGCCCGCCTGCGCGAGGTGGTCCTGGGCGGCACCACCCGCAGGATCCTCCAGCAGATGACCGTGCCCGTTCTGTTCTCGCACTGATTGCCCGGGGAGGCGTGATGCGCAACCGACTTCGGCTGGCCCTGCTGGCCTGCCTCGCTGCGGCACCGGCCATGGCGCAGGAAGGCGATGCCGTGGCGGGGCGGGTATTGGCCCAGCGGATGTGCAGCTCCTGCCACCTCGTCAGCGCCGACCAGCCGGGGCCCGTGCCCGACGGCGTGCCGAGCTTCATGGCCGTGGCCGCCCGGCCCGACATGACGCGGGAGCGCATCGTCGAGACCATGATCAGCCCGTCCCACCCGGCCATGCAGCCGCCGCCGCTCGAGCGCTCGCAGATGCAGGACGTGGCCGCCTATATGCTCTCGCTGCGCAAGAGCTGACGGTAGAGTGCAGATGCCAACCTCATGCCGCCGCTGGGGCCTGACCCTTCTCCCGCTGGCGCTGCTCGCGGGTGCTGCCCAGGCGCAGGGCCTGCCGGGCGATCCTCACCGGGGGCAGGCCCTGGCCGAACGCTGGTGCGTCGATTGCCATGAGGTGGAGGCCGGCAGTCGCCAGACATCGGCCATCGAGAACCCCAATCCCCAGAACCCGAACGGCCCCGCCATCGTCGAGGTGCCGGCCTTCCAGGCGGTGGCCGACGATCCGGCGGTGACCGAGGTGGCCCTGCGGGCCTTCCTGCAGACGCCCCACGCCAACATGCCGGACGTGCGGCTGCCGCCCGAGCAGATCGACGACCTGATCGCCTACCTCCTGACGCTCAAGGGCCAGCGCTCGGGGACCTGAGCTCCCGCCCTCGGGCCGGGACCAGCACGGCCGCCCCTTGCAGCCGTCCGTGCGCGCAGATCGTCCAGGGCCCGGTTGGCCTGGTCCAGCGGGTAGACGGTGGTCTCGGTCCGGACCGGCACCTTCGGGGCCAGCGCCAGGAACTCCAGCGGCGTCCCGCCGGGTGAGATTGGCGACCGAGCGCACGCACCCGCTCCTCCCAGAGCAGGCGGTAGGGGAAGCTCGGGATGTCGCTCATGTGGATGCCGCCGCAGACCACGGTCCCGCCCTTGCGCACGGCGGCAGGGCCGTGGGCACCAGGCTGCCGACGGGAGCGAAGATCAGGGCGGCGTCGAGGCGGCTCGGGCGGCGGCTTCGTCCGACTCGCCGGCCCAGGCCGCACCCAGCCCGCGCGCAAAGGCCTGGGCCGCCACGTCGCCGGGGCGGGTGAAGGCGTAGAGCCCGCCGGCCCTGGTAGCGGGCGACCTGGGCCACGATGTGGGCCGCGGCCCCGAAGCCGTAGATCCCGAGCCGCCGCGCGTCGCCCGGCCATGCATCAGCGTGCGGTAGCCGATCAGGCCGGCGCAGAGCAGCGGGGCGGCCTCGACGTCGCCGTAGGGCTCGGGGAGCGGGAAGCAGTAGGCGGCGTCCGCCACCGCGTGCTCGGCATAGCCGCCGTCGATCGTGTAGCCGGTGAAGCCCGGGGCGTCGCACAGGTTCTCCGGCCTCGTGCAGGCAGTACCAGCAGCTGCCGCAGGTGTGGCCGAGCCAGGGGATGCCGACCCGCTGGCCGGGCCGGAGCCGCTCGAGCCCGGCCCGCAGCGCGACGCACCTCGCCCACGATCTCGTGGCCCGGGATCGACCGGCAGCTTGGGATGCGGCAGCTCGCCGTCGACGAGGTGGAGGTCGGTGCGGCAGACGGCACAGGCCTCGACCCGGACCAGCACCTGGCCCGGGCCAGGCACAGGCATCGGCAGCTCCACGGCCCGCAACGGTCGGCCGGGTGCATCCAGCAGCATCGCGCGCATGACGGGCCTCCCTTCGTCCGTTTGCACCGGCAGGCGCAGGCGGACCTTGATCTGGCGCAAGGTGGTGGGAGGGTGCCATCGTCATGCTGGCAGGCGATAGGGAGCTGGCGATGCAGAACGCAGGAAGTCCCGAGCTGGCCCGGCTGCGCAGGGCCACGGCCCTCGGCTGGGCCGCGGCCGGCTGCTATGCCGCCGTGCTGGCGGCGCTCGTCTTGATCCTCGTCTGGCCGGAAAGCGGCTGGCTCGCGATCGGGCTCGCCGTGCTCGGCTTCGCCCTGCAGCGTGCGGCGGCTTTCCAGCGTCGTGCCGCGGAGCGGGAGGCGCCGGGCGGTCCGGCTTGACCAGAGTCAAGGCGGAGCGAGATCGACGGCCGCATAAAGCCGGCACCGACAGTCAAGGAGAGCAGGCATGGCAAGGACCATGAAGGCGGCCGCGTTCGTCGAGCCCGGGCGGATCGAGCTGGTCGAGAAGCCGGTCCCGGAGGTCGGGCCGCTGGATGCGCTCCTGCGGATCACCACCACGACCATCTGCGGCACCGACGTCCACATCCTCAAGGGCGAGTATCCGGTCGCCAAAGGCCTCACCGTCGGGCACGAGCCCGTCGGCATCATCGAGAAGCTGGGCTCGGCCGTGCAGGGCTATCGGGAAGGCCAGCGGGTGATCGCCGGCGCGATCACGCCCTCGGGCCACAGCGACGCCTCCCTGTGCGGCTGCGGCTCGCAGGACGGGCCCGGCACCGCGCATGGCTGGAAGGCGATCGGCGGCTGGAAGTTCGGCAACACGATCGACGGCTGCCAGGCCGAGTACGTGCTGGTGCCCGACGCCATGGCCAACCTGGCCCCGGTGCCGGACGGACCTCACCGACGAGCAGGTCCTGATGTGCCCCGACATCATGTCGACCGGCTTCTCCGGTGCGGAGAGCGGCGGCGATCCGGATCGGCGACACGGTGGCGGTGTTCGCGCAGGGGCCGATCGGGCTCTGCGCCACGGCCGGGGCGAAGCTGATGGGTGCGACCACCATCATCGCCGTCGACACCGTGCCCGAGCGGCTGGAGGTGGCGCGCAGGCTCGGCGCCGACCACGTCGTCGACTTCCGCGCGGTCAACCCGGTCGACGCGATCATGGAGCTGACCGACGGCCGCGGCGTGGACGTGGCGATCGAGGCGCTGGGCACCCAGGCCACGTTCGAGGCCGCCCTGCGCGTGCTGCGCCCGGGCGGCACGCTCTCCAGCCTCGGCGTCTACTCGACCGACCTCACGCATCCCGCTCGACGCCTTCGCGGCCGGCCTCGGCGACCACCGCATCGTCACCACGCTCTGCCCCGGCGGCAAGGAGCGGATGCGGCGGCTGATGGCCGTGATCGCCGTCGGCCGCGTCGACCTCCGCCCCTGGTCACGCACCGCTTCAAGCTCGACCAGATCGAGGAGGCCTACGACCTCTTCAGCCACCAGCGCGACGGCGTGCTCAAGGTCGCCATCACGCCCTGCTTGGCTCGTCCGGCGGTCAGCCCGCTGGTCTCCACCAGGGTTTGGCCGGGGAAGGTCTTGGCGCTCTCCGGCCCCATCTCATCCAGGCAGACGACTACGCTGCCTGGAGGCGGGGCAGTGTAGAGGCTCTCGATCCGCCCCTTTTTTCCGCGAACGCAGGATCGACCCGCTCCCCGAACCACGTCTCGTGCCGCCGCCAGCGCAAGCCTTCCTTGAGCAGGATCTCGTCGATCCGGCTGCGCTTGATCGCGATCCCTTTGTGCTCGCTCAGGTAGGCCGCCAGCCGGTCCAGCGTCCATGACCCGAACGGCAGGTCCAAGCGCTTGGGATCGGTCAGCGCGGTGGCGATCACCGTCGCCACCTGCTCGGGCGTATAGGTCGGCGGACGACCGGCGCGGGGCTGGTCCTCCAGCCCGGCCAAGCCTTGAGCGTTGAAGCGCTTGACCCAGTCGCGCACCGTGTAGGCGGTCAGGCGCAGCGCCGCCGCGATCGCCGGCGCCATCTGATCCTGGCTCGCCTGCCAGACGATGCGCGCCCGCTCGACCTGCCGCGCCGGGGCAGTGCGCGAATGGGCCAGCTTCTCAACCGCCGTCCGCTCCGCCTCGCTCAGCGCGCGCAGTCGTAGCCGTCGCATCAGGGCTCCTCCAGCTTGGGACAGCTCTGAAATGGAGCAACTTGCCGGATGAACCACTTAGGCGGGCAGACGTGGAAGGGAGCGCCGATGGTCTCCGACGTGCGCGCATCGGCCCAGGATCTGCTGGAGAGGCTGGACCAACTGCAGGGCCTCATCGCCGAGGACGCGGCCGCACACCTGGAGAGCTGGCGGCCGCATCTGCGGAGGGAGGGCTTCGCGGACAGTGCGGCCAACCTCGCCGCCTATCTGGCGCTGCGCCACCACGACCTGCGGCCGCTCCAGCAGGAGCTGATGCCGCTGGGGCTCTCTTCGCTGGGCCGGCTGGAGGGCAGGGTCAGGGCGAATCTCGCCGCGGTCGCCGCCGCTCTCGCGAGCCTGGCTGCGGCACCGCCCCGACCCTGGCCCGACCGGCAGGCCTTCTTCCAGGGGCAGGCGCTCCTGGACCGCGCGACGGACGGCGTCTTCGGACCGAGCCCGGCAGCACGGCGGGCCCGCATCCTGGTGACCTGCCCGAGTGAGGCGGCGACTGATCCCGCCGTCATGGAGGGCATCGTCGCCGCCGGTGCCGACGCGATCCGGATCAACTGCGCCCACGACGATGCCGACATCTGGTCGGGGATGATCGCCCGGCTGCGTGCGGCTGAGCGCGGTCGGGGGCGACGGCTCAAGGTCCTGATGGACCTGGGCGGGCCCAAGGTCCGGACCGGGGCCGTGAGCCTCCCTCCCGACCGCAAGCGCCTGCGCGCCGGCGACCAGCTCCTGCTGGTCCGGCCGGGCGGCCTCGCCAATGGCCCCAGCTTCGAGGCCGAATGCGCCGAGCCGGCAGTGCTCGACCGGCTGGCGCCCGGCGAGCCGGTGCTGATCGACGACGGCAAGATGCGCGGCGTGGTCGAGCGCTGCGGGCCGGAGGGGGTGGTCATCCATATCGCACGGACTCCGCCCGACGGGGCCAAGCTGAAGCCCGAGAAGGGCCTGAACTTCCCCGAGAGCGACCTTGGCCTACCGGCGCTGGGGGCGCAGGACCTGGCCGACCTGGACTTCGCGGCCGCCTCACGCCGACCTGATCGGCTACAGCTTCGTGCAGAGCGGCGACGACGTGACGCTCCTGCAGGAGGAGCTGCGGCGACGGCGTCCGGACGACTGGCAGTCCCTGGGCGTGGTCGCCAAGATCGAGACGCCGCGCGCGGTCCGCAACCTGCCCGAGATCATGGTGCGCGCGGCCGGTCGCCAGCCCCTGGCGGTGATGATCGCCCGCGGCGACCTCGCGGTCGAGCTCGGCTTCGTGCGCCTGGCCGAGATGCAGGAGGAGATCATGTGGCTGTGCGAGGCGGCGCACGTGCCCGTGATCTGGGCCACCCAGGTGCTGGAGAGCCTGATCAGGAAGGGTCTGCCCTCGCGCGGCGAGATGACCGATGCCGCGATGGCGGCCCGGGCCGAGTGCGTGATGCTGAACAAGGGGCCCTATGTCGGCGAGGCGGTGCAGGCCCTCGACAGCATCCTGGTCCGCATGAGCGAGCACCAGAGCAAGAAGACGCCGCGACTCCGTGCCTTGAAGAGCTGGTAGGCCCGAGCCGAGTGGATGGGAACGCGTGTGCAATGAAGGCAGCAGTGTGAGTCAGATGCTCCTCTGCAGCCGGGCAGAGGCGGACGGTGACGGACTTGCGGCGATTGCGTCGACCGCGCGGGCTCCGGAGGGAGCGCGGGCAAGCAGCTCGCCGATGGCCAGGGCGAGGAAGTCGGAAGCCCCGGCTCCGGCGTGCAGGCTCCCGTCCGGTCGACCGCAGGGCCACGCCTGCGCACCGACGCCCAGCATCGGCGGCAAGGGGCAGGCCGCGGCGCTCAGGCCGCGCGCGGCTGCGGGTCCGCTTCGCCCTCGCCGGCAAGCGCGCGCAAGACCGCCGGGCGCAGCAGCATCACCTCATGCGGGTTGGGAAGGGCGATGACGCCCTGCCGCCTGAGTTGGCTCAGCGTGCGGCTGACGGTCTCGATCGTGAGCCCCAGATAGTCGGCGATGTCGAGCCGGCTCATCGGCAGGTGCACGCGGTTGGTGCCGTGCTCGCGGAGCCAGAGTGTCACGAGAAAGCTCGCCACCCGCTCGACGGCGCTCATCCGGCCCAGCAGCACGAGGCGGGACTGCGCCGCCTCTAGTTCGCGCCACAGGAAGGCCGACAGGCGGCGCTGCACGTCCGGTGAGCCGTTCGCGGCCCGGTCGAGAGTGCGACGGGAGCAGGACCGCACGGCGACCGGCGTCACCGCCTCGGCCGTCAGGGAATACTGGCCGCCGGCGGAGAGGCCGGCGAGCTCGCCCGGATAGAGGAAGCCCACGATGGCGCGCCGCCCGTCCGGCAGCAGCTTGCAGAGCCGGACGACCCCTTCCGTCACCTCGTAGACGTCCAGGGCCGGATCGTCCTCGAGGAACATGGTCTCGTCCTCGCCGAAGCGCCGGTCGCAGCCGGCAAGCGGCAGGGCCGCGAAGCCGCCGGTCGCCTGGCCTGATCCACCAGCCACCGTCCCGAACCGCCCCGAGACCTGGGAGCCAGCCATCGTTGTCATGCCCCGCACTCCGTTCGCCGCTTTGTGGGCGCATAGTGGCGGCGCAGTGTCAGCGGATCATGCCGGCCGAGGGCTCTTTCGGTGCCGTCGCGTGACGCACGGTGACGGTTTGTGACAGTCTCGCTGGCGGTATTATTGACTATGTCGGTCCCGGTCTTCTGCCCTCAACGCGATCCTGCTCAACGGTGGAGAAGAGAACCTTGCCGAGCCTGCTTGGAGCAGAGGACGCCACAATGCTTCTGGCTGCGATCGTCGAGGACTCCGATGACGCCATCATCAGCAAGACTCTCGAGGGCGTCATCACCAGCTGGAACAGGGCGGCCGAGCGCCTGTTCGGCTATGCTGCTGCGGAGATCCAGGGCCGGCACATCTTCGTCCTGGCGGCGCCCGGTCACGAGGCGGAGATGCCGGCCATCCTCGAGCGCATCCGCCGAGGCGAGCGGGTCGACCATTACGAGACGGCATGGCGACGCAAGGACGGCAGCCTTGTCGACGTATCGCTGACGGTCTCGCCGATCCGAGACCGGTCCGGTGCCATCATCGGTGCTTCCAAGATCGCCCGCGACATCACGGAACGGCAACGGCAGGAGCGCGAGCTGCAGCGACGCGAGGCCGAGTACCGGGCCATCTTCGAGGCCGGAGAGGCGGCCAAGGCCGAAGTGGAACCGCTCACCGGTCGCCTTCTGCGCGTCAACCGCGCCTATTGTGAGCTGCTCGGCTATGCCGAGGAGGAGCTCCTGGGCATGACCGCCTGGGACGTGACCAATCCGGACGATCGCGAGCAGAACGAGGCGAGCTACAATCGCCTGCCCAGCGGTGAGATCGACAAGTTCCAGTACGAGAAGCGCTACGTCCGCAAGGATGGCAGGACGGTCTGGGGCCTGGTGAGCGCCGTCGTTCTGCGCGACGCGGACGGCCAGCCGCTGCGCACGGTCGCCGTCGTGCAGGACGTCTCCGAGCGCAAGCGCGCCGAGGAAGGCCTGCAGCGGAGCGAGGAGCTGCGTCGCCTGGCGCTGCAGGCGGGCGAGCTGGGCCTCTGGGATCTCGACACCACGACCGGCACCCTGGCCTGCGACGACCGCTTCCGCGAGCTGCTGGGCTTCGTGCCGGGCGAGGAGGTCACGAACGAGGCCTGCTGGGCGCGGGTGCACCCGGACGACGTGCCGGCCGTGCAAGCTGCCATCACCCATGCCCGGGACCCCGCGTCGGGCGGCGACTATGAGGCCGAGTTCCGGATCGTGGTGCCGGGCCGGACCGAGCGCTGGCTGCTCTCGCGGGCGCGCGTTTACTTCGACGGCGAGGGCCAGGAGCGCCGGGCAGCCCGCTTCGTCGGCGTGGTCATCGATCTCACGCAGCGCAAGCGGGCCGAGATCATGGCCCAGCGACAGGCGCGGCTGCTCGACCTCTCGCAGGAGGCAATCCTCGTCTGGGAGCTGGGCGGCGCCATCGTGTACTGGAATGCGGGGGCCGTGGGTCTTTACGGCCATCGGCCCGAGGAAGCGCTGGGGCAGGTGAGCCACGAGCTGCTCAGGACGAGCCATCCGAAGGGCACAGCCTTGTTCGAGGCGTCGCTGGCACGGGAGGGTCACTGGGTAGGCGAGCTGGTCCACTTCGCCCGGAACGGTCGACGGGTGGTGGTGGAGAGCCGTCAGGAAGTTCTTCGCGAGCCCGACGGCCGGCTCTTGGTGCTCGAGACCAATCGCAACATCACCGAGCGCAAGCAGGCTGAGGAACGGCTGCGCTCGACTCTGGAGACCGTGCCGGAGGCGATCATCACCATCGATGAGCGCGGCCTGATCAGCTCGTTCAGCCCGGCGGCGGTGCGGCTGTTCGGCTACCGTGCCCAGGAGGTCGTCGGCCGCAACGTGAGCATGCTGATGCCGGCCCCCCACCGGGAGAGCCACGACGGCTATCTCGCCCGCTACCGTGCCACCGGCGAGCGGCGGATCATCGGCATCGGCCGCGAGGTCGAGGGCCTGCGCAAGGACGGCACCATCTTCCCGATGGAGCTCGCCGTCGGCGAGGCGCATGCCGACGGCGAGCGCTTCTTCACCGGTTTCGTGCGTGATCTGACCGCACGGCACAAGCTGGAGCAGGAGCTTGCGCCAGTCGCAGAAGATGGAGGCGGTGGGCCAGCTCACGGGCGGCGTGGCGCACGACTTCAACAACCTGCTCACCGTCGTCCTGGGCAATCTCGAGATGCTCGAGGACCGGCTCGCCGATCCCGGGGACATGGCCCTGCTCAAGGATGCCAGGGACGCTGCCCTGCTGGGGGCCGAGCTGACCCGGCGCCTGCTCGCCTTCGGCCGGCGCCAGCCGCTGCGGCCGCGTCCGGTCGACCCGCTGGAGGCGGTGCCAGCGGCGGTGGTCCTGCTGCGCCGGACCCTGGGCGAGATGATCGAGGTGAGGACGGTCCTGGCAGCGGGCCTGCCGCCGATCATGGTCGATCCCGGCCAGCTGCAGAACGCGTTGTTGAACCTCGCCATCAACGCGCGCGACGCCATGCCGGGCGGTGGTCGGCTCACGATCGAGGCCGCGGAGGCGGAGCTGGATGCGGACGCCGCCGCGACCCGTCCCGGCCTCCGGCCCGGCCGCTACGTGATGCTCGCCGTCGCGGATACCGGCACCGGGATGACCCTTGAGGTGCGCGAGCGTGCCTTCGAGCCCTTTTTCACCACCAAGGGGCCAGGGGCCGGGTCCGGGCTCGGCCTCTCGATGGTCTACGGCTTCGTCAAGCAGAGCGGCGGACATATCGACCTCTACAGCGAGCTCGGTCGCGGCACGGTCGTCAAGCTGTACCTGCCCCTGGCGGAGCCGGCGGCGGCGGCCGAGGATGAGCGCCCCCGCAGCCCGGCGGCGGCTTGGCCCAGCCGTGGCGAGACCGTGCTGGTGGTGGAGGACGAGCCGGCCGTGCGCCGGGTGACGACGGCGCGGCTGAAGTTGCTGGGCTACAGCGTGCTGGAAGCGGCGGACGGGCCCACCGCCATGGAGATCATCGAGCAGCATCCCGAGCTGGACCTGCTGTTCATCGACATGGTGATGCCGGGCGGGATGAGCGGAGCCGCGCTGGCCGAGGCGGCGCGGGCGTGCCGCCCGAAGCTGGCACTGCTCGTGGCTTCGGGCTACGCCGCACCGGAGAGCCTGAACGACCTCCCCGCCGGCACGGCATGGCTGCGCAAGCCCTACGCCGCGGCCGAGCTGGCCCGCACCCTGCGCGGCCTGCTGGACCCTTGAGGGCCGGCCCCCCGCTCACGCCTCGGGCGGCGGAGCATCCAGCATCTGGAGGAGAGCCTGGCGGAGGCCTTCATAAGTGAAGGGCTTGGCGAGGCGAGGCTTGTCCCGCAGGGCGGGCTCCATGGCAGGGCACGCCTCCTCGGATGTGGTGACAAGAGCGAACGGCACGCCCATGTCAGTCAGCTCCTCTGCCAAGGCGATGACGGCCTCATCTCCGAGATGGACGTCGATAAGCGCTACATCCGGTCGGAACGAGCGCAGTAGCACGGACGCCTCGCGAGCCGACGGTGCCGAGGGCAGGACCACACAGCCCAAGAGCCAGAGCGCCTGCTCGAGGTCGCTGCCGTTCCCGACTGTCGCGACTAGCACCTCGAGCCCGTCGAGGTCGTGCTGATCCTCGACCACGCTGCTTTCTCCAGTGAGTTCTCGGTGTACAACTCCGCGAGGGTGGCCCAGCTTGGGCGGATGTTCATTGACCTAGCGCAAACTTGGCCCCTTCGTGCTACTCTTGCTCCTATGGGGGTCACCAGGATGTCGGCGGAGGCAGCCGCACGAGCTCGCCGCGCCACGCACGTGCTGATCGTGGATGACGATCCGCGGGTGCGAACGATGCTGATGCGGTATCTGGCAGGCGAGGGCTTCCGTGTCGGCGAAGCCGGCGACGGGGCGGCGATGCACGCCTACTTGGCACAAGGCGATGTCGACCTCGTGCTGCTCGACCTCAATCTGCCGAGCGAGGACGGGCTGACGCTGGCACGCCAGCTCCGCGCCGGCTCCAGCGAGATCGGCATCATCATCATCACCGGTCGGGACGACGTGATCGACCGGGTGGCCGGGCTCGAGGTCGGGGCCGACGACTACGTCGCCAAGCCCTTCCACCTGCGCGAGGTCCTGGCCCGCATCCGCACCGTCCTGCGCCGGGTCCACTCCGCGGATGCGGCGGCCCCGAAGCCGACCGAGGCCGGCGAAGCAGTCCTGCGGTTCGAGGGCTGGATTCTCGAAGCCGCACGGCGCCGGGTGACGGGGCCGGACGGGCAGGAGGTCTTGCTGACCACGAGCGAGTTCGACCTCCTGCAGGCCTTCGTCAACCATGCCGGCCGCGTGCTGGAGCGCGACCGGCTCATGGACCTGGTCAAGGGCCGCGAGTGGGCCGCCTACGACCGCAGCATCGACCAGCAGGTGGCCAGGCTGCGGCGCAAGATCGAGCCCGACCCTGCCAACCCGTCGCTGATCAAGTCGGTCCGGGGCGTGGGCTATCTCTTCGCGGCCGCGGTCCGGCGGGGCTGAGCGGCGCCAAGGTGCGGCGGGCCTCGATATCCGACCTTGTCCTCTACAACTCGGCCACTCGTCCGGCCGATCAGGAGCCCGCTGGCGCAGGCTGGGCCAGCTCCCGCTCGACCATCACGCCCAGATCCTGCAGGTGGCGGATCGCGGTGCCATCCGGTTCGTGCGGGCGCGTATCCAGGACGCACAGCGTGCCGACGCAGCTCCCCGACGGCGTGAACAGGGGGCAGCCGGCGTAGAACCGGATCCGGGGCTCGCCGCTGACGAACGGGTTGTCGGCGAAGCGTGGATCCAGGAGCGCGTCCGGGACGACCATCACCTCGCGGCGCAGGATGGCGTGGGCGCAGAACGAGACCTCGCGCGAAGTCTCGCGGATGCCCATGCCGCGGGTGGACTTCAGCCACTGGCGATCGCGGTCGACGAGGCTGACCATCGCCATCGGCACGTCGAAGACGGCGGCGGCCAGGCGGGTCAGGCGATCGAACCGCTCCTCCGGCCGGGTATCGAGGATGCCCAGCTGCCGAAGGTCGGCCAGGCGCTGCTCTTCGTCCTCCGGGAGCGCCGCCCGCAGCCAGCGGCAGTGGCTGCGCAGCACCCAGGCATGGATACGGGTGCGGGCGTAGACGCTGGAGAAAGGCGCCACGAGCCAGTCCGTCACCCCGGCCGCGGCACCGCCGGCAGCGTCCTCCTCCTGGGCCAGGATCACCACCGGCACGTCGGCGGCCCAGGGATCGAGGCTGTCACGGATCGCCTTGCAGATCTCGAGGCCACCCCCGCGAGGCAGGCTGTGCTCGAGCAGCACGAGGGCTGGCTGCTCCGCATAGAAGTGCCGCAGGACCGCGTCGGCGTCCGGAGCCGTGATGTCCCGCATTCCTAATGCCTGCACCGCGTCCTTGAGCATCCTGGCCAGGGAGGGTGTCGTGACACCCAGGAGGACGGTCCGGCCGGCTGGGGCCGGCGTCACGGACGTGGCAGCGTGGAAGCTCTGGGCTGTCGGCACGGCGACGCCGTCGACCGGGCCTCTGAGCTCGACCACCCCGCCCTCGGCGGCGGCGAAGACCTCGAGCGGGGCGCCCGCCGGGTCGATGCTGGCGCGAAGGTCGGCCACCACCCGGTCCAGCGCCTCGTCGTCGCGGAGCGGGTCGTGGTGGATCAGGGCCAGCCGCTTGGCGCCGGCGGCACGGGCCACCGCCGCCGCGTACTCGACCGTGCTGTGCCCCCAGCCCGTCTTGGCCTCATACTCCGCGGCCGTGTACTGCGCGTCGTGGATGACGAGGTCGGCGCCGGCCAGGAACTCGGCGTGGTGCAGGTCGCGGCCTTCGACCCTGCCCGTCCCGGCAGCCAGCGCGCGGTGCGAAGGGCTCGTGGTCGGAGGCATAGACGAGGCAGGCACCATCGGCTTCCAGGCGGTAGCTCAGGGTAAGCGCCGGGTGGTTGAGGTACTGGGTGCGGACGCGTGATGTCGCCGATCTCGAACACGCCCTCCATCAGGTCGTGGTAGCGGATATTGGCGCCGAGCTGCTCCAGCGTGATCGGGAAGTAGGTGTACTGCATCTGGCCGGCCAGCGTCTCGCGCAAGGACTGGGCGAGGCCGCGCGGGCCGTAGATGTCCCACTCGTTGCCGGGCTCGAAGAGCGGGGCGAAGAACGGCAGGCCCTGGATGTGGTCCCAGTGGGTGTGGCTGATCAGGATGTGGCCGTGCGGCCGTGGCGGGCCCTCGGCCATGAGGCTCTGGCCGAGGCCGCGGGCACCGGTCCCGCAGTCGATCACGACCAGCGTGCCGGCATCCGACCTGACCTCGACGCAGACGGTGTTGCCGCCGTAGCGCAAGGTGGCCGGGCCCGGCGTGGCGATGGAGCCTCGCGTGCCCCAGAAGCGAACCCGCATGGCAGACCTCGTCCGCATTGCCGCAGCGGATCCGCTCGTCCGATCCGGCTGGGTAAACTCCTGCCGTAGCTTGGGAGACTAAACCCCGGCAGGCGCGGGTTCAACCGGCTGCCGCGGCCGCTGCGGAGCAAAACGGTGACGGCAGGGAAACGTGCCGTCCAGAACGGCCTGTTCCCCGCATCTTTCCTAGAGGAGGCTGCTACCTCGCCCGTTCTCCGAGCTCACGCCAGGCGAGCCCGGGCCTACTTTGCCGCGATCGCCTCGTGCGAAGCACGGTAGCCGTGCAGCCCGCGTGTGAGCGCCTTGAGCTCGGTCTCGTCCAGGGTTTCTTTCTCCAGCAGCTCGCGGGCACAGCGCTCCAGGATGCTCGCGGTTGCTGCGGAGGATCTCCAGCGTGCGGTCGAAGAGGCGGTCGATGATCGAGCGCACGGCCACGTCGATCTCGCGCGCCGTGTCCTCGCTGTAGCGGCGCTCGGCCTAGGCCATGGCGCCAGGGCTGGGCTGGAGGAACTGGCTGCGGTCGGTGACGTAGGCGACCGGGCCCAGCTTCTCGTCCATGCCGAAGCGGGTGACGATCCCGCGGGCGATGTCGGTGACGCGGACCAGATCGTCGGCAGCACCGGTCGAGAGATGGTCGTAGATCAGCTTCTCGGCCGCACGGCCGCCCAGGATGACCGCGATCTTGTTCTCCAGCTCCTCCCGGGTCATCAGGAAGCGGTCCTCGGTCGGGCGCTGGATGGTGTAGCCGAGCGCACCCACGCCGCGCGGCACGATCGAGACCTTGTGCACGGGATCGGTGCCGCGGCAGCGACATGCCGACCAGCGCATGGCCCATCTCGTGATGGGCCACGATCTCGCGCTCGCGCGGGTTGAGGAGGCGGTTGCGCTTCTCGAGGCCGGCCACGATCCGCTCGATGGCGTCGGTGAAGTCGGCCAGCGTGACCGCACTCGGCCCGGCGGCGGGTGGCGAGCAGGGCGGCCTCGTTGACCAGGTTGGCGAGGTCGGCCCCGGAGAAGCCGGTCGTCATCGAGGCCACCTGCTCGAGGTCGATCTCGGGCGCGAGCTTCATCTTGCGGACGTGGACCTCGAGGATCTGCTCGCGCCCCTTCTTGTCGGGCCGGTCGACCAGGACCTGGCGGTCGAAGCGGCCGGCGCGCAGCAGGGCCGGATCGAGGATCTCCGGCCGGTTGGTGGCACCCAGCAGCATGACGCCCTCGGAGGGATCGAAGCCGTCGAGCTCGGTCAGGAGCTGGTTCAGGTCTGCTCGCGCTCGTCGTGGCCGCCCATGCCGGTGACGGCGCTGCGGGCGCGGCCCAGCGCATCCAGCTCGTCGATGAAGATGATGGCGGGTGCCGCCTTGCGCGCCTGCTCGAACAGGTCGCGCACGCGGGCAGCACCGACGCCCACGAACATCTCGACGAACTCGGAGCCCGAGATCGAGAAGAACGGCACGCCGGCCTCGCCGGCCACGGCCTTGGCGAGCAGCGTCTTGCCGGTGCCGGGCGGGCCCACCAGCAGGATGCCCTTGGGCATGCCGGGCGCCCAGCCTGCCATACTCCTTCCGGTTCTTCAGGAACTCCACGATCTCGACCAGCTCGTCCTTGGCCTCGTCGACGCCGGCCACGTCCGTGAAGGTGATCTTGGTGTCCTTCTCGACATAGATCTTGGCCCGGATGCGGCCGACCGACATCAGGCCGCCCAGGCCCTGCTTCTCGGCGAAGCGCCGGAAGACGAAGGCCCAGATCGCGAAGAAGATCAGGATCGGCACCACCCAGGAGAGCAGCTCGCGTGAGGAAGGTGCTCTCCGAGCCACGCCCGCGACCTCGACGTCCTTGCCCTTGCAGCTCCTGCGCCGCGAGCCGGGTCGACGCGGGTGGTGACGAACTGGGTCTTGCCCTCGATGCGGCTCCTTGAACTCGCCGCGGACATAGTTCTCGCGTGACCGACGATCCGGGCCGAGCCTGCCCTCGTCGAGGTAGTGCTGGAACTCGCTGTAGGGGATGACCTCGGTCGTCGCGCGCCGTGTGCCACCAGTTCTGGATCAGCATCAGACCCATGAAGGCGACGATCGCGTACCAGATGTGGAGCTGGGTGCGTTTCTCCATGGGCCCCTCTCCGTGCCTGTCCGGCCTACATCGGGAACAGGCGGCGCAGGAGCGGGGCAGCCCCGCCTGCGCGGCCCGCGAGCCGGTCCCAGTTGACCGAGTTGGGGTCGCTCAGCACCTGCGGCAGCGGGCGCTGGTCGAGCTTCACGTCCGCCAGCACCTCCTCCTTCGTAAGCGCACCATCGCCGTTCACGTCGTAGCTCGCGAACACGTTCTCCACGCCCACGGTCTGGAAGACCACCATCCCGGTGACCAGGCGCTGGCGCTCCTCGGGTGGGAGCTTGTTGGCATTGGCCTTGGTCCACGCCGCCACCTCGGCCTCGACCGCCCTGGCCTCGGGCAGCGACAGCCGGCCATTCCGGTCCCGGTCGGCATAGGCGAAGCCCTTGTCGACGCACTGCGCCGCCGGCGCCTTGAGGCAGATCGGGCCGACCCCGCTGATCAGACCGTCGAGGCCCGAGCGCGGCTGGGCGGTCTGGGCCGGAGGACGTGGCGCCTGCGGCTGCGGTGCTGCCGCCATCGTCAGCAGGCAGCCCAGCGTCAGCGCCCCGAGCCGCAGGATAGGTTTGGCCATCGTTCTCCTCCAGGGTCCGGTCGGCGTCCGGCGCAGTGCAGCATCATATGGGGACGCGCAGCGGATCGACCCACCGACGCCCGCAACATTCGGGCGGCGCACAAGGTCCGCACAGGTCAGCAAACGTTGCCCAGCGAGGCGATCCCACGCCGGCCGACCGTCAGGCCCCAACACCTGCGCAAGCGGCCTGCGACGGAGGCGCCCCTTACCATCCGCCTCATGCTGCCTCCATCGCACGCCGCTCGGCCTCCTTGAGCTGGGCGGGGCTCATGGTGCGGCGGAGCTTGGTGAGCAGGTCGGCCGCCAGGGGGTCTGCCTGCTGGACCGCCTGGGTCAGGAAGATGTAGCCCAGCACGGGGTCGCGCCGCACGCCGCGGCCGGTGGCGTAGACATAGCCCATGCTGGCCTTGGCCCGGACATGGCCCTTGCGCGCCGCCTGGTGGAACCAGCGGGCCGCCGCGGTGTCGTTCCGATCGACGCCGCGACCCTGGGCATAGGCGACGCCCAGGAGGAACATGGCCTCGGCATTGCCGTCCTCCGCCCTGAGCCGGAGGTGCTTGATCGTGTCCGTCAGCTGGTCGGCATCGCTCACCAGAGCCGCTCCCGCGACTGCGCCCGCTCGGCAGTACGGGCGCATTCTAGGTCGCAGCGGATAAGGGCTGGTTAACGAAGCGCGTGATACCACAGTTGTGGTGCTGCCCTCCCATGCTACATCCGCCCGGCATCCCGCCGCGCGCATCGCCACCAGCCAGAGCCGTCATCTTGCCCAAGATCCCGATCCTTCGGCTCGTCCGCCACGCCTATCTCGACCTGCTCGGCAACTGGCGAGGCCTGGTCGAGATCGGCGGCCTGTGGCTGATCGCACCCTGGGTGCTGCATGCCGTGGACGGGCTGCTCCCGGCCCTGCTGGGAGATCTGGCGCTCACGGCAGGCATCGCCGCCATCGCCGTCGCCTGGCACCGCCGCATCCTGCTCCAGGAGGCGCTGCCCAAGCGGTTCGCCCCATTGAACGCCTGGGTGGGCCGCTATCTCGGCTATTCGGTGCTGGTCGTCATGCTGGCGGCGGCACCGAGCCTGGTCCTGGCCCTGCTGATCGCCCGCACGATGGGCGGCGAGGCCGGCAGCGAGCAGGGGCCGGGCTTCCTGCCGCTGCTGCTGGTGACCCTGGCGGCCTTCGCCAGCCTGATGGTGGCGATCCGGCTCCAGCTCGTCTTCCCGGCCGCCGCCATCGACGAGCGCGGCGAGACCTTGCGCACCTCCTGGCGCGCCACCCGCGGCAATGGCTGGCGGCTACTGGCCGGCGTGCTCCTGGTCAGCCTGCCGCCGGCCGTGGCGGGGATGGTGCTGGGGACGGTGCTGGCTGTGCTGAGCGACGCCTCGGGCAGTCTGGTGCTGAGCTGGCTCAGCCAGCTCGCCCCGATCGCCGCCGCCTGGGTGCAGGCCCCGCTGCTGGCAGCCTTCCTCTCCTTCGGCTACCTCTTCCTCCGCCGGCAGCAGGAAGGTCTGGTCGCGAGCCCGCCTGCTCCTCAGGAGTGACGCTCGCGGGTGGCCGTGAAGCGGATCTTCGGGAAGTCCTCCTGCACCCGGCCCAGGTCCCAGTTGTTGCGGGCGAGGAAGACCGGGTTGCCGTCGCGGTCCTGGGCGAGGCTGGCGCGCTTGGCCTGCGACGAACCGCTCGAGCTCGCTGGCGTCGTCGGCGTCGCACCAGCGGGCGGTGACGTAGGGGGCGGGCTCGAAGTCGATCGGCAGGTCGTACTCGGCGTCGAGCCGGGTCTGCAGCACGTCGAGCTGCAGCTGGCCGACCACGCCCACGATCCACTCGGCGCCGAGCTGCGGCCGGAACACCTGGGTGACGCCCTCCTCGGCCAGGTCCTCCAGCGCCGTCTTCAGGTGCTTGGCCCGCATCGGGTCGCCCAGCCGCACGCGCATCAGGATCTCGGGCGCGAAGTTGGGGATGCCGGTGAAGCGGATCGGCTCGCCCTCGCGAGAGCGCGTCGCCGACCCGGAGCTGGCCGTGGTTGGGCACGCCGATGATGTCGCCGGGCCAGGCCTCCTCGGCGATCTCGCGCTCGCGGGCGAAGAAGAAGATCGGGCTCGCGACCGCGATCTGCTTGCCGTGCCGGACCATGTTGAGCTTCATGCCGCGCTGGAAGCGGCCCGAGCACAGGCGCACGAAGGCGACCCGGTCGCGGTGCTTGGGGTCCATGTTGGCCTGGACCTTGAAGACGAAGCCGGTGACCTTGTCCTCGCCCGGCTCGACCGTGCGCGCCTCGGTCGGCTGCGGCGCGGGGCGAGGGCGCGTGGGCGGCGAGCCCGTCGAGCAGCGCCCGCACGCCGAAATTGCGCAAGGCGCTGCCGAAGAAGACCGGCGTCAGGTGGCCCTCGCGGTAGCTCTGCAGTCGAAGGCCGGCAGCGCACCCTCGACCAGCGCCAGCTGCTCGTCGCAGCTCCGCCAGCTGGCCCTCGCGGCACGCGCGTGGCGAGGCTGTTGCTGCGCTCGGGCACCACCTCCTCGGGACTGGCGCCGTCGCCCTCGCCCAGCAGCACGTAGCTTGCGGCTGGCGCAGGTCGAACACGCCCTTGAAGTTCTGGCCCATGCCGATCGGCCAGTTCATCGGCGCCACGTCCAGCGCCAGCCGGTCGTGGATCTCGTCCAGCAGCTCGATCGGGTCCTGCGCCTCGCGGTCCATCTTGTTGATGAAGGTCATGATCGGGATGTCGCGCAGGCGGCAGACCTCGAACAGCTTCAGGGTCTGCGGCTCGATGCCCTTGGCGGCGTCCAGCACCATGATCGCGCGAATCGACCGCGGTCAGCGTGCGGTAGGTGTCCTCGCTGAAGTCCTCGTGGCCCGGCGTGTCGAGCAGGTTGAAGGTGCAGCCGCCATACTCGAAGGTCATCACCGAGGTGGTGACCGAGATGCCGCGCTGCTGCTCGATCTTCATCCAGTCCGAGCGCGCGCGCCGCCGCTCGCCCTTGGCCTTGACCTCGCCGGCCAGATGGATGGCGCCGCCGAACAGCAGCAGCTTCTCGGTCAGCGTGGTCTTGCCGGCGTCCGGGTGCGAGATGATCGCGAAGGTCCGCCGCCGCGCGGCGGCCTCGGCGACGGGGCTCAAGGTGCGGTCGGTCAAAGGGGAAGACTCCGATCCTGGGCAAGCCGCTGAGAGATGGCGCCCATGAGACCGGGACGCAAGCAGCCGGCCTAGGCGAGCCCGGTGCCCGAGTAGACCTCGGCAAGTGGCAGTTCCGCTCCAAGCGCGGTAAGCGATATCGCGGCCCCGCCATTCTCGACGAGCACGCTGCGCCAGCTTCCGTCGTCCACCCGCGTGACGATCTCGGCCTGTCGTCTCGCAGTGTCCACAAAGAGGAGCTGGCGTAGGCTTGGGATTGCCTGGTAGCCCCAACGCTTGCGGACCAGGTCCTCGCCACGGGTCCCCGGCGACAGGACCTCCACCACCAGGACCGGATCGTCGCACTCGGTCGCCTCGTCCGCGAGAGGGCCGCAACGAATAAAGAGGTCCGGATAAGCCACGAGGCCGACCGGGGAGATCACCTTCAGGTTCGAACCGTGAAGATCGCACCCATGTCGCCGCGCGAACGGGCGCAGCAGGGCGATAAGGTTCATGGCGACAAGATCATGGGCCCGGCTGCCGCCGGCCATCATGCGAACCTCGCCGCCGACGAGCTCATAGCGTGCCACGCGCCGATTCTCCCAGGCGAGAAAGGCACGCAGCTCGGTCGGGATGGATCGCTGGCGGGCGGGCACGGGCAACGGCTCCCCTCAGGTTCCGATGAACGTCGAGCAGATTAGCGCAGCCCGTGGCGTGCCGACAGCGCCGCCCAGCCCTGCGCGCCCGGGCTTGGGCAGCTCCGGTGCTGCACCTATGTGGGCAAGGTCTGGCTCGCGAGCAAAAGGGTAGGCGATGATCGACCTGCACTACTGGCCGACGCCGAACGGCCACAAGATCACCCTGTTCCTCGAGGAGACCGGGCTGCCCTACCGGATCGTGCCGGTCGACATCGGCCGCGGCGAGCAGTTCCGGCCCGAGTTCCTGGCGATCGCCCCCAACAACCGGATGCCGGCGATCGTCGACCACGCGCCGGCCGACGGCGGCGCGCCGGTCTCCGTGTTCGAGTCCGGCGCCATCCTGCTCTATCTCGCCGAGAAGACCGGCCGGTTCATCCCGGCCGACCTGCGCGGCCGGGTCGAGGTGCTGCAGTGGCTGTTCTGGCAGATGGGCGGGCTCGGGCCGATGGCCGGCCAGAACCATCATTTCGCGCAGTACGCGCCCGAGAAGCTGCCCTACGCCATCGACCGCTACGTCAACGAGACCAACCGGCTCTACGGCGTGCTCGACACGCCGCCTGGCCGACCGCCCGTTCGTCGCCGGCGAGGACTACTCGATCGCCGACATGGCGTCCTATCCCTGGATCGTGCCCTATGAGCGCCAGGGCCAGAAGCTCGACGACTTCCCCAACCTCGAAGCGCTGGTTCCGCGCCATCGAGGCCCGGCCGGCCACCGTCCGCGCCTACGAGATCGGCCAGCGGCACCAGCGCCGCGAGGCGACGATGGACGAGGAGGCCAAGAAGATCCTGTTCGGCCAGACGGCCAAGACCCTCCGCCAGGCCTGACGCGGCGCTGGCAGTAGGCTATAGTCCATCGAACGACTAGGGTTTGGGGGAGGGCACACCATGACGACGCACGAAACGAGCACGTGCTGCGGCCCCGGCTATGCTTCGCCCAAGGCGGCGATGCAGGCCCCGCGCGAGAAGCTGCTCTACACGATCGGGCTCTACACCGGCACGAAGGTCGACGCACCCGACTACCTCGCCACGGTCGACGTCGACCCGGCGAGCTCCGAGCTACGGGCAGGTGATCCACCGGCTGGAAATGCCCAACAAGGGCGACGAGCTGCACCATTTCGGCTGGAACGCCTGCAGCTCGTGCCACGGCGATGCCAGCGCCGAGCGCCGGTTCCTGATCGTGCCCGGCTTCAAGTCGAGCCGCATCCACATCGTCGACACGGCCGACCCGCGGGCTCCCAAGCTGCACAAGGTGATCGAGCCCGAGGAGGTGATCGCGAAGACCGGGCTCACCGCCCCGCACACCGTGCACTGCCTCGGCAAGCAGATCATCATCTCCATGCTCGGCAATGCCGAGGGCGAGGGGCCGGGCGGCTTCCTCACCATGGACGAGAACTTCAACGTCACCGGGCGCTGGGAGGCAGCGCTCGACGGCATGAAGTACAACTACGACTTCTGGTACCAGCCGCGGCACAACGTGATGGTGTCCTCGGAGTTCGGGGCACCCAACGCCTACTATCCGGGCTTCAAGCTCGAGGACGTGGCGGCCGGGCGCTACGGGCAGCGGCTCTATTTCTGGGACTTCGAGAAGCGGCGGATCGAGAAGACCGTCGATCTCGGCCAGGACGGGATGGTGCCGCTCGAGGTCCGCTTCCACCACAACCCCGACAGCAGCCACGGCTATGTCGGCGTGGCGCTCTCCTCCAACGTCTATCACTGGCACAAGAACGGGGCCGGGTGGGAGCTGGAGAAGGTGATCCAGGAGGAGCCGGTGGAGCTGGCAGGCTTCCCGATCCCGGTGCCGCCGCTGATCACCGACATCCTGCTCTCGATGGACGACCGCTGGATGTACTTCTCGAACTGGCTGCACGGCGACCTGCGCCAGTACGACATCAGCGATCCCGTCGAAGCCGAAGCTCACGGGCCAGGTCTGGATCGGCGGCCTCCTGGGCAAGGCCAAGGAGGTGAACGGCCAGCCGATCGCCGGCGGGCCGCAGATGCTCCAGCTCTCGCCTCGACGGCAGGCGGCTCTACTGCTCGACCAGCCTGCTCTCCTCCTGGGACAACCAGTTCTATCCCGACTTCGAGGACAAGGGCTCGGTCATGCTCCAGATCGACTGCGACACGGAGAAGGGCGGCCTCAGGATCAACCCCGATTTCCTGGTCGACTTCGGCAAGGAGCCGCGTGGGCCGGCCCGCGCCCACGAGATGCGCTACCCGGGCGGCGACTGCACGTCCGATATCTGGGTGTAGGCCGGAACGAGGTGGGTGCGGGCGAAGTCGTTGCCTTTGACAGCAACGGCTCGCCCAAGCCAGGCGGCACCTCGACGTGCCCGATGACTCAGGAAGAAGACATTGGGCTCGCTTCACGCTCGGCCGAATGGTGGCCGCCCGCCTCGTTGTTCGTGGCGCGCACTCTGTCGATCACCTCCTCGGGTGCTAGCCGCAGCCGCAGGGCTTCTTGGCGGAGAAGATCAAGGAGGACATCTTCGATGTCCTGGCCGGTCATCGAAGTCATCTCCTGAAGCAGCATCTCCGTCTCAGGATCGTCGATATCGATTGCCATGCGACACCTTGAAGAAGCAGCCCAGGGTTCTTTACCGCTCGACGATGGCGCACCCCAGTTTGAGCCGCAAGAGCCGCCGCCGGGCTTCCAACATCTGCCGGGCTTTCTCGACGAGGCCGGACAGCGTGACGTTGTGGCAGCGGTGCTGCGGGCCATCGAGGATTCGCCCTGGTACACGCCCACTATGCCCCGTAGCGGGCGGCCGTTCTCGGTGCGGATGAGCAATCTGGGCTCACTGGGCTGGATCTCGGACCGGTTGGGCTACCGGTACGACGCGCATCATCCGGATACCGGACGGCCCTGGGCACCGATCCCGGCGGAAGTGCTCCACGTGTGGGAACAGGTAGCCGGCTACCCCCACCCGCCCGAGTGCTGCCTCGTCAACCTCTACAGCAACGGCGCCAAGATGGGCCTGCACCAGGACCGGGACGAGGCGGAGCTCGCCGCTCCCGTGGTCTCCATCTCGCTCGGCGACAGCGCCGTGTTCCGCGCCGGCGGCACGACCCGACGGGGACGCACGGCGGCGATGACGTTGGCCAGCGGCGACGTCGTCGTCATGGGCGGGCCGGCACGGCTGTGCTTCCATGGCATCGATCGCGTGCTGCCGGGCACCTCGCCGCTGGTGCCGGGCGGCGGGCGGATCAACCTGACGCTGCGGCGGGTCACCAGGCCGGAGGAGGGCGGACGATGACGGACTGGCGGGAGAACGGGGTGCGGATCGTACGGGCGGGCGAGCTCGACACGAACACGCCGCAGACGCCGGGCATGAGCCGGGCGGCGGCGATCAACCATGCCAAGGCAGGGGCGCAGAAGCTCTGGGCCGGCACGGTGACCATCCATCCCGACGCCAAGACTGGCGCCCACCACCACGGCGAGCTGGAGAGCGTGATCTACGTGGTCAAGGGCAAGGCGCGGATGCGCTGGGGCGAGCAACTGGAGTACGTGGCCGAGGCGGGGCCCGGCGACTTCATCTTCGTCCCGCCCTACGTGCCGCACCAGGAGATCAACGCCAGCCCGGACGAGGCGCTGGAATGCGTGCTCGTGCGGAGCGATCAGGAAGCGGTCGTGGTCAATCTGGATATCGAGCCGGTTGAGAAGCCGCAGCAGGTCCTCTGGACCGACCCGATCCATCGCCCGACCGCTTCCTGACAGCGGGGGACGGTGTCACCTCGAATTATCCACGGCCGCTGCCCACAGCCCCCGCCGCGCTCGGAAAGCTTCCTATAACAAGAACTTGAGCAGATCGACGGGGATGGCCGGAGCGGCGGTATCCCCGCTTGTCCACATGGTTGTCCGACCCGGGCTAGCCCACCGCCGCCTGCGGCACCGGCGCCGAATCCCAGCAGCCATGCACGCTCTGGTCGAAATCCACGAGCGAGCCCGTCATCAGCCCGCTCTCCTCGGAGCAGAGGAAGGCCACCGCGCGCGCCACCTCCTGCGGCTTCAGCAGGCGCCCGAACGGGCGCTGAGCCTCGGCCTTCTGCAGCCAGTCCGGCGGCGCGTCATGGGCGCGTTTTTGGATCCCGTGCTCACCCGGCGTGTCCATCCAGCCGATGTTGAGGCCGTTGACCCTGATCCGGTGCGGCAGGAGCGAGAAGGCGATGTTGCGGGTGAGGCCGCCGAGTGCCGTCTTCGAGGCCGAGTAGGCGGTGAGGAACGACTGCCCGCCATGGCCCGACATCGAGAGGATGTTGACCATCGTGCCCTGGATGCGCTCACGCAGCATGAGCCTCGCCGCCTCCTGCATGAGGAAGAAGGGGGCGCGGACATTGACCGCGAACATCCGGTCGAACAGCTCGGGCGTGGTGTCGAGGATGGTGCCGCGGTCGGTGATGGCCGCTGCGTTGACCAGCATGTCGACGCGCCCGAACACCTCCTCGCAGCGGGCCATGACGCCCCGGACCTGATCGAGCTCGGCAAGCTCGGCGGGCACGAACTCGCCCCGCGTGCCATGCTCCCCCAAGGCGGCCGCCACCGCCCCGCCACGCCCGGAATCCCGCCCGGTGATCACGATGCCGGCGGCACCGCGCTCGGCGAAGAGCCGCGCCACCGCCTCCCCCAGCCCCTGCGTGCCGCCGGTCACGACCGCGACCTTGCCGGCGAACGTCTTCGTGCCGTCCATCCCTGCTCCTCCCCTGCCCCGGCTCCGCCCCGGAGGCACCCCGGATGACGCGGGCCGTGCCGGGAATCAAGGGCGGCATGTCTCGTCCGCAGGCACCGAACTGGCCGGAAAGCCTCCGCCGGACCAACCCGCCCAACCTAAACCCTGATGCCCGCGCCGGCCGCGGCGCTGCTGCCGTCCAGGGTGCTCGGTGCCACGCTTGCGAGCTGGGGGACGAGCTCGTCGGACAGGCGGTCCTGCTCGGCGATGATGGCCTTCAGCGCGTCGCTGAAGGCCGTGTAGCCCAGCCCCGGCAGCGGGAGCTGCTGTTGCAGGATGAGGTGGCGGGTGCCGGGGTCGACGGCCGAGAACGCAGCGCCGGTGGCGTAGGCGGCAGCGTTGCGCTGGAGGAGCCTGCGCAAGGTGGCGGCGGGCAGGCCGTCCAGCGGGCCGGCAACGTTGGCGACGAGGAGGAGGGCGTCCTCGGTCGGGTCGACCGCGATGGTGACGAGCTTGCCCTCGCCGACCTGGAGCTCGATCAGCCCTTCATCGTCGAAGGCGAGCCCGGCGAGGTCGATCTCGTCCGCCAGCTGGTCGATCAGGAGCTGAGCCGCCTGACGGTTGTCCACGACTCAGCTCCGCCCACCGCCGGCAGGCTCGTCGCCGTCCTCGGGCACGTCCGCCACGCCGCTCTGCATTTTCTTCTGCAGGTGCTCCGATCCCTGCGGTCGCCCCTCGAGGCTCTTCAGGAACGCGTGCCCACGGCGGACGATCTCCCGCTGCTCGGGGGTGAGGTTCGGCGCTTCGCCTGTGGTCCCGGCCGGGTCGGCTGGCTTATCCGTGCTCATGCTCCTGCTCCCCTGCCCCCGTCAGTCCTGCATGACCAGTCTGCATTTCGGGGTTCCTCCCATGTAGTTCGGCTCATCCTGCCGCGAGAGGATGTTGAACTGGGCGCCAGCCGGGAACAGCACCTCCTCCTCGCTGGGGCTGCGCGAGAAGCCGCTGATGTCCTTGCCGTGCGAGCTGTGGATGAACATGCGGTGGTCGCTGCGGAAGTTCCCGGCCTCGCCCTCCGCCTTCGAGGTGCTGGAATAGCCGAGCTCGGTGACCTGGGCACCGGCCGTGTAGTTGGAGAGCACGTTGCCCGGCAGGGTGACGCAGCGATAGACGTCGCCCTGATGGTCCGGCAGCTTGGCCAAGGCACCGTTCAAGGTGGTGCGGTAGGCCTGGACGTCGGCGTCCGGGTTGCCGGTCCGTAGCTGGTTGTTGACGTGCGTGAAGCCGTCCGCCGAATAGTCGAAGATGCTGACCAGCTCGGCGTCGGTCAGGTTGCCCCGGTCGACACCCGAGGCGGCCATCGCCTTCTCGACGCCGATCAGGCTCACCGCGAAGCGGGCGGCGGGCGTGGTGGTCTGGTTGGGTGCCGGCATGTTGAGGAAGGCCTGACCGATCGGGGTCTGCTGTCCAGCCTGGACGCGGTTGGCAAGGTTGATCGCGGCCGTGATCTGCTGGCCGGTGAGCGACTTGTTGGGGCCCATCTTCAGGTGATCGAAGATGGCTTGCGCGGAATCGGCGCCGACCTTGGTCGTGATCGCGTTCCGCACGTTCTGCATCGTCGGGCTCTGGCTGGTGACCACGCCCTTGTTGCGCAGCCAGGCCACGATCTTGTCGCCGAGCCCACGGTTGGCGACCTTGGTCTGTGCGGCGGTGAGGGTCTGGTCGGCAGTATTGAGCTGCTGCTGATGCAGGTTCACCTGCCCGACGCCGACGTTCCCAACCCCTTGGCTGATCATGTTTCCTCCCCCCTACGCGCAGAACAGGGCGGTGCCCTCAGCCACGGATCATGAGCCACGGCGGCTCGAACGCCGCCCGCGAGGGAGCGGTAGCGGCCGGCGCGTCGGCCACCACGGCACAGGCTCGTGCATAGTGCTCCGCCACGGTGAGGAAGCTCTCGATCGCGGTCCTGAAATCGTCGTAGGCGATACGGCCGAGATCGAGCCGGCGGAGCAGGGCGACCGCGCCGTCGCCCACTGTGAGAACAGCACCACGAGTTCCCTGCCAGAGGAAGTTCGCCTCCAGCATCGTGCTCAGCAGCTTGGGCGGAAGCAGGTCCGGCTGCTCGAACAGTTGGCTCCACAGGTGCAGAGCACCGCTGTCGGGGTCGAGCCTGATTCCAGATGCACGCCGCTCTTGAGGATCAGGTCGATGGCATTGTCCGGACCCAGGGCAAGACCGGGAAAGCTCATCTCCTGTCCGGCGCGCGCCAAGTAGTCTGCCGCCGTTTGGGCGTACCCCATTACGCCTCCCCCGTCCGCACCGCGGAGCCTGTTGCTGTTGCTTGTCTCGACGGTTGACGAACCGTTGGCAAGTCTTGGAATTTAGCAGTATTTCCTTGTATTTGCGACCCAATGCCGATCATGGAAGACCGCCATGGCGCAGCGCTGGCCGCCGCGTGCGGCACGCCCATGCCGGACTGGAGACGCCAGAGCCCGAAGCCTGCATGGGTGCCGTCCGGCGATCTTGCGGCCACGGGGAGGCTTGGGGCAGGTTGCCCGGACATGGCCGCCACCCATCACCTGCCGCCCTGGACCGTGGCCGCACCCCTCGCCGGCTGGCTGCTGCTCGGCGCGGCGTCGGTCGTCGCGCACGGCCTCTTTCCCCTCGCGCTCGGTGCCGGCCTGATCGCCTGCGTGCTCGCGGCCGTGCACCACGCCGAGGTGGTCGCCCACCGGGTCGGCGAACCCTTCGGCACGCTGGTGCTGGCGCTCGCGGTCACCGTGATCGAGGTGGCGCTCATCGTCTCGCTCATGCTCGCCGGCGGCCCGGCCACCGCTGCGCTCGCCCGCGACACGGTGTTCGCGGCCGTGATGATCATCCTCAACGGCATCGTCGGGCTCTGCCTGCTGGCGGGCAGCACGCGCCACGGCGAGCAGGCGTTCGGCCTCTACGGGGTCAACGCGTCGCTCGCGACGCTCGCCACCATGGCCGTGCTGACGCTGGTGCTGCCCAACACCACGACCAGCATCGCCGGCCCGATCTACTCGAGCAGCCAGCTCGCGCTCATCGCGGTGGCCTCGCTCGTGCTCTACGGCGCCTTCGTGCTGGTGCAGACCGTGCGCCACCGCGACTACTTCCTGCCCGAGGGCGAGGCCGCGCACGACGCGGAGGAGCATGCGGCCCTGCCGAGCCAGCGGGTGGCGGCCGTCAGCGCCCTCCTGCTCCTGGCGTGCCTGGGAGCCGTCGTGCTGCTGGCCAAGGCGCTGGCACCGACGATCGAGCGCGGGGTGGACGCGGCCGGCGCCCCCAAGGCGGTGATCGGCGTCGTGATCGCCGCGATCGTGCTCCTGCCCGAAGGGCTGGCAGCACTGCGGGCGGCCCGCGCCGACCGCCTGCAGACCAGCCTCAACCTGGCACTCGGCTCGGCCCTGGCCTCGATCGGGCTCACCGTCCCGGCGGTCGCGGTGGTCTCGCTCGCGACCGGCTGGACGCTGGTGCTCGGGCTCGACTTGAAGGCGATGGTGCTGCTGACACTGTCGCTGCTCGTCGCGACGCTGTCGCTCGGCACCGGCCGCACGACGGTGCTGCAGGGCACCGTCCATCTCGTGATCTTCGCCGTCTACCTGTTCACCACCATCGTGCCTTGAGCGCTGGCGTCTGACTGCGTCACTCGAGACCGAGCATCACCTTCCCGTCCTCGACCCTGACAGGGTAGGTCCTGAGGTCGACGCAGACCGGGGCGCGCCTGGCCTTGCCGGTGCGGATGTCGAAGCGGCCATTGTGCTTCGGGCACTCGATGATGCCGTCCATCACCAGGCCGTCCGCGAGATGCACCTGCTCGTGGGTGCAGAGGCCGTCGGTCGCATAGTAGGCGTCGCCCTCCAGCCGGTAGATCGCGAAAGTGCGGCCGGCATGGTCGAAGCGGATCACGTCCTCCTCGTCGATGCACGCCACGGCACAGGCCTCGACCCATTCCCTGACGCCCATCGCCATCCCCTCAGGCTGCCCTGCATCATCAGCGCCAGCTCGCGCTCCGCCATGGCTCGGCCGGCAACTCGTGGCGGATGAAGTAGGCCGGGTCCTTGCGCTGCCGGATCAGGGTCGGGATGATCTCCCGGTAGGCCGCCCACACGCTCGGGTAGACGTAGGGCAGGTCCTTCCTGATCTCCGCGTGCAGCTCGGGCAGCCGTGGTAGGGCACCATCGGGAACATGTGGTGCTCCACATGGTAGTTCATGTTCCAGTAGAGGAACCGCAGCACCGGGTTCATCAGCACCGTGCGCGAGTTCAGCCGGTGGTCGAGCACGTCCTCGGCCAAGCCCGACATGCTGGGTCAGGCCGGTGAAGAGGTGGAACCAGGCGCCGTAGAAGGACGGCAGGCCCGACCAGCATCAGCGGCAGGATGCTGCCCATGGCGACCGCGAGCAGGATCACGGCGGCGTAGATGCCGAGCCAGATGCGCGCCTCGCGGTAGACCTTGGGCCGCTCCATCTCGGGGATGAAGGTCGCCTCCTCGTCACCCAGCCGGCCGCAGCGCAGTTGCGGACGACGCCGGCCAGCTCCAGGAGCGCCGCCCTTCAGGTTGAGGAGGGCGAGCGCCGATCTCGAGGAAGCTCGGCGGGCGCGGCTGCACGATCTCGGGGTCGCGGCCGACGATGATCGTGTCGGTATGGTGTCGGCTGTGGCTCCAGCGCCAGACGGTGGGCCGGCGCAGCACCATGAACGAGGCCAGCTGGTAGAGCGCGTCGGCCATCCAGCCGGTCCTGAACGCCGTGCCGTGGCCGGCTTCGTGCCAGCGCGAGTCGGAGGAGCCGCCATAGAGCATGCCGTAGACGGCGAACGACCGGCACGGCCCACCAGCTGCCCCAGGTGGCGACGCCCAGCGCACCGAAGCCGAGGATGAGGCCCAGCCAGATCGCGGTGTCGCGGATGGCCGGCCCGTCGCTCCGCGCCATCAGCTCCTTCATCCGCCTGCGCGGGATCTGCGTGGCGTACCACTTGGCACCGGCAAGCCCGCTCTCCACGGCCCGCTTCGCGGTCTCGCCCAGCAGGCTGTAATCCTTGGCGATCATCGCGGTCGTCATGCCGTGTGCCCCTGGTCTCTGCCCCTGATGTAGCCGAGGCGGCTGCCGGCTTCACGCGGGCTTTTGGCTGGTTTCGATCATCGCGAGCACCAGGCCGTTCTGCCGTTCATCGTGGAGCTGGACGGCTTACCCGAGCGCCTCTTGCCAGTGCGGATAGGTGACGTAGGCGGTGACCGCACCCTGCTCATGCGAGCGGATGGTGACCTTTTCGCCCTTCGGCATATGGATGATCTCGCCCGGGCCGGCAGTCATGGTGCCGGCGTTCGTCGAAACGGACAGTCGGCCCTCCAGGATGATCATGACGTCGTCCACGGCGAGCGTCACGTCGATGCTCTGGTCAGGCCCGTAGCGGCCGAAGCCGATGGTGATCGGGCTGCCGTGGCGCTGGTCAATCACATTGCCCGCGAACACCTCCCCATCCTCTCCAGGCGAGCGCTCGAACGATGCGTCGGCGATAGCGAACTTGCGCACACCCATAGGGCTCCCTCCATCTTGCGCCAGGAACTTGGATCAGCAACGGATGCCTATTGATTGACGACACTTGCTTCGCCGGGCCCACAGCCACGGGACCTGCCCCATGTTCGCTCTGCTCTCCCTTGTCGTGTGCCTCGCCAGCGCACCGGGTGTGTGCGAGACCGTCACGCCGGATTATGTGCGCGAGGATACCGGCGGCCCGCCCAGCTCGTCGAATGCCTCGGCGCCTGAGCCATGAATGCCCGCATTGTTGAAGACATGGTCGAGCCGGCCGAAACGGTCAACGGTGCGGGCAATGACGGCGCTCACCTCGTCCGCCCGGGAGACATCGCCTGCCACAACCATCGCCTCGCCTCCCGCGGCTCGGATCACGTCCGCAGTTGCGGCCAGGGGCGCTTCTCGCCGCCCGACCAGCACGACGTTGGCGCCTTCACGCGCAAAGGCGCGCGCAGCTGCCGCCCCGATGCCGCTGCCTGCGCCGGTGACGATCGTGATCTTGCCGGTGAAGCGTTCTGAACCGGGATTGTTCATGCTGAACCACACTTCATGTTCGAGTGCCGATACTCCCCAGCTGTTGTCAGCCGCCCGGCGTCGTAAGGCAGGGCGGGTGCAACGGGTGGATGGGTGATAGTCAGCAATGCGCAGACGCCTCACGCCGGGAGAGTATGCCGAGGCGCACGCGTTCGTTGCGATGGCGGAGGCACGCAGAATCCGCCGAGCCGCGGTCGATCTCGGCCTGAAACCGTCGACGCTGGGGCAGTGTTCCTGGTCCGTCCCGCTCAGGGTGCCCGCCGCTGGCTCGCCGAGCATCCGGGCTACCTGCTGCGCCGGGTGCAGTGCTCGATCGCGAACGACCTCTCCCGCCTGCGCGAGCAGGTCGAGACACCGCAAGCCTGACCGGCCCGAACGGAACCACCGCGCAACGCACCGGTTAGAACGGGCCCGCTGGGACTGCGATCCCAGCGCCGTTCTGGAGGAGCCCCGTTGCGCGTCCATCACCTGAACTGCGGAACGATGTGCCCGCTGGGCGGGCGCCTGATGTACGGGCCCCGCGCCGAGCCGGGCCTCCGTCGCCTGGTCTGCCACTGCCTCCTGCTGGAGACCGACCGGCACGGGCTCGTGCTGGTGGACACCGGTTTCGGCCTGCGCGACGTCCGCCAGCCCGACGGCCGGCTGAGCCGGCTGTTCCGGGCCATGAACCGGATCCAGCTCCGCGAGGAGGAGACGGCCCTTCGGCAGGTGGAGCGGCTGGGCTTCGCCGCCGACGACGTGCGGCATATCGTGCTCACGCATCTCGACTTCGACCATGCCGGCGGGATCGAGGACTTCCCGGGTGCCGCGGTCCACGTGCTCAAGGCCGAGCTCGAGCTGGCGCGTCACGGCAGGCGGGGGTTCATCGCCCGCCAGCGCTACAGCCCGGCACAGTGGGACGAGGTGGCGCAGTGGCGGGAGTACGAGCCGCGGGGCGAGCCCTGGTTCGGCTTCGAGTGCGTCCGCCAGCTGGACGGGCTGCCGCCCGAGATCCTGCTCGTCCCGCTCCCCGGCCACACGGCAGGCCATGCCGGCATCGCCGTGAGCACGGGCGCGGGCTGGCTCCTGAACGCGGGCGACGCCTACTTCCACGAGGACGAGCTGCTGCCGGACGGCCGCCACTGCCCGCCCGGCCTGCGCGCCTACCAGCAGATGATGGGCATGGACCACGTGGCCCGGCGGCGAAATCAGGCGCGCGTGCGCGAGCTCGCCCATGCCCACGCAAGCGAGGTCCGGGTCTTCTGCTCGCACGACGCTGCCGAGCTCAGGCACCTGCAGCAGCCGCACGGCTGAGACCGGGATGGGCAGAGCCTGAGCCCCCCAGCCTTGCCCTGACTCGCCGCTGCCGCGATATAGGGCCGATTCCGCATCTCGGGAGGAAACACCCAATGCGTCAGGTGACCGTCGCGGCAACGCAGATGGCCTGCGGCTGGGACCGTGACCACAACGTCGCCGGGGCCGAGAGGCTCGTGCGCGAGGCTGCCGGACGGGGTGCGCGGATCGTGCTCCTGCAGGAGCTGTTCGAGACGCCGTACTTCTGCAAGGACCAGAACCGGCGCTATTTCGGCCTCGCCCACCCGTTCGAGGGCCATCCCCTTCTGGCCCGGATGAGCCGGCTCGCGGCCGAGCTCCATGTGGTCCTGCCGGTGAGCTTCTTCGAGCGCGCCAACAACGCCTACTTCAACTCGCTGGCCATGATCGACGCCGACGGGCGCGTGCTCGGCACCTACCGCAAGAGCCACATCCCGGACGGCCCCGGCTACCAGGAGAAGTTCTACTTCAACCAGGGGGATACGGGCTTTCGCATCTGGCACACCAAGGTGGCCACGATCGGGGTCGGGATCTGCTGGGACCAGTGGTTCCCCGAGGCTGCCCGGATCATGACCCTCCTGGGTGCGGAGATGCTGTTCTACCCGACCGCCATCGGCTCCGAGCCGCACGATCCGAGCCTCGACAGCTCCGGCCACTGGCAGCGGGTGATGCAGGGCCATGCCGCCGCCAACATGGTGCCGGTGGTGGCCTCGAACCGTGTCGGCACGGAGGAGGGCGAGAGCTGCACGCTCACCTTCTACGGCAGCTCCTTCATCGCCGATGCCACCGGGGCCCTGATCCAGGAGGCGCCGCGCGAGGGCGAGGCCGTGCTCACGGCCACGGTCGATCTCGGCGAGCTCGCCGGCGCACGTGCCGCCTGGGGCCTGTTCCGCGACCGCCGGCCCGACCTCTACGTGCCGATCCTCAGCCTGGACGGCGAGGAGCCCTCGATCTGAGCGGCGGGCCGCTGCCCTTCAGAGCTGCCCCAGCCGCCGTGCGTTCGCCGTGGCGGCACGGTGCACGGGCCGCAGCGCCACGGAGCCCAGTTCCACCATGGTGCCCAGCATCGCTGCGCCGTAGGCTGCGTTGATGTAGGCCATGCCCTCGGCCAGGCGCTGGTACTGACGCCAGCTGGCGCCCGACCAGAGCGGGGTCATGGCATGCCGTGCGAGGAGCGTCGCGTGGTCCCCGAGCCAGCGCGCCGCGTGCAGGGCGGGCAGGGCGAGCTGCGGCACCACGGCGGCAGCGACCGCCGCTGCGGCCTCCACCTTCTCGCTCATCATCAGGCTGAGTTCGGGATCGGCGAGCTTGGCCGGATTGCGGAATGCCTCCGCGATCATCTGGCTGCGGAGCGCAATGGTGGTGGCGGCGGCACGGCCCATCGTGTCCAGGTCGCGCATGGTGCGCATGGCGCGTACCGCGGTCCGCGTCGAGTCCTTGGCCAGGCTCGCCGCCGATGCCGGACGCCTTGCGCGGCCACGACCGCCACCTGCTGCTCGAGACATGCGTGCTCCTCATCCAGCCCAAGATGATCTCTACCGTTCGGTAACCTTATCCGGGAGCTCTGGTTGCAGCTCGGGCGCGATAGGGGTGAACTGTCGCTCTTGGGGCGCACTCGGGAGTGCCTGGAGTGCCGCCAGGTCCTTGCGATGCGTGACGCAGACGAAGCGCAAAAGGTCGCCCGTGATCTCCACGGCCGTGAGCACGCCCGTGCGGTAGACGCCGCTGTCGATGGCGATCCGGTGCGGCAGCAGCTCGGGCCCGCGCACGGTGTGGCCGTGGACCACGGCGAAGTCGTGCGGCCAGACCCGGCCGGTGAGGAAGGGCTCGCGCAAGGTGAGCCAGCTTTCCGGCCGCTGCTCCTCCAGTGGCCGTCGCGGGTCGATCCCGGCATGGACGAAGACCCAGTCACCGCAGCGCCAGGCCGGGGCCAGGCGGCGCAGGAGGTGCAGGCGCTCCGGCCCCAGGCGCTCGCGCAGGAGGGCGGCGGCCGAGCGCGCCGAGCGCAGCCAGAGCTCCCCTTTGGCCACGCCGAGCTCGCGCAGGACGGTGTCGCCACCCTTCCGCCGCCAGTCCCGCAGGAGAACGTCGCGCGGCCGGGTGAGCAGGCGCAGCAGCAGCTCGTCATGGTTGCCCATGAGCGCGTGCAGGCCCGGCCCCCACGCCTCCTCCAGCAGGGCCACCCGGTCGAGCACGGCGAGGCTGGCCGGACCGCGGTCGATATAGTCGCCGATCAGGACCAGGTGCAGCGCATCGCCGCGCTGGCGCGCCGCGTCCGCCACCGGGCGCAGCGTGGCCAGCAGGGCGTCGAAATGGGCCAGATGGCCGTGCACGTCCCCGACCGCGAGCAGGGTCGTCCCCGGCGGTGCCGGCCTCGGGGCCGCCTCCCAAGGGCTGGCGTAGCTCGTGAAGGTGAGCGGGCGCGCGATCGCGAGGGTCCCCCAAGGCCAGTGACGTGCAACGCAGATACGGTGGCCGCAGCTAAACGGGAATGGGTACCCTGCGGCTCCGAAGCCGGCTCTCCTCAAGTGCCCGGCATTGGCCTAGGCTCTCCGTAGCCGGCCAGCATGAGAAGATGGCCGGCCGATAGGGAGGATCGAAGGCGTGAAGTTACTTGCACACGTTTTGCTGACGACCAGCCTCAGCATCGGCTTCGCCGCCGCCGCCAAGGCCGAATGCTCGCCCGAGAACTGGAAGGACTGCAAGGGCAAGCCCTGGGTCACCGGCGACCAGATGGACACGCCCATCGGCGAGAAGTGGTGGCCGAACAAGCTCTGGGGCGGCGACGACGAGGCCGGCTCCACCAACTGGTACACGAAGCCCGAGGTCGTCCTGCGGGCCTTGGCCGAGGCCGACAAGGGCAAGACCTACAAGCTGGGCCGCAACTACGAGGCCGACATGCCGACCTTCGGGCCGCGCAAGTGGGTGCTGCGGATCCCCGGCTCGCCGACCGGCGGACCGTTCGCGGCCAGCCAGACGATCTATCACGACGAGTATATCGCGACCGAGATCGGCCAGATCGGGACCCAGTTCGACGGGCTGGGCCATATCGGCGTGGCGGCCGACCCGACCGACAAGGCCAAGATGTACTACTACAATGGCCGGACCGAGGCGGAGATCGGCGACGAGCTCGGCCTGAAGAAGAACGGCGTGGAGAAGCTGCACCCGATCGTCGCCCGCGGCATCCTGATCGACGTGGCCGCCGCCAAGGGCGTGGACATGCTCGATCGCGGCTACGAGGTGACGATGGCCGACGTGAAGGCCGCGCTCGAGAAGCAGGGCATGGCCGACTTCAAGTTCATGGAGGGCGACGGGGTCTTCTTCCACACCGGCTGGGGCAAGCTGTGGAAGAAGGACAATGACCGCTTCAACTCCGGCGAGCCCGGCTTCGGCATGGAGGTGGCGCGCTGGATGTCGGACGAGATCAAGGTCGGCGTCTACGGCTCCGACACCTGGGCCGGCGAGGCGGTGCCGAACCCCGACCCGGGCTGCGCCTTCTGCGTGCACGAGCACATGCTGACCCGCAACGGCATCGTGCACCAGGAGAACGCCAACTTCGACGACCTGGTCAAGGACGGCGTTTACCGCTTCACCTACTTCTACAGCCCGATGCCGATCGTGGGCGCCACCGGCTCCGCCGGCTCGCCGGTCGCGATCGACTGAGCCATGTCGCTGGGCCTCCTCTCCCGCTCCGGCGGGGGAGGAGGTGCCCGCCCCCGCCGGCCTGGTTGCCGCATCAGGCCGTGAGCTCGAGCATCGCCCGCACCGCCGCGACGTAGCCTCTGGGCCCGAGCCCGGCGATCACCGCCGTCGCCACCGGCGAGACGTAGGACTTGTGGTAGATCGGCTCGCGCCGGTGAATGTTGCGTGATGTGAAGCTCGATGATCGGCCCCGGGAACATCTTCAGGGCATCCATGATCGCCATGGACGTGAAGGTGAAGGCTGCGGGATTGATGATGATGCCCGCACCCTCGTCGATCGCCTCGTGGATCCACTCGATCAGCTCGTGTTCCTTGTTCGATTGCCGGAACTCGAGCGGCCGGTCGGCCACCGTCTCCCGGCACATCGTCTCGATCTCGGCCAGCGTCGTGTGGCCGTAGATCTCGGGCTCCCGCTTCCCGAGCCGGTTCAGGTTGGGCCCGTTGAGGATGTAGATGGCCTTGCTCATGGGATCCGTCCTTCGGGCCGGAGCTTCGGCCGTGCGACCGCTTCCTCCGTGCCCGCCTGTGACGCTCGGAAGTGAGGAACCGCTAGTTCTTCGCGGCGTGGATGCGATCGAGCTCGCTGTGGAAGAGCTGGACCATGCCTGGATCGTACTCGGCGGCGAAGCGCTCGCCGATCGGCTTCGTCTTCTCGCGCATGCGGTCCAGCTCGGCCGCCGTCAGCTCGTTCACCTGCATGCCCGCTGCCTGGAGGTCGGCGACCGCCTTCTGCGCCTGCTCGCGGCTGACCTGGCGCTGGTAGTCGCGCGCCTCGATCGGCCGCGTCCTGCAGGATCGTCTGCTCCGCCGGCGACAGCTTGTCCCAGAACTTCTTCGACACCAGGATGATGTTGGTGCTGTAGGTGTGCTGCGTGGCGCTGACGTACTTCTGAACCTCGTAGAACTTGTTGGACAGGATCACCGAGAACGGGTTCTCCTGACCGTCCACGGCCCGCGTCTCGAGCGCGCGTGTAGAGCTCCGAGAAGCTCAGCGGCAGCGGATTGGCCCCGAAGGTCTTGAAGGTCTCGAGGTAGACCGGGTTCGGGATCACCCGGATCTTGAGCCCGTCGAGATCCTCGCCCTTGGTGATCGGGCGCCGGCTGTTGGTCACGTTGCGGAAGCCGAGGTCCCAGTAGCCCAGCCCGATCAGGCCCTTCTCGGGAAGCTTGGCCAGGAGCGCCGTGCCGAACGGCCCGTCCAGCAGCGCGTCCGCCTGCTCCGGCGTGCTGACGATGAACGGGAAATCGATCAGCCCGAACTCCTTCACGATGCCGGCAAGAGAGGTGGTCGCCGGCGACTGCATCTCCTGCGTGCCGCCGCGAAGGGCGGACTGCTGCTGCATCTCGCTGCCGAGCTGGTTGGCCGGAAACTCGCGCACCTTGAGCTTTCCGCCGCTCTTCGCGGCGACGATCTCGGCGAACCTCTTCACGCCCAGGCTCACCGGGTGGTCGGTGTTGTTCAGGTGCCCCCAGCGGATCGTCCGCTCCTGGATCTCCTGTGCCCAGCCCGGAAGCGTCGCCCCGAGCGAGCCCACCAGGGCCAAGGCGGCGATCAACGAAGCGCGGCGGATCATGGCTCTCCCCCTGTCCGGACTGCTCATCTTCGAACCTGATTTTTCGAAAAACATCATATGAAAGATGCTATTGTCAAACGTTTGCACATGCATGCCATTGCGGTGCTCGGCGAGTCGTTGCGGGTGCTGCAGCCCCGTGCCATCTCCTGCCTATGGGCAGCTCCAGAAAGCCATCGGACGGCGACGTGCCGGCGGGCGAGACCGTGGGCGAGATCGCCTATCGCCGGCTGCGGGCCGACATCCTCTTCGGGCGGCTGGCTCCCGGCCGAGAAGCTGAGGCTGGACCGGGTGAGCCAGACCTACGGCACCAGCGTCAGCACCATGCGGGAGCTGCTGAACCGGCTAGGATCGGAAGGGCTGATCGTCGCCGAGGGTCAGCGCGGGTTCGAGGTGGCACCCGTCTCGCCCGACGACTTCCGGGAGGTGGCGGCGATGCGCCAGCTCCTCGAATGTCACGCCATCGAGCAGTCCTTCGCCGCAGGCGACCTGGACTGGGAGGGCCGCGTGGTGGCCGCCCACCACAAGCTCTCGGTGATGGAAGGACGGATGATCGCCGGCGACCGGGCCGATCCCGAGACCTGGAAGCGGTGCGACTGGGAGTTCCACCACGCCCTGATCTCGGCCTGCGGATCGAGGGTCCTGCTGCAGACGCACGCGGCGATCTACGACAAGTATCTGCGCTATCAGATGATCGCGGTGATCTTCCGCGGCGAGGTCGCCGCGCGCGAGCATCAGAGGCTTCTGGAATGCGCTCTGGCGCGGGATGCGGCGACGGCCCAGGGCGTGCTCGTCACCCACATCCAGAGCTGCGTGGAGCACGCGCTGGCCGGAGACACGACGGCCTGGCTCAAGGAGCGCCCCGGTCCCGGCCCCCGCGATGACGCGCGAGGCGGCATCCACGGCAGGAGCGGGGTGCCGGCGAGGGACTAGGGTGGGCGAACATCGGAGCCCCAGGCGGAAGGATCGTGGGTCGACCCCGCCGCCTGTGAGCACGAGCGCCGATGCTCGCCCCTGTCTTCCTACCAGATCGCGACCGGATTGCCCGGCGAGCCGGTGCCGCCGACGATCCGGAGCGGCGACCAGGAGAACACGAACTCGGAGACGCCGTCCTTCAGCAGCGGCTCGAAGTCCAGGTTCTCGATGTTCCAGATGCCGTGACGGGTCTGGGCGATCTGATGGCAGGGCACGGCCTCGCCCTCGATCTCGCCCACGGGCTGGGCGTCGTTGGCCGAGGTGTCGCCGCCCATCAGCGAGATCTTGCGCTCGGCCATGTACTCGCAGGCGCTGCGGCCGAAGCCGGGCTCGCCGGCCGTGAACTTGGCCCGTGCCTCCGCCCGCTGCGCGGCGGTCATGGAGGGCCAGGCGCTGTTCTTCCAGAGGTCGCCATGACCCGTGTAGAGGAAGACGCAGTCGCCTTCCCCGATCTCGGCGATCCCTTGCGCCTTCACCATGGCCTGGACGTCAGCCGCGGTGATGATGCCCGGGCTGTTGGTGGCATTCGGGATCGGCAAGGGGTTCACGCCGCGAAGCTTGGTGGCGTCCAGGAGCACGCCGCGGCAGACATAGGCCTTCTCGGCCACATGCTCGACGCCGAGGTCGCCCATGCCGATCGGCCGATTGCCGGCGCCGCGCTGGTAGGTCGCCTCGCGCTCCCGGTTGTTGTAGAAGATGTCGCCCTTCGAGGTGTGCACGCCGATATGACCCGGACCGTCGAACTGGGTCCCGATCTGACCGAGCTCGGTCGACGACATAATCGTCGTGGAAGACGAGGCCGTTGCTGCCGAACGGGCCGCCGGACGGCGTCCCCGGAATGACTAGGTTCCAGATCCGGGCGCCGAAGGCCGGGATGTCCTTGTCATAATACTTCCCGATCGTCGCGGTCTGGCCCTTCTTGACCAGGCTCATGACCTTCAGGACGTACTCGGGCTTGATGCGGTTGATGGCACCCGCCTTGTCGTCGGGACCAAACTCGCTGGGCCACCAGTTCTCGGTCAGCGGCTTGTCGTTGACGGCCTGCTGTGCAGTCGCCGGGCCGGAAGCGCCCACGCTCAGGACACACATGGCAGCACTGGCAAAAGTCGCCAGTCGTACTCGATTCATGATTGGCCTCCCCTTGTTGCCGGCTCACGTGCGGCACCTGGGGGTGCCGACGTTCCGGGTCAGCCAAGGGTGCCGCGATCATGCAGGCCAGGCAACCAGGAACTGCATGCCGGCCAAAGCCCAGGCCATTCACGCCGGGCTCAGAAAAACAAAGACCCCGGAGCCGAAGGCGCCGGGGTCGCGAACGTCAGCCAGAAGGCCGTCAGGTCAGGCGGCGAGGCCCTTGACGTCCTCGAGGTTCTGCGTGGCGCGCTTGACGAACAGGTCGACGACCTCGCTCTGCGCCTTGAAGCCCAGGTCCACCGTCTCCTTGACGTCGGCCATGGCCTTCTCGACTGCGGCCTTCACGTCCTCGACATAGGCCTGCGGCTGCTTCTTGGTGTCGTAGCCCTTGAACATCGTCTCGGCCTTGCTGAACGCGTCCTTGACGAGCTCGGCATGCCGCTTCGCCACGGTCTGCGCCAGATCGAACATGATCTTCTGCGCGGCAACGACGGTGTCGAGATTCGCCTTCTGCAGCGCAACCAGGGCATCGAGGTGGAACTTGGGCATCGCCGGCGCGGACGTCGCCAGCGTGGCAGTCTTGCTCATGGGTACTCCCGCGGAGAGCTTATTGCGATGCACAAAAGTTAGGCGCCGCACCGCGGTATTGCAACCCCTCCTGTTGTGCATTGCAGCAAATCGTGCCGCGACAGTTCGGCGTGGCCGGCATGTCCTGCCCGGCTAGCCGCCGAGCGTGCCGACCCTCGCCAGCGAGCGCGGCGTGCCGAGGCCCCATGTCTCGATGGCCGGCGCCACGATCCGCTCCACCTCGGCCTGCCCCAGCCGGTCCATGAGCGCGCACGGGCCAGTGCCGAACTTGAGCGCCTCGCGCGCACCCCGGTCGATGTCGGCGGGTGCCGCCACCTCCTCGTCCAGCGCCTGCAGCACCGGCAGGAAGCACCCCCGCAGCAGGTGGTCGGCAACAGCCTGCCTGCGCTCGGCGGAGAGGCCCTCTCCCTCCTCGATCACCCAGCTCCGGTCGGCATCCCCGACCTCGATCATGGAGGCTGCCGGCGCGTAGAAGGGCCCGAGCGGGCCAAGGTTGCGGATGGCGTGCAGGTTGATCCGCGGCTTGATCAGGTTCATCACCGCGAACGGCCCGGCCGCCGCCCCCAGCACCTCGCGGGCCACTTCGTCGATCGCACCCGTCGAGGCCAGGCCGTCGTCCAGCGCCCGGACCGCCTCGTTGGTGTAGGGGCAGAAGAAGCGGTTGATGGCGAAGCCGTAGCTGTCCTTGCAGCGCAAGGGCTGCTTGCCGCTGCGACGGCAGAAGGCGAGTGCCGCCTCGATCACCGCATCATCCGTGGCCAGCCCCTTCACCACCTCGACGATCGGGTTGACGGCGGCGGGGCTGAAATAGTGCAGGCCCAGGAAGCGGCCGGGTTCGGTCACGTGGGCCGCAAGGTCGCTGACCCGCAGGCAGCTCGTGTTGGTGGCGATCAGCGCCTCCGGCCTCACCTTGGGGCTCAGCTCCTCCAGGAGCCCGGCCTTGAGTGCCAAGTCCTCGAACACGGCCTCGATCAGGAGGTCGGCATCGGCAAGCTCGCCCAGCGTCCGGGCAGGCTCGATCCTGGCGACCGCCGCCTCGGCATCCTCCGCCCGCATCCGGCCCTTCTCGACCGCCCGGCCGTAGAAGCTGCGCGCCTGGCCCACGGCCTTGGCCACCGCCCCTTCATGGGCGTCGGTGAGCCGCACGGTGAAGCCGTGCTGCGCCAGGTTGATGGCGATTCCGCCACCCATCGTGCCGGCACCGATGATGCCGACCGTTCCGATCTCCATCCCAGGCTCCCCTGCCCCGGCGATGCCGGGCTCTGTTCGATCCGATAGCTGGAGGCCGACACCGCGAGATCGGGCCGCCGGCCGCCTTCGGGGAGCAAGGTAGTGATTCCGATCGGGTTTGCATGCCTGTCGCAGAGGCCGCTGCCTTGCGCGGTCGCTTACTCCGCCTCCGGAGCGGCCGCGGGTGCTATGTCGCCAAGCTCGGCCGAGAGCGCCACGTCCTCCAGACCGTCGGACGGCGGCTCCAGCTCGGCCAGGAACGCCCGGGCCCTGATCCCGCTCTCCTGGCAGGCACGGAGCTCGGCCGGCCCCAGCGCCTGGGCCGGGCCGCAGACCGCACCCAACCGGAGCTGCTCGGCCAGGGTGAGCAGCTCCAGCGCTGCCGGCCGGGCCACGGTGGCAGCCTCGTGGAGCTCGCGCTCCCGGCAGGCCGCCTCGGCACCGTCGCCGGCCAGCCGGTCCTGCCGGCAGGCGAGCGCCAGCGCCGTGCCCTCGTCCCGGCTCAACGCATCCCCCGCCCAGGCCCGCGGCCCCGCCAGCAGCGCGAGGCCAAGCACCAGTCCCGACCAGCAACAAGCACGGTTCGGCATCGGCCATCTCTACCCTCGCCGCCGCACCACGCATGGCAGCTCGCGCAAGCGTATAGCCGGTTCTCGTTCTTCAACCAATAGTTGATATGACGAGCGGCATTCGGCGAGTGCCCCGCCCTTCCTGAGCCTCGTTAATCGCACGGTAAGGTTCCGGCCCCAGGATGCGGCCTGCCTTACCGCGCCGGCAGGCTTGTCGGCAGGGGGCGGGAACGGCAGGGAGCTGTCGGATGTCGGACAAGGCGCACGTCCATGCGCTCATGATGGAGATCGGGCCGGCGCTGGAGCTGGCCGAGGTGCAGGAATTCGACCAGGAGGATCTCTGGACGCTCACCGCTCGCGACGGGACCGTGCTCTTCGTCGACTACGAGCCCGAGGACCAGCGGCTGTGGCTCTCGGCCGACGTCTGCCTGCCGTTGCCGGGCGACCGCCTGCAGCTCTACGAGATCATCCTCCAGTACAATGCCAGATGGCGGGAGACCGGCGGGGTGCGGCTGGCGCTGGACGGACCGGATGGCGGCGTCGTCCAGGCCTTCGACCTGCCCGTGGCCGGGCTCGACCTGTCGCGGCTGCAGTGCACCATCCGCAACTTCCGTCAGACCCTCGACACGTGGCGCGAGATCGTCGCCAGGGGTTTTGCATCCAGCACGCCGGCCGCTTCGACCGGCACCTTCGATCCGATGATGATGATGGGCGGGATGATCCGCTGCTGAGGCGGGCCTGTCAGGGAGACGTCCGTGGAGGCTACCGGTCGAACGTTCTCGCAGATCCACCAGCAGCACAAGCCGGGTGCCCTGGGCTGGGGTGCGGGCGAGCATCTTCGCGGCGACCTTGCCGGGACGCGGCTCTACACCCACTCCGCCTTCACAATCAGCGGCTCCGGCGATGCGGCGGCCAAGGCGCGCCAGGACAAATGGGCTGCCGGTGCCACCTACGTGAAGCAGGCGATCGATCGCGAATTCGGCCCGGGCATGGGCGAGGCGGCGTTCGCGAAGGTCTCGCGGGACACCCGTCACGACATCAGCGCGGAGTTGCGCCGCGGCGACCTGGATCGGCTGCGGACGGCGGTCAGCGATCTCCGCAACCCGATGAAGGCCTTGCTGGCACTGCCGGGCATCGGCGATATCCAGGGTGCCACCGGCCGGGAGGTGCAGAAGGCGGTGGTCACGACCATGGTGGACCTGATCGAGCGCCGCTGCGGCGAGGAGCGCGCCAAGGGTGCTGCCGGCAAATCGCCGAAGGCGACGCTCGCCGCCATCCGGAAAGAGATCAACGACCATCCGAGCGGCGACCGGATGCTGAAGTCGAAGGCGCTCAGCATCGTCGACAAGGCGGAGGCGCAGCTCAGGTGCGGCGCCGAGCTGGGGCGGTTCATGGCCTTCGCCACGCTGCCGCCCGCCAGCGCCTGGCGCATGCTCATGGACGGCCATCTTCAGGAGCGCACGCGGGGAATACGGGTTCGAGAACGAGCAGGGCTACATGGCGGGCATGCTCAACGGCATGACCCGCATGCTGGAGAGCGTGCGCACCCGTGAGCCGCTGGACGCGCGCCTGTTCGAGGTCCTGCACGATACCTGCGTGGACAAGGTCTACAGCAAGCCGCTGAGCGATCCCGATCTGGAAGGCGAGGTCAGGGACGGCCGCCTCAAGAAGGGCTTCCGGACCGACGACGGCAGCAATGTCGGGGTGGGGTATCCCTTCAAGCCCGTGGCCCTTGAGGGAGACCCGCCCAGGCGCGTCGGCACGACCACGCCCGAGGGCCGTGCCGAGCTTACGGCCAAGATCGAGCGCGACGACTGGTTCAGGATCGACGTGGGCGAGCGGGGGGCGCCGGACAAGCTGTGGTGCGTCACCCGCAGCAAGGAGCAGTGCCGGGCTCGCGTGGACACCATCCTGACCGCCTATCGGACGGAGATCGCCGCGGCGCGCAACGAGGACGAGAAGCTCCGGGCGATCGCCCGCTGCTGCCAGGACCTGGACCAGAGCCATGTCTTCGAGGACGGCAATATCCGAACCACCTCGTTCCTGGTGATGAACAAGCTCCTGCTCGAAGCCGGCCTCAGCCCGGCGATCCTGGACGAGCCCAACGTCTTCGACGGCTTCTCGGTGGCGCAGTTGGTCGACGAGATCAGACACGGCCAGGCGGCGTTCCGCGCGGCGTGCCAATAGGCCTCGCCCGCGATCCAGGATGAGCAATCTCCCACTACTTGTCTCCGGCAGGCCTTGAAATTAGGTTCACATTCCTGTAAACGCCATCCCCATGCTCGCCACCGCCCACTACGCCACCCGCAAGGGCCTCAACCGCCCCTTCGCCCGCGTCACCGCCCGCGACCGCCGCATGGGCCAGAAGCTCTCCATGGGCCTCACGCCCAAGCAGGTGGCACGGCTGGAGGGCATGGTCCCGGCCGACGTCGAGACCCTCGTCGCCGAGCCCGAGTTCAAGGCCCTCGTCGACGGCTACAACACCCTGCACGCCATGCCCGAGGACGAGCAGCGCCGCATCCTGACCCAGCTCGCCCGCCACCTGCTGATGGAGGCGACGGCGCTGGGCGACGTGCGGGTGGCCATGTTCATCCTGCTCCAGGAGCGCATGGGCAAGGACCCGGCCCGGACGCTGGCCGACGGCGTGATCGCCGCCAGCAAGCGCGCCGCCGCTCCAGCCCCAGCACCGCGCACGCCCAGCCCCTCGCCGCGTGCGCCTCGCCCGTCCGACGATCCCGATCTGCGCACGATGCAGCGGGTGGAGAGCCGCCTGCGCGGCGAGCTGCAGCAGGAGCATGCGGCGGTCAACGCTGCGGTGGCGGCGGACGAGGCTCCTCCTGTTGAGGAACCAGCTCCCGACGCGGAGCCGCCCCGGCGACAGCGCCGCTCACCTCGTCCTTCCTCGACGCCGGTCCTCAGCGACTACCAGAGCCGCGCCATCGAGGCCCTGCTCCTGCTGAAGAACGCGGCCCCTGACGAGCAGCCGACCCCGCGCGCCCAGGCGCCCTAGAAGCATCCCTTGACCGACCGGATCAGGGCCGGCCCTGGCTCCTACCAGGGCGCCAGCGCCACCACGACCTCGTGGAAGTCGAGCCTGGGCAGGCGCGGGCGCAGACGCTCGGGGTCGCCATGGCCGATATTGAGGATCAGGTTGGTCCGCAGGCTGGTGCCGGCGAAGAAGAGGCGGTCGACGGCGGCACTGTTGAAGCCGGAGAGCGGGCCGACATCGAGGCCCAGTGCGCGCAGCGCCAGCATGTACCAGGCAGCCTGGAGGGTGCCGTTGCGCAGTGCCGTCTCTTCCGCCAGCGAGCGGGTCGTCACGGAACCAGGCCGCCGCATCCGTGTGCGGGTAGAGGCGCGGCAGGGTGCGCCAGAATTCGCAGTCATAGGCCAGGATCGCCACCACCGGCGCGGTCAGGGACTTGGTGCGATTGCCGGCATCCAGCGCCGGTACGAGCCGCTCCTTCTCCTCGGGCGAGCGCAGCAGCACGAGGCGCATCGGGCTGCCGTTGGCACTGGTGGGGGCGAGCCGGGTGAGGTTCCAGGCCTCCTCCAGCAGCTCGTCCGGCACGTCGAGGTCGAGCCAGTGGGAATGCGTGCGCGGCTCGAGGAAGAGCCGGCTCAGGCTCGCGGCATCGAGGGGCGTGCGGGCGGGCTCCGGCACCGTGGCCGGACGGGCAAGCTTCAGCATGAACGATCTCCCGTGGGCGGGATCAGACGGCGGCCAGGATCCGGCGCTCCAGCTGGACCAGGTGCTTGTCGCCCAGCTCGCGCGGCCGGGCTGCATCGACCTCGACGTCGAGCACGAACCGCCCCTCTTCAGCGAGGCCGGCGTCGAGCTGCAGGGCGGCGAGCTCTGGGCGATGATGCTGGACGCCAAGGCCACCTTCGACGAGGTGGTCCGCCGCCACGCGCCAGACGAGGAGACGCGCGAGCGGATCCTCTCCAACCGCATCTATCAACAGCTCTCGAGCGCCCTGGCCGGCTCGCAGGAGTACATGGCCATGGAGAAGCTGTTCGAGATCTGGGCCGAGGATCGCTACGACCTCTTGGTCCTTGATACGCCTCCGTCCCGCAACGCACTCGACTTCTTGGAGGCGCCACGCAGGCTCACCCAATTCATCGAAGGCCGCGCCCTGCAGGTGTTCCTGAAGCCCACGGGGTTCGCCACCAGGATCATCGGCGGCGGCACGTCGGTCGCGTTCTCGGTCCTGGGCCGCATCACCGGGGCGGACCTACTGCAGGATCTCTCCGAGTTCTTCCAGGCGATGAGCGGCATGGTCGGGGGCTTTCGCGAACGAGCCAAGCGGGTCAATGACCTCCTTGGCGACACTCAGACGACCTTTCTTGTGGTTTGCGGGCCACAGGGTGAGCCGATCTCAGAGGCCGTTTACTTCCATCGCAAGCTCGTCGAGGCGCAGCTGCCCTTTGGCGGCGTGATCGTCAATCGCATTCATCACGACGAGGAGCTCCACGAGGATCCCGGCTCCCTGACCGACGCCCTGGTCGATGAGCTGGGAAGTACCGATCTGGCCGCGCGCGTGGTGGCCAACTTTGCGGATTACCAGACCATGGCCTCCCGCGACCGGCGAAACGTCCGTCATCTCGCGAAGGAGATGCGGACGCGCGCGGTGATCGAGGTCCCGAATCTCGACCACGACGTCCACGACCTCGCCGGGCTCGCCGAGCTCAACCGCTACCTGTTCGCCACCGGCGCGTCCGAGCGCGCGGCCCTGGTGAGCGGTGGGCGCTGACGCCGCGGGAGCTAGGAAGCGCCGTCGGTGGTGTTGGGTGCGCGCCGGGTGCGGTCGTAGGCGACCTCCCGAATCTCCCAGTCCGTGGTCTCGGGAGCGGGGAACAGGTTGGCGACGCGAGCCTGGGTCGCCTCGCGCTCGGCGGAATGCAGCTCGAGCAGGCGCAGCACCGGGCTCTCGCCTTCGGCGAGCGGGCGGTCTCGTGTCGCGCTGTCGAAATCGGAGGGCCCGGTCGTGCGTCCCTCGTCGGGTGCCGAGCGCGCGATTCGGATGCGCTCCGGCTGGCGAATCACGTCCACGTCCGGTTCGAAGTTCATGTCATCGTCCTCGAGCCAGATCTCGCGCGGGACAACCGGAGCATCGCGGCCGTATCGCGGTCCGTCGGAATCCGGCGCGGCCGCCCCCTCCAGGGGAGATTCGTCGAACGACGGCTGGATGAAATCGGGGCGCTGGCTCACTGGCTCCTCCTCGGTTTGAGTCTCGGTGATAAGAGGCTCGGTGGCGAGGACCTGAGTTTCCTCGCCGGTCTCCGCCTCATCGATCTCGGCGTCGTCGGCGGGGCCCCACTCGGCCGTCCCGCCGCGCTGAGAGGCGGCGCCATCGCCGACCGCGAGACCGTCGGCAAGCAGGATCTCGTCGGCCGTGGCCCGCAGGTCGTTGCCGAGGTGCCCGCAGGCAGCGTCCTTCAGGATCGCTCGCGCCAAGTCCTCAACCGCGATCGCGGTCTCGGTCGGCGCTGGCGCATCGCGCCCCGACGCCGGTTCGCCACTCCAAAGCTCGCGCTCGAGGGCGAGGGCGCGATCGATCACAAACTTGACCTCGGTGCGGCCGTCGGGCTCCGCGCACAGGGAGGCCACGCGCATCGAGAGGCCGAGCTGGGCGGGGCCGCCCCCCTCGAGGAGGAATCGCAAAGACAGCAGGTAGTCGTTGAGCGCCTCCATGGCGGCGTTGCGCTCGAGGCCGGCCTCGAAGCGGGCGATCGAGCGATCGAGCCCACTCGCTCCTCGCGTGTGGGTGTGGGCGCCCGCGAGGCGAGGTGCGATCGCGCGGGAGAACGCCGCGAGCGTGGGCAACTCGGCCTCGGTGAGGCGATATCCGCCGGGCCGCGGCCTCCCGGCACCGGTGGAGATGCGTCGCCAGCGCCCGCCGCCTGCGCGTGTCCACGCATGTGGGCCGAGGGCGACGCCGCCCTGCTTAAAGAGCCGAAGCGCGGTGATCAGGCTGCGGAACGCCTCGACGGAGCGTGTGCCCGCATCCGGCCGCTCGTCCCCCTCCGCGTCCGGTTCTGAGTCCGCGTGAACGCGGGTGACGGCGAGGAACGTCGGCTCCCACCCGGCGCCGCCGCCAGCGTCGGGCGTGCGAGCCTCCCCGGGAACGTCGACCGTGTCCCCGCGAACGATCGTGGCCGTGGCCAGCTCCACCCGCGTGCCCTGCATTCGCAGGCCCCGCAGCGGAACGACGACCTCGATCTCGCCCTCGGTCGCATCACTGCCCGCCTGAAGCTCGGAGATCGCGTCGCGCAGGCGCCCCTCGTCGAGCGAGAAGTCCGTCGAGTCGCGCCAGAGGCGGGCCAGGAACACCACCCCCGCCAGCTCGGCACGCTTGCCGGCGTCGCCAGGCGCCTGCACGCCGTTCTCGGCTAGATATGGCCCGGCGAGCTTCGCCGACTCAATCGCTGCGCAACCCGCTCCGAAGGAGTCGAGCTCGCGCAGCGCCGGGGCGTACTCGCGGACGAACCTCGCCGTCAGGGGCACGTACCGTGGAAGTGGCGAGCCGGCGCCCGGCTCCTGTACGTCGTACGGGATCTCCTCGCCCGAGGCGACGAGCTCGCGAAACAGCTTGGCCGCATCGCGAGCCATGGCCTCCAGAGCCTCTCGAACCACGAGATCACGCATGAGGCGAGCTTCGCCCGGGCGCGAGTCGCTCCTGCGTCAACGGGTCCTGCAAGGGAGATTGCAGCCGCGGCTTCGGGTGGAGGGCTCAACAACGGGCCCTCGGTCCACTTGGCGCACGAGTCCCGGATAACGGGACCGCGGCGCCATTGCGGGGCGGATGGACCCACGTCCCCGCCCCTCGCCCAATGCAGTCGTTGTTCGTCCCGGCATCCGGCCGGGAGGGAAGAGTGGCCTACTTCGCCTACGCCGCTGCCGCCGTGCGCTTGGCGCGCGTGGGCCGTGGCGTCTCGACCAGCCAGCGGCGGCCGTAGTCGCGCATGTCCTCGATCAAGGGAACGAGCGCTGCGCCCTTCGGTGTCAGCCCGTACTCAACGCGCGGGGGCACCTCGGGGTAGGTGTGCCGCTCGACGATCCCGTGTTCCTCGAGCGCGCGCAGACGCAGTGAGAGGGTGCGCGGGCTGATGCCCTGCAGCGATCGCTCCAACTCGCAGAAACGGCGCGTGCCGTCGGCGAGGTCGCGGATCATGAGGAGGGTCCATTTACCGGAGATGATCTCGGCGCAACAACCCACTGGGCAGGGAGACTCGGGCATAGAAACGTGTCCGTTTGCGGGAAGCCTCGACTGCGATGCCTCCCTCGGACCGCGACCGAGTATAGCTAATGCTTTACGAAGTGAAGTGACTCCGCGGCTCGACGGGAGACCCCTCACGGTCGCCCGACGCGCCGTTGGAGAGCACCTGCTCGATGCCGCTCGCGCGCTGGCCCTGCGCCTGCAGCATGAGCTTGAAGTCGTGGGGGGAGGAGGCGGCCTCGTGTGCGGTCTCCTCAGTGATGTTGCCCGCCATCACGTGCCCCAGCAGCGCCTGATCGAAGGTCTGCATCCCGTAGTACTCACCCTCCGAGATCACCTCGGTGATGCGGCCCGTCTCGTTCGGATTGAGGATCAGGTCCTGAACGCGCCCGGTGACCACGAGCACCTCGCAGATGGCCACCCGCCCTTGCCCTCCAGTCCGCTGAACCAGGCGCTGACCGACAACGCCGCGCAGGGTCGAGGCCAGCATCACGCGGGCCTGCTGCTGGAGGTGAGGCGGGAAGAAGTCGATGATCCGGTTCACCGTCTCGGTCGCGTCAAGGGTGTGCAGCGTCGAGAGCACGAGGTGCCCAGTCTCGGCCGCCGAGAGCGCGGTGCGGACGGTCTCCTCGTCGCGCATCTCGCCGACCAGGATGACGTCCGGGTCCTGGCGCAGGACCCGACGCATGGCGCGGCCGAAGCTCTCGGTGTCCTGCCCGACCTCGCGCTGATTGATGATCGACATCTTGTCGTGCTGGAGGTACTCGATCGGGTCCTCCAGGGTGATGATGTGCCGCGCCCATTGCGAGTTGATCTCGTCGATCATCGCCGCGAGCGTGGTCGACTTGCCGGAGCCCGTCGTCCCCGTCAAGAGCACGATCCCGCGCTGCTCGGAGGCGAGCTTGCGGATCACCTCCGGCAGGCCCAGATCGTCGATCGTGCGCACCTGGTAGGGGATCACGCGCAGCGCGATCGAGACGTTGCCGCGCTGGCGGAAGGCGTTGACGCGAAAGCGCGAGAGCCCGTGGACCTCGTAGGAGAAGTCGGCCTCGCCCACGTCGGCGAACTCCGCGAGGAGGGCGCTGTCCGTGAGGATGTGCTCGAGCGCGGCGTCGGTGTCCTCAGGGGTCAGCGCACCGGCACCCTCGATCGGGCGCAACTCGCCGTGGATGCGCGCCATCGGAGGCGCTGGGACCTTCACATGGAGGTCTGAGCCGTCGTGCTCTACGACGTGGCGCAGCGCTGCGTCGATGTCGAACGCCATCACCTACCTATCGGGCAGGCGGCGTACGTGCTTTAGGCGAGCGCTGCCGTCGCCGGGCTCGCCGGGCCGTCAGCGCAGGCGCTTACGGGCGTTGCGCACGGCGCCGATCGACGTGCGTGCCGCACGCGCGATCTCGCCCTCGGTGCGCTCGGGGTCGCGGACGATCTCGAACTCGACCACGGCGGAACGACGGACTTTCGCGCGCGCCTCGATGCCGACATCCCCTACGTCCTCGAGGGCGGCTTCAACCGCGCGCTCGCGCCGGCAGGCCAGGCAGTAGTGCTTGCCGTTGCGCTCGGTCTCCCAGTTCGGAGGCGTGGTGCCCTCGTCAAGGCCGTTGGCCCAGGTGCTGGTCATCTCGCAGCGAGCACAGGTCCACTGGGTCTTGCGCGTCTTGGTGGCGGGCATGGCCTACGCCACCTCCCGAAGCTTCTGTGCCTCCGCGAGCGACTGCAGCTTCTTAAGCGACTGGTTCTCGATCTGGCGGATGCGCTCGCGGGTGACGTTGAAGGTGCGCCCGACCTCGTCCAGCGTGCGCGGGTGCTCGCCACCCAGCCCGTAGCGAAGCTCGAGCACACGGCGCTCGCGGTAGGAGAGGTTCTCGAGCGCTTCGCGCAGGGCCTCCTTGGTGAGGAGGTCGGCCGCGCGCTCGAACGGCGACTCGGCCTTCTCGTCGGCGATGAACTGCCCGAACTCGGATTCCTCCTCGTCGCCGACCGGCTTCTCGAGCGAGACCGGGGCCTGCGCGGAGCGCTTGATCTGGTCGACCTCGTCAGGATCGATGCCGGTGACCTCGGCGATCTCCTCGGGGGTCGGCTCGCGGCCCAGCTCGGTGACGAGCTTGCGCTCGGCGCGACCGATCTTGTTGAGCTTCTCCACCACGTGGACCGGAATCCGGATCGTGCGCGCCTTGTCGGCCAGGGCGCGGGCGATCGCCTGGCGGATCCACCACGTGGCGTAGGTCGAGAACTTGAAACCCTTGCGGTAGTCGAACTTCTCGGCCGCTCGCACCAGACCGAGGGTGCCCTCCTGAATCAAATCGAGGAACGGCAGCCCCTGATTGCGGTAGTTCTTGGCGATCGAAACGACGAGGCGGAGGTTGGACTCGACCATCTTCTGCTTCGCGTCGAGGTCGCCGCGCTCGATGCGCTTCGCCAGGTCGACCTCTTCCTGTGCGGTGAGCAGGCGGACCTTCCCGATGTCCTTGAGGAAGAGCTGCAGGGAGTCGGTCGTCATGTCCGGCTTCAGGTCGAGCGCCGCCTGCTTGCGCTTGCGGCCGCGCTTGCCGTCCGCCGGCTCGACCGCCTGGGCGGCGGCCTGGGCCGGATCGGGGTCGTCGACCATCTCGACGCCCTGGCTCTCGAGGTAGCCGTAGAGCTCCTCGATGTCCCCCTCGTCGACCTCCACCTCGGAGAGCGCCTTTGCGACTTCGCCGAAGGCCACGACCCCCACCTGCTGGCCCTTCGCGACGAGGTTCTTGACCTCTTCCAGCTCCTGCAGTTCCGCGACTAGCATCCCGTTTGGTCTCTCTTTGCCTGTTTGAGTTCTCTAGTGGCCGCCGACCGCCCGATAAATCGGGCCGTCCTCCCGGTGTGCTCGTGGGTCCGAGCCCTTCGCGTCTGCCGACAAAAAGCGGACCCTCTGCGATCCGCGTGCCCTCGTGGGGAAGATCCAGCGCTCAAGTGCTCAAACGAGTGCTCTCATCGTAGTAGCTATACATTCTGAAGTCAATGGGTGGAGGCTGAAATCCGCTTGAAATCGCGCTTTCTGCATGGGTTCGTGCGAGTGCCATTCCACCCGTGGCGCATTCGGAGCCGCGGTGCGGTGAAATGCGACCGATGAGCTTCGAGGACCCCACCGGCGCTCCGGATCACGCCGAGGAGGCGCCCGACGACGATTCCCCCCAGGGAGTCTTCGGGAACCTTCCCCATTCGCGGCCCGGAGCCCGCAGCCCGCGTCGGGACGCGACCCGAGCGCGTGCAGCCGAGCGTGGGGGCCGCAGCACCGCACGAGCCGCGCCTGAGCAGAAGGGGCCACCAGGGGCTGCGGCCCAGCAGACAGACCCTCTCTCCGACGCCGCGCGCGCCCTGCGAGATTCGGAGCCCCAGCGCGAAGGAGCGGGGCCGGACGCTCCCGAGCCGGACATGCATGGGGGCGGCGGCTTGGAGGACGTCGCCTGGGCTGGCGTGGCAGCGGCCGCTGAGGCCGCGACGATCGGCGTCCGTCTTGCGACCCGCGCCCTCGAGGCAATGCGGGACGCGGTGGATCGGCGTTGACGGACTCGCCGGGGTCGTTCGCGCATAAAGCCCGGCGCTCGCTCCGCGCGTTCTGGGAGCGCGCGTATGAGGAGAACATCACCGGGCTCGCCGGGATGGTCGCCTACAACCTGGTGCTCGCCCTGTTTCCGTTCGCGCTCCTGCTCCTGTTCATCTTCGGACAGGTGCTCCAGTCGGGGGACGTGCAGGAGAGCATCCTGCTCGACCTCCAGCGGCTGTTTCCCGCGGTCGAGCAGGAGAGCCTCGAGAACACCCTCGATCGGATCCGCGAGAGCTCTACGACCATCGGCGTCGTGGCGGCGATCGGCGCTCTGTGGATCGGGACGTCCTTTTGGGGCGCGATGGATACGGCCTTCTGCAACATCTACCACGTCGAGTGCCGAAGCTGGCTTGCTCAAAAGCGCTTCGCGCTGGTGATGCTGCTCGGTCTCACCGTGCTGCTCACCGCCAGCGTCGCGATTCCCGCCCTGGAGGGGCTCGTGGTCTCGGGCGCGAACGATCTCCCCTTCGGGCTCGGGAACATCGCCGGGCTCGAGAGCGCGGCCTTGCTCCTCCTGGCGCTCCTGGTGACGTTCTTGGTCTGTTGCACGATCTACTACTTCGTGCCGAAGGGTCACGTTCCGTGGCGGGGCGTTTGGCCGGGTTCGCTGTTCTTCACCCTCACGATCGGCCTCGCCAACGCGATCTTCCCGTTCTACCTCACCGAGGTCGCGGACCTGGACCGCGTCGGCGGAGCAATCGGTTTCGCGCTCGTTGCCATGATCTGGTTCTACGCGGTCAGCCTCGCGCTGATGGCCGGCGCCGTGATCAACGCGTTGCGCTATGAGCTGCACGACACGGGGGCGCTCGAGGAGTCGAGCTGGACCGAGCGCGAAGCGCTGCGCAGCCGGGAGGAGGGCCAGCATTGAGCGCGCAAAACGGCATGCGCCTCGCTGCCTGCGCGCTCCTGCTGGCATGGGGGGTGTCCGGCTGCGGCGGCGGCGATGAGGGTGAGGAATCCGGTGGATCAACGGTCCCAAACGCAACGCGTGCAGTCGCCAGGCTGCAGAAGGTCGCAAAGCTCGCCGAGCCGATCCATCTGGCCGAGGCCCCTGGGGGCAGCCTCTACGTCGCCGAGCGGGGAGGCACGGTAAGGGCGCTGTCCGAGGACGGCGTGCCGTCCCGACGGCCGCTTTTGGATCTCTCCGAGGACGTCTACGCCGAGGGCGAAGGAGGGCTTTTCTCGCTCGCCTTCTCGCCGGGCTTCGAGCACGACGGCCTGTTGTACGTGGCCTATGCCAGCAAGCGCAAGGTGCTCGCGGTGGAGGAGCTCCAGCTCGACCCGGGAAGCGGCGAGCTCGTCGAGGGCTCTCGCAGGGAGGTCGTGCGGGTTCCCCACCCGGAGGTCGTGCACTGGGGCGGCCTTTTGGCCTTCGGCCCCGATCGCGAGCTCTACCTCGGTACGGGCGACGGGGGGCCGCCCTACCCGATCCCGGCGACAGCCCAGGATCCGGACAGCCTCCTCGGCAAGCTGCTTCGGATCGACCCGCGGTCGGGCAGTGCCGAGGTGATGGCGCTTGGCCTGCGAAACCCATGGCGCTACTCGTTCGACAGCGCCACGGGCGACCTTTGGATCGGCGACGTGGGTGACTTCACGCAGGAGGAGGTGGACTTCCTTCCGGCGCGCCGCGTCGGGGACGGCACGAACTTCGGCTGGCCGGACCTCGAGGGGACCGAGCAGACGACGAGCGATGCGAAGGCACCCGGCTCCGAGCGTCCGTTCTTGACCTACGACCGCACGGGGAAGGACGACGATCCGCTCTGCGCCATCACGGGCGGCCTCGTCGTCCGTGATCCCGGGCTGCCCGTACTCGAGGGTCGTTACATCTATGGCGACTTCTGCGAGGGACGGATCCTGAGCGTCGATCCGCGGGCGAAGGGCGAGCCGGAGAGCGAGGACACCGGCCTTAAGGTGCCACGCCTGGTCTCCTTCGCCGAGGATGCCTCGGGCCGCATCTACGCGCTCTCCCTGGAGGGATGGGTCTATCGGCTCGCCGCGCGCTGAGCGTGTGAAGGTGGAGGCGATTGGAAAGTGAGGTCACCGTGAGCCTGCTGCGACGCGAAGCGCGACGCCGGGCGCGAGCGCGTGTGCGGCTCCTTCCGGAACGCCGCGAGGCCGTTCCTTCCCAGGGCGCCGCGCGGTCGCTGCAGGAAGCCGAGGTGGAGATGCCTCGCGAGCTCTTGGAGGAGATGTGGCATCCGGAATACCTCGAGCGTCTCGCACACGCGTACTGGCGGTACCTTCGGCGGGTCTCGCTGGGCCTGATCCGGGTGAGCTACGAGCCCCACGCGCGATCGATCGTCCTCGTCGCGCAACCCCTCGTCCTGCTGCGATTTCGCCGGCCCGAGTACGTGATGCCGCCGGGGATCGGCCAGGTCACGTGGCCCATCGAGCGGGGCGTACTCGTCGCCAAAGAGGGGCGCGGGCAGGGCTACCTGCGGATACGGGTGCGGCTTCTCGACTCCAAGCACAACGGGCTTGCGATTGTGCACGTCGCCTCGGAGGTCGCGAACTTCTATCCGTTGCTTCGCTTCGGCGGTCCGCTCGCGCGGCTGGGCGCCCGCTTTTACAGCGCCACCCAGCTTCGTATCCACGTCCTCGTTACCCGTGGCTACCTGCGCTCGCTGGCTCGGCTCGACCTTCCCCCTTCCCCGGTTGGGCGCCTTGCGAGGCCGATAGGCCCGCTAGTCACCGTCGATCTCAGTCTCGAGAACGGCCGCACGCATCGCCTCGGCGAGGGTCACAGGGCTCACCTCGAACAATCGCATCCCCGAGGGGTCCCGGACGATCGTCTCACTTTCAGCGCCCTCGATCAGCGGGCGCGCGACGCCAACGTCGACGTCGGTGACGAGCCCCACCCAAAGCGAGGAGAGCCAGGGCGTGAGCACCGGGACCGGGATCCGGGGACGGGGGCTGAGCCCCATCGCCTCGGCGCAGGCGTCCATCATGCCCGCGTAGGTCGTCACGTCTGGGCCGCCGATCTCGATCTCCTTGCCGTGAGCTTCCGAGGTGGTCGGCGTTTCCATGAGATATCTGAGGACGTCCGCGATCGCGATCGGCTGCGTCTTCGTGGCGGTCCAGCTCGGTGTGATCATGACCGGCAGGCGGCGGACGAGATGAAGGCAGAGCCGGAACGACTCGCTGCCCGAGCCAATCACCGCGGCGGCGCGAAAGTAGGTGACCGGCACGCCGGCCCCGCGCAACGCCTCGGCGCTCTCGTGCCGGCTCGCGAGGTGCGCAGAGCCCCCCTCGGTGAGGCCACCGAGGTAGACGATCAGCTCCACGCCGGCCTCCTTCGCCGCCCCTGCGAAGTTCTCGGCCGCTCTGCGATCGCGAGCCGCGAAGTCGCTGTCCGCGGCACCGCGGCCCATCGAATGAATCAGGTAGTACGCGACCGAGACGCCCTCCATCGCCGGCGCCAGCGTCTTCGGCCGAAGCGCGTCGCCGCGCACGACCTCGCATCCGGCGGCCGCGAGGTCGCGGGCCTTGCCCGGATCCCGGGCCAGGGCGCGCACGTCTCGCCCGGCCACCGCGAGCTCACACGCGAGCAGACGACCGATATAGCCGGTCGCGCCGGCCACCAAGAGCTTCTCGTCGTCGCTCACGCGTCGCTCTTACCCAAACCGGACCGGCGCTCACCCATAGCGCCCGCCGGTGACCTCGCGCAGCTTCGCCTGGTCATGGCGGGCACTGACCCGGCGCGTCGTGCCGGAGCGTGACCGCATCACGAGCGACTCGGTCGATGCCTTGCGCGCCCCGGTAGCGGACGCCTTCCAGCAGCTCGCCATCGGTGACGCCGGTCGCGGCGAAGAAGACATCGTCGCCCGAGACCAGACGGTCGGCGTCGAGGATCTCGTCGAGGTCATAGCCCGCATCTGTCGCAGACTTGCGCTCGTCCTCGTCGCGGGGCCAGAGGCGTCCAAGAAGCTGGCCACCGAGGCACTTGATGGCCGCCGCCGAAATCACGCCCTCGGGAGTGCCCACCGATCCCCCAGAGCAGGTCCACTCCGCCCTCGCCGGAGACGGCGAAGAGTGCGGCTGAAACGTCGCCGTCGGTGATCAGGCGAACGCGGGCGCCGGCTGCGCGGATGGCCTCGATCTGCTCCTCGTGTCGCGGGCGATCGAGCACGATCACCGTGACCCCGCCGGGATCGGTTTCCTTGCGCTCGGCCACCTTGCCGATCACCTCGGGAAGCGAGTCATCTAGCGAGAGCAGGTCTGCGACCTCGGGACCCCCGGCGAGCTTCTCCATGTAGACGCAGGGGCCCGGATCGAACATCGTCCCGCGTTCGGAGAGCGCGATGACCGCGAGTGCCGAGGGCATGCCGAGCGCGCACAGCCGGGTGCCCTCCAACGGGTCCACGGCGATGTCGACCTCGGGCGGGCTGCCGTCGCCGATCTGCTCGCCGTTGAAGAGCATCGGCGCCTCGTCCTTCTCGCCCTCGCCGATGACGACGATGCCGTCCATCGGCACCGTCTCCAAGAGCAGGCGCATGGCGTCGACCGCGGCGCCGTCGGCGGACTCCTTCTCGCCCTTGCCGACCCACCGTGCTGCGGCGAGCGCTGCGGCCTCGGTGACGCGGACCAACTCGAGGGCAAGGTTGCGGTCGGGCTTCGTACCGGAGCGCACGTCGTGGGAGATGACGGACACGGCCCCGGAGGCTACCCGTGCAGAGAGCTCGACTAGACGGTGCCCGGCGCTTTTCGCTCGCGCCGCTGCCCCGCCTGCGATCGCAGGAAGCCGGTGGCGGCGATGCCAACGGCGCTAAGAAGCCCGATGAAGTAGCCGAAGGCGAGGGTGGTGCCGAACTCGAGGCCCTGGTCCGGAGCCGGGATGTCGAGCAGGCCGTTGTAGGCGATCAGGACGAACGCGGCGAAGCCGGTGACCATCGTCATCTCTCCGGGAGCCCAGGAGAGCTTGTGCCCGCGGACGATGATGTAGCCGAGGATGAGCGGCGAGATCGCGGCCAGCAGAAGCAACCAGCGCAGGATCGGGAAGGTCTCGAACGCCGTGCAGGTGTAGTCGCCCTCGCCGCAGAGCCACGCACCCTGCTCGGTGCGCTCATCCGTGTCGGTGAGCTCGTACCAGGGCAAAAAGAGGCTGAGCGCCAGAAACCCGCCGGAGACCGCTCCGAGAATGAGTCGATTGCGGTCGAGGCGGGAGAAGTCCATGCCGCGCGAGCCTATCCCACCCCCAAGGGCGCCCGGCGCAGCCTGCAAAGGGTGGGTTTGAGTAGGGTCGAGCGCGATGCCGCAGAGCCGCTGGGGACTCACGCTGCCGCTCGTCGGCCACGCGCTGCGCGACCACAAGGAGCTGATCTGCCGAGCCGAGGCGGCGGGTTACACGGACCTCTGGACCGGCGAGACCCAGGGCCCTGACGGGTTCACCCCGTTGGCGTTCGCCGCCGAGTGGACCGTCGTCGATGCGCCTTGGCACAGGGGTCGTCGGGGTGTTCACCCGCGGCCCGGCGCTCCTGGCCCAGCAGGCCGCTGCGATGGCCGACGCGAGCGGCGGCCGCTTCGCGCTCGGGATCGGTGCCTCATCCGACCGCATCGTCGCCGGCTGGAACGACATGCCCTTCGAGCGCCCGCTCTCGAAGGTCTCGGCAACGGTCGACTTCCTTCAGGCCGCGTTCGCCGGCGAGCGCACGACCACCGGCTTCAAGCTCGAGCAGCGGCCCGCCGAGCCGATCCCGATCGTGCTGGCGGCGCTTCGGGGCAAGATGCTGCGCCTGGCAGTCGAGAAGGCAGATGGCGCCTTCGCCAACTTTCTTCCGCTTTCGGGCATCGGACAGGTCACAGCCGAGCTCGAGGGTGCGCGCGATGGCTTCGAGGTCGCCTGCCGCTTCTTCTGCCTACCCGGGCGCCGCGAGGAGGTCGAGCCGCTCGCACGGTTCATGTTCGCCTCCTACGCGACAGTTCCCGTCTACGAGGCCTTCTTCCGCTGGCTGGGGCACGGCGACGCGATCGACGAGATGGTCGCGACTTTGGGCTGCCAAGGACCGCCAGGGGCCGCCGCTGCAGCCCCGTGGGAGCTGATCGAAGAGACCTTCGTCTTCGGCGAGCCCGCGCAGATGCGCGAGCGCTTCGAGGCGTACGTCGATGGCGGGATCACGCTGCCCGTGCTGACCCCGGTCACCGCGCCCGAGGACCAGGGCGAGCTGATCGAGGAGCTCGGGCGCGCCGCGACCTAGACCGCGCGAGCCAGGGAGAGGCCGAAGAGCTCTTCGGGGTCGGTCCACCACTCGGCCAGCTCCAGGCCGGCCTCGCGGTAGATGCCGTCGAGCCCCTCGCGGGCGTACTTCGTCGAGATCTCCGTGCGCATCTCCTCGCCGCGGTCGAAGGAGACCAGCATCTCGAGCGCCTCGATCTCGATCACCTGGCGCGCCAGCGAGCGCAGCCGGATGTCGACCCAAAGGTTCTCCGCGTCCCAGAACGCCGTGTGCTCGAACGCGCTCGAGGTCGAAGCTCGCCCCAAGCTCACGGTTCAAGACGGCGAGCACGTTCTTGTTGAAGGCCGCGGTGATCCCCGCCGAGTCGTTGTACGCCGCCTCGAGCGTGGCGCGGTCCTTGACCAGGTCAGTGCCCAGAAGGAATCGGTCGTCGGGCCCGAGCAGGTTGGCGATGCGACGCAGGAAGCTCGCGCGCTGCGCGGGGGCGAAGTTGCCGATCGTCCCACCGAGCAGCGCGATGCACGCGGGGGCCCCGAGTGGGACCCGCTCCAGATCGAGCTCGAAGTCGCAGACGAGGCCATGCACGGTGATGTCGTACTCGGCGGCGACGGCCGCAGCGGTCTTGCGGGTGATCTCCTCCGAGATGTCGACGGGGGCATACGCGTCCAGCGAACCGGCGTCGCGCATCGCATCGAGCAGCACGCGCGTCTTCTCCGCGGAGCCCGAGCCCAGCTCGATCAGCGTGTGCGGGCCTCCGGCCGCGGCAACGATCTCGTTCGAATGGGCCTCGAGGATCGCGCGCTCGGCACGGGTGGGGTAGTACTCGGGGAGGGTGGTGATCTGCTCGAAGAGCTCCGATCCCAGCTCGTCGTAGAAGTACCGAGGCGAGAGCTCCTTGAAGGGCCTCGTGAGCCCAGCGCGCACGTCCGCAGCCATTCCGGAAAGAGGGCCGCCCGGGGGCAGCCTCATCTCGATCGTGACCTGTGCCGTCGTCGTGGAATCCACGTCCTAGAAGACCAGCTTCGCGTTCGCCCGTTTCATCTACCCATCCCGAGCACACCGGAGCCCGCTGAAGATCTGGGAACGCTCAGGGAGATCCCAGTTGCGGAAGCTCGTGCGGATCACGTCGCGGCGAGTCGCCCACGACCCGCCGCGCAGGACCTTGTGGTCCGGGCCGAAGAAAACCTCGGAGTACTCGGGATACGGGAAGGCCTCGAAGCCGGGGTACGCGGTGAAATCGGAGGCCGTCCACTCCCACACGTCGCCGAGCATCTGCACGGCCCCGATCCCGGAGGGAGCGTCGCCGTAGGCGCCGGCCCGACTGCAGCCGAAGGCGAGGGTGTCCAGGTTGGCGCGGGCGCGCTCGGCGCCCGTGGCGGCCGTCTCCCACTCCAGCTCGCTCGGCAGGCGCTTGCCGGCCCAGCGAGCGAAGGCGTCCGCTGCGTGCCAATCAACGTGCACCACCGGCTCCGCAGGATCCACGGCGCTCGTGGTTCCCATGACCGTGCGAACCCAGCCCCCTTCGCCGTCCCCCTCCCAGTACTTCGGTGGCTCGGCGCCGGTCTCCGCGATGAACTGGGCGAAGGCCGCGTTCGTGACCGGGGTGCGATCGATCACGAAGGGCTCGAGCTCGACGGCATGGCGCGGCCGCTCGTTGTCGTAGGCAAATCCGTGCGACGAGTCTCCGACCTCGGCCTCGCCGCCTGCGAATGACACCATCTCGGGACCGTCAGAGACGGGTTCGGATGCCGGCTGCGGGTCGCGGACCGCCGGCTCGTAGCTCTCGACCATCTGCAACAGCTGCAGCATGGTCTCGTTGTGCTGGTGCTCGTGGGCGAGCAGCATCTCGTAGAGGTAGCCGTCGCGCATGATGGGGTCGTCGGTTTCCTCAAGCTCGACCTCCTCGAGCACCTCCAGCGTCCGCTCCCGCACGTCGGCCATGTACGAGCGGAGCTCATCCCCACGGAGGATCGCGAGCTCGTTGCGGGTCGAGCGCGGGTTCTCGATCGCGTCGTAGAGCCGTCCGAGCTCACCGTGCATGGGCTCGCGCCCGCCGGCGCGTTGGACCAGCCACAGCTCCTCGAAGTTCGCGATGTGGCCGAGGTCCCAGGAGAGTGGGCTGAGGATCGGGGTGTAGACCCGGTTCAGCTGCGCGTCGGAGAGCGGCTCGATCAGAAGCAGCGTGCGTTCGCGCGCCTCCGCCAGCCGGTCGGCGATCTGCTCCTTGGTTCCAGCCTCCACGGGGGCAGCGATGGCCGAACCGTAGACGAATAGGATCGCCGGCCGTGAAGGTCGAGGGAACCCGCGCGCTCGTCGCCGGCGGTGCGTCGGGACTGGGCGAGGCGACCGCCCGCCTGCTGCACGCGCGTGGGGCCAGCGTCGTCATCGCCGACTTAAATGCCGAGAAGGGAGAGGCGCTTGCGGCCGAGCTCGGGGAGCGCGCCACCTTCGTCGAGGCGAACGTGACGGAGCCCGAGCCCGTGAGGGCGGCGGTCGAGGCGGCACTCGAGGGCGAGGAGGGGCTGCGGATCTCGATCTGCTGCGCGGGCATCGGCTGGGCCCAGCGGACCGCCGGCAGGCAGGGCCCGCACGACCTGGAGGTCTTCCACAACGTGATCAAGGTGAACCTGATCGGCACCTTCAACGTCCTGCGTCTGGCCGCGGCGGCGATGTCGGAGAACGAGCCCGACTCGGGCGGGGAGCGTGGCGTCTGCGTGAACACGGCATCGATCGCCGCCTTCGACGGGCAGATCGGCCAGGCCGCATATGCCGCATCGAAGGGCGGCATCGTGGGCCTGACGCTGCCAGCCGCCCGTGACCTGGCCAGCCGCGGGGTGCGCGTCGTGACCATCGCTCCGGGCACGTTCGACACTCCCCTCCTCGCGGCGCTTCCCGAGAAGGCGCGCGAGGAGCTTGGCGCCGCGATCCCGTTTCCGAGCCGCCTCGGCGACCCGGACGAGTTCGCGGAGCTGGCCGCGCACATCGTCGCCAACCCGATGCTGAACGGCGAGACGATCCGGCTCGACGGCGCCCTGCGGATGCCACCGCGCTAGCGGCGGCAGTCCCCGCCCGCGGGCGTACGCTTCCGGCATGCCTGACGCCACCACCGGCCCACGGGCGAAGACAGCCCCCGAGCTGAAGGCGCAGATCGAGGCAGAGCGCGCGGGCCGGCCGTTCTTCGTCTATCGCGACGGCACCGACGAGCAGCGGATCGTCTCGGCCGGGGCAGGTGGTCAGGAGCTCTGGGTGGGCCGCAGGGAGGCCGCCGATCTGCGGCTCGACTTCGACGCGGAGGTCTCCGGGCTGCACGCCCAGCTCGAGTTCGTCGGCGACGAGGCGACGCTGGTCGACGACGGCCTCTCGCGAAACGGCTCGTACGTGAACGGCGAGCGGGTCCGCGGCCGCCGTGTCCTGCGCGACGGCGACGTGTTGCGCTTCGGCCGTTCGCTCGTCCTCTACCGGGCACCCGCCGCCGAGGGAGGGGAATCGACCGTGCTCTCGGCCGACCTCCTGGAGGCCGGCGGGGTCTCCCCCGCGCAAAAGCGCGTGCTCGTGGCCCTCTGCCGCCCCTACAAGGACGGCGCCGCCTTCGCCTCGCCGGCCACCAACGGCCAGATCGGCGAGGAGCTCCACCTCTCGGTCGACGCCGTCAAGACCCATCTCCGAGCGTTGTTCGAGAAGTTCGGGGTCGGCGACATCCCGCAGAACCGAAAGCGAGTCGCGCTCGTGGAGCGGGCGCTTCAAAGCGGGATGGTCTCCGAGCGGGATCTTTAACGGGCCGCCGACGAGACGCAACAACAACTGGCATTGAGAGAGGGCCACATGCGGCTGTGCGCCACGCGCTTGTGCACCCCTGTCGCGGCGGTCCCGTTGTGCGGGACTGACGCGCCAGTTGGATCCGCGATGGCTCCTGCGTGGCGCATCGGTCCCGGTATGCGGGACCCGCGCGCCAGGTTCGCGCCGGGCAGGCAGCCGCGACCCCGCTCACGCCGCCTTCAATGCTGTTGTTGTTTGGCCGCAGCCGCCTACCCCGTGCCCTCGTTCTCCGGGTCGGTGTAGACCTCTTTCCGCCAGGGCGGGGTGACGGCGAAGGCAGCCTCGCTCCAGCGACTACGCGCGACCTCCTCGATCGGCACGAGGCGGATGCGAGCACCCGGCGTCCACCGGTGCAGGGGCCCGGGTTCCTCCCAGACGTGGCCCGCGTGACTTCCGCTTGAGATGTAGTAGCGACCGCTGGAGAGCCCCCACGCCGGGCGCTGTGTGATGCCGGCGTCGTTCAGCCAGTTGCCGGCGCCGCCGCGGAGGTTGTAGCCGTGGTGCGAGCTGGCGCGCGCCTCGGCCTCGTCCGTCGCAACCCGCATCTGAAACGACTCCCAGTCGTCGTCGTGATAGCCCACCTCCCGGGGCAGGCCACGGAGGCTGTGGGAGGAGGGGTAGTAGGCCCAGAACTGGAGGTAGAGGAAGCCCGCGCGGGAGCCCGAGCAGTCGTAGCCGGCCTCCGTCGAGTCAGCCATTCCCTCGGCACGGCAGTCGACGGCGTGGACGAACAAGGTCACGGCCTCACCGGATTGCGACGCATCGACCTCGCCCTCCGGCGCCCCCACCGAGCAACCGTTTCGCCGACAGGTCCTGAAGTCGACGGGCAGGACGCGCATGCCCTCCTCGTAGGCGAGGAGCGGCGCCTCGCCTCGCACCAGCGCCCCAAGTTCCGCCCCGTATTCGGCAACGAGCTCGGGATCAGGCACCCCCGCGCAGCCGGTCTCGCCGAGCCCAGCCGCGCAGACAATGCGCTCCGCGACCGTCCGCGCCAGTGCCGTTCCCGGCAGCCGAGCGCCCACGGCTGCGGCCACACCCACCGCGAGCAGGGCGACGACGAAGACGAGGGCGACCCACTCCACGGTGGACTGCCCTCGCTCCTCGGAGACCCACCTCGACGCTCCCACGCGGCGACGCTGTCAGCGCCGGGCGCGAACGTGGGTGCCGGAGGTGTCCTATCTGGGTAGCTTCTGTACCGATGGAGTCGCGCCCACCGGAAAGACCAAAGCGAGAGGGCACCAACTGGAAGCACTGGGTAGCCGGCATCGCATTCGTCTTGCTGGCGATCCTGATCGCTCAGAACTCTCAGAAGGTCGCCGTCAACTTCTTCTTCGCCGAGACCGAGACGCCACTCGTCTTCGCGCTCTTGATCGCGGGCCTGCTCGGCGCCCTGGTCGGGTTCCTCGCCCCACGCGTGTGGCGCGGCGGACGGTCCCGCGACTAGCTCCGCGGCCTAGAGGTCCTCGACCGCGGCGGCGATCTCGCCGGCCGCCTGCTTGGCGTCGCCGAAGAGCATCGACGTGTTGGGCTCGTAGAAGAGGTCGTTGTCGATGCCCGCGAACCCCGGCGAGAGCGAGCGCTTGATCACGATCACCTGATGCGCCTCGTTCACCTCGATGATCGGCATGCCTGCGATCGGTGAGTTGGGATCGTTCTTGGCGGCCGGGTTGGTGACGTCGTTGGCGCCGATGACAACGGCAACGTCCATCCGGGGCATCTCCGGGTTGATGTCCTCCATCTCCCGCAGCTTCTCGTAGGGCACATCGGCCTCGGCGAGGAGCACGTTCATGTGGCCCGGCATCCGCCCGGCGACCGGGTGGATGGCGTAGGAGACATCAACGCCTTTGCTCTCGAGCTCGTTCGCGAGCTCCTTCACGGCGTGCTGAGCCTGAGCGACGGCGAGCCCGTAGCCGGGGACGATCACGACGGAGTCGGCGTACGCCAGCTTGATCGCGGCGTCCTGCGCGCCGATCGAGGTGTGCGGCCGCTCCTCCCCGTCGCCTGCGGCGCCCGCCACGGGGGCACCACCGAAGCCGGCGAAGAGGATGTTCGCCACGGAACGATTCATGGCGGTGGCCATCTCGAGCGTAAGGATCGTTCCCGAGGAGCCGACAAGCGTGCCCGCCACGATCAGCGCCACGTTGTCAAGCGAGAAGCCCGCGGCCGCCGCCGAGAGCCCGGTGAACGCGTTCAGCAGCGAGATCACCACGGGCATGTCGGCCCCGCCGATGGGCAGGACGACCAGGTTGCCGAGCACGGCGGCCGCCACGAGCACGCCGACGAAAAGGCCCTCAGGTGGATCGTCGGACGAGGCCAAGACCACGCATGCCGCCAGGATCCCGATCAATAGGAGCGCGTTTATGACCTGCTGGCCTGGGACCGCCAGCGGCTTCGTGGGGATCAGGTCCTGGAGCTTCGCGAACGCGATGTTCGAGCCCCAGAAGGAGACCGAGCCGATCACGGCCGCGAACAGAACCGGCACGAACTCGTCGAGCGGGTAGTCAGGCGGCGCGTGGCGAAACTCCGACCACGCGATCAGGGCCACCGCCCCACCGCCGACGCCGTTGTACAGCGGCGACCATCTGCGGCATCTGGGTCATCTGGACGCGGACCGAGGCCACGAAGCCGACAGCGGTCCCGACCACGAGCCCGCCGATGATCACCCCCCAGTTGCCGATTCCGTCCAAGAGCAGGGTGGTGACGACGGCGATCGCCATGCCGCCCGCCGCGATCAGGTTGCCACGCTTGGCGGTGGTCGGATGCGTGCCCTGCATCAGCCCGAAGATGAACATCGAGAAGGAGGCGATATAGAGCAGCGTCGAGACGTCGCCGCCGAACTCGAACAGTGCGGTCGTCATGGCTTCGGGGCGTCCGGGTCAGCTTTTGGCTTCCGAACGAACATGCCCAGCATGCGGTCGGTGACCATGAAGCCGCCGACGATGTTGATGGTCCCAAACGCGATCGCGATGAACGCGATCGCCAACTCCAGCGTCCCGTCGGCGAACCCGGCAACGATCAGCCCGCCGAGCATGACGATGCCGTGGATCGCGTTCGTCTGCGACATCAGCGGGGTGTGCAGCGTCGTTGGCACCTTCGAGATGACCACGAACCCGACGAAGGCGGAGAGGACGAAGATGGTGAGCTCGGTGACGAGGTCCACTAGCCGCCGTCCTTGCCGGCGCCGGCCACCTCGCGGGCGCGCTCGTTGCGGATCTCGCCCTCGTGCGTGATGCATGCCCCGGCGATCACGTCGTCGTCGAAGTCCAGGTTGAGCGCGCCCTCGTCGGAGACCAGCAGGCCCAAGAGGTTCTCGATGTTCTTTGCGTAGAGCTGCGAGGCGTGAGCAGGCATGTCGCTGGGGAGGTTCGCCGGGGCCATGACCTTGACGCCGTTGTCCGAGGTGACCGTCTGGCCCGCCTCGGTGAGCTCGCAGTTGCCACCTGATTCGCAGGCGAGGTCGACGATGACCGAGCCCGGGGCCATGTTCGCGACGGCCTGGCTCGTGATCAGAATCGGCGCTTTGCGTCCGGGGATCTGTGCGGTGGTGATGATCACGTCCTGGCGCGATGCGTTCTCGGCGATCGCCTCCCGCACCTGCTCGTTTTCGTCCTCGGTCAGAGGACGCGCGTAGCCTCCCTCGTCCTCGGCGTCGGGGATGAAGTCCAGCTCGAGCGGACGACCGCCCAGCGAGGCGATCTGCTCCCAGGCCGCCCGCCGAATGTCGAAACCAGTGACGATCGCGCCGAGCCGCTTCGCCGTGGCGATCGCCTGCAGGCCCGCCACCCCCGCTCCGAGCACCAGCACCTTGGCTGGAGCGACGGTTCCCGCCGCGGTGGTCATCATCGGGAAGAACCGGCCCGCCTCGCGGGCCGCGAGCAGGGCGGCGGCGTAGCCCGCGACGTTCGCCTGCGAGGAGAGTGCGTCCATCGCCTGCGCTCGCGTGATGCGCGGGATCGCCTCCATCGCGAAGCTGGTGACTCCGGCGTCCGCGAGGGCCCTGGTCGTCTCGCCGGCGGTGAGCGGCTGCAGATGGCCGATCAGGACCTGGCCCGAGCGCAGCCTGGAGATCTCATCCGCGCTGGGAGGAGCGACCTTGGCCACGATCTCGGACCCCCAGGCGTCATCGCCACTGCCAACGGCGGCGCCGGCCTGCGCGTATTGATCGTCCGGATGGCCGGATCCCGCGCCCGCGGCGGACTCGACCGCCACCTCGATGCCCTTGTCCTCGAGCGAGGAAACCACGTCCGGGATGAGCGCAACCCGGCGCTCGCCCTCAGCCGTCTCTTTCGGAACTCCGATCTTCATCTGCCCCAGGGAAAGGCGGCGAAGACGCTCCGCCGCGAAGCCGCGTGAGCCTACTCAAAGGCGGGCCATACCAACCGTGGCGCACAAGTCCCGGCTGGCGGGACCAGCGCGCCATCCAGCTCCCAGTTCACGGCTTGATGAACGAGACGGTGCCGTCGTCGGCGCTCGTGACCCAGACGCCCTGCTCATGGACGGCGATGCCCTCGAGGTCGGGCTTGGTCGTGATCTGGGTCTCAGCGCCGCTCTCCTCGTCGATCCGGCTCACACTCTCGCTGAGGCCGTTCGTTGTCCAAACGGAGCCGAAACCGACCGCGAGCGACCTGGGGTCATCGCCCACATCGATCGTCTCGACAACCGTCATTGAGTCCGGGTCGATCCGGACTACCTGGTCGGCGTTCTGGTTGGCCACCCAGACCGAGTCATTGCCAACGCCCACACCCCGAGGATTGGCGCCAACGGCCTCGATGTATTCGACCGTGGTTCCTTCGTCGGTGATCCGGGCGACGCTGTCGGTGGCGCTGTTCGTGACCCAAATTCCCCGCGCGTTATCGGGCTGTCCCACGGCCACACGAGCGGGTTCGCTGCCGGAAGTCAGGGAGATGGACGTGACCTCACCCGTGTCGCGGTCGATGCGCGAAACGCTGTCCTCCCCGAGGTTCGCCACCCAAGCCGCCTTCTCACCTACCCCGATACCGCGCGGCTCCACACCGACCGCAAACCGCGCGTCCTCGCTGCCATCCGGGTTGAACCGAATGACCTGACCCGCATCCAGCTCGCTGGGGCCGCCCACGGCAACCCAGACCTTCCCGCCCGAGTCGATCGCCACCTGCTCGCCCTCTCCGGGTAGCTTGATCTCCTCGGGCTTCTCGGACCCGTTGACCGGGAAGTGAGCCAGGGACTCACCGGCACGGGAGGAGACCCAGACCTCTCCCCCTCCGACCGCGATCCCGACCGGCTCCTCTCCGGGCACGGTGGCCACGACGCCCTCCTTCGGGACCGCCGCCCCCTCTCCACCGCCGCCGTCGCCCGCTCCTCGGCCGCCGCTCCCCTCGTCATCGCCTCCCAAGAGCACGAACGCGCCCACCGCGAGCGCCACCGCCACAACCCCCATGGCGAGCAGCCGCCCCCTCCCCGAGGCTCTCGACTCAGGAGGCATGGCCTCGCGCTCGGTGGACGGCTCCGCAGCCGGCGGCACCGTCACGGGCCCCTGGGCCTTGGTCTCGCCAGCCGAGGCCTCCACGGGTGGCGGCTCCTCGGCCAGCACGTCGTAGGCCTCGGTCGGGGCCGCCGCGCCAACGCCGACGTTGCGCTCGGGCTCCGAGGGAGAGCGTCCCTCGAGGGCCGCGCTGGCCGCCCGCGCGAAATCGCCAGCCGAGGGCTGGCGAGCGTCAGGATCCTTCGCCATGGCTCGCCAGACGACGTCGCTCAACTCCGGTGGGACCTCTGGCGCTGCGTCGACCAGCTCGGGCGGCTCCTCCTGGAGATGCGCGTATATCTTCGCGACCTTCTCCTCCTGCTCGAACGGCACCTGACTGGAGAGGAGCTCGAACATCACGCAGCCGAGGGCGTAGACGTCCGTGCGAGCGTCGAGGCGGTCGCCGCGGATCTGCTCAGGAGCGACGTAGTCGAGGGTCCCGACGAAGGCACCGGACGCGGTCACGCCGCTGGTTGCGTCCATCTGCTTGGAGAGCCCGAAGTCGGTCAGGTAGACGTGCTCTGCGCCGTCGCGCTGCTCGATCAGCACGTTGCCTGGCTTGATGTCACGGTGCACGAGACCCCGCTCGTGCGCGGCGTCGAGCGCCGCCGCGACCTGGTCCGCGATCGCCACCGCACGATCGGGCTCGAGCCGGCCCTCGCGGTTCAGCAGGCCGCGCAGATCGGTGCCGTCGATGAAGTCCATCGTCACGAAGAGCAGGCCGTCCTCCTCGCCGGCGTTGTGGACCGCAACCACGTTCGGGTGACGGATCGAGACCGCGATCCGGGACTCGGACTTGAAGCGGTCGCGGAAGGTCTCGTCGCTCGCGCGGCCGGTGGAGATCAGCTTGAGGGCAACGACGTGGTCGAGCGCAAGATGCGTCGCGCGGTAGACCACGCCGAAGCCGCCGCGCCCGGCGACTCCCTCGATCCGGTGGCCGGCGAACACCGTGCCACGCTCGAGCTCAGCCATAGGGGGCGATTATCCCCCGAAGCACCCGCGCCTTACCCGCGGTCGGCCACCTTCTTTGCAGCGGCCGCTCCGGCCGCCGTGTCCGTGCGCATCTCGGCATCGACGCCACGCTCGCGAACCTCGGCGAGCGTCACCTCGTCGACGAACGGGGCCATCTGCAGGTGATCGCGCTCGACTGGCCTCCCGATCAGACCGCGCAGCCGGTAGACCGCCCGCAGCAGGCGCGGCGCCATCACCCGCCGGCTTCGCTCGTCGATGCCGGCGACGATGACGTCAACGGCATCGCTCAGCGACATCGTGTTCGCGAACGGGCCGCGCATCTTCGAGCGCAGTTCGGCAAACGACTCCAGCTTGCGCTCGGAGCCGGTGACCATGTCCGTATCGACCCAGAGGAGATAGAGCACGCCGACGTCGACCCCGAGGTGGTCGACCTCGCGGCGCAGCGTGTCGCCCATGCTCTCGATGCCCGCCTTCGAGGCCCCGTAGGCACCGAGCCCCGGCGGCGCCAAGAGCGCTGAGGCGGAGGCGTTCAGCAGTACGTATCCCCTCGATTCGATCACGTGCGGGAGGCAGGCGTGGACCGTGCGGAAGGTCCCGGTGAGATTGACCTCGACGTTGATGGCGAAGACCTCGGGATCGATGTGGCGCATGGCTCCGCCGGTGGCGATCCCGGCGTTCGCGAAGCAGAGATCGAGGCGCCCGAACCGCTCTGTGGCGGAATCGACTGCGGCCCGCAGCGACCGCGAGTCGGTGATGTCGGCCTCGAACGCCTCCGCCCGCTCGCCGATGCGCGCCGCCACGGCCTCGACGGCCTCGCGGTCGAGATCGACCAGGGCCATCGACCACCCACGCAGGGCCAAGGCCTCGGCGGTGCCGGCTCCGATCCCATGCGCGGCACCGCTGATGAACGCGACGCGAGGCCCCGCCGCCCCGCTCCATTCACCCATCTTCAGGCCGGAACGCCGACGCCGACGATCTCGGCGGCCCGTTTCATCGTGTGCGCACGCTCGGCGGGCTCCGGGTGGATGGGCGAGAGGATGATGCGGTCGACGCCGATCGCCGAGTAGGCCTCGATCCGGTCGCGCACCTGCTCTTCTGTCCCGACCAACGACGTCGCGTCGGCGAGCTCGTCGGGGATCGCCGCGTACGCCTCCTCCCGCTTGCCGTCTAAAAAGAGGGCCTGGACCTCGTCGGCCACCTCGCCGTAGCCGAAGCGATGGGTGAGGTCGACGTAGAAGTTCACCTCGCGGCTGCCCATGCCACCGAGGTAGAGCAGCAGACCGGCCTTCACCATCCCGCGCGCGGCCTCGAGGTCGCCGTCGATCGCGATCTGGAGCGTCGGCGAGATCTCGAGGTCCGAACGGCTCCGCCCTCCCCTCTCGAACCCGGCCTCCAGGTGCTCGCCCCAGGTGGAGTCGAACGCGTCCGGCGAGGAGAAGATCGGGATCCAGCCGTCGCAGATCTCGGCCGCCATCTCGACCGACTTGCGGCCGATCGCCCCGACGAAGATCGGGATGTAGTTGCGCTCTGGGTGGAAATTCAGCTTCAGCGCCTTGCCCTGACCCGTCCCGCCCTCGCTTGGCAACTGGTAATGCTGGCCCTCGTAGGTGAGCGGGCCCTCCCGCGCCACGATCTGGCGAACGATCTCGATGTACTCGCGGGTGCGGCCCCACGGCTTGGGGTAGGGCACGCCATACCAGCCCTCCGAGACCTGCGGGCCCGACGGCCCGAAGCCGAAGATGAAGCGACCGCCAGAGAGGGCATCGATCGTGACGCCTGCCATCGCCGCCGCCGCCGGCGCTCGCGCCGGGATCTGCATGATCGCGCCGCCGAGCTTGATCGTCTCGGTTTGGGGCGCCAGCCAGGCGAGCACGCTCACCACATCGGAGCCGTAGGACTCGGCCACCCAAACCGAGTCGAATCCAAGGCTCTCGGCCGTGCGCACGACCTCGAGGGCGTCGTCGCCGCGTGGGCCGATTCCCCAATAGCCGAGGTTGAGTCCCAACTTCATGGCCATGCCTGGCGGGAGCCTATCGCCGGTACGCGCCGAAGCTCGCAACGCGCGATGATGCAGCTGTGAGCCACGAGACGCAGAAGCTCCCCCGCAAGGTCTACGAGAAGGAGCTGCTGCGATTGCAGACCGAGCTGGTCGCGATGACCGACTGGGTCAAGCGCGAGGGCGCCCGCGTCGCGCTTGTCTTCGAGGGACGCGACGCCGCAGGCAAGGGCGGCGTGATCAAGCGCATCACCGAGTTCCTGAGCCCGCGCATCGCGCGCGTGGCCGCGCTGCCGGCGCCGACCGAGCGCGAGCAGTCCCAGTGGTACTTCCAGCGGTACGTCGACCACCTTCCGGCGGGCGGCGAGATGGTCCTCTTCGACCGCTCCTGGTACAACCGCGCGGGCGTCGAGCGGGTGATGGGCTTCTGCACGACGGACGAGCTCGAGCGCTTCTTCCGCCAGTGTCCGGAGTTCGAGCGGATGCTGGTCGACGACGGGATCATCCTCCTCAAGTACTGGTTCTCGGTCTCCGACGAGGAGCAGGAGAAGCGCTTTCGCGCCCGGATCGACGATCCGCTCAAGAACTGGAAGCTCTCGCCGATGGACGTCGAGTCTCAAAAGCGCTGGGTCGAGTACTCCAAGGCCAAGGACGAGATGTTCGAGCACACCGATCTCCCGCCGGCCCGCTGGCACGTGGTCGAGTCGGACGTCAAGCGCAATGCGCGGATCAACTGCATCTCGCACCTGCTCTCGCAGGTCCCCTACGAAAAGCGTCAGGTGGAGCACATCAAGCTGCCCAAGCGTCAGAGCGACCCGGGCTACGGCGCCCGCCGCGCGACGTCAACAACTACGTGCCGGACGCCGCGGCGAGGCTGTTGGCGAAGGCGGAGAAGAAGGAGAAAAAGAAGGCGATGGCGAAGACCGGCTGAGGCCGGATCTCACCTTCGCCGCGCGCTCGAGCGCCCGCGCGAGCACCGAGGGTGCCGCACGCCGCTCCTGTATAGATGGACCGATGGAAGCGGGATCGCATCCTCGGGGCCTTGAGAGCAACGAGGCGTACGCGCGACTCGAGCGGCTGGGACCGCCCGAGGAGGGCTCGTCTCGCTCGGTTCGCTCAATCGTGCTGGGCAACGTCCTCACGCTCTTCAACGCGATCATCGGGGTCTTCTTCATCCTCATCCTCGCGCTCGGGCTGTTCGCCGACGCGATCTTCGGCCTGATCGCGATCCTCAACTCCTACATCGGCATCCGCCAAGAGCTAAAAGCGAAGGAGACGCTCGATGCGCTCGCTTTGCTGGTCGCTCCACGTGCGAAGGCCGTGCGCGACGGGCACCTCTCCGAGCTTGGCGCCGACGAGGTCGTTCCGGGTGACATCGTCCGCGTCGAGCCCGGCGATCAGCTCGTCGCCGACGGCGAGGTCATCTCCTCGCGCGGGCTCACCCTCGACGAGTCGATGCTGACGGGCGAGTCCGAGGGGATCCGCAAGGGAGCCGGCGACCGCCTGCTCTCCGGCGCCTTCTGCCTCTCGGGCTCCGGGTACTACGAGCTCGACGCGGTGCGCGAGCAGAGCCACGCCGCCAAGATCGCCGGCGAGGCGCGCGAGTTTCGCCATCCGCCCTCACCGCTTCAGGTCGAGGTAAATCAGGTGCTCCAGGCGACGACGATCGCGATGGTGCCGCTGGCGATCGTGCTGCTCTTGGCCCTTGCGGTCCGCAGCGTCGGCTTCACGGAGGCCGCGCAGACCTCGACCGCCGGCTTGATCACGCTCATCCCCGAGGGCCTGGTGCTCTTGATGAGCGTCACGCTCGCTGTGGCGGCGGTGCGCCTGGCGAGGATGAACACGCTTGTGCAGCAGATGAGCGCCACCGAGGCCCTCGCCGCAGTCGACACGATCTGCGTCGACAAGACCGGCACGCTCACGGACGGGACGCTCGACCTCGTCTCGGTTGAGGTCGCCGACCCCCAGCACCCAGGCGCAGCGCACGAAGCGCTTGGCCGCTTCGCGGCCTCGGCGGGCGAGCGGAACCGCACGCTCCAGGTGATCGCCGATCGCTACCCGGGCCGCCCCGCGCAGGTCATCGCCGAGGTTCCCTTCTCCTCGGCCTGGAAGTGGAGCGGGGTCACGCTTGACGGGACGGGAGAGACTCGCAGCTACGTGATGGGAGCTCCCGACGTGCTCACCGCCGCGGGCGCGCTCCAGCTCACGCCCGCGCTCGAGAACACCCTTGACACCCACACTCGCGCGGGCCGGCGGGTGGTCGCCTTCGGCGAAGCTGCCGGCAGCCTGCCGCAGGATCCCGCCGCCGCTCCGCCCCCGAAGCTCGAGGCGCGTGCGTTGGTCGTCCTCGAGGAACGCCTGCGGCCGGACGCAGCCGAGACGATCGAGTTCATGCGCTCCCAAGAAGTGGACCTGAAGCTGATCTCCGGCGACGCGCGATCCACCGTCACGGCGGTGGCGCACGCGGTCGGTGTGCCCCAGGACGCGGGCGTGATCGAGGGCCCCGAGCTGCCGGACGACCGGCCTGGCCTCGCTCAGGCCGCCGAGCGCAACACGATCTTCTGCCGGATCACGCCCGAGCAGAAGAAGGGCCTGGTGGACGCGCTCAGCGACCGGGGCCGCTTTGTGGCGATGATCGGTGACGGGGTCAACGATGTGCCGGCGTTGAAAGAGGCGCAGATCGCCGTCGCGATGGGCTCGGGCAGCCAGATCACCAAGGGAGTGGGCGACATCGTCCTGATGGAGGACCAGTTCTCGATGCTCCCGCGGGCGGTCGCCGAGGGCCGGCGGATCGCGCGCAACATCCATCGTCTGGGCCGTCTTTATCTGACCAAGTCCGTCTACGCGGCGTTCCTGATCACGGTCACGGCGATCTTCGGCTTCGCCTTCCCGTTTCTGCCTCGCCATCTCACCATCGCCGCGCTGCTCACGATCGGGATTCCCTCGTTCGTTTTGGCCCTCGCGCCCAGCGAGGGCCCGCTCTACCGTGGCCGGCTGCTGCGGGCGCTGGCAGCGTTCGCGGTTCCCGCCGGGCTCTCGATAGGCGTCGCGTCCCTGCTCTCGTTCTTCCTCGTCAACAACCTGTTCGCGGGGACGCTGGAGGAGGGTCGCACCGCCGCGACGACCACCCTCGTCGTCCTCGGCCTCTGCTTCATCCTCCTGCTCGAGCGCGGCCCCGGCCGCGAGCACATCACCATCCAGAGCTACATGCTCGCGATGATCGCCGGACTCGGGGCGATCTTTGCGGGCATCCTCGCGATCCCACCGGTGAGGGAGTTCTTCGACCTCGAGCTGCTCACATCGGGGCAATGGTTCCTGGCGTTGGCCTCGGTGGCGACCGGGCTCCTGCTCGCCGCGGTCATGTGGCGGCTGCCTTACATCCAGAGGCTCGAGGTGGATGGGGGCACGGCGCCGGCCGACGGAGCCCCGGCGCCGACCCACACGCCAAGGACCGGGGAGCATGCCACCCTCCCCACGACCAAACTCCCTGAGACATGATGGAAGCCCCCACCCCCACACACCGGCGCACGAAGATCGTCGCCACCATCGGCCCAGCGAGCCGATCCGTCGAGCGCATGAGCGAGCTGATCGCCGCGGGCGCCGACGTCTTTCGGCTCAACTTCTCGCACGGCACTCGCCACGAGCACACCGAGAACATCGAGCGCGCCCGTGAAGCGGCAGCACGGGTGGGCCGCGAGATCGGTCTGCTCGGCGACCTGCCGGGGCCCAAGCTACGGCTGGGCGACATCCCCGGCGGCACCGTCGACCTGGCCCAAGACAGCGAGATGACGCTCTGCATCGGGCCTGGCGACGGGACCGCGGTTCCCGTTGCATGGGAGGGCCTCCCAGAGGCCGTCTCAGAGGGCGACCTGGTCTACCTGGCCGATGGCCGCATCCGGCTGCGGGTGCTTCAGGCGACGGACAGCGAGGTCCGCTGTGAGGTCGAGGCCGGGGGCCGCGTGGGCTCGCACCAGGGGCTCAACCTGCCCGGGTCGGACGTGGCGCTGCCCTCCGCGGGCAGCGAAGACCTGCAGTGGGTCGACTTCGCCGTCGCGAACGGCATCGACCTGCTTGCGATCTCGTTCATCCGCCGCGCCGAGGACGTGGCGCCCGTGGAGCGTCGCATTCGCACGGCGGGATCCGACGTGCCCGTGATCGCCAAGATCGAAAAGCCGCAGGCGGCCGAGAACGCGGAGGAGATCGTGAAGGCGGTGAAGGCCGGGATCATGGTCGCCCGCGGCGACTTGGGCATCGAGTTGCCGATCGAGCGTGTGCCCGGGGTTCAGCGCCACCTGTTGCGTCTCGCCGGCCATTGGGCGGTCCCGTCGATCACCGCGACGCAGATGCTCGCCTCGATGGTGAGCTCGCCGCGGCCCACGCGCGCCGAGGTGAGCGACGTCGCCGCGGCAATCCTGCAGGGCACCGACGCCGTGATGCTCTCCGAGGAGACCGCCGTGGGCGACTACCCGGTCGAGGCGGTAGCCACGATGGACCGGCTCGCGCGCGAGACCGAGCCCGACCTGCGCTACGACGATTGGCTCTTGGAGCGGGTGGCCGACGACTCCACCGACGTCGCTGCGTCGGTGGCACGGGCGGCCGTCGGCGCCACCTACACGCTTGGCCTGTCCGCCCTCGTCGTGCCAACGCGGAGCGGGCGGACGGCCCGCATGGTCTCGGCCCACCGGCCGCGGAGCCCCATTCTCGCCGTCTCGCCGCGGATCGAGACCGTACGCCGCCTCCAGCTGCTCTTCGGCGTGCGCTGCGAGCTCGCGGAGGAGTGGGAGGAGCTCACGCAGCTCCTCGACGACTGCGCGCGGCTCGCCAAGGAGTCCGGAGTGGCGCGCTCAGGGGAGCTGATCGGGGTCACGGCCGGCCTGCCCGAACAGGAGCTGGGCACGAACCTCTTCGAGATTCACCGAGTCCCTTGAGTTGGCAGGCGGCGGTCAGGCTCGCAGCTCGGCGAGGAGCTTCGAGTCCGCGTCCGACATGCCGGGGATCGGATCCCCGTCCCAGCTGATGTCACCGGCCATGGCGACGAAGAGCTCGGCGTGCTCGCTGTGACGAAGGCGTTCGGAGCGCACGAGTGAGAGAAATGAGTAGAGGTTCGGCAGCTGGTCGTGCCACCCGCGGTCGGACCCGCGGATGTGCATCAGGTCGCGGAGCGTCCCTGGCGTGCCCTTCATGCCCTCACTGAACATCCCGCCGAAGACGGCGAGGTCGAGCTGGATGCTCTGCCCGGTCGGGACGCTCTCGCAGTCGCCACCGGGCTCCAGCAGACCCCTGGCGATCTGAGGCGAGGTCATGAGCAGCGCTCCGTCGGTGGCCCGCGGGTTGCACTCCACGAGGTAGGGGCCCTCCGGCGAATCGATGAAGTCGAACGAGATCTGACCGGTATAGGACGTCTCGCTCGCGATCTGCTTGACCACCTCGAGCGTGGCGGCTCCATCGATCGATGTGAATTGGATGCCGGTCGAGTGCTGCCACTGGCGCGGGATGTCATAGGCGCAGTGCGCGGTGACGTGCCCGTCGTGGACGGTCGAGTACGTGCAGAACGTCTCGCCCTCGACGAACTCCTGGACCAGCCATGGGTTGGCCTCGGTGGGATGACAAGCGTCGATTGGGATCTTTCCGGCGAGCGGGCCGGCGTTGGTCAAGAGCGACACTCCGCCGCGCGAGAACGCCGCGCGTGCGAAGTAGCGGGGGAAACGCTCAAGCGCTGCCGCGAGCTCTGCGTCCGAGTGCGCGATCTCGGTCTTGGCCATCGCAAGTCCGTGACTCGTCGCGAACTGCTCGAAGCTCTCCTTGTCGTGCAGCGGAAGCAAGGTGCGAAACGGGGAGAAGAAGCACCTCGCGGCCTGCGTAAGGCGCTCGTGCTGCGTGGCGAGGTAGAAGACCTCCTCGAAGGCGGGGATGATCACGTCGATCGTCTGCTCCGCCGCGATGCGCTCGACGTCGGCGATGAACTGATCGGTGGCGTCGCGCGGCGAGCCGGTCACGAAGTGCCGCGTTACGTACTTGGAGTGGCTGCCCGGCGCGAACTCGTAGGCGTCGGCGGCGTAGACCTCGTGGCCTTCCTCGGCGAGCTTGCGGATGATCGCCAACGCGAAGGGCATCCGGGAGGAGGTGACGAGGACCTTCACCGGTTGCTCCCGCCGCGCACGCCGAAGTCGCCGAAGGGCTCGTCGCGTTCGCGGATCGCCTGCTTGAAGCCGGCCTCGGCGGCCCGGCGCTGGAACTCAAATCCCTCCGGTGTGTGGCGCGCGATGCCGTCCATGAACGTCGACAGGACTTGAGTCTGGAGCAATCCTGCGGAGAGCATCGTGCCGTTGAGCTGGAGCTTGTGCATGACCAGCTGGTTCACGGGCACCTGCGCGACCCGATCGAGGAGGCGTTGGAAGGCAGCGTCAAGCTCCTGGGGCGGGGACGCGTCGGTCGCGAGGCCCCATTGGGCCGCCTCGGCGCCGCTGATCGAGTCGCCGGTCAGGAGCAGGCGCTTGGCGCGGGCCGGACCGACGCGATGCGCCCAGAGGGAGGTGGTGGGCACGCCCCAGACGCGTGCGGGCGGGTAGCCGATCCTTGCGTCGTCTGCCACCACCAGCAGATCTGAGCAGAGCGCCATGTCGGTCCCCCCGGCGACGCAGTAGCCGTGCACCTTGCAGACCACCGGCTTCTCTGACCAGAACAAGCTCATGAACCCACGTACGTTCCGCCACATCATCTGAAAGTCGACGACCGGGTCCCAGGTGCCGGCCGGGTCGTGGTTCGCCGCCTGCACCGTGGGATCGAGCGGTGAGCCCTCAGGAGCGCCTCCGCCGAAGCCCTCCACATCCCGGCCCTCGGCCGAGCCGACGAGGTCGTAGCCGCCACAGAATCCCGAGCCGTTACCGGCGAGGGCGATCACGTGAATCTCCGGGTCCAGGTTGGCCCGCTCGACCGCGGCAGCGAGCTCGCGCGGCATCTCGAGCGTGATCCCGTTACCACGCTCGGGGCGATTGAGGGTGATGCGCGCGATTCGGTCATCGCGCTCGTAGGTGATGGTCTCGAACTCTGCCGCTCGCACTCCGACCTGAAGCTACACCGGCTCAGCCCGCGCCGTTTACCCGGGAGATGAGCTCGTTCAGAGCCCGCAGCTCATCCGCAAGGGCCTTGCGGCCCGAGCGTGTCGCCGAGACCCACGTCCGCGGCCGCCTACCCTCGAATCCCTTCTCGACCCTGACGAGCCCCGCCTCCTCGAGCACCTGGATGTGCCGGGAGAGGTTGCCGTCGGACAGGTCCAGAGCATCTCGGAGGTAGGAGAAGTCGGCGCGCTTTGCCTCCTCGAGCACGACCAAGATCCCCAGTCGCACCCGCTGGTGGACGGTGTCGTCGAGCTTCAGCGAGGGGTGCGTCATCGCCATCGGGCGCGCACCGCCGCCGCGGCCGCGAGGAGAACGGCGCCCGTCAAGACCGCCGCCCACACGGCGGGCTCGGAGGGCTCCAGCGCCACCAGCAGGCCGGCTAGCACCAGCAGCGCGATCCCTACCCAGCCGTCGAGCGGGCTCTCCGCGTACACGCCGATGGCCAGCAGCCCCGCCCCGATGGGGAAGATCCATCCCGCCTCCGAGAACTCGTCGGGACCCACCCAGCCGATGACGATCGCGCCTAAGAACATCGCCGCCACGATTCCGGCGAGCACGTACTCCTGGCGATCGAGCAGGCCGATCTCAAGCTCGTGCTTGCGGTAGTAGCGCCAGGTCACGATCAGTCCAATCGGCCCGGCGACCAGCCAGTAAACGCCCTCCCGCCCACCGTCACCGATCTGTGTGAACACCGCGCTGAGCATGGTGAGAACCCCGAAGATGAGATAGGGCAGCCAACCCGGGTCGAGCTTCTCGCGGGTCTCTCCCTGCACCCGCTCGACCTCGTCCAGCATGGTCGCCGCCGTTGCGCTGTCGGTCACTGTCTCCTCCTCGCCGGGATAGCTTTGCATCGCAAAGCCACTGTAGCACAGACTACTTTGTATTGCAAAGTACTACCACGAATCGCGCCGCTGACTGGCCGAGGCTCCTCGCCTGGGCGCGAGCGGCGTGCCGGCCTACGCCTCGAGCTGATCGAAGCGGCAGTCCTTCGGGTCCTTGTCGTCGCGCCAACGCAGGAGCTTCGATCCGTGGCGGATGCGGCCGGCCGCGACGTGGTCGAAGGTGATCTCGACGACCAATTCCGGCCGCAGCGAGATCCACTCAAGCTCGCGATCTGCGGCCCAGCGGCTGGGGTCGGCCGACCCTCGCTCCCCGGTCTCATACGGCGCCAGCTCGTCCACGAGCTCACGCTTTCGCTTCGCGCTCAGGCCTGAGGTGTGGCCAACGACCCGCAGCTTGCCGTCGTCGTAGAGACCGAGGATCAGGGAGCCCACGGTGCCCTCCTCCTTACCGGGTCGCCAGCCGACCACGACGGCGTCGGCCGTGCGCAGCCGCTTTATCTTGACCATGCCCTTGCGCTCGCCGGGCAGGTACGGCGCGTCGACCTTCTTGGCGATGACGCCCTCCCCCGATTGGAGCCAACCCTCGGCCCCCTTCGTGTCCTCGCTCAGCGGCGTCAGCTCGACCGAGCCAGCGTCGGCCGCTGCGGCGACCAGCCGCTCCAAGCGATCTCGGCGCTCGCTGAACGGGTGGTCGAGGAGCCTCTCGTCTTCGCTGGAGAGCAGATCGAAGGCGCGGAAGACAACCGGTGTTTCCTCGGCGAGCATGTTGATCCGCGACTCCGCCGGGTGAATCCGGTTTTGGAGCGCGTCGAAGATCTCGCTCCCGTCGTCGCCCAGGATCACCAACTCGCCGTCGAGCACGAACCGACCCTCGGGGAACCGCAGCTCGGGGAAGTAGCGCGCGAGCGGCTTGCCGTTTCGCGACTGGACGAAGACTTCGTCCCCGTCGACGAATGCAAGTGCCCGGAACCCGTCGTACTTCGGCTCGTACGCCCATTCCTCGCCCTCCGGGAGCTCCTTGCGCGAGAGCGCGAGCTGAGGCTTGACCGGCGGCTTCAAAGGCAGGGCCACAGGGCCGATCCTAGCCGCGAGCGGGTTTTGGACGCGATGCGTCCGGAACCCACCGCCGGTGCGATTGACAGGCCCACGCCGCCTCCAATGCGAGTTGTCAGTTGTTGCTGTCCCTACGGCAACCGTGTCGGCTCGGGTTCCGCCGGCTCCCGCCCGACGACCCCCACGGTGCGCTCGTAGGAGGCGGCGAGCGCCGCCGGATCCGCCTCCCCCGCCTCGAGCGCCGGGCCCACCGGGAGAACCCGGTAGTCGAGGTGATCGACCCATGTCGGCACATAGCGAACCCCGGTGACGCGGGCGCCGTCGCCGTCGACGACGAGGTCGAGCAGCGCCACATAGCCGTCCTGGCTGGCAGCGGCCAGGCCCATGTCCGCGCCCTGGTTGGAGATCAGGTTGCCCTCGGAGAAGACCGTCGTCTTGCCCTCCACCTCGCGAATGGGCTGCACCACGTGTGGCCCCTGGCCAACGATCGCCGTGACGGCCGGCTCGTTGGCAACGGCACGGGCGAGAGCGACCTGGGCTTCGTTTGGCTCGCTCACGTATTCGGGGGTGATCTCAGAGGCCCAGTGGAGGTTCACGATCACGGCGTCCGCGCCTGCCCTGCGGGCACGCCGTGCATCAGCCGCGATCCGCTCGGGGTCGAAGAGGTTGATCGAGTAGGGCTGCGGCACCGGCAGGCCGTTGGTGTCGCTCGCGTAGGCGAGGAAGGCGACCCGGGCCCCTCCCGACTTGAGGATCAGGGGCTTGCGCGCGGCACGCTCGCTCGTGGCCGAGCCGGTGTGGCGCACGCCGGCGCGGTCGAGCGCGGCGAGCGTCTCACCGATGCCCTCCTCGCCTTGATCGAGGGTGTGGTTCGAGGCTGTGGAGCAGGCGTCCCAACCCGTCGCCGCTATCCCCTCGGCCAGTGACGGGGGAGTGTTGAAGATCGGGTAGCTCGTCGGCGGCGCGGGGGTCATCGGCACCTCGACGTGACAGAACGCGAGGTCGGCGTCGGCGATGTAGGGCTTCACCTCCTCGAACAGGGGAGCGAACTCGTAGCGCTCGCCGCCACCGACCTCTAGCGCCCGCGCGAAGACGGGGGTGTGCATGAGGAGGTCACCGGAGAACGAGAGCGTGAGCCTGACCGGGTCGGCCGCGAGCCGCTCGGAGCGGGTGGGCTCCGAGACGAGGGGCAGTCCGCCATCGCACGAGCGGAAGCCGAGGATCGCCAGCAAGATCGCGATGCCGATAACGACCAGGCCGGCCACGCGGCGCCGCCGGTAGACCGCCGGGGTCGCTCGCGAGCGTGACCGGCGCGGCTCAGGGATCCCGGACATAGCCCGGATTCAAGCACTGAGCACGGGGTAGGCTGGGGCGAGTGGAGGCCGCGACCAAGCCGGAGCTCGAGGGCAAGCCCGAGCGGTCGGCATCGTCGTTCGCCAAGTCTCTCTTCATGGGCGAGATCCACGAGGAGCTTGTGTTCCCTTGGCCGCAGCCGGACCCAAGCGAGCAGGAGCGGATTCGCGCCCTGAATGCCGCCGCCCGCGAGATCGGCTCGCGGATGGACCACCGCAAGATCGAGGAGAAGCGCTGGATCGGTGACGACGTCGTCCGCGCCCTCGGTGCGGCCGGGCTGTGTGGCCTCTACGTGGATGAGCGCTACGGCGGCCAGGGCCTCTCGCAGACCGGATACGCCCGGGTCTTCGAGACCTTCGCCCAGATCGACGCCACGCTCTCGATCGTCATGGGCGTCCACCAGTCGATCGGGTTCAAGGGCATCCACATGTTCGGCAGCGACGAACAGAAGGAGCGCTTCCTGCCCGACCTCGCCACCGGGCACAAGCTCGCCGGCTTCGCGCTCACCGAGCCCGAGGCGGGCTCGGACGCCTACGGGATCCAGTCGCGCGCGGTGCGCCAGCCCGACGGATCCTGGGTGCTGAACGGCGAGAAACGCTACATCGGCAACGGCTCCAAGGGGGATGTCTTCACGGCATTCGCCCGCTGCGAGGTCGACGGCTCCGACCGGCACATCGCGTTGATCCTGGAGCGGGGCATGAAGGGCTTCGAGGTCGGGGAGCGCTTCGACACCATGGGCTTGCGCGGCAACGATCTCCGCCGGCTGCGCTTCTCGGACGTGAAGGTGCCGGCCGAGAACGTGCTGGGAGAAGCGGGCGACGGCTTCAGGATCGCGATGCAGGTTCTGAACAACGGTCGCATCGGCCTCGGGACCGGGTCAGTCGGTGCGACCAAACACCTGCTCGACCTGGCGATCGACCACGTCAAAGAGCGCCGGCAGTTCGGCCAACCGCTCGCCGACTTCGAGCTCGTACAGGACAAGATCGGCTGGATGGTCTCCTACCTGTTCGGCCTGGAGTCCATGTGCTATCTGACCTGCGGGCTCGTCGACTCCGGCGTCGAGGACTACTCGCTCGAGTCGGCGATCTGCAAGGTCGCCGGCACAGAGTTCCTCTGGTACGCGGCGAACCGGGCGATGCAACTCGCCGGCGGCTCCGGCTACATGAAGACTGAGCCCTACGAGAAGACCCTCCGCGACATCCGGATTTTCCCGATCTTCGAGGGCGCCAACGACGTGATGCGGGCCTTCGTAGCCCTCTCGGGAATGAAGCCCGTGGGCGAGAAGCTGGCGGAGGTCGGGGAGATCGGCCTCGCGGATCCAATCGGCTCGATCGGCGTGCTTGCCGACTACGTCGGCTCGCGGATCCAGCGCCAGGTGCGACCCGACAAGATCACGCAGGCCCACCCGGACCTCTCCGAGCACGCCGAAGCCGTGACCGGACAGGTGCACCAGCTTCGCGACCTGAGCGAGAAGCTCCTGCGCGAGCACCGGGGCGAGATCGTCCAGCGCCAGTTCCAACAGAAGCGGATCTACGCCGCGGTCACGGACATTTTCGCCCAGATCGCGGTGCTCTCGCGCGTCACGAGCATCTACGAGGAGCACGGCGTGGAGCCGTCGGGGCAGGAGCGCTACATCGCCGACACCTTCTGCGCGCGCGCAGCCGAGCGCGTCGCCGGGGAGTTCGGCAAGGTCGAGTCGAACGACGACGAGCGGATGTCGGCGATCGCGAAGCTCGCCTACAAGCGTGGCGAGTACGGCTACGCGCTCTTCGAAGACTGATCGCGCCCGCTCGCGCGGTGCGGGGACGCGGGTCCCTTGGCCGTCGGCTGGACACGAGACGGCGTTGGAGGTAGGTTGTCCCGGCGGGATCGAGCCGATCGCATCGGCCCGGAGCGCCCACAAACGGAGGAGGCCAGGATGGCCACACGAACGACCGGGGCAGCACGCCGGAAGCTGCCGAGGACGATCTACGCTCAGGCGTCGCCGATCTCAGTGGGAGGCACGTCGTTGTTCGCGGTGGACCGGGCGGTGAGCGGCAAGACGGTCGCGCGGTTCCGCTCCGATCGCCGGGTGGTCAGACGGGCGGCCGATCGCCTCCGGCGTGCCGGCTTCAAGGTCCTTCAGGTCTCCGACATCACGATCAACATCGCGGGCTCCGCCTCGCTTTATGAGCGGACCTTCAAGACCAAGCTCGTCACGGAGGAGCGCACCGTGCTCAAGGAGCAAGGCCGGCGCGAGAAGGCGACCTTCATCGACGCCGCGGATACGGATGTGCGCGGGTTGATCGACACGTCCGAGAGCTCACTCGCCGATGTGGTCGAAGGAGTCGCGATCGAGGAGCCCGCCTACTACCACGCCGGGCCGCTGCCGTTCCCGCCCGCGAAGAAGTACTGGCACCTCGACGTGCCCGGCGACGTGTCGCTGGGGGTAAACGCGGATCGTGTACACCGCGAGGGCCACAGCGGGCTCGGCGTGAAGCTGGTCATGGTCGACAGCGGCTGGTACCGGCATCCCTACTTCGAGCGGCGCGGGTACCGCGCTGGCCCGGTCGAGCTCGGACCGGGAGCCACGAAGCCAGACAAGGATGAATCCGGGCACGGGACGGGCGAATCGGCCAACGCCTTCGCCGCCGCGCCCGACATCGACTTCACGATGGTGAAGATGGGCAATGTGAACACGACCGGGGCCTTCAACCACGCGGTTTCGCTTGGGCCCGAGGTGATCAGCTGCAGCTGGGGCTTCAGCATCCTGGAGGGACCGCTTCCGGCGGCGCTGCAGGCGCTGGCGGCGGCCGTCGCGCAGGCGGTCGCGTCGGGAATCGTCGTCGTGTTCTCAGCCGGGAACGGGCACTACGGGTTCCCCGGGCAGCATCCCGACGTGATCTCGGCCGGCGGCGTCTACCTGGAGCCCGACGGCAAGCTCCGCGCATCGAACTACGCGAGTGGGTTCGAGAGTCAGATCTACGCGAACCGCAAGGTGCCCGACGTATCCGGCCTGGTCGGCATGCGCCCTGCTGCGGCCTACATCATGCTCCCGGTCGAGCCCGGAGACGAGATCGATGTGGGCCTCGGTGGCGGCAAGCACCCGCAGGCCGACGAGACGAAAACCAGCGACGGCTGGGCCGCGTTCAGCGGAACCTCCGCGGCCGCTCCGCAGCTGGCAGGAGTGTGCGCGCTGATCAAGGAGGCCTGCCCGACCCTGTCGCCGGCGGACGTTCGCAAGGCGCTTAGGCAATCGGCACGTGACGTCAAGGCGGGCAAGAACACCCACAACGAGCAGGCCGGGCCGGGATACGACCTGGCGACCGGCGCCGGGCTGGTGGACGCACACGGCGCGGTCGAGCGCGCGCAGCAGCTCTGCGGGCCGTGAGCCCCCACTTGCCGGCGCCTGAGGACCGCCTGCGCTCGTGAGCCCATCTCACGAGGCATCCGCCTCGGCCGTTGTGCTGCTGCGCACCGCTGGCGGAGGCCTGAGCGGAGAGGAGCTGGTCGCGGCGAACGTGGAGCGGATGCAACCCGCAGAGGGCGCTGCCGACACTGCGCGCGGGCACTTCGCCACGGCTGGCTTCGAGCTCGGGGACACGGTGGGATCGGCCTTTGCGATCGCCGCGGCGCCCGAGCTCTTCGAACGGCAGTTCGGCATTGTCCTCGAGCGCGATCCCCGCGGTTGGACCGTGAAGGGCGGCGCCGACGCGTTGCCCGTCTCGGCACTACCCCAGGATGTGGCAGCGGCGGTTGCCGCAGTGGGGCTCGAGGGGCCGCCCGACTTCGGCCCGAACAGTCCCTAGGGCGGCCGGGAGGCGGTGCGGCGCTCGCGCACACGAGCGACTCCACGGCGAACGCGGCTGCCGATCAGGAAAACCAGGCCCATGCCGGTGATGAGCAGCACCCCCGCGATCACGGCGGCCAGCACGGGCTCCTCGAGCGCGAACACGACCACGACGGCGACGACGCCATCCTCGGCGAGGCTGGTGGCGATGTTGGAAACGGGCTCAGGCGAGGTGTTGATTCCCAGCCGGAGGCCCGCCTTGACCCCGTGGCTCGCGAGAGCAGTGACGCCGGTGCCACCGGCAGCCGCGACTTCCTCGAACCCAGAGAGGTCGGCCTCGGTTCCGAAGAGGGCGCCGATGGCGCTTCCCACCGCTGGTCGCACCGCGGTGTGGATCAGGTCCCAGGTGCTGTCGAGCAGGGGCACCTTGTCGGTGACGAACTCGATCGCGAACATGACCAACGAGAGCACGATCGCGGGGTCACTCTGCAGCGGCTCCGGCACCTCCCCCACGCCCGCGCGGCCGAGGATGCCCAGCATCGCCATCGTGGCGTAGGCGTTTACGCCTGATGCCCAGCCCGTCGAAAAGAGGGTCGGGAAAAGGTCCACCGTGCGACCGCCAGCGCGCGAGTCTCAGCAGCGCGGCGGCCGGCGCGCGGTGGTGAAGGGCATCAGCTCACCCGTTCGACGACCATCGCCTCGCCCTGGCCCCCGGCGACGCACATCGTCTCGAGGCCGACGTCGTGGTCGTCCGTTTCCATCGCGTTTAAGAGCGTGGTCATGATCCGCGCCCCGGTCATCCCGAAGGGGTGTCCGAGCGCGATCGCGCCTCCGTGCGTGTTGAGCTTCTCCAGCGGGATCTGGCACTCCTCCATGATCGGGATCACCTGAGCCGCGAACGCCTCGTTTAGCTCGACCGTGCCGATGTCCTCCATCGACATGCCGGTGCGCTCGAGCACCTTCCTGATCGCGCCGATCGGCGCCACGCCCATGTACTCGGGCTCGTTCGCCCAGGTCGCGGCGCTCACGATTCGCGCTCGCGGCTCGAGCCCAAGCTCTCGCGCCTTCGAGTCGGACATCACGAGCACCGCGGCGGCGCCGTCGTTAAGGGGGCACGAGTTGCCCGCCGTCACGCCACCGCCGCCGAACGCCTCGTCGAGCTCGGCGAGCTTCTCGAGTGTCGATGAGGGGCGCGGCCCATCGTCCTTGGCGACCTCGTTGCCCTCGTGGTCGGCTACCGGAACTATCTCGCGGTCGAAGAAGCCCGACTCCTGCGAGGCCACGGCCAACTCCTGCGAGCGCTGCGCGTACTTGTCCATGTCCGAGCGGCTCACCTCGTAGCGCTTGGCGACGTTCACGGCCGTGTGGCCCATGTCGATGTAGGCGTTCGGCTGGCCGTCCTTGCCCTCGAGCTTCGGGTTTCGGTCGGCCGCGCCCGCCGCCTCGGTGCGCTCGTTGTAGCGGCTCACCCACTCGACCCCGGCCGCGATGTAGACGTCCCCCTCGCCGGCCTTGACGGCATTGGCCGCATGCCGGATGGCATCGAGCGAGGAAGCGCAATAGCGCGAGAACGTCACGCCGTTCGTCTCCTGTGGGAGCTTCTCGGAGAGCAGGACGATGATGCGCGCGATGTTGAACGCCTGCAGGCCTTGCGGCGCCCCGCAGCCGCAAAACAGATCCTCGACGAGCTTCGGATCCACATCCGGGTTGCGTTCGAGCAGCTGATCGACGACGTAGGCGGCCGTCTCGTCGGGTCGCAATTGGGCGAGCGTGCCCTTGAACGCGCGGCCGATGGGGCTGCGAACGGCGTCGACGATCACGGCTTCGGGCATCTCAGCGAGTTCTCCTTGGCGTCGGGTGGCGTCGGGTGGCGTCGGGTAAGGACCGTGCGAGACGTTAGCCGAGGCCCGGCGCCGAGGACTCATATCCTGGGCGGATGAGTGATGAGGACGGAACCGCAAAGGTGGAGCTCGCCCCGCAGCGAGTCGCCGAGCTCGTCTCGGCCGGCGAGGCCGAGCTGATCGACGTCCGCATGGACTACGAGTGGGACGCCGGGCGGCTCGCCGATGCTCGGCACGTCGAGATCAACCGCCTCACCGCTGAGGCGGAGTCGATCCCGAAGGACCGAACGGTTGTCTTCTACTGTCGCAGCGGCAACCGCTCAGGGATGGCCGCCCAGGCGTTTCGCGAGGCCGGCTGGGACTCGCACAACATGGACGGTGGGATCATCGCGTGGGAGCGGGCAGGCCTGCCGCTGGACCCCGCTGATGGCCAGATCGCCGGCTCGCGGCCGCCCAGCGCCTGACGAACCGGCACCCGCGCAGACCACGCTACCCTCGGCCGCCTTGGAAACCTCGGACCCGAAAGCTCGCGACACGCAGGCTCCGGCCGGTTCGGAGGCCGGCGAGCCGGCGAGGCCGAGCCCAGGCGAGCCGGCGAAGCCGGCCACAGGCGAGCAGCCGCAGCCGACGACCGGCGAACACGCGACGGCGGCCGCCGCGCACAGCGCTGACCCGCATGAGCGCATCGATGGCCTCCGGGCGTGGCTCGCTCAGGTGGATCGCAAGCTCGGCATCCGTACCTACGCCTTCGCCGCCGCCTGCGTGCTTGCGCTTGCCGCAGCGGCGGTGGCGATCGTGTTCGCGCTGCAGCTGCAGGAGGACTCCGCCACAAAAAGCGAGCTGAGCGATCTCCGCACCGAGCTCGGAGCGGTCGAGGAATCGGCGTCCGAGGCCGCACAGGAAGACGTGGAGTCCCTGAGTGAGCGGCTTGACGCACTCGAGGGCGAGCTCTCATCGCTCAGCGACGAGCAGGACACCACGAGCGAGGAGGTCGAGGTCGTGCAGGACGACATCGAGGACCTGCGCACCGACATCGCCGACCTCGAGACTCAGGCCGACTCGAACTCCGACCGAAGCTCGGGCTCCGGCGGCACGAACCCGTAGCCCAGGCGGGACGCGGGGAGCTGGCAAGTGCTGATTCGCACCAGCATCCCTTGCGTGCGTCCGCCCCAGGCACTACGGTCGGCTACAGGTCATCCGTGATCCCAGCACGAGAGGAGTGCGCACCATGCCCGAGGGCTACTGCGTGAAGGAACGCAAGAAGGTTGAGATCCAGGACCCGCAGCAGGTGACGATGAAGAACGGTCGCCCGGCGATTCAGGGCACGTGCCCTGACTGCGGGACCAAGATCTTCAAGATCGGCAAGCTGGACTAACGCTCGCAAAGCCGCCGGCCAATCCGGGTCGGCGGCACTCGGTCCCGCCCCAGTTAAGCGGCTCGCGCAGCGCGCGCGTCGTCAGACGGTCGCCAGGCCCGACTGGCGGCGCCCGAAGAGGTAACCGACCAGCGCCTGGACGACGTCGGGGTCGAACTGGGTGCCCGCATTGAGCGTCAGCTCGGCCAGCGCCTCCCGGTGATCCATCGCCTTGCGGTAGGGGCGATCGGAGGTCATCGCGTGGTAGGCATCGCACGCCAGGATGATTCGAGCCCCGATCGGGATCTCGACACCTGCCAACCCGTCCGGGTACCCGGCGCCGTCCCAGCGCTCGTGCTCGTGGCGAACGACTCGGGCGACGTTGCCCAGGCCCGGCATCGCCCGAAGGATGCGCTCGCCGATGACTGGATGCTGGCGCATGATCTCCCACTCGCCGTCGTCCAGGGGACCGGGCTTGTGGAGGATCTCGTCGGGGACGCCGATCTTGCCGATGTCGTGCAGCAGGGCGGCCATCCGCACCAGCGCAACCTCCTCGGGCGGCAGCCCCAGAGCGTCGGACACCCGGGCCGTCAGATCAACCACCGACTCCGAGTGCTCCCCCGTGTACTGGTCGCGCTCATCGAGCGCTGCGGCAAGCGCCGCAGCCACATCGGCGCCCCCGGCCTCGTGCGGCTCGAGGTGCGAGTCCTGCCCGTTGAAGAGGCAAGCGCGGCTTCCGCCCGCTTGACGCGCGCGCTCCAGCGCGGCCCCCGCAGCGGCGAGCAGCGCTTCTGGGCTGCGCCCGGGGGTCATCTCGGCAACCCCGACGGACGCGCTCACGCCTAGAACGGAGTCCGTTCGAAGCTCTTCGAGGCCAAGGAGGGCACCTTCCAGGCGGTCCCGCGCGACGAGCCCGGCGGTGTCGGCGAGGCGAATCGCGAACTGATCGGCCCCAAGCCTGCAGACCAGCCCACCCGTGCGCTCGATGAGTAGCTCGGCGGCAGCCCGCAGGACGTCATCGCCCGCCGCGTAGCCGTGGCGGAGGTTCAGCCGCGCGAAGTTGTCGAGGTCGACGAGGGCCAGCGAGAGGGGCCGGCGCCCGCGCTCGGCTCCCCGCAGGTCCATCTCGAGCTGAGCCCTGAAGGCGGGAAGCGTCAGCGCAGGGGCCGCAACGGGGTCGCGCAGCGACCGTTCCCCCAGCTCGGACTCGAGCTCCGCGACCCGCTGCTGCGCAGCAGCCAACTGGTCGGCAATAGCCCTGCCTTCTCGAAAACCAAGCACCTCGGTTTCCGATATCGGCGCATTTTCCGGGGTTCTTGAGCGGGGGGCCCGTTACTTCGCGTCGGCCTCGGCCTTCTCCTCCGACGCCTCGGGCTCCTCCGCCGTGGCGCCGTTCGGCGACATCGTCGGGCCGACGGCGTGGACACCGCCGTCGACGTGGAGGATCTCGCCGCTGATGGCGCGTGAGTGGTCCGAGAAGAGGAAGCTTGCGGCGCCTGCGACTGGGCTGGCGTCGCTCGCGTCCCAGCCGAGCGGGGCGTTCTCCGACCAGACCCGGCTCAGGTCCTTGAAGCCAGGGATGCCGGAGGCGGCGGCGGTGCCGATCGGCCCAGCGGAGATCAGGTTCACGCGGACGCCACGGGGTCCGAGGTCGCGAGCGAGATAGCGGGTCGTCGACTCGAGCGCCGCCTTGGCCACGCCCATCCAGTCGTAGGACGGCCAGGCGACGGAGGCGTCGAAGTCCATGCCGACGATGCTGCCCGGGCCGCCGCGCTCGAGCAGCGGCGCCAGATGGCGAGCCAGCGCTTGCAACGAGTACGCGCTCGTCCGAAACGCCTCCACCGCGCTTGAGCTGGGGGTCTCCAGGAAATTGCCGCCGAGGGCGTCCTCGGGCGCGAAGGCGATCGCGTGCAGGGCGCCGTCGAGCTCGCCCCAGCGGGATTCGAGGTCGGAGGCGACCGCCTCGAGGTCCTCCTCTCGATTCACATCGAGCTCGAGAACATCCGCCGGCTCGGGCAGCCGCTTGGCCGCGCGCTCGGTGAGGCGCTTCGCCCGGCCGAATCCGGTCAGGACTACCTCTGCGCCGGCCTCCTGTGCCTCTCGGGCCACCGCGTAGGCGATGCTCTTGTTCGTGATCACGCCCGTGATCAGCAGGCGCTTGCCCTCGAGCAGCCCCACTAGACCAGCACCCTGCCCTCGTGGACGGGCACCGTCTCGACCTCTCCATCGTCGCTCTCCACCCCGGGCTTCGCAGCACGGCGCCAGATCACCTTGAGCGTGAGCCGTGTCAGCAGCTCGCCATCGCCGTTGCGCACCTGGGCGGCGAGCTCGACCAGCCCGGTCTCGTCGTCGAGTGGCCGAAGCGAGGCGATCTTCCCGGTGACGTGGATCGTGTCGCCGATGCGAGCCGCCCGCTTGAAGACGACGTCGTCGATCCCGCGCAGCGCGACCACGCGCTCCGGATCGATCGGGAGCAGGCCGATCACGTAGGAAACGACGAGCATCCCGTGCGCAATCCGCTCACCGAAGACGCTCGAGGCAGCCCAGCTCGCGTCGGAGTGCTGAGGGTGCCAGTCGCCTGTGAGAGCAGCGAACGAGACGAGGTCCGTCTCGGTGATCGTGCGCCCCAGCGTCTCGATCCGCGCACCCTCATCGAGGTCGTCGAAGTCGAGCCCGAACGGATCAGCCATGGCCGTTCTCCCTGCGATCGGCGGTGTTCTCGATCAGCTCCATGAAGCACTCCGCGGCCTCGGCGTGCCCCTGGGGAGACGGGTGGAGCCCATCATCGCCGAAGTTCTCCGGCTCGACGAGACCGGGGTTGTCGACCACCTCCAAGCAGGGGATGTCGTGGTCGGCCGCGATCCGGCGCGTTGCCGCGTTGATCTGCTCGATGCCCCGCGTGACCCGGCGCTTGGTCCTCGGCCCAAGGTCGAGGAACGACCAGTGCTCCGGGGACGTGGAGGTCACGATCGTCGCCGCGGGCGCGGCTGCCTGGAGCCGGCGGAAGATCTGCGTGAGGTTCCGCTCGTAGGTCTCCGGATCGGGCCGCACCGAGAGCAGCGCGTCGTTCGCGCCGCAGACGACGGTCACGAGATCGGGTTCGAGCTGTATGGCGTGCGAGACCTGATCGACGACGTCGCCGCTGCGGGCACCGTGCTCGGCCAGGTTGCGGTAGGCGAGGTCGGGCACACGCCGGCGCAGCTTCGCCACGAGGCGATCGGGCCAGGCGCTCCCGGGCGGGCACCCGGTGCCGGCCGAGAACGAGTCGCCCAGGGCCACGTAGCACGCGTACGTGCGCGGCCCGTCGGCTATGCCTCTTCCGCTCAAGGTCCTGGCGATGATGGCGTCTGGATCGACCGGATTCATGAGCGACCCAGGGATCGGAGAGCCCAGGCCAGCCGGTCTCGCGTCTCGTCCGGCTCGATGACCTCGTCGACGAAGCCAGAGGCCGCCGCGGCGTCGGCGGTCAGGTGCTCGCCCGCGTAGGCATCGGTGAGCTCTTCGAGCAGGGCGTCGGGGTCGCCCGCCTCGTTGAGGCGGCGACGCGCCGTGATTCCGACCGCCTGGCGGGCGGCCATGATCCCGATCTCGGCCTGCGACCAGGCGAAGACCATGTCGGCGCCGAGATCGCGCGAGTTCATCGTGATCGCTGCCCCGCCGTACGCCTTGCGCAAGACGAGGGTGATCTTCGGCACCTGCGCGCCGGCGAACGCGCTCAAGAGCGCCGCGCCGTAACGGATCACGCCCTGGCCCTCCTGCTTGGTCCCGGGCATGAACCCCGGGGTGTCGACGAGGACGACCAGCGGGAGGCCGAAGCGGGCGCATGCGTTGACGAAACGCGCCCCCTTCTCAGCGCCAGGGGCGTCGATGACGCCTCCGAGCCGTCGCGGCTGGTTCGCGATCACAGCGACGCTGCGGCCATCGATCCGTGCGAAGGCGGTGACCATGTTCCGGGCCCACCGGGGCCAGATCTCGAGCAGCGTCCCGTCGTCGACCACAGCGCCGGCGACGTCGCGCACGTCGTAGACGCGCCGAGCCTCCTCGGGCACGGACGCGTCGGGGGCAGGCCCCCGTGGCTCCGTCGGCACCACGCGAGGTGCATCCTCGCCGTGCGGCGAGGGCAGGTAGGAGAGGAGATCGCGGGCGAGGACCGCAGCGCGCTGGTCGTCCGGGGCCACTAGGTGGCAGACGCCGTTTCGCTCGTGGACGCCGGGTCCGCCCAGGCCGTCCATCGACACCTCCTCGCCGAGCGCGGCGTTCACGATCTGGGGCCCCGTGAGGAACGTGCGAGCACGATCGGTCATCACGATGAAATCGGCGAGCGCGGGCGAGTAGGCACCGCCGCCGGCGGAGACCCCGGTGATGACGGCGATCTGCGGCACCTTGCCCGAGAGGCGAACGCTCTCGCGGAAGATGCGCCCGTAGCCGGACAGCGCGTCGTGGCCCTCCTGCAGGCGGGCGCCACCCGACTCGACGAAGCCGACCACCGGGGAGCCCGTCTCGCCCGCCAGCCGCATCACGTTGACGATGGTGTCGGCGTGCGCCGACCCCAGCGAGCCGCCCATGAAGCTCGGGTCCTGCGCGTAGCAGTAGACCGTGCGGCCCCCGACCTCGCCGGCTCCGGCGATGACGCCGTCACCGGGACGCTTCTTGTCGTCGCTGCCGGGGTGCCGGCCGACGACACCGGTGCGGATGGCCCGGAAGGTGCCGGGGTCGCAGAGCGCCTCAAGACGCTCGGCGGGGCTCAGCAGCCCCTCTTCACGTGGCTTGGTCTCGGTTGCGACGCTCATGAGGGGGCCTCCATTGCCAAAACGACGTTGTGGCCGCCGAAGCCGAACGAGTTTGAGATGGCTGTAAGCGGGCGGCCGTTGCGCTCCATCTCGCGGGCGTCAACCGGGACGTAGTCCAGGTCGAGGTCGGGATCTGGCTCGGTGAGGTTCAGGGTCGGCGGCGCCGTCGCGGCGTTCAGAGCGCCAACGGTTGCAACCGCCTCCACCGCCCCGGCCGCGCCGAGGAGGTGCCCGATCGACGACTTGAGCGACGACACCGGGATCTCGCTCGCGCGCTCGCCGAGGGCCTTCTTGAGCGCCTCGGTCTCGGAGCGGTCGTTGAGCGGGGTCGACGTGCCGTGCGCGTTCACGTAGTCGACGCCCCCAGGCTCGAGCTCGGCGTCGGCGAGAGCGGCAGTGATCGCCCGGGCAGCGCCGTCGCCCTCTGGCTGCGGGGCAGTCATGTGATGGGCGTCCGCGGTCGCGCCATAGCCGGTCAGGTAGCCGAGCGCCTCGGCGCCGCGCGCCTCTGCGACCTCGGCGTTCTCCAGCACCAAGATGCCGGCGCCCTCTCCCATCACGAAGCCGTCACGACGAAGATCGAATGGCCGGGAGATGCCGCTTTCGGAGGTCGCGCCCATCTTTCCGAAGGCAGCTACCGCCAGGTCCGTGATCGCGGACTCGGTGCCACCCACCACACACGCGTCGGCGTCTCCCGCCGTCATCAGGCGCAGGCCGACACCGATCGCCTGAGCACCGGCCGCGCAGGCGGAAACCGTGCCGAAGCACTGGCCTCGGAGATCGTGCCGGATGGCGATCGCACCGGGCGCAGCGTTGGCCATCATCATCGGCACGCACAGCGAGGAGATCGCTCGCTCGCCCTTCTCCCGCAGCGTGTCGTGCTCGGACTCGATCGTGGGCAGCCCACCGATCCCGGTGCCGATCACGCAGCCGAGCCGGTCCGGGTCCGCCGGAGGGTCTTCAGCGGTCCATCCGGCCTGCTCGAGCGCCTCGCCCGCGGCGACCATCGCCATTTGGGTGAAGCGCGCAGAGCGGCGCGCCTCACGGCGGGTGAGGTGATCGGCGGGGTCGAAGTCCTCGCAGCGGGCGAGGCCGTCGGAGATCCCTGACTCGCCGGCGATCCAGCCGTCGATGAGCCGCTCGGCGCCAACCCCAAGGGGGGTGACAGCGCCCAGGCCCGTTATCGTGATGCGATCGGTCACTCGGTCTTCTCCGCAACGAGGTCGACGACGTCGCCGACGGTGCGCAGCTTCTCCATTTCTGAGTCCTGGACCTCGACCGAGTACTCGTCCTCGAGGATCTGAGCGAGCTCGACGAGGTCGAGCGAATCGACATCGAGGTCTTCGAACCGCGCGTCGCGGGTGATGTTCTCGCGCTCCTCGCCGAACTCGACGAGGGCGTCGGTCACCCGGGTCTCGATCTGATCCTTGGTCTGGGTTGGCATTTTGTCTCTCCTTTTCTCTCTTAGCTCTTGCTAGGCGGTCATGCCGCCGTCTACGGTGAGCACCGTTCCGGTCACGTAGGCGGCCTCGTCGGAGGCCAGGAAGCGCACACATGCGGCGACGTCTTCGGGGGTCCCGGCGCGCCGGGCTGGGATCGCGTCGCGCAGGCTCTCGGCCACCGAGTCCTCGGTCATCTCAGTCTCGATCAGCCCGGGCGCGACGGCGTTTACGGTCACGCCCCGGCGGGCGACCTCAACCGCGGCCGACTTCGTGAAAGCGATCAGGCCCCCCTTGGAAGCGGCGTAGTTCGCCTGGCCCGCGTTCGCGCGTACGCCGACCACCGATGCGATGTTGATGATCCGGCCGTAGCGGGCACGCACCATCGCGCTCAGCGCCCGGCGCGTGAGCCGGAAAGCGCCTGTGAGGTTGGTCTCGATGACGCTGTCCCAGTCGTCGTCGCCGATGCGCATCGAAAGAGCGTCGGCCGTGAGGCCGGCGTTGTTCACCAGCACGCTCACGGGCCCGAGCTCGCCCTCGACCTCCTCGAAGAGCGCCTTCGGCGTCTCCGGGTCGCGCACATCTCCGCGCACCACGAGGGCCGTGCCGCCCTCGTCGCGGATGCTCTCGGCGACCGACTCGGCCCCGTCACGATCGGCGCGATAGTTCACGGCCACGGCCAGCCCATCGGCCGCGAGCGCGGCGGCGACCGCCGCTCCGATGCCGCGGGAGGCACCGGTGACCACGGCACATCCGCGCTCGTCCTGCGAGCGCGACGCGTCCGTTTGCGAATGCGTTCGCTCGGCCACGCTCATGACTCCTCCTCCCACTCCACGAGCGCGGTCGACCAGACGAAGCCGGCCGCGAAGGCGGCGAGAAGCACGCGCGAGCCGGGGCGCACAAGCCCATCGGCGTAGGCGCGCTCGAGCGCGAGCGGGACGCTCGCCGCGGACGTGTTGCCCATCTCGGCGATGCAGTCGATGACGCGCCCGGAGTCGAGGCCGAGACGCTCGCCCACCGCAGCGGTGATTCGAGTGTTGGCCTGGTGATAGACGAAGACGTCGATGTCGCCCAGCTCGAGCCCAGCTGCGGCGACGGTGTCCTTGGTGGCAGCTGTGAGACCGGCAACCGCGTAGCGGAAGGTCGTACGCCCGTCCATGCGCACGAGACGCTCGCTGTGCGTCGCGGTGATGCACTCGAGACCGTCTGCGTCCGAGCCTCCCAGAGTGACGCCGATGCGCCCGGGGCCACCCGCTGAGACGACCGCCGCACCGGCGCCGTCGCCAAACAGGCCTGCGGTCGAGCGGTCGGAGTAGTCGAGGACGCGGCTCATCGCCTCCGCGCCGACCACGAGGATGTGCTCCGCGCGGCCGGTCTCGATCATGCCGGTCGCGAGCGAGAGCGCCGAGACGAAGCCGCAGCAGGCGGCCCCCACGTCGACGGGCGCGACGTCGGTGGCCTCGAGGCGTGCCGCCAACTCGGGCGCGGCGTGAGGCTGCAGGCGGTCGGGGGTGGTCGTCGCAAAAAGGATCCAGTCCAGCTCGTCCGCCTCCATGTCGGCATCGGCAAGCGCGGCTCGCGAGGCGCTGGCCGCGAGATCGGTGACGGAGCCACTCTCGTCGAGGACGCGACGCTCGCGCACACCCGTGCGGGTGAGGATCCAGCTCTCGTCGATCCCCAGCGGAGCAGCGATCTCGGCGCTGGTGAGCCGGCGCTCGGGCATGGCGGCGCCGATGCCAGCGATGCCGGCGCTGCGAAGCGGCGGCAAAGTTGCGCCATCGCGGCGCGGGGCTGTGAGCGTCTCAGGCACCAACGGCCTCCCTCTCGACTGTTTCGATCTCAACATCGGTCAAGGTCTTGCGCGCCAGGCCGGCCAGGACGCGGCCCGGCCCAACGTCAACGAAGCGCTTGGCGCCCCGAGCTTCCAGCTCTCGCAGCACGCTGACCCAGCGGACGGGCCGAGTGAGTGCGGAGGCCAGGTCCTCGCGCACGGCGGGGCCGAACGGCTGCACCGTGACGCAGGAGAGGACCGGCACGCTCGGGCGCTGGAAGTCGATCGAGTCGAGGACCTCCTGGAACTCCGGTACCGCCGGGCCCATGATCTCGGAGTGAAACGCTCCGGCGACGGGCAGGCGCTTGCCGCGCACGCCCAGCTCTGACGTCGACCCGAGCAGCTTCTCGACACCCCTTGCGGCCCCCGAGAGCACAACCTGCTCCGGCGAGTTCTCGTTGGCGACGTTGAGGCCGAAGCGCTCGGCGATCTCGGCGCCACGAGCGCGATCGCAGCGCACCGCGACCATCGCACCCTCCTCGTCGCCGCGGGCATCCATCAGACGGCCCCGCTCGACGACCACCCGCAGGCCGTCGGCATCATCGAGGGCCTCGGCCGCGGCAAGCGCGGTGATCTCGCCCATCGAGTGGCCGGACATGAACGCCACGGAGTCGTCGCCCAGGATGCTCGAGGCTCCTGCGAGCGACGCGCAGAAGGTGGCCGGCTGCGCGTAGCGCGTCCCCTCCTCCAGCATGGCGAAGGGGTCATCGCCGAGGAGCTGCTCGGCAAGGTCGAGCAGATCTGGGCGGCGTGTCTGCACGAGGTCACGATCGGCCTCGGTGACGCTGCCCTGACCTCCGAACATCAGCGCGGTGGCGTGGGGGTGTAGTGGCATCGCCTATTGGATACCCACGGCTAGGCACGTAGGTACTACTTTGGACGCGAGGACCCCCCATTCGGGGGGATCGGCTCAGAACTACCGGGGGAGCTTGCCCGCCAGACCGAGACGTTCGGCCCTTTTCACCGCCTCAGCGCGGTTGCGTGCGCCCAGTTTGCGGTAGAGCGCGCTCGCGTACTCCTTGATCGTGTGCGGAGAGAGATAAAGGCGCTCGGCGATCTCGCGATTGGTCATGCCTGACGCCATCAGGTCAAGAACCTCGCGCTCCCGGACCGACAGCGGCGCTTGCGGGCCCTCGTCGCGCGGCGCGAAGACGGTCATCCCCTTGCCGACCATCTGCACGGCCCCGGCGACCTCGTCGGCACCCCAGTCCTTGGGTACGAAGCCCCGCGCTCCCGCGGCCTGGGCTGCCTCTGGCGAGATCCAGCCTACGCCGGAGATCAGCAGCACCTGGGTGCGGGGGCTGGCAGCTCGAAGCGCCTGGCAGAGCTCGGCGCCCGACCGCTCGGCCAGGAATAGGTCCACGAGTGCCACGTCCGGCCGCATGCGCCTGGCGATCGCAAGCGCGTCGTCGTGGTTGTCGGCGGTCAGGCAGCGCTCGACCCACGGCTGCTTCGAGAGCATCACATCGAAGCCCCAGCGCACGACCTCGTGGTCGTCCACGATCAGGATTCGCATTCCGCTCACGCGCCGACCGCCTCTGCCTCGGAGAAGGCCTGACCGCCGGTGGGCAGGATGAGGCGGACCCGCCACTCCTCGCCCTCACGACCGAACTCGAGCACGCCGCCGCGCTGCATCGTCTCGAACGACGCCAGCCGCAGACCGATCCCGCTCTGGGTTCGCAGCACGGACTCGCGCGGTTGCTCAGGGTGCAGTCCCGCGTTTCGCACCTCGAGGATGAACGCGCCGTCGCCGGCACTGATGATCACGCTTGCCTCGACGGCCTCCGAGTGCTTCTCCACGTTTCGAAGGGCTTCACCCAGCACGGAGACGGCGAGCGGCTCGAGGCCCTCGGGAACCTCGGCGCCGGGCGCCCATTCGACATGGAGCGGCAGGTCCTTGTACCGGCGGTCGAGGCGGTCGAGCTCTTCGTGAAGGGTGCCGCGAGCCGGTGCGCCGATCGGATCGAGCGATCGCGTGAGCGCATCGCGAAGCTCAGCAAGCGCGAGCTCGACCTCCCTGGCGCAACGAATCCGCTCCTGCGAAGGCAGCTCCTCGGCGCCGGACCCAAGCGCGAGGGAGACACCGAAGAGTCGCTGTATGACCTGCTCGTGCACGTCGCGTGCGAGCGCGACTCGATCCAGGAGCAGCCGCCCCCGCTCGCGCTGAGTGGTCGCTTCGCGCACGTGCGCGGCGAGCGCGGCGGTGCGGCCCAGGGCGAGGAGCGTCGCACGGCTGCGGTCGCTCAGCTGATATTGCCCGCCCCCCAGGTCGGCGAACAGGACCCCAAGCCACCGCCCGCCGGCTGCCACCGGCGCACAGGTCAGCTTCTCGACGCCGGGCAGGGCCGCGTAGCGGAGCGGGATGTCGGCGGCGATGTCGCCGGTGTCCACGACCTCCCCCGCCGCGAGCGCACGCTGGGCGACCGGCGTTTCCTCGAGGCTCCCGTAGGCGTGCGCCAGGAGGTCAGGGTCGACGCCGTGGGAGCCCACGGGCAAGACGAGCTGGCGATCGGCGTCGTAGAGAAAGAGCAGAGCACGTTTGAGCTCCGTGAGGCGGCATGCCGCCTCGCAGATCCGGTCGTAGAACGGATGGTCGTCGGTCGAGTCCTCGACCTCGAACAGAAGTTGCACAACCGCGTCGAGGGTGTCCGCCCCGAGGGGGTCTTGGCGGGTCGCCATGCCTACACGCTAGCCCTCCGCCTCCATGACCGCTCGTACAAGCGGTGGCGCGAAAGTTCTTACACATGGCCAAAGACCCAGGCGCCGCAGGCGCCTACCTTGACCCGCGATCCCTGGAACTGCGACCGCCGACGGGACCGGCGGGCAAGGAGTGTGTATTCGATGAGACATAGGTACCTGGCCGCATTGCCGCTGGCTGGCTTGGCGTTGCTGGCTGCGCCTGCCGTCGCCCTCGCAGACAGCCTCGAGGCGGCTGGCAACGGCGTTCTTCCAGATTCTGTGGCGATCAACTCGATGTGGGTGATCGTCGCCGCGATGCTCGTCTTCTTCATGCAGGCGGGGTTCGCCTTCCTGGAGATCGGGTTCTCGCGCGGGAAGAACGCCGGGACGATCGTCGCGAAGATCCTCACGAACCTCTCGATCGCGGCGCTTGCTTGGTACGCGTGCGGCTTCGCGTTCGCGTTCGGCACGGGCGAGATCATCGGAGACACAGGGTTCTTCCTGCAGGGGTTCGGCGATCCACTCACCGCGTTCCCGGTGATGGGCCTCTCCGACGCGACAATCGAGTCAAAATTCTTCTTCCAATTCACCTTCGCGGCCGTCTCGCTCGCGATCGTGTGGGGCACGACGCTCGAGCGCATCAAGTTCGGTGTCTACGTCGCGTACTCGCTGATCTTCGCCGCGCTGATCTACCCGATCGGCGCCCACTGGGTGTTCGGCGGCGGCTGGCTGCAGACCAACATCGGCATGCAGGACTTCGCCGGCTCGACGGCGGTGCACCTGATCGGGGCCACGGGCGGCCTCGCGGTCCTGCTCCTGCTGGGGGCGCGCCGCGGCAAGTACGGCGACGACGGCAAGCCACGTGCGATCCCGGGCCACTCGATGCCCCTCTTCGGGCTGGGCATCTTCGTCTTGTGGCTCGGTTGGTTCGGGTTTAACCCCGGTTCGACCCTGACCGCGCTCGATGGCCGCTTTCCAGAGATCGTTCTGGTGACGAACGTGGCCTGCGCGGCCAGCGTCCTCACGGCGGCGATCACCTCGAGGCTCATGCAGAAGACGCTGGATATCGGCATGATCGGCAACGGAGCGATTGCCGGCCTCGTCGCGGTCACAGCTCCTTCCGGCTACGTCGAGCTGTGGGCGGCTCCGTTCATCGGCGCGGTCGCGGGCGTGCTGGTCGTCGTGGCGATCCTCGCCATCGACAGGGTGCTCGACGACCCCGTCGGGGCGCTCTCGGCACACGGCCTCGCCGGCGTTTGGGGAACCCTGTCCTGCGGGCTGTTCACGTCGCCCCGTCTCGCGCAGTACAACGGCTTCGGGGATCCGGAGGGTGGCCTCTTCTACTCGGGCTCATTCGAGCAACTCGGGGACCAGGCGCTTGGGATCATCGTCGTGTTTTCGTTCGTGCTGCTCTCGAGCCTCGCCGTGCTCTACGCGATCAAGGTCACCTACGGCCTGCGCGTCACGGCCGAAGAGGAGGACGCCGGACTCGACATCTCCGAGCACGGTATGTATGGCTATCCCGAGCAGTTCATCCCGAACCCGGAGTATCCGGGCGGACGAGCCGCTCGCGGTGGCCTTCCCGCCTCGCGACATCCGGCCCCGGCGGCGGTAACGCCGATGACCAGCGACAATCCCTCGCAGGCCTAGGGAGGGGGTGAGCCGAATGAAGAAGATCGAGGCATACATCCGCCACGAGGCCTTCGAGCCGATCCGGGCCGAGCTGCTCGACAGGGGCTTTCCATCCCTGTCGATCGGCGAGGTCAAGGGTTCGGGACGCCAGAAGGGCGTGGTGGAGCACTACCGCGGGTCCACCCTCACCGTGAACGTCCGGCCGAAGCTGAAGCTGGAGGTCGTGGTCGAGGACAAGGACAAGTCCATGGTGGTCGAGACAATCCTCAAACACGCCCGCACGGGCGACGTGGGCGACGGCAAGATCTTCGTCGTCCCCGTCGAGGAGGCGATCCGGATACGGACGGGCGAGGAGGGCCACGAGGTCCTACAGGCCCACACCGAAGCCGAGATCGTCGCGTAGCGGGTCGGAGCCCCAGCGGCTTTGGCCTGCCGTGACGCGGTTGTTCGAGCCCCTACCCCTCGGGCGCCTCCGCCCCCGTCGCCTGCGCCGCGCCCTCCCAATCGAGGAAGGTGCGAACGCGGACTACGGCGAGGTCGGTGAACTCCCACACGTGCCCCACCCGCTGGGTCACCTCGGCCCCGCTGGAGCGCCCGCGTCCGACCAGACGACAGAACACCACCATGCCGTGGTCGGTCTCCTGCATCCGGACGGGCTCGAAGCGGATCTCCTCCCAGAGCTGCCCGAAGCTCTCGAGGAACCGGCGCACACCGTCGCGCCCACGATAGGTCTGTGAGCCGGGAATCTCCGGTGCGTCCTCCCAGACGACGCGGGGATCGCACTGGTCCAGAAGCCACTCGACCTCGCCGGCATTGAATCGCGTGTAGCCCTCCGCAAGGACCGCCTCGGGGCTCGACCCCTCACTGCTCATTCGATCCCAAGATACGCCCCGAACCCACGCGCGATGTGACCGGCCTGCGGCGCGTGGGAGGATGCGACCATGGCGGACAAGGCCACCGACATCGCGAAGGCGCTGGACCGCGCCTACGAGGAGGCCGAGGCGCTCGACGTCGATCTCGACTCGGCGCGCCTGGTGATCTTCTCGGATCATCACCGGGGGGCTCGTGATCCGGCCGACGACTTTCGCCGCTGCGAGCGCGCCTACAGCGCCGCGCTCGGACACTACCTGGAGGCCGGGTTCGTCCTGCTCGCCCTGGGGGACGTGGAGGAGCTCTGGGAATGCACGCCCGAGGAGGCGCTGCGCGCTTACCCCGAGGTCCTGGCGCTCGAGTCCGAGTTCCATGCGGCAGGGCGCCTCCACCGCTTCTTCGGCAACCACGACGACCACTGGCGCGATGCGAACCAGGTGGCGAAGCACCTCCATCCTCAGTTCCCCGGCCTCGAGGTTCGCGAGTCGCTGCGGCTCAACCTGGAGCGCGCGGGCGAGCCGCTCGGCGAGATCCTCTGCGCCCATGGCCACCAGGGCACGGCCGGAAGCGACCGGTTCGCCTGGCTCTCGCGACTCGTCCTGCGCTACATCTGGCGTCCGCTGCAGCGTCGCATCGACTTCGGGACAGTGACCCCGGCGAGCGACTGGGAGCTGCGCCGCGAGCACGACTCCGCGATGTTCGCGTGGGCACGAGGCCACGTGGCCCGGCCGATCCTGATCACAGGTCACACCCATCGTCCGGTCTTCGCGACCAGCCGTCCACCCGCGCCGCGCCACAGGTCCGAAGGAACGGTGACCGACGACCTTGCCGATGCCCGCCGCCTCGGGCAAGAGCGAGCGATCCCTGAGCTGCGCGCCGAGCTCGAGCTGATCCGAGCCGAGGGCCGCCGGGGAGACCCGCCCCCGGTACCGATCACCCCTCCCTGCTACTTCAACACCGGCGCCTGCTCCTTCGCCGACGGGGACGTCACCGGCCTCGAGATCACCGAGGGGAAGATTCGCCTCGTTCGCTGGCTCGACGACGACGCCGAGCCGCGGGCCAAACTGCTCGTGGAGGACGACCTCGCCGAGATCCTGGGACAGGTGCGGGCGGCGTAGGTGGAACCGGCCTCGGCACCTTCAATGCCAGTCGTTTGGTTGTTCGCCCGGCCTACAGTCGCTCGGCGATCGCCGGCCCCGCGCGATGCGCCAGCGCCATCACCGTGAGCTGCGGGTTCACGCCGATCGTCGTTGGAAACACCGAGGCATCGCATAGGTGCAGGTTCTCGGTCCCGTGGACCAGGAACGAGCGCGGATCGACGACCGAGTCCGCCGCATCAAGCCCGAGTGAGTTGCCGCCCTGCGGATGACCCGTGCCGAGCTGGATGTCGCTCGAATCGGTGACGATCTCGTCGAGCTCGTCCAGCTGGTCTGCGGTGGTGAACGAGTGGTATGTGAAGGTCGCGGGCATCACGCGGATGGCGCCGGCCTTGAGGTAGATGCGACCGGCGAGCTTCAACCCGGCCAGCAATCGGGCGAGGTCCGCGGGGTCGGGGGTGTAGACGACGTCGGCGCCCCCGAACGTGGCCTTCTCCACCCGGGCGTTCGAGCGGGAGCCCACGATCACGCCAGTCGCGGCCATGTGCGCGTAGCGCAGCATGTTGCGACGGTGGTCCTCGAACCATCCCGGCATCGCCAGCGCCTGCGACAGCACCGGGTTGAACCAGGTCTCCATCACGTAGTCGGGCACTCCGCGCGGGCGGTAGACGTGCGTGATCTGAAGACCGGCGTAATTATCGAGCCGCTCCTCGAAGTCAGCCGTCATTGCGGAGCCGATGTTGAAGCCGAGGCCCTTGCCCACGGCGCTGCCGCCGATCCCGCTGCGACCGAGGAGGTAGCTCGAGCTGACCGCGCCACCGGCGACAACGAAGCGATCGGCACGCAAGTGAATCTTGCGACCGTCCGCGCGGCAGGAGATCGATTCGACTTTTCCGTTCGAGCTCTCGATGCCCTCGGCGGCGCACTCGGAGATGATCCGCAGCTCCCCTCGCCCACCCGCGGCCTGCGCCTGTGGCAGCAGCGTGTCCAGCATCGAGAGCTTGCGGCCGTACGCACAGCCGATGTTGCAGTACCCGCACCCCAGGCAGTCATGGATGTTGGCCGCGATCGGCTCGAACACCCTTGCCGAGTCCTTCAGCTCGAGCTTCTCGATTCCATCCAGGAACTTGCCGACGCCTGCAGCGAACACGTCGTCCGGCTGGGTGCGGATTCCGAGTAGCTCGATGACGTCGTCGATGTCGCCCTGAAATCCCTCGAGGGCGCCATCGCACCGCCTGTTCCAGTCGTCCACCACCTCAGCCGGCGTGGGGATCGAGACAGCGTTGTTGATCACCGTGGTCCCGCCGACGCACATGCCCTGCAACACCTGAAGCCGGAAGTCGCGGGCGAGCTGCACGGCCCCATCGCGATAGAGGCGAGCGAGCATCTCGGCCTCGTCCTCCGTGAAATCGGCGGGGTCCTCATGCCGCCCACGTTCGACCATCACGACGCGTTTGCCCTCGCCGACCAGGCGATGGGCGATGACGCTGGCGGCGGCGCCTGAGCCCACGATCGCCACCTCGCTCTGGACGACCTCGTCGCGCAGAGCCGGTCCCCGCTCGACCTCGAGCCCGCCCGGGCGCTTGCGGAGCTTCGGGTCGAAGCCGGGGCGCCTCGAGAACGGCACATAGCCCACCTCCTCCCAACTGGCCTCGTCCCCGTAGTAGCCGAGATAGACCATCTGCTGGGACAGGCGCACCATCGCCTGGACGAGCCAGCGCCGCAGCGAGCCGATTCGCCGCCGCGCGACGTCCCCGCGAAAGCGCTTCTCGAGGAACTCCCGGCGTTCGTCGCGCGCCATCATCATCAGCGGGAGGTGCAGATAGAGGAGCGGGTAGAAGGCGATCCCCACGAGCGCCGCCTTGATCAACCACTTGCGTCTGGCATCGAACCGCCGCAGGTAGTGGTCCACGTTCACCGCAACCTGCTCGGCCGAGAGGGTCGTCGCCTCGGCGGTGAGCAGGCACTCGGCTAGGGCCTCGAGCGTGCGGAACTGACCAGGAGCCAGGTACCGCAAGCTATGCCGCGCCTTCACGGCCGCCCGGTGCAGGACCGCGAAGCCGACGGCGAGCCCACCCTGCAAGCCGATACCCATCCACATGATCGCCGTCATCGAGAGCTCGAGTCCGAAGACGTCGAAGACCTGACCCGTGTCTCCCCAGATCAAGATCGCGATAGCGGCGATGACCCAGGCGACGAGCCCGACGACGATGAGGCTGATGGCGCGCGAGAAGCGGCGGATGTCCGAAGCCGCGAGCGCGCACAGCCCCGCGAAGAACATCGACTTGACGAACGAGTTCGCCACGAACGGGAGCTGCACCCAGCTTTTCGTGGTCCCCCAAGCAAGCGCCGGCAGCAGGTAGACGAGCGTCTCCAGGAAGAAGCTCGTGCCGGCGATCCGAACCCACCGGCGCAACCGAAGCTCCTGCGGCTCAAGCGCCTGCACGAATCGGAATCTTCCCACCGTTGCGCCGCCCGCGCGGCCTCGATCAGCCCTCCAGGGCGTCCTAGGCGAAGAGGTGGCGTGCGACCTCGTCCAGCTTGGGGGTCTCGCCGGAGCCGTTGGCCAGCAAGAAGAGCAGCACCGCCGCCACGATCAGCGTGATCCCCAGCGTCACGGCCAGCGGAGAGCGGGCCGATTGCCCCCACGCCCCGACGAGGAAACCCAGCACCAGCAAGGCGAGGTAAGGCATGAGGTCGCCGAGCGACGTCGCCGCTTGGGAGAGGGGCACCAGCACGGGGAAGTCGGGCATCCCGGCATTATCATCGGCCCGGTGCCGGGATCCATCGATTCAGTCGCCGACGTGCGCAGCGGCCTCGCCGAGGCGGGGTACCTCGCGGACGAATCCGCCGCGCTCGTCGCCTACCTCGCCCAGCGCCTGGGCAAGCCCGTCATGGTCGAGGGCCCGGCCGGGGTAGGCAAGACCGAGCTCGCCAAGGCCATCTCACGGGTATCCGGGCGCGAGCTGATCCGCCTGCAGTGTTACGAGGGCCTTGACGAGGCCAAAGCGCTCTATGAGTGGAACTACCGGCGCCAGCTCCTGCGGATCCAGGCCTCCCCGGACGAGTCGAGCGATGCCTTCGACCAGATCTTCTCTGAGGATTTCCTGCTCACGCGGCCGCTCTTGCAGGCGATCGCATCGGCAGAGCCCGTCGTGCTGCTCATCGACGAGATCGACAAGACCGACCAAGAGTTCGAGGCGATGCTCTTGGAGGTCCTCTCCGACTTCCAGATCTCGATCCCAGAGCTCGGCGTGATCGAGGCGCGCACGCATCCCGTCGTCGTCCTTACCTCGAACAACTCACGCGAGCTCACCGAGGCCTTAAAGCGCCGCTGCCTGTATCTCTGGCTCGACTACCCGGAGGTCGAGCGCGAGCTGGAGATCATTCGCCTGCATGTCCCCGAGCTCGACGAGCATCTGGCTCGGCGGCTGGTTGAGGTCGTCCACATGGTCCGCTCCCTGGACCTGAAGAAGCCCCCCTCGATCGCCGAGTCGATCGACTGGGCGCGGGCCCTGCTGCTGCTCGGCGCCGACGACATCGACCGCGCGGTATTCGAGCGGACGATGAGCATCATCGTCAAGCACCGCACCGATATCGATCTGGTCGCAGAGCGTGTCGGGGTAAAGCTCGGCTCCGAGGGCAAGCTCGACCTCGGGGCGACCGGCTAGGACCCGGTGGCTCGCCCGCCAGCCTCGGAGTCAGACCTCCCCCCCGGCCTCGCGCCCAGGGTCATCGACTTCTGCGAGCAGCTGCGTGCAGAGGGCCTCGCCGTGGGCACGTCGGAGATCCTCGACGCCTTCGAGGCCCTCGATCAGATCTCGTGGGCCAAGCGCGAGGACTTCCGCGAGGCGCTGGCCGCGACGGTTGCGAAGTCCCAGGAGGATCGGCGCGTGTTCGAGCTGCTCTTCGAGCGCTTTTTCTTTCGTGCTCCCGAGGTCGAGGCCCTCGCGAAGGGGCTCGGCGAGGGCGACCGCCGCGGCGGCTCCGAGCGCCTGGACCTGGCGGAGCTGCGCGAAGCCGTCCGTCAGGCGATCGTTGCCGGCAACGACGGCGAAATGCGCGATCTGGCGCGACTCGTGATCGCGGCGTTCGGGCGCCAGGGGGAGGGCTCGGGCGTGGTCGGTGTGGATATCCAGCGCATCAGGCGCACGCTCGGGCTGCAGACACAGACGCACACGGCGGAGCGAGATCCCGGCGAGCCGCCGCTCGATCGCGAGGCGATCAACCGTTTCGAGCGCCATCTGCGCTCAGAGCTCGAGCGGGCACTCATCGAACGGACGCAGAAGCTGCCACCTTCGCGACCCCTGGCCGAGCTCGATCGCGCGCTGCCGACGAGCCCGGCGCAGGATCTGGCCGCGGTGCATCGCGCGGTCGCTCAGCTCAAGCGCCGCCTCGCGACGCTCGGCCACGAGCAGCGCGGCCGCCGCCGCGGAGCCGTCGTGGACATGCGCCGAACGATGCGCGCCTCGCTCGAGACGGGTGGGGTGCCACTGCGACTTCGCTACCGGCCGAAGCGGCCCCGCCGCCCCGAGATCTACGTGCTCTGCGACGTCTCCACCTCGGTGACCTCGGCGAGCGTGTTCTTCCTCTCGGTCCTTCACGCGCTCCACGATTCGTTTCGCCGCCTGCGCAGCTATGTCTTCATCGAGCGGATCTCCGAGGTCACCGAGGTCTTCGAGCGAGAGCGGGATTTCCGCGAGATCTCCAAGGCGATCTCAAGCGAGGGCGGCGTCGCCGACGTCTCCGGGTACACGGACTACGGCCGGGTCTGGCTGGAGTTCGGCGAGCTGATCGCCTCCGAGCTGGACCCTCGCTCGACGATCATCGTCCTCGGGGACGCGCGAACGAACGGCCGGGAGCCCCACGCCGACGTGTTCGCCCGGGTGGCGGAGCGCGCCGGGCGCACCTTCTGGCTCAACCCCGAGCCACGCCTCTACTGGAACTACGGCGACTCGGTCATGTCCGCATACGAGCACCACTGCACGGCCGCCTTCGAGTGCTGGACCACGAGCCACCTCGAGAACTTCGTCAACGTGGTCGCGGGCGGCCAGCCGGTCGCCGACTAGCGCCTCCGATCCGCTCATCTAGACTCCGCGCTTCAAGTCAGGGGTGCTCGCGGGCAAGCGGGCTGAGATTGCGCCTATCGAGACCTTCACTCGGCGCCGACCCTCGGAACCTGTCGCGGTAATGCGCGCGGAGGGAGTGATGGAAGCTCGCAAAGCCGAAGCTGTGGCCGTGGAGCTGAGTGGCGCTCGGTTCTCCTTCGGCGAACTCGACGTGCTCGCGGGCATCGATTGTCGCGCCGACCCGGGCGAGGTCGTGGCGCTCGTGGGCCCCTCGGGGTGCGGCAAGTCGACCCTCTTGGAGTTGATCTGCGGCTTGCGCGAGCCCGGGGACGGGACCGTCGAGGTCGCAGGAGCACAGGACGGCCGCCTTGCCCAGGTCGTGCTCATGCCACAGCGCGACTCGCTCCTGGCTTGGCTCAGCGCCGAGGACAACGCGGGGATCGGGCTCCGAAACCACGGCGTCTCACGATCCGAGGCACGCAGCGAAGCCGCTCCGATGCTGCGCAGGTTCGGGCTCGCCGGCTTCGAGCAGACGCCACCCTTCGAGCTCTCCGGCGGCATGCGCCAACGCGTGGCGTTCGCGAGGACGCTGCTCGTCGGCAAACCGGTGCTTGCGCTCGACGAGCCCTTCGCATCGCTCGACGCCTTCACGCGTGCGGGGATGCAGGAGTGGCTCGCCGAGGCGCTCACGATGGCGAAGCGCACCACCGTGCTCGTAAGCCACGACACCGAGGAGGCGCTCTACCTCGCCGACCGCGTCGTGGTGCTCTCGGCGCGCCCGGCTCGGGTGATGCGTGAGATCGCCTCGCCGGTCCCGCGGCTGCGTCCCCGCACCCAGGCGGTCACCGACCCAGAGTTCATTCGCGCCCGGGCTGAGGCGATGGAGGCCCTCGAGGAGGCCGCCCATGCGAGCTAGGACTCGTGCCCGAAACGCGCTTGCACCCGTGCTGCTCGTGGTCGTCTTGCTCGGCGTTTGGGAGCTCGTAGCGCGCTGGGAGGTGCTCGCCGAGGCGCTCGACATCAAGCCGTTCCTGATCCCAGCGCCGAGCGACATCGCCGAGTCGCTGTGGGAGGACCGCGCGCTGCTCGCCGAGAACGCGTGGGTCACCGCGCTCGAGGTGGTGGGCGGGTTGGTGATCGCGATCGCCGCAGGCTGGGCGCTCGCCGTCGCCATGTACCACTCCCCTACGATCCGGCGCGCGCTCTACCCCGTGCTCATCGCCACGCAGACGGTTCCGATTATCGCAATCGCACCGATCCTCATCGTCTGGTTCGGCTTTGGGATCGGGCCGAAGCTGGCCATCATCGCGCTCGTGTGCTTCTTCCCGGTGACCGTCAACACATTCGACGGTCTGCGGAGCGTCGATACCGGGCTCGTGCGCATGATGCGAACACTCGATGCTGATCGCTGGCAGATCCTGCGCCACCTCGAAGCTCCCGCATCGCTCCCCTACTTCTTCAGCGGCGCCAAGGTGGCTGCCGCCGTCGCCGTGATCGCTGCGGTGTTCGGCGAGTGGTCCGGCGCTTCGGCGGAGCGCGGTGGGCTCGGGCACCTGATCCTGATCTCACAAGGTCAGCTTCAAACCGCCCGGGTCTTCGCGGCGATCGTCGTCCTCTCGGCGATCGCGCTGGCGCTGGTGGGCCTGCTCAGCCTCGCCCAGCGGCACTTCGCCGGGTGGGCTCAAGCGGGGCGCTCGGCATGATGCGCCTGAGAGCCGCGTGTGCGATCGCCATGGTCACCGCCATCCTGGCGGCGGCATGTGGCGAGAAGGACGAGGACGCCAACGGACCGCCGTCGGAGCCGTTCACCCTCGCTCTCGACTTCTACGTCAACCCGGATCACGCCGGGATCTTTCGCGCGCTCGAGCGCGGCGACTTCGACGACGAGGCGGGGCTGGAGGTCGAGGCGCGTGTCCCGGCTGACCCCTCCGCCCCGATCCGCCAGGTGGCGGCTGGAGAAGCCGACCTCGCGATCTCCTATGAGCCCGAGGTCCTGATCGCGCACGATCAAGGGTTGCCGGTGAAGGCCGTCGCGGCCATCGTTGCGGAGCCGCTCACATCGCTCATCTCGCTGCCCGAGGCCGGTATCGACAATCCCTCTGATCTCGACGGGAAGACGATCGCGACCGCGGGCATCCCGTACCAGTCGGCCTTCCTCGAGGCGATCCTCGCCACCGAGGGCCTCGATCCCGAGGACGTCCAGCAGGTCGAGGTCGGCCTCGGCCTCCTACCAGCCGTGCTCTCCGGACGGGCGGACGCGATGCTCGGGGGCTTTCGCAACGTCGAGGGGGTGGACCTCGAGCTGCGAGGGGAGGAGCCCCTCGTCGTGCCCGTCGACGAGCTGGGAATCCCCACCTACGACGAGCTTGTCCTGGTGGCGAGCACCGGGACGATCGAGCAGGACCCGCAGGCGATCCGCGCCTTCCTGACCGCGCTCGAGCGTGGTACGCGCGACGCGGTGGCCAATCCGAAGGAGGCCACCGAGGCGGTCCTCGCCGCCGGCGACGGGCTCGAGCGAAAGCTGACGGCCGCCGAAGTCGACGCCACCCTGCCGCTGTTGCTCCCAGAGCGATCAAGGCCGTTCGGCTACCTGGAGCCGGACGAGTGGGAGCGCTTCGCTCGGTTCATGGCCGATCAAGGCCTGATCGACCGAAGCCCTGCCGCCGACGAGGTCCTGACGAACGAGCTCTTGCCCTGACGAAGCTGGCTAGGCCGCCAGACGCAGGGGCGGTCCCGTTTGCACCGCGAGGTGGTAATGCGTGATCGCGAAGACACCGGCAAGGCCCCGGTACGGCGCGTAGGGTTCGAAGTACTCCTCGACCTCGGCGACCGTGGCCCGGCGGCGGAGGTTCGTAAGCCGCCCCACAAGCTTCACGTACGCGAGGTCGCCCGCGGGGAGCGAGTCGGCCTCGCCGCGTCCGTGCAGCCCGAGGCACTGCATCGTCCACGGGCCGATCTCACGAATCGCGAGCAGGCGGCGGTCGGCGCTCGGCAGGCTCGGATCAGCGCGCCCGGCCGCGACCTCGCGCCCGCAACGGATCATTGCGATCGCGCGTCCATTCGAGAGGTCCATGCCCGCCAGCTCGGCAGGCGCTCGGCCAGCGATCACCTCGGGACCCGGGGCGTCTCGCAGCCAGCCGCTGGTGAGCGGCATCGGGGCCACGACGCGGCGCCCCCAGCGCCTCACGATCCTGCGCTCGATCTGCCGCGCGCGCGACGCCTCGATCAGCTGCCCGGCGATCGCCTGCACCAGCGCCTCCCACGGCCAGGGCTTGCGGCGGGGGCGCAGCCACGGCCTGCGTCGTAGTGCGGGACCGATGACCGGGTCGCGTTTGAAGTGGGCGAAGAAGTCGCTCAGGTCGTCGTCGACGCCGAGCGCGAAGCGCATCCGCTCGATCGCAACCTCCAAGTGCTCCTGCTCGGCGCGGGTCTCATCACAGCGTTCGACCGGCTGGCCGGGGCGCGAGGCTCGAAAGGAAACGATCCCGGTGCGCCGCTGCCAGGCGTGAACGATGACCGGTCGCCCATCCACGCAAAGCAGGCGGGTGAGAACGCCATCGCGAGCACGGGTGGTGCCATCACCGGAGCCGCGCCTTGGCAGCCGGTACGGCCACGGTGGATCGACCTCGAGCTCGAGGGTCAGCGGACGGCTCACGGCGAGAGGTCTACCGCACGGCCCGGCGGGCCGGCGGCCGGATGAGTTAGCGGCCGAGGACGTGGACGTCGACCAGGAACGAGCGGCTGGCAACGATGTTTGGAGCCTTGCTTCTGGCGCGCCGGCGGACCGCTTTGCGCGAGGAGCTCGAGACGGCTCCGACGGCGCGGACCGCGGCGACCGTGGCAGCGCCGGCGACGATGCCGCCGGCTGCGGCGATGGCGGCGGTCCTGACCTCGCCACGCCAGACGTCCACTTCGCCGCCCGCCGAAGCGGTGATCGGAAGCGGCCGGGCCTCCTCGGCCTCTACGTCGACACCCGCCACGGGCTCCTCGACCGCCTGCGCCTCCAGTACGTCCTCTCCCACGACGCCGATACTAGTACCGATCTAGCTCACGAGCGACCGCTCATAGATCCGGTAGCGCTGAACGACCTTTCCGCCCATGCCCTCCATCGCGCGGTTCATTGGGTCGTTCGTCTCAAGAATCCACCCCATATGACCGCCGCGCGGTCCCACCGTGGCCGCCATCTCGATGTGACGCTCGTACAGAGCTGCCGCCACCCCCAGATGCTGATAATCGTCCTTCACCCCCAGGGCGAACACCCGCAGGCGGTCGATGTGGCGCTTCCGGCGCAGGAAGTGAATCCAGCCGAAGGGCAGGACACGTCCGTTCATCTTCGCGATCGCCTGGTCTACGTCGGGCAGGGTGACGGCCGCGCCGATCACCTTCCCGTCCTGCTCCGCGATCATCGCCCAGTTCTCGTCGAGCACGGGCTTCAGGTTCTTCGCCTGAAAGCGCACCTCATCGTCGGTGACCGGCACGAAGCCCCAGTTCGACCCCCAGGCCTCGTTGTAGACGTCCGTGAAGGCCGCGACCTCCGTCTCGAGGTCGCGGCGACGCATGTTCCGGATCACCACTCCTGCCTCGCGCGACTTGTCCGCCGCCGCGTGGAGCAGGGGGTGCATCTCCGTTCCCTCCTTGAGCTCCCCGAACCAAAGCGCCCACATCAGCAGGTCCATGGCCTTGGTCATTCCCTGCCCCTCGATCAGGCCCTGATAGTGGGGCGGGTGCCATGGCTCGAGGATCATCGAGGGCTCGTCGAAGCCGTCGATCAGAAGGCCCACCTCGTCGTTGGTCGTGAAGTCCATCGGCCCCAGGATCCGCTCGCGACCGCGCTCTGAAAGCCACCCGGTCGCGGCATCGAGAAGCGCCCCAGCGACCTCGGGGTCGTTCTCGCACTCGAAGAACCCGAACATCCCGTCGTTTCCGCCCTGGAACTGATCCCAGCGCCGGTCGACCTGGACCGAGATCCGCCCAACCGGCTCGCCCTCACGCTCAGCGAGCAGCAGCGCCACCTCTGCGTGGTCGAAATAGGGGTTCTTCTTCGGGTCGAGGAACTGCCGGCGCTCGAAGCGAAGTGGCGGAACCCACTGCGGGTCGTGCCGGCGCAGGCGGAAGGGAACCTCGATGAACTCGTTCAAGTCGCGACGCGAGGCAACGGGGCGGACCATGACCGGCATCCTTTGACGCTACCGGGGATGCCACACTCCTCGCATGCACGAGGCGATCAGCTCCCCGGTGGACCTGTTCGAGAAGGCGCGAACGCACGATCGCCGCGAGCAGCTCGAGATGGCGCGAGCGGCAGGCCTGCTCCCCTATTTCCGCGTGATCGAGTCCGAGGCGGGCCCCTTGATGGAGGTCGAGGGCGGCGAGAAGGTGATGCTCGGCTCGAACAACTACCTTGGCCTTACGGGCGATCCGCGTGTGAAGGCCGCGGCGCGCGAGGCGCTGGAGCGCTACGGCACCGGCCTCACCGGCTCGCGCTTTCTTAACGGCACGACCCCGCTCCACCTGCGGCTCGAGTCCGAGCTGGCGGAGTGGATGCAGACCGAGGACGTCCTCGTCTTCACCACCGGCCACCAGGCCAACGTCGGCTGCCTCGGCACGATCCTGGCGCCGGGCGACACCGTGATCTGCGATTCGGCCGACCACGCCTCGATCCTGGACGGCGTCCGCCTCTCCGGCGCGAAGCTGCGCCCCTTCCGCCACAACCAGATGTCGAAGCTCGAACGGATGCTCGAACGAGCTGCGACGGATGGCGGCGGCGTCCTCGTGGTCGTCGACGGCGTCTTCTCGATGGAGGGCGACGTCTGTGATCTCCCGGGTATCGTCGAGCTCTGCGAGCGCTACGGAGCGCGCCTCATGGTCGATGAGGCCCATGCCGTCGGAGTGCTGGGCGCGCGGGGTGCAGGCACCTGCGAGCTGTTCGGGCTGGAGGAACGCGTGGACCTGCGGATGGGCACGTTCTCCAAGAGCCTCGCGTCCTGCGGCGGCTTCATCGCCGGCTCTGACGAGGTGATCGACTACCTGCGGGTCACCTCTCGCCCGTTCATCTTCACGGCCTCCGCCGTGCCGGCCGCCGTCGGCGCCGCGCTTGGCGCCCTCGGGGTGATCCGGGAAGAGGGGCCCGAGCTCATGGCGCGGCTGCTCGAGAACGCCGCCTACCTGCGCCAGGGCTACCGCGACCTCGGACTCCGAGTGGTCGAACCGGGCACGCTCCCGGACGGAAGCGAGGCGAACACCCCTGTGGTGCCGGTGGTCGTCGGCGAGGACTGGCAGGCCGTCAACCTCTGGAAGGCGCTCTTTGACGCGGGCGTCTACACCAACGTCGCGCTTCATCCGGCGGTCCCACCCGGGGGAGCGCTCCTGCGCACCTCGCTGATGGCGACCCACGAACGCGAGCACCTCGATCGCGCCCTCGCGGTCTTCGACCGGGTGCTCGTGGACTTCCCGGACGTGCCCCGGACCTAGCGAAGGACTGATTCGCTTCCCCCTGCGTGGGTAGTTTCGGCTTGTCCGATCTCGGACAAGCGGGCGCGTCGAAGAAAAAGTGTGCTCTTAGCGAACGAGTGAGCCGCGTGGGAGGGGCACTCGGTTGCCAATCCGGACCGCGCTCGCTTAGGTTGATTCGGACGCCGGACGCACCCGGGGCGGGGAGCGGTTGAGGCGGAGACGGTCTCCATCTCACCACCCTCGAGCGATCAACACAAGGTCGTTGAATTGGTGCGGTGACGTCGCACTAGCCACCTGAACCTCGATTCGCGTCACAAGGAGTGACAAATGGAAGCTGCCTCGACCCTAGCCCCTGCTCAGATGCCGCAGCACATGCGCGCGCTTGAAGAGGCCAACCGTGTACGCCTCGCCCGGGCCGCGCTTAAGCGCGACATCTCGAACGGGAAGCTCGAGGCCGCGGAGGTCGCCAGTCGTTGCCCCTGGGAGGTCACGACTATGACCGTGGGGGAACTGCTTAGAAGCCAACGCCGATGGGGGCGCGCACGAACGCGCAAGTTCCTCCTCGGCCTCGCCCTCAACGAGAACCGTGAGCTGGGCCGTCTGACCGAGCGTCAGCGCATCGTCCTGGCACTCGCGCTCGAAGCGAAGACTCAGGGCACCTCCTAGCGGCATCTGTCTCAGGCGCGGGGCGGGCGCTCGAAGCGCCCGCCCCGTTTGCGTCTGCGTACGGGCTTCAGCGCAGCTTGTAGGCGACGCCGGCGCGCCGCTCGAAGAGACGGCTCAACGTCCACCCGCCGCCGACGAAGAGCAGGCCGCCGATCACCAGGCGGATGACGATTGGAACCGAAGGCGCCAGGTAGAAGAGCGCCGCCAAGACGACTGCTGCGGCAAACCCGGCCAAGAGCAGCGAATGCGAGCGGTATCCGGCGAAATGCTCGCGGACCGACAGCTCTAGGCCGGCGAGCGAGGCCAGAGCAACGCCGACGCCGATCATCACCCCACCCCGGGTGCCCTTGACCACGAAGAAGCCAAGCACCAGCAGCACGATCCCGATCAGCACGGAGACCTCGACGAGCGGGAACGAGCCCCACGGCGCTGGCGGTCGCTGATCGGATCCGGCGGCCCGGCGAGCATCGGCGGCACGTCGCGCGGCCGGCTGCGACCGGGCCGCGGCGCGCTGCGGCGGCGGTGGGCGTCTTTGCCCGCGCCTACGCCGTTTCTGCTTGCTCAACGAAAGAGGGGCCGCTGCCCCGGGCTAACGGACAGCCCGACGAGAGCTTTACTCGCCACCACCCGAGCAGCATCCCGAGGATCCCCCAGCGGGGCCGCGAGTGCCAGTGGCGGCAGCCAGTCTCGCCGACATCCTCATTCGAGACGCGGATCCAGCGGTGGCGCTCGGGCTCGGCGATCATCGACTCGAGCAGGCCCCGGTTCGCCTCCTGCACCTCGCCACGCCGGTGAAGCTCCTCCTGCGCCTCGCGCAGGCGCACGACCATCGCGTCTCGCACCCGCTCCAGCTCGGCGGTGCCGAGGATGCGGGGCCCCCCGAGCGCGCCCACCTTCCACTCGATGCCCTGTCGCGGGAACGCAGAGACGAAGAGCTCGGCCAGCTTTCGCTCGAGTGAGGCGATCTGGCGGCGCAGGTCCTCGCGAACAAGCCGGTCGGCCTCGGGGCGAACGCCGCCTCCCGCGACACCGGCCGGCGCCGGGAAGCTGAACGGCCGCTGCCCGCCGGCATCGACTTCTGTGCGCAGTTCGGGCATCACCAGGTACCGAGAAGATTAACCCCGCAGGATGCCGGCGGCAAGCCAGATCGCTTCCGAGATCGCGATATCCGGCACGCCGGCGACCCCGACGGCGCAGAGGACGGTGCGCTTCGTCTTTGGGTGAACGCCGCGCCCCAGAGCGGTCGCGCCGAAGAGCAGCCCAAGCGGGCGAACCTCATCGGCGATCACGAGCGTGCCGGCCGGCAGCGCGCCGGGACGCCCCTCCAGACCCTCTCCCTCAACCGTCGGCCTGATCCCCAGGCGCCCCTTCAGCCGGTCGGCGTCGAATGCCCGCAGGGCCACCCGTGATTCGATGATCGCGATCGTGAGCGCATCATCCAAGAGGTTCTGCGAGGGGAAGCCTCCCTGTCGCATCCGGTCGAGGGCGAGCGCCTCGACCGGGGTGCGCTGCTCATCGGGATCCAGGCCGATGTGCCGGAAGAAGACGCGATAAGCCCACGGGATCTCCTGATGGCGCAGGTTGACGGCCTGAGCCCCGGCCATGCGGTCGCCGAGCTCTCGCAGACGCTCCTTGACCGCCTTCGGGCTCCGCCCGGAGCCCCGGTCGATCACGACGTACGAGAGCCGGAGGCCCTTGAATTCATCCCGCATCTGCGGGGCGAGGTAGCCGGCCTCGAGCTCCTCCCCGGTCATCGGGAGGCGCTGCGCCTCCGCGAGGCGGAGAGCAGAGCGTCGACCTCCTCCTCCAGGTCGGAGGCGGCCAGGCCACTGTTCACAACCTCGGCCGAGCGGAGGATCCCCCCGGGGTAGGCGAAGGCCATCGTCGGGCACACCCCGATCCTCATGATGTTCGAGACCGCGCCGTCGCGATCCCAGCCCACGGGCACCGTCCAGCCGCGCTCCGAGACGATGCGCTCCACCTCCTCGCGGTCGTCGCGGATGTTGAGCGAGAGGAAGTTGACGCGGCCCCGATACGTGCTCGAGACCTCGTCGACGACGTCTTGGACTCCAACGCAGTCGGCTCCCCGCGTAAACCAGAACGAGAGCACGAGGGGGCGATCGAAGAGGTCGCAGACCCGAATCGCACCATCCGGGTCGATCTCGCACGCAGGCGTTCGCTGTTCGGAGGGCGGGCACGGGTTGCGCGAGGTCTCGCAGTCGTCTTGGGCGATGTTGGCGTCCCCGGAGAGCGGACCCCGGATGTCCGGGACCGCGAACTCCGGGATGGGCTCGCCCTCGACCACACCTGTTCCCAGGAGCGTCCCCTCATCGGTCTGGGCCGCGTTATAGGCGGCGATCGCGATCAGGCCGATGAAGGCGAGACCGACGATGGCGGAATACCGAGCGCCGGGACGAACGGTGCTGGGCCTGCCGGACGGGCGCTCTGGTAGCTCCCCTTTGGACAGCCCTTCGCTCAAGCTCGCGACCCCGCCGGCGAGCTGCGGCGACGGTGTAGCCGCTCACGCACCGGTTCGAGCCCCGTCTCGGCCCAGACGAGCGCCGCGGGCAGGACCAGCATCACGCCTGCGAGCGCCACGCCGAGGTCGAAGACGGTGACGAGCCCGAAGTCCTGAAGCATGCGAGCTTGAGCGAAGATCAGTACGGCGAAGCCGGCGATCGCCGTGGCCCCGGAAGCGGCGACGGCCGCGCCGGTGCGGGCATAGGTGCGGCGCAGGGCCTCGCCGACCGACATCCCCGCCTCACGCTCCTCGTAGAAGCGCGCCGCAAGGATCACGCTGAACTCGGTCGCGATCGCGATCACGAGCGCTCCGAGCGCAGCCGACATCGGATTCAGGGGCACCCCGGCGGCCTCGACGACCAGCGACGACCAGCCGGTCGCGAGGACGATCGGGATCAGCGGGATCAGGGCGCGAGCGAGCGAGCGGTAGACGAGGAGGAGCGCCAACGCGACGGCCAGGAGCCCGGCGCCCGTGAGCAGGTAGCGGTTGCCCTCGAGCGAGGCGTTCGCGTCTGCGATCAGCACCGGTAGGCCCACGACGCTCGCCTCGACACCCTCGGGCGGACCGGCCGCGGAGCCCGGCGGGTCGAGCTGCGAGCGGATGTCGTCGATCAGCTCTTTTTGCTCGTCGAACGGCTGAACCTTGATCCCGAAGCCGATCAGGGCCACACCGGCGTTGCTGTCCGCGTCGCGGCTCAAGACCGCGCGTGAGAAGTACTCCGGAATGATCTCGAGGACGTTCGCGACCTGCTCCTGGGTCGGCGCCCCAGAGCCGCTGAAGAGCGTGGCCAGCGTGGTTCCGGGGCAGAGCTCGGCTTCGTCCGACTGGCAATCCGTGACCTCGGGCGTGTAGCCGTGGCGCTCGAGGACGCGTCGCTCGAATTCGGCCATCCATGAGATCAGCGCCGGGTCGGTGAGGTCGGGCGCATCCACGGTCACGTAGACGTCCCCCGACTGACCGGTGACGTCCTCGAGCTCGTCGACGTCTTTCAGCTCGGGCAGATCGGCGGGCAAGAGCTGACGGATGTCGGAGACGAGCTCGGTGCGTGTGCCCGCGATCCACCCCGCGACGGCCAGCACGAGCGCCGCCCCGAGGACCTTGCCCGGCGAGGCGATCGAAGCGGCGAGTGCGCCCCGTCCCCAGCGCCCCAGGCGCTCCCGCGAGCCTGCGCGGGCTCCGCGAAGCCGGGCGAGTGCCGCGCTCGCAGGCGCCGCTTTTCGCTGGCGACCGCTCCGGGGGCGGCCGCTCATCGAGAGGGTCGCGAGCCCGGCGGTGAGAGCGAAGCCGAACGCAAGCACGATGCCGCCGACCAAGAGCGCTCCGAAGCCACGCACCATCGGGATCGGTGAGAGCGCCAGCACCGCGAAGCCCGCGGCGGTCGCGAGCACGGCGGTGGCGATCATCGGGCCACCCCTGGCTGCAGCCTCGACCGCCGCCCGGGGCGCGGACGACCCACCCTCGAGCGCCTCCGCGAAGCGCGCCTGAAACTGAATCGCGTAGTCCACGGCGAGCCCGATCAGCACGGGCAGCACGGCGATCGATGCCAGCGTGAGCGACCCTCCGACCATGGCCAGGAAGCCGAAGGTGGCGCCGATGGATGCGAGCGCGATCGCCAGGGGCAAGAGCCGCAGGGGCGGGCCAAAGACCAGCGTGAGCGTGACGGCCATGACGGCCAGCGCGATCGCGAGCAGCACGAAGATGTCCTGCGAGAGATCGAGTGCCAGTCCGTCGAAGATCACCGGCACCCCGCTCACGACATATGAGCCCGAACGGAGCTCGAATGCCGGGTCGGAGACCGCGTCGCGGAAGAGAGAGATCGTGCGCTCCCGCTCGGCCTGGCTCAGCCCCGGCTCGAGGCGAACCGTGATCATGGCCGCCTCCTGACTCGGGAACAGGTAGTTGAAGCGTGCCTTGGGAGTCCCGGCCGGCTCGCTGGGATCGAACACGACCGTGGAGACGTAGGTGGGATCGTCGATCGTCGGGATCCCTCTCAACCCGTAGCGCGAGGCGGCCTGGAGCACTTGGTTTTGGAACTCGGACAGGACCTCTTCGCGAGCGGCGGCGGCGACCGTGAGCTGCTCGGCCCGACTCGCCCCGGCCCGTCTCGCATCCCGAGCGGCCGCACGTGCGGCATCGGCAGCCCGCTGCTCGGCAGCGGTCGTCTGATCCTGCAGGATGCCTTCCGCGGTTATCGCCGTCTGGTTCAAGAACGTCCCCGGCCCGAACACGACCTCGGCATGACCCTCCTCCGCGAGCCGCTCACACACGGGCGGCGGCGCCTGATCGGGTCCGAACACCCTGCCGCCCGGCACGTTGCCCGACAGGCAGCTCTCGAGCGCGAGGAGCTGGCCCAGATCCTCGGTCAGCACGAGGCGCTGCAGGTCCCCCTTGACGAGAATGCGAACGGGCTCGTCGCCAAAGCGCTCGTAGAACTCCTCTGTCTTCGCGAACGTCTCCGAGCTCGAGTCGACGAACGAGTTGGGGTCACGGTCCGCCTCCAGCGAAAGCGCTCCCACGGCCCCGATCAACGCCACCAAGACGGCCAGCGCCACGACCGGCTGTGGGCGCTCCACAACCCAGGCCGCGATTCGGGTGAGCGCGATCCTCATGCGATCAGATTACGGCTGATCTAGCCGCAAACCGCCGGTTTTCACTCTCAGAAGACGGCGGGATGCGCCGCCTCAATCCATGGCGAGGGGCCCCTCGGTCTCAGCATTCAAAAATTGCGAGACGAACTCGTTGTCGGACTCGAAGAGCTCGTCGGAGGGGCCCGACTCGACGATCTTGCCCTTCCACAGCACCGCGATGAAGTCGGCGATGCGCCGGGCGGTCCCAAGGTCGTGACTGATCACCATGTAGCAGCCACCGTTCTCCTCGTGGATCTCGCGAATCAGCTCGCACAAGAGGGCGGTGCGAACCGGGTCGAGGCCCGAATCCGGCTCGTCGAACATGACGATCGCGGGGTCGAGGACAAGCGCCCGGGCGAAGCCCGCCCGCTTGCGCATGCCGCCCGAGAGCTCGTTCGGCATCTTGCTGGTCGCTTCAGCCAGCCCGACCTCGCGCAGACGCCGGTTCACGATCTCCCCGATCTCCTCCTCGCCCTTGTCGGTGTGCTGGCGCAGGGGGAAGGCGACATTGTCGTAGATGTCCATGGAGCCGAACAGCGCTCCGTCCTGGAACAGCAGGCCGAACTTCTTGCGCATCTCGAAGAGCTCGTCATCCGACATCGAGGGAACGGACTCGCCATGGACGAGCAGGTCGCCCGAATCCGGGTAAAGCAGCCCGACGATGTGCTTGATGAGCACGCTCTTACCGGTCCCCGACGGGCCCAGGACCATCGAGATCTGATCGTCCGGGAGGCCGACGTTGAGGCCGTTCAGGATCCGCATGCGGCCGAACTGCTTGACGACGTCGATCACCTCGATCGCGTCCTCGCCGCCGTGGTCGCGCTTTTCCCCGGTGTGCCACCGGTACGGGTTTGACTCGTCTGAAGGAACGCCTGGAAGCACGTAGTCCTGGTGGAGCGAACCAAGCTCCGGCGCCGGCTCAACGTATTCGTCCTCGCCGCCACCATCCGAGCCGTACGGCCGGCTCGCGCGTGAGTCCGAGTAGTCGTCGTGCCCCGGGTCCGCATAGTCGCCCCGGTCATACGGCGTCTCCCCCGGCTCTTGCTCGGGGTCAGGCTGCGTCTCCGCCTCGTGCGGCTCGCGCTCGGTTCGGTCCTCGTCTGCCACTTCCATTCCTCTTTTCCGTGAGGTGCCCCGACCGGGGCACGGTCAGCCTCCGATGGGCGCCCTCGGGTTGGCGCCCCAGAAGACCAGCGTTCCCATCATCCCGATGATGTGGACCAAGACGATGTTCAGCACCATCGACTTCGCCGTGGCCGTTCCCACGCCGACGGGCCCGCCAGACGCGTTGTAGCCGTAGTAGCACCCGACCAGCACGATCGCCGTCGCCATCACCATCCCCTTGATCAGGCTGAATATGAGATCGGGTGGGTTCTGGAACATCCAGAAGATCGAGGAAGTAGCCGCCCGAGGAAACCTCGCCCACCTGCTCGACGACCGCGAGATAGGAAGCGAAGTAGCCGACGCCGATGCCGGCCAGGTAGATGAACGGGAGCGTGAGCCAGGCGCCCAGAAGGCGCGTTGCGCAGAGGTAGATCATCGGCTGCACGCCCATCACCTCGAGCGCGTCGATCTCGTCTGAGATGCGCATCGAGCCAAGCTCGGCGACGATCCCGGTGCCGACCTTCGCGGCCATCATGTAACCGAAGGCATAGGGGATCACCTCGCGCAGGTCACACCAGGCAGCGAACACGCCCGCGTTGGAGGGCGCGCCGACGGACCTCGAGAAGTAAGCGCCCTCGATCCCGCACTGCAGCCCGAGGATGAACGTGAGGCCCCAGATCACGATCGCCGAGCCGAGGATCAGGATCCCAGCCTGCCGCAGCGCCTCCCCGAAGAAGTGGAAGACCCGCCCGTTGAAGACGAGGATCATCGTGCGCCCGGAAAAGCGCGCGATCACGCCGAGCGAATCGAGCCAATCCCGAGGTACGGCCAGCCAGCCCATTACTTGCGCCCCGAACGGACGCCGACGGCGTCCTTACATGCTGTTTTCGGAGCGAAGTTCCTCATTTGATGACTGATATCTCGGGGTGCGTCGCCAAAAGGGTTTGGGTGAACACGTAGTTGAAGGCGAACACGCCCAGGAAGGCGATCACGACCGCTTCGTTTACGGCACGGCCCACCCCCTCGGCGCCTCCGGACGCATTCATCCCTTTGTAGGAGCAGACCACGGCGATGATCGCCCCGAACATCGTGCACTTGAGGATCGAGCCCCAGAGGTCGGTCACCGAGGCGTTGTTGAAGAGCGTCGCGAAGAAGCCTCCGAGGGGCTGGCCGTAGGCGATCTCCGCAAAGAGGCCCCCGGAGATCCCGAACAGCAGCGCGTAGATGTCCATCAACCCCGTGATGAGCATCAGGGAGAGAAAGCGCGGCACGACGAGGTTCTTGATGGGGTCGACGCCCAGGACCTGCAGGGCGTCGAGCTCCTCGCGGATCTTTCGCGCGCCGAGATCCGCCGTGATCGCCGTGCCGGCGACGCCGGCGACCACCACGGCGGTCACGAAGGGCGCGAACTCGCGCACCGACGCGAGGATGAAGAAACCGCCGAGGCGATCAAGGGCGCCGAACAGGGAGAGGAAGTTGGCCGCCTGCAGGCCGGGCGCGCCGAAGCCGAAGGCGATCGTCGAGATCATCATCGGAAACCAGCAGAGCTGGAGGGCGAAGAGAAACTGGCTGATGAACTCGCCGCCGTAGGGGTATGGCGGCCGCACGGTGGCCGTGATCGTCTTGCCGGTCAGGATCATCATGTTCCCGACCTCCTCGAACATCGACTTGGCCGGCAGGAACGCCCTGTCCGCGACTGATCTGACCATTTCTCTCCCGCCCCGGAGGCTCCGAGCCACGGGGACCGGGCACAGCGTATTCCATGGGATAGGCCGCCGCCACCGACAACTGTTGTGCTCGTGTTGAGGCCAAAAACCGCCGCTAGGCCCCGATAAAACCGCCTTCGGGACCCGGCGGATCGTGCGCGCGGCGATGGTATGTTCCCCCGCGCCTTGGGGCAACGAGGCAAAAGCGCCCACCCGTCGCAACCGCGGGGCGCCCGAGCGACATTCGCATTCGCCCTGGCCCTGAGCGGTGTCGTCGCGCTGTCAGCATGCGGGGGGTCGAGCGGCGACCGCCAAGACGCGGACGAGCCGGAGGGCGACTTCCCCGTGGAGGTGACGGCGGCGCAGTTCCCGACCCGCCAGCGACTGGCGCAGACAAGCGATCTCGAGCTCGCGATCGAGAACATCGGCCCCGAGCAGATCCCTGATCTCGCGGTGACCATCTGCGTCGATTCCTGCGATGCCGATGGTCCCTTCTCGCTGCGCTCCGATCAGCCCGGGCTCGCGAACCCGAACCGGCCCGTCTGGATTCTCGAGCAGGACTACCCGAAGCTGACAACGCCCGCCACCGACCGCAACGAGATCGAAGATGCCCCAACAGCCGGTGCCGAGGCCGCCCAGACCAACACCTTCTCGTTTGGATCGGTTGCACCTGACGGCACCGTCCAGGCCGTCTGGCGGGTGACGCCGGTAAAGGCGGGCACCTACACCCTTCACTACGAGATCGCCGCGGGGCTTAACGGCAACGCCAAGGCCGTCACCGCCGACGGCAGCGCCCCGGAGGGATCGTTCCTGGTCACGATCACCGACAAGCCGCCGCAGGCCAGGGTGAAGCCCAACGGCGAAGTCGTGATCGAGGAGTGACCGCGTCCGCCCTGTTTAGGTCCCGCTGAGCGGCGGGCACTAGCCTTCCAGCGATGGCAGGCCGGCTCTCCTCAGGGACCCCTTCGCGCGCGCGCACCCTGGGCGCGATGTCCCTGGGCGCGCTCGCCCTCGCCGGGTGCGGGGGTGATGACACGAGCTCGGGTCCCGTCAAGGTTGAGAAGGAGGGGGGCCCGCCCTCTGGCGAGGGCGGTGTCGAGCTCACCGAGATCGGCACCTTCGAGCAGCCGCTGTATGTGACCCAACCGCCGGCCGGCGACGACGCACTCTACGTCGTCGAGCAGACCGGGAGGGTCATGCGGGTGCCCGGTGACGGCGGCGAGCCCGAGGTTTTCCTCGACCTCTCGGACGAGGTCACGGTGGACGCTGAGCAGGGGCTCCTATCGATCGCCTTCGCACCCGATTACGACCAATCCGGGGTCGTCTACGCCTCCTACACGGACAGCGCCGGTGACTCCCGAGTGACCGAGTACCGAGCCGAGGACGGCACCGTCGATCCCGCGAGTGCCCGGGATTTCTTCTTCATCGACGATCCCTACCCGAACCACAACGGCGGCCTGCTCCTCTTCGGGCCCGATGGCAACCTCTACCTCGGGATGGGCGACGGTGGGGCCAAGGAGGACCCGGATCGCACCGCACAAGATCTCTCCCAGCCGCTCGGCAAGATGCTGCGCTTCGCGCCCACGCCCGACGCCGACGAGCCGTACGAGATCCCGGCCGACAACCCGTTCGCCGACGATGCGAACGCGGTGCCCGAGATCTACTCCTACGGCCTCCGAAACCCGTGGCGCTTCTCCTTCGATCGCGAGAACGGCGACGTTTGGATCGGCGACGTGGGGCAGTACGAGTTGGAGGAGGTCGACGGCGTGACCGGCGACGAACTGTCCGGTGCGAACTTCGGCTGGTCCGCCTACGAGGGCAGCGCGCGCTTCAACGAGGATCAGGATGCCCCCCGCCACATCCCGCCCGTGCTCGAGTACACCCAGGACGAAGGCGGGTGTTCGGTGACGGGCGGCTACGTGGTCCGCGACCGCGCCCTGGAGAGTCTCTACGGCCGCTACCTCTACGGCGACTTCTGCGCCGGGGAGCTCCGCAGCTTCACCGCGCGGCCCGGCCGTCCGGCGAGGGACGACACAGCGGTCGGCCTCAATGTCTCGGAGCTCAGCTCGTTCGGCGAGGACCGGGAGGGACACATCTACGCAACCTCGCTCTCAGGCCCGGTCTACAGGCTGGATCCAGCATCCGAATGAGCAATCCGGCCGATCGAGGCGAGATGACGGGTTCGCGGACGCGGGGCGCATTGGCATTGGCGGCGGCTCTCGCAGCGCTTGTGGCGGTCGTCCTTGTGGCGACGGCCGAGAGCACCACTGCGGCTGCCCGGGGGCCGGCCTTCGAGCTCGACGACATCGGCAACTTCGACTCGCCGGTCTACGTCGACAATGCGCCCGGCGCCCAAGGGCTCCTCTTCGTTGTCGAGCGCCAGGGAAAGATCCGGGTACTGAAGAACGGCTTAAAGAAGGCCAAGCCCTTCCTCAACATCAAGGACATCGTTCGCTCAGGGGGCGAAGAGGGCCTGCTCTCGCTCGCCTTCCACCCCGACTACGACACCAACCGTCGCTTCTACGTCTACTACGTGAAGAACAACGGCGACATCCGCATCGATCAGTTCAAGCGCAAGCAGACGACCGCCAACAAGGCCTCGCTCAACTCGCGCAAGAGGGTCATCACGATCGAACACGACCAGGCCGACAACCACAACGGCGGTCAGCTCCAGTTCGGGCCGGACGGGTTCCTCTACGCTGGCATCGGGGACGGCGGGCCGCCGGACGACCCCGAAAACGACGCCCAAGTCTCAGGCACCCTGCTCGGCAAGCTCGTGCGCATCGACCCCCAGGCCGACGGCGGCTACGAGGTGCCACCGACCAACCCCTTCGTTGGCGTGGCCGGTGAGGACGAGATCTTCGCTCTCGGCCTCCGCAACCCGTGGCGCTTCTCGTTCGACTCGGGCGCAGAAGCGCTGACGATCGCCGACGTCGGCGGCAGCGACTGGGAGGAGATCGACTACCTCGCGGGCACCAATCCCGGCCTCGGCGCCAACTTCGGCTGGAACGACTTCGAGGGCACGTTCGAGACGTCCTTCGGGATCGGCCCGACCGCGAGTCCGCATACCGCGCCCATCTCGGAGTTCTCACACAGCGCGCCTGATGAGTTCTGCTCGATTACGGGCGGCTACGTCGTCCGCGATCCAGAGCTGGCCTCGCTTACGGGCGACTACCTGTTCACCGATCTCTGCGTGGGCGACCTGCGCACGGTGGACATTCCGACCGGCGCGGATGGCACCGATCTGGGGCTCCATGTGTCGAGCCCGAGCTCCTTCGGCGAGGGCGAAGACGGCCAGCTCTACGTGGCGTCGATCGAAGGGGACGTCTTCGCGATCGAGCCGGGCTCGTGAGAGCGAGGATCGCTGCGGCGGCCTTCGCCCTGCTGGGCGCGGCGCTGGTCGCGACCGCTGGCGCCGCGCCGGGCACCAAGCCCTCGGCGAAGGAGGGCTCCCTGGGCAAGGAGGCCGTGGCAGCCGACTTGGATCAGCCGATCTACTCGGCCGCAGCGCCGGGCGTAGGCGATCTTCTCTACGTGGTCGAGCGCGGCGGAACCGTGCGCGCGCTCGATCCCAGCGACGGCAGCTCGCAGGAGTTCCTGGACGTCCCCGCCGTGTCGGTCGCCGGGGAGGGCGGGCTGCTCTCGATCGCCTTCGACCCCGACTACCAGGCCAACGGCCTCTTCTACGTCTACTACACGACAAACGGCAGCCACAGGACTCGCATCGACGAGTTCGAGGCCACGTCCGACACGAATGCGAACGAGGCCTCCCAGCGACGCGTGATGTCGATTCGTCATCCCGGCGCCGAGAATCACCAGGGCGGCACGATCGCCTTCGGGCCCGACGGCCGGCTCTACGCCGCTACCGGCGACGGCGGCGACGGCGGCGATCCCGACGAGAGTGCGCAGGACAAGGGCGAGCTCACCGGCAAGCTCCTGCGCATCGACCCGCACGGCGACGGCGCCGGCGACTACGCGGTCCCGGGCTCAAACCCCTTCGTCCGCAAGCCGGGCCGCGACGAGGTCTACGCGCTGGGCCTGCGCAATCCCTTTCGCTTCTCCTTCGATCCCGTCACGGGCAAGATCGGGATCGGGGACGTGGGCCAGGGCGCGTGGGAGGAAGTGGACGTTGAAAACGAGGAGACCCTGCGGAGGGCGAACTTCGGCTGGGATCACTTCGAGGGCGAGCACCGGTTCAACTACCCCGGCGACAACGAGGCCCCCCGTCCCTCCCGGCCCCGCTACGAGCCGCCTGTCCATCAATACCGCCACGGCGACGCACGGGTGATCACGGGCGGGGTGTTCGTGCGCGACCCAAACCTCCCGTCGGAGTTCGGTCGTTATCTCTACGCGGACTTCGTTGCCGGCCGCCTGCGCAGCTTCGAGCCGCGACTGCGGGGCGCCGCCGGCAAACGCCTGGCCGGCGTCAAGGTGCAGAACCCAAGCTCGTTCGTCGCTGGGCCGGACGGCGCAATCTACGTGACCTCGCTCACCACAAACACGCTCTTTCGGCTCGTTCAGGACTGACGGGCCGACACCCCCTGGCCGCTACAGTCCACCCCCGCCGCGATGGAGCCCGCCCCCGCCACCGAAGCCACGCCCAAGGACGCGAACGCGGCTGGAAACGGCGCCACCCCGACAGCCGAAGCGTTCGAGGTACGCAGGCCGGCCGACGGCACCCTGATCGAAACGCTCGAAGTCGCGAGCCCCGGCCAGGTTGCGGAGACGGTCGCGCGCGTGCGCGCCAATCAGCCCGAGTGGGAGGCGCTCGGCGTCAAGGGCCGAACGATGTGGCTCGAGCGCTGGCGCGACTGGCTGCTCGATAACCGCGAGCGGATCGCGGACATCGTCCAGGGGGAGACCGGAAAGGTCCGCGGCGACTCCGGGCTCGAGTCGATCTACCTCGAAATGGCCGTGAACTTCTGGGGTGAGAACGCCTCGTCCTATCTGGCCGACGAAACCCCCACCCCGGGGCCGCTGCCGGCCAAGGTCCGCCGCCTGCGTGTGCGCTACCGCCCCTATCCGGTTGTCGGCGTGATCAGCCCTTGGAACTTCCCACTCATCCTCTCCGCCGGCGACGGGATCCCCGCCCTCGTGGCCGGCGCCGCCGTCGTCATCAAGCCAAGCGAGTTCACCCCGCTGGAGCTGATGGAGGTGATCCGCGGCTGGAAGGAGGAAGTCGGCGGCCCCGACGTCTTCGACCTCGTAAACGGAGGCGCCGAGACCGGGGGTGCCCTGATCGACGAGGTCGACTGCGTGCACTTCACCGGGTCGGACCGCACCGGGCGCATCGTCATGAAGCGCGCCGCCGACACGCTCACTCCCGTCTCCTTGGAGCTCGGCGGCAAGGACCCGGCGATCGTGCTGGCCGACGCCGATATCGACCGGGCCGCGAACGCGACGACCTACGGAGGGTTCGTCAACACGGGCCAGGTCTGCATGTCGATCGAGCGGGTCTATGTCGAGGAAGCGATCTACGACGAGTTCGTCAAGAAGCTCGCGGCGAACGTCCAGGAATTGCGTCAGCGGGCAGACGGCCGGGAGTACGGCGCCGACCAGGGTGCGATGACGTCGCCAGCCCAGCTCGAGATCGTCTCCCAACACGTCGAGGACGCGCGCTCGAAGGGCGCACGCATTCTCACCGGCGGCAGGCGCAAGGACGGACCGGGCGATTGGTACGAGCCCACCGTCATCGCCGACGCCGACCACTCGATGAAGGTAATGATCGACGAGACCTTCGGCCCCGTTGTCGGCGTAATGAAGGTAAGCGACGCTCAAGAGGCCATCCGCATGGCCAACGACAGCCGCTACGGGCTCTCCGCTTCGGTCTTCTCGAAGGACACCGAGCGCGCCGAGCGAGTGGCCGAACAGCTCGAGGTCGGAGCGGCCAACATCAACGACGCGCTCGTGAACTACCTCCACCTCGAGGTCCCGATGGGCGGGTGGAAGGACTCGGGCATCGGCTGGCGCCACGGCCCGGCCGGAATTCGCAAGTACTGTCGCTCGGAGTCGATCGTCACGCCCCGCCTGCCGACCGCCAAGTCAGAGCCGCTCTGGTACCCCTACACGGCGAGGCGCCGCAAGCTTCTTGACCGCCTCTTCCGGGCGGTCAACGCCCGCGGTCTCCGCAACCGCCTGGGTCTGTGAGGAGCGGACCCCGCCAGATCGCGCTCGCCGCCGCAGGGAGCTTGGCCGCTGGCCTCGCGCTCGCCTTCGCGGCCAGCTCGCCCGGCGGTGAGGAGCGAGCCCGGGCCGGAGTCGGCGATGGGCGCGGGAACTTCCACCTCACTCGCGTTGCCAGCTATGACAAGCCTGTCTACGTGCACGGGCCACCGGGCGCCGGCGACCTTGTGTTCGTGGTGGAGCGGGAGGGCCGCATCGCGAAGCTCGAGGACGGCCGCAAGGCCGGGACGTTCCTGAACATCAAGAACATCGTGTCCTGTTGCGGCGGGGAGCGTGGCCTCTTCTCGGTCGCCTTCCCCAACTGGAACAACGATCGGCACTTCTACGTCTATTACACGGACGGCCAAGGGGATATCCGCATCGACGGGTTCTTGCGCAAGAAGCGAAGGCCGGGGCAGGCCGTTCGCTCCTCGCGACGGAAGGTGCTCGAAATTCGTCATCGCGCCAACGACAACCACTACGGGGGGCAGCTCCAGTTCGGGCCCGGAGACAACCTCTACATCGGAACCGGCGATGGCGGCGGCGGCGGCGACCCCTCGGAAAACGCCCAGTCCAGGGGTAGCCTCCTCGGCAAGCTGCTGCGAATCGACCCAAGCCGGAAGCACGGGAGGCGCTACTCCGTCCCCTCCGGAAATCCGTACAAGGGCAAGCAGGGGCGTGACGAGATCTTCGCGCGCGGCCTCCGAAACCCCTGGCGCTTCTCGTTCGACGGCAGTCAGCTCTTCATCGCCGATGTCGGCCAGGAGCGCCGGGAGGAGGTAAACGTGCGGACGGTAAAGCGGGCGCGCGGCGCCAACTTCGGCTGGGACGTCTACGAGGGCACGCTTCGTTTCGAGGGTGGCTCGATCGACCACCATGCCGAGCCAGGTCATCAGTATTCGCACTCGGGCGGGCGGTGCTCGATCACGGGCGGCTACGTCTCGCGCGACCCCAACATCCCCGCGCTTCGCGGTCGCTACATCTTTGGCGACCTCTGTGATGGCGTCTTGAAGAGCTTCATTCCGAGGGGAGGCGAGTCGCGCGACACGAAGAACCTCGGGGTCGACAACAAGCCCGGGCTCACCACTTTCGGCCGCGACGCTCGCAAGCGCACGTACCTGGCGCAGCAGTCAGGCGGCGTCTTCCGGATCGCGGGCAACTGACCCGGCTGGCGAGGGAAGCTCTCCTCCTCGCTCGGTGCCGGCGATCAGCTCATCGCCGGCCTTCTCCGCTGGGATGAACCCAGACTTCATACCGAAGTAGACGGCCTGGGGGTGGTGGGCGATGATCGCGACGGTCGACTGCTCAGGCTCAACGGCGTAGCCGTCCGAGAGGGTCATGCCAAGCTCGTCTAACCCGAGCAGCTCCCAGACCTTCTCGTGCTCCGACTGGTCGGGGCAGGCGGGATAGCCCCAGGAGTAGCGCCGGCCCTGATCCAGGTCGATTCTGAGTCCCCGGCGGGCCTCGGCGTGAAGCCACTCGGCCAGTCCCTCCGCTGCTTGCACCCCCAGACCGTGGACGAACAGCTGCTCAGCGAACTCGCCGTCGCGCTCGAGCCGGGCGGTCAGCTCGGTGACCTCAGGGCCGACGGTCACCGCCTGGAGAGCGACCACATCGTGCTCGCCGGAATCGAGGGGACGGTAGAAGTCGGCGAGGCAGATGCGGTCGTGCCGGGGCTGGCGCGGAAACACGAGCCGCTCGACCTCGAGATCGCCATCCGCGGGGTCGAAGATGACCAGCTCGTTGCCGTCGGAGTTGCAGGGGAAGTAGCCGATGCGAGCCCGCGGGCGCAGGTAATCCTGCTCGCGCCACATGCGCTCGAGCTTCGGGGCGAAGCCCTCGTCGCCCTCGTGGCCCTCCACGATCCGCCTCCAGTCCTCACCCTTACGCCCTCTGCCCCCCCAGTGGAGCTTGAACAGAACGTGACGATCCAGATAGGGGTAGACCTCGTCGAGGTCCACCTCGATGTCGCGCACACCCCAGAACGGTGGCTCCGGGATCGGGTTATCGGTGGCGGCGCCCGAGCGGGTGGAGTCGTCCGTGGTGGGAGGGCCCGACTCCTGCGCCACCGGTCGCTCTCGCAACTCCGTGGCCTCCGCGCGGATCTTCGCCACAAGGGCGCCCCGCGCCTCGGAGTCGACCAGTGAATCGACCGTGTCGAGGCCCACGAAGGCATCCTTGCAGTAGAAGACGCCAGGCTCGTAGACCTCATCTGAGTCCTTGCCGAGCGGGTAAAGGGCGCGACGGCCGAAGTCCCGATTGATCGCGGCGCCTCCGATCAACACAGGAAACGGGAGCTCGCGCCGGTGGAGCTCCTGAATGCACGCCGGCATCTGCTTCGAGGTGGACACGAGGAGCGCGGAGAGGCCGATCGCGTCGGCGTCGTGCTCGACCGCAGCGTCGATGATCGCGTCGATCGGCACCTGCTTGCCGAGGTCGACGACCGTGTAGCCGTTGTTGGTGAGAATCGTGTTGACGAGCGACTTGCCGATGTCGTGGACGTCGCCGAACACCGTCGCGATCACGACCTTGCCCTTCGTGTGTCCCTCGATCCGCTCGAGGTAGTTCTCGAGCCGAGCCACAGCTCGCTTCATCACCTCGGCCGACTGCAGCACGAACGGCAGGATCAGCTCCCCCGCGCCGAACTTGTCGCCCACCTCCTTCATGGCGGGCAGCAACACCCCGTTCAGGGTCGGCACCGCCCCGATCTTCTCGACTGAGCGATCGATCCAGTCCTCCACCCCATCCTTGCGACGGCGCAGGACGTGCCAGTGAAGGGCCTCCTCGGGCTCCATGCCCTCGGTTGGGTCGCCGGCCTCCTCGGCGTCCTCGGGACCCTTCGCCTCGAAGTGCTCGATGAAGCGCTCGAGCGAGTCGGGACGGCGATTGAAGACGAGGTCGTCGGCCAGCTCCCGCTCCGACGCCGGGATCTCCCCGTACGGCGAGATGTGGTTCGGGTTCACCATCGCGAGGTCCAGGCCCGCCTCTACGCAGTGATGCAGGAAGACCGAGTTGAGCACGGCACGGGCGGTCGGCGAGACGCCGAATGAGACGTTCGAGACGCCGAGCGAAGTCTGCACGCCGGGGATCTCCGCCTTGATCTCGCGGATGCCCTCGATCGTCGCCACGGCTGAGGGGCGCCATTCCTCGTCACCTGTGGTGAGCGTGAAGGTGAGGGCGTCGAAGATAAGCGAGTCGGGTGGGAGCCCGTGGTCGTCGCATGCGATCTGCGTGATTCGCTTCGCGATCTCCAGCTTGCGCTCGCCCGTTTTCGCCATTCCCTCTTCATCGATCGTGAGCGCGATCACGGCCGCGCCATGAGCCTTCGCCAGGGGGATGACCCGGTCGGCTTTCTCACGGCCCGCCTCGAGGTTGATCGAGTTCACGATCGCGCGGCCGGGAATTGCCTCGAGCGCTGCCTCGATCACCTCGGGCTCGGTCGAGTCGATTTGGATCGGCGCCGGCTGGGTCAGCGAGATCCGCTGCACCAGCTCCCGCATCTGGGCGTCCTCGTCTTGGCGCTCGGTCAAGGCCACGCAGACGTCCAGTACGTGCGCGCCGCCCGAGACCTGATCCTCGGCGATCTGGACCAGGCCGTCGTAGTCGCCGGCGAGCAGCAGCTCCTTCGCCCGTCGCGAACCCTGTGAGTTGACGCGCTCGCCCACGAGGGTCGGGCGGGGCTCCTGCACGAGGTCTGTCGCGGTCATCATCGAGCTCACCACGGGGGGCAACGAGCGGGGCCGCTCGCCGGGCCTGCAGCCGCCCACGCGCTCGGCAATCGCCTCGATGTGCTCAGGGGTGGTGCCGCAGCACCCTCCGACGATGCCCACGTTGTGGCGCTCGACGAACTCGCCCAGGACCTCGGAGATCTGCGCGGGCGTCTCGGGGAAGATCGTCTCGCCATCCGGCCCCTGAAGCGGCAGCCCGGCGTTCGGGATGCAGTGGACCGGACGCGGGCTGTGCTCGCCCAGGTAGCGGATCGCATCGCGCATGTCATCGGGGCCGGTCGAGCAGTTGAGGCCGATGATGTCGACCTCGAGGGCATGCAGCGTCGCAAGCACGGCCTGGATATCGGTGCCGAGCAGCATCTTCCCCCCCTGGGGAAGAAGCGAGACGGAGGCCTGGATTGGCAGGGTGCGTCCCGTTGTCGCGAAGGCCTGGCGGGCCCCGAAAATGGCCGCTTTCACTTCCAGCATGTCCTGGGCCGTCTCGATCGTGATCAGGTCCGCCCCGCCTTCGGCGAGCGCCCGTGCCTGCTCCGCGAACACATCGACCAGCGCGCGGAAGGAGATGTCGCCCAGAGTCGGGTCATCCGACGCCGGCAGGAATCCCGTCGGGCCGATCGATCCGGCAACGAAGCGGGCGGGGCCTACGGCCGCGCGCGCGATCTCGGCCGCCTTGCGGTTGATCTCGGACGTTTGCTCGCCCAGTCCCCATTCGTCGAGCTTGAGCCGCGAGCCCTGAAAGGTGTCGGTCTCGACCACCTCCGCCCCCGCCTCCACCATCGAGGCGTGGACCCCCTCGATCACGTCCGGGCGGTGCAGGACAAGTGCCTCGTGGCACTTTCCCGCCAAGCCGCCGTAGTCGGCCGGCTCAAGCTCGAATTGCTCCAGGGTCGCGCCCATGCCGCCGTCGAAGACGACGATTCGCTCGCGCACCGTGGCCAGAAAATCACGCTCAGCCATGGGCCCTCGGATGGTAGGGGCGAAGGCGCGGGCGCCGGGCAGGCTGCCGGCCTAGACGACCGGCGCGCGCAGCGCCCGCCCGGGCATGTCCGAGGACATCAGGTGCCCTCCGGAGGTGGCGAGTGAGCAGGTGGCGCGGCGCTTGGTCATCGCAGTGAGAATAGCGGTGCGGATGGGGCACAATCTGCATGATGGCCTCCTATTCCGTAAACGACGCCGGCGTCGCCCACGCCCGGAAGCTGATCGAGGCGCGCCAGTACGTGCTCGACAGCGAGTGGGGCGACGATCAGCCGAGCGCCGATGACGAGAACGACTTCCTGGATTCGCACTCGTGGGACGAGTACGCCGAATGGCACCTCGGGCTCACCGACGACGCCACGGACGAGACGAAGGCTCGGTACGCATTCGTCTTCGGTGACTTCCGGCGAATCCACCGCACCGGCCTGATCGCCTGCCACTACCGCGCGGCTGAATGGCGCCACAAGGAGATCGAGCTCGCAGCCCACGAGCTGCTTCAGGTGTTGGACAAGAAGGCCGGCTAGGTCCGCCTGCGTTCTGCGCCGATGCCGACGCTCCCCAGGCCAATGTCGCCGTGGCGCTATCCGGCGGCGGCCGAGAACGCGTATCGCAGGTATCTGCGCGGAGGCGTCGCCGACCTGACGCCGTGGCCGTCGAAGGTCGTGAGCGAAGCGCCGCATTGCACCGTGCGGCGCTACGAGATGCCCGGCGGCATGGAGGCATCGCAGCGCACCCCGGTTCTGCTCGTCCCACCGCTTGCAGCCCCCACGCAATGCTTCGACCTGCGGCGGGGGTGCAGCCTCGCCGAGCATCTCACCGCGCTCGGCTACCAGACATACGTCGTCGACTACGGGCGCATCGGGTACGACGACCGCGAGCTTGGGCTCGAGCACTGGGTGGACGAGGTGATTCCGACGGCCGCCGGTTTCGTCGAGGCGGACGCGAATGCCAGCCGAACGCAGCTCGTGGGGTGGTGCCTCGGCGGGATCATGAGCCTGCTCGCGGTGGCCGCCGGACGCATTGAGGCGGCGTCGGTGGCGATGATCGCGAGCCCGTTCGACTTCGCCCAGGTGCGGCTGATGGCTCCGGTTCGCCGCCTGGCCGACCTCACCGGTGGGGCCTTCGGCACGGCGCTCTACCGCGCGCTTGGCGGGGCGCCGGCGACGCTCGTAGGCGCCGGCTTCCGCCTCACATCGCTCGACCGCTATCTGGCACGGCCGCTGGTGCTCGCGTCGCGGATGGACGATGAGGAGTTCCTGGCCCAAGACGAGGCGATCGAGAGCTTCATGAGCGCGATGGTGGCCTACCCCGGCCGCGGCTTCGGGCAGCTCTACCATCGCTTCTTCTGCATCAACGAGCTCGCGGGGGGTCGCCTTGAGCTGGGCGGTCAGACCGTCGACCTGCGAGAGGTCCGGATTCCCGTCCTGGGGATCGCCGGCGACGGCGACGTGCTCGCTCCCCGCGGCTCCGTCCATCACGTGGGATCACTGCTTCCCAATGCCGCCGACGTCCGCCTGGCCATGGCGCCGGGCGGGCATCTGGGCGTGCTCACAGGCCGCTCGGCTGAACGCACGACCTGGCGCCAGCTCGACGCCTTCCTGCTGGAAACCGACTAACGGCAGGCCACCTTCGCCAGAATGAGGGACATGGGCGACCGCACCTACGCGAAGTTCACGTTCTTCAAGGTCGAGCCCGGGTGGCACCGGCGCTCTCCCACCGAGCGAGCGCAGGACAAGCGCGAGTTTCTCGCCGCCTGCGAGGACTTCGCTCAGGATCGCTCGCTGCGTGCCTACTCGACGGTGGGCACCCGCGGCGACACCGACCTTCTGCTGCTCTCGCAAAGCCCCGTCCTCGCGGACCTGCACACCTTTCATGTGGTCTTGGCCCAGAGCGGGCTGGCCCGCTGGGCGACGGTGCCCCATTCCTACCTGGCGCTCACGAAACGATCGCCGTATTCGGAGTCGGAGGCTCGTCCGGAGATCTGCACTTCCGACCGCAGGTATCTGATCGTCTATCCCATGGACAAGAAACGGGAGTGGTACGCGCTCTCGGACTCCGAACGGCAGCGAATCATGGCCGACCACATCCGGGTCGGACGGACGTATCCGGAGATCACCATCAACACCGCGTACTCGTTCGGCATCGACGACCAGGAGTTCGTGGTCTCCTTCGAGGCCGACGAGCCGGCCATGTTCCTCGATCTCGTCCAGGAGCTGCGAGGCACCGAATCGAGCGCCTACACGCTCCGCGACACACCCATCTTCACCTGCGTGGCGATGTCGATCGGCCGCGCCCTCGACGCTCTCGACGGCGCCGCCACATCCCGCGCCGAGCCTGCCCCCGCCTAATACCCTTTCCGGCTCGCATGAGCCAGCTCGGAAGCTCCGAACACCCCCTGCGCGCGGCCATCATCGGCTCCGGCCCGGCCGGCTTCTATGCGGCCGAATCGGTGCTCGGCAGCCCCGAAGTGACGGTCGAGGTGGACATGTTCGACCGGCTGCCCACCCCGTTCGGGCTCGTGCGGGCCGGGGTCGCCCCCGATCACCCCAAGATCAAGAACGTGATCCGCCGCTACGAGAAGACCGCGGCCACCGAGGGATTTCGCTTCTTCGGCAATGTCGAGATCGGGCGTGAGCTGCATCCCACCGAGCTCGCCGAGCGCTACCACGCCGTGATCTACGCGTACGGGTCCTCCACCGATCGCAAGCTCGGCATCCCCGGGGAGGAGTTGCCCGGGAGCTACGCGGCCACCGAGTTCGTCGCCTGGTACAACGCCCATCCGGACTTCGCCGATCACGAGTTCGACCTCTCCTGCGAGCGGGTGGTCGTGATTGGCAACGGCAACGTCGCGGCGGACGTGGCCCGCATGCTCGCCCTCACCCGCGCCGAGCTGGAGGAGACGGATACCGCGGATCACGCCATCGAGCCGATGGCCGAAAGCGGCGTGCGCGAGATCGTGGTGCTCGGACGTCGAGGCCCGGCCCAGGCCGCGTTTACGAACCCCGAGGTCCGCGAGCTCGGCGAGATGATCGACGCCGACGTCGTGATCGACCCCGCCGAGGTCGAGCTCGACCCGCTGAGTCGCGCGTACATCGAGTCCGACGAGGCCGACATGACCTCCCGCAAGAACGTGGACATCTTCACCGACTTCTCGACGCGGCAGCCGGAGGGCAAACGCCGCCGGATCGTCCTGCGGTTCCTCTGCTCGCCCCTCGAGCTCAAGGGTGACGGCAGGGTCGAGAGCATCGTGATCGGGCGCAACGAGCTGGTTGAGGGCAAGGGGGGACGGCTGAGCGCTCGCGATACAGGCAAGCGCGAGGAGCTCGAGTGCGGCCTCGTCTTTCGTTCGATTGGCTACCTGGGCGTCGGCCTCGCGGGCATCCCCTTCGATCACGACCGCGGCGTGATCCGCAACGAGGCCGGGCGGGTGCTCGACGAAGACGGAGCTCAGGTGGAGGGGCAGTACGTCGTCGGTTGGATCAAGCGCGGCCCAAGCGGCGTCATCGGCACCAACAAGAAGGACGCGCAGGAGACGATCGACAACCTCTTCGAAGATCTCGAAGCGGGTCGGATCCCTGAGCCTTCGGGTGGCTCGCCAATCGAGGAGCTCCTGGCCGAGCGCAGCCCGGACACGGTCGTGAGCTTTCAGGACTGGGAGGCGATCGACGTCGCCGAGAAGAGCAGGGGCGAGCCGCTGGGCCGCCCGCGCGTCAAGTTCTGTCGCATCGACGAGATGGTCGATGCGGCCCGCTCGCGCCAGCCGGTTCGGGGATGACGGTGCTCCCGACGAATGCCAGGTGGACCGGCGCGGCACCTTCGGCGGTTCCTGCGATCCCTGAGCGACACCCAACAACATGGCCGATCTCGACCGCATCCGCGACCTGATCGCCGAGGCGCTTCCGGGCGCGGACGTCGAGATCGTCGACGAGGGCGGTGGTGATCACCTGCGCGCCGTGGTGACGGCGCCCCAGTTCGAGGGGCAAAGCCGGGTGGACCAGCACCGGATGGTGAAGCGGCCGGTCCAACACCTGATGGACGACGGCACGATCCACGCTCTGTCCGTCAGCTCAGCTCCGCGAGACCCGTAGCCGCCACTCGCTATCTTGGGCCTATGAGCGATTCAGAGCTTAAGGCCAAGGTTGAGGAGATCATCCGCGACAACGAGGTGCTCCTGTTCATGAAGGGAGTCCCCGAGGCGCCGCGCTGTGGCTTCTCCATGCGAGTCGTCGGGATGCTCGAGCAGCTTGGCGTCGAGTACGGGGCGGTCGACGTCCTACCCGCCCTCGACCCTCTGCGTGAGGCGACCGGCGAGATCGCCGACTGGCGCACGTTCCCGCAGCTCTACGTCAAGGGCGACCTGGTGGGTGGCTGCGACATCGTCGAGGAGATGTTCGACTCGGGTGAGCTCGCGGACCTCCTGGGCGTCTCCCAGCCCGAGAGTGCCGAGGCCCCAGCGCCCGAGAAGCTCGTCCCCGGCGGCCCGCAGCAGAGCCCGCCGATGCAGCTGGGCTAACGGCCCGAAGGGCGGCCGATGGACATCGTCGTCGCCGGCGTCGCGGTGATCGCCTTCGCGGCGACCATCTACGTGCTCGTGGGCGTCGGAGGCCATACCCGCCCCCAGCAGGTGCGAACGGTCCTGCTCCCCGACCCGGAGGACGATCGCTGGCTCACGGTCCAGCAGGTCGCGACGCTGCTCGAGCTGCCGCCACCGGAGATCGTCGAGCTGGTCGAACGAGACGCGATCCCCTTCTGGCTCATCCGAGGCGGCCGCCTCGGAGAGCCGGGGTACCTGCGGTTCAAGCGCGACGAGATCGAGTCGTGGACGATTGGGTGAGACCGCTGTCAGTGCAAGGAGCTAAGGAACTCTTCTAGGGCCCGCCGCCATTCGGCTGGTCGGTCCAGGTGGAGGTCGTGCCCGGCGCCGGGAATCTCCACCAGCTCGGCTCCGGACAACCGCTCGACCATCGATTGGGCTTCGGGCCGAGGCAGCTCACCCTCGGTCCCCCGGACGACGAGAGCCGGACAGCTGACACCCTCCCATTCGGCCCAATAGGCGCGGCTCAACGCCTCGCGCAAGGTCCTGGCCATCACCTCGGGATCGAAGCCCGGCCACCAGCTTCCCTCGCGGTGCTCGAGCCCGTTCGCCCACGCCTCGGCGCGACGAGACGGCTCGCCGAAGAACGACACCGCCGCCTCGTGAGTTTCGAACGGCACGGGCCAGGCGTTCAGATCGTCCATGACCTCCTCGAGCGTGCCCCGAGCGCCAGCCGCCGGGCTGGCCTCGGCAACGACAAGGCCACAAACCAGATCCGGCCTGCGGGCGGTGAGGACCATCGCTGTCTGCCCCCCAAGCGACTGTCCCACTACCACTGCTGGTCCCAGCTCGAGCCACTGGAGTACGAACGCGGCATCGGCGGCGTGCGCGTCTTGGGTCAGGTGCTCGGGGCAGCGCTCGCTATCCCCGTGCCCGCGGGCGTCCAGGGCGACAACCCGGCAGGATTCGGTCAGCCAGCTCGCCGTGTCCGCCCATTCCCCGGCGTAACCGGCGAGGCCGTGCATGAGGAGGACGGGCGGCCCCGCCCCGCCGAAGTCGAGGCCAGAGAGACGGACCCCTTCCCGTTCGAGCTCAAATCGCGAAGGCACGCTCCCCGCCAAGACGACTACTCCGCCGCGGCTCTCTCCCACGCCGCATACGCCTCCGCCGCCGCCCGTTTCGCTTGCTCGTGGCGACGCGTCGATTTGGCCGCTCGCGCGGGGTCGGCCCAAGCGGCCGGGTCCGCGAGCTCCTCCTCGAGCGCACGCAGCGCCGCATCGGCGGCGTCCGCCTCGCGCTCGAGACGCTTCGCCTGGGCGATGCGATTTTTGCTGGGTCCCTTGGGTCCGGCCCGCCGCGGTTTCTCCGGGGGCCTGGCGGGGGCTTCTCGGCGCTCGTCCTCGGCCGCGCGGTACTCCGCCCAGCCGCCCGGATGACTGCGAAGGTGACCGTCGGCGAGCACGACCGTGCGACTGCCCACCGCCTCGAGCAGGGCGCGGTCGTGCGAGATCAAGAGCAGGGAGCCGCCGAAGCGCACCAATGCGTCCTCGAGGGCCTCGCGGCTCTCGAGATCGAGGTGATTGGTGGGCTCATCGAGGACGAGCAGGTTGGCGTCGGAGCTCGTGAGGATCGCCAGCGACAGGCGCCGAGCTTCACCGCCGGAGATCAAGTCGAGGGTCTTCATCACGTCCTCGCCGGAGAAAAGGAACCTGCCAAGCAGGCCTCGCGTCTTCGCCTCCGAGAGGCCGGTGGCGCGCTGGGCGTGAGCGAGCACCGTCACCTCGGGGTCGTGGGGGAGGTCCGAGTGCTGCGACAGGTAGCCCAGATGGACCTTGTGACCCACCTTCACTCGACCGGTGTCCGGTTCCCGCCGTCCCGCGAGCGTCTCCACCAACGTCGTCTTGCCGGCGCCATTGGCGCCCACGAGGCAGACGTGCTCACCGCGCTCGAGCCACATCTCAGCGTCTTCCAAGAGCGTCTTTCGGCCGGCCACGATGCGACCGCCCTCCAGCTCCAAGACAACGCGTCCCGACCGTTGCGCATCCCCGAACGAGAAGGCGAGCGAGCGCTCCGAGCCGGCTCCGTCTGCCTTCCTCCCCTCCTCGCGCAGGCGCTCGATCATCTTCACCCGCGATTGCGCCTGCCGCGCCTTGGTCGCCTTGTAGCGGAACCGCTCGACGAAACGCTCCATGCGCGCAATGTCGGCCCTCCGCTTCTCGGCATCGCGGCCGGCCGCAAGCTCGCGGGCGGCTCGCTCCGCTCGCCAGGCGTGCCATGGCCCGGCGAAGAACCGGGCCCTTCCCGCCTCGAGCTCCAGGACCGATGTGCCCACCGACTCGAGGAACCAGCGGTCGTGCGCCACAAGAATCACCGCAGCGTCGAGCTCGGTGAGATGGCGCTCGAGCCACTCCATCGACTCGATATCGAGGTGGTTGGTCGGCTCGTCCAGCAACAGCAGGTCGGGCCGCGCCGCGAGTGCCCGGGCCAGCGACGCCCGGGTCAGCTCGCCCCCGGAGAAGGTGTCGAGGGGGCGGTCGAGCTCATCTCCGGTAAAACCGAGCCCGCGGACCGTCGCTGTGGCCACGTCGCGCCAGCGATATCCGCCGGCGTGGTCGAAGCGCACCTGCGCGTCCGCGTAGGCACGCAGTGTCGCCGGCGCAGCATCGCCGTCGGCCATCCGCGCCTCGAGCGAGGCGAGCTCCTCCTCGATCTCGAGGATCCAGTCGAGGCCCGAGAGAACGTAGTCGCGCAGCGTGGCTGAGTCAGACCGCGGTGGCCGCTGATCGTGGAGCACCACTCGCGCGCCTCGGTGCAGCGCAACGGTCCCCGCGTCGAGCGACTGCTCGCCGGTGAGCGTCCGCAGCAGAGTCGTCTTGCCGCTGCCGTTGCGGCCGGAGAGCGCCATGCGATCGCCGGGCTCGAGCTTGAACGAGACCGCTTGAAACAGCGTTCTTGCGCCTATGTTCTTGGTAAGGGAAGTGGCCGTGATCGTGGCCATGTGGCTCCTTGGACGATCGGGCTCGGAAGTCGGCCATGCCAGTCACAAATGACTGCCATGGTTCCGCGGAACCGCGCGATGCAGGATCCGGGCTGCGCGGAGGCTAGGCGGTCGCTGCGGCCTGCTCGGCCGCGTCTTCCTTGACCTGGAAGGACGAGCCGCAGCCACAGGCGGCGACGACGTTGGGATTGTTGACCGTGAACCCCGCACCCTGGAGGCCGTCGACGTAGTCGACCTCGGAGCCGAACACGAACTGCATCGAGACCTTGTCGACGACGACGGAAACCCCGGCGTGATCGAACACGTGGTCGTCGTCCTTGGGCTGGTCGAGCGCCAGCGCATACTGGAACCCTGAGCAGCCACCGCCGCGGACGGCGACGCGCAGCGCCTGATCGGAGGCATCCTCGGCACCGAGGAGCTCCTTGATCTTTACCGCTGCCGTGTCGCTCAGCGTCACCGCTGATGTCTGGGGTATCCATGGCTTCACATTGTATAGCCCCGGCGGGCGTAGCTGCTGATCAATCTCCGTACTTCCAATCCAGGTACTGGAGGATGCGCTTCGAGTCGTGAACGACCTCGTCGCCGTCGACCAGCGCCGGCACGCGGCGCTGACGCGTGAGCTCCTCGATCTCCGGGCGGTGCCGCCGGTCATAGGGCACGCGCTCGGTTCGGTGCTCGAGCCCGAGCTTGCGCAGGCGCCGCTCGACCGCGCCGCACGGGCAGAGCACGTTCGTTCGAGTTGGACAGCGCCAGAAGACGATCGCATCGGCGCCGGGCGCGTCTGGGCGCGTGACCCTGGGCGCGTCCGCGGCCTCGGGGGAGGGCTTCCTTCGCGTTCGCCGCACGGCGGTAAGCGTAGGTGCTTTGTGACTGATAGAACGACCGCGGTGAGCCCAGACGCCCGGACCGCAGTCGTCACGGACTCCACCTCCTACCTGCCCGAGGAGCTGGTGGCCGAGCACGACATCCACCGCGTCAGCCTGTACGTGACCCTGGATGGCGAGCAAACGGCCGAGCGCGAGATCGCTGCCGACCGCTACGACGACTTCTACGAGCGTCTGAGCCGCTCCGAGCATGGCGCGACGACCTCGCAGCCGTCCGTGGGCGACTTCATGGCCGTGTACGAGCCGCTCCTCGCCGCCGGCTCGGAGATCGTCTCGATCCACCTCTCCGCCGGTATCTCCGGCACCTACGAATCAGCGCTCCAGGCGCGCCAGCACCTGATCGACGAGGGCAAGGGCGGTGAGCGGGTCCACGTCGAGGACAGCCGCACCGCCTGCGGGGGCACCGGGCTCATGTGCCTCGTGGCGGCCAAGGCGTCGGCCCAGGGGGCGGGCGGGACCGAGGCGCGTGAGGCCGCCCGGGCGGTGCGCCGCTCCTTGAAGCTGTGGTTCGCGGTCGACACGCTCGAGTACCTGCGAAAGGGCGGGCGCATCGGCGCGGCCCAGGCGCTGCTCGGCTCCGCGCTTCAGATCAAGCCGATCCTGACGCTCGGGGAGGAGATCACGCCCGTGGAGCGCGTGCGAACGCGCCGCCGGGCGATCGAGCGTTTGGTCGATTTCGCGCACGAACGCCACGGGGCGGGGGCCGACGCATGGGTCGTTCAGCACATTCACGACCCCGAGACCGCGCGCGAGCTCGTCGAGCGCTGCCGCGACGTCTTCGGTGGAGAGCCGGTGTTCGTGTCCGAGATCGGACCCGTGATCGGCGCCCACGTGGGGCCGGGCCTGCTGGGCTTCGGCGGCGTCAAGAGCGAGTTCCTGGACTAGCGGCTCCGCGGACGGGAAGTTGGGGCGCGAACCCCCTACGAGGAGGAGACGCGATGGAGCAGCCCGACCACAATCCCGGCGAGCCCGAGTTCGGTGATCACGACGAGGACGCCGAGCACAACCCCGGCGAGCCCGAGTTCGGCGATGCAGAGGAGACCGGAAACGACGAGTCCGATGAGGGCTCAGGCGACTCCGCCTGAGCGGCGCGCGTGGGCGCCGCCGCCCTAGCGGCGGCGGCGCAGCGCCAAGAGGCCGCCAACCGCGAAGCCGACCACGGCGGCGCCCACGATCAGCTCCTGCCGGTGCTCCTGCACCTGGCGACGCCAGTCCGTGAGCTCACCGACCCTCGTGCGCAGGGCCTCGACCGACGTGCCGAGCTGCTCTCGCTGCGCCTCGATGTCAGCGCGGATCTCGGCTGAGCTGCGACCGGGTGCGCCGGCGGTGCGGCGGGCCACCGGCTCGCCCGCGCCGCTCACATAGAGATCGCCACCGTTGCTCATGGCTGCTTCGCGTACGGGGTCGTCTCCCCCTGGAGCGTCTGGCGCACGCGCTTTGCCTCCTCGATCGCGAGGTCGGGCTTGGGGGGCGACCCCTTCTGGAGCGACCTGTAGGCGACGTAGCCCACGATCCCCGCGACGATGAACCAGAACAGCGCCTCGACCATGAAGCCGATCCAGACGTTGGGCTCGAAGAAGAGCTCATTGAGCAGCCAGGCGAGCCCGTGCATGAGCATCGCGAGCCCCATGAGCGCGAAGACGCCAGCAGCGATGCCTACCGCTCCGCCCTTGGCGAGGAACGAGACCTTCTCGGAGACCTCGGCCTTCGCGAGCTCGACCTCCTCGCGGATCAGGATCGAAACGCGCTCGCTTACGTCGAAGACCATCTCGCCGACCGAGCGGTCTTGCGGAGGCACCTCTGTATGAGGGGGGTCGGGCGGGATTCGCTCGGGGCTCATTCGGGGGGATCCTCGTCGAAGACGCGGTGCCAGATCAGAGTTGACGTCCTGTGCGCGAGGACGCTGGCGAGCGCCCCGGTCGCGGCCAAGAGACCGGCCCACATCAGCTTTCTCACCACTTCGTTATCCATCTCGCAAGCCTCTCGGAAGTTGCAGGGCGGCTACCCGGCTCAGGCGGGGGAGTAAACCACGCAGGCCGGCCTAGGCGGTCCGCTGGTCCTTCTCGAGGCCCCCGCAGATCATCTCGACGACCATCTCACGAGAGCGGTCGAAATCACCCTCGCCAGCCGGGATCAGCTCGAACACCCAGCCCGAGAGCAGCTGTTCGATCGCCCCGTAGAACCACATGGAGGCGACCTGGGGGTCGATGTCCGAGCGGAACTCTCCGGTTTGCTGCGCCCCCGCGACGATCTTGGCGATCGAGTCGTAGGCGCGGCTGATGTCCGGAAGGTGGGTGCGACCGAAGGAATTCGCCGCGCGCGTCACCTCGACGATGATCACCTTCATCAGCTCCGGGTCGTGGCGGTAGGAGTCGATGATGAACCGGGCGACCTCGTCGAGCTTCTCGCGGCCAGAGGCGTTCGTGGCATCGACCTCGTCGATCGCGGTCAAGAGCAGGGACCAGCGCTCGGTGAACAGCTCGTTCATCACCTCGTCCTTGGACTTGAAGTAGTGATAGACGAGCCCGTAGGCGACACCGGCCTCGTCGGCGATGTCCGAGACTCGGCATGAATGGAAGCCCTGGCGGGCAAAGACGCGGATACCTGCGTCGAGAATCTGCCGCCGGCGGTCGGCGGGCGGTGCCTTGGCCATCTAGAAGGGCGCCTCCACCAGCTCCGGCCAAAGGTAGGACCGGGGGCGGCGGTTGGCCAGCGAGGGCAGCGTCTCGCGCACGCGCTCCAGCTCAGCGAAGTCCAGGTCGGCGGCGATATATCCGACCTCCGCGCCCGCTCGCGCGAGCACGCGGCCCCAGGGATCGACGATTGCCGAATGGCCCCATGACTCGTAATGGGGCGGCGCCTCGCCCGTCTGACCCGAGGCGATCACGAACGCCTGGTTCTCGATCGCGCGGGCGCGAACGAGGATGTCCCAGTGCGCGCGGCCCGTGGGCATCGTGAAGGCGGAGGGCGCGACGATCACGCGCGCGCCGCGCAGGGTGAGGATCCGGTAGAGCTCGGGGAAGCGCAGGTCGTAACAGACGCTCATGCCGATCGGCAGGGGCTCACCACCGTGATCGAGCTCCCCGAGCACGATCTCCTCCCCCGGTGCCTCGGTCTCGGACTCCCGGTAGCGGACTCCACCCACGTCGACGTCGAACATGTGGATCTTCCGGTACGTCGCGACGAGCCGACCCTCGCGGTCGAAGAGCACAGAGGTATTGGCGAGGCGCTCCGCTCCCTCGACCCGCTCGGTGATCGAGCCCGCCACGAGAGCCACGCCGAGCTCGCGGGCCCAGGCGGATGCCGCCGCAAGCGTGGGTCCGTCGAGTGGCTCGGCACCGGCGCGGAGGTCGTCGGCAGACCCCAGCAGGTTCCATTTCTCGGGCAACACGATCAGCTCGGCGCCGTCGCCTGCTGCCTCGCGCACCAGGCGCTCGGCGGCCTCCAGATTGCGGTCGACGTCCGCCTGTGAGTTGAGCTGTACGGCTGCTGCGCGCATGATTGAGGGGGCGGCCGTCACCCAAGAGCACCTCTCCGCTCCCGCGACCGGCCTGGTTGACTGACCAGTCAATCTAGGAGGATAGAGGGGGCACCCCCAGCCCGCCTAACCCGAGACCAGCCAGAAGATCATCGTCACGATCACGAGCGCCGCCTCGATCGTCACGAGCAGGCCGGCGGTGCCTGCCAGCGAGCTTCCCGACCATTCGCCGGCCACTCCGAACAGAACCCCGGCGAGCAGGACCCCGATGGCCATGGCACCCCAGGCCAGAAGGGCACGTTCCCAGCGGCGGTCACGATCCTCGATCCGTCGCCTCATGCGGCGCTCCGACACGAACGGGATCGCGTAGAGCGCCGCCAGCGCACCGGCAGCGAACAGGATCACCCAGGGGTTGACGGCCTCCGAGGTCAGGTAGGGAGCGCCCGTCGCCCCAGCGAGGAGCAATCCGGCCACCGCGAGGCCCGCACCGGCGGCCAGTGCAAGAAATGGGGCGCGCTCCTCGTTCACGGGGCCATCATCGCTAACTTCAAAGACATGCTCTTCCGCCGAAAGAATCGCGTGCCTGCGGCCGACCGACTGCGCTCTTTGAGCGCGTTCGAGAGCCGCACCGAGCAATGGCGCCAGGTTGGCCTCGGCGCCGAGGTCGACCGTGCCAAGGCCCAGCGGGCCAGGGGAGGCGTCCTCATCTTCGCGGCGTTGATCGCCCTGGTGCTCTTTCTCTTCAGCGAGCGCGACACGCTCTCATCCGACCTTCAGACCCCTATCCGCATCGCGACCGTGGTCCTGCTCGTCGTGCTGGGGTGGGGATTCGCCCGCTCGCTCGGCCGCGGCCTCGCACCCATGCTGTTCCGGCGCTTGGAGCCCAGCACCGCCGGCACGGTGGGCTTCCTGATCCGGCTGGTGACGATCGTGGCGATGGCGATCGTGGCCGCCAAGATCGCCGGCCTCGACCCCCGGGCGCTGGCTGTGGGAGGCGTCTTCACCGCGGTCGTGCTCGGCCTCGCGGCGCAGCAGACGCTCGGCAACATCTTCGCCGGGCTGGTCCTGCTCACGACCCACCCGTTTCGCGTGGGCGAACGCGTACGGCTGACCGGCGCGATGATGGCCGGCAGCGTCGAGGGGATCGTCTCGTCGCTCGGTCTCTTCTACGTAACGCTCGTCTCCGGCGCCAACCGGACGATGATCCCCAACAGCGCGGTGCTGCAGCTCGCCGTCGTCCCTCTCCGCGAGCCGGAGCAAGTTGAGCTGAGAGCGCGGTTCGACGCCACCACCGAGCCCGCTGACGTCCAGCGGATGATCAACGAGGGGGTGACGGTCCCCCTGCGCTACCCGCCGGACATCACCCTGGAGGAGCTCGATCGCGATGAGGTCGTCGTCCAGATCGCAGCGACGCCGCAGAACCCCGCCGATGGCGCGAAGCTCGCCGGCGAAATCCTCGCCTCGGTGCGAGAGGATTCGACCGATGAGCGTGACGAGGTGCCCTCAGCCGCGTAGTGGGGGGTGAGAGGCACCCTCTGCCAACCTCGCTCGGAGGACTTCCGGGCCGCCGCGGCACCCCTCGTGAGCTTGGCGGAAGCGCACGGGGCGGGCGGGGATAAGGGCTGAGTGCGGCGGTACTCTGCGCCCATGAGCTGTCGGGTGGTCTTCAAGTGCGAGACCTGTGGCGCCGAGCCCGATCCGCTCACCCGTGTGAGCCTCGAGCGCCAGCTCCTCCACTTCCGGTTCGCGCAGTACGTCGACGCGGGAGATTGGCTCGTCTGGCACGGCCGCGGCCCCTACGGACGCACGCTCTACGCATGCAAGGAGCACCGGCTCGAGCTGCGTGGCTACGTGCGCAAGCACTACGCCGGGGCGCTGACGGTGGCGAACCCCCGTGCTCACCCCAGTCTGCCGCCGGACGACTTCGCCGTCGCCCGCCGCCGCGCCCGCTATCAGGGCTGGTCGAGCCCGATCCGATGACGCGGCAGCGCGGCTACGCTCGCTCGCGCGCCAACTCCGCGACCATCAGCTTCGTATGGAGCGCCGCGATCAGGTCGTTTAGGGGGCCCAGGCCGGCCTCGATGATCTCGATCGCGCGGTCCGCGTCGACCTCGCCGGCGAGGCGGTCGCGCAGGACCTTGATCTCCTCGACGACGAGGGGCTCGAGCGCGCGCTTGTAGCGCAGCGTGTCGTAGACCGTGAAGCCGAGGCTCTCGTCGTAGCCGCCGGCACGAAAGCGCGAGACCGCCTCGATCACCTGCACGTCGGAGGGCGAGTAGCCCTCCGCGTCAGGGCTCAGGACCTCAAGTTCGGCGAGCCGGTCGAGCACGTCCTTCGGGACGTCGTAACGGGCGAGCGCCTCGGCCGCCGGCACGCGCTCGCGCTCGCCGACCAGAGCCCGGTCGAGGATGCGGTCCTCGAGCTCGATCATCGCCCGCAGTCGATCGGGATCGGCGTCGTCGCTCTCAAGGAGGTCGCGGATCACCCGCAGCGGCATGAACCGCTCCTCCTGAAGCTGCTTTATGAGGCGGATCCGGTCGACGAACTCGGGTGGGTAGTACGCCATGTTCCGCGAGGTCTTAACGGGCTCGGGCAGGAGGCCCTCGCGCAGGTAATGCCTGATCGTGGCGACGGGCACGCCCGAGCGCTCGGAGAGCTCCGAGATCCGCAGGAGCTCGGCGGCTGGAGCGCTCACGAGAGGAACGGCTCCTGCTCGGGCTCGGCGTTCAGGCCGGCCGCGGCGCCGCTTTCGAGGAGCGCCGCCACCTCGCTTTCGCCGAGCCCGGCCTCAGCCAACACCTCCTGGGTGTGTTCACCGAGCGCGGGCGCTGGACGGGTGGGGTCGCCCGGGGCGCCCCGAAACTTCACCGGCATCCCGAGCAGGCGCACGGGCCCCAGCCGGGGCTGGTCGACCTCGACCACCATCCCCCGCTCGCGGATGAGCTCGGAGGCAAGCGCCTCGTCGAGATCGCGCACGGGCTCGACGCAGCAGTCGTGCTCATCGTTGAACGCGGCCCACTCGGCCTTCGTCTTGGAACGAAAGATCTCCGCGACCTGCGCGTGGCCGTCAGATCCCGGCGCGGCGAACTGGTGCTCGAGCAGGTCGGGACGCCCGATGCCCTCGCAGAGCGCCTTCCAGAACTTCGGCTCGAGCGCGCCGCAGCTCACCCATCCGTCGGCGCATTCGTACGGGAGGTAGCAGGCGATGCCACCGTTGAGGATTCCTGCGCCTCGGCGAGGCACCTCGCCATCGCACAGGAACTGACCGGCGACCATCGCGAGCCAGCTCAATGAGCCGTCTGTCATCGAGACGTCGACGAACTCGCCCTCGCCCGTGCGCTCGCGGCGCCACAACGCCGCGAGGATGCCGAAGGCGGCCATCATGGCGCCGCCGCCGAGGTCCGCGATCTGGCCGGCCGCCTGGACCGGGGCGCCGTCGGCCGGGCCCGTCAGCCCGAGCAGGCCGTTCAGCGCCAGGTAGTTCGTGTCGTGTCCCGCCCGGCCTGTGTTCGGGCCGCTGGCGCCGTAGCCGGAGATCGCGCAGACCACGATGCCCGGGTTGACATCGCGCAGCACGTCGTAACCGGCGCCGAGGCGATCCAGGACGCCGGGGCGAAAGCTCTCCAGGACGACGTCGGTGTCGCGGGCGAGACGAAGAAACGCCTCCCGCCCCGAGTTTGACTTGAGGTCGAGCCGAGCCGATCGCTTGCCGCGATTGAGCGCGAGGTAGAGCGCCGAGCGAGTACCGAGCGCCTGAGCGTCCTCGTCGCCGTAGTACGGCGGCGACCAGCGCACGTAGTCACCCATGCCCGTGTCCTCGACCTTGATCACGTCGGCGCCGGCATCGGCGAATAGCAGCGAGCAGAACCCGCCCGGGAGCAGCCTCGAGAGATCCAGGACGCGGACGCCTTCGAGTGCACCACTCATGCCGGGGTGGCCGCCTCGAGCGCTTGCGACTTCTCGCCGAGGCCCAGCATCTCCCGGGCCTCGGGCACGGTTGCGGTGCGCCGGCCGATGTTCTCGGCCATGCTGCGGGCCTCCGCGATCAGCTCGCCGTTGGAGCGAGCCATCTCGCCGTCGGGTAGGTACAGGTTGTCCTCCAGGCCGGCCCGGACGTTGCCCCCCAAGGCGAGCGCGGCATCCAGGAGTCGCCATTGGTCGCGGGAGACGCCGATCAGCTGCCAGTTCGCCCCGGACTCGGGGCCGCCGGGGATCTGCTCCGCCATCACGTCGACATTGCGCAGGGTGGGACGGATGCCGCCGTTCACCCCCATCACCAGCGAGATCTGGTGGGGCTCCGAGACGAGGTCCATGTCGATCAGGGGATCGAGGTTGGCCACGTGCCCCGCGTCGAAGCACTCGTGCTCGGGCTTGATCCCGAGTTCCCGCATCGCCGTGAGGAACTCGATGATCGTGTCGAAGGAGTTCTCGAACACGGCCGAGAAGACGAACTCCTTGCGCCGCCGCGAGTACTTGGCGTAGTTCATCGAGCTCATGTTGAGGGCGGCGACGTCGGGGGTGAGCTCGCGCAGGTAGGCGATGCGCTTCTCGATCGGCACCCCGATCGCGCCGGTCGAGTAGTTCACGATCACGTCGCCGACCTCGTGCAGGATCGCCCGCGTGATCGCGCGGAAATCCTCGATCTCATACGACGGGACGCCCTCCGGGGTGCGCGCGTGGATGTGAATCTGCGAGGCGCCTTCGTCGACCGCCCGCCGGGCTTCGGCGGCGTACTCATCCGGGGTATAGGGGATCGCAGGGCATTGCTCGCGATTGGCGATCGCGCCCGAGATCGAGCACGAGAGGATGACTGGATCCTCGAGCCGGCTCATCACGCCTTCAGGTTGGGCGCCGCCGCGCGCACTGCCGTGATGAACCCCTCCACCGCGGGCCGGCGCGATCCCTCCAACTCGATCAGCTCGTCGCTCATACCGGCATCACCCCGTGCTTTCGCCACGGGCGCTCGACCCGCTTGGTCCGTGCCATCCGCAGACCCCGGATGATCGTCGGCCTCGTCTCGCGCGGGTCGATGACGTCGTCGATCATCGCGTTGCCCGCCGCGATATACGGGTCGATGATCTTGCGGACATTCGCGAGCATCTCCTCTCGGGTCTTGTCGGGATCGTCGGAGGCCTCGATCGCCGAGCGGCCGATGATGTTGACCGCGCCTTCCGCCCCCATCACCGAGATCTCGGCGGACGGCCACGCCACGATCAGGTCCGGCTCGTAGGCCTTGCCGTTCATCACGTAGTAGCCGGCGCCGTAGGCCTTGCGGATCACGACCGTGACCTTCGGCACCGTCGCACGCGAGACGGCGTAGAGCATCTTCGCCCCGTGGCGGATGATCCCGGCCTGCTCGGTCTTCGAGCCGACCATGAAGCCGGGCACGTCCTGAAGGAAGACGAGCGGGATCTCGAAGGCGTCACAGAGGTTGACGAAGCGCGCCGCCTTGTCGGCCGAGTCGTTCTCGAGGATGCCGCCGAGCTGCTTCGGCTGGCTCGCGACGATGCCGGTCGGCTGCCCGCCGAAGCGTGCAAGGCAGGTGATGATCGTTTTCCCGAACCGCGGCTTTACATCGAAGTAGAAGCCGTCGTCGACGATCTCGCGGATCACGTCATACATGTCGTAGGGCTGACGGTTCGACTCGGGGACGATGTCGAGCAACGCCTCCGACATCCGGTCGTCGGGATCGGCGGTCTCGCGGACCGGGGGCTTCTGCTCGCAGTTGGAGGGGAAGAACGAGAGGTAGGTCTTGATCGCCTCGATGCACTCGGCGTCGTCCTCGCACTCGAGGTCGCCGACGCCCGACTTGCGGCAGTGGACGCGCGCGCCGCCGAGGTCCTCCATCGAGATGTCCTCGCCGGTGACGGCCTTGGTCAGATGCGGCCCGGCCAGGGCCATCGCCCCCTGGCCGACCACCATGGGCACGAAGTCGGAGAGGCCCGGGATGTAGGCGGTGCCCGCGGCACACGGGCCGAGCATCCCGGCCACGAGCGGGACGACGCCCGACATCTCGACCTCCTCCCGGAAGAGGTGGCCCGAGCCGGCGAAGAGGCTTCCGGCTGCCTCCTGGATCCGGGCGCCCGCGGAGTCCAGCAGCCAGATCAGGGGAATGCGCTTTCCGAGCGCCAGCTCGCGCAGGCGGGTGACCTTGAGCTCGCCGGTCATCCCCATCGATCCCGCCATCACCGTGAAGTCGTAGGCGGCGATCGCGCAAGGACGCCCGTCGACGTCGCCCCAGCCGGTGATGACCCCGTCGGCGGGCGCCTCCTTTCCCTCCATGGAACGCTGCGAGAAATGTGGCCCGGCGTGAACGCCGAGCTCGACGAACGTCCCCGCGTCGACGAGCAGGTCGATCCGCTCCCTGGCCGTGAGCTTGCCGCGCTCGTGCTGCTTCGCGATCTTCTCCGGTCCGCCCCCGAGCTTCGCCTTCTCGCGGCGAGCAAGGAGATCGTCGACGGTCGCCCTGTCCACCTACCGGCCCTTCCAGTCCGGGTCGCGCTTTTCGAAGAACGCCGTCACACCCTCGATCGCATCCTCGGTCGAGAGCTCGATCGTGAGCTGCGAGCGCAGATAGTCGAGGGCCTGCATCAGCGGCATGTCCAGCTGGCGCCAGATCGCGTCCTTGCCGAGCTTCATGACGAGCGGTGACTTCGATCCGAGCTTCGCCGCCCATTCGTCCACCGCGGCATCGAACTCGTCGGCGGGAACGATCCGGTTCACGATTCCCGCATCGCGGGCCTCCTCCGTCGAAAGCCGCTCCCCCAGGAGCATCATCTCGGTGGCCTTCTTGCGTGGGACGTTGCGGTAGATCAGCGCCATGATCATGAACGGGAAAAGACCGACGTTGATCTCCGGCGTGCCGAACCCGACGCCCTCCTTCGCAACGATCAGATCGCAGGCCAAGGCGATCCCGAGCGACCCGGCGAGGACGTGGCCTCCGGCGGCGACGAGGGTGGGCTTCCCGAGCGTGCCCAGGGCCTCGAAGACGTCGATGAAGCGGCCCGTGGCCTCCCATTTGGCCGCGGGGGGCGCATCCGATCCGAACCCCGCGAGGTTGGCGCCCGCGGAGAAGACCTTCTCGTGCGTCGAGCCCAAGACCAGCACACGAACGGCATCGTCGTCGCGCGCCGCGCGAAGGGCATCGAGCATCTCGTCGAACAGCTCGTCGGAGAGCGCATTGCGCGTCTCGGGATCGTCGAGCGAGAGGCGCGCGATGCCGTCGGCAACCTCGTAGGTGATCTTCGTGTACGCCATAAGTAGAAAGTATTACTCTACACTTCTTACAGGCGTCGCGCCGGCGGCGCAGCCCACTAGGAAGGAGCCAGATTTGAGCACCGCCACCGCCGCGAACGGCGCCAAGGTCCTAAAGCCCGAGCACGATGGCTCCCGGAAGCACCTGCTCTTCAGCGACGAGCACGAGGACCTGCGCGAGTCGATGCAGGCGTGGGTGCGCAAGGAGCTCTACCCCCACCGCAACGAGTGGGAGGAGACGCTCTGGCCAAACGAGGTGATGAAGCGCGCCGGCGATTTGGGCTACCTCGGCCTCTGCTTCCCGGAGGAGTACGGCGGGCAGGGCGGCGACTACTACTACTCCCTCGTGCGGGCCGAGTGCATGAGCTACTCGGGCTCAGGCGGGACCAACATGGGCTTCGCCGTCCAAACCGACATGGTGCTGCCACCGATCCAGTTGCTGGGGACGGAGGATCAAAAGCAGCGCTACCTGGTCCCCGGAATCAAGGGAGAGAAGATCGGCTGCCTCGGGATCACCGAGCCCGGCGCAGGCTCGGACGTCGCCGGCATCCGCATGAAGGCGATCCGCGACGGGAACGACTACCTGCTCTCGGGTTCGAAGACCTTCATCACAAACGGCGCCCGCGCGGACTTCATCGTCCTGGTCGCGAAGACGGACCCCGAGGCCCGCCACGAGGGGATCAGCCTGTTCATCGTCGACCTGCGCGACTCGGATGGCAACCACGTCGACGGCTTCGAGGTCTCGCGCAAGCTCGAGAAGATGGGCATGCACGCCTCCGACACCGGGGAGCTCTCCTTCGATGAGGTCCGTGTGCCGGCCGAGAACCTGCTCGGCGAGCAGGGCAAGGGCTTCTACCACATCTCCTGGGAGCTCCAGTCGGAGCGAATGGTCGCCGCGGCGGGCTGCGTGGCCGGTGCGGAGCGGATGTTCGAGCGCACTCTGGGGTACGCAAAGGAGCGCGAGGCCTTCGGCCGCCCGATCGGCAAGTTCCAAGCGATCCGGCACAAGTTCGCCGAGATGGCGACCAAGATCGAGGCCGCCAAGCAGTTCAACTACGTCACGGCCTGGCGGTACGCGAACGGGGAGTACCCGGTGCGCGAGATCTCGATGGTGAAGCTCTACACCTCACGCATGTGCTGCGAGGTGGCCGACGAGTGCGTGCAGATCCTCGGCGGATACGGCTACATGAAGGAGTACGAGATCGAGCGCTCCTACCGCGACGTCCGCCTCAACCGGATCGGGGCCGGCACCGATGAGATCATGCTCGAGGTGATCGGCCGCTCGTACGGGCTGTAGGCACGCGCTACATGGCGCCCACGACCGCGGTGCAGCTCGCGCATCTGCGGGCTGCGGCCAGTATCGGTGAGAGGCTGAGCATCACGATCCTGCTTCTGGATCGAGGTCGGCGATCCTGCGCTCCAGGAAGGAGCGGGCGATCGGATTCTCGGCGAGGACCAGGGCCCTCCTGTACGCCTCGGCCGCCTCCCGGCGGCGCCCGGCACGATCCAGCAGGTCGGCACGCGCGGAGTGGAAGTGCAGGTAGCCGTCAAGGCCCTCGATCCGGTCGATGGTCGCGAGCCCCGCTTCGGGACCCTCGGACATCGCGATCGCGACGCCGCGGTTGAGCTCGACCACGGGGGACGGGGTTGCGAGAACCAGCCAGTCGTAGAGGTGGCGGATCCGGGCCCAGTCGGTGGCGGCGGCCGACTCCGCGGTGGCGTGCTCCGCGGCGATCGCGGCCTGCAGCGTGTAGGGCCCAGGGGGCCTGGCGCCCGACGAGCGGATCGGGCCAATCGCTCGCCGCAAGAGCTCGAGGCCCTCATCGATCTCCCCTCGGTCCCACTGCGATCGATCCTGGTCTGAGAGCAGGATCATCTCTCCCGACACGTCGACGCGCGCCTCACGCCTGGAGTCCTGGAACAGCATCAGCGCGAGCAGCCCGGCCGCCTCCGCCTCCTCCGGCATGATCGCGACGAGGACTTGCGTGAGGCGGATCGCCTCGGCGCAGAGCTCGCGCCTCACGAGCGTGTCGGCCGAGGTCGCGGCGTAGCCCTCGTTGAAGATCAGATAGAGAGCCGAAAGGACCGAGGCGAGGCGCTCCGGCAGATGCTCCGCGGCGGGGACCTGATAGGGGATGCCGGCGTCGCGGATCTTGCGTTTGGCGCGGACCAGGCGTTGTGCCATCGACGACTCGGAGACCAGGAAGGCCCGGGCGATCTCCGCGGTCGTGAGCCCACCGAGGGTGCGCAGGGTGAGCGCCACCTGGGCCTGCTGGGCGAGCGCCGGGTGGCAGGTGGTGAAGATGAGCCGCAGCCGATCGTCGGGGAACGGATGGCTCTGCATGCTGGGCGCTACCGACTCCACCGAAGGCTCCGACCCTGAGTCGAGGCGCTCGAGCTCGGCGACCTTCTCGTCAAGCGTCTGCTCGCGGCGCAGGCGGTCGATCGCCTTGTTGCGCGCAACGCGCATGATCCAGGCGCCGGGGTTCGCAGGCGTGCCCTCCCGCGGCCAGCGCTCGAGTGCCACAACCCACGCCTCCTGAACCGCCTCCTCTGCGAGGTCGAAATCGCGAAGGACGCCGATGAGCGTCGCGACCGCCCGTCCCGACTCGTGCCGGAACAGGCGGTCGACGTTCGCTTCAGGCCCTATCGCGCCGCGCTCTTGGCTGCTTCGTTCGGACGCTCGTAACCGAACTCGCTGTAGTCCATGACCGGCCTGACCTCAACCGACTGGCCGTCGCTGACAGGGATCTTCTTCGCCCATTCGAGCGCGCTGTCCAGGTTCTCCGCCTCGATCAGATAGAAGCCACCGAGCTGCTCCTTCGTCTCGGCGAAGGGACCATCGGTAACGGTGTGCCCATCGCCCTCCCGCTTTACGGTGGTGGCGGTGGCGCTGGGCTGCAGGCCCTCGCCTGCATGATGCGAGTTGGCGTCGATGAGCTCGCGCTCGAAGTTCCCCCAGAGCTCGAGGCCTTCCTGCATCTCCTCCGGGGTGACATCGTCCCAGCCACCCTCTTCCCCGAAAATGGCGAGCATGTACTTCATGCGGATTCCTCCTTCGTCTGAGCGGCGCCGTTCGCCGCTTTCACCCTAACGACGAACGGGTAAGCGAGAAATCGACACGATGCAGCTGATCCCCTACACCTCCGACGACATCGAGCTGACGCGCGCCCTCGAGAGCGACCCCGAGGTGATGCGCGAGCTTGGCGGCCCGCACGGTCCCGACGAGATCGAGGCAGCGCACAAGCGCAGGCTCGACGCGGCCGAGGGCGGAGGCTGGTGGCTAAAGATCGTGCCCGAGCCCGATGGGCCCGCGGTGGGCGCGATCGGCATCTGGGAGAGCGAGGCCGGCGGCGAGTCGGTCCACGAGGTCGGATGGATGGTCCTGCCGAGCCACCAGGGCCAGGGCATCGCAACTCGCGCGCTCGAGCTGCTGCTGGGACGAGCCCGCGAAGCTGGACGCTCTCGATACCTACATGCCTATCCCGGCGCGACGAACGCCCCCTCGAACGCCCTCTGCCGGCGGTTTGGCTTCGAGTTGATCGAGCAGCTCGAGGTCGACTACGCCGGGCGCGACCTATCCGTCAACCACTGGAAGCTGGAGCTGTCCGAGCCGGACCCTGCCTGAGCTGCTCCTGCATCCGCTCGAGATCGAACTCGTAGGGCTCGGTGGTCTCGATGAAATCGATCAGCGTCTCGGCGAAGCGCTCGGGGTCGTCGAGCTGCGGCCAGTGGCCGGACCCCTCGAACTCCACGTAGCGGCTGCCGGGGATGAGGCTCTGCGCGTCGCGGCCGTGGGCCGCCGGGATGATCGGGTCGTTCTCGCCCCAGATCAGGAGCACGGGCATGCCCTCCGCGAGATAGAGGCGGTCGAGGGCGCTCACCCGCTGGCCGCCGGGGTCGACGACCGCGCCCAGGGTGTGGCGGAAGGCGTCGCGCGCCTCGGCGTCGTTGAGCGAGGCGTAGCCGCGAGCCATCTCGGTCACGTCGGAGCGCACGTGGACGCCCAATCGGCCCAGCGCCCTGCCGACGGCCTCCCCCGCCCGGATCGCCCAGTTGGGCGCGATCACCGGCAGCACGAGCTCGGACCCCGGAAGCGTCGCGGCTCGCAGCAAGGGATGGACCTCACGGCCCAACCCGCCGCTCGAGACGAGCACCATCCGCTCCGTGTACTCGGGGTACTGATAGGCGAACTGCATCGCGATGCCACCGCCCAGGGAGCGACCGACGACAGTCCCGCTCTCGAAGCCGAGCGCTCCCATCAGGTCGCGCATCCCGCTCGCGTAGGCGCCGAGGGAATAGTCCCCGCGGGGCTTCGCGGAACGGCCGTGGCCGAGCAGGTCGCCCGCGATGACGGTGTAGTGGCGCGCCAGCCGCGGCATCACCTCACGCCAGACCTCGTTGCTCTCGGTGATCCCGTGGATCAACCCTAAAGCCGGCCCGTCCCCGGCGATCTGATAGCAGACGGTGTGGCCGTGGAGGGTGATCTCCTCGGTCCGGACCTGAGGCTGCTCGGGCGTGCTCGCTGGGCTTGGCCGCGTGGCCGCTGCGGTGCTCATCGTGGTCCTCCTAGGAGATGTGGACGCCGGAGATGGCTCGGGAGATGACGAGGCGCTGGATCTCCGAGGTGCCCTCGAAGATCGTGTAGATCTTGGCGTCGCGGTGCATGCGCTCGACGGGGTACTCGCGCGTGTAGCCGTTGCCGCCGAGGATCTGCATTGCGCGCTCGGTGGCCCAGACTGCGACCTCTCCCGCCTTGAGCTTCGACATCGACCCCTGGGCCAGGTTGAAGTTCTTGCCCGCGCGCCCCATCCACGACGCGTGCCACACGAGCATGCGCGACGCCTCGATCTCGAGCGCCATGTCCGCAAGCGCGAAGGCGATCGCCTGGTTTTCGATGATCGCCTTGCCGAACTGGCGCCGCTCCTTCGCGTAGTCGAGCGCGTATTCGTAGGCCGCGCGAGCGATGCCGAGCGCCTGGGCGCCGACGGTGGGACGCGAGAGCTCAAACGTGCGCATCGCGGCCTGTCCCTTGGCGCTCTGGCCTTCCCGAACACGCGCCAGCCGCTCGTCGAGCTTCTCCTTGCCCCCAAGCAGACAGGCGCCGGGCACGCGGCAGTCGTCCAGATGCACGTCCGCGGTGTGCGAAGCGCGGATGCCGTGCTTCTTGACCTTCGCTCCCTGCTCGCAGCCCTTCGTTCCGGGCGGAATCACGAACGCGGCGTGACCGCGGGATCCGAGCTCGCGGTCGACCGATGCGATCACGACGTGAACGTCGGCGATCCCCCCGTTCGTGGCCCAGGCCTTCTGGCCGCTTATGATCCACTCGTCGCTCGCCTCGTCGTAGCGGGCGGACGTGCGAATCGCGGACACGTCGGAGCCCGCGTCGGGCTCCGACGAGCAGAAGGCGCCGACCTTTGGCTCTTCGGGCGTTCCAAAGCACTGCGGGACCCACTCGGCGAGTTGATCCGGCGTACCGTTGCCGAAGATCGCGGCGACCGCGAGGGACGTGCCCATCAGCGACATGCCGATGCCGGCGTCGCCCCAGAAGAGCTCCTCGTTTACGACCGGGAGGGTGAGGCCGGAGGGGTCCGCCCAGAACTGGGCCAAGCCCTCGAAGCCGTAAAGGCCGATCTTTGCGGCCTCCTGAATCACTGGCCACGGCGTCTCCTCGCGCTCGTCCCACTCGGCGGCCGCGGGTCGCATGACTCCTTCGGCGAACCCGTGGACCCACTCGCGCACATCCAGTTGGTCCTGGGAGAGCTCCATCGAGAAGCTCGACTCCCCGGCGCCCGCCATCGCCATCGCGGCTTGCTCGTTGGCCGTATCGGTGGCGGCCATCAGGAAGCCGCCTGCGGGATCCGGAAGAGGGTCGCGACCTGGCTCGCGAACATGAGGTCGCCCTCGATCCGAAGCTTGCCGGCCATGAAGAGGACCGGGCCCGCCTGCGCGCCGGAGACGAGGCGCAGGAATGCTGCCGGGCCAGCGATGAACGTCACACGGGGGGCCGCGGTGGGGTCCGCGGTCACGCTCGCGGCGCCGTCCTTGATCGTGACCTCGTAGGTGTCCTCGCCGCCCCCCGGCGCGTCGGTGACCCGCCACAGCAAAACGGCATCGATGCCCTTGGCCTTCTCGGGATCGAGGTGGTCGCTCATGCGGCGGAAGACCTCGTCGAGGATCGTCTGGCGCGTCGCCGGGTCCGACATGGCCTGGGTCAGCTGCTCGTCGCTGGCGGCGGCTGCCACCGATGCGAGTCGGGCGGGATCCGCGCCGGCGAGATCCGCAAGTTCCGCTCCGGACTCGGCGGGTGGTGTCTCCGTGCTTTCCGTCATCCGTCTTTCCGTGCCTCCTAGAGCAAGCGTGTAGGCGTTCCCTACCCGCGGTAGGAAAATGCTACCATAGGTAGGAAGCAGATGAGTGAGCTAGCTCAACCGGAAGCCGTGGCCTCCGCCTTCCCTCGGTCCCGCCCGGGTCGCGCTCCCCACCTGGGCCCGGAGCGTCGGCGCCCGATGGTCCTTGACGCGGCTTTCGAGCTCTTCCTGGAGCGGGGATACGACGGGACCTCGATGGACGCGATCGCGCGGGCGATCGGTGTCACGAAGCCCGTCGTCTACGCCTGCTACCCCTCGAAGGAGGAGCTCTTCAAGGCACTGCTTCGCCGCGAGGAGGACCGGGTGCTGGCGGAGATCACCGCGGCGCTCCCAGCGGCGGCCGAGGGTGACCTCGAGGCCACGCTCATCGAGGGCTTCACCGGCTTTTTGCGTGCGGTCGCCTCCTCACCGCGGGCGTACCGAGTCATCTTCTTGGGCGAGGGAGCCAACGCCGCGGTGGCGAGCCGCATCCAGCACGGGCGCGAGCGCCAGGTGGAGGCGGTGGCGATGCTGGCGCGGCCGCTATTGGGGGATGCCGATGACCCTGATCTTGATCGCTCCGCTCGCCTCCTGGGCCACCTCGTGGTCGGGCTCGCCGAGGCGGGTGCGCGGGCGCTTTTGAGCGAGGAGGGCTGGACGCCGGAGACGCTCGGCGAGACCCTCGGCCGCCTGGCGGCGGCGGGGCGACCGGTGCTGGACTGACCTAGTTCTCCAGGCTCAGGAGCACGCTGATGGCGTCCGCCGCGCCTCGAGCGATCGCGAGATCGGCGCCGGCCACTCCGTCGAGCTGACTCGCGATGACCGCCCTCGGGCCAGGCCCGGTGGGGAAGAAATCCGGGTTGGCGAGATCGATCCCCTGCTGCCCTGCCTTGGACCGGAGCACCGCGACGAGATCCGCCCCCTCCTCGAGCGTGACGGCGAGGTCCTGCCGCGGCGAATCGCCGAGGTCGGTGATGACCACTCCCTTCGGCAAGGCGTCGGATCCCCGCCTCGCCGCCGCGCCAGCCATGTCGGGAGGGTCAACGTCGTAGGTCTTGCGCTGACCCAGCTTCCCCCCTCCGAGCCCCGGGATCACCGAGGCGACGTTGGACCCCTGGCCGGTGAGACCCGAGTTGGCGATCGCGACGTCCGGGTCGCCGTCGGCGTTCAGATCACCGAGGTCCAGGTCGGCCGGATCGGGGCCGCCTCCCCTGGTCGCTACGAGCTTGAGCTCGCCGTTTGGACGCCCGAGCAGGGTTCGGACCTTGCCATCCGCGCCGGTGGCGACCACGTCGGTCCGCCCATCGCCGTTTAGCCCCGCCGTGGCCACCGACCCGCCGCCGCCGCCGCGCAGCCGCGGCGCCTTGAATGTCTCGTTCGCCCGCTGGCGCACCACGCCGATCCTGCCCGTGTCTTGCGTAGAGAAGACGATGTCCTGTCTGTCGTCGCCGTTGACGTCCCCCACCGCCACGTGACGGGGCATGGCGCCCCCGACCTCGATCTCCTCCGGATTCAGGAACGAAGCGCCGGCCCCGCCGCGCAACAGCAGGATCTCGCCGGTGAGGGTGCCGATGACGAGATCAGGATCGTCGTCACCGTCGATGCGCCGGGCCACCACGTCGTCGGGCTGGTCGGCCAAGGTCGCCGCTCCGAGGAACTGAAGCGACCCTCCACCCTGGTTGCCGAAGACCGCTACTCCGCGTTCGTTCACGGCATCCCCGTCTCCGTCGAACTGGCTGACGGCAAGGTCCTGGTCTCCGTCGCCGTCGAAGTCCGCGCTCGCCAGCCCGATCGGGTTCTCCCCGGAGGGATACGGCGTGAAGGGCAGCAAGGTGACGCCGCGGGCGGCAGCGTATGAGGCGATCAGCAGGGAGATGGCGAAGACCGAAGCCGCGATCGATCGCACTCGCATGCGGGCACGCTACCCCAACTCTTCCACTACCGTTCTGCCGCCTCAACGACGAAAGGGAGCTCTTTCATGGGAATGCTCGACGGCAAGAGCGCGATCATCACCGGCTCGGCGCGGGGAATCGGCCGGGCGACCGCCGAGCTCTTCGCGAGCGAGGGCGCGCGGGTCCTGATCAACGACATCGACGGCGACGTCGCTGAGCAGGCGGCATCGGAGATCGACGGCGAGACAGCGGTCTTCGCCGGCGATCTGACCAACCCGGACGTCCCCGACGAGATGGTGAAGAAGGCCCTCGACGAGTTCGGTCAGCTCGACGCGATCGTCAACAACGCCGGCTACACCTGGGACGGCGTCGTCCATCGGATGACCGACGAGCAGTTCCAGGGCATGCTCGACATCCATACGATCGTCCCCTTCCGCGTCATCCGCGCGATCGCGCCGAGCTGGCGGGAGGCGGCGAAGGCCGAGGGCGCGCAGGGCCGGGAGGTCTTCCGCAAGATCGTCAACATCTCCTCCGTCTCGGGGACGATGGGAAACGCCGGCCAGGCGAACTACTCCGCCGCGAAGGCCGGCGTCGTCGGTCTGACGAAGACAGTGGCCAAGGAGTGGGGCCAGTTCAAGATCAACTGCAACGCGGTCGCGTTCGGGTTCGTCGAGACCAGGCTCACCCAGGCGAAGGAGAAGGGGGAGACGATCGAGCGCGCCGGGGGCGAGCAGATCGAGCTGGGGATCCCTGAGCAGATGCGGGCAATGGCGCCGGTGATGATCCCGCTCGGCCGACCGGCACAGCCGCAAGACGCCGCGAAGCCGGTCCTCTTCCTCTGCTCCGAGCTCTCCAACTATGTCCACGGCCAGGTGCTGAACGTGACGGGCGGTCAGTTCGGAGGCATGACCACATAGCCGTTTACGCCCTTACCGCTCCTCCGCCGGCGGCGCGTCGAACGCCCCCGGTGGCCATGGACCGAACCAGTTATCGCGCGCACCGTCCATGGTGATCACGGAGCCCGAGTGGAAGTCACCGGCCGGCGAGGCGAGGTAGGCGACAAGCCACGCCCACTCCTCCTCGGTGCCCATGCGGCCGAGGGGGACCGTGCCCGGCACGCTCTCAACCACCTGGGCCGGGTACTTGGTGCGTAGCGTCTCGGTGCCGAACTGCCCGGCGGCCAGTGCGCAGGTGCGGATCCCGAAGCGCGACCACTCCACAGAGAGCGTGCGCATCATGTTCTCGACGGCGGCGCGGGCGGCGCCGGAGTGCACCATTCCCGGCATGCCGTGATGCGGAGAGAGCGTCACGCTCAGGACCTTGCCGCTTCCCTGCGGGATGAACGCCTTGGTCGCGGCCGCGTGGGTCATGAGCCAGGCCCCCACTACGTTCAGCTCGATCACCGTTCGAAATCCCTTCGGGGTGATGGCCTCCGCGGGGCTCAGGAACTGTCCGCCGGCGTTGTTGACCAGCGTGTCGAGACGTCCATGGCGCTCGAGGATCTCGTCGAAGAACGCGTTCACGGCGTCCTCCTCGCGGATGTCGAGCGTCGTGGCGGAAGCGGTGCCACCAGCCTCCTCGATGGCGCGCACGACCTCGTCCAGGGGCTCCCGCCGCCGGCCACAGATCGCGACCGCGGCGCCGAGTCGCGCCAGCTCCATCGCCGACTCCTTGCCCAATCCCGTCCCGCCTCCTGAGACGGCGCAAACCTGCCCCTGGAGCAGGCCGGGCGCGAAGATGCGGGAGCCCTCGGCCATGGGCGCGCCAGCTTAGCCGCGGCTACCCTGAGCCGCCATGAAGGTCCACGCCGAAGCGAAGCCACTGGAGGCGCCCCTGCGTGGGGGCAGCGAGGGCGCAACCGTGGTCGTCGAGCCGCTGCGAGTGGGCGAGGTACAGCAGCCGCCCGGTCTCCTCGAGCGCACCGGCGGCCACTTCGAGAAGCTGAGAACGTTCGGGATCGGGTCGCCGCGCTCGCGCTGGCCCCTTCTCCCGTGCCCCGTCTTTCTGATCCGGCATCCGTCCGCGGGCCCCTTCCTGGTCGACACCGGCCTGCATGGCTCGGTCTCGGCGAAGCCGGTGGCGAACATGGGTCGCGCGCTCTCGTGGTTCGTAAGACCACGCCTCGCAGACGGCGAGGACCTGCCGGCCCAGCTGCGCGCGCGGGACGTCGACCCGCGCCAGATCCGCATTGTGGTCATGACCCACCTGCACGCCGACCACGCCTCGGGGATGTCGGAATTCGGGAGCGCGACGTTCGTTCTCTCAGGCGCCGAGTGGAACGAGGCGACCACGGTCACCCGGCCGCTCTTTCAGGGTTACCGGCCCGAGCACTACGACTACGCCTTCGACTACCGAACGCTGGACTTCGAGCGCGGCATCGAGTCTTACTCGACCTTCGGCCGCACCTTCGACCTCTTCGGCGACGGCAGCGTCCGCCTCGCGTTCACCCCGGGTCACTCGGCGGGCCATCAGTCGGTGATCTGCCGGCTGCGCGACCGGGACCTGGTCATCGCAGGCGACGCCATCTACAAGCTCGCGCAGCTCGAGAGCGCGCCGGGGCCGCCGCGGCCGTTTGACGCCCATACCTTCAACCGCTCGCTCCAAGAGCTGCGCCTGTTCAAGCGCCAGTTCCCGCAGGCGGTGATCATCCCCGGGCACGACCCGGAAGTCTGGCCCACCCTGGAGGCGCGCTACGAGTAGGCAGTGCCCGCGGCGGCCACCTGAGAGACTGCCCGCGTGCCCGAGGCCAGGATCGACCAACTTCCGTGGGCGGTCGCCTGGACGCTGGCAGAGCCGATGGAGCGCTCCTCCATGGCGCTCGCCTCCGACGGTCGCGTGTGGCTCATCGACCCGGTCGCCGACGAGCAGGCCCTGGCCGCAGCCGAGGCGCTGGGCGAGGTAGCCGCGGTCGTTCAGCTTCTTGATCGCCACGATCGTGACTGCGAGGCTCTCGCCCGACGCTACGGTGTCCGCCACCTGCGCCTCCCCGCCGAGGTACCCGATTCCCCCTTCGAGCTGGAGCGCATCGTCTCGATGCCCGGCTGGCGGGAGCTCGGGCTGTGGTTCGAGGGCCAGGAGGCGCTGATGGTGCCCGAGGCGGTCGGCTCTGCCCCCTACTTCACCGTCTCGGACCAGCCGCTCGGGATGCATCCGTTTCTGCGAGCCTGGCCGCCCGGGGCCCTGCGGAACCGCACGCCCGCTCACCTCTTCTGCGGGCATGGAATGCCTATCCATTCCGGCGCTGCCGAAGCTCTGCGTGAGGCGCTTGCCCGTAGCCGGCGCGACATTCCGCGCGCGGGCATCGAGATGATCCGTGCGTTCGGGCGCGGGGTCCGGGGCTAGCCCGCGGCCGAGCTCGGCTCCGGCCCGGCCGAGCGCTCTCGCCGGTCACGCAGGACGGCTCCCCGACCTCTCTCCTCCAGCGCGCCGTACATCTCCCGGACCTTCTCGAAGACCTCGCGCGAGGCCTCGAGCGCCTGCTCCTTGGTCGGGTCGATCACCTGCGGGAATCTCATCGGCTCGCCGAACTGCACGGTGACCTTCGGGAACCGGAGCTTGCGCCACTTGCGAACGCCGAGGGACCCGTGAATTGCGCACGGGATGACCGGGACGCCGCCGCTCTCGAGCGCAATCCGGCCCACGCCCGCCCTGGGCTCGCCGAGCTCCCCCGTCCGCGACCGCCCGCCCTCGCAGTACATGAGCACGCAGCTGCCGCGGTCGAGAATCGCATGAGCGGTCTTGAACGCCTCCTCGTCGTGATGACCGCGACGCACGGGAAAGACTCCTCCCACTCTGAAGATGTAGTTCATGACCGGGTTGCCGAAGAGCTGGGACTTGGCCATGAACTGCATCTTCCGTCGCAGATAGGCGCCGGCGAAGAAGTGATCCAGGTTCGAGAAGTGGTTGGGGGCGACGATCGCCGGCCCGGCAGCGGGCACGTTCTCGGTCCCGATCGCCCGCGTCCGGTAGATGAAGATCGCGATCCAAGTGGTGATCAAGCGCACGGCCTCATAGATCCATCCCGGCGGATGAGTGCGCACGTACTCGTGAAAGCGCGTGAAGTACTCCGCCGGGCGGTCGTCCTTATAGACCTGAGGCTTGATATCGGCCATGGCGAGAGGAGCCGGCGCCGCCTGCTCCACGCATGACTACCCACCCGGTCGGCGCCGGTTACTCCGCCTCCGACGTCGCAGCTCGAGACCAGCCGCGAGCGCGCCCGACGGCCTCGCGCCAGCGGCCGAGCAGCTCCTCGCGCTCCGCCGATTCCATCCGTGGCTCATACCTGGATCGCTCGCGCCACCTCGCCTGGACCTCGTCCAGATCCCAAACGCCGGCCGCGATCCCGGCGAGGTAGGCGGCACCCACCGCGGTCGTCTCGGAGACCTCGGGCACGATCACGGGGACGCCAAGGACATCGGCCTGGAACTGCATCAGCCAGCGGTTGGCCACGGCACCGCCATCGGCGCGCAGCTCGCTGAGACTCTCAGACCCGGCGGCCTCCTGGGCGCGCACCGCGTCGACGGTCTGGAAGGCGATCGCCTCGAGCGCCGCCCGCGCGAGGTGAGCCCGCGAGGTGCCGCGGGTGAGGCCGACGATCGTCCCCCGCGCGTAGGGATCCCAGTGCGGCGAGCCCAGGCCGGTGAGCGCAGGCACGAAGTAGACGTCGTCGTTGGAGGCGACCGACGCGGCGAGCTCCTCGGTCTCTGCCGCCGCGTCGATGATCCCGAGGCCGTCGCGCAGCCACTGCACGGCAGCGCCGGTGACGAACACGGCCGCCTCGAGCGCGTAGTCGGTTCGGTCCGGAAGGCCCCAGGCGACGGTGGTGAGGAGGCCATCGCCCGGAGCGGGCGCCACGGTCCCGGTGTTGAGCAGCACGAAGCTCCCCGTCCCGTAGGTGTTCTTCGCCATGCCGGCGGTGTGGCAGGCCTGGCCGAAGAGAGCCGCCTGCTGGTCACCCGCGATGGCTGCGACGGGCACGTCGCCTCCGAACTCATCGGTGGTGCCGTAGACCTCGGCCGAGCGCACGGGCTCGGGCAGCGCCTTCGGATCGACGTCAAGCAGCTCGCAGAGCTCGTCATCCCAGCGCAATTCCCGAATGTCGAACAGCATCGTGCGCGAGGCGTTCGAGAAGTCGGTCACGTGCCGGCCGGTGAGCTTGAACACCAGCCAGGAGTCGATCGTGCCGAAGACCGCGTCGCGGGCAGCGTCCACGTTGCGACGAAGCCATTCGATCTTGGTCCCGGAGAAGTAGGGGTCGATCACGAGCCCCGTGCGCTCGCGCACAAGCTCCGTATGGCCCGCGGCGCGAAGCTCGTCGCAGCGGTCCGCCGTGCGGCGGTCCTGCCAGACGAGCGCGTTGTGGACCGGCTCCCCCGTCCGTGGATCCCAGGCGACCACGGTCTCGCGCTGGTTCGTGATCCCGATGGCCGCGAGCTCATCGGCGGACACGCCCGCGTCGTCGATCGCCTCCGCGGCCACGCGCCGGGTGGTCTGCCAGATCTCGCGGGCGTCGTGCTCGACCCAGCCCGCTCTGGGGAAGTGCTGCTCGAACTCGCTGTAGGCCCGACCAGCGATCCCCCCGGAGCGGTCGAAGACGAGACACTTGGAGCCGGTCGTGCCCTGATCGATGGCGAGGATCACGGTGCTCAGGCTATTCTGCCGCCCCACATGGCGATCGAGATCGAGGCGCACATCACCGGCACGGTCTGGAAGATCGAGGTGGCCGTCGGCGACCGTGTGACAGATGGGGACGCGGTCGTCATCCTCGAATCGATGAAGATGGAGATGCCGGTCGAGGTCGAGGACGACGGAGAGGTCTCGGAGATCCGCTGCCAGGAGGGCCAGTCCGTTCAGGAGGGCGACGTGCTCGTTGTCCTCGACGACGACTAGCCGGTGACTGACCTGGCGCGGGGCAAGCTCGTGCTGGATCGGCCCGCCGAGGCGGTCGCCCGCCTCACGCTCGCCAATCCCGACAAGCGCAACGCCCTCGACCACGACATCCTCGATGCGCTCGCGGGGGTGTTGCCGCGTCTTGACGACGGGATCGAGACTCGCTGCGTCCTCATCACAGGATCCGGCTCCACGTTTTCCGCCGGCTACGACATCGGTGGCATCCCCGACGAGAGTTTCTCCCAGGATGCTGAGGCGCTCGTCGCCCACCCCTTCCACTCGGCCATGGAAGCCGTCAGCGCCCATCCCTTCCCGGTGGTGGCCGCGATCAACGGCCACTGCTTCGGCGGCGGGCTCGAGCTGGCGGTTCGATGCGACCTGCGGATCTGCGCGGAGGACGCGCAGCTCGGGATGCCTCCCGCGCGCCTGGGGCTGATCTATGCCCACACCGGCCTCGAGCGCTTCATCGAGGTGATCGGCGTCGCGCACACGAAAGAGCTCTTCCTGGTTGGCCGCAAGGAGGATGCCTCCAGTGCCGAGAGGATGGGGCTGGTTCATCAGGTGGTGCCTTCTGAGGAGCTCGAGCAGGCGGGCATCACGCTCGCCAGCGAGATCGCCGCGGGAGCGCCGCTAGCCGCCCGCGGCAACAAGCGGACGATCGAAACGCTCGCACGCAGCCCCGTCCTGAGCCCCGAGCAGGAGCGCGAGCTTGTGGACCTGCGGCGGTCGTGCTTTCGCTCGGAGGACTTTCGCGAGGGGATCAGCGCCTTCGCGGAGAAGCGCAAGCCGAAGTGGCGGGGGCGCTAGTGCCGCGGCCCACAACCGCGCATCGCTTGCTCGCAACCAGCGACCCGGTGATCGGCGAGCTCATGGGACGCCTCGGGACGCTGGACATGGAGCATCGCCGCCGAGGCCGGCCGAAGGGCGACGCCTATGCGACGCTGCTGCGAACCGTGATCGGGCAGCAGCTCTCGGCCAAGGCGGCCTTCACGATCCACGGACGCGTGCTCGACCTCTACGGCGGCCGTCATCCCACCCCGCAGGAGCTGCTTGACACCTCCGAGCAGGACCTCCGGGGAGTGGGCCTCTCAGGCCGCAAGGTCGAGTACATGCGCAGCCTCGCCGAGCACGTGCTCTCGGGTGAGCTCGAGCTCGAGCGGCTCGGTCAGCTCAGCGACGACGAGGTGACCGCCGAGATCGTGGCCGTGCGCGGCTTCGGGGAGTGGAGCGCGCAGATGTTCCTGATGTTCTTCCTCGAGCGCCCGGACGTCCTGCCGACGGGTGATCTCGGGATCCGCAAGGCAATCCAGGTCTGCTACGGGCTGGAAGAGCTCCCGGGCCCTGAGGAGATGACGCGAATCGCAACGCCCTGGCGCCCGCACCGGACGCTCGCGTGCATCTACCTGTGGGAGTCCCTCTCGAACGTCCCCGTGCAGTAGGCCCGCACGAAGGCGGGCGTTACCAGCAGCTCTCGCCGGAGCACGTCTTCAGGACCTCGAGCCGTGCCGCCAGATCCGCCTCCTTCGCGTCGTACGCGGGATCGTCATGCAGGCTCCGGAGCTCGTACGGGTCGTCCCTGAGCGCGTATAGCTCGACCTCGCCGGTCGCGTGCTCGACGTACTTGAACCCGCCCGTGCGAATGCCGAAGAAATCGGTTTCGTCGTCGGGCTCCTCGTCGCTTGCCGCGCCCTTCTCGATCAGGAGCTCTCGTCCCGCAAGAAGCGAGGGGTCCTTCGCGACCGACAGCAGAGAGCGCCCGTCGAGCTCGTTCCCGGCCGTCGCGTTCGCGATATCGACGATCGTGGCGGTGGTGTCGGGATTGATGACGAGGCCGTTGACGTTTATGTCGCGGGGCACGCCGGGGCCTCGCATGAGGAGCGGCACCCGCACTGCCTCCTCGTAGGCACGATTCTTTCCAGGCCTGATGCGATGCTCGCCTTGGAAGAACCCGTTGTCGGCCGTGTAGATCACGAGGGTGTTGTCGAGCTCGCCGGCGCGACCCAGAGCGTTCAGCATCTTCCTCACACCGTCATCGACGTGCTGGAGTGACTCGATCCGGCACCGGTACTTGCGCTCTAGGTCGTCGATCTCCTCCTCGGTGAACAGGTCGAGGTTCTGGATCGCGGCCGGCTTGTCGGTGACGTTCTGCTCGTTTAGGTTGGGCGGCTCGGGCAGCGGCTCGCCATCGAAGCCGTCCCCGTGCCTTGGTGCGGGCTTGGCCGTGCCCTGGCAGTCGAACGGGGGCTGAGGGCTGGGGTCGGGGCCGCCACCGTGCGGCGCTGTGTAGGCGACCGTGAGGAAGAAGGGCTTGCGCCTGGGGGCGCGGCGGTCGATGAAGTCGACGGCGAAGTCCGTCAGCACGTCGCCCTTGAAGTCGCCGACCCGCGTTCCGTACTCGACGAGCTCTCCGTTTTCGTTGAGCGGGTAGTCGTAAACCGACTGGCCCTTGCCCGCGTTCGCGTACCACTCGTCGTATCCCGGCGGCACCTCGACGGGGAAGGCGTCGAGCGGATAGCCGTTCAGGTACTTCCCGACGTGGCCCACGTAGTAGTTCTCGTCGCCCACCCACGTGGCGATGTTGTCGTTCAGGTGAAGCTGGCGGTACTTCTCGTAGCCACCGTCAGGCGGGTTATTGCCGCTGACCCGGTGGTTGGTGGCGTACTGGCCTGTCATGAAGGTCGCTCGCGAGGGACAGCACAGCGGCCAGTTGGTGAAGGAGTTACGGAAGGTCGTGCCACGGTCACCGATTCGCCGCCGCACCTCCGGCATGAACCGCATCGAGGCGGCCGTCTGGTCGTCGGACATGACGAAGAGCACGTTGGGACGATCCCCCGGCCCAGCCTGAGCGGCCCCGTCACCGGCCAGAGCGGGCACGGCCGACCGCCAGGGCCAGCGCTGCCACGATCGCCGCCCGGTCTCGGATCCGCTGATTCCCTCCCATTCGACTGCCGGAACACAACCAGACCGAGAAAGTTGCGGTGGGGCCTAGTCGTCCGGTGCCACGCCTAGCCTGGCCAGGCGGGATGGGATCGCTGATCAGCTTCGAAGAGGCGCTCGCTCTGGGCGAGCTTGACGACCACGACGAGATCGGCGAGCTGGTTGAGCGGGCGTGGACCGTTCGCCGCGAGCGCTTCGGCGACTCGACGGACCTGTGCTCACTCGTAAACGCCAAGTCGGGGGGCTGCGCCGAGGACTGCGGCTTCTGCGCGCAGTCGCGCTACGCCGAGGCAGACACGCCAATGCACGCGATGATGAGCCCGGAGCAGATCCTCGAGCACGCGCGCGCCGCCGAGGCTGCCGGCGCCCATCGCTTCTGCATGGTCACCCAGGGTCAGGGGCTCTCCAAGCGCGACTTCGAGGCGATCGTCGAGGGTGCGAAGCTCGTCTCCGAGCACACGAACCTGAAGCGCTGCGTCTCGGTTGGGCACATCTCGCCGGCTCGCGCCCACACGCTCGCGGACGCGGGCGTTCAGCGTGTCCACCACAACGTCGAGACGGCGCGGTCGCACTACGACGAGGTCTCCACGACCGTCCGGTATGAGGGCCGGATCCGCACGATCGACGCCGTCAAGGACGCGGGACTCGAGACCTGCGTGGGTGGCATCTTGAACCTGGGCGAAACGCCGCGCCAGCGGGTGGAGATGGCCTTCGAGCTCGCAACGATCGAACCGACATCCGTACCCATCAACCTTCTCAACCCGCGCCCGGGGACGAAGTTCGGAGACCGCCCCCTGATGGATCCCTGGGAAGTGGTCAAGTGGGTCGCCATCTTCCGGCTCATCATTCCCGGTGCCCTCTTTCGCCTCTGTGGAGGCCGGGTCGAGAACCTCGACGAGCTGCAACCACTCGCGATCAAGGCCGGGCTGAACGGGGTGATGATGGGGAACTTCCTGACCACGCTCGGAGCGGAGCCGGCTGACGACAGGCAGATGTTCGAGGACCTGGGGCTGAACGTCGCTCGGCAGGCCGACAACGGGTCGAACCCGCGCCCGGACAACCGCTCGGGATGGCTCGACGGTCAGGCCCCCGCGACGCCGATCGACGATTTGATCAACTCCCAGGCCGAGGCGAACTTCTGGGACCCCTCCACCCAGCTGCGCGTGATCAAGAAGCCCGGGAAGCCGCCGCCTTACCCGAGCCAGTCGTCGACCGGCGACCCTGGGGGCGGGCGCACAGCGTGATCGACGTCGCGGCCAGGCTCGAGGAGCTTCGGCGCAGCGGCCTGCACCGTCGGCTTCGATTGATCGAGGGCCCGCAGGGCCCCCGGGTCCTGCTCGACGGCGGCGAGGTGTTGCTGCTGTGCTCGAACAACTACCTGGGACTGGCCGACCATCCCAAGGTGCGCGAAGCCGCCGCCGAAGCCGCCGATCGGTTCGGGGCAGGCGCCGGAGCATCGCGCCTCGTCTCGGGCACGATGACGCTTCACCGTCGGCTCGAACAGCAGCTCGCGGATTTCAAGGGCTCCGAGGCGGCGCTGCTCTTCGGCTCCGGCTACATGGCGAACTCCGGAACGGTCTCGGCGCTGGTCGGCAAGGGGGAGGTCGTCTTCTCGGACGAGCTCAACCACGCATCGATCATCGACGGCTGCCGGCTGAGTCGGGCTGAGACCTTCGTCTATCGGCACCGCGATACCGAGCACCTCGAGTGGGGGCTGCGGCGCGCCGGTCGCCGGGCTGCGCTCATCGTCTCGGACTCCGTCTTCTCAATGGACGGCGACGTCGCGCGCCTGGCAGAGCTCCACGACCTCGCCCTGAGGTACTCCTGCCTGCTGATGGTCGACGAGGCTCACGCGACCGGGGCGCTGGGCCCGGGTGGCCGCGGCGCGGTGGCGGCGGCAGGCCTCTCCGGCGCTGTCGACGTCGTGGTTGGCACCCTCGGCAAGGCGCTCGGGGGCTACGGCGCCTACGTGTGCTCGAGCGCACAGATCGCGGAGCTGCTCGTCAACACCGCGCGGCCCTTCATCTACTCAACCGCGCCTCCGCCGCCGTCGGTCGGTGCCGCGCTCGCCGCCCTCGCGATCCTTCGCTCGCGCCCCGGGCTCGCCGAGCAGCTCCGGCGCAACGGGGCCGTTCTGCGCGAGGGGCTCGCCGCACAAGGCCTGGAGCTTGGCGCCTCGCGCACTCACATCGTGCCGGTGATGGTTGGCGACGCCAGACGGGCGATGGCGCTCTGCGAGCGCTCGCTGGAGCAGGGGGTCTTCGCCCAGGCCATCCGCCCGCCAACGGTTCCCGAGGGCACCTCGCGGCTGCGGCTCGCGGTGATGGCGACCCACTCGGCCGACGAGTTGCGGCTCGCGGCGCGCGTGATCGGCCGCTCGGCCCGCGCGATCGGGGTGGCTGACGAGCGCCCCGGCGGCACTCGGACCGGCTCGCACGCGCGCATCGAACGCGCCGCCTGAGGCGGGTGCGTCCGGCATAGAGTGCCGGGGTGCTCCCGCCAGCCGACATCAGCGAGATCGCCCCCGGCCTGTGGCGATGGACCACGAAACACCCGGAGTGGGTGACCGGCGCCAAGCCCGGCAGCGCTCAGGACTGGCCGCGTGAGGTCGGAAGCGTCGCCTACCAATCGCCTGGTGGGCTGGTGCTCATCGATCCGCTCGTGCCCGAGGACGGGGAAGCTCTGTGGGCGTGGCTGGACAAGCGGGTGGCGGCGGCTGGCGGGCACGTGTGGGCAGTGAGCACGATCAGGTGGCACCGCCGTAGCCGCGAGGCCGTCGCTGAGCGATACGGCGCCTCGAAGTCCCGGGCCAAACGCTCGCTGCCCGAGGGCGTGGAGCCGATCCGCATCGAGCATGCCGCGGAAACGATGTTCTGGCTGCCGGAGGCTCGCACGCTGGTCTGCGGCGACGCCTTGTTGGGTGACGGCGCGGGCGGCCTGCGCATGTGCCCAGACTCGTGGCTGGGGTACCTCGGCCGCCACGTCACCCAGCGCGAGCTCCTCCTCGGGCTCCAGCCACTGCTCGACCTCGATGTCGAGCGAGTGCTCGTCTCCCACTGGGACCCGGTCCTGCGTGATGGGGCCGCGGCGATCCGGGCGGCACTCGGCTGATGCGCGGCGTCTTCGTCACCGGGACCGGGACGGAGGTGGGCAAGACAGTCGTCGCGGCGGCGATCGCCCGCACGCTGGCCACGAGCGGCGAGCGGGTGGCCGTCTTCAAGCCCGCGGTGAGCGGGCTCGACGAGTACGCCGGCGACGAGCGCCTGGCCGATCACGAGCTGCTCGCCCTCGCCTCGCGCTCCGAGCAGAGCCCCGACGAGATCGCTCCGTACCGCTACGGGCCCGCGGTCTCTCCCCATCTGGCGGCAGAGCTGGCGGGTGAGGAGATCGACCCGGCAGCGCTGGTGGCGTCGGCGCGAGCCGCCGCCAGTGAGGCCGACGCCGTCGTCTGCGAGGGAGTCGGCGGGTTGCTCGTCCCTCTCACGCTCGGCTATCTCGTGCGTGATTTCGCCCGCGAGCTGGGGCTGCCCGTCGTGATCGCCGCCTCACCCGCCCTCGGGACCATCAACCACACGCTGCTGACGGTGGAGGCGGTTCGTGCCGTGGGTCTGGAGGTGGTCGCCGTCGTGCTCACTCCGTGGCCGGAGCGGCCTGGCCGTTTGGAGGAGTCGAACCGCGAGGCGCTGGTGCGGCTGGGTGGGGTGGCGGTGGAGGTGCTGAGGTGGGTTGATGTCTCCGAGCCAGGGTCCTGGCCGCCGTTGCACGTGCCCGTTCGCAGCTAGCTCTCTCAATGTCCCGGATTTGCCGCCGGGCTGGTTTCTAGTGTCGGCAGGCGATGAGTGATCGAATCGCGGAGCTGGACGCACGCTACCTGTGGCATCCGTTCACGCAGCAGCGCGACTGGGAGGGCTCGGGGGCGCCGATCATCGAGCGCGCCGAGGGGACTGACCTGATCGACACCGAGGGGCGTCGCTACATCGATGGCGTTTCGTCGCTTTGGTGCAACGTCCACGGCCATCGCCATAAGGGCATCGACGAGGCGATCCGCTCCCAGCTCGATCGCGTCGCCCACTCCACGATGCTCGGCCTCACCCATCCGGCCGCGGCGCTGCTCGCCGAGCAGCTGGTCGAGCTCGCGCCGCCGGGTCTGCGTCGCGTCTTTTTCTCCGACTCTGGCTCGACGGCGACGGAGATCGCGCTGAAGATGGCGTTCCAGTACTTCGCTCAGCAGGCTGGCGCCGACCGGCGGCGGACAGCCTTCGTCTCCCTGCGGGACGCCTACCATGGGGACACGCTCGGGGCGGTATCGGTTGGCGGCATCGATCTTTTCCACGCGGCTTACCGGCCGCTGCTCTTCGACGCCCATCAGGTGCCGGCCGGCGACGCGGAAGCTCTCGAGCGGACCCTCGCGCTGAACGGCGAGGAGGTCGCGGCCGTGATCCTGGAGCCGCTTGTGCAGGGAGCGGCCGGGATCCGGGTGCAGCCTCCGGGCTATCTCAGTCGCGTTCGCGAGCTCTGCGACCGCCACGGTGTGCTCCTCATCGCCGACGAGGTGGCGACAGGCTTCGGGCGCACCGGGACGATGTTCGCGTGCGAGCAGGAGCGCGTCTCCCCCGACTTCCTCTGCCTTGGCAAGGGGCTCACAGGGGGCTACATGCCGCTGGCGGCGACGCTCGCCACCGAGCGCGTCTACGAGGGCTTCCTCGGCGCCCCCGAGGAGTACCGCACGTTCTTCCACGGCCACACCTTCACCGGGAACCCGCTGGCCTGCGCCGCCGGGCTCGCGAGCCTCGAGGCGTTCGAAGCCGAGAGCACGCTGTTGCGTCTGCAGCCCAAGATCCGGGTTCTCGGCGAGCTGCTCGGCGAGATTGCAGCGATGCCGGAAGTCGCGGAGGTCCGTGGCCGCGGCTTCATGGTGGGTATCGATCTCGGCGAGGATCACCAGGCCGAGCTGCGGATGGGCCACAGGGTGGCCGTCGAGGCGCGTGAGCGCGGCGCCATCATCCGGCCGCTGGGCGACACGATGGTGCTGATGCCGCCGCTGGCGATCTCCCAGGCCGACCTCCGGCGCCTGGTCGAGATCACGGCGGAGTCGATCAGGGCGGCGCAGGCGTCCGCGTACGACGGCTCGCACGACCTGGCGGCGGCGGCCTAGGTCGAGCCAGGCTTAGTTGGTGCCGGGCCAGAGTCCCGCGTCCGGCCGACCCGCTTCCTCCGTCCGCGTGCGAGATGCGTCCTCGGCCGCGTGCTGGGAGTCGAGACCGGCCCGCTCGAAGCCGTCCTGCCATGTCTCGAACACGCAACAGCGGATCATTTGGCCGGCCTCGAGGACGCAGAGGGCTGAGCTCTTGCGCATCCGGTCCTCGCCCGTCTCTCGATGGGTGCCATGTTCCTCAAGGAGGACCAGGACGTGGCCGGGATCCGCGTCGATGTACCGGTCCATCCGTGGTGCATATCCGTCCCAGTCGCCGATCCAGCGAAGGATCCCGGCGCGAAATCCCTCGAGCCCACGATAAGTCCTGCCCTCCGGAGCGATCGGATCGGGAAGCACGAACTCCCCCTGCGGATGCACCATGCCGAGCGCTCCCTCGATGTCACCGTCGACGTAAAGACGCCCGGCCTCGCGGACAATCGCAAGCTCCTCCGACTCTTCCATACCGTCCCCGCCCATGACCGCGTCAATCTCACTACTCCTCGTAGGGCTCGAAGTCCGACTTGCGGGCGCCGCAGACCGGGCAGAACCACGAGTCGGGGATGTCATCGAAGGGGGTGCCAGGCGGGATTCCGCCGTCTGGGTCGCCCTCGTCCGGGTCGTATATGAACCCGCACGACGTGCACATCCAGAGCTGCTTCGTTGCCGTTCCCGCCTCCATCGGCGCCAGCCTAGCGAAGTAGATTTGGGCTCGGATGAGCGCCGACGCCCCAACGCCACGCCCGGCCGCCACGATCATCCTCTTGCGTCGCGGCGGTCGGCATTCGGACCGCGGGCTCGAGGTCTTGATGGCCCGCCGCACGGACGAGGCGAGCTTCATGCCAGGCGTCTGGGTCTTCCCGGGGGGTGCTCTGGACGCCGCCGAGCTCGACGGCCGCGACCCGGAGGAGGCCCATCGCATCTGCGCCATCCGCGAGCTGGCCGAGGAGGCCGGTGTGGAGCTCGGCGAGGGAGCGGAGCTCTTGCCCTGGTCGCGCTGGGTCACGCCTGAGCCCTCATCGGTGCGTTTTGACACCCGCTTCTACGTGGCCCTCGCACCGCCGCACTCCGCCCCTGAGCCCGACGCCGGCGAGATCACCGCGGTGGCGTGGATCTCCCCCGCCGACGCGCTGCGTCGCCATGAAGCCGGGGAGCTTCGGCTGGTGTTCCCGACCATCAAGAACCTGGAGGCGCTCCTCCCCCACGCCTCCGCCGACGAGGTGCTCGCCGCCGCGCGCGACCGGCGGGTCGATCCCATCCTTCCCAAGGTGCTGGGATCTCGCAAGAATTGGCGCGTGGCGCTGCCAGGCGACCCCGATTACCCGGCATGACCTCGAGCCTCCCCCGCGAGATCCGCGACGCCTTCGAGGGTTTCATCACCACGGAGTTCACGACGATCGACGCCGGCGGACAGCCCATCACGTGGCCGGTCACCCCCTACTACTCGCAGGGCGCCTCGACGATCGATGTCACGACCGGCATCGGCTACCCGAAGAAGGCGAACGACGCCAGGCGAAACCCCCGGGTCTCGCTGCTCTTCTCCGACCCCACCGGCTTTCCGAAGGCGGGGTCGAGTCGCGTGCTGGTGCAGGGCACGGCCGATGTCGACGACGAGGACCTCGACGCCAATCGCGAGCGCTACCGGCGCGAGTCCGCCGTAAAGCTGCCGTCCACGAAGGACATGTATCCGCCGAAGCCGCTACTTGGGCTCTTTCACTGGTACTTCGCCCGCGTCTACGTGAAGGTCCGCCCCGAGCGCGTGTTCGTTTGGCCAGACGGCGACTTCACCGCGCCGCTCGTCGTCCACGATGCGCATCTCGAGGAGGTCCGCTCAGGGCACAGCGAGGAGCCGGCGGCGAACCTGGAACCGGCCGCAGGCGGCGCCACGGCCTGGGATGAGCGCATCGAGCAGTTCGGCAAGCGTCATACCCATGCCGTCATCTCTTGGGTGGCGCCTGACGCCTTCCCGCTGAGCGTCCGACTCCCCGTACGCGCCGACCCCGCATCGCACCGCATCGAGATCGAGAGCGAGCCGGCCGGCGTAGCCCTCTCGCAGGGAAGGGCATGCGTGGTCGCGCACCGCCACGATCCGGATTTCACCTGGCAGGAGAACTTCCAGGTCCGCGGCGACCTCGTCCGCGATGGCGGTTCCTGGGCCCTCGTCCCTCACAAGCTTGTCGGCGGCTTCGAGCTGCCCAAGTCGAAGCTGAAGCTGATCCGCGCGAACTTCCAGAAATCGCTTCGCTACGCGAAGACCGCGCGGGAGGAGGTGAAGCGGCGGAGGGCTGCGGGGCGATAGGCGGGGCAGGCGTGGCCGCGTCCCTATCCCGGGAACGGCTCGAGCCCCGCGTGCCACGGGCCCGGCTCGTACGTGTGCACTCCGTGCTCCGCGACCTCGCGGTAGACCCGCGTGAAGAGGCCGGCGCCTGAGTCGAGCGCAAGCTCGTACTCCTCGCGGGAGCGCTCGCGCAGGCGCCAGTGGAAGTAGATCTGTTGCTCGGAGACGCCGAAGTCGATCTCGCGGTCGATGGTGGTCACCCAGTCGAGGAAGCCGGGGCCGAACATCTCGCGCAATGCGACGGGGTCGTACTCGCGCGGCACGGTGGCCAGGAAACGCTTGTTGAACTCGATCGACTCGAACTCGACCCTGTGGCGCGAGGCGCGCCGCTCGATCAGGTCCTCGGCGTTGGCCTCGAGCGACTCGACGTTGAACGGCGGCATTGCCTGAGCGAGGTCGGGTGCGTGCGACTTTTCAAGAACCGCGCGCGGCACCACGGATTTGGAGAACAACCCACCCTCCTCTCGCTCGTCGGCATCACACGATGCGCCCCAGAAGCCGGGAGCGAGCTGCCCGGTCAGCCGGTTTGTGCCACCTGGGCACAGCGCCGCGGGCCCGCCACGGGGGTTGAGGCCGCCCACCCCGTCGTAGCGCAGCTCCCGCCGCTTGGCCACGTCCTGGACGATCTCGGCCCAGGCGGCGGTGTCTTCCTTGGCGCCCACCCTCGTCGGGCTCAGACCTCAGCGAGATCCTCGCGGCCCTGCTCGATGAGCTGAGCCTTGCCGAAGTCGACATCGCCCGGCTGCCCCTCCTGCAGGCGGACGGTGATCGCCGACAGGGGCCCGGAGTACTCGTAGCGAGATCGTGTTGGTGCGCCTGAACTTCGGCGCGAGCTCGTCGTCGTTGACGATTTCCGCGAAGAGCTTGCCGAGCGTCTCGTAGACCTCGTCGGCGGTCTCGAAGTAGGCCATGCGGCCTGGACCTTATGGATCCGGGAAGACCTGCGGGAAGCGGGTGTCGTTGAAGTCGCGGCCGAAGGAGCTCTGCGGATAGTCGCCGGCGACGAAGCAGGGAGCGAAGGCGACGCCTGTCTCTTCGCCGTTGTTGACCCCGTCCTGCGACTCGCCCAGCGCGAGCTCCTCCTCGTCCTGGGCCTCCGGCGAGTCCTCCGTCGTGCTCGGACTGTAGTCGAGGTTGCGGCAGTCGAAGTTGGGGAAGATCCCCCTCGCCGCGGCCGTCGGGCCGGTGAGCCCGTTCGGGCCCAGGTACGCGTTGCCGCGGTTCGTGTCGAGGCGGGTGGGGTGCGCGCCGATCGTCTCCAGGCCGAGATACCCGAGCTGACGCAGGTAATGGCGGGCGGCCGGCTGTGTGGGGCTTGCCTCAACGGAGTTGGCGAGGGCCACGCCCGGGCCTGCCATGAAGTCCGTGAGCGTTGCCTTCTGCGCCTCGAGGAAATCGAGCACCGGGTTGAAGTTGGCGAGGAACGGATCGAGCGACTCGAGGACCGGCGCCAGACCGTTCAATGAGCGCTCGAGCGCGGGCAGGCCCTCGCGCGAGACGTCGATCAGCACGTCGATGTCCTCGAAGAGGCTCTTCAAATTCGGCGAGAGCTGCCGCACGGAGCGCAGCGTCGGCGAGAGATCCTGCGCCACGGGTATCAGGTCCTGGATCAGCGGACGCGTGTTGGCCTGGAACTCGTCCAGGCGCTCGAAGGTGAGCCGGGACTCGCGCTCGAACGTCGGCAGGATCTTGAACGTCCGCGCCAGGGCCTCGTCCTCGCTCGCAAGCGCCTCGAAGGTCTCGTTCGAGCCGGTGATCGCACCAGCCAGCGCCTGGTCCTGCGCGGTCAACGCTTCGAAGGTCGTGCCGGTATCGCGAACCAGCCCCTTCAGCGCCGTCTTCTGGCGATCCAGGATCGCCAGCACCTCCGAGGCGTCCGTGACGAACGGGCCGAGGTTGCCGAAGGCATCGTTTAGGTCCAGTCCGCGGCCCTCGATCGCCGCCGAGGAGCCCTCGAGCCAGCGCTGGAAGGAGAGTCGCGTCTCCTCGTCGAGGGCGTTGAAGATCTCGTCGATCTGGGTCGCGTCCTGGGTTTGCCCGACGCCCAGGGTCCCGCCCTCCTCCAGGGTTTCGACATCCTGCGACTCGGCGTCGGAGACTCCGGCCGCAGCGCCGACCGACACAGGCGCGGCCTGCGACGCCTCCTCGGTGCCGGGGCTGAGCTCGATGTAGGTCTCCCCGAGCAGCGTCTTCTGCCGCAAGATCGCGCGGGCGTCCTCGGCGATCGGCGCGAACTCGGGGCGGATCTCCATCACGGCCTCCGTGGTGTCGTTGCCCTCGACTCGGAACTCCTGCGGCGCAAGCGTGATCTCCTTGACCTTGCCCACGGAGACCCCACCGATCCGCACGTCTGACTCCTGGGCGAGCGTCGTCGTCTCGGGGAAGTACGCCGAGACCTTGTAGCTCTCGGGCTTCAGCGGGACCGGGCCACCGAAGGCGATCCACAGGAACAGGATCAGCCCGAAGCACGAAAGCGTGAAGCCGGCCGCGATCAGGATGCGCCCGATACTCGGCGCCTGCTTCTGCATCAGCCGCTCACCGCCTCGTCAAAGGACGCCGGCCTCATGAGCAGACCCCTCCGGCGTTCAGCAACGGACCGAGACCGGTGACGATGCTCCGGACCTGCTGTTGGACGAACTCCTGGACCAGCTGCGGATCGCCCGGGAAATCCGGAATCAGGGCCGAGTCGGGGCCGCCGGTGACGATGTTCCGCAGCTGGTCGCAGCCCGCAGTGAAGTAGATCCGACGGAACGGGCCGTTGCCATCGGCCGTGTTGAAGACCAGGTTGCCGTTGTGACCGAGCCAGCCGAGCCAGTACAGGTAGCCCTCGTCCCGCCCCTCGGGACAGACGTCCCCGGGGCAGTCCTCGGCGCCATCGGGGTTGTACGCAGCCATATTGCCGAGCCTGTTGATCTTCTTCCCGATCGTGGTCAGGCGGGGCGCAGCGGTTGAGTAGCGGGCGGCAGCGCGACGCAGGTCGGGGATCGGCTCGCGAGCCGAGCGCACGAACGGCCGGATCTCATCCCGAACCACGGGCGTCGCAGCGGAGGCCAGGCTCTCCAGCGATGTGTTCGCCTCATCGAGGTTGCGGGCGAAGGGCCGCAGGTCGTTGAACGTCGGCCCGAGGACGCTCGCGAAGGAGGAAACCTCGTTGAGCGTGCTCTCGGACTGCGCCAGCGTCGGGCCGAGGAGCTCGACCCCGCGACGGACGCTCGGATCCTGCTCTGCGATGGCGCCCAGCGCGGAGTTGGAGGTCGAGACCAACTCAACGAGGTCCTCATCGGCCTGGGCGACGCGGCCCGTCAACACCCGGAAGTTGTGCACGAGGTTGCGGAGGTTCTGCTGGCGCGAAGCCACTTCGCGAGAGAGCTCCTTGAGCGACCGGTTGATGGGCCCGATGCCGCCGAGCAGCTTGCCCAGCTCCTCATCGCGGCCATCGAGCCCCTTGCCGGCGCCCACGAGCAGCATCCGCAGGTACGCCTGCGTGTCTGAATCGAGCGCCTCGAGGATCTCGTCGAGCGACGTGTCGGGCGCCGTGTTCGAGACCGGGACGATCTCCCCCTCCTCATACTCGCCCGCAGCCTTGGTGCCGGGGTCGAGCTCGAAGAACATGTCCTTGAGGCCGGTCGTCGGGCGCATGAGCAGCGTTGCGTCGCGGTAGACCGGCAGGAACTCCCGGTCGATCGCGAAGGTGACGACGCCGACCCCGTTTTCGACCTCGACGGCCGAAACGTCGCCCACTCGCACTCCGGCGACCCGAATGGTCTGGCCCTGGCCGGGAACGACGGCCTGGGCCGTCTCGAACTCGGCCTTCAGCTCGAACGGCTTCTCCTCGAGGATCGGGATGCGAAGGCGCTGCTCCTGCAGGATGTAGAGCGAGACTCCGGCCGCGACCACGAACAGGACGGCGACGGCGACGAAGTCGCGCAGGTGCTTGCGGATGACGGTGCCCATCAGCGCCCCACCTGCTCGCCGGCCTCGCCGAGGCCCTCATAGAACTGCTGAGACAGCTCGTCCGCCTGCTCCAGTTTCCCGGCCTCGAGCAGGGTCTGGAGCTTGCGCCCGCGCGCGCCGAGCGCCTCCAGGCCGTCGGCGCCCTGGAACGCCTCCGCGAGTTGGTCGGCTGGGCTCACCGCGGACGCCTGGGTCTGCTCCGGGCCGTTCGTGAGGCCCGCGGAGAGATCAGGCTGCGCCTGGCGCTCGCAGGGAGTGCCGGGCCTAAACGGCGTCTTCGCCGAGTCCTCGATCCCAGGCGTGGCGCCCATGATCGGGAAGTCGGTGAGCCCGAAGGCATCCTGGCTTGTGGTGTCGCCGGCCGCCTCGGGGGCCTGGGGGACGGTCACGGTGTTGGTCCCGCCGCCCGCTTCGACGCGGATGTACTGGCCATTCGCATCGCCGGAGCGGCTCTCCCCCGACAGTCCCAGCAGGCCAAAGGCGGTCGTCTCGGAGACGGTGCCGTGGGTCTCATGCGGATAGCCGGCGGGGGGGTCAACCGTGTCGTTGGCCCAGGGGATCACGACCTCGTTGAAGCAACTCGAAAGGGCCCGTGACTCGTTCAGGAACGGGATGGTTCGCCGCGTCAGCAGGGCGAGGTCGGGCACGGTCGGGCGAAGGTCTCCCACCAGCCCGCGCAGCTCGTCCTCGGAGACGAGCTGGCGAACCTGGCTGATGAAGGGGGTCGCCGCCTGGAGCGTGGGAGCGGTGGACCGCACGCCCGGCAGCGCCTCGCGCGAGAACGCGCGCAGAGGCGGGAAGGCATCGTTTAGGTTGGCGAACGCCGGGTCCGCGGCGTCCATCACGTCGGGCAGCTTGGCGATCGCCTGCTCGAGCGATGCCGACTCGGCGGCGAACGAACCTGTGACCGTGCGGAAGTTGGTGACCAGTCCCTGGAGCTCCGCTTCGTTGCGTCCGAGCGCGGCGACCACCTGGTCGAGGTTGCGGATGAGGCCCGAGAGGTCGTGCGCCTCCTCGCCGAGCAGAGCGTCGTTTACCTGCGAGGTGTACTTTCCGGCTCCGCCCGCCGAGCGGTGAAGCTCCTGAAAGCCCTCGGCGCCGCCGTACTTGATGAACGCGTTGCCGAGCTGGTCGAGCAGCGTCTGCAGGTCCGCGCGGACGTCGGACTGAAGCGTGGTGAGAACCTGGTCGATCTGCACCGAGGTCGAGGTCCGGTTGACGGGGAAGACGTGGTCCTCGCTCACCTCCCGGGCGTTCGGGCTTCCAGGCCGAAGATCCACGAACAGGTTTCCCTCGAGGAAGAGACGCGGGCGCAGCTGCATCTGCGCGTCCTCCTTCAACGGGAGGGCGTCCTCTGAGAGGCTCATGGTCACGACCGCGGCCTGCTGGCCCGAGCTCGGATCGCTTGGAAGCGGGTTCTGCCCCGTCTTGGCCCGGGCCAGGAGCTCCTCGTTCTCCGAGGTCAGGCTCTCGACCGCCGTGACCTCGCCCACCTCCACCCCTGCGATGCGCACCGGTGCCTTCGTGCGCAGGTTCTGCGCGGTCTGGAACACCGCCTGGACCTCGTAGGGGTCGTCCCAGGGCAGTTTCTTCGTGTAGGCGACGAAGGCGCCGACGCCGATGACGACGATCAAGATCAGGCCGATCGCCCAGTTGGGCAGGCGGCGCTTTTGACCTGACGACCTCATGGCGTGAAGCCCTCCTGCTGCCACGAGAGCGGCGTGCGGCTCGGGTTGACGGTGTATCGGGATTGGCGCTCTGAGTCCTGTGTCCAGAAGGACGTTGTGGGCCCTCGGGTGCCCGGTAGGTCGCCCACCAGGTGCGCCGGGTTCTCCACCTTCTGTCCGGGCAAAAGCTCCGCGCCCGTCACCGGCGCATAGCCGTTCTGACCCGCCTGGCAGTCCTCCTGGCCCGGCGGCGCAGGCAGCTGCCCGCTCGGCGCGTAGATCTGGCCGTTCAGGATCGGAAGCTCGTACGGCTTGAAGACCCCTTCGGTGTCCTTGCCGTTCGCCTGAACCCCGGAGTAGCCGGCAACCGGCGTCTGGACGTCACCGCCCACCTCGATCGTTCCCAGGTCGGGGATGGGCCCCCCGCCGTCCGGGTCGCCGACGACGAACCGCTCTGGGCCCATGGGAAAATCAGTCAGCGCCTGGCGGAACGAGTAGCCGACCTGGTCGCGATCGGAAAGCGCGTTCGGCAGGTGGGTGAAGAAGTAGTTGAAGTAGTTGCAGGCGGTCTGGGCCGGCACCGCGTGGCGCGCCAGCGGATAGGCGATGTTGAACGTCTCCTCGAGCCGCATGAGCGAGGTGCGCGTGCTCGGCTGCTCGACGAGCTCTTCGAGCTCGACGAGCGCGTCCTCGAGGCGCATGTTCATGTCGACCGAGCGCTCCAGGACGGGAGTCCCGGTTTCGATCGCGTCGTTCAGCGTCGGCAGCGTTATGCGCAGGTCCTGAACGCCAGGGCTGAGCTCGCGCGAGAGGGTTGTGAAATCGCGCAGGAACGGCTGCTGCCTCGGCAGCGTCTCGATGCCCTTCTGCAGGGTCGGGACGCCCTCGGAGATCGTTGCCTTGAGGGCCTCGGGGTCGGAGGAGATCGCCCTGAACGTGGTCGCCATGAAGGTGAAGAGCTCGGCCTGCTCCTCCGCGACGGGTGCGACGATCTCGGCAGCGCGGCCAAGCGCCGGGAAGAAGCGCCGGAAACGGGTGGAGGGCTCGATCAGCGCATCGGAGACCGGCCTTAGGTGAACCAGGAGCGGCCGCAGGTTCTCGACCGCCTGGTTCAGCGAGTAGCCGCGGCCTGCGAACGCGTTCCCGAAGCCCTCCAGGCTCGCGCGCGCGTTCGCGCGCGTCGGCCCGTCGAAGGTGTTGTTGATGTCGTCGAACTCGGTCTGTGGCTGGAAACAGCCATTTCCCGCCGCGCCGGTGGCAGGTGGGTCGTCGGCACTCGCCGGGAGCTCACAGACCGCGTCGTCGTCGGTCCCGTCGAAGGCATAGCCCTCCGGCGCACCGGCTCCGTTGCCCCGGACGACCTCCAGGTACTTGAGGCCGAATGCGGAGCGGTAGCGGACGCGGAAGATCGAGTCCTTGGGGAGCGGCTCCGCCGACTTGTCGAGCTTCAGGTTGACGCGCGCCACGACGCCGCCGGTGTCGTCCGATACGGCCACCTCGCCGGTGTCCGCCGTCGTGTTCGCGCCCTGCTTCAGCACGGGCTCGATCGACTCGACGACACCCACTCGGTGGCCGCCGATTCGGACCTCGTTGTTGGCGGTCAGCCGTGCCGCGTTCGGCACCTCGACGGAGACGCGGTAGACGGGCACGAACGGCAATCCGTTGTTCGCGTTATAGGCCAAAAACACGGCGACGATGGCGATCAGCACCGTGACCGCGCCGACCATCGTGGGCGAGGCTGCGAGCGTCTGGGCGGCGCTGCGCTTCCTCATGGCCCCAAGATGAAGTCGAGGACATCGTTGACGCCGCCGCCACCGCCGCCGTTTCCGCCGCCGCCACCGCCACCGCCACCGCCGTTTCCGCCGAGGTTGCCGAGCGGGCCACCGCCGCCGCCGCCGTTTCCGCCGCCGCCGAGCTGGTTGCGAAGGTCGCGGATGCGGTCTTGGAGCCTCGGCGGCAGGTTGTCGATGACGCCGGGGGGCAGGTCCAGCAGATCGTCGATGTCGACACCGTCGGGAAGCTGCCCGCCCGGGAGGTTCGGGAGGCCCGGCAGTCCCGGCACGCCCGAGCCGGGAGCCCCGGAAGCGGTGGCGCCCTGAGAGCCCGTGCTCCCGCCGCCGTCACCGCTGGCTTGCCGTTGCGGGCTGCGCTGGCCGGCAGGGTTGCAGAGGGCGAGAGCTTCGGCGGGCTCGGTGCCGCCCGGGCAGACCGACGGGTCGTATGGCCCGAGATCGAGGTCCTGGTTTAGGCCCGGCTGATTGGGTCCGAGCCAGCCGATGCAGTCCTCGATCTCCTCGAATGCGGTGGTGAAGCCGCCGCCCTCGGCCGGGAGCCCCGGCGTACCGTCGATCTCGTTGCCCGGCCCGGCCGGCGTGCCGTCCGAGGTCACGAAGTCGCGGCCCGTGGTGAAGCGGCCGCACTCGCCGGAGAAGATGTAGTACAGGCTGAAGTGCAGGAGGTGGCCCACCTGGTCGAACTGGTTGACCGCCCCGGCCTGGTAGTAGCCGTAGTTGAGAAGCCCCTCGAGCCCCGTGTAGCCGGCGCGATCCGGATCGCCCGTGTCCTCCGCCGCGCGAGTGTCCTCCTCGACCGCGCGCGCGGGATCGTCGACGTCGCGTACGAAGTCGGCGAGGAACTCGCCGCTCGCCGTAGCGTTGCGGCCCGAATCGGCAAGTTGGTCGATCTCCTCGCGCCCCTGTCGCAACGCCCTCGTGCCGACCTGCGATGCCTCGCCGAGGCTCTCCAGCGAGTCCTCGGCTGCGGAGTTGAACGACGGCAGGTTCAGCACCAGCTGGTTGAGTCCGGGCGCCGAGGCGCGAAGGTCGGTCAGGACGGGCGTCTGGACGCGGGCGAGGTTCTCGAGCTCGGCCAGGGTGGGCCGCAGCTCGACCAGGAAGTCGTCGAGCAGCGCGAAGTCCTGCGAGAGGTCCTCGCGGCGCTCCGCGGAGGCGGCGGCGGTGTCACGAGCCTCCTGGATGAAGGCGACCACGTCCTCGCGGCGCTGCGTGAGACGGGCGATGATCCGGTCCGAGTCGACGTTCAGGTCGCGGATGATCCGGTTCTGGTCGCCCATGACGTCAAGGACCTTCTGGAGCTGAGTCAGGGCCGGAGCGCCCAGCCGGATCGCCTCGTTCAGGTTCTCTGGATTGCCTGCAAGCGCGGTGCCGAACTCGTTGATCAGAAGCTGGAGCCGGCGCTTGTACGGCTCGCGCAGGGTGTTTTGGACCAAGTCCGGCTGCACGGTCTGGCTCACCTGGCTCGCCGGGATGTCCGGGTCCTCGGGGTCACCCGAGGGCTCGATCTCCGGGCCATCGGGGGTGCAATCGATGAAGTACTCGGCGATCAGCGACTGGGGCTCCGTCTCGCACGTGGACTCCTCCCCGAGCACGGAAAGCGGACCGGCGAGGCTGACTTCGACGACCGCGCGCTTGGAGGAGTTCACGTCGAGCGCCGTGACGGTGCCGGCGTTCACGCCCGCCACCCGGACGTCGGATCCCTCGACGAGACCGAACGCGTTGTACATCTCGATCAGGTAGGTGTGCTCGTCGTCGGAGCTCGCGGGCACAGCCAGGGCCGCCACGCCTGCGGCAGCGACGGAGAGGATCAGCGCGATGCGCCTCACGGCTGCTCCAGCAGGTCCGCGGGATCGCACGCGACCCCGTCGTCGTAGGGAACCCCGCCAGGAGGCTCCAAGCCACTGGGAAGGACCCGCTCGTTCGTCCCGGGGCAGCGCTCGTCGAGGTTCGTCTGCACGGTGCCGCCTGAGATCAGGTCCTCCGGCGAGACCGGGTCGGTGAGCACGGGGGCGGCGGGAGTGCTGTTCGAGACCGTGAACTGGTTGAGGGTCGTGGCGATCCGTCCGACGCCACCCATCGCGTCGATGTATCCAGGGTGCGAGAAGTCGTCGAACCAGCCGACCAGCTCGGGCGTGTATGGCCGGAAGTTTGAGAGGATCGGGTTGCCGTTGCGAAGCGCGCACGTCGACTCCCCGAAGGCGCCCTGGGAGTAGTCGTCGTCCTGGGCCGAGGCGAAGTCGCTCTGCGGGTCCGAGCCGCAGCCTGGTGCCCCGGAGCCGACCCCCGCCTCGGCGAGGGGCACCTGCAGTCGCGTGAGCTCGATCAAGTCGTTATCGCGCCCGGGGCGTCTGACGATTGCGTCGAGATCGCGGATAGTGGGCACCGCGTCTGCGGTTGCGGCGCGCAGCTCGGGCAGGAAGCGCTGGAGCTCGATCGCCGCGGGCTTCGCAGCATCGACAAGCGGGTCGACGTCGTCGAGCGCGGCCCGCAGGTTCACGAAGGTCGTGTTCGCCGAGCGCATGAAGTCGGGGAACTTCGAGATCGCCTCGGCCAGCGCACGCTTCTCCCTGCCGATCGCGTTCATCATCACGTCGAGGTTGCCCACGAGCGCCGTGATGTCGGGAGCCCGCTCGGCGAGCGCGCCGGAGAGCTTCGCGCCATCGATGATGAGGCGCTCGAGGGCTCGCTCGTCGTAGGTGAGCTCACCGAAGAGCCGGCGCGAGGTGGAGAGGAAGGGGTTCAGGTACTTGAACCCCTCGTTGGCCTGCTCGGAGACGCCGTCATAGGAGATCTCAAAACCCTGGATGACGTGCTTGAAGTCCTCCACCGTCTTGGGATCGAGCGTGTTGAAGACCTCGTCGAGGTCGACCTCGGAGACGGTCTCGGACTGCGAGAGCGTGCCGCCGGCGGGAATCTCGGCACCGCCGTCGCCCTCAGGCGGGATCGTGAGCTGCACCTGACGGTTGGCGACCCCGGAGAGCGAGTAGGAGCGGACCGTGGCGACCGTGCCTCGCTCGAGCGGGGCGTATTCAGACCCGACGCTGAACGTGACAAGCGCTTGGCCGTCGTCGCCGAGAGTGATCTCGCTGACCGAGCCGACGGCAACGCCGCCGACGATCACCTCGTTGCCCGGCACCAGCTGGCTCGCGTTCTCGAACTCGGCGGTGACCTCGTACTCGGAGTCCCCGCCACCCCGAAGAAGCATGACCACGACCACCACGACGACGCCGAGCGCCACCAGCGCGGCGATCCTGCCAAGGGCGGTCGACCCTCTCAATCTTTCCCGTACCCCTTCATCTCGAGCGCCGAAGCGCGCGGCCCCATCGCCGCGTTTCGAAGCTACCACCGGCCTGTTCGGCGTGTCAAAGGACAACCGCGCGCGAAAGCGGCTTGCTCAAGCCGTTTTTCGGCCCTCAGGTTGAGTTGCCGTTAAGGGGCGCTAGCCCTCTGAGAAGGTGAAGGCGGGTCCGCCGGGCGGCGTCCGAGCCGACCTCCCCTGTCGGTGCGGTTCCTGCCGGCGGCGGGTTTATCGAGCTCGGGCTTAGCTCGCCTCGTCGTACCGGCTGGCGACCTCGTCCCAGTTGACGACGTTCCAGAACGCGTCCAGGTAGTCGGGGCGCTTGTTCTGGTACTTCAGGTAGTAGGCGTGCTCCCAGACGTCGGCACCGAGGAGCGGTGTCTGGTCGTCTGAGACCGGCGAGTCCTGGTTCGGTGTCGAGGTGACCGCAAGCCCAGAGCCGTCGTGCACGAGCCACGCCCAGCCGGAGCCGAACTGGCCGACACCCGCGTTCTTGAACTCCTCCTTGAAGTCATCAAACGAGCCGAACTTCTCGTCGATCGCCGAAGCGAGGTCGCCGGAGGGCTCGCCGCCGCCATCGGGGCTCATCACCTGCCAGAAGAAGGTGTGGTTCGCGTGGCCTCCGGCGTTGTTGCGCACGGCGGTCTGCTTGTCGTCGGGCAGGCTGGAGAGATTCTTTAAGACCTCATCGACGTCCTTGTCGGCCCACTCAGTGCCCTCGAGCGCGGCGTTGGCCTTGTCCACGTAGGCCTGATGGTGCTTGTCGTGATGCACGCGCATCGTCTCCTCGTCGATGTGGGGCTCGAGCGCGTCGTAGTCGTAGGGAAGGTCAGGGACCTCGTAGGCCATGGCTGGTCTCCTTCAATCGGGGTCTTGAGGCTGGCTGGTAAATGTAGTTACCCGCCGACGGCGGAACGCACGCTCACGCCTGCCCGAGGCGAAATCCCTGGCGCCAGCTGGCGTGAACCGGCGCCCAGCCCAGCGCGGCCGATCTCGGCGAAAAACGTTCCGGGTGCCAGGAGTGCGAAGAGCCCCAGCGCGAGGTGATAGAGGCCGAGGAGAACGATGACGGCGCGCAGGGTGCGCTCAGTCATCGCTTGGCGAGTCTCTCTCCTGCTGGCGGTTGGCGAGCGCCTCCTCATCGCTTGCGGGGTTGCCTTGCGGGCCCGGTGAGGAAACCGGATCGTGCTCTGGCTCCGAGCCCTCCTGCGGCGCCTTGTCGTGCCCCTTCTCGTCAGGGGGCTCCGAGCCGCGCTCGTCTTGCTGAGGCTGTTGGTCGTCGTCCTTCATGGCCAAAACATCGGGGCGCCCGGATTTGAACCGGGGACCTCACCGACCCGAACGGTGCGCGCTACCAGGCTGCGCCACGCCCCGAAGGTCAGACATCCTAGTGCCGCAACGGCCCGCCCCGACAAGTGTCGAGGCGCGGTCAACGGATCGCCATACTCATTGTGGTGCCCAGCCGTGAGGCACAAGCGCCGGCGCGTCGGCCGTGGATCGCGGTCGCGATCACCCTTGCCGGGGTCGCCGTGCTGGCCGTGATCGTGCTCGCGATCGAACCGCTTCGCACCGGACTCAGCGACGCCGTGCGCGGCGACACGGGCGAGCTGCGTCACGACCTGCGTGGCCTTGGGGTCCCGGGGGCGCTCATCGTCATCGCCCTCGCTCTCGCCCACTGCTTCATCTGGTACCCGACTGAGATCCTGAACGCCGCGACCGGCTTCGTCTACGACTTCTGGATTGCCCTGCCCCTGCTGATGGCGGGCTGGATCCTGAACGGGATCATCTGCTACCTGATCGGCGCGCACGCGGCCCGGCCCTTTCTCTCGCGCTGGCTCGGCGAGCGCTTCGATCGCTACGAGCGCATGGTCCACCGCGGCGGCGTCACCCTCCTCCTCGGGATGCGGCTGGTGCCCATCATCCCCTTCAGCCTCTTCTCCTACGCAGCGGGCTCCGCTCACGTCCCGTTTCCCCGCTACGTGTGGACAACGGCGGTCGGCTATCTGCCGCTCACCGCCGTCTTCGCTTACTTCGGGACCCAACTCGACTCGCTCTCGGCCGACGACCCCTGGCTGTGGGCGGGCGTGGCAGTACTCCTGCTGCTGCTCCTCCTCACCCGCCGCCTCGCCAAGGCGATGGGGCTGGGCTCGAAGGCGGAGCCCACGCCGTAGGCCCGAACGCTCCGTCCGCCCGCCGCGCTCCGCTCCGTACCGGCGCAGCGGTCCCGCTATGCGGGACTAGCGCGCCAAGGCCCGTGGAGGTCCGCAAGATGTGGCGCCGCGGTCCCGCCATGCGGGACTCGCGCGCCAACGTCCTCCCCGCGGCCGGCATCTACCAGGCGATTGTTGCCCTCAGTGCAATCAGCGAGCGCTCGTGGCTCTCCACGGTCGGAGCGGAAAGCCACCGACGCCTCGCCCGCGCGGAACGCCTCAACGCCTACCCCACCCGCTCGATCGCCGCCTCGATCTCCTCGCTCGTCGGCTCGCCCAGCTCCTCCTCGCCGCCGGGGCCCGCGACGACGACAGCCGGCTCGGGCGGCAGTCGGCGGTTCACTGCCGACTCCGCGTCCGCCTCGACGATCTCGCGGATCTCCTCGGAGGCGCGGTCGGATTCCCATCGCTCGAGATCGAGCTCGGGCACCGTCTTCGCGACGTCGCGCAGGAAATCGTCGTCGGCCTCGCCACCGGCGGCGTCGAGGTTCCGCATCACCAGGTCGATGTACTGCCATTGGCGGCCCTGCTCGCCCGCCGCTGTGGCCGCGAGGGCGGCGAGGGTGATCGCCTGCGGGCCGACCGAGAAGTGGCTGAACTCGAACTGCACCTCCCCGGTGCGGGCGTAGCGCTCGACCACCGGGTTGATCTCCTCGCCGCTCATACGGCCCGCAGGGGATGCAGATGAGGTCGTTGTAGACGGTGACCAGCACCGGGGCATCCGCGGCGCCCAGGAGCGCACCCTCCTGCTGGACCCCCGCATAGAGCTGCTGGACCTCGTTGAAGCCCTCATTCGGCGGCGCCGTCGGGCCCACCCTCCCCGACGGCGATCGTGATCACGGCAATCGCCACGACGACCCCGGCGGCGGCCAGGAGGATGCGGGGCACCCAGGGCGAGCGGGTGGGCGCGGGCCGGTCCGCCCGGGGCGGCGTCAGCCTGCCACCGCCTTGTAGTAGCGCACCGCGAGTCCCGTCAGCAGGGTCTCGAAGGTCTCCTCGAGCCCGGTCCCCGCGCCGGTCGAGTAGGCATCGAGCCCGCTGCGTTCGATCTCCTCGCTGCGCTCGACGAGCTCGTCCACGAGATCGGGGTGTTCGTCGCAGAAGAACGCTCCGATCGAGTAGAGCTCGGTCTCCATGAGCGACTCGAGGAACGCCGCGCGCGACGGTGTGTGGCCCTCGGGCGGAGTGGGAGGCTCAGGGTTCATCACCGAGGACAAGATATTCGACGCCACGCGGCCACATGACCGCTCACCCGCAGGCCCGCAAATTGCGAAGAAAAACGTTGACCGCGTCCGCGAATCCCGATAGAACTCTCGTTAGACCCTTCGAGAGGAGATGCGTGGCCAATCATCTGACGCCAACCGAGCTCGCCGACGAAGTCAACATGAAACGGCGGGAGGTGATCTCCAAGTGCATGGAGATGGGCGTTCCGATTTTCAACGGCCGGATCGACAAGACTCTCTTCGTCTCCTCGCTGCGCCAGTGGAGCGACCAGGCGACTCAGCACCCTCAAGCCGCGCACTAAGCCCCTCACAGCCCTCCCAGGTAGCCTTGCGGGCGGGCCGCTGGAGCGGCCCACAGTCCAGCGATTGCCCACGCCGAGGAGGACCGAGAGACGATGGAGACCGCGACGGTCGCAGCTCCCACCGGGAGCGGCGTTCGCTCGACGACGATCGCCGACCTGCTGCCGATGACGGCACGCGACTATGGATCGAAGCGCGCGATCCTCTACAAGGACGAGAGTGGCGCCTGGATTGGCAAGAGCTACTCGGAGGTGGCCGACGTCGTCCGCTCGCTGGCGCTCGGCCTGATCGACCTCGGCATCGTGAAGGGCGACAAGGTCTCGATCCTCGCCAACACGCGCCCGGAATGGACCTACTTCGACTTCGCCGCGCTGACGACGGGCGCGATCGTCGTGCCGATCTACCAGACCAACTCCCCCGAGGAGTGCCAGTACGTGCTGGAGAACTCCGACGCGAGGGCGTGATCGTCGAGGACGATGCGCAGCTCGAGAAGGTCCGCGCGGTTCGCGACCAGTGCCCGCTGCTCGAGCACGTGATCCTGATGACGGGCTCGGCCGAGGACGCGATCTCGCTGGAGGATCTGGTCGCCCGTGGCGCCGATCGTTCCGACGAGCGAGTGGGAGGAGCGCTACGCCGCCGTCGAGCCCACGGATATCTGCACCTTCATCTACACGTCGGGGACGACCGGCCCGCCCAAGGGCTGCGTGATCTCCCACGGCAACTACCGCGCGATGCTCGACATGGTCATCTCCGTTGGCGCCATCGACGCCGAGGGCACGACCTACCTCTACCTGCCCCTCGCGCACTCCTTCGCGCTCCTGATCCAGCTCGGCTCATTCGCGCTGGGCGCCACCCTGGCCTACTGGGAACGCGACCCGCTCAAGATCATCCCCAACCTCTCGGAGGTGAAGCCGACCTACTTCCCATCGGTCCCGCGCATCTTCGAGAAGATCTACACCGCCGCGACGTCGAACGCCGAGAAGGCGGGCGGACTCAAGAAGGCGGTCTTCGACTGGGCGATCAAGACCGGGACGAAGGTCCGCGAGCTCGAACGCCAGGGCAAGGCGCCCGGGGCGCTGCTTCGCCTCCAGCACAGCATCGCCGACAAGCAGGTGCTCTCCAAGATCCGCGCGATCTTCGGCGGGAACATCGAGCAGGCGGTCTCGGGCGCGGCCCCGATCAACCCGGACATCCTGCGCTTCTTCGACGCGGCCGGAGTGCTCGTGCTCGAGGGGTGGGGAATGACGGAGACCTCGACGGCGGCCACGATCGCCACCCCCGAGATGTACAAGTTCGGCACGATCGGCAAGCCGTTTCCAGGCGTCGAGATCAAGATCGCCGACGACGGCGAGATCCTCGTGAAGGGCCCGAACGTCTTCCAGGGCTACTACAAGAACGAGGAGGCCACGCGCGAGACGATCGTCGACGGCTGGCTTCACACGGGCGACGTCGGCGAGATCGACTCCGAGGGCTACGTGAAGATCACCGGCCGCAAGAAGGACATCATCATCACGGCGGGTGGCAAGAACATCACCCCCGCGAACCTCGAAGCGGAGATCAAGCAGCACCCGCTGGTCTCCCAATGCGTCGTGATCGGTGATCGCCGGCCGTTCCTGGTGGCGCTGCTCACCCTGGATCCGGAGGAGGCCGTCACCTACGCCAAGGAGCACGACCTGCCCGAGGACCCGGAGGCGCTCACCGCCGACGCCGGCGTACGCGGCTCGATCCAAGCTCACCTGGATCAGGTAAACGCGAAGTTCGCCCGCGTCGAGCAGGTCAAGAAGTTCCAGATCCTGCCGCGGGACCTCTCCCAGGAAGGCGGCGAGCTCACGCCGACCCTGAAGGTCAAGCGCAACGTCGTCGCTGAGAAGTACGACGCCGAGGTGGAGAAGCTCTACGCGAGCTGAGCGCTACGCGGAGTCGGAATCCGCCACCTCGGCCGCCACGTCGGGGGTCTCTCGCTCGCCGTTTCCCTGCCTCAGCAGCACGCTGGTGGTCTGCTCGAGGACGCGGCGCCAGGCCGAGAGCTTCGAACGCTCCCGCTCAACCCCCGCGAGCACGTGCCGGACGCGGCGGGCGGAGATCTCGATCCCGTGGCGCTCGGCGATCGTCTTGTAGTGGTCGTAGTCGCGGGCGAGCTTGAGCGTCACCGACTCGAAGCCATGCTTGGCGATCTCCAGCCGGTTCGCGTAGTCGAGGATGGGTGTGCCGAACATGAGCTCGTCGTCGAGCTCGGGCTCGATCAGGATGATGTCGACGTCGGGGTACTCCTCCTGCCAGTCGCGCACGGCTCGGTGCAGGCGATCGTGGGAGAGCACCCGGAAAGACTGGTTCGCGATCGCCGCGACACCCATGTCCGAGACCCGGAGGGCGCGGTCGCCGGCGATGGTGGGGATGCGCTTGGCGAAGTCGTTGACGTAAGGGACAACCGGGTTGATGACCACGATGAACTTGGCACCGCGCTCAACCGCCACGTCCACGTTCGTCGTCGACCGGATGCCGCCATCGATGAACTCGCGATCCTTGAGCGTGACCGGCTCGTAGACCATGGGTAGAGCGCCCGAGGCGGCGACCGCCTGCGAGATCGGCACGTCCGCCCACTCCCCCTCACCCAGGACGACGCGCTCGGTCGTATCGAGGTCGGTGACGGTCAGGTAGAGCTCGCGTTCGAGCAGGCGAAAGTCGTTGGTACGGTCGGGATCGGTGAGCGCCTCCTCGACGTAACGCGCGATCCCCTCCCCGCTGTAGAACCCGTTCGGCAACCCGCTCGCGAGCCCGGTCAAAAGGTCGACCGCGGAGACCTGGCCCACGTTGCCGAAGAGCTGGCGGGCCATGCCGGCTACGCGCAGGGGGAAGGTTGCGCCGCGAGTGATGATGCCGCGGTAGTTGGGCCGCAGGAGCATCTTCAGGTCGATGTCGCGAAGCGGAGAGGCGAGGTCGCGGTTCAAGACGCGCATCATCTCCTCGGGCGTCACCCCGTTGACGGTGAGCGCAGAGATGAAGGCGCCGGCCGAGGTCCCCACGTAGACGTCGAACTCGTTGACGGTCTGGTTTACCGCGAGGAGGTCGAGGGCGCGCAGCGCGCCGATCTCATACACGCCCCCCGTAAAGCCGCCGCCGCCGAGCACGAGAGCCGTCTTCGAGCGCCCCTTTCGGCGCCTGGCCCTGCCCGCCCGCGATTCCGTGCCGGGAGCATCGAGCTCCACCACCTTGCCCATCGCGTTGCCCATTATGGCTGGAGCGTCGGGCGTTGGGGATACCTGGGAAGCCTCTACCCTGCTCGCCGTGCTGTTTCGATGCCTGGGCAGGGGGGTGATCGTGGCCCTCTGCGCCGCGGGCCTGCTCGTGCCCGCGGGGGCCGAGGGCGCGCCCGAGACGAGCTCGAGTGGCTTTGAGGACGCCGGTACCACGCCCGTTGCGAAGCGCGGCTCGGAGCTCGCCGCAAAGCGCAGCCTCTCTCGGGGAGAGCTGCGGAGGCGACTGCGCTCAGCGCTGCGGTCGGCTGGAGGTCGCTCGGGCGCCTACGTCTATGACGTGGATGCCGTGCGCGACCGGCTCCTCTACTCGTCGAACGGGCGCGATCGTTTCGTTCCCGCCTCGAATCAGAAGCTGTTCACGACGGCCGCGGTGCTGAACCGCTTCGGGGCTTCGGGACGCCTCACCACCGTGATCCACCAGCGCGGCGATGTGGGCCCTGGCGGGCATGCGCTCGACGGCGATCTCGTCCTGGTTGGCGCCGGCGATCCGGCGCTCGCAACTCAGACCTTCGCCCACAGGCGCAATTTGCCGCTCACCCCGATCTCGGACCTCGCAAAAGACGTGCGCCGGGCGGGGATCCGCCGCATCGGCGACGACATCCGCGTTGATGCGAGCGTCTTCGACCGCCGCCGCGGCACCCGTGCGACCGGGGGCGGGACGAGCTCAGATCTGAGTCCGCTCTCCGGGCTGTCGGTCAATTCGGGCTTCGAAGGTGGCCACTACGCGCGCCATCCCGAGCTCGAGGCCGGACGCGCGCTCAAGGACGCGCTGCGCAGAAACGGCGTCAAGGTCGACGGTCGCGTGGGCCGCACCAACGCGTCTCGTCCCCTGCTCTTAAGAGAGCCGCTGGCCCACGTGCGCTCGCCGAAGATGTCATCGCTCGCGGCCGAGACAAACAAGCCATCAAACAATTTCTTTGCGGAGATGTTGCTGAAGCGCCTCGCTGCCAACGACGCTCACAAGGGCACGACGCGACGCGGCGCGAGGCGCGCGGAGTCCTTCGCTCGCTCGATCGCGGCCGGCGACGACGCCGTCGACGGCTCGGGGCTGGGCCGCGGCAACCACGCCTCCCCACGCCAGGTGGCAAAGCTCCTGGCGGCGATGCGACAGCACTCGGCGGCATCGGCCTTTCGCAGCTCCCTGCCCTTGGCGGGCCGCGAGGGCACACTCGCCGGCCGCATGCGCGGCACCGCCGCCGAGGGGCGCTGCCGGGCTAAGACCGGGACGCTCTCCGATGTGAGCGCCCTCTCCGGCTACTGCCGTGCGGGTCGAGGCACGGTCGCATTCTCGATCCTCATGAACAACGTCGACGTGTACTCGGCACGCCGCGCCCAGGACCGCATGGCGGCGGCGATCGCGCGGTATCGGTAGGGGCGCGTCCAGGGTCGCTACCGGCGCAGGTTCGGCGTCGGCTCCTTGGCGACTCCGGATGCGGCATCCCCCAGTAGCTCGCGGAGCTCGACCTCGTCGATCACGTCGACGCCCACCTCCTCCGCCTTGGCGAGCTTCGTGCCCGGATTGTCGCCCGCGACCACGTAGTCGGTCTTCTTCGAGACCGAGCCCGTCACCTTGCCGCCGGCCCGGCGGATCAGATTCGTCGCCTGGTCGCGTGAGAGCTCAGGCAGGGTGCCGGTGAGGACGAAGGTCTTGTCCTCGAGCGGTCCTCCCTCCGCCCGACGCTCCGATTCGCTCAGCTCGAAGCTGAGGCCACGTTCGCGCAGGCGCTCGATCAACTCCAGCGTCGGCTCCTCGGCGAGCTCCTCGCGCAGCTGCTCGGCCATGATCGGGCCGACGCCGTCGACACGCTCGATCTCGCTGCTGTCGGCCTTCACCAGCGCATCGATCGTGCCGAAGTGGTCCGCCAGCGCCTGGGCGGTCACGTAACCGACCCCGGGCAGGCCGAGGGCAAAGAGGACGATCCCGAAAGGCTGTTCCTTTGAGAGCCCGATCGAGCGCATCAGGTTGGCCGCCGAGGTCTCGCCGAAGCCCTCGAGCTCCTGCAGCTGCTCGGCCGTGAGGTCGTAGATGCCGGCCTGGTCGGTGATGAGGCCCTCCTGGAGGAAGCGCATAGCGAGCTTCTCGCCGAGGCCCTCGATATCCATCACTCCCACGAACTGCTTTAGGTGCTGGAAGACCTGGCCGGGGCAGCCACGGCGGTTGGGGCAGATCGTGAAGACGCCGTCCTTCGGCTTTACGGTCGAGGTCCCGCACGCTGGGCACTCCTTGGGCGGCCTCGGCTTTCGCAGCCGCTTGCCCTTGCGCCGCTGGATCAGCGGAGCAATCACCTGCGGGATGACGTCCCCGGCCCGCGTCACCACCACCTCATCGCCCTCGCGCACGTCCTTGCGGGCGAGGTCTTCCTCGTTGTGGAGGGTGGCGGTGGAAACGGTGACGCCGCCGACGCCCACGGGCTCGAGCATGGCGAACGGCATCAGGTGGCCCGTGCGGCCGACGTTCCAGACGATTCGATTCAGCTTCGTGGTTGCGGTGATCGGCGGGAACTTCCAGGCGATCGCCCACCGCGGCTCGCGGCCCACCACGCCGAGCTCGCGCCAGAGCGCCCGCTCGTTCACCTTCACGACGACGCCGTCGATCTCGTAGTCGAGCGATTCCCGGCGGTTCTCCCACCACCGACAGCGCTCGACGACCTCGTCCTCCGCCTCGTGGACGCGGATCTCCTCCTCGACTCGAAAGCCGCGCTCGCGCATCCACTCGATCTCGTCGACGTGCGTGGGGAGGTCGAGGCCGGTGCCGATCCCGTAGCTCCACATCGAGAGCGGCCGCTCCGCCGCGATCTGCGGGTCGAGCTGGCGGATCGTCCCGGCAGCGGCGTTGCGGGGATTCGCGAACGCGGGCTCGCCCGCCTCGGCTCGCCGGTCGTTCAGCTCCTCGAAGCCCCTGCGAGGGAAGTAGATCTCGCCGCGCACCTCCACCAGCGGCGGCGCGTCTTCGATCGAGAGCGGGATCGCCTTGATCGTCCGCAGGTTGTGGGTCACGTCCTCGCCGATGCGCCCGTCGCCGCGCGTCGCTCCGCGCACAAATTTCCCGTCCTCGTAGACGAGGGAGATCGCCAGCCCGTCGATCTTCGGCTCGGTCACGTAGCCGAACTCGTCCGCGGTGATGTCGAAGCGCCTCAGGAGATTGCGGATGCGGCTCTCCCATCCCCGTAGCTCCTCCTCGTTGCGAACGTTCCCAAGCGAGAGCATTGGCTCGGGGTGGCGCACCTGCTCGAACTTCTCGAGCGCCTTGCCGCCCACCCGCTGGGTGGGTGAGTCGGACGTGCGAAGCTCGGGGTTGGCCTCCTCCAGGTCGCGCAGCTCGTTCAGCAGGGCGTCGTAGACGTCGTCACCGATCGTGGGGTCGTCGAGCACGTAGTAGGCGTGGTCATGGCCGGCGATCTCCCGCCGCAGCTCCGCCGCGCGTTTCTCGCTCGAGGTCGTCTTCTGGCGCGGGCTCACGAGGAGTCGGACGCGTCGTCAGTGACGGCACGGAGGAGACCGTCGAGGTCCCACCCCCGCAGGGGCTCGATGCCCTCGAGGTGGTTCAGATCGAAGTGCAGTGGCGAGATTGAGATCTTGTTGCGGGCCTGGGCGGCAAGGTCGGTCCCCGGCTCGTCCTCGAAGGACGGCTCGAAGCCGTAGATGCGGTAGCGGCGCCGGCCTTCTGAGTCCTCCTCGACCAGCTTCATCTCGTCGTCGTAGAGACGCTTGCCGAGCGTCGTGATCTCGATCCCCTGGATCTCGCCCGACGGCACGTTGACGTTCATCAGGGTCCCGTCGGGGAGCGGCTGGTCGCGGACGGCGTCGACCAAGCACGCGCACAGGCGCGCGGCAACCCCGAAGTTGATCTCACCGTCGAAGTGCCAACCCATCTCTCCACGCAGCGACTGCTGCGAGATCGCGATCGCCGGGATCCCGAGCACGATCCCCTCGAGCGCGGCTGCGACCGTGCCCGAGTAGGTCACGTCGTCGCCGAGGTTCGCTCCGTGATTGATCCCCGAGACGATCAGGTCCGGCCGCTCGCCGATCAGGCCAAGCTCAGCGAAGCGCACGCAGTCCACCGGCGTTCCCTCCGTCGCGAAGCCCATGGTGCCGTCGTCGAAGCGCACCTCCTCGACCCAGAGCGGCGAGCGGGTGGTGATCATGCGCGCCATCGCGCTGCGATTGGAATCGGGGGCCACGACGTGGAGCTCGACGTCGTCGAGCTCCAGCAGGGCCCGGCGCATCGCCTGGAGGCCATCGGCATTGATGCCGTCGTCGTTGGTGAGCAGTACGCGCACGTGATTCGATTCTATGGCGGGCTGTCCGAGCGGCTTCGTGGGCGAGCGAGCCCCGAGATCAGTAGGAAACCGCCGCCAGATAGAGCCCGTGGGCGGGGGCCGTCTCTCCCCCACGCTTCCGCGGAGCGCCATGCAAAAGCGCGGTGAACTCCTCTGGGGACCGCCGGCCCGCCCCCACTTCGAGCATCGTCCCCACGAGCGCTCGCACCATGTTCCGCATGAACGCGTCGGCCTCGATCCAAAGCTCGAGGACGCCATCGGCGCCCAACCCGGGACCCTCCCGCCACTCGCACACGGCAATCTCCCGATCGAAGCGAACGTGCTCGGTCTGAGTCGGGGTGAAGGCCGTGAAGTCGTGGGTGCCGACCACTGCGGCAGCGCACGAGGCGACCGCCTCGCGGTCGAGCGGGTAGGGCCACCAGAGGGCTCGCCCCCGCTCGAATGGGCTGGCCACGGCCGCGGCGAGCACGCGGTAGCAATAGGTGCGCGAGCGCGCGTCGTGGCGCGCGTCGAAACCCTCAGCCGTGGGCCCGACCGCCCGCACCGCGATCTCCTCCGGAGTCACGGCGTCGAGGGCCCGCCGCAGATCGGCGACGCTCGGCGCCTGGGCGAGCTCGAAGCTCGCGACCTGGCCCCATGCGTGGACGCCCGCATCGGTGCGACCGGCGACGCTCAGCGTCACCGGATGCCCAAGGATGCGCTCCAACCCCGCTTCGAGCTCGCCCTGCACGGACCGCAGCCCCGGCTGGGCCGCCCAGCCGGCGAACGGGCTGCCGTCGTAGGCGATGTCGAGGCGGTAGGTGCTCATTGAGACGGCGAAAACCGAGCCGGGCTAGGACGCAGGGCGATCGCCGAAGCGAGCGTACTTCGAACGTACGTGAGCGAGGCGATCGTCCGAGGACACCGCCCGGCGAAGGTTTGCAGGCGTCTCAGACCAGCTCGATGATGACCATCTCGGTGGAGTCCGATCGGCGCGGGCCCAATTTCACGATCCGCGTATATCCGCCCGGCCGCTCCGCGTATCGCGGCGCGATCTCCTCGAAGAGCCGGTGCACGATGAACTTGTCCTGCCCCAGCTCCGAGAGCGCCTGCCGGCGCGCGTGCAGATCGCCGCGCTTGCCGAGCGTGATCAGCTTTTCCACCTTCGGCTTCACGGCCTTGGCCTTCGCCTGGCTGGTCTCGATCCGCTCGTGGGTGATCAGCTCGCGCGAGAGGTTGCGAAGGAGGCTCCGCCGATGGGCGGAGTCACGCGAGAGCTTATGGCGCTGCTTTCCGTGTCGCATGATCCTGGCCTTCTCGCATCCGTGGGAGCCGAGAACCTACTCGTCGCGAAGGGAGAGCCCGAGCGCGACCAGCGCCTCCTTGACCTCTTCGGTCGAGCGCTTGCCGAAGTTCGGGATCGCGTTCAGCTCCGACTCGGAGCGCTGCACGAGATCGCCGACCGTCTGGATGCCGGCGCGCTTCAGGCAGTTATAGGCGCGGACGCCGATCTCGAGCTCCTCGATCAGGCGATCGTCTCCCTCGACGGCCGGTGTCGCCGCGAGTCCCGCGGGATCTGGGACCCCGAGGCCGTCGTGGGCGGTGAGCTCCTCGACCCGATCGGCGTCGGTGAAGATCGCCAGGCTCTTGATCAAGAGCTCAGCGGCTTCGCGCAACGCGCCCGCCGGCTCGATCGAGCCGTCGGTCTCGATCTCCAGCGAGAGCTTGTCGAAGTCGGTCCGCTGGCCCACGCGGGCGGAGTCGACCGCGTACGCGGTCCGGCGGATCGGCGAGAAGATCGAGTCGATCGGGATCACGCCGATCGCCTGGTCCTCCGTCTTGTTCGTCTCCGCCGGGGAATAGCCGCGGCCGCGGCCGATCGTGAGGTAGACCTCAAGCTTGGTCTTCTTCTCGAGCGTCGCGATCGGAGCCTCGGGGTTCAGGATCTCGACTCCAGCGGGAAGGTCGATGTCCTTCGCCGTCACCTCGCCGGGACCGGTCGCGACCAGCGGTGCCTCCACCTCGTCGGCGTCGGTATGCATGCGCACGACGATGTCCTTGAGGTTGAGGACGATGTCGGTCACGTCCTCCTTCACCCCGGGCACGGTCGAGAACTCGTGAGCCACGCCCTCGATGCGCACGCTCTTGATGGCGGCGCCGCCGAGCGAGGAGAGCAGCACTCGGCGCAGGCTGTTACCGAACGTGTAGCCGAAGCCCTTATCGAGGGGTTCGATCGTGAACGTCCCCTTGTTGTCGGCGACGTCCTCCTTGCTGATCTTGGGGATCTGAAACTCGGGCAGCGTGGTCATGGATTCCTCTCGGTTGCGGGTACTGAAAGCTTGGGCTCTGCTACTTGGAGTAGAGCTCGACGATGAGCTGCTCCTCGACCGGCGTGGCGATCTCCCCACGCTCGGGAAGGCGCAGCACCTTCGCCGTCAGGGCGTCGTGATCGGCTTGCAGCCAGGGCGGCACAGCGGCGGTCAGCTCGGTCGCCTGGCGCACGGTGTCGGTCGCCGGGCTCTCGGGCTTGATCGTGATCACGTCGTCGGGTCGGACCTGGTAGCTCGGGATGTCGACCCTCCGCCCGTTGATCAGCCAATGTCCGTGGCCGATCAGCTGGCGGGCCTGGCGGCGCGAGGCCGCGAAGCCGAGTCGGACAAGCACGTTGTCGAAGCGCCGCTCGAGCAGCCGCAGCAGGTTCTCGCCGGTGATGCCCGGCTGGCGCGAGGCGCGCACGTAGTAGGAGCGGAACTGCTTTTCGAGCAGCTGGTAGAAGCGGCGGGCCTTCTGCTTCTCGCGAAGCTGGTTGCGGTACTCCGAGGCGCGCACGCGACCGCGGCCGTGCTCGCCCGGCGGGTAGGAGCGGCGCTCGACGCCGCACTTCTCGGTAAAGCAGCGCTCGCCCTTCAAGAAGAGCTTCTGGCCTTCGCGGCGACACTGCTTGCACTGGGGTCCCGTATCGCGAGCCATCGCTAGCCCCTGCGCCGCTTCTTGGGCCGGCAGCCGTTGTGAGCCTGCGGCGAGACGTCCTTCACCGTGGTGATCTGAAGGCCGGCGGCCTGCAGCGAGCGGATCGCCGTGTCGCGTCCGGACCCGGCGCCCTTGGCGTGGACCTCGACCCGCTCGAGGCCATGCTCCATGCCCTTGCGGGCAGCGGCATCGGCGGTCACCTGAGCCGCGAACGGAGTCGACTTGCGCGAGCCCTTGAAGCCGGCCGAGCCGGCGGACTCCCAGCAGACGACGTTGCCGTCGGTGTCGGTGATCGTCACGATCGTGTTGTTGAACGAAGTCTTGATGTGCGCGACGCCATAGGGGATGTTCTTCTTGACACGCCGGCGCGTCCCCTTGCCTCGGCCCCTTCTCGGTTGCGGCATCGCTCAGTCCCTCACTTGCCCGGCGTCGGCTTGCGCTTGCCGGCGATGCTCATGCGGCGAGGGCCCTTGCGACCGCGCGCGTTGGTCTTCGTGCGCTGACCACGCACGGGCAGTCCGCGCCGATGGCGCATCCCGCGGTACGCGCCGATCTCGGAGAGGCGCTTTATGTTCTGCGAGCGCTCCCGGCGCAGATCGCCCTCGACCTCGCGTCCCTCGACCGCCTCACGAAGCTTCACGGCCTCGTCGTCGGTCAGGTCCTTGACGTAGGTGTCGGGGTCGATCTTCGTCTCGGCGAGGACCCTCTGAGCGGTCGAGCGGCCCACGCCGTGCACGTAGGTGAGCCCGATCTCGACCCGCTTGTTGAGTGGAAGGTTGATGCCTGCTACGCGTGCCAAAGTGCTCCTAGCCCTGCCTCTGCTTGTGGCGTGGGTTCGAGCAGATCACCAGCACGCGGCCGCGCCTCCGGATCACCCGGCAACGCTCACACATCGGCTTTACGGACGCTCGAACCTTCATCGGCTCCCAAGAACTCCCCCTGGGGTCGTATCCAATCGCTTGATCGAGAAGGCCCCCAAGCCCCATGAATCGGGCGAGCGGGCACACACAAACGGCCTTGCGGCCGACCGGAGAGGATAGCAAGGGCTCGAGTGTCGCCCAGGCACGGCTTCACGCCTACGGGCCGCCTAAGCCTGCAGCTCCACCAGCGTGCCTAGACCCCGGCGCCGTCGGCCGCCCGCCGCAGCTCTTCGACGTCGAGCTTGCGCATTCCCAACATCGCCTTCATGGCCCGCTCCGCGCGTTTGGGATCTGGATCGAAGAAGAGCTCGTCCATGCCCGTGGGCGTCACTTGCCATGAGAGCCCGTAGCGGTCCTTGAGCCAACCGCACATCGACTCCTCGCCGCCGTCGGTCAGGCGCTCCCAGTAGTAGTCGACCTCCTCCTGGTCCTCGCAGTTGATCTGCAGGGAGATGGCCTCGTCGAAGGTGAAGTCCGGTCCGCCGTTGATGCCGATGAAGCGCTGGCCGGCGAGCTCGAACTCGACGACCATCACGCTGCCGGGCTCCCCCGGTCCCGCCTCGGTGTAGCGGGAGACGTTCACGACTCTCGAGTCGCCGCCGAACAACGAGACGTAGAACTCCGCTGCCTCCTCGGCCTGCTTGTCGAACCAGAGGTTGGTCGTGATCTTCTGCTGCATGCGCGCTCCTTTCGGGGTCCCGTCAGGGGATATCGCACATACGACCGCTGTGCGGCCGGATAGTCATCGCTGCGGCCCCAGGAAAACCGGGCGCCCGGGCCCCGACCTAACCCTCGTGCCAGGGCGTGAGTATCCGCGGGCCGTCCTCGGTCACGGCGACCGTGAACTCGAAGTGGGCCGCGAGCGAGCCGTCGGTCGAGTAGACGGCCCAGTTGTCGCCGCCGACGCGCACCTCGGGGCCGCCGGCGTTCACCATCGGCTCGATCGCGAGCACCATGCCCGGCTCGAGCTTCGGGCCGCGGCCCGGCTCGCCGAAGTTGGGGATCTGGGGGTCCTCGTGCATGTCGCGACCGATGCCGTGCCCGACGAGAGACCGGATGATCGAGAGGCCCTCGATCTCGACGGATCGCTGGATCGCATGAGAGACGTCCCCGAGGTGGTTGCCGGGCTTCGCCTCGGCGATTCCAGCGTGCAGGGCTGCCTCGGTGACCTCGAGGAGCTTTTGCGCCTCCTCGGAGATCGGGCCGACTGGCACGGTCAGCGCGGCGTCGGCGACCCACCCGTCCTTGGTGACGCCGACATCGAGCGAGATCAAGTCGCCGCGGCCGAGCTCGTACGCGCCAGGAATCCCGTGCACGACCATCGAGTTCGGCGACGCGCAGATCGACCCCGGAAAGCCGCGGTAGCCCTTGAAGCTGGCCGTGGCATCCTGAGAGGCGATGTAGCGCTCGGCGACCGAGTCGAGCTCGGCGGTGGTCACGCCCGGCCGGCACTTGGAGCGCAGCATCCGCAGGCACCGGGCCTGGATGGTGCCGGCAGCCGCCATCCGCTCGACCTCGTCGGGTGACTTGACAATGATGCCGCCGCGGTACATGGCGATGAGGCTAGCGTGACGCCCCGCCCGCGGGCGGGGGCGCTGAATCGGCTGCGCGACCTAGAGCTCTTCCTCCATCCGCAGCGTCGCGAGGAGCGCCCGGATCCGGTCCGAGACCTCGTCTTGAGACCGAGCGCCGTCCACTCGCTTCAGCAACCCGCGCCCCTCGTAGAACGGCACGAGCGGGTCGGCGGTCTTCTCGTGATACTCGCGAACGCGGTGCTCGATCACGTCGGGCTTGTCGTCATCGCGAACGATGAGCTGGGCACCGCAGACGTCGCAGATGCCCTCGTTTTTCGGGGGATCGAAGTCCACGTGAAAGACGTGACCGTTGGGGCAGCTCCGGCGCCCGCCAAGCCTGCGAACCACCTCGCCATCGTCCACCTCGATCAGCACGGCCGCCGACAGCTTGCGTCCGATCTGATCCAGCTTCGCCTCGAGCGCCTCCGCCTGCGGCAGGGTGCGAGGAAAGCCATCAAGGATGAACCCGTCCTCGGCCTCCTTGCCTTCGATTCGCTCCGCGATCACGTCGACCATGAGCTCGTCGGGGGCGAAGTCGCCGCGGTCCATGTATTCCTTGACCTTCGCTCCGAGCTCGCTCTCCTCGCGAACCGCCGCACGCAGGATGTCGCCGGTGGCCCAGTACGGAAGGTGGAAGTCCTCCTGCAGACGCTCACCCTGCGTGCCCTTGCCGGAGCCGGGCGGGCCTAGGAGAACGAGGTTCAGCTCAGACATGGGGCGGGGAGCCTAAAGAACCCCGGCAGGCCATGCCTACTTCAAGAACCCCTCGTAGTTGCGCATCATGAGCTGCGCCTCGAGCTGCTTCACGGTGTCGAGCGCAACGCCCACCACGATCAGGATCGAGGTACCTCCGAAGAAGAAGTTGGCGGAGGTCTGGTTGATCAGGATCGTCGGCAGCGCCGCGACAGCGCCGAGGTAGAGCGCTCCTGGGAACGTGAGCCTGGAGAGGATCCGGTCCAGGTATTCGGCGGTAGGTCGCCCGGGTCTTACGCCGGGGATGAAGCCCCCGTACTTCTTCAGGTTGTCGGCCTGGTCGACCGGGTTGAACGTGACCGCCGTGTAGAAGTAGGTGAAGATCACGATGAAGAAGACCTCGCCGACCACGTAGGCCCAGCCGTTGGGGCTGAAGAAGGCGGCGAAGTCGAGCGCAGCGGGGGTATTGATGAGCTGGCCGATCGTCGGCGGGAAGGCCATGATCGAGGCGGCGAAGATCACGGGGATGACGCCGGCCATGTTCACTCGCAGCGGCAGATAGGTCGAGCCACCCGTGGTCATCCGGCGCCCGACGACCCGCTTGGCGTACTGCACCGGGATCCGCCGCTGACCCTCCTGCACGAAGACGATTCCGACGATCACGGCGAGCGCGACGAAGGGCATCATCACGACGAAGACCTGATCCGGGTTGGTCCACCAGGAGGCGATGCCGCCGGGCAACCCGGCCGCGATCGAGGCGAAGATCATCAGCGAGATGCCGTTGCCGATCCCGCGCTGGGTGATCAGCTCGCCCAGCCACATGAGGAGCGTGCAGCCCGCGGTGAGCGAGATCACGACCAAGAAGACGGTCCCGAACGTTGCGTTGGCGCCGAGCGGGCTGACCCCGCCGGAGAACGAGGAGGACTGGAAGAGCGCGACGTACCCGGCCGACTGCGCGAACGCGAGCCCGACCGTCAGATAGCGCGTGTACTGAGTGATCTTCTGCTGACCGACCTCGCCCTCCTTCTGCAGGCGCTCCAGCGCCGGCACGACCACCGTCAGCAGCTGCAGGATGATCGAGGCGGTGATGTACGGCATGATCCCCAGCGCGAACAGGCTCAGCCGGGAGAGGCTCCCGCCCGAGAAGAGGTTCAGGAAGCCGAGGATGTTGGACCCGGCGAACTGGTCGCCGAGCGACTCAACCGCTGCAACGTCGACGCCCGGTGCGGGGATGTAGGCACCGAGGCGGTAGAGGGCCAGCATCGCCGCCGTGAACAGCAGCTTGCGGCGGATCTCCGGGATCGCGAAGGCGTTTGCGATCGTCTGGAGCAAGAGCTACTCCGGTTGCTCGCCGCGGCCCGCGGCCGGGCCCGCCGGAATCACCTCGGCGGTGCCGCCAGCGGCCTCGATCTTCTCGCGCGCGGAGGCGCTGAAGGCGTGAGCGCGAACTGTGAGCTTCTTCGAGACGTCGCCACGTCCGAGCACCTTGACCGGATGCCGGCGCTTTGCGAGGCCCGCCGCGCGGAGGGTCTGCGGGGTGACCTCGTCGCCCGACTTGAAGCGGTCGTTCAGATCGCCGAGGTTCACCGGCTGCGTGTGTGTTCGGAAGGGCTCGAAGGGCATCGACATCTTCTTGTTCGGCCCGCGGAGCTTGCGCATCCGCATGTGGATCGGGTTCTGCCCGCCCTCGTAGTTGACCTTGCGCTTTGACCCAGAGCGCGCGCCATAGCCCTTGTGGCCACGGCCCGCCGTCTTGCCCTGGCCCGAGCCCTCGCCGCGGCCGATGCGCTTGCGCGGACGCCGCGAGCCCGGCTTCGGGCGCACGCTGTGAAGGTTGATCTCTTCCGGGTCGAGCCTCGCCATCAGCCCTTGCCATCCTTCTCGACCGACACCAGGTGCGAGACCACGCGCAGCATGCCGTCGAGCTGGGGGGTCTCGGTCATCGTCGATTCGCGCCCGATCCGGCCGAGCCTGAGCGAGCGCAGCGTGTCACGCTGCGCCGGCGAGGCTCCGTTGGACGAGCGGATCTGCCTGAGCTTTAGCTCGCTCATGATGCGGGCTCTTCGGCAGCCGGCTCGGTCGCCGCGCCCTCATCCTGTGATGGCTCGGCGGCGACCGCCTCGGGCGTGACCGCCTCGGCATCGCCCTCGCCCACCGTTTCCTTGGCGCCGTTCTTCTTTTGGATCCCGAGGACCTGGTTGACGGAGAGACCACGCAGCTTCGCCACCTGCTCGGGACGGCGCAAGCCGGTGAGGCCCTCCATCGTCGCCTTCACGAGATTGATCGGGTTCTGCGTACCGATCGACTTCGAAAGCACGTCGCGGATGCCCGCGAGCTCCAGCACGGCCCGCACGCCCCCACCGGCGATCACGCCCGTACCCGGGCTCGCCGGGCGCAGCACCACGTGGCCGGCTCCGTAGCGGCCGATGGTCCGATGCGGAAGGGTCTGCCCGTACTTGGGGATCCGAACGAGGCTCTTGCGGGCGTTCTCGACGGCCTTTTGGATCGCCAGCGGGACCTCGCGAGCCTTGCCGTAGCCGATCCCAACCACGGACTCCTCGTCGCCGACGGCGACGAGCGCGGTGAACGAGAAGCGCCGGCCGCCCTTGACGACCTTGGCCACGCGGTTGATCTCGATCACGCGCTCCTGCAGGTCGAGGCCCTGCGGGCTCACGGATTCTGGCTCTACGTTGCGGGTCATGGGGCGATCAGGGTAGAGGGTCGGTTGTGCGTGCCTGCGGCGCGCACTAGAACTCCAGGCCGCCCTCGCGGGCGCCCTCGGCGAGCGCTTTGACGAGGCCGTGGTAGCGGTAGCCGCCGCGGTCGAAGATGCAGGTCTCGACCCCGGCCTTCTTGGCGCGGTCGGCGAGCAGCTCGCCCGCCTTCTTCGCCTGTTCGGCACGGTCGAGGTCGCGCAGCTCCGGCTCGATCCATCCGACCGCGGCGACGGTGTGACCGCTCGCGTCGTCGATGAGCTGGGCGAACACGCCCCGGTTGGAGCGAAAGACCGACAGGCGCGGTCGCTCGGCCGAGCCACGCACCTTCGCGCGAACGCGGCGGCGGCGGCGCAGGCGCTTTTGTCCTTTGGTCTGAACGGCCATGCCTACGCTCTCTTCCCGACCTTGCGGCGGACCTGCTCGCCGGCATAGCGGATGCCCTTGCCCTTGTAGGGCTCCGGGGGCCGGACACGGCGGATCCGTGCCGCCGTCTCGCCCACGAGCTGCTTGTCGATTCCCTTGACGATGATCTGCGTGGGCTGCGGCACCTCGAACTCGATCCCGTCCGGAGCGGGCATCGAGATCGTGTGGGAGTAGCCGACGCTCAGCTCCAGCGCCTTGCCCTGCAGGCGCGCGCGGTAGCCGACGCCCTGGATCTCGAGAGTCTTTACGAAGCCATCGGTGACCCCTTCGACCATATTCGCGATCAGGCTGCGGGTGAGCCCGTGCAAAGCTCGATGGGGGGCGCGGTCGGTGGGCCGGGCCACGGTCAGGGTGGAGTCCTCGACCTTCACGTCCATGTCCGAGCTGACGGCCTGAATCAGCTCGCCCTTGGGGCCGTTCACGGACACGCGGCCGGGCCCGACATCGACGGTTACGCCCTCGGGGATCTGCACGGGCTGCTTGCCGATGCGGCTCATAAACCACCTGCGGCAGCTTCGCCGCCTGACACGCTCACCTCGAGGCTAAGGCTTCTCATCAAACCCACTCCTCACCACACGTAGGCGACGACCTCGCCGCCTACGCCCTGCTGTTTTGCCTCGTGGCCGGTCATGACGCCCGAGGAGGACGAGATGATCGCCGTGCCCATGCCGCCCTGCACGCGCGGGACCTCATCGCCCGAGACGTAGCGGCGGCGACCGGGCCGCGAGACGCGGCGCAGGCCGGCGATCACGGGGCGCCGCTCCTCGGTGTACTTGAGCTCCACCTTGATCACCTCGCCCACCGCGGTCGGCTCAACGCTGAATCCCTTGATGTAGCCCTGCTCGGCGAGGATGCGCGACATCTCGCGCTTCAGCTTCGAAGCGGGGATCTCGACCTCGGTGTGCTGGGCGGCGAGCCCATTGCGCACGCGGGTCAGGTAGTCGGAAACTGGATCGGTGACGACGCTCATTGGAGTTCCTTGCCTACCAGGAGGACTTCGTCAGGCCAGGGATGTGACCGTTGTGTGCGGCCTCGCGCAGACACAGACGGCAGAGGCCGAACTTGCGGTAATACGCGCGCGGTCGACCGCACCGCCGGCAGCGGTTGTGCGCCCTGGTCTTGTATTTGGGCTTGCGCCCCTGTTTTACGATCTTCGATGTCTTCGCCATCTCGGTCTCTACTCGTTTCCTTCGCTGCCTGATTCGCCGGCGCCTTCCGAGGGCTCGCCGCCGCCTTCGCCCTCTTCGTCCTCTTCTTCCTCTTCCCTGACGGGCTTGGCGTAGGCCTCTGGGTTCTCGGCCTTGAGCTGCTCGAGGGCGGCGGCCTCGGCCTCGGCCCGCAGACGGGCCTCCTCCTTGCGCCGCTCCTCCTCCTCGGCGTCCGCCACGTCCTCGGTCCCCGGACGTCCCTCTTCAGAGAATGGCATGCCGAGCGCCAAAAGCAGTTCGAAGCCCTCCTCATCGGTCTTCGCGCTGGTCGCGATCGTGACGTCGAGACCGCGCACCTCGTCGATCGAGTCGTAGTCGATCTCGGGGAAGATCAGCTGCTCGCGGACACCCATCGAGTAGTTGCCTCGTCCGTCGAACGAACGTGGATTGAGCCCGCGGAAGTCGCGGATGCGGGGGATCGCGATCGTGATGAGCCTGTCGAGGAACTCCCACATGCGAGTGCCGCGGAGCGTCACGGCGACCCCGACGGGCATTCCCTCGCGGAGCTTGAAGTTCGCGATCGACTTGCGGGCACGGCGAACGTTCGGGTGCTGACCCGCGATCGTGGCGAGCTGCTCGGTTGCGGCCTCCAGGACCGGCGTCGACTGCTTCGCTTCGCCGACGCCCATGTTGAGGCCGATCTTGACCAGGCGCGGGACCTCCATCGGATTGCCGTAGGAGAACTTCTTGGTGAGCGCGGGCGCCACCTCGGACTCGTAGCGCTCGCGCAGACGCGGCGGCGGGGCCGCGCGCTGGGACTCTGGGACTGTCGCTGATTCCATTGGATGCCTTCGTCTAATCGATCGACTTGTCGGTGCGCTTGGAGTAGCGCTGGCGCTTGCCGTCGTCGCCGGTGCGAACGCCGACGCGAGTGGGCTGGTTGTCGGACGGGTCGACGAGCATCACGTTCGAGACGTCGATCGGACCCTCCTTCTCGATGATCCCGCCCGCCTCGCCACCGCGCTGGGTGTCCTTGACCGAGCGCGGCCGCTGGTGGCGCTTCACGATATTGAGGCCCTCGACGTAGACGCGGCGGCGCCCCGGCTCCGTCCGGACCACTCGTCCCGTCTTTCCCTTGTCCTTGCCGGCGGTGATGAGCACGTGGTCATCGCGCCGGACTCGCATCGACTTACTCATCGTTCAGAGCACCTCCGGAGCGAGCGAGACGATGCGCATGAAGTTGCGGTCGCGGAGCTCGCGCGCGACGGGGCCAAAGATGCGAGTCCCGCGCGGCGCTCCCTGCGGGTCGATCAGCACGGCGGCGTTCTCGTCGAACGAGATGTATGTGCCGTCGGAGCGGCCGAACTGCTTCCGCGTGCGTACAACCACGGCCTGAACGACCTCGCCCTTGCGCACGGCGCTGTGGGGCGTCGCCTGCTTGACGGTCGCCGTGATCACGTCGCCCACACCCGCGTAGCGGCGGTGAGAGCCACCCTTGACCCGGATGCACAGGATCTCTCGAGCGCCCGAGTTGTCGGCTACCTTGAGCTTTGTCTCCTGCTGGACCACGAACGGGCTCCTACCTCGCCTTCTCCACGATCTCGAGCAGGCGCCAGCGCTTTGTCTTCGAGAGGGGGCGCGTTTCGACGATCCGCACCGTGTCCCCCTCGCCCGCGGCGTTCTCGGCGTCGTGGGCGTGCAGCGTGGCGCTGCGGCGGACGACCTTCTCGTAGGTGGGGTGACGACGCGCGACCTCGATCTTCACCGTGATCGTCTTGTCAGCCTTCGTGGAGACGACCCGGCCCAGGCGGACCTTCTTCGGACCCGGTGGGCGGTCGGCGGCAGGCGTACCCTCGCGGGATTCCTCGGCGTGCTTCGCCCGCATGCGCTCGCGATAGCGCCGCCGGTTGGCCGCATTGTGGGCACGGGTCTCCGCGCGCTCGCTCACGCGCTCTTCCACGTTGCGCTCAGGGCGCGGCTCGCCGGAGAAGGTGGAGCGCTCTCGCTTTCGCAGTTGCTTGGGCGTCAGGGTCTCTGCCGGCTCGGCATCTTCGCTCGGGGCAGCAGGCGCCTCGGCGGCAGGCTCGGCCTCCTCAGCGGGACTCTCGTCCTCAGCCGGGCGCTCCTCGGCCGGCGCCGCTTCCGCAGGGGCCTCTTCAGCAGGGGCCTCCTCGGCAGGGGCCTCTTCAGCAGGGGCCTCCGCGGCAGGGACCTCCGCGGCCGCGTCGTCGGCGGCCTCGGGAGCGGCGTCGGCCGCCGTCTCTTCGCCTTCGTTCTCGGTCTTCTCTTCGTCTGCCATCAGGTCTTCAGTTCCTTGTTTACGTCGATCCCGCGCTCGCGGGCAATCGTCAGGAGGCGGGCCACGTCTTGCCGCGACCCACTCAGCCCGGCCGTGTTCTCGAGCTCGCCGGTCGCGTGCCGGAAGCGAAGGCTGAACGTCGCCTCGCGCGCCTCTTTCAGCGCTTGGACGAGGTCCTGGTCGGACAGCGCATGTGCATCGCCGGACTTCATCCGCCCGTGTCCTCGCGGCTCACGACCTTGGTCTTGATTGGGAGCTTGCTGCCGCCGAGGGTCATCGCCTCCTTGGCGAGGTCCTCAGAGACGCCGGCGAGCTCGAACATGACGCGGCCCGGCTTCACGACCGCGACCCAGCCCTCGGGGTTGCCCTTGCCGGAGCCCATCCGGGTCTCAGCGGGCTTCTTGGTGATCGGTTTGTCGGGAAAGATGTTGATCCAGACCTTGCCGCCGCGCTTGATCTTGCGGGTCATCGCGACTCGGGCAGCCTCGATCTGGCGGTTCGTAACCCACCCGCGCTCGAGCGCCTTCAGCCCGTACTCGCCGAACGCAACGGTGCTGCCGCCCTTGGTGTTGCCGCGTCGGCGGCCGCGCATCTGCTTGCGGTACTTGACCCGCTTGGGCATCAGCATCAGCCGGAGTCCTCCTCATCCTTCGGCGCCTCGGTCTCGCCCGAGATCGCCTGGGGGTGGTCGGGGGTCGGCCGGGGCTTCTCCTCTGGAGTCGGCGCCGACTCGGCCACGGGGGCATCGGGATCGGGCGCGGCGGGCTCGTCCTTCGCAGCGGGAGCCTTCGCAGCCTCCTTCGCCGCGGGCTTTGGCGCCTTGGGGCGCCGGGGGCTGGGACCGCCCTCCGGCCTGTGGTGGGCGTTGCGTTCCACCGGCTCCACCCGGGCGCTCGCTGCGGCGCTTGCGGCCCGGGCGCGGGCCGAGGCCGTCGTCCTCCTCGTGCTGGGCGCTGCGGAAGCCCTCGGGCATGACCTCACCGTTGTTGATCCAGCACTTGACGCCGATGCGGCCCGTGGTCGTGCGCGCCTCGGTGAAGCCGTAGTCGATGTCGGCGCGAAGGGTGTGAAGGGGCACCCGCCCGTCCGAATAGCCCTCGGTCCGCGCCATCTCCGCACCCCCCAAGCGACCCGAGACCTGGACCTTCACGCCCTTGGCGCCTGAGCGCATCGCTGAGGTGAGCGCGCGCTTCATCGCACGCCTGAAGGCGACGCGATTCTGGAGCTGTTCGGCGATCGACTGTGCCACCAGCTTCGCATCGAGCTCGGGGCGCTTGATCTCGCGGATGTTCACCTTCACCGGCTTGCCCGTGATCTTGTGCAGCTCCCGGCGCAGGGCGTCGACCTCGGAGCCCGACTTCCCGATCACGATGCCCGGACGGGCCGTGTGGATGTCGACCTCGATCTCGCCGCGCTGTTTGGTGATCTTGATGTCGGAGAGGCCAGCGTGAGCGAGCTTGTTCTCGATGTGGTCGCGGATCGCAAGGTCCTCGAGCAGGTAGTCGGAGAACTGCCGCTCGTTGAACCAGGTGGCCTTCCAGTCGTGGATGTAGCCGACGCGAAAGCCCTCGGGGTGGATCTTCTGTCCCATCTGGTGCGCTTCCTCTCGGCTACTCGTCGTCTGGCGTCAACACGACGCTCATATGGCAGGTCTTCTTCTCGATGCGGGTGGCCCGGCCGCGGGCGCGGGCGCGCCAACGCTTGAGCGTCGGCCCCTCGTCGACGCGGATCTCCGTGATCCGCATGTCCTCCGCGACGAGGTCATGATTGTTCTCGGCGTTCGCCGCGGCCGAGGCAATCAGCTTCGAGACATCGCGGGCAGCGCCCCGCGGGGAGAAGCGCAGGAGCGTCTGGGCGTCGATCACCGACAGCCCGCGCACCTGATCTGCGACGAGGCGCGCCTTGCGCGGAGCCACGCGCACGTAGCGTGCGGAGGCACGCACGGTCGGCGCCTGCGGCTCGGTCTTCTCAGTTGCCGTCGCCATCAGCCTTTAGCGCTCCCTCTTGTCGCCGGAGTGGGAGCGGAAGGTCCTCGTGGGGGCGAACTCGCCCAGCTTGTGGCCGACCATCGATTCGGAAACGAACACAGGCACGTGCTTGCGTCCGTCGTGGACCGCGATCGTGTGCCCGACCATCTCGGGGAAGACCGTTGAGGCGCGCGACCAGGTCTTGACCATCTGCTTCGAGCCGGATTCGTTCATCTGGTTGATGCGCCGCATCAGCCGCTCCTCGACCCACGGGCCCTTCTTCGTCGAGCGCCCCATTAGCGAGTGCCTCCCTTGCGCTTGCCGCGACGCCGGCCGCGGAGAATCATCGCGCCGGACGCCTTGCCCTTCTTGCGGGTGCGATAGCCGAGCGTGGGCTTGCCCCATGGGGTGCGCGGGTGCCCTCCGGGCGTCTTGTGGGCCTCGCCGCCGCCGTGGGGGTGATCGACCGGGTTCATGGCAACGCCCCGCGTCTGCGGCCGCACGCCCTTGTGGCGCTTGCGCCCGGCCTTCCCGATGGTCGTGTTCTGATGCTCGGCGTTCGAGAGCGAGCCGATCGTCGCGCGGCATTCGCCGCGGACGAGGCGCATCTCCGAAGACGGCAGGCGCAGGGTGACCATCGGGCCCTCCTTCGCCACCACCTGGATGGCCGAGCCGGCGGCGCGGCCGAGCCGGCCACCCTGGCCCCCCACCATCTCGACGTTGTGGACGATCGTTCCCGTTGGGATCGCCGCCAGCGGCAGCGCGTTGCCCGGGCGGATGTCGGCCTCATCGCCGGACTCGACCACGTCGCCGGGGCCGAGGCCCTGCGGCGCAAGGATGTAGCTCTTGTGCCCGTCGGCGTAATGCAGGAGCGCGATGTAGGTGGTGCGGTTCGGGTCGTACTCGATCGAGGCCACCTTGGCCGGCACGCCGTCCTTGCGGCGCTTGAAGTCGATCTCTCGGTAGCGCCGCTTGGCCCCGCCGCCGCGGTGGCGTGAGGTAACGCGACCGTGCGAGTTGCGCCCGCCGGTCGAGGACTTGCCCTTGGTGAGCTTCTTGTTCGGCGAGGAGGCCGTCAGCTCCTCACGCAGCTGATACGTGGCGAAGCGACGCCCGGGGCTCGTTGGCTTTGTCTTGCGGTTGGCCATTTCCTACTCCGCCACCGCCGCGCCCTCGAACAGCTCGATTCGGTCGCCCGGAGCGAGCTGGACGATCGCCTTCTTCCAGCTTCGGGTGCGGCCACTGTGAAGCCCGCGGCGCTTCGGCTTCGAGCGCACCTGCAGGGTTCTCACCCCAACCACCGTGACACCGAAGATCTCCTCGACCGCCCTCGAGACCTGGGTCTTGTGTGCCCGGTCGTCGACGCGGAAGGTGTACTTCCCGTCGGCCATGAGCGCGTAGCTCTTCTCGGAGACGACGGGCTCAATGATGACCTGGCGCGCCAGCATCAGCCATCGTCCTTTCCGGCCTCGCCCTTGCGGGTGACATCGGCGGAGCGGGCCTCGAGCACTGAAAGCGCCGCCTCGGAGGCGACGATGGAGCCGGCGGCCAGCACATCGGCGACGCCGACGGCGCTCGCCGGGAGCACCGACACGCGGGGGATGTTGCGAAAGCTCTTGACGAGCGCGGTCTCGTCGGGGTCGACGATCAGGAGCGTCGGGCCCTTGGCGCCCCATTTTGAAAGCGCGGCGGCCGCCGTCTTCGTCGCCGGCTCGTCGTAGGTGGAGGCGTCGATGACGGCGATGGAGCCGCGCGTGGCGTGCACCGAGAGTGCCGAGCGGAGAGCGCGCCGGCGGGCCTTGCGATTCACCTTCACGGTGTAGCCGCGCGGGGTCGGGCCGAAGGCGGGGCCGCCGCCCCGGCGGTGGGGAACGGAGAGGGCGCCGACGCGGGCGCGGCCCGTGCCCTTCTGGCGCCATGCCTTGGCGCCGGTCATCGAGACCTCGCCGCGTCCGAGCGTGGACGCCGTTCCGCGGCGACGGGCATTCAGGTCGGCGCGCGCGGCCTCGTGCACGAGCGACTCGTGGAACTCCTCGCCGAACACCGCGGCGGGCAGGTCCTGCTTCGACTGCTTGCCGAGGACGGGTGCCTTCATGGCCGCGGCGCTAGGCATCGGTGCGCACCTCCACCGTGCCGCCCTTGGGACCGGGGACGCCGCCGCGAACGAGCAGGAGGTTGTTCTCGGCATCGACCTGGAAGACCTCCAGGCGGCGCTGGGTCGCGCGCTTGCCACCCATCCGGCCGGGCATCTTCATGCCCTTCCAGACCCGGGCCGGATCTGCGCTCGCGCCCACGGAGCCGGGCGCGCGGACGTTGTGGGAGCCGTGCGAGACGGGACCGCGACTGAAGCCGTGGCGGCGGATGGTGCCTTGGAAGCCCTTGCCGACGGCGGTCCCTGAGACCTTCACGAGCTGGCCCTCCTCGAAGTCGGCCACGGTGACCGCATCGCCGACCTGGCGCTCGTCGCCCTCGTCACGGAACTCCACGAGCGTGCGCGAGGCGGGGGACCCGGCCTTTCGCAGATGGCCGAGCTCGGCCTTGGTGAGCCTGCGCTCGGCGACCTCGTCGAAGGAGAGCTGGATCGCGGCGTAGCCGTCGCGCTCGGGCTCGCGAAGCGCCGTGATCGTGCAGGGGCCCGCTTGGATCACGGTCACCGGGACTCGCGTTCCGTCGTCGGTGAAGACCTGGGTCATCCCGACCTTCTTGCCGATGATCGCCGCCATCTCAAACCCGCCTCAGGCACCTAGGTCCGGATCTCGATGTCGACCCCGGCCGGGAGCGCGTCGAGGCGCTGGAGGGAGTCGACGGTCTTCGGGGTCGGCTGGAGGATGTCGATGAGGCGCTTGTGCGTGCGGATCTCGAAGTGCTCGCGCGAGTCCTTGTCCTTGAACGGCGAGCGGATCACGCAGTAGACGTTCTTCTCAGTGGGCAGGGGAACTGGCCCGGACACGGTCGCGCCGGTGCGCTGCGCCGTCTCGACGATCTCCCGCGCCGCGCGATCGATCGCGTCGTGGTCGTACGCCTTCAGGCGGATCCGAATTCTGGTGGCGGCCAATGCGGCCATCTATCTCGTACTCGTTCCCTTTTTCGTCTTAGTGCGCAGTTGGGGCGCCGCCCCACTGGCGGGGCCGCGCCCCAGTCGTATCCAACAAATTCACTGCGAAGGGGCCGGATCTGCCGGCCCCTTCGGTCCTACTCGATGACCTCGGTCACAACACCCGAGCCAACCGTGCGGCCACCCTCGCGGATGGCGAACCGCAGGCCCGGGTCCATGGCGATCGGCTGGATCAGCTCGATCGTCATCTCCACGTTGTCTCCCGGCATCACCATCTCCGTGCCCTCGGGGAGGTTCGACACCCCGGTTACGTCGGTGGTCCGGAAGTAGAACTGAGGCCGGTAGCCGGAGAAGAACGGCGTGTGGCGGCCACCCTCCTCCTTCTTCAGGCAGTAGACCTCGGACTTGAACTTCGTATGCGGCGTGATCGATCCGGGCTTGCAGAGCACCTGCCCACGCTCGATCTCCTCCCGCTTGGTCCCGCGAAGGAGGCAACCGACGTTGTCGCCGGCACGGCCCTCGTCGAGGATCTTGCGGAACATCTCGACGCCCGTGACGGTCGTCTTCGTGGTGTCCTTGATGCCCACGATCTCGACCTCGTCGCCCGTGTTCACGATTCCCTGCTCGATCCGGCCGGTGGCAACGGTGCCGCGGCCCGTGATCGAGAAGATGTCCTCGATCGGCATCAGGAACGGCTTGTCGAGGTCGCGCTCGGGCTCTGGGATGTAGGTGTCCAGCGCGTCCGCGAGCTCGATGATCGCGGCCTTCGCGTCCTCGTCGCCCTCGAGCGCCTTCAGGGCGGAGCCCTTGATGATCGGCACCTCGTCGCCCGGGAAGTCGTACTCGTTGAGGAGGTCCTTGACCTCCTCCTCGACGAGCTCCACGATCTCCTCGTCGTCGACCATGTCGGTCTTGTTGAGGAAGACGACCACGTACGGCACGTTCACCTGGCGGGCGAGCAGGATGTGCTCACGGGTCTGGGGCATCGGACCGTCGGCCGCCGAGACGACCAGGATCGCGCCGTCCATCTGCGCCGCGCCGGTGATCATGTTCTTCACGTAGTCGGCGTGGCCGGGGCAGTCGACGTGGGCGTAGTGGCGGTTATCCGTCTGGTACTCGACGTGGGAGGTCGCGATGGTGATCCCGCGCTCCTTCTCCTCGGGAGCGTTGTCGATGGACTCGAACGACCGCTCCTCGGCGCCGCCCTTCTCGGAGAGCACCTTCGTGATTGCGGCCGTCAGCGTCGTCTTGCCGTGATCGATGTGACCGATCGTGCCGACGTTGACGTGCGGCTTATCGCGCTCGAACTTCTCCTTGGACATCTGCTCCTCTAGCTCCTTCTCGTTCTCTTAAGTTCCGTCTGGATCTCTGACTAGGTTTTCCGTACTGGTCGCTCGCGCGCTCACGCGGGCGTGTGCTCGTTTGCCGGGGACCCGGACGAACCCCCCGAATATAGGGAATCGACGCTCACGCGCTCGCTCCGACGGGCTCGGCCGCACCCTCATCGACGATCTGCTCGGCGATGTTCTGCGGCACTTCCTCGTAGCGCTCGAACTGCATCGTGAAGCTGGCGCGCCCCTGCGTGGACGAGCGAACGTCTGTCGCGTAGCCGAACATCTCCCCCAGGGGAACGAATGCCTGCACCGCGAGCGCGTTGCCGCGCGGCTCCTGGCCCTGGACCTTCCCACGCCGGCGCGAGAGGTCGCCGATCACGTCGCCCAGGAACTCCTCGGGGGTGACCACCTCGACGGCCATCACCGGCTCGAGCAGCACGGGCTTGGCGCGGCGGGCCGCCTCCTGAACGGCCATCGAGCCGGCGATCTTGAAGGCCATCTCCGAGGAGTCGACATCGTGGTAGGAGCCGTCGATCAGCTCCACGCGCGTGTCCACCATCGGGTAGCCCGCCTTCACGCCCGACCCCAGCGCCTCCTCGATGCCCTGCTCGACGGCTGGGATGAACTCCGTCGGGATCGCGCCGCCCTTGATCTTGTTGATGAAGTCGAAGCCCTCCTCGGGTGCGGGCTCGAAGTTGATGACCACGTGGCCGAACTGGCCGCGGCCGCCGGTCTGGCGCACGAACCGGCCCACGACCTTCTCGACGCGCTCCTTGATCGTCTCGCGATAGGCGACCTGCGGGCGACCGACGTTGGCGTCGACGTTGAACTCGCGCAGGAGACGGTCGACGATCACCTCGAGGTGGAGCTCGCCCATCCCGTGGATCAGGGTCTGGCCGGTCTCCTCGTCGGACTGGATACGGAAGGTGGGATCCTCCTCGCCCAGGCGTGCGAGCGAGGCTGAGAGCTTCTCCTGGTCGGCCTTCGTCTTCGGCTCGATGGCGACGGCGATCACGGGCTCCGGGAACTCGATCTTCTCCAGCAGCACCGGGGCATCGGGAGCGCTCAGCGTGTCGCCGGTGGAGGTCTGCTTGAGGCCGACGCCGGCGACGATGTCGCCCGCGTAGACCTCCTCGATCTCCTCGCGGGAGTTCGCGTGCATCATCAGCAGGCGGCCGATGCGCTCCGTGCGCCCCGTGGTGGCGTTGAGAACGCGGCCGCCGGCCGAGACCTTGCCCGAATAGACGCGGAAGTAGGTCAGCTTGCCGACGTAGGGGTCCGTCATCACCTTGAAGGCGAGTGCGGCGAACGGGGCGTCCTCGTCGGCCGGGCGGACGACCTCCTCGCCCGTTCCCGTGTCGGCTCCCTTGCCCGAGGTCTCGACGCCCGTGACGGGCGGCACCTCGAGCGGCGAGGGCAGGAGCTCGACGATCGCGTCGAGCAGAGGCTGAACGCCCTTGTTCTTGAAGGCTGAGCCGCAGAGGACCGGGGTGATCTTCAGGTCCAGCGTGGCGCGATGGAGCGACTTGGCGATGCGCTCGTGGGGGATCTCCTGCTCGTCGAGGTAGAGCTCCATGAGCTCGTCGTCGTAGTCGGCGCAGGCCTCGATCAGGTGGGTGCGGGCCTCGTGGGCCGCGTCGGCGAGCTCGCCGGGGATCTCGACGTACTCGAACTCGGTGCCGAGCTCGTCCTTCCAGATCAGCGCCTTGTTCTCGATCAGGTCGATGACGCCGGTGAACTGGTCCTCGGCGCCGATCGGCAGCTGGATCGGCAGCGGATGGGCGCCGAGGCGATCGCGCATCGTCTGCACGCCCTTGTCGAAGTCGGCGCCGACTCGATCCATCTTGTTGATGAAGGCGATGCGGGGGACCCGGTACTTGTCGGCCTGGCGCCAGACGGTCTCGGACTGAGGCTCGACGCCGGCGACCGAGTCAAAGACGGCGATGGCGCCGTCGAGCACGCGCAGGGAACGCTCGACCTCGACGGTGAAGTCGACGTGGCCCGGCGTGTCGATGATGTTGATGCGGTGGTCCTTCCACTCGCACGCGGTCGCGGCCGACGTGATCGTGATGCCGCGCTCCTGCTCCTGCTCCATCCAGTCCATGACGGCCGCGCCCTCGTGGACCTCGCCCATCTTGTGGGTGCGGCCCGTGTAGTAGAGGATGCGCTCGGTCGTCGTCGTCTTGCCGGCGTCGATGTGCGCCATGATCCCGATGTTGCGGGTGCGTTCTAGGGGGAAGGTGCGTGCCATTTCGTAAGAATGTGGGAAAGTTGCCTGCGTCCTATCGGCGCCGCGCGCCGCTCAGTGAGAAGGAGAGGAAGAGGGGCCAAGGAGCCGGTCTCGCGCACAAAAAAGGCCCTCGACGGGCCATAGCGCTACCGCTTTTGAACCAGCCCGACTACGCCTATATGTTGCGGCTCTCCATGAAACGAATTCTCGCGCGCGACCTGGGCGCCTCCCAGGCGCGAGCGACGCGTGATGATAGCAGAGGGTCAGAGGCCCTCCCGGGGGCCGAATGGCCCTGAAGTTCCGTCGTTTAGGGCGTAAGAAAGCCGTCTCCGGCGACCCCGCCGGGCAGCAAGCGGAAGCCGCGGCAGAAACCGAGAAGCGGCGGGAGGAAGCGCGCGCCCAAGCCAGAAAGCGCCGTGCCACGCGCACCCGCACCGGCGGCGGAACGAATCCGCTCACAACCGGCCTTGGCGAGATCCTCGCGATCGGGCGCGAGATGCTGCGGATCCCGGCCGGCATCGCCCTGCAGGTCGCCGAGCGGTTGGGGCTCTGGATCCTGGCGGTCTGGGGCTTCATCCGCCCCCTTCTGGTTGCGGGGCTGGCGCTCGCGGGGCGCGGGCTCGTGGCGGCCGAGCGTGCGGTCACTCCGGCCCGCGGGATCGCCGTCGTGGCGCTCGGAGCGGCGGGGCTTCTGGCCGCGGCGCAGTTCGCCGACTATCGCGACGTGCAGGCCGGGGTCCCTGCGTATGAGGGCGTCGAGAAGGTGGCGCCCGCGCCCGTCATCGACGGGACCGCCGAGACGGCCGGCTCGGCCCACGCCTACGTGCTCTTGATCGTTGCGGTGGCCGCCGCCGTCGTCGTTGTGCTCTCCATGCTGGGGCGGTGGCGGCTCGCGCGATCGCTCGTGTTCCTCGGGTTCCTCACTGTGGCGATCGCCGTGTTCATCGACCGGCCCGCGGGCCTCGACGAGGCTGAGACGGCGATCGCGTTCGTTGGCGCCGAGGCTCGGCTGCTCGGCGCCTTCTGGGTCCAGATCTTCGCCGGAGTGGTGATCGCTGCGTGCGGGCCGCTGCTCGCGCTCAACCTGCGTCCGGCGAGGAAGCGGGCACGAACGGCAGCGCCCAGCCGTGAGCGCAGATTGCGAATACCTCGGCTCGGGCGATCGCGCGTTCAGGGAGCGCGCTCGTGAACGATGCCCCCCGCGGCTTTCGCCTCGAGCGCCTCCTCCCGTTCGCCTGCCTTGTGACCGCTGGCCTGCTGTTCGCCTCAGAGTTCACCACCGCGTTCGAGTTCATCCCTCCGGGCGCCGAGGCCCTCGGCGATCAGAGCAACAGCGACCGGCATTCCTGGGCACCGGCTGTGCTGGCGGCGTTCTCCGTCATCGCCCTGATCGCCGCGATCGGGACGGGCTCGAAGCCTGCGGCCTTCGCCGTGGCCGCCTGCGGGGTCATCTCGCTCCTCATCTTCCTGCTCCTGGACCTGCCCGACGCCGGCAACGTTGGCACCTTCGACGACGCCAACCAAACCTTCGCCACCGCCGAGGCGGTGCCACAGTCAGGCTTCTGGCTCCAGCTGGTTGGGGCCCTGGGACTCTCGATCAGCGGCGCGGCCCTGGCGACGATGAGCCCGGCGCAGCTGCGGGCCCTCGGCCCGGGCGGCGGGCGGGCACCAAAGGACCGGCGCCGAGCGGACGCCGAGGAGACCTCGTCGACGCCCGCGATGCCGAGCGACAACGGGCCGGGCGAACCGGAAACGCGCCCGGCACCCGCGAACCGCGCCAGCGCGCCCGACGGCTAGTCGGAGTCGACCCGAACGGCGGCGAAAAGCGAGTAGGTCGGGGGAAGCAGGCCGCGGGGCGAAGCGAGCGTAGCGGCAGCTACGTGAGCGAGAACCGGGGCCGATGACCCCGAGATGCGAAGCTTTGCAGCCGCCGCGCTGGCGGTAGACCAACCACCGCTACCAGCGGTAGTGGGCGAAGGCCTTATTCGCCTGTGCCATCCGGTAAACGTCGTCCTTGCGCTTCCAGGCGTTGCCCTGCTGCTGGGTGGCGTCGAGGATCTCGTTCGCGAGACGGTCGGCCATCGACTTCTCGCGGCGGGCGCGGGCATAGGAGACGAGCCAGCGAACGGCGAGCGTGCGGGCCCTGCGCGCGGGGACCTCGACCGGCACCTGGTAGGTGGCGCCGCCGACGCGGCGCGACTTCACCTCGAGGACCGGGGTGAGCTCCTTGACCGCGTCGTCGAGAACCTCCACGGGGGTGCGGCCGCTGCGCTCGCCGACGATGGCGAGGGCGTCGTATGTGATCTGCTCGGCGCGCGACTTCTTGCCACCCTCCATCACCTTGTTGACCACCTGCTGGACCAGGCGGCTGCGGTAACGGGCATCCGGCTCGATCGGCCGCTGCGGTGCTCGGGCTCGACGGGGCATTCGTGGTTACTTCTTGACGCCGTAGAGCGAGCGGCCCTGCTTGCGGTCCGAGACGCCGGAGGCGTCGAGCGCGCCGCGGACGACCTTGTAGCGGACACCCGGGAGATCCTTGACACGCCCGCCGCGGATGAGCACGACAGAGTGCTCCTGAAGGTTGTGGCCGACGCCGGGAATGTAGGTGGTGACCTCCATGCCGTTCGTGAGGCGAACGCGCGCGATCTTGCGCAGGGCGGAGTTCGGCTTCTTCGGCGTGACCGTCGCGACGCGGGTGCACACGCCTCGCCGCTGCGGCGCGGCGACGTTGCGCTTGCGGCCCTGGCCGGACTTGAGCCCGGGGGTCGTCACCTTCTTCTTCTGCGGCTTTCGACCCTTGCGGATGAGTTGATTGGTGCTCGGCACGACGGCGCATGGTAGCGGCCGACCCATGCCAGGCCCGCGCTACGCTGGATCGATGGACACGTCCAAGCCGATTCTCGCCGTCGACGTCGATGGCACGATCAGCCTCTTCGGCTTCGATGGCCCCCTGGACGAGGTCCCGGGTCGCTTCCACCTGATCGATGGGATCGCTCACTGCATCCCCGACGAGGCGGGACCGCGCCTCGCCCGCCTGGCTGAGCGCTACGAGCTCGTCTGGGCGACCGGCTGGGAGGAGCGCGCCAATGACATGCTTCCGGGGATCCTCGGTCTCCCGGAGGCGCTGCCCGTCCTCACGTTCGGCGGCCGGGCACGCTTCGGCACGTCTCATTGGAAGCTCGACGCGCTCAAGGAATACGCCGAGGGCCGTCCACTTGCGTGGGTCGACGACTGCATCGACGAGGACTGTCGCCTCTGGGCCACCGAGCGTCGGGAGCCGACGCTGCTCGTGCCGTGCGAGCCCGCGATCGGAATCACCGACGCTCACGTTGAGACGATGCTGCAGTGGGCCGATGAGGTGAGCTCCCCTCAGTCGCACACGTCCGGCGACCTTTAGACTCAAAGGCTCAGTGGAGGGCTTCTTTCCGATTGTGTTCTTGGCCGTGGTCTTGAAGATCCCGGTCGCGCTTTTGCTCTATCTCGTCTGGTGGGCGTTCCGGGCGACGCCGGAGACGGAGGAGATCCCACCTCCCGGCGCGGACGACCACGAGTTCCGCCGCTTCCGGCGCGACCCGACCCGCCCGCAAGGTCCCCGCCGAGGGCCCCATGCGCCCGACGCACAGCCCATCCCACCGTGCCCGCCGGGCGGTCGCAAGCGGATCGCCAAGCCGCCAGCGCCGGTGCGGGCAAGCGGCCCCTCGGTGCGCCGCGGGGCCGTCGAGGGCGTCTAGCACCCTGACCTACTCGATCATCGGACACGATCCGAGGAGCGGCGAGTTCGGCATCGCCGTACAGTCACGCTGGTTCGACGCCGGACAGGTGGCCTGGATCGCGAACGGGATCGGGGCAGTGTGCACGCAGGCCATCGCGGAACCGCGCTATGGCTCGGAGGGACTGGAGCTGCTTCGCCGTGGCGAACGCCCAGAGGACGCGCTTGGGGAGCTCAAGGCGAACGACGAGGGGCGGGAGCTGCGACAGGTCGCAATCGCCGACGCGTCGGGGATGTTCGCGCAGCACACGGGGGCGGGCTGCGTGGCCGCGGCGGGGCACGTTCTTGGCCGCGACTGCTGCGCTCAGGGAAACATGCTCGCGAGCGACGGCTGCTGGGAGGCGATGGTGGCAGCCTACGAGTCGGCGCCGGGAGAGATGCCGGACCGGCTGCTCGCAGCCCTCGAGGCCGCCGAGCGAGCCGGAGGCGACGCGCGCGGTCGCCAGGCGGCGCGGCTCCTGGTTCGACCGGCCGACCCCGCCGGCGCGGAGACGGACCTGCGGGTCATCGACCACCCCCAGCCCGTCGAGGAGGTCAAACGTCTGCTCGAGCTAAAGCGTGCCTACGACCACCTCGACCGGGCGTTGGATCTTGCCGCGGACGGCGAGCTTGACGCAGCGGCCGAGGAGGCGGACATGGCCGCCAGCCTTGCGCCCGGAGAAGATCAGGTCACGTTCTGGCGCGCCACCGTGCTGGCTGGTGCCGATCGTCTCGTCGAGGCGCAGGCGCTGCTGCGGGAGGCCGCCGCGAACCACCCCGGCTGGACCGAGTTCCTGCATCGCTGCATCGCCGCGGGACTCCTGCCCCCGGAGACACAGACGCTCGCCGAGGCGTCGGACCCCGAGCGCCGCGGCTGACCAATCACTCGTCCCGCATGGGCGCGGCAGTCCCGTAGAGCGGGACCCGTGCGCCACTCGGTACTCCGCCCCTAGTTCGACTCGGCGGCTGAGCCCTCGCCCGTCTCGATCTCCTGGGCGAGCTCTTCCAGCTCCTCCGCAAAGGATGGGCCGAAGCCCTCGAGATCGCTCGAGGAGTCGTCGCCGTCGGTGGCGAGACCCAGCTCGGCCGCGAGCTCCTCTTCGTCGAGGAGGTCCTCGTCCGGGCGCTGCGCGGGCTCCACCGGCTCGATCTCGAGCGAGCGGTAATGACGCAGGCCCGTGGCCGCGGGGATCAGCTTGCCGATGATGACGTTCTCCTTCAGGCCCACGAGCTTGTCGCGCTTGCCCTCGAGGGCCGCGTCGGTCAGCACCTTGGTGGTCTCCTGGAACGAGGCCGCCGAGAGGAACGACTCGGTCGCGAGCGACGCCTTGGTGATCCCGAGCAGGACCTCCGAGCCCTTCGCGGGCGTGCCGCCCTCCTCCTTGACCTTGCGGTTCAGCTCCTTGAGCTTGTGGCGATCCTCGAGCTGGCCGGGCAAAAGCGTCGTCGAGCCCTTCGAGTCGATCGAGACCTTCTTCATCATCTGGCGGACGATCAGCTCGATGTGCTTGTCGTTGATGTCGACCCCCTGGGCCTTGTAGACCCGCTGGACCTCGCTCACGAGGTAGCGCTCGGTGTCCGCACGGCCGCGCACCTCGAGCGACTCCTTGGGATCGAGTGAGCCCTCGTTCAGCTGCTGGCCCTCCTCGATCCGATCGCCGTGGGCGACCATGAGGACGGAGCGGGGCGGGAAGGTGTACTTCTGATCCTCGCCCTTCGCGTCGGTGACGATCATCGTCGTGCCCTTATCCCCCTCCTCGACGGAGACCTTGCCCGCGGCCACGGCGATCTGCGCCAGGCCCTTGGGCTTGCGCGCCTCGAACAGCTCGACGACGCGCGGCAGACCCTGGGTGATGTCGAGGCCGGCGACGCCTCCGGTATGGAAGGTGCGCATGGTGAGCTGCGTCCCCGGCTCGCCGATCGACTGAGCGGCGATGATCCCCACCGCGTCGCCGATCTCGACCATCGACCCCGAGGCCAGCGAGACGCCGTAACAGGCACGGCAGACCCCGGAATCGGCCTCGCACTTGAGCGTGGAGCGCACCGGGACGGCGACCTCCTCGTCGCCGAAGGCCTCGACGATCTCCTCCAGCTCCGGGTCGTCGATCTCCTGCCCCTTCTTCAGCAGGTCACGTCCGCGCTTGGTCGTGAACTTCTTCGCGGAGATCCGGCCCAGCAGGTTCTGGTTGAGCTCGCCCTCCTCGTTTCGCAGGGGCAACTCGACGAAGTCCTTCGTCTTGCAGTCCTCGGAGCGGACGATCACGTCCTGCGCGACGTCGACCAGACGCCGGGTGAGGTAGCCCGAGTCCGCCGTGCGCAGCGCCGTGTCGGCGAGGCCCTTGCGGGCGCCGTGCGTGGAGATGAAGTACTCGAGCACCGACAGCCCCTCCATGAAGTTGGCCTTGATCGGGCGCTCGATGATGTCGCCCTTCGGATTGGCCATGAGGCCACGCATCCCGGCGAGCTGACGGATCTGCTTGAACGAACCGCGCGCGCCTGAGTTGGCCATCATGAAGATGGGGTTCAGCTCGCTCAGGTTCCCCTCCATCGCGGAGGCCACCTCGTCGGTGGCGCGGTTCCACAGGTTCGTAACCGCGTCCTTGCGCTCCACCGCAGTGATGTAGCCCTCGTCGTACTGGCTGTGAATCTCGGCGGCCTCGCCCTCGTAGCGGTCGAGGATCGTCTCCTTGTCCGGGGGCGAGATCACGTCGTTCTTCGAGATCGTGATCCCGGCCTGGCTTGCATAGTGGAAGCCGAGCTCCTTGAAGGCATCCAGAACCAAGGCCACGGCGGGAGCGCCGTACGCCTCGACCAGGTTGGTCACGATCTCGTTGACGTCGCGCTTCTTCAGCGAGCGGTTCACGAACACGTACTTCTCGGGGTCGTACTCGTCCTCGAGCGCGTCGGCCAGCGACCGCTCGACGCGGTCGTTGAAGATGATCCGCCCGACCGTCGTCAGGAAGTGCTCGTGGCCCGGCCGGCGGTACTCCGCCAGGTCGTGCAGGCCCACCAGCCCGTTCTCGTAGGCGAGCTCTGCCTCCTGGGCGGTGCGGAACCTCCGCGGCCTCGGGCCGGAGCCGTTGCCACCCTTGCCCGCGCGCAGCTTCTCGTCGAGCTCCTGGAGCTCTCGAGTGATCCTTCCCGTAGGTCAGGTAGTAGATGCCCAGCACCATGTCCTGGGTGGGCGTCGCGAGCGGCGCGCCGTGGGCGGGGCTCAGGATGTTGTTCGACGAGAGCATCAGGATCCGTGCCTCGGCCTGCGCCTCCGCTGAGAGCGGCACGTGCACGGCCATCTGGTCGCCGTCGAAGTCCGCGTTGAACGCGTGGCAGACGAGCGGGTGGATCTGGATCGCCTTGCCCTCGACCAGCACCGGCTCGAACGCCTGGATGCCGAGCCTGTGCAGCGTCGGCGCGCGGTTGAGCAGCACCGGATGCTCGTGGATGACCTCCTCGAGCACGTCCCAGACCTCGGGGATCATCGAGTCGACCATCTTCTTGGCCGCCTTGATGTTCTGCACGGCCTTGCGCTCGACGAGGCGAGCCATGATGAATGGCTTGAAGAGCTCGAGCGCCATCAGCTTCGGCAGGCCGCACTGGTGCAGCCTCAGGCTGGGGCCGGAGACGATGACCGAGCGGCCCGAGTAGTCCACGCGCTTGCCGAGCAGGTTCTGGCGGAAGCGCCCCTGCTTGCCCTTCAGCATGTCCGAGAGCGACTTCAGCGCCCGGTTGCCGGGTCCCGTGACGGGCCGGCCGCGCCGGCCGTTGTCGAACAGCGCGTCGACGGCCTCCTGGAGCATCCGCTTCTCGTTGTTGACGATGATCTCGGGCGCGCCCAGGTCGAGCAGCCGCTTGAGGCGGTTGTTGCGGTTGATCACGCGGCGGTACAGGTCGTTTAAGTCCGACGTGGCGAAGCGGCCACCGTCGAGCTGGACCATGGGCCGAAGCTCCGGCGGGATCACCGGCACGCAGTCGAGCACCATCCACTCGGGCTTATTGGCCGAGTTCTTGAACGACGAGGCCACCTTGAGGCGCTTGACCGCGCGGGATTGCTTTTGTCCCTTCGAGGTGTTGATCGTCTGCTCGAGCTCCTCGCACTCGGCTTCGAGGTCGACCTGGTCGAGCAGGTCGCGCACGGACTCGGCGCCCATGCCACCACGGAAGTACTCGCCCCAGCCGTACGGGGAGCCGAACCGATCCTTGAGCTCACGGAAGACGGCCTCGTCGTTGACGACGTCCTTGACCTTCATCTCCTGGAAGATCTTCCAGACCTCCTCCATGCGCTCGATCGCGTCGTCGAGGTAGGCCTCGGTGTCGGCGATCTCGGAGTCGAGCCCCTTCTTGGTCTCGCGCACGAGCTTCGTCCGCTCGGCGTCGTCGAGCTTCTCGGGCTTAACGCCGAGACCCTCGGCCCAGAGCTCGTCCTCCGGGTCGAAGTCCTTCTGGGTGCCCTCGCCCTCGAGCCAGGCGACACGCCGATCCAGCGAAGCGCGCAATTCCTGCGTGCGCTGCTCGCGATCGCCCGCGTAGCCGTCGAGGACCTTCTTCACTTCCTTCTCGAGCTTCTTCAGGTCCTTGGTCCGGGCCTCCTCGTCGATCCAGGTGATGATCGAGGCGGCGAAGTAGAGGACCTTCTCGAGCTCCTTCGGCGCCATGTCGATCAGGTAGCCGATGCGGCTGGGGACGCCCTTGAAGAACCAGATGTGGGAGACGGGAGCTGCGAGATCGATGTGGCCCATGCGGTCGCGGCGCACCTTCGAGCGGGTGACCTCAACGCCGCAGCGCTCGCAGACGATGCCCTTGTAGCGGACCCGCTTGTACTTGCCGCAGTAGCACTCCCAGTCCTTGGTGGGACCGAAGATGCGCTCGCAGAAGAGCCCGTCCTTCTCGGGCTTCAGCGTGCGGTAGTTGATCGTCTCGGGCTTCGTGACCTCGCCGTGGCTCCAGCCGCGGATCTTCTTTGAGGACGCGAGGCCGATCTCGATTGCGTCGAAGTTGTTGATGTCCATCTCTTTGGTCCTGCCTTCCTACTCGGCCTTCGCCTTGTCCTTCTTCGCCGCGGCGCCGTTGGAGCCGTCGGTCGAGCCGCCCTCTCCCTCGGCGACCACCTGCTCCTCGCGCTCGTCCGCCGCGCCCTTGCCGTCCTTGCCGTCCTCGCCGTCCGCACGCACTCCGGAGAGGTCGATTCCGAGCTCCTCGGCTGCGCGCAGGAGCTCGTCGTCCTCCTCGCCGAACTCGACCGCGGTCTCGTCGGCGACCAGGTTGACGTCGAGACCCAAGCTCTGGATCTCCTTCAGGAGCACCTTGAACGACTCCGGGATGGAGGGCTCGGGGATGTTCTCGGACTTGACGATCGACTCGTAAGCCTTCACCCGGCCGACGGTGTCGTCGGACTTGACCGTCAGCATCTCCTGGAGCGTGTACGCGGCGCCGTAGGCCTCGAGCGCCCAGACCTCCATCTCGCCGAACCGCTGGCCACCGAACTGCGCCTTGCCGCCCAGCGGCTGCTGGGTGACGAGCGAGTAGGGGCCGGTCGAGCGGGCGTGGATCTTGTCGTCGACCAGGTGCAGCAGCTTCAGGATGTACATGAAGCCGACCGTCACGGTGGCCTCGTAGGGCTCGCCGGTGCGGCCGTTGTACAGCTGCGCCTTGCCGGCGGCGCGATTGCCCTCGACGGCGCGACGGTCGATCCCGAGGTCGATCCCGCGATCCTCGTTCTCCTCCTGCCAGCGCACGAGGGCGGTGTCGACGTCCTCGACGGTCGCCCCGTCGAAGACCGAGGTGGCGACCTTGACGCGCCCATCGGTGCGCTGCGCCATCTTGTAGGCGTCGGAGCCATCGTCGTACCAGCCGTTGGCGGCGACCCAGCCAAGGTGCGTCTCGAGGATCTGGCCGATGTTCATGCGGCTCGGGACGCCGAGCGGGTTGAGAATCACGTCGACGGGCGTGCCGTCCTCCAGGAACGGCATGTCCTCCTCGGGCACGATCTTCGAGATCACGCCCTTGTTGCCGTGGCGGCCGGCGAGCTTGTCGCCCTCGGCGATCTTGCGCTTGGTGGCGACGTAGACGCGCACCAGGCTGTTGACGCCGGGCGGCAGGTCGTCTCCGTCGTCGCGGTCGAAGGTGATGACGTCGATCACGACGCCGCCCTCGCCGTGGGGCACCTTGAGCGAGGTGTCGCGGACCTCGCGCGCCTTCTCCTTGAAGATCGCGCGGATCAGCTTCTCCTCGGCGGTCAACTCGGTCTCGCCCTTCGGCGTCACCTTGCCGACGAGCAGGTCACCGGACTGGACCTCGGCGCCGACGCGGACGATGCCGCGCTCGTCGAGGTTGCGCAGGGACTCCTCGGAGCGGTTGGGGATGTCGCGCGTGATCTCCTCGTCGCCCAGCTTCGTCGTGCGGGCGTCGACCTCGTACTCCTCGATGTGGATCGAGGTGAGCTCGTCGTCCTTGAAGAGGCGCTCGGAGAGGATGATCGCGTCCTCGAAGTTGTAGCCCTCCCACGACATGAAGGCGACCAGGCAGTTCTTGCCGAGCGCGATCTCGCCGCCGGCCGTCGATGAGCCGTCGCAGAGCACCTCGCCCTTCTTCACCTTGTCGCCGACTGCGACCGTCGGGACCTGGTGGATGATCGTGCCCTGGTTCGAGCGCATGAACTTGTCGAGGTCGTACTCGTGCTTGCGGGAGCCGTGGTTGACGACGATCTTCTCGGCGTCGACGTAGGCCACCTCGCCGTCGGCCTCGGCCAGGAGCACGTCGCCCGTGTCGATCGCCGCACGGCGCTCCATCCCGGTACCGATCAGCGGCGCCTCGGGCTTGAGCAGCGGCACGGCCTGGCGTTGCATGTTCGAGCCCATCAGGGCGCGGTTGGCATCGTCGTGCTCGAGGAACGGGAATGAGCGCCGTCGCGACCGACCAGATCTGCGTCGGCGAGACGTCCATCAGCTCCACCTGCTTCGGCGAGACGAGCTCGATGTCGCCCTCACCGATTCGGCAGAGCACCTGCGGGCCCTTCAGCTTGCGGGACTTCTCGTCGACCTCGGCGTTCGCCTGGGCGATGATGCGGTCCTCTTCCTGCGTCGCGTCGAGGTGAACGATCTCGTTCGAGACCACGCCGTCCTTGACCACCCGGTAGGGAGTCGTGACGAAGCCGTGCTCGGAGACCTGCGCGTAGGAGGAGAGCGACCCGATCAGGCCGATGTTCGGGCCCTCCGGGGTCTCGATCGGGCACATGCGGCCGTAGTGGGTGGGGTGCACGTCACGGACCTCGATCGGGGCGCGCTCGCGCGTGAGCCCGCCGGCGCCGAGCGCCGAGAGGCGGCGGCGGTGCGTGAGGCCGGCCAGCGAGTTCGTCTGGTCCATGAACTGCGAGAGCTGCGAGGAGCCGAAGAACTCCTTCTGCGCCGCGACGACCGGGCCGGATGTTGATGATCGTCTGCGGCGTGATCGCGTCGGCGTCCTCGGTCGTGAGGCGCTCGCGAACGACCCGCTCCATCCGGTAGAGGCCGACGCGGAAAGCGTCCTGGATCAGCTCGCCGACCGTGCGCAGGCGCCGGTTGCCGAAGTGCTCGTACTCGTCGAGGTGATCCTTGACCGCCTCGCGCGGAGCCATCGCCGAGCTCGGCCGCGTAGTCCTTGATCGGGTTCTCCTCGTCGATCGTCTCGAGGTCCTCGTCGAGGAGCCGCGGCAGCAGCACGAGCTCCTTGATGAGGGCGACGATGTCGTCCTTGGTGAGGACGCGGGTATCGAGATCGACGTCGAGATCGAGTCGCGCGTTCAGCTTGTAGCGGCCGACCCGCGTGAGGTCGTAGCGCTTGGGATCGAAGAAGAGCTGCTCCATCAGCGCTTTGGCCGCGTCGACGGAAGGCGGCTCGCCCGGGCGCTGCTTCTTGAAGAGCTCGATGAGGGCGCCCTCCTCGGTCTTCGTCGGCTCCGTGTCGGCCTCGATGGTGTGGCGCATGTAGACGGAGTTGTCGAAGAGCTTCAGGATCTCCTCATCGGTGACGAAGCCCATGGCGCGCAGCAGCACGGTGACCGGCAGCTTGCGCTTGCGGTCGATGCGGGCGTAGACGCGCCCCTTCTTGTCGATCTCGAGCTCGAGCCACGAGCCGCGGGCGGGCATCAGGTTGGCGATGAAGACCTGCTTCTCGCGGTCCTTGGGCTCCATCACGTAGGCGCCCGGGGAGCGGACGAGCTGAGTTACCACGACGCGCTCGGTGCCGTTGATGATGAAGGTGCCGCGGTCGGTCATCCACGGGAAGTCCCCCATGAAGACCGTCTGCTCGCGAATCTCACCCGTCTCGCGGTTCTGGAACGCGACCTTGACGTTGAGCGGGCGCGAGTAGGTGATGTCCTTCTCGCGGCACTCGGCGACCGTGTGCGTCGGCTCGTCGAACTTGAAGTCGCCGAAGACGATCGCAAGGTTCCCCGTGTAGTCCTCGATCGGGGAGATATCGTTGATGGTCTCCCGCAGCATCCCCTTCTTCGGGTCCGTCAGGGCCTCGAAGGAGCGGCGCTGGATATCGATCAGGTGGGGGACTTCAACTGGGGTGGAGAGTCGGGAAAAGGACCTACGGATGACAGGGGCAGCGGGAACTCTGGCCAACTGGGCGACTCCTCAGGTGGTCGAAGAACAAGGACCCCGGATCGCGTGAAGGGATCCGGGCGCAAAAACGGCGAACGACGCGCGACCGTCTAAATTAGCACACCGGCGCACGTTCCCGCAGGCACGGGCACGCACGGGGTCGTCTTAGACGAATCGGACCAAAGAGTTTACTTCAGCTCGACCTCGCCGCCGGCCTCCTCGAGCTCGGCCTTGAGCTTTTCGGCCTCCTCGCGCTCGAGGCCCTCCTTGACGGCGTTCGGAGCCCCGTCGACCACGGCCTTGGCCTCCTTCAGGCCCAGCCCGGTGGCGGCGCGTACGGCCTTGATCACCTGGATCTTCTTATCGCCCGGACCGGTGAGCACGACGTCGACGGTGCTCGACTCCTCGGCAGCGCCATCGCCGGCTCCGTCGCCCGCGGCGGCCGGGGCCGCGGCGGCGACCGCGGTCGCGGAGACGCCGAACTCCTCCTCCAGCGCCTTGATGCGCTCGGAGAGCTCGAGCACGGAGATGCCCTTGAGTTCCTCGATCCACTTGTCGGTCGTCATCTTGGTTGCAGCGGCCATCAGTCAGATTCCTCCTCATCGCCCTCGGAGGTCTCGGCTTCGGCGTCGCCCTCCTCGGGAGTGTTTTCAGCTTCGTCGTCGGCGTCGGCCGACGCAGTCTCAGGTTCCTCAGCCTCAGCGGCCTCGTCGGCCGGCGCTTCCTCGGCGGGCTCCTCCTGCGCGGTCGGCGCCTCCTCTGGAGCCGGCGCTTCCTCCGCCGCACTCGGCTCCTCGCCGGAGACGAGCCCCTGCTCGGCGATCTGCGCGAGCTGGCGGCCAAGGCCGGAGATCAAGTTGTTCATGCCGGCGACGAGCCCGGTCAGCGGGCTGGCGGTGAGGCCGACCAGTTGCCCGTGAAGGACATCGAGGCCCGGCAGGCGGGCGATCGCCTGAAAGCCGTCGGGGTCGAGCTCGGCGCCGTCCATGATCCCGCCCTTGTAGGTGAGGAGGTCGTGTTCGCGGCCGAAGGTCGAGATCGCCTTGGCGGCGGTAACCGGATCGCCCTTGATCAAGGTGAGCGCGGTCGGGCCGACGAGGTGCTCCTCGAGGGTCTCGGTGCCGGCCTCCGCCAGCGCACGCTTCGCGAGCCGGTTCTTGACGACGCTGAAGACGGCGTCGGCCTCGGCCAGCTTCGTGCGCAGCTCGGCGGCCTGCGGCACGCTGATCCCGCGGTAGTCCACGGCAAAGATCGCCTCAGCACCGCTGAGGCTCTCTGCGATCTCCTCGACCGCCGCCGCTTTCTCCACCTTGTTCATCGTCTTCGCTGTGGTCCGTTCTTCGCTTCTTGAATCTCTTGCGGCGGCTTCGCCGCTTACATGCTGCTTTCGGGGCTAGGCCCCTCACCCTGAAGACCATGAAAAAGCCCGCACGCAGGCGGGCTCGGAAGGCGTTCCTCCGGCTCCACCTGCACCGGGCTTATGGCGAACGCCAGCCGGTGGTCTCGGGCGAATCCTCTAGTTCGAGCGCGCGATGGTAGCGGGTCAGGCCGTGACCGCTTCGGTCTCCTCGACCTCCGTGTCGCCGTCGGAGGTGGCCAGGGCCGCCGCGCCCGCCATGATCTCCGACTCGCGTGTGCGCGCCGAGTCCACCCGGATCCCCGGGCCCATCGCGGTCGCGAGCGTGATGGAGTGGATGTAGCGACCCTTGGCCGCGGCGGGCTTGGCGCGGACGATCTCGTCGATCACCGCCGCGTAGTTCTGAAGCAGGTCGGCGGCCTCGAAGCTCGCCTTGCCGATCGTGAGGTGAACGTTGGCGTTGCGGTCGGTTCGGTACTCGACCTTGCCGGCCTTCGACTCGCCCACGGCTTTCGCGACGTCATCGGTGACGGTGCCGACCTTGGGGTTCGGCATCTTGCCCTGCGGGCCCAGCACGCGGCCGAGCTTTGAGACGACAGGCCCCATGAGAGCCGGTGTCGCGATGGCGACGTCGAAGTCGGTCCAGCCCTCCTCGATCTTCTCGGCGAGGTCCTGGGCGCCGACGTGGTCCGCGCCGGCCTCGGTGGCCGCACGGGCGGCATCGCCCTCGGCGAAGACCGCGACGGTAACGTCCTTGCCCAGGCCCTTGGGGAGGCCCAGGGTCCCGCGAAGCTGCTCCTCGGCGTGGCGCACGTTGAGGCCGAGCTTCATGTGCACCTCGACCGTCTCGTCGAACTTCGTCGAGGCGGTCTCCTTCAGCAGGGCGACGGCCTCGGCGGGCTCGTAGCGGCGGTCGCGGTCGACCTTCTCGTAGGCGGCGGCGTAGCGCTTGCCCCTTGCCATCTCTAGCTCTCCAGCCCCTCGACGTCGACCCCCATCGAGCGGGCGGTGCCGGCGATGATCTTCGAGGCGGCGTCGAGGTCGTTCGCGTTTAAGTCCGGCATCTTGCGCTCGGCGATCTGGCGCACCTGCGCGGCCGAGATCGTCCCCACCTTCTCTATGTGCGGCTCGCCTGAGCCCTTCTCGATCCCGATCGCCTCCCGGATCAGCACCGCGGCGGGTGGAGTCTTGGTGATGAAGGTGAAGGAGCGATCCTCGAAGACCGTGATCTCCACCGGGATGATCGTGCCGGCGTCCGCCTGCGTCTGCGCGTTGAACGCCTTGCAGAACTCCATGATGTTGACGCCGTGCTGACCCAGCGCAGGACCTACCGGCGGCGCGGGGTTGGCCGCCGCGGCGGGGATCTGAAGCTTGATGAGTGTGAGGACCTTCTTTGCCATGAGCGCGTGTGAGGTTAGCCCTCCGTCTCAGATCTTCTTCACCTGGTCATAGCCAACCTCGACCGGCGTTTCGCGGCCGAAGATGGAGACCAGCACCTTGAGCTTGGCCGCATCCTCGTTGATCTCGGCGATCTCTCCCGAGAAGTCCGAGAGCGGGCCGGCGATCACCTTCACCGTCTCCCCCATCTCGTACTGAGCGCGGGCGCGCGGGCGCTCTGCCGTCTCGCGGTGAAGCAGACGGTCGACCTCGGGCTGGGAGAGCGGGATCGGCTTGTTGCGGGAGCCGACGAAGCCGGTGACACCGGGGGTGTTCTTGACGAGGTTCCAGGCGTCGTCGGTCATCTCCATGTTCACCAGCACGTAGCCGGGCATGGTGCGCTTCTCGACCTGCACGCGCTGGCCGTCCTTCAGCTCGGAGACCTGCTCCGTCGGGACGACCACCTGCCGCACCCGCTGGCGCTGGCCCATCGTCTCGATCCGGTGCTCGAGGTTGTGCTTGACCTTGTTCTCGTGCCCGGAATAGGTGTTGATCACATACCAGCGGAACATGGGTTCAGTTCAAAGCTTTCGGTTCGGGGTTGGCGGAACGGGCGGCCTAGAGGATGAGCTGGACGAGCTCGGAGAAGATGGCGTCGAGGACACCGAGGTAGGCCCCGGCGATGGCGATGAAGATGAGGGTGACGGCGGAGGCCTGGATCAGAGTCTCGCGATCGGGCCACTGGACGCGCTTTAGCTCCGCCCAGCAGGAGACGATGAACCCGGCGACGCGTCCGCGCTGGCGCTCGACCGGAGCCTCCCGCGGCTTGCGACGCTCCTCCGAGGCCTTGGCGCGCTCGCGGGCCTCCCGCTCCTGGCGCTTTCGCTCGCGGCGCGTGATCTTGTCCTCGACGGGCGACTCTTCGGCGGCGGGACGCCCCACGTCGGCGCGTGAAGGAGCAGGCGAGGGGGCGGGGCTCTCGCCTTCCTCACGCAGCGCGTCGACATCGGCGCCGCGCTCTGCGAGCTCGGCCTCGATCACGTCGGCCGACTCGGGGACCTGCGTGTCGTGCTGGGCGCGGGATTCCGTCGTGCGGGCCTGGGCGGCCTGGGCCGCCTCGCGCGCCTCCTTCTTGCGGCGCTCGGCCTTGCGCTGAGCTCGGGTCTTTGCCATTGGATTAGTGGGTTCTTCCTGAATACCTTGCGGACGCCTTCGGCGTCCTTACATGCTGCTTTCGGAGCTAAAGCTCCTCACCGGATCACCTTGTCTCCTTGTGAGCGGTGTGGTGGCCGCACCAACGGCAGTACTTACGCAGCTCGATGCGGTCCGGCGAGTTGCGCCGAGACTTGTTCGACTGGTAGTTGCGCCGCTTGCACTCCTCGCAGGCGAGGGTTACGGCGATACGAACATCGGAGGCCACTCTTTCCTCTCATAGCTCCCGGGATTGGCCATCGGAGCCGCTCCCTTCAGAAAAAAGACCCCGGCGCGAGAGCGCGAGGGCCGCTTGAGAATAGCGCCTCGACGACGGGCGGGTTGAGGGGTAGACGAGGCGCGCGTGCATTTCGCCCCGTCGCCTGTTACAAGCAGGTTGGGCGCGCGCCGCCGCCCTGCCTCGCGTTGACGGAAACGGTGGCCGCTACAACCCCAGCGTCTTCGCGATGATGTTGCGCTGGATCTCGCTCGTACCCCCGTAGATCGTCGAGACCAGCGTCGAGCGGACCAGGCGCTCCATATCGTATTCGGAGGAGTAGCCGTAGCCGCCCATCATCTGCATGCCGCCGAGGGCGGCGCGCTGGGCCGCCTCGGTCACGAAGAGCTTCACCATCGAGGCCTCCCGGGGGAGCATGCGGTCGGGTTCCTCATCGACTTTGGCGGCGCACCAATACGTCATGAGGCGAGCGGCCTCAAGATCGGTGGCGATGTCGGCGATGCGGTGCTGGAGGGCCTGGAAGGAGCCGATGGGGCGGCCGAATTGCTTTCGCTCCTTGACGTATGCGAGGGCGTCGTCGAAGGCGCGCTCGCCGACGCCGAGCATGATCGCGGCGAGAATCAGGCGCTCGACGTTCAGGCCAGCCATGAGCTGAATCCAGCCCTGGTCGACCTCGCCGAGAACGTTCTCGTCCGGCACCTCGCAGTCGGAGAGGTAGAGGTGGCTGGTTTCGCGGCCGCCGAGGGTGTCGATCGGCTTGATCTCCATTCGCTCGTCGTCGGTCGGGACGAAGATCATCGAGAGTCCGTCGTGCTTTGACTCGCTCTTGGTGGTGCGACAGACGACTAGTACGTGGTCGGCGATGTGGGCGTTCGAGCAGAAGACCTTCTGACCGTTCAGCACGAAGCTGCCATTTGAGCGGGCGGCCGACGTCGTGAGCGAGCCCACGTCAGAGCCAGCCTCTGGTTCGGTCATTGCGATCGCCTCGACCGAGCCGCGGGCGATGCCACCGAGGATCTTTCGCTTCTGGTCGTCGCTGCCGAATCGCTGCACGGCGCCGGCGACGATCAGCGTTGTCCCGTAGCCACCGATCGGCGCCATCCCATGGGACGTCTCCTCCATGAAGATGCACGCATCAACCATCCCTCCGCCCGAGCCGCCGAGCTCCTCGTCGAGCATCACACCGAGCCAGCCGAGCTCGGCCATCTTCGAGTAGATCTCGGGCGAGTGGAACTCGGTGTAGCCCTTGGTGAGGCGCTCGCGCTGCTCCTGCGAGCCGCACTCGCGCTGGCAGAAATCGCGGATGGCGGCGACGAAGTCGTTCTGTTCGTCGGTGAAGGAAAAGTCCATGCGGGCTGGGCCAGTGTATGAAGGCCGGGGGACCCTCCCAAGAGCTCGTACTGAGGAATTCCTAAGCGCCGGTCCCTACCCTGGCCCGCTCGTGTCTAGGCAACGCTCACGCATCCTCCTCGGGCTGGCCCTCGCGGCGGCACTGATCCTCTCGAGCGCGATCGTGGTCGCCTTGACGAACAACCGCGCCTTCGGCGTCATGGGTGCGTTTTGTGCTGCCGGCCTCCTCCTCGCAGTCGGGCTGGGAGTTTCCCGGCGCCAACTGGTGATGCTCGCCGCCGGCTTCGCCGCGATCATCTGGATCGTCGGAGTCTTCGGCGAGGTCGCTCCCCCGAGGGTCGCGAGCACGATCGCCCATCTCGCCGGCGGCGCGCTCGTGGGGTGGGCTCTGGCTCGCCTCATAACACGGCGGCGCCGTGGCATCGCGCTCACGCCGTTGCTTGGCGTCTCGCTGGGCCTGCTCTTGGTGGTCGGAGTGACCTGGGAGCTCGCTGAGGCGGTGGCGGACAGCGTGGTTCACACGAACCTCGATCCGGGTGGCGGCGAGGCGGCGTTCGATCTGATCTCGAACCTGATCGGCGGAGTGGCCGGCGTGCTTTGCGCGTGGCGACAGCGCCGTCACGGGCGGACGCCTCCCCGGACCCGCCGCGCGGAACACCGCGCCACCGGAGCCCGCGCCACTCCGCCTCCGACGACGCAGCCCGAGGTTCCCTAGGGCGACTCGATCTCCTGGCGGATCTCGTCGGCGAGCTCGCCGATGGATTCGGCGGAGACGTCGAGGATCTGGGTCACGATGATGACCGCGATCAGCACGATGCCCGCGAGGATCGTGCCGATGACGCCAAAGGTCCGGCCGGCCGACGCGAACGAGCGGTAGCGCGAGCTCTCGCCCCGGTCGACCTTGTTGCGGCCGATGGTGCCGAGGGCGACCGCCGTGATGGCGACGGGCAAAGCGGCGTAGAAGCCTGATCCGGAGGAGAAGACCAAGAGCAGGATCGAGAGCGGGCCGAGCACGATCGCCGCCAGCGCCGGGACGTTGAAGTCGTTGACCGCATCGCGCTGCACGGGTGCGGCGGGCTCGGGCTGGGGGATCGGCTCTCGCCGCGGCGGCTCGGCGCTGGGGCGCGGGGGCGGTACCGGGATCGGCTCGCGTGGCGGTGGCGTGGCGGCGCGCGGCCCGGTTGGGGGCGAATGCGCCTCCGTGGCCCCAGGATCCTCGCCGCCGAGGACCTGGGTCTCGCCCGAGCCGCCGACGAACTGAATGACCGCGCCGCCGAGCGTGATCTCGTCCCCGTCGCGAAGCGCCTGCGCGCCCTCGACCGGCTGGCCGTTCACGAACGTGCCGTTCGAGGAGCCGAGGTCCTCGATCGTTGCGCCGTCAGCGCTTGAGGCAACGCGGGCGTGGCTGCGCGAGACCCCCTGGTCGCCAAGGATGAGGTCGCACTCGCCGGCGCGGCCGAGCGTGATGGCGTCCTCGATCCACACCTCCCGCCCTGCCTCTGCGCCCTCGCGAATGACGAGCAAAGGTTCCACGCGGCCGAGTCTAGATGCGCTGGTAGAGCCCGGAGTCGGATTCGAACCGACGACCCCCTCCTTACCATGGAGGTGCTCTGGCCTGCTGAGCTATCCGGGCCGGCCGCTCACTGTAGCGAGAGGATCGAGGCGCTCAGGAACGGCTGAGGCCCGCGCGAATCGCGGCGGCGATCGGGGCGGTCGCCTCGCGGGCCCGGCCGCCGAGGCCGACGGCGTTGATGAACCCATGGACGAGGTCGGCTTCCCTGCGCAGCGTCGTGTGCACGCCGGCCGCCTGCAGGCGCTCCGCGTAGGCCTCGCCCTCGTCGCGGAGGGGATCGAAGCCGGCGGTGACGACGTGGGCCGGCGGCAGGCCTTGAAGGTCGGTCGCGAGGATGGGTGAGGCGCGGGGGTCCGTGAGGTCCGCTGAGCGGGCGAAGTAGTTCTCGCGAAACCAGTCCATCTCCTCGCGAGTGAGGAAGAAGCCCTCGCCGAAGAGCTCATAGGAACGCCGCTTCTGCGAGTAGTCCGTGACGGGATAGACGAGGGCCTGGAAAGCGGCTGTGGGCCCGCCGTCAGCGGTGGTGAGTTGGACGACGACCGCGGCTAGGTTCCCGCCCGCGCTGTCCCCGGCGACGGCGATGCGGGTGGGATCGATGCCGAGCTGCGCCGCCTCGTCGTGAGCCCAGCGGAAGGCGGCGAGCGAGTCCTCGACGGCGGCGGGGAAGGGGTGCTCAGGCCCGAGCCGGTAGTCGACCGCGAGGACGCGGGCGGGGATCTCGCGCGCGAGGAATCGGCAGGGCTGATCGTGCGTGTCGAGGTCGCCGATGACGTGGCCGCCGCCGTGGTAGTAGACGACGAGCGGCGCCGGCAGGGGGGCGGCCGCCGGGACGTAGAGCCTTGCTCGGAGTGCACCGGCTGGACCTCGGATCTCGAGGTCGCGCACGCGCTCGAGCTCGATCAGCGGGCCGCTGAAGACGCGGGCGTCGCGGCGGCGGCGTTCGCGGGCCTCGGCGATCGGCAGGATGTCGGAGCCGCCAACGCGCTCGGCCAGGGCGATCGCGATCTTCACCTGGGGGTGGAGCTCCTGCCCGTCGATGCGGATGGGACGGCCCGCGAGCCGTCGTAGGACCGGCTCCGGCAGCGCCGCCACGGCGCGGGCGGTTAGCGCTTCGAGCCGCTCGCGGAGCGTGGTCAACTCAGGGCGGCCTGGACGGCTCCGGCGAAGTCGTCGACGTCGGACGGAGTCGTATCCCACGAGCACATCCAGCGGACCACGTTGTCCTCCTCGTCCCAGATGTAGAAGGGGTGGTCGGCTTCGAGGTCGGCGAGCAGGGTGTCGATGGCGGGGCGCGGCAGGCGGGCGAACACGGCGTTGGCATGGACGTGGTAGGCGATCTCCAGGCCGTCGATGCGACCGACGGCGGCGGCGAGCCGTCTGGCCATCTCGTTGGCGTGCCGGGCGTTTCGCAGCCAGAGCTCGCCGGGGCCGAGCAGGGCCTCGAACTGCGCGGCGGTAAAGCGCATCTTCGAGGCGAGCTGGGCGAGCTGCTTGCGGGTGAACTCGAACCCCTCGCCCAGGCCGGGACGCAGGAAGACGACGGCGTCGCCGAAGAGCAGGCCGTTCTTGGTGGCACCAAAGGAGAGGACGTCGACGCCGGCTTCGGTGGTGATCTCGCGAAGGGAGAGGCGAAGGGAGGCGGCGGCGTTGGCGATACGCGCGCCGTCGACGTGAAGGAGCATGTCGCGCTCGTGGGCGGCGTCGGCGATCGCGCGCACCTCCCCGGCCGTGTAGACGGTGCCCAGCTCGGTGGCCTGCGTGATCGAGACGACTCGCGGTTGGACGTGGTGGATGTCGCCACGCCTCGGGTCCCAGTGGCCCACGTCGGCGGGGGTGAGCTTGCCTTCGGCGGTTGGTGCAGTGAGGAGCTTGGTTCCGGTGAGGCGCTCGGGTGCGCCGCACTCGTCGAGGTGCATGTGGGCGGTTTCGGTGCAGATGACCGCCTCGTGCGGCTCGGTTACGGCGTCGAGCGCGCTGACGTTGGCGCCGGTCCCGTTGAAGACGATGTGGCCCTCCGCCTCGTCGCCGAAGTGCTCGCGGAAGAGGTCGCGGGTGCGCACGGTCCAGGGGTCGGCCCCGTAGCTCGCGGCGTGGCCCTCGTTGGCCGCGGCGATCGCCTCCAGGACCTCGGGGTGTGCTCCCGAGTGGTTGTCGGATGCGAAGTCGTGTGGAGGTGCTGCTCACGGATACAGCGCCAGGCGCTTACCGTTCATCTTGGCGGCTGCGTCCGAGCAGAGAAAGGCGATCGCCTCGGCGATGTCCTCAACGGAGGTGAAGGTCTCATATGGCTTGTCCGGGTCCGCCTCGCGCATCTGCGGTGTGAGGATGGCGTTCACGACGACGATGTTCGCCGTCGCGGCCGACTCGTCGGCGCGGAAAGAGTTCGCGAGGGCGAGCGTCCAGGTCTCGGCGGCTGCCTTGGTGGCGGCATAGGAGGCGTTGGTGCCGTCGGGGGCCTGCGCCTGGGCGGAGGAGACGATGACGAAGCGGCCGTGCTCTGAGGTGGTGAGGGGGTCGTAGAAGGCGCGGGTTGCGTGCTGGACGGTGTGGACGAGGAGGTCGTGGAGGAACTCGTAGTCCTCGAGGGGAGTGGTGGTGATGGGGTCTCCCCCCCTCCAGCCGCCGACGAGGTGGATGAGAGCGTCGACACCGCCGAAGCGCTCGGTCAGTGAGGAGGCCCAGTTGCGCGCCTCGTCGGCGTCGAGGAGGTCGACGACGCGGTGGTCGAGGCGGTCGTCGGGGAGGGCGAGGTCCGTGGCCACCTCTCCGAGACGGTCTTCGACCACGTCGGTGAGCGCGAGGTTTGCGCCCGCGGCGGCGAGGCGTGAGGCGACGGTCGGGCCAAGGCCGCCGGCCGCGCCGGCGATGGCGATGGTGCGCCCTGCGAGGTCGGAGCCGTTCACGCGGGGGAAACTACCGGCGCGGCGTCGCCGGCCTCGGTGCGGGCGGGGCGGCGCAGGGCGCCTTCGGCCCATCAAGGAGCTCGTTCACCGCTCGGCCGGCACCTCCATAGAATCGGTCGAGTCGCGGGGGAGCGCCGTAGCTGGAGAGACGGGCTGGACTGTAAATCCAGTGCCTCAGGCTGAGTGGGTTCGAATCCCACCTCCCCCATTGGCGCTCTTCGAGCTCGACAGCGAGGGCTCTCCGGGTACAAGACGGAGACCCATCGACGAGTAGGGTCCGCCCGATGGAGATGTCCCCCCACACCGCCGAGCGGCAGAGCCGCCTGCTCGCGACCATCCTCTTCGTCACCGGCCTCATCTTCATCGCCGCCGGCCTCGCCATCGGCTTCGGCGTCGACGCCCTCGGCTTCATCCTCGTCGCGATCGGCGCCGTCGACCTTCTCATGTCACGGCATTTCACGCCGGACCGCCGCGGCACCCTCCTTCCCCCCGGCGACGCCACGCACGCCGACGCCGACCTCGTCGCCGCCGACGCCGAGCCCGACGCCACGGCCAACCCCTACGCCCGCGAGGACTAGCCCCCCATGCAACGGCGCCGCCCGCGGGCGGCGCCGCGCGATCCTCGAGACCGCGCTCGAAGAGCGCGTCGGTTCCTCTTCAGTCTCGAGTGGTTGCGTCCTTCACCTTGTCGGCGGCGTCGCCCACCTTGTCCTTGACCGAACCCGTCGCCTGGTCGATCTTGCCCTCGTTCTCGAGGTCCTTATCGCCCGTGGCGTCGCCGACGCCCTCCTTGACCTTCCCCTTCGCGTCGTCCCAGTTCTCAGGCATGCAGAGCTCCTTGTCGCTTGTCCCTTAGAAATTCCCGGCTGCCACGGCGCTCAAACGGGGCTACCCCGCGGTAACCCTCACGCCCCTATGTCCGCTGTCGCAAGCGCTGCGCCTCCGGCAGCTGCTTCAGCTTGCGCAGCGTGTTGTTCTCGATCTGGCGGATCCGCTCCCTCGTCACCCCGAAGGCGCGGCCCACCTCCTCGAGCGTCAGCGGCTCGTGGCCTCGTAGCCCGTAGCGCAGCTCGATCACCTGCCGCTCGCGCTCCGGCAGCGCGTCGAGCGCCCGCTGGATGTCCTCGCGCTGAAGATTCTCGATCGCCGTCTCGAACGGCTCCTCCACCCCCTCGTCGGGAACGAAGTCACCGAGCTGTGCATCCTCCTCGGTTCCCACCGGCTTCTCGAGCGAGACAGGCATCTGAGCCATCCGGAGGATCTCGCGGACCTCCGGCACCGTCCACTCCAGCTCCGCCGCGATCTCCGCCGGCTCCGGCTCCCTCCCCAGCCTCTGGACGAGCTGGCGCTCCACCTGCGTCACCCGGTTCAACTTCTCAACCATGTGGACGGGAATTCGAATCGTCCGCGCCTTATCGGCTATCGCCCTCGTCACCGCCTGGCGAATCCACCAGGTCGCGTAGGTCGAGAACTTGAACCCCCTGCGGTAGTCGAACTTCTCCACCGCCCGAATCAACCCCAGTGATCCCTCCTGAATCAGGTCGAGGAACCCGAGCCCCCGCCCCAGATACCCCTTCGCGATCGAGACCACCAGCCGCAGGTTGGCCTCGACCATGTCTCGCTTCGCAACCATGTCGCCACGCTCGATCCGCTGCGCCAGCTCAACCTCCTGCTCAGCCGTGAGCAGCTCCACCCGCCCAATGGACCGCAGGTACAACCGCAGCGAATCCAAGCTCGGCTCCACCGTGAGGTCCAACGCAGCCGCCTTCGGCTGCCCACCCACCGGCTCGCCCTTCGCCTCCCGATAGGCCGTGACGCCGTTCTCACCGATCACGTCGATCCCCTGCTCGATCAGGTGCGCATGGAGCCCCTGCACCTGCTCCTTCGTTACCTCGACCTCCTCCAGGATCCCGGCGATCTCCTCAAATGTGAGGAAGCCCCGCTCCTGCCCCCGGGCCACGAGCGCGCGCAGCTCCTCGGAGTCCTGGACCGCCGGCCGGACTTCACCATCTGCCGCGTCCCCAGCAGCGTGCTGATGCCCGCCCTCTGCGGCGAGCGGTAGGTCTCCCTTGTCTCCCACTCCCCCGCGCTCCTCCTCGGCTGGTTGAGCGGCGGGGAGTATAAGTGCGAGCGGGCCATTGCCACGAAGCGGCGGGGTCGCCTCGCTACCTTTATCCGCAATGAGCGACCCTGGGCCATTGCTCACACCGGCGTCAACCGACGTCCAGGCCTCCCGCCCCACGATCGAGGTGAGCCTCACCCGCGTGGGCGTCCGCGACGTCGAGAAGGTCATCCGCGTCGAGTCGAACGGCAGCAGCTCGCTCTTCTTCGCCGAACTCGAGTGCTTCGTCGATCTGAACCCGCAGCAGGCGGGCGTCCACATGTCCCGCTTCGAGGAGATCTTCGACGCGGCGATCGACGAGGTCGTCCTGGGCGAGACGCTCCGCGCCGAGGAGCTCGCCGCTCACATCGCCGAGCGGGTCCGCGAACGACAGAACGGACAGCGCGCCGAGGTGACGGTGGCAGCCCGCTACCCCGAGACCGTGCGAGCCCCGGTCTCCAACCTCCCCACCCAGGAGATCTACACGCTCTACGGAACGGCCGTGAGCTCGGAGCGCGGCACGCGGACCCTCACCGGCGTGGAGGCCCAGGGCATGACCGCCTGCCCCTGCGCGCAGGGCCTCCTCGCAGACCGCGCTCGCGAGCGCCTTGCCGCCGACGACTTCACCGACGACGAGATCGAGCGGGTCATGCGCCACGTCCCGGTCGCCACCCACAACCAGCGCGGCATCGGCTCGCTCCACATCGGCCGCCCGGAGACCTCGGGCAGCGACCTCGACGCTCGCGATCTGCTCCACATCGTCGAGCAGTCAATGAGCTCCGAGATCTACGAGCTCATGAAGCGCTCCGACGAAGCCGCCGTCGTCGAGAAGGCCCACATGCAGCCCCGGTTCGTCGAGGACTGCGTGCGCGAGATGGTCCGACAGGTCGGGGAGCGCTACCCCGAACTGCGACAGGGCGGCTTCCTACTCGCCCGCCAGGAGAACCTGGAGACCATCCACCGCCATTCCGTCGTGGCCGAGCGCTCGGGGTCGCTCGACGAGATCCTCTCCGAGCTCGAGTCGGGCGAACACTCCAAGCACCACATGACGACGCGCGAGTGGCTCGAGGAGCCCTGCGCCTGAGCTAACCGAGCGCCCGGCGGGTCGTCCGTCTGGCCTCGCGACGATCAACGGACCCGGCGGCGGTCGGCACGCTCGGCTCGTCGGCGCCGCCGGCATCACGCAGGTGAGCACGAAGCTTGTAGAAGTAGTCGGCGCCGCTCCACACGGTGACCGCCACGGCGACGTACACCAGCACGTCGATTGCCACCGGCGTCGGATCCCACACGATCAGCCCGATGATCGCCGCCACCTGAAGACCCGTCTTCAACTTGCCGAGCCAGCTCGCAGAGAGCACCACACCCTGCTCGATCGCCAGCGCGCGGAGGCCCGTCACCGCCAGCTCGCGGGCGATGATCACCATGGCCACCCACGCCGCGAGGCGGTCAAGCGACACGAGCGCGATCAGCGCTGCGATCACCAAGAGCTTGTCGGCAAGCGGGTCCATGAGCTTCCCGAACGTCGTCACCTCCTGGCGGCGGCGGGCGATGTATCCATCGAGCCCGTCCGTCAATGCAGCGAGCGCAAACAGGGCAGCCGCGATCACGTCGCCGTTCTTCGTCTCGTCCAAGAGCGCGACCACGATCACGGGCACCGCGACGATTCGGAGCATCGTCAGGGCGTTCGGAACGTTCACCGGCATCGCGCGGCCAGTATGACCGCGTGCAGACCGAGACGCCGCTGCCGACGCCTGGCAACTCACGCCGGAGAGGTCTAGTTTGCCCGCATGCCAGTCGATTACGTCTACCGAATCTCCCAGCCCCACGTTTCCGGTCAACTGGCCAAGGTCTGCGGAGAGATCGCCCGGTCAGGCGGGCTGATCGGCGACATCGCCACGATCTCGATCGGCCGCGAGCGCTCGATCCGCGACATCTCGATCGAGGTCCGCGACCACGAACAGGCAAAGCGCGTCGCCGGCCTGCTCGAGGGCCTCGACCGGGTGCGCGTCATCTCCTACTTCGACCGCGCCCTCCATGCCCACGAGGGGGGCAAGCTCGCCGTCGAGGCGACAGCTCGGATGGAGTCCGTGCAGGACATGCGCGACCTGTACACCCCCGGCGTCGCACGGGTCTGCACAGCCATCGCCGACGACCCCGCCCTCGCGAGCCGCTTCACGATGATCGGGCGCACCGTCGCGATCTGCACCAACGGCACGCGCGTCCTCGGGCTGGGCAACATCGGCGCCCGCGCGTCGATGCCGGTGATGGAGGGCAAGGCGCTCTTCTATCGGCTCATGGCCGGCATCTCGGCGATCCCGATCCTGATCGACACCGAGGACGCCGATGAGTTCATCGAAACGGTGCTTCGCATCTCCGCGGGCTTCGGCGCGATCCACCTGGAGGACATCCGCGTGCCCGAGTGCTACGAGATCGAGGCTCGCCTGATCGACGCGCTCGACATGCCCGTGATGCACGACGACGTCCACGGGACCGCTGTGGCCACGCTCGCTGCGGTACAGGTCGCGAGCGCGGCAACAGGAATCGAGCTCTCAGAGGCCGTCGTCGGCCAGGTCGGGCTTGGCGCCGCGGGCCTCGGCATCGCGACGCTCACGGTTCAGGCAGGGGCGAAGTCCGTGATCGCGTCCGACCCCAACGAGCTCGCTCATCCCATGGCGCGGGAGCGAGGCATCGAGATCGCGAGCTTCGAGGACGTCATGTCCCGCGCCAACATCGTCGTCCTCACCACGGGGGTCGCCGGGCTCGTCAAGCCCGAGATGGTCCAGCGAGGGACAGGTCATCCTGGCGCTCAGCAACCCCGACGCGGAGATCACCCCGGGAGCCGCCCTCGAGGCGGGAGCGGCGTTCGCCGCCGATGGCTCGCTGGTGAACAACGTCCTCGGCTTCCCGGGCATCTTCCGCGGCGCCCTCGCCAGCGGGGCGCAAGAGATCTCGACCGGGATGAAGCTCGCCGCCGCCGACGCGATCGCAGGCCTCACGCGCGAGTCCGAGCTGATTCCCGACGCAATCGACCCGAAGGTCCACCTCGCGGTGGCTCGCGCGGTCGCAGAAGCGGCGGAGGAAGAGGGGCTCGCGAACCCGGCGCGAGTTCCGTCGGGCCTCTAGACGCCCGCCAGCTCCCTCGCCCTGGCGAAGACGGCGTCGAGCATCGGCTCGGTGAGCTTGCCGGTGAATGTGTTCTGTTGCGAGACGTGGTAGCTGCCGAGCAGGTTCCACTCGCCGATCCGCGCCTCGGCGGCGTGACCGAAGCGCGGCTTGGGGCGCGGCACCTCAGCGCCGAGCTCGCGCAGCGCAAGGAGCACCCCGTCCCACCCGTAGGACCCCAGCGCCACGAGAGTCCTCGCTCGCCGCAACAGCCGGAGCTCCTCGACGAGGTAGGGAAGGCAGTTGTCGCGCTCCTCGGTCGTGGGCCGGTTGGCCGGGGGCGCGCAGCGGTTGACGGCACTCACCCAGGCGCCGCGCAGCCGCAGGCCATCGTCGCGCGACACCGACTGCGGCTGGTTCGCGAGGCCCGCGCGATGGAGCGCGCCGAAGAGCCACTCCCCGGAGCGATCGCCGGTGAACACGCGCCCCGTCCGATTGCCGCCGTGCGCCGCCGGCGCGAGGCCGACCACGACGATCCGAGCCCTCGGGTCGCCGAAGCCGGGGACCGGCCGCGCCCAGTAGCGCTCGCCTTGGTAGCGGCGCGGTGGGTCGGCCGCCACCGCCTCGCGCCACTCGACGAGCCGGGGACAACGGCGACAACGGGTCACCCTGCGCTCGAGCGCGTCCAGCTTTGCGAGCTCCTCGCCCTGCGCCATCAGCCCATACCATCGCCGAATGGAGGCCAAACCCGCGTCCGAGTCGGCGTCGCTCGTCGTGCGCTGGATGGGCCTGGTCGACGCGAACTCGGCCGGGTTCGTGCATGGCGGCATGGTCATGAAGATCTGCGACGAGGCCGCGGGGCTCGCGGCGGTTCGTCACTCCGGCACCCGGGTCGTGACCGCGGGGATGGATCGGATGACCTTCCTCGAGCCGGTGCACGTCGGCGAGCTCTTGAGCTGCTCGTCCACCGTGAACGCCGCCTGGCGCACATCGATGGAGGTGGGCGTGCGCGTAGAGGCCGAGAACCCCCGCACGGGCTCAAAACGCCACACCTCGACCGCCTATCTGACGATGGTCGCGCTCGACGACGATGGCAAGCCGACGCCGGTGCCGCCACTCGTCGCCCAATCCGACCTCGAGCTGCGTCGCCAACGCGAGGCCGAGGTGCGCCGGCGCAACCGCTTGGCGGAACGGGAAGAAATCAAGGGTCGCGACACATTGTGTCGCGACAGCAGCATGTAAGGCGGCTCTGCCGCCGCAAGTCGTTCGGGAGGTCGAGAGGCCTGACCGCTCCCTCCCAACGCCGTTGCCCCTCCCCCTCTACCCTCGGTCGGCGATGACGGCCACGGAAAGCTTGCGCAAGCTCGCGATCGTCCCCGCCTACAACGAGGAGGGGATGGTCGGCCGGGTCGTGCGTGACATCCAGCGGCACGCGACCGGATTCGACGTCCTCGTAGTCGACGACGGCTCCACCGACGCGACAGTGGCCGACGCGTTGGATGCGGGCGCGGACGTCCTCTCGCATCCCTTCAACCTCGGCATCGGGGGCACCGTCCAGTCGGGGTATAAGTACGCGCTCAACCACGGCTACGACGTGGCGGTCCAGGTCGACGGCGACGGCCAGCACAAGCCCGAGTACCTCGACGAGATGGTCGAGGCACTCAACACAGAGGGCCAGGCCGACATGGTCTACGGCAGCCGCTTCCGCGGCGATCCCGGCTACAAGGTGCCGTTCGGCCGGCGCGTCGGAAACCTCATCTTCTCCGTCGTCCTCACGGCGATCACGCGCCAGAAGATCACCGACCCGACCTCGGGCTTTCGGATGACGAACCGCAAGGGCATCGAGCTGTTCGCCCGCGACTACCCCCACGACTACCCGGAGGTGGAGGCGATCCTGATGCTCCACGCCCACCGCCTGCGCATCCATGAGGTGCCGGTACGGATGAACGCCCGCGGCTTCGGGAGAAGCTCGATCGACTACCCGCGCAGTGCCTACTACATGGCGAAGGTCCTGCTGGCGCTCTTCGTTGGACTCTTCCGCAAGCGGCCGGTTCCGGACACCGAGCACCCCGACCGACCCGAGGGCGAGCCGGTGGCTGCGGGGACCGGTGTGTCAGGAGCCGGGGAGGCCAGCGACGTGGGGACGACGCCATGACCGCAGCTCTACTCCCGGTCGCTCAGGAGAACATCGATGGCCGTGTGCAGATCGTCGCGGTGATCGTGACGGCCCTCCTCTTCCTCGCTGTCCTCGACCTGGTCCGCCGCCGGCACCTCGCCGAGCGCTATGCGCTGCTTTGGATGCTGGTAGCCGGAGGCCTTCTCGTCCTCTCCATCTGGACCGACCTGCTGGTCTGGGGCACAAGACAGATCGGGATCGAAGTGCCCGCCAACGGCCTCTTCATCGCAGCCTTCGGCGTCGCCTTCCTGCTTCTTCTCAACTTCTCAGTCGCGACCTCCAGGCTCTCGGAGGAAACGAAGATCCTGGCGCAGGAGGTCGCGCGCCTCGACGCGGAGCTGCGTGGCAGCCGCGAGAACGGGTCAGGCCCGGCGCCCGCCTCCGAGGATCCGGACCACGACTCCCCAGTAGGCGCGGAGCAGCGCCCGGAGTAGGGCCGAGCGGCCGACGGCGCCGAGGTAGGGCGAGTCCAGCTCCGCTCGCAGCCCGGCGGCGAACTCGCCGGCGCTCACCTGAGCCGCCACCTGAATCTCGCGGCGCTCGGAGCGCAGGCGTCCCAGCCATCGCAAGACGTCGAACGTCGCATGCACCTTCTGCCCGAACCAGCCGCCCGCGATCGAGATCGGGACGAGCGCGAGCTCGGTGGCCACCAGCGCGGGCGCGAGCAGGGCCAGGAGCGGGGACGGATATGTGCGGATGAGCGTTGCCCAGCGGTTGCGTTCCAGATACCGCCACTTCGCCGGGCCCTTGTCGAACTCATACGAGTGGTCGACCCGAGCGTCCTCGGCAACACGGAGACGGCCCCCCCTCAGCCGCAGCCGTAGGGAGAGGTCGACGTCCTCGTGATAGAGGAAGAACTCCGGCGCAAAGGCGCCGGCGTCGATGAAGTCGAGCCGGCGGATGGCGAGGCAGGCGCCGGAGACAAAGCCGGGCTCGCCCACCAGAAGGACCTCCCCACCGTCCCCCTCGAGCTGCTCAGCCCCGCCGGCCCAGGCGATTCCCGTGAAGTGCACCTCCCCGCCCCAGCTGTTGATCAGCGTCCCTCCCTGCGCGGTGACCAGTCCCTGCCACGCGACCAGACCCGAACCGTCGTTGAGGGGGGCGACCATGGCATCGCGCCAGCCGGCAGCCGGAACCGCATCCGGATTGAGAAAGCAAAGAAGCTCACCCGAGGCGGCGCGGGCGCCGCGATTGCAGCCTTCGCCGTAGCCAAGGTTCGCGCCGGTCTCGATCACGGTGGCGTTCGGCGTGAGCTCGCGGACAAAGTCCGGCGTCCCGTCGCTCGAGGCGTTGTCGACCACGATCAGCTCGTCATCGGCCGCCAACTGCGCGACCAGCTCGGGCAGCGCCGAGCCGACGGCCTCGCGGCTCTGGTGGGTGACGACGACTACGGAGAGGGAGCTCAGGACTTGTCCGTGGCGAGCGTCTTCAGCATTTGCGCCGAGTCGCCGTAGGCCTCAGCGCTCACGACTTGCCCGCCGCGCAGCTTGTAGACCCACACGGCACGGGTCTCGAACGCCGTCCCGCCTTTGGTGCGGCCCTTCAGGTTGGCGGTGACGATCACGTGGTCGTCGTCGGCTCCGAGCACCTTCTCCGGCGTCGCCTTGAACTCCTTGAAATGCGAGAGCAAGGTGCGCAGGAAGTCGCGAAACCCCTCCGGGCCGAGGAAGGTCCCTCCCCAGGGGAGGGTCGCTGGTGCCGTGATCTCGCCCTCCGGGGCGACGATATTGGTCGCACCGTCCACATCGCCGCGCCCGAAGGCGTCCCAGGCTCCCTGAACGACATCGACGTTGTCCTGCGCCATCTCTACTAAACCTCCAACACGGGTCACGGCAGAATATGGATGCGCGGTCGCGCGGTCAATCCCGAGGACAATCGATTCTCAAGCAGACGGCCGGATTCGAGCCCGCGACCCGTTCCCGATGTCCGTCGTTTGGTAGTAGGTGTGAGAGTTTCGAGATGCCCGAGTGGACGAAGAAGAACTTCGGTGATCTCCGCGACGTCAGCCCGCCGGACGTTCGAATCCAGTGGCGCTTCGCGCGGGAGGCTTTGGGATCGCCGGAGCTCGGCGTGAGCCGCTTCACCTACGAGCCGGGCGCCCGCATGCCCTGGGGTCACCGGCATCGTGCGCAGGAGGAGGCCTACGTCGTGGTCGCGGGATCCGGTCGCGCCAAGCTCGACGACGAGGTCGTCGAGCTCGCAGAGTGGGACGTGCTGCGCGTCGCTCCTGCGGTAGCCCGCTCGTTCGAGGCCGGCCCCGACGGACTCGACATGATCTGCATCGGCGGTCGGAAGCCCAAGGGACCCGACGGCGAGCAGGTCGACGACTTCTGGGACTGAGGAGCCGACGGCCGGATTCGAACCGGCGACCCCTTCATTACGAGTGAAGTGCTCTACCAGCTGAGCTACGTCGGCGCGCGCGTGAGTTTAGGACGACCGTGGAGGCTTCAAGCCGCCGGCTCGGCCAACCGGTAGCCGATGCCTCGCACGGTGAGCACGAGCTCGGGCTCCTGCGGATCGCGCTCGATCTTCTGGCGCAGGTTGGAGATGTGGACGTCGCATGCCCGCACGTCACCAGAGAACTCCGACTGCCACAGCTCCTCCATGATCTCGAGCCGGCTGAAGACCTGGCCGGGGCGATCGGCCAAGAGGCGTAGGACTTGGAACTCAGAACGCGTGAGGTTCACCGGCTGGCCGTTGATCGCGACGAGGTGCCGCGCGAGGTCGATGCGAACGGGACCGGCGTGAATCGTCTTCTCCTGCGATGTCGAGTCCCGGTCGAGCTCGCGCCGGCGGAGCTGCGCGCGCACGCGGCCGATCAGCTCGCGCACCGAAAACGGCTTCGTCATGTAGTCATCGGCGCCGACCTCGAGGCCAACCACCTTGTCCACCTCCGCGTCCTTGGCTGTCAACAGGATGATCGGCACGGGACTGCGGGCCCGCACCTCGCGGCAGATGTCAAGCCCGGAGCGACCGGGCATCATGATGTCGAGGACCAGGAGGTCGTAGTCGGGCTCCTCGGTCCCCACCTTGGTGTCAGCGTCATCGCCGTCGACCGCAACCGTGACGTCGAAGCCCTCCTGCTCGAGCGCATAGCTGACCGCGTCGCGGACCGAGGGCTCGTCGTCGGCTATCAGGATTCGGCCGCTGCTCATGCCGCTGGCGTGGGGGCCGGCTTGGCCGTCTCCAGAAGGATCCAGAACGTGCTGCCGACTCCCACCTCGGAGCGCACGCCCATCTCACCACCCATTACGTCCACCATCCGCTTCGCGATCGAGAGCCCCAGGCCGAAGCCCTCCTGCTCGAGAGAGCCCGATCCACGATAGAAGCGCTCGAAGATGCGATCGATCTCCTCAGACTCGATGCCCGTTCCCGTGTCTTCCAATTCGATCAAGATCTGCTCGTCCGATTCGTCGGCGTGGCGCGCGCGAAGGGTAACGGCGCCGGGCGGTGGCGTGTTCTTGAAGGCGTTCGTGAGCAGGCCGATCAGCACCTGCCGCAGCAGGATCGAGTCGCCGACGGCGATCAGCCCCGGCTCCGTCTCCACGCCCACCTTGAGTCCCGCGGGCCACTCGACGGCCGCGGCGGCCTCCTTGATCGCGATGGCGATATCGAGGACCCCCGACCCGCCCTCGCTGACCGCCTCCATGCGCGCGAGCGTCAGCAGCGACTCGGTCAACCGGGTGACGCGCTCGGTGTCAAAAAAGAGGCGCTCGAGGAAGTGCTCGCGTGCCTCCGGATCGTCCTTTGCGCCGCCCCGGAGGACCTCGATCGCGCCCGAGATTCCCGCGATCGGATTACGAAGCTCGTGAGCGGCGTTGGAGACGAACTCGCGCTCTGCGATCTCGCGACGAAGCTCCTCGGTTCGGTCCCGCACGACGGCCAGGACCGCTCCCTCGGTCGGGAGCTTGCGGGCTCGCAGCGCGTAAACCCGGTCACCGATGCGCAGCGAGTCGTGCTCGACAGCGCCCCGCGCGTCGGCCCGGCGCAGCCACGGCAAGAGGCCGGTCACGACTGAGCGGTCGGACCCGATCATGGCCTCGGCCGCGGCGTTCGCGAAGCGCGCCTCTCCCTCGGGCCCGACGACGATGACGGCGTCGTCGAGAGCATCGAAGATGGCCGAGAGGCGGTCTCGCTCTGAGGAGAGCGCGCCGAAGGTGTTGCGCAGGGCGCCCCGCATGGCCTCGAGGGCGGACCCCAAGGCGGTGATCTCATCGCGGCCGCCGGTGCCCTCGAGCGGCTCGTCGAGACGCCCCTCGGTGATCAGTGCCGCGCTGTCGGCCAGGCGCTTCACGCGGGAGGTGATGGCGCTCGCGATCATGAACCCGATCAGGGCGGCGATGCAGACGGCGATCAGGGCGGCGGTGAGCCGGTCGCCTCGAATCTCATCGACGGCCGACTGCAGCTCCTCCGGCCGCTCGGCGCGCGCGACGATCGCCCCGGCGGGACGGCCTTTGCGGAAGACGGGCGCGATCACGAGCGTGACACCTCCCGCCAGCTGCTCCTCCGTCCGCGAGCCTCGCTGAGCCTCGTTTACCGCCCGGCGATACCCGGGAACGTCGCTGACGGGAATTCCGCGCGCAACCTCCGGCGTGATCAGCTCTCCCTTTGCGTCGAACACCCAGGCGGCGTAGCCGGGATCCGTGATGTCGGTTAGCAGGGTGGGCGCGGCGTTGGGCGCACGGTCGCCCACGCGATCGGCCAGGCTGATCGTGCGACCGAGGGTGAGCTCGGTGGCCCGGTCGGTGGCGATCTCCTCCGTCGAGCCGCTCACGAGCAACACGGAGAGGCCGGCCGTGATCAGGGCGACGGCCGCAAAGGCGATCGCCAGGTAGAGCCGAACGCCGAAGGGGCGCCGCGGGCGTGGCTGCGGCTCGCCGATCGTCGCCATCTCGGGGTATGTTGGCAGCGCCCTAACGGGGCGCTAACAGCGACTCCAGGCGGTAGAGCAGTGCCTCCAGCGCCAGCTCCTCGCTGACGTTCACCTGCAGCCGTCGCCGCGTGTCCATCACCAGTTCCGCTGCGCGTCGCGCACGACCCGGCTCGAGGCCCTCGGCGTCCTCGCCCAGCTCGGCCGTGCGATCGGCGGTAAGGACCAGCTCCGGCCCGCCATCGGCAACGGCAGCCAGGTCGCGCAGCCACGCGGTCAGCAGGTGAAGACCGAGGTCGAGTGCCGCGGTTCGCGCCCGCCTCGCGGCACGCCGGGCCCCCTCCTCGCCCTCACGGGCTCGGCGCCGGGCGAGCGGCCCCTCGGCCTCCCCGGCCTCCTCTGCGGCGCTCGCGGCCGCGGCCCGCGCATCCTCGCCGGCGGCGAGACCGGTTTCCTCCGCGGCGTCGAGGAGCCGCTCCCACGGGCGGGCTGCGAGCTCACCCGCGCGCGCAGCCCGGGCGCACGCCTCCGCACCGGCGCGCAGCTCGCGGCCGGCAGTCGAGAGCAGCAGCTCGGCGCGGGCCAGGTCGCCGCTTGCAAGCCGCGCGGCCGCGGCGCGATCGGACGGGTCCGCGGCGGGGGCGCGCTCGGCGAGCATCGCCTCGGCCGTCGCCGGCGCCAGCGCCGCGAAGCGGATCGCCCGGCAGCGCGAGCGGACCGTCTCGAGCAGAGCCTCCGGCTCGGCCGAGACGAGGACGATGTGCGCGAAATGCGCGGGCTCCTCGAGGGTCTTCAGCAGCGCGTTCTGGCTCTCCTCGGCCATGGCGTCCGCGGCGTCGATCACGAACACGCGCCGCTCGCCCTCGAAGGGCCGGTACGCGGACGCGGCGATGACACGCTCACGGACCACCTCGACGAGGTGCTGGGTGCCGGGCGGCGTGAGCCAGACGAGGTCGGGGTGCGGAGAAGGATCGGCCAGCACCCGGCGGCGCGCGTCCGCGACATCGGGGGCCCCCTCAGCGATCAGCTCGGCGGCGAAGGCGCGCGCGGCATCGCGCTTGCCCGACCCCGACGGGCCAACGAAAAGGTAGGCATGGGTGGGCGCCTCGAGCGCCGCCGCGAGCGCCATCGCTGCGGCCGGCTGGTGAGCGATCGCCCTCGCGAGCGACTCGGGGACGCGCTCAGCCGCCTCCGTTCCGCCAGCGCCGGAGCTCACGCGCGGCGCTCGGAGACGGCGCTCATCACGCGCGAGTGGACGTCGGCTTGCTCGCCTTCGGCGTCGATCACGACGATCCGGTCGCGGTGGCGGGCGGCGAGCTCGTCGTATGCGGCTGCGACCTGTGCCTGGAACCCGAGGCCCTCCGACTCGAAGCGGTCAGCGCCGTCCTCCCCCCCGGCGGCGAGCCGCAGCTGGCCGCGCAGCGCCGCGGCCTCCACGTCGATTCGCAGCAGGATTGTGAGATCGGGCAGGCGGCCGTCGATCGCCACGGTGTTGAGTCCCTCCACCAGCTCGACGCCGAGCCCTCGACCCGCGCCCTGATAGGCGGCCGTTGAGTCGATGAACCGATCGCAGACAACATCGCGGCCCTCCGCGAGGGCGGGCGCCACGACGTCGGCGCAGAGCTCCGCGCGAGCGGCACAAAAGAGCAGGAGCTCGGCTCGAGCATCGAGCTCGAGGTCGGCGTCTTTCAGCATCGAGCGGACGCGCTCGCCCATCGCCGTGCCTCCAGGCTCGCGCAAGCGAACCGTTTCCGGCCCCAGCGCCCCGGCGAGCAGCGCGGCCTGCGTTGTCTTCCCAGACCTATCGATCCCCTCGAGCGTGATGAACACGCCAGGGAAGCTAGCCGGAGCTGCTGCGGCGTGAGCCTGCCTTCTTCGTGCGCCGCGTCCCGGGCGATGGCGGCTTGCGCCTGCGCCCGCCGCCGCCCTTGGCGCCGTTTGAGCCTGAGCGCTTGGGGGTCGATGGTGTGCCGGGGCTCTCCCCGTTGCCGGCCGCGGCCTTGGCCGCCTCGCGGGCCTCGCGTGCCGCCTGGCGCTCGGCGCGCTTCTCGCGCATCTCAACCATCGAAGGGCAGTCGTCGTTTAGGCACAGCTTCCACGGCCGGCCGCGGAATCCGCGCACCGTGAGGCGGGGCCGCTCATCGCAGATCGAGCAGCGCTCCTCTAGGCGCCAGAGCTCATAGCCCCGCCCCGGAAGCGGCCCACTCACCTGACAGGAGTGCTCGGCCTCCGGGTCGTCGCGGTCCCAGCCCTCACAGCCGTACATGCGCTTGCCGCCCTTGAGCTGAATGATCCGGAGGCGATTAGGGCCACCGTCCTCGCGCTTGCGGCCGGCCTCCTCACAGACGCTGCAGGGGCCGAGGAACTTGTCCTCGTCCATCCCGGCCCAGATCTGCTTGGCGAAGTCCTCGCGCTTGCCCTCGAGGTCCCGCGTGGTCTCGTGGAGCATCTCCCGCGAGATCCTCAGGACCTCGTCCTTAGAGGTCTCCCCGGCGGCGATCAGATCCATGTCCTGTTCGAGCTCGGCCGTCATCTCGGGGGTAGCCATGCGCGGGACGTACTCGTGGAACGCCTTGTACATGGCGATTCCCGTCTCCGAGGGCTCGGGCGGATTCGAGAACACATAGCCGCGGTCGTAGAGCTTTTGGATGATGTCGGCGCGCGTCGCCTTGGTGCCGAGGCCGCGCTCCTCCATCAGCTCGATCAGCTTGCCCTGCGAGATCCGGGACGGGGGCTGGGTTTCCTTGTCGACGATCCACGGGTCGCCGTCGAGCGCGAGCTCCTGACCCTCCTCGAGCTTCGGGATCTCCTCGTCGGAGGAGCGCGCATAGGTGTAGATGCCGGCGTAGCCGGGGTCGACCACCACCGATCCGCGAACGAAGTAGGTCTCCGAGCCGGCCTCGATGTCGGCGCGCGTCGACTCGGTGATCATCGGCGGTGAGAAGGTCGCCAGGAACCGGCGCACGACCAGCTCGTAGACGCGCCGCTTCGGGCCCTCCAGAGCGTTCGGGTAGATCGCCTGCGTCGGGTAGATCGGCGGGTGGTCGGTGGTCTCCTTCTTGCCGCGAGTGGCGGTGAGCTCGCCGTCCAAGAGGCCGGAGGCCGCGGAGAAGTCGGGGATGCGCGCCAGCGATGAGACGAGCTCGCGGGTGTTGAGCGAGCGCGGATAGACCGTGTTGTCGGTGCGCGGATAGGAGATGAACCCGTCCATGTAGAGGTCCTCGGCGATCCGCATGGCCGCCGAGGGCGTGATGCCGAGGCGAGATGAGGCATCGGTGGTAAACGCGGTGGTGTTGTAGGGCGCCGGTGGCTTGCGGGTATTCCGTGCTCCAGCTGATCGCAACGCCCGCCGCTGGAAAGATGGCGATCTGCGAGAGATTGAGCGACCGGCTTTTTGGCACAGCTTTCCGGCTGTCGCCGATCATTCAACTGACCAATGCCGCCGCGGTCACGCAGGCACGGACGACAGACCTGTCGAAAAATCTCGATCTGCTCTCGCTGGAAACCTGGCAGTGCCAGTCGGCACTGGTTCATCCGGTTTTTCGAATTTACCGGCAGTGTGCTTTGCTGCGCGAAGCGCTGGCTGCTCCCACCGCCGGGCAAGCACTGACGATTATTCAGTTCAATTCGCCTACGGCCCCGCCCGGTTTCTGGGTCGGCGCCGAGATGCGCGGTGCGCCGCCCAATACCGACGTGTCGCAGGATTTCGGCGGCACGCTCTCTCTTGCCCTTGAAGTTCAGGCCGCGTGGAATCCGACCCAGATCTTGTCGGGTCTGGTCTTTGACGAATGGACCGAGATGTTGCCGGCCCGTGAAGCGACGAGCGGGGTCGCGTTTCACTTCAACCAACCCGACACCGAACCGCCGCAGGCAATGCTGCTTGCCGTCTGTCCTGCGGAGGGCGAAATTTGGCGGTGGGAATACCTGTCGGAAACGATTCTGGATGCGTTTGAGCGGGCGAAGCGATTGGTCCATTTCGACCACTTGACGAACCAACCCCGCGCTGGCCCATTTGCTGCCGGCTCTGGTCGCGCCTATGGAGTGCGAGAACCTGGGCCCGATCCTCGATCTGGGACTCAACAACATCAATATGCCGCGGGACGAAAGAGGCGCGGCGCCGGTTGTTCCATTGTAAAACCTCCGAATGAGCTCAAGATGCGTTCATCCGTACTGATCTGGAATAGACTGGAACCTCAGCCGACAAAGCAATGATTTCGAGTGTCGCCCTTCGGTGCGAAGTCCGTGACGCGCTCTGGATGCTCGCCAGACAATGGCAAATGGGCGAGTTTCGGGCCGAAGACGCTGGAACGTGCGCGTTTGTCAAAGTGCAATGCGACAGTGTTTTCGCGCAAAAGCTGTCGCTGCGCGGTGCAGAACCGGGAACCTTTTCCCCCGAAACACCGCTTAATTTTTTGTCGGAAGGAACCCCGCCGCTCGAGAATCATTCGCCCAGCGAGGGCGCGCCGCCCGCGTTGTCGCTGGATTTGCGCGTCGAATTCGGCCGGTACTGGCTGCAGCTTTTAAAGACTCGATTGCCGGCGGCAACGGCGCCCGCCGTAATCAAAAGATTCAAAGACACTCCACTACTGCATTTCAGGGTGCCGGTTGCTGCAACCACCGAAGAGCAAGTGACCCACGCTGCGACTCGCTAACCAG